>CAZCNS010000024.1:0-2770 GCA_964500205.1 uncultured Chryseobacterium sp. | reverse complement strand
TTGCCTGCACTGAGGTTGACACTGCCGTCCACATCCAACTTCTCAGTGGGAAGCAACACACCGATGCCAACGTTGCCCGTGTTATCGTGAATTGTGTTGGAACCCGAGGTGAGCCATTGTGCCTGTGCACAAGTGGTGATAGTCAAAGCAGCCGCCAGTGTCGCAAGCCTGCGCGAAGCGGGTAAGTGAAATAGGAGTTGAGGTTTCTTCATGGCCATGTGACTTGAGTGAGTTTGCAAAACGGATTTTTCCGTCTGACAAACATCCAAGTGCAATGACCGGTCATACTCACCCGTTCGGGTGATTTTTATGGTGGTCCGTTAGGGTTCACTGCGTCCCGAAAGGACTCCCATCAATTGCGCGCGAGTACCCACGTTGAATTTCTGATAGATATTCTTCAGGTGAGACTTCAACGTATTCTCTGAGATGAAAAGTTCCTGTGCCATCTCTTGATTGCCTTTCCCTTTGATCAGATTGAAAAGCACATCGAGTTCACGTTGTGAAAGCGCTTCGCACGCCAAACTATTGAATCTGACCGGGCTTGGAAAGTCGAGCACTGATCGGGAACGATGCACCTCAAGCCCTATCTCTATCACCGACCTCACAGCTTCTGGTATGAACGGTTTGGGAAGATATCCCACCGGATGACATGCCTTAGCCTTATTCAGTGTGTCATTGTCCGAGAATGCAGTGATGAACACAATGGGAACGAACAACTCATCGAAGAGCTGAAGACCTATATCTGTCCCGCATTTCTCATCACCGAATCGGATATCCAGAAGCACGATGTCGGGTCTGAATTTCCTCGCCTCGTCCAGTATCTCTGCCGCTTCCATGACCACAGTCGAGTCAGGATATCCCATCCTGCGAAGGGCATCTTGAAGACCCAGCGCTGTCATCGGCTCATCTTCTGCTATCAAGACCTTGGTTGTGCCCATAGATGGGCGAATTTAAGGTGTCATTGAATGCCACCTCCATTGCTTCGTGAGCAAGACCAATAAGTTGAGCCGTAACTTGCGCCATCGGTTGATGCGATTGTTTTCGACTGATTTTCAATTTGATAATTCAATGGGAAGAAAAAACCACAAGAACAAAGGCAAGAAAGCCAGTAACGGAGGCGGCAAGCAGGCTGGCCTGCGCGAAGCCGCGATGAAGATCTTCACCAAGAGCCCTGATAAGCCGCTGAACTACAAACAGGTGGCGAAGCGGCTGGAGATCGAGGATCAGAACGACCGCAATGAGCTTCAGAAGGTCATCCATCAATTGAAGATGAGCGGTGACCTGCAAGAGGTGAGCGCAGGGCAGTACCGCGTGAGGCGGATGCCTTCGCCAGAGCTTATAGGCAAGGTGGACCTTACGGCTGCGGGCGCGGCCTTCGTCACCGTGGACGGCATCGACAAGGACATCTACATCAGCCCGCGCAAGGTGCGGCAGGCGTTGCAGGGCGACACGGTGAAGCTGCACGTCTATGCGCGGCAGAAGGGCAGCCGCATCGAGGGCGAGATCGTGGAGATACTCGAACGCGCCAAAGACACCTTCGTGGGCGTGATCAAGGCCAGCAAGGCGTTCGCTTTCATGATTCCTGACGATTCGAAGATGCCCGTGGACTTCTATGTGCCGCTGAGCGAATTGAACGGAGCCAAGGACGGTGACAAGGTGATCGTGAAGATGACAGGCTGGCAGGAACGCGCCCACAACCCGATGGGCAGCGTCATCATGGTGCTGGGCCGCCCAGGCGACATGGATGTGGAGATGAACTCCATCCTCGCGGAGTTCGATTTCCCGCTCTCATTCCCCAAGAATGTGGAGGAAGAGGCCGCCCGCATCCCCGATGAGATAACGCAGGAGGAGATCGCAAGGCGCAGGGACATGCGCAGCGTGACCACCCTGACCATCGACCCCGATGACGCGAAGGACTTTGATGATGCCATCTCCATCCAGAAACTGGAAAATGGGAATTGGGAAGTAGGGATCCATATCGCGGACGTGTCACATTATGTGAAACCAGACACCGCGCTGGACAAGGAGGCGATAAGCCGCGCCACATCGGTCTATCTGGTGGACAGGACCATTCCGATGCTGCCCGAGAAGCTGTCGAACATGGTATGCTCGCTGCGTCCGAATGAGGAGAAACTGGTGTTCTCGGCCATCTTCGAGATGGATGACAAGGCCACGGTGCTCAGCGACTGGTTCGGGCGTTGCGTCATCAACTCGGACAACCGCTTCACCTATGATGAGGCGCAGGCCATCATCGAGGGCGGTGAAGGGCCGCTGAAGGACGAGGTGCTGAACCTCCACGGTCTGGCGAAGCATCTGCGTGAGGCGCGGTTCAAGAACGGGGCCATCGCTTTCGAGAAGGAGGAGGTGAAGTTCCGCATTGATGAGAAGGGCAACCCCACCGAGCTGTTCATCAAGCAGTACAAGGATGCGAACAAGCTTATCGAGGAGTTCATGTTGCTGGCGAACAAGCGCGTGGCGGAGTTCATCGGCAAGCCGAAGAAGGGCGGGCAGGCCAAGACGTTCGTCTATCGGATTCACGACAACCCATCGCAGGAGAAGCTGGAGCTGCTGGTGAGCATCGCGGCCCAGTTCGACTACAAGGTGCAGCTGGGCCCGCGCAAGATCCTCACCGATTCGCTCAACAAACTCCTGAGCGATATCAAGGGCAAGGGCGAGGAGAACATGCTGAGCACGCTCGCAATCCGCAGCATGGCAAAGGCGGTCTATAGCACGGAGAACATCGGACACTTCGGGCTGGGATTCAGCCACT
>CAZCNS010000023.1:0-5938 GCA_964500205.1 uncultured Chryseobacterium sp. | reverse complement strand
CGAACGCATGCTTGCCCCGTGTGTGAACCACTCCTGCAGAGATAAGACCGCTCTCGGTGTAGGAGAGCAGACCGTAGTTCACCTCTATGCCCCATTGAGGGATGCGCTTTTCCACACCGATAGAGTCAATAGACTGAGCTACAGCAGCAGAGGTCAGCGTGAGAAGTACAATCAGGAAAGCGAAACAGGATCTCATCCTTTTTCGGAGTTGGAAAAGGGTCATATCAGCGCCAAGCAATGCCCCGATGAGGCGGCAAGGTACAAACACCCCGCGATCTCAGGCCCGTTGTACGTGTCAGATTCCTTCGATGGACCCGCTGGGTACCCAACCCACATTGCCATCGGTAAGGCGGATTCGGTACCAATCACCAATGCGGTCGGTGATGCGCACCACAAGCCCCTCATGCACCACGAAAAGATCTTTTCCTGTCTGTTCTGGCGCACTCTTCACATTGAGCGTGGGACGGAAGACCACCGCGCGGTCATCATTGAAAAGCCTGTCATACTGCCGCTGGGCCGCATAACCTGAGAAAAGACCTGTGAGCATTGCCACCATCGCACCATAGAATAGCATCCGCCTTGCCGACTCACTGGATGACAGCCTGAACACTGTGAGCATAGCGAATGTGAGTGCGAGACTGAGCACCGTGATCCACGCCCAAGCATCCATCGACAGAGCGACAGGAATGGCCTCCCACCACTCTATGAAAAAAAGTCGGGGCATCTGCTCGATCCGGTCCTTGGTGGTCAGGCTGGCGAGACGGAGATTGAACCGGATGTCCTCATCATCAGGGGCCAGCTTCAGTGCGCGCTCGTAGTTGAGAATGGCAGGTGCTATGCGGTTGGCCTTGAAATAAGCGTTACCGAGGTTGAACAGCACCTCTGCCGACTCCACACCAGAGGCAAGCACAGATTCGTAGGAACCGATCGCGCTGTCAAACCTTCCTGCCATGTACGCAGAGTCGGCTGCTGCCTTGACCGTCTCCGCAGGCTGCGCATAAGCCACCGATGACCAAAGCGCAAAGAACAGTGTGAGCACTCGAACGGTCATTGCAGTATTACCTATGAAAAGAGTCATTCTATCTTCTGAAAAACGACTACGCCTCTAACTTGATGATCGCCCCCAACGCCTCATCATACATGCTGCCCATCTGCTTGTCGGCACCAGGGGCGAAGCGGGCGAACTCAGCCTTGTCAAGCGCAGCGATGAAGCCATCCACATCCTCGGATTTCATGTTTTTTGCCGAAAGCGTCTCTCTGATCCTGTCTTTCGTAAGTGCAGAAACAGGGATCTGATGGCGGAAGGCCACGTACTCTGTCATTGCCTTGAACACCTCTTCGTAGAACGCGGTGGCATTGCCCCCGTCCAACAGTTGCTTGGCGGTGGCAAGGCGCTTCTTGGCCATCTTGGTGGCACCTCGGCTGCGCACACCGGCCACATCCGCCCCCTGCTTCTCCATGAATCCGGCATAACCCAGTACAAGGCCGAAAAGCAAAGCGGGGATAATAAGGAACGCATAAAAAGCCCCTGAACGGAAGAAATGCTCGCCCTTCTGTTGCAGCGAGTACTGTCCTTTTTTGATGTAACGGATATCGCTACCGATCATCTTGATGTCTTCCTTACCTGAAATGGCAATGGCCTGGGGGCCAGCGTCCTCCTCACCCTTACCTTTCTCGACTACCAGATCGAAAGCGGGTGTGCCTGTATTCTTGAATGTCTTGGAAGACGGGTCGAAATAGCTGAAGTTGAAAGGCCCGATCTCGAAATCGCCTGCGTAGCGCGGAATGAGCACGTACTCGAAGGTCTTACTGCCTGAAATGCCAGCAGCGGATACCTTGATATTGTCAGACACCTTTGGGTCGTACGCCTCTATGTCGGGCGGAAAATCGATCCTCGGTTTCTGCACCTGAAAGAGATTGCCATCTCCGCTGATGGTGACGGTCAGGTTGACTGCTTCGTTGGACTTCACCTCATTGCGGTCCATCTTGGCCGAAAGCTTGAAATTGCCCACCAGTCCACTGAAATCAGTCGGTCTGCCGCCTGGCAAGGGTTCCACTGTGATGGTGACCGCTTTGGACCGGAGCTCTACCGGAATATCCTGATATGAGATGCCGAAAGGATCCCAAAAGGAGCGTCTGCGTCCCTGCACTTCCTGCCGCACGATAGCGGTCATACTGAGGGGACTTATCTCCAAGTTGCCCGTTTTCTGGGGAAAAAGCACGAACGTCCTGATGACCCCGACCTGGTAGGTTATGCCATTAACGACCTCCTGTTCCATCTGGATCTGGTTACCCTGATCCACCGCCTTGTTGTAGAACCCGTCAAAGCTTGGGAAATCCCAATTATCGAAGCCTACGATGCTGGATCGGGTGTAGACCTTGAGCTTGGCGGTCACCTTTTCGCCCAGCATCACCTTGTTTCGGCTCACCTCTATCTTGGCGAAGATGTCCTCCCCAGTTGGAGCTCGTGGCTGTTGCTGCTGCTGCTGTTGCTGCCCTCCCCCTTGCTGCGCCTGTTGTTGAACGGGCGTACCTTTTCTCACCTTGATGGTTAGCGCATTGGACTGAATCACCTGACCATCGGCCTTCACACGTGCAGGGCCTATCTCGTACGTCCCCTCCTTCTGTGCGCGGACGATGTAACTGAATGACAGGGACTGAGAGACATTCCCGTTTATCATTTGAAACGAGGAGCTCTGATTGGGGCCACTCAACACCTGAAAACCTGTTATCTCCGGGGCTACGAACTCACTTCCGTTGGTATTGAGTTCCCATGTGATGCGGAAATTCTCACCAGCCCCTACTTCCGCAGGCGCGCTGGCGGTCAGCTTCGCCACCTGAGCATGAGCCTCAATGCCTAAGGTAAGGCATAGCGCAACGAAGAATGAAAGTCTTCCGAACATCAGTGTTTAAGCGGCATGCAAAGGTCGGAACACCAAGTTGGGACCAAAGCTAAAAAATGTGAAACAGCAACGAATTCCTGATGTCCAGTCAAGACGCAGTAATGGCAGACCGCTTGGTCAGGATGTCAACTGCCGCTTAGGAAAGAGCTCTTGCAGGGAAGCGATCTCCTCGGCCTTCTCAGGATTGCCCGCACGGTTGTACGACAGCAGAAGGTTGTTGGTCATCCTGAAGATCATCTCCAGATTGGCGGCCGGACGCATGATACGCTCATCGGGGGTCACATTCAGTTTCTTGAGGAACCGAAGCACCTCATTCTTGCCAAAGACAGCACCGCGATTGAAAGGATTGATGTAAAACATCATCGCAGTGGTGTCGGGCTGCGAAAGATCGCGATAACCCAAAGTGAAATGCTCAGGAAGGTTGATGCCGACCACAGGCAGGTCCAGCTGCTGGGCGAGTATCACCGTGATGATGCCGAGAGACAGCGGGTTGCCCTTCTTAGACTCCATCACCGTGTTGATGAATGAATTCTGAGGCGCGATGTAGTTCTGTGTATTGCCGGAGAACCCGTGTACCTCATAGAGGATGTGATTCATGACCCGCACTTGCTCGAGTGCCGTGAGCGTCTCGTTCAATTCAATCCATATATCCGCCCTGATGCGGGCAAAATGCTGTCTGATGTGGTCGGCATCGAGGTCTGGGTACTGGTATCGGGCTATGATGAGCGCACCTTCGAGCAGATTCTCAGCCCCTCCCTCTATCCAGATCCTGAGGTCTGTCTTACAGGTATCGAACTGAATGCGATGGATGATGTCCTCGATGCGGTATTGCTGCACCGGATCGAGACTTCTCTCCCAATGAGACTCCAGCACCGGGATGGCACTGTGGCCGTATGTAAGGAGCCGCTCGCTCACATTGGTGAACACCTCCGAATCGGGGTCGTCCAGCAACTGGCAGAGTGCATTGAGTTCAGTGTAGGTCATATCCCTTATTTCGACCGCAAATTATCGCCCAGACCCGCATCCGTCTCGTAAGGAGGCAACGTGTTTTGAGCATCAACGTGTTAATTGAACCAACCACGATTCGAAGTGTTTGATTCTACATTTCAGGTCTCGTGCGTCAGCAACCATATAATTTCGGTAACTTTCGAGGCGCAACCCTGCACGCAATAAGGCCAAGATATGAAAGTAGTAGAGTTCGAGTACATCATCCCCTCGTCACCTGGGGTCCTGTTCAACCGACTGAGCACAGCCAGTGGCTTGGCAGAGTGGTTCGCTGACGATGTGACGGTGGACAAGGAAGGGCACTATCACTTCTCTTGGGAGGGATCGAAGGAGACTGCCGACCTCATCAAGAGCAAGGCTGGGGAGTTCGTGCGGTTCCATTGGCATCACTTGGATGACGACACCTATCTGGAGTTCCGGCTCAAGACCGATCCATTGACCTCAGACCTCGCCCTCATCATCACAGATTTTGTGGAGGATGATGAAGAAGAAGAAAGCCGACTGCTATGGGATACGCAGATCGAGGACCTGAAGCGGATACTGGGGATATGAGATCGGGTTGGCCCGTTGGCTTTTCGCCTTTCGCTACTCGCCATTCGCACACCGACCTCACTTCTTTCGCAGCAGTCGCAGACTGATTCACCTCCCGCTCCGTCCACCGTCATGAAGGTGTTCGATGATGGACTCGAAGGTCTTCTGGGCCAACGGTGTCCACCTGACCCTCAGAGCCATTGTCTGTACTTGCCAATCGCCTCGGCATGACTGACCAGTTGGCCCGCATCGGTCTGGGCAATGGACGCATTGATGACCTCCTGCTGCTGGTCGCTCAGTTCATCCCAAAGGTCAACCTCCACCTTAGAGAACACTTCCCTCACCCTGCGGAGCAAGTGCTCATCATCCGTGGAGAGCACCATGCGGGCAAGATCCACTTTTTCCTGCTGTAATCCCATGGCCGTCAGTCTTTGGAACAAAGTTATACCAATTCTTAGTACGAAATAGTCCAAAGGACTTTTCGTCTCGTCACGAGTGACGAGAGAAGTGGTTAATGCCGTTCGAGAAGTCGTTATTCGTCTCGTCACGTGTGACGAGAACTATTACGAATTCCGAAACGGTATTAGGACTTCAGTGCAAAGGCGATGATTGTATGCGAACGTCAGGAAGCCCTGCCAAACCCCCAAGTGCTCCCCCTCAATCGCACATCGTTAATCGTCAATCGTTCTTCGCAAATCCCCTTCCCTATTCCTTCACCAGCCTCACCCCGCCATTCCCCTTCTCCGTCTCTATCCGAAGGGTATAGATGCCGTTGGCCTGCTGGCTGATGTCTATGCTGCGGGCCGTGCCTATTGTGGCCGTGTAGCTCTCGCTGTGAACCTCACGCCCGCTGATGTCCGTCACCGTGAGCCGCACCGCGCCCCCTTCCGATGTGACGAGCGTGAACAGCCCGTTGCCGGGGTTGGGGAAGACCGTGAACCTGACCGCCTGATTTTCTGCTGCACCCACTGCGAAATCTACCATCACGCAATGCACGTCTGCACCTTAACAGCCCACCTCGTCCGTGTAGGTGTAGGTGAGGCAATGCTCACCAAGCCCCGCCTCCGATGGGTCGAACATGTTGCCTGATACAGCCGTACCCGTGAATGTCCCCCCAGTTGGAGTGCCTTCCAACTCCACGGGCGGACTGAGGATGTTCAGACCTTCCTCCGCCTCTGTCATCACCACGGTCGGGTTCGATACTGTGGCGATGGTCATCGTGGGGCTGGTGCTCTCCGTCCCGTCCTGATAGCTCACCGTCACCCAGTATTCCCCCTCATCGCTCACGGTGATGGACTGCGTAGTCTCGCCCGTGCTCCACAGATAGCCCTGCCCCTGCGTGGCACTGAGGATTATGTCCTGCCCATCGCACAGCGCACTCGCGCCCTGCGGCACAAGGCCCGCCTCCGGTGCGGGGAAGAGCGTCCCGCTGAAATCCGTCACTGTGTGGAAGTACGTGTTCGTTATCACCGGATCCTCGAAGTCGAAGTAGATGTTGG
>CAZCNS010000022.1:0-20363 GCA_964500205.1 uncultured Chryseobacterium sp. | reverse complement strand
ACCAACCAGCAGAACCGACAACAGCTTGCTACGAGACTGCGACCTTCAACACCACGACTTGTGCTTGGGATGTGACGGGAACGCAGCCAGCAGAGCCGACAACAGCGTGCTACGAGACAGCGACTTTCAACACAACGACCTGCGTGTGGGATGTGACAGGAACGCAGCCAGCATCTTCATTAGAAGAAACAGTCTGCGGCAGTTACGAAGCACCGGATGGGGCGATTTACACCACCAGTGGTGATTTCACTGCCATTGTTCAAAACGCGGCCGGTTGCGACAGCATCATCTCCATCGACCTGACGGTTATTGAAACCACTGAGAACACAACGACTGAAAGCGTTTGTGACAGCTACACGTGGAGCGTGAACGGGCAGACCTACACCGAAAGCGGCACATACACTTTCGTGGAAGGCTGCAACACTGAAACACTGTTACTCACCGTCTCTCCGTCCACGACAACCACCGTGACAGAGAGCGCATGTGACAGCTACACATGGTCTGTGAATGCTACCACTTACACTGAAAGCGGGTCCTACACCTTCACCAATGAATGCGGCACGCAGATCCTTGATCTGACCATCGCACCGTCATCAACAGTGACAACGGCCGAAGCTGTTTGTGACAGCTACACATGGAGCGTGAACGGACAGACCTACACAGAGAGCGGTACTTACAGTGTGGTGAACGGTTGCGAGACGCAGGAACTGGTGCTGACGGTGACCCCATCAACGACCACGACCGTTACCGAGAGCGCTTGCGACAGCTACACATGGTCTGTGAATGCTACCACTTACACTGAGAGCGGGTCGTACACCTTCACCAATGAATGCGGCACGCAGATCCTTGATCTGACCATCGCACCGTCATCAACAGTGACAACGGCCGAAGCTGTTTGTGACAGCTACACATGGAGCGTGAACGGACAGACCTACACAGAGAGCGGTACTTACAGTGTGGTGAACGGTTGCGAGACGCAGGAACTGGTGCTGACGGTGACCCCATCAACGACCACGACCGTTACCGAGAGCGCTTGTGACAGCTACACCTGGTCGGTGGATGGCATCACTTACACCGAGAGCGGTTCATACACTTTCACCAATGATTGTGGAACACAGATCCTCGACCTCACCATCACACCGTCATCGACAGTAACGACAACGGAAGCGGTCTGCGACAGCTACATCTGGAGTGTGAACGGGCAGACTTACACCCAAAGTGGCACGTACACTGTGGTGAACGGCTGCGAGACGCAGGAACTGGTGCTGACCGTTTCCCCATCAACGACCACGACCGTGGCTGAGAGTGCATGTGACAGCTACACCTGGTCGGTGGATGGCATCACTTACACCGAGAGCGGTTCATACACTTTCACCAATGATTGTGGAACACAGATCCTCGACCTCACCATCACACCGTCATCGACAGTAACGACAACGGAAGCGGTCTGCGACAGCTACATCTGGAGTGTGAACGGGCAGACTTACACCCAAAGTGGCACGTACACTGTGGTGAACGGCTGCGAGACACAGGAACTGGTGCTAACCGTTTCCCCATCAACTACCACGACTGTGACCGAGAGCGCGTGTGACAGTTACACGTGGTCCCAAAACGGTCAAGTGTATTCTGAAAGTGGCACGTACACCGTTGTCAGCGGTTGCGAGACCCACGTGCTGGAACTGACCATCGGTGATGAGGTGACAGTGAGCATCAGCGGCATCAGCGGTTCGTACTGCGCCACGGACAACAACCAGTACACGCTCGTAGGAAGCCCTGCGGGCGGTGTTTTCAACGGCCCTGGGGTAACAGGCAATGTGTTCAGCCCCTCTGCTGCGGGCGCAGGTTCGCACACCATCAGCTACGACTACTCCGACCCATCGGGATGCACGGGTTACGGAGAGATTGTCGTTGAAATAGGCGCATCCCTTCAAGTGACGATGAGCGGCCTCGGGTCGATGTACTGCACCACAAGCCAGCCGGTGCAGATGAGCGGTAGCCCTGCGGGTGGCGTATTCAGCGGCCCCGGTGTCAGTGGCAATATGTTCAGTCCATCAGTTGCAGGGCAGGGCAGTCACGTCATCAGCTACATGTTCGAGGATGATTTCGGATGTATGGGAACCGCCACGCAGAACGTGAACGTGAGCAATGTGGCGGCACCGGTCATCACAGCGGGCGGGCCTACTATCCTCTGCGCGGGACAGACCGTGATACTGACGGCCAGTAGCGGCTATCAGGACTACCAGTGGAGCAACAACCAGTCCGGTCAGAGCATCACGGTGAGCAATGCGGGTAACATCACGGTCACAGCCACTCACCCTGCAAGCGGTTGTCAGGCCACATCTGAGCCGATGATGGTGACAGTGAATCCCAACCCGACCGTCAACCTCGGCCAGAACGTGACCATCTGCCCCGGTGGATCGGCCACACTCAACGCGGGCAACCCCGGAGCAACCTACAGCTGGACCCCGGGCGGTGAGACCACTCAGCAGATCACAGTCTCAGATGCAGGTCAATACAACGTGACTGTTACCGATGGCAACGGATGTTCCGGCTCCGGACAAGTGACCGTTTCGCTCGGTTCATCTCTCTTCCCCGTCATCACGACCAGCGGTTCGACAACATTCTGTGAGGGAAGTTCCCTTGTTCTGAATGCGAATTCCGGATATGCTACTTACACATGGAGCACTTCGGAGACAGGTCAGTCCATCTCAGTCAATGAGGAAGGCACCTACGATGTGGAAGTAACCGATGGCATTGGCTGCTCGGGGTCAGCTTCCATCACGGTGTCCACAGTCCCTGCCCCAAGCCCGACAATCATTTCAAACGGAAGCACCGTCATCTGCCAAGGCACAGAAGTATCGCTCTCTGTAACCGCGGGTTTCAGCAGTTACAACTGGAATCCTGGTGGTCAGACCACACAGACCATCAACGTGACGACTGCAGGAACGTACTCCGTGACCGTTACGAATGCCAACGGTTGTTCGGGCACTTCCAACATTATCACTGTAACATCAGGGCAGACCGTGCAGCCTACAATCGTGGCAAGCGGACCGCTGGAGTTCTGTCAGGGAGGCAGTGTTACCCTCACGGTCGAACCCGCATTCGCCTCCTACGCTTGGAACAGCGGACAGACCTCGCAGAGCATCAGCGTGACAAGCTCAGGCAGCTATGCACCGACCGTGACGGACGCGAACGGCTGTCAGAACTCCTCGCTGCTGGACAACCCTGTGGTTGTAACGGTTACCAATCCACAGCCCATTATCGAGCAGGATGGTAACCTGCTCACTGTTACCAACGGACCGTTCGCGAGCTATCAGTGGTTCATCAACAACAACCCTGTTCCCGGTGCAACCTCAGGTAGCTTCATGCCCAGTGAGAGCGGCAACATCAAAGTGACGGTGACAGATGCCAACGGATGCCAGGGCACATCTTGGAACTACGAATTCACCTTCGTGGGCATCACAGATGCGAACAGCCCCTACGGCATCAAGGTCTATCCGAACCCGAACAACGGGATCTTTACTATCGAGGCAGAGCTGGGCCGTCACACCGATGTTGCGCTCGACATCCGTGACCTGCTGGGCCGTGAGCTGATGACATCCGAACGCATCCAAGGGTCAGCGTCTTTCCGCAGAGACATAGATATGAGCCATCTGGCGAACGGCACCTACATGGTGCGCGTGACCGGCAAGGAAGGTGTCGCTGTACTGCGGGTGGTCAAGCAGTGATATGGATAGCAATCAAAGCAAGAGGCGGTATTCTTTCAGAGTGCCGCCTCTTTGTTTTGTGCCCTTTCGACTTATGAGCTGACCAACAGTTGTCTTATGGCCGCACCCGAACCACACCAATCAGATTTCGGAGCGAACCCTTGAGACGTTCAACGCTTTACCAACCGTGTAGCGCGGTGACTTCCGTCCACGCTTTCTGCGGTCAAGACCATGATGCCGCTCGGCAGAAGAGCTGCATTCTGAAGAGAACCATCAGAAAGGACTTTCCCCTTCAAAAGCTCCCTGCCTGAAAGGTCGCGAACAGTGAAAGTAGAGCCGATGGCCGCTCCTTTCAGGAACACGCGCTCGTTGAATGGATTCGGGAAAGCAAGGAAGCCATCAGTGGGCTGAGAGAAATCATTCACCGAGGTGAACATAGCCTCTGAAACATCGAATACCCAAAGACCGGTCTGCATGTCGCTGGCGAGCACATTCCCAGAGGGCAGGAAGGGATAAACGCCCCAGCAGCCCTTGTAATCGTTATTCAGATGAATGGCATCGGAGGTATCATAAAAACCAGCAATGACGGGATGCTCTGGATCCGTGCAGTCGAACACGTAAATGCCATCGAAATAATAGGACACGTAAAGGAAATCATCGCGGTAGATGAGATTGTGCGGAATGCTGTACGGATGCACCCCGGAGGTGATGGTGTCGGTGACCGTGAGATTCTGCATATCGCTCACATCCACGATCTTGACCGCCATGCCGTGGGTCTCATCGGCCATGGCGTAGTAGGGAGCATTGTCCATGAGCCAACCGCTATGATTGTAGCCCTGCTGCGCATAGACGGGCATCGACCCGATCATGACGGGGTTCTGCATATCGTTGAAATCTACCACGAAAAGGCCGCGCCATTCGGCATTGCAGTAGGCCGTATCGTTGCGCACATAGATGTCGTGCAGGTAGCCCACGCTGCTCCACCATTCGAGGTCGTAGCGGCAGTTGACCAATATCTCAGGAGCCAGCGGGTCTGCGAGCGAATAGACGGCAGCCCAGTTGGCATTGCCCACCACATAAAGATGTGCGGTAGCGGTGTCGATGAAGATGTTGTGCGCACGGACGAAAAGCTCATTGCTATCGTATCGCACGGGCGCGGAGTCAGGCAGAAAGCTCAAGTCGGCTATCTGGAGCGTGCTCGGCCCCTCATCGCACACCATGTAGAGGTAATTTCCGTAGGTGTGATAATCGCGGTGAATGACCTGCGGCCCCATGGCAGCCCCCTCTATGAACACCGCCTCGTAAGCATTGGCGGGGTCGGTCACGTCAATGATGTGGGTGCCATCCGTGGAGCCGATGATGCCAAACTCCCTGCCATTGGCCGCATAACCATACACCTCGTTGTAGGTGTTGCTCCAGGTGGTAGAGGCGGGCAGGGATGTGTTCTGCCAGTTGAAAAGGGCGCGGACATTGAGGCTGTCCTGTGCAGATCCAAAGGAGGAAATAGCGATCAAGAGAAAGCCGGTCAGGATGCTTTTCATGTGATATTCAGGATTCGGGGACAAAAAATTTCACGCAGAGTACGCAGAGGTTGAGCGCAGAGAATGCAAAGTGGCTCTTGAGCTGCATTTCCCCAAAAACACAACAAGCATTTTCCGGTTCATTTTGCACGCTCTTTCTGCCAAGTGTCGATGAGAGCGGGCTGCTTTCCTTGGTAAGGGTCCTCCTCGGGAATTCTTTCCTCTGAAAGGAATTCTTCGGAAGAAAGTTCGCGCATCGAGTGATGGCACTCGTTCGGATGCTGCTGATAGAGCTTGGTGCCCTCGGTCTTCCACGCGGCCATCTCCTCACTCACATCCTTCACGATGCGGGCGGGGTTGCCCACCACGATCTTCCGGTCGGGGACGATCATCCCGGTGGGAACGAAGCAGAGCGCACCCACGATGGCCTCCTCACCGATCACGGCATCGTCCATCAGCACCGCGTTCATGCCGATGAGGCAATTCCTCTTAAGCGTGGCACCGTGCACGATGGCACCATGGCCCACGTGGGCGAACTCGTGCAATACGATGGTGGTACCCGGAAACTGATGGACAGTGCAGTTCTCCTGCACATTGCAGCCGTCCTTAATGACGATGCGGCCCCAGTCGCCACGGATACAGGCCCCTGGACCGATATAGACATCACGACCTATCTGCACATTGCCGATGACGCTGGCAGTAGGATGCACATAGGCCGATGGATGCACCGTGGGCCTCATTCCGTTGAACTCGTATATCATGCTTCAAAGGTAACGCAGGCAAAATGGCTCACATGACCAACTGTGTGCCCCACATGATGGCAGCATAACGCAGGAGCTTCCCGATGGCCATCCACAGGCAGGTGAACCACATATTCGCCCGGAGAAACCCCAGCCCCAGCGGTATGACATCACCGACAACAGGTGCGAAGCTCAAAATGGCGAAGAAGCTGCCATACCGCTGCACACGGGGCAGCCAGCGGTCAAGTTTCTCCTCCCCCACCCCAAGGTATTTCTGCATCCACTCCACCTTGCCGAGGTGGCCGATCCAGTAAGAGCTCATTCCCCCCATGGTATTCCCGAAAGTAGCCACAGCAACGGCCTTCCATGGGTCGCCCCCAGCATAGATCATGCCCGCCAGAACAGCCTCTGACGAGAACGGAAGCACCGTGGCCGAGAGGAAGCTCGCCAGTAGCAGACCCCAGTATCCGAATTCAAGCCAATCCATGCCGCAAGGTAGTTGAAGACGCCCCTGTGAGGTTGTACGTGATAAAGGCAGTACGCAAATCAACGTAATGACCTGCCAGTGTCAAATGAAAGAACATTAGTATCACATGTGTTCCTTAATGTTGCGGTAGAAACTCAATCTCTACTTCAAACCACTCTTAAATACAATCCCATGAGAATCATCTACTGCTTTTTAGCTGGACTGACCATTCTTCTCGGAAATAAGACCTGGGCACAATCCAACACGGACCGCGACACTGATTTCACGCTGGACTACGGCCCCGTTTTCGGAGCAGTGGCATTTGACAACAACGGCTTCCCCTTCACCAAGAGCCTTCCTTTGTCTGACGGCAAGGTGCTATTCTACGGGCATTTCCGCAACTCATTCGACTCTGATATCAGTGGTGTGGTGCGCCTCAATGCTGATGGCTTGAGAGATGCCTCGTTTGACGGTCCGAAAAGTGAAGACGGCTATTCGCTAAAAGTTTATGCGGCCAAGGAATTGCCCTCTGGCAAGATCCTGATCGCTGGCAGCTTCACCAACGCTGATACGGAAAGCATGAAGGGCATCCTCCGGCTGAACGCAGACGGTAGCATTGACAACACCTTCAATGCCGGGTTCGCTTCCTTCAACCCTACCATCCGCGGGCTGGACGTACAGTCGGACGGTAAGATCCTCATCGTGGGAGATTACCAGACGATGGATCACGGCAACCGCATCACAAGGCTGAATGCCGATGGCAGCATCGACAACACTTTCAGCGCGGGCAACTGGACCAGTAGCGGTAGTGCCTCACTCAGGGATGTAAAGGCTCATCCAAGCGGCAAGATCGTTGTCTGCGGTTTCTTCAGCAGTTGGGACACCCATTCTACCAGCGGTGTGGCTGTGCTCAATGCCGATGGTAGCATCGACAACACATTCACCTACTCCGGTGCGGTCAGTTCAACGGGCATCACAGATGACTACCCAAGGGCAGCAGTACAGAGTGATGGCAAGATCGTGGTGGCTGGTCCTCAGAGCGGCAGTACCTACGCAGTGAGGAGATACAACACAAATCTGAGTCTGGATGGCAGCTTCAATGAGGCGACAAACGACCAAGAATCAGGCGTTTATCCCACGGCCATCGCCTTTCAGGAGGACGGTAAGATACTCGTCTCGGGTTATTTCCTAAAAAACTACGGTGGTGCATCCGTTTCGGGCATCATGCGGCTGAACAGCGATGGAACGCTTGACGACACCTTCGATACTGAAAGCGGCTTTGGCAACGGCCCGCAGGTCTTTCACTGTGCGGTGCAAGCCAACGGTGGCATTCTCATAGTGCATGGCAACTCATCCTACAAAGAAGAGGGACTGCGGCTCAATGACGGTTTCCCCGCAAATCAGAGCCTGATACGCCTAAACGGGGAACCTCAGACGACTACATCGGTAGTTGATGCGGATGGATTCGGGGAGGTCACGGTTTACCCTAACCCCGCCACAGACCGTGTGAAACTGAACGGTCTGAGCGGGCCTTCCACCATCCATTTGATCAACATCATGGGCGAGCTGATCTTGGAGAAAATGGTAACTGATGCAGCTACCGAAGTGGATCTCTCTGGTCTTTCGAGCGGAACCTATCTGCTTAAGGCCATCACAGATAAGGGTGCGACCACAACGCGACTGCTTATTTACTGAGCCCGTCTGACCGGGATTTCAGGGGAGGTTCAACAGACCGTTGTCCTCGCCCAGCCCCGGGGCGTTTCCGCATTCCGCAGTGCCCAACGGGGAGGGAAATCCTGAACCTGCGAACAACACATGCTCCATAGCCTCCTGCACCGTGAGCACGGGCGAGAGGCAGACCTCGGCATGCTCCAGCAGTGCTGTCCAATGCGACATAGGATGTGAGGCGAAAAGTGCCGCGACATCGTCCTTCAAAGTGGGCTCCGGCAATCGAACGGCCCATTCGGGATGACCCACCAGCACACAGAATCTCTGCCAGAACTTCGGCTCCAACGCACCGAGGGCCACATGCTTTCCATCTGCGCAGCGATAAACATTGTAGGAGGCCAACTTGCCTGACAGATACGCATCGTACCCACCCGTGGCCTGCTCCTCGGCAATGCGCAACATCTGAAGCCAAGCGGCATTGCGGGCCATGGCCACGTCCACGTGCTGTCCCTGACCTGTCCGCTCGCGGTGCAGCAATGCGGTGAGCGTGGCATTGAGTGCCATCATACTGCCGCCAGCCACATCGGCCAATTGTGACTGCGGTATGACGGGGTCGCCATGGCTGTCACGAAGGCCATCCAACACACCGGAGTAGCTCAGGTAATTGATATCGTGGCCAGGCATGGCAGCCATCGGCCCTTTCTGACCATATCCGGTGATGCTGACAAGGATGATGTCAGGCTTCCGCGTGCGCAGCACCTCATAGCCAAGGCCGAATGCCTCCATGACACCGGGGCGGAACTGCTCCACCACCACATCTGCTGAATCCACGAGCCGCAGCAATGCTTCCTTTCCGTCCTCGCTCCGATAATCGACCGACACGCTACGCTTGCCAGCGTTGAGTGCCAAATAGAAGGCCGATACGCCATCTTTCACAGGCGGATAGTGGCGCACCGGGTCGGGCGAATCAGGGCTTTCCACCTTGATGACCTCCGCGCCCTGCTGTGCCATCCAAAGCGTAGCCAACGGACCGGGCAGCAACTTGCTGAGGTCAAGGATGCGATAGCCTGAAAGTGGATGCTGCATTTGTGTCATCGGACAAAGAAACGAACCCACCAACTGCATCGATGCTTGGATGCAGTCGATGCTATCTGACGAATTACTCAAACTATCCCGAAGGATAGGGATGGTCTGTCAAGTGTTCATTTTTGCCTCAATAGCAAACCACATCCCCAACTTACCTTTTCCTTTCGCCTCGATCTCGCCTCGGTATTCGCAGGTGAACTCATCCTTCACCAGCGCGTAGGTCGCTTCGCTGATATTGACTTTCCCAACCTCGCCCGAACTTTCCATACGGCTAGCAGTATTGACGGTGTCGCCCCAGATGTCGTATTGGAATTTCTTGATGCCGACTATTCCTGCCACCACGGGGCCGGTGTGGATGCCGATGCGAACCTCGAAGTAGGGGAGGCTTTCCGCGATCTTCTTCGACTTGCCATCTTCTACCACCTGCGCCATTTCCAAAGCGGCCTTAACCACATCGTGCGCATGGGTTGAATTCGGAGTGGGCAATCCACCAGCGGCCATATAGGCATCACCGATGGTCTTGATCTTCTCTATGCCATGTTTCTCACAGATTTCGTCAAAAAGGGAGAAGCACAGGTGCAGATCCTTGACCAGATCCTTTGGTGATAGCTGTTCACTCATGGCGGTGAAACCCTTGAAGTCGGTGAAGAGCACCGTTACCTCGTTGATGAGCCGGGCCTCGGCCTCGCCCTTCTCCTTGAGTTCCTGCGCGGTCTCTTCGGGCAGGATGTTGAGCAGCAGCTCCTCGCTCCGTTCCTTCTCCTTGCCTATCCGGTTCCGCTGCACGAAGAACACGCCTGCAAAGAGCATCACCACCGCAAATCCGCCCATGAACCCGTTGCGCATCAGTTTCTGGCGCTTGAGTTCCTGCTGGGCGATGGCGTCCTTCTTCTCCTGCTCTGCCAGTGTCTCAGCTTCCTTTTTATCAAACTCATACTGCATCTCGATGCGGGTGAGCTGCTTGGTGTTCTCCTCGTTGTAGATACTGTCCCTCAGCACAATCATCTGCTCATGATAGGACAGGGCCTCCTTGGTGTTGCCCATGGCCTTATAGGCTCCGTACAGGCAGCTGCAGGCCGAATTCTGAATGACCAGCGCCCCCACCTCCATTGCTAAAGAAAGGGACTTAAGGCAATAGTCGAGGGCGAGCTGTGAGTCGCCCTGACGAAGATGAAAACGGCCGATGGTAGACTGCACACTGGCCACCTCCTGCTGCATGCCCACCTCCTCGAAGATGTTCAGCGCACTTTCGTAGTTCTCCAGTGCCAGCGCGTGGTCTCCTTGGGTCTCGTACAACGAGCCGATGCTTCGCAAGGATCCCCCAATCCCATAAAGATCCCCTATCTCCTTGTTCAAGGCCAATGCCCTCTCCTGATATTCCAAAGCCTTCTCAATATTCCCTTGTGCCTGATAGATGTGACCCACATTGCCCAGCTCCACGGCTATCCCCTGCTTCACACCGAGTTCCTCGTCTATGGCCAAGGCCCTCAGATAGTGTTCCAGCGCGCGTTCCGAATTGCCCTGAATGTCGTAGATGTTGCCGATGTTGTTGAGGCTCATGGCCATGCCCTCCTTGTTTCCGATCTGCTCGTCTATGGTCAGGGCCATGTTGTACTGCTCCAACGCCTTCGGGTAGTTGCCCTGCTGCTCGTAGATGACCCCTGCCACTATCCGCGCCTCCGAGACTCCCGGTCTGTTATCGATGCGTTCATTCTCGGAAATTGACCTTCTCGTGTACTCCATCGCCCGGTTGAAGTCGCCTTTCATCTCAAAGGCGATGGCCTGCAACGTCAGCGCCTGATTGACCGCTATCGGGTAATCATGATCACTGGCGAAGGAATACAGGGCTTCGGCCAATATGAGAGCGCTGTCGGGGTCGGAGAAGAGGTAGCCGTTCCAGATATGATCCTTGTAGGCCTTCACCCGCACGGAGTCCGACAGGGACTCATCCTGCCAAACGGAAAGGAGCGAGTCGGGTTCGGAATGTTGTGCGAACCCGAGGCTTCCGAGGAGCATTGCTACGCAGATGACAAGACCTTTTCTCATTTCAATTCAGCAATGCTGATAAGTCGGGTTTCCGCAGAAACTCACGTGCCACGAATGTAGAAACCAAAGTGCGGGGCGCTCAACGCTTCCTCGGAACTCGCAAGACGAAAGTGCTTCCACCCTCACCGCTGATCACTGAGACCGTTCCTCCATGCGCCTGCATCAATGAGCGCACGTAATAAAGTCCCAGACCGAAACCCTTGACATTGTGAATATTACCTGTAGGCACGCGATAGAATTTCTCAAACACCTCCTGCTGCTGTTTCGGGGAGATACCGATACCGTTGTCCTGCACGCGCACTTCGATGGCATCGCCCGCATCAGCCGTGATGACCGCGATGCGGGGCTGCTTCGCGCAGTATTTGATGGCATTATCGAGCAGATTGCGCACGATATTGGAGAAATGCAGCTCATCGACCTGGCACTTCGCATCGGTCGCCTCCAGCCGCAGTTCGATGCTCCCATGGCGCTCATCCAGCAATATCTGCACGCTGGCCGTGGCCTTGCGGATGATGGCGTGCAGATCGGTGTCGATGAGATTAAGGTCGATCTCGCTGCGGTCGAACTGCGCCATCTGCAACACCTTTTCAACCTGAAGCCGCAAGCGGTCGCTCTCATCATGGATCATGCGATAATAGCGGGCACGCTTGGCTGCATCCCCATCCAATGCACCGGACAGCAATATGTCACTGGAAGCAGAAATGGTGCTGATGGGCGTCTTGAACTCGTGGGTCATGTTGTTGATGAAATCGCTCTTGATCTCAGAGAGCCTTTTCTGCTTGAGGATGACCGAGATGGTGTAAGCAAAGAATACCAACACAAGCAACATGATGACCGAGCTGAACAGCCACACCCCCATCTGGCTGGCGAGGTAGTTCTCCTTATTAGGGAAATAGACCCCGAAATAGTGACTGTCGAAGTCGGACAGAATATCGCCCACATCTGAGGGGCGGTCATACTCATCACCCGAGAGGGCCACGAAACCATCGAACACCAAGCTGTCTGTGAAGCAATCGTAGATATTGTACTCGAAGTCAGTGAGGATATTCCGGGCACGGAACTCGTTGTCCAACAGGCTCTCCAGCAGGTATGGGTGGAGCGTGTCGTTGGTCGCTACCACGAAATAATTGCGTGAGAGCCTGAGCACGGGTGCCACCTCGGTGCTGTCCTTGTTGATGACCTTGATCTGCAGGGCCACCTCGCGCAGAGCAACGGTCACGTTGTCATCGAACTCCCGCTCGCGCAGCTCAAACGCCTTGTCCATCCAGAAAAGTTGCGTAAGCACCAGCCCGATAATAGATACCGTGCCGAGGGCAATAATGGTGCGGATGGTGCTTCTGGTCATGGCCGTGCGAAGGTATCCAACACGGCTGTCCTATACCTAAAGACGAATGTTGGAGCGCATACTTTACCTTTGATTCTGCCAATTGAATAGGAAATGGATTACACCGCTCATATCTCCATCGACCCCGAGGTCAGGTTTGGACGTCCTTGCGTTAACGGTACGCGCATATCAGTATATGATGTGCTTGGATGGCTCTCCAGAGGAATGACCGTTACCGAAATCATCGAAGACTTCCCAGAGCTGGAGGAAATTCACATTCAAGCATGCCTTGCGTATGCCGCTGACCGTGAACACCGCTCAAGGGCTGCATGAGCAATGAAGCTTCTTTTCGATCCGAATATCTCTTTTCGTATTGTTGCCAAGCTCTCAGAGATTTTCCCAGGATCTGAACAAGTTCGGAGGCTGATGCTGGAAAACAGAAAAGACAGGTTGATATGGGAATATGCGCGGTCCAACGGATTTACCATTGTGAGTTGCGACACCGACTTTTATGACCTGTCATGTCTGCACGGTCACCCGCCTAAAGTAATCTGGGTGCGAATGAACAATCCGTCAACAGAGGAACTCGCAATTGCTCTGCGACTCAGGATGGACATCATCATTGATTTTATCAACAGTCCTGCCTGGGCTCACCTCTCATGTCTGGAAATCAAGTAAGGCGGTTTAACGCACGCTGTCCTGCGGAACTGTAACCCTCCGCACTTTCACTCCCCCAGCCTTTACCTACTTTCGGCCCGTTGCACTTTAATGCAGCGTTTTTTTTCGAGAAATGAGAAAACTCCTACCTCTTGCCCTTTTCGCCTGCTCAGGAATCGCGGATGCACAGGCCCAGTTGTCCTTCACCAATCGCGTGAACGACCTTCAGAACCCCGCACTCTATAGCGGTGGCCCTAACTGCATCCAGGATGCCAACGGAGACGGCCTCGATGACATTATCGTGCTCAATCAGGCGCGGCACCTCATTTTTCAGTATCAGGAACGTGATGGAATGTGGACCGGCCTCGAGGCTGGCACCATGCTGAACGCCAGTGCATGGAGCATGGTGGCTGGCGATGTGACCAACAACGGGCATGCTGACGTCTTCTGCGGTGGCAACTTCACAAACATCCGCTACGCAAAGGCCAACAATGACGGCACAGAGTACACCATCACCCCATTGCCCGACTACGATCTTTTCATGCAGGGTTCCAACCTTGCCGATATTGACAATGATGGCGACCTCGATTATTTCGGCTGTGCCGATACCGATGTCAGTGGCATCTGGCACAACGATGGCAGCGGAAACTTCACCTACACCGACACCGAAATGATAGACATGACACCCATCGAGGGTGACGGGTCGGGCAACTATGGCTCCACATGGACCGATTTCGATGACGATGGAGACATCGACCTCTACATCAGCAAGTGCCGCCAGAATGTGAACAACCCCAACGACCACCGCAGGATCAACGTGCTTTATGAGAACGATGGCAATGGCAACTACACCGAGAACGGTGCAGCCTACGGCCTCCGCATCGGGGCACAGAGCTGGACCACCGACTTTCAGGACATCGACAACGATGGCGACTTCGATGCCTTCATCACCAACCACGATGTGGCGGCCATGCTCCTTGAGAACCAGGACGGCCAGTTTGTGGACATCTTCAACGGCAGTGGCATCAGCAACATGATCGGGTTCCCACTGCAAGGCATCATGCGCGACCTTGACAATGATGGTTTCGTGGACATCATCGTAAGCGGCAACGGCCACCGCGTCTATATGAACAATGGTGACCGCACCTTCACGCAGGTGAACGGACTCTTCGGCAACAACATGCACAGCTTCGCCATCGGTGACCTGAACCATGACGGATTCCTCGATGTCTATGCCTCCTACGGCACCAGCTACACCACACCGAGCAACACCCCTAACGCCCTCTGGGTCAATGATGGCAACAGCAACAACTGGATTGCCTTCACCATGACGGGCACAATGAGCAACAAAAGCGCGGTGGGTGCCAAGGTCAAGCTCTATGGGGCATGGGGTGTTCAGGTGCGCGAGGTGCGGGCAGGCGAGAGCTACGGCATCGTAAACACCCTTATACAGCACTTCGGCATAGGGCAGGCCACTGCAATCGACTCCGCAGTGGTGCAGTTCCCATCGGGCATCTCCCATACCATCGTCAACCCTCAGCCCAACCAGTTCATCAGTGTGGTGGAGGATCAATGTGTGATGCAGGGCATTTTCGTCACCAGCAACGGGCCGAGCATCCTCTGCAGTGACGAGACACTTACCCTCAATGCCCCGGCAGCAAGTGATTACAGCTACGCGTGGAGCACGGGTGAGACAACACAGAGCATCACCATCGGCACGGAGGGCAGCTACCGCGTCACAGTGACCGACAATACCACCGGCTGCTCCTCCACCAGCGCACCGCTCAGCGTGCAGGTATCGCCCGATCAGACCCCGGCCATCACCGCCAGTGGCGAGTTGAAATTCTGCGAGGGCGAGTCTATCACCCTCACCTCCGATGCCGCGCTGGGCTATCTCTGGACCAACGGGGCCGAGGCCCAGAGCATCGAAGTGACAGAGAGCGGCATCTACAGCGTCACTGTTCAAGGCGCTTGCGAATCTTTCAGCTCAGAGGCCATCGAAGTGGAGGTCTTCGCTGCGCCCGCGCCATCCGTGGCCGAGGCGGAGGTATGGATCCCTATCGCTGGCACTGCCGAGCTATCTGCCACAGGCAATGACCTCACATGGTACGATGCGCCAACGGGCGGTAACATCATAGGCAGCGGGGCCACAGTCACCACACCCGAGGTAAGCACCACATCCTCCTTCTTCGTGGAGCAGACCGTGACCTACGGTGGCGACACCTTCTTCGGAGGCAAGACCGACCGCACCATCGAGGGCGGGCAGTTCCACAACAGCACAGGCTTCTACCTCATCTTCGATGCCATAGAGCCTTTCACAATCAAGTCGGTAAAGGTCTACGCCAATGCCGATGGCGACCGCGACCTCTACCTCCAGAACGCTGACGGACAGAACCTCATCGAGCAGACCGTGTCCATCACGGAGGGCGAGTCTCGCATTGACCTCGACTGGTATGTGCAGCCCGGCACCGGCTACCGCATGCGCGTGGCCAACAATAACCATGGTCTCTGGCGCGATGGCATAGGAAGCACCCCCGCGTTCCCTTACGCGCTTGGCAACGTTGGCGCCATCACAGGGGCCAACACCGGCACGCCTGACTACTGGTACTACTTCTACGACTGGGAGGTGGAGACGGACGAGCGCATCTGCATCAGCCCACGCACCGAGGTCACGGTCAACGTGGGTGTGGTAGGCCTTACCGATGTGGAGTCAGACGGTCTGCGCATCTTCCCCAACCCTACCAACGGTATTTTCGACATCAATGTGCCCGTCACCGCCCAAGTTGCCGAACTGCGCATGACAGACCTCCGCGGCAGCGTCATCCTCACCCGCAGCTTAACTGGCGGCTTGCAGCGCGTGGACGCCTCGGGCATCGCACCGGGCGTTTACATCGTAGAGCTGCGCTCAGAGAATGGGGTGAGCAACGCACGGGTGGTGGTGCAATAGGCAATCTTCAATTCGTTGGGATACTTGGACGTGTAGTTCTGGATAATTGGGACTCTGAAAAGACGCACGGTCTATCAAGAGATTTTGAGCATCGACAGCTTCGTACTGACATACAATTGGTCGTAACAATCAATCTAAGTCCATGATTATTTGGACTCTGCTGAAGTGTTGAGTCGAATGGACACGCAAGAATTGAACTGACCTCATATGTACTGAACAGCCTGCCCTCACATAAACAGCTGTTCTCAACAATCAAACAGCCGCCCGCTACTATCAAATAGCGGCCTGCACGAATCGAGCAGTGGTTCTCATCGACTCAACAGCAATGCCTTACCTCACTAACAGTTCACGCACACCACTTACCACTTCGTCTCGTTGTCGAAGGTCTGCTTGCTCGTGCTCTGCTCGTTCTTGAAGTAATACACCCCGCCCCAGTTCCACTGCACCCGACTGTACAGGTTCACATTGCCCCCTCCCCTGTTCACAATGATGCGTTTCACCTCGCGGTTGGGCAAGTTCTCCAACTCCTCGGTCACTCCGTCAGGGTATTTGTCAGCAAGGTCCATCTGGTACTTCGTTGGTTTGAAGTCACTGGCCGATGCAGCATCGCGCTTGGCCTTCTCATCCAGCACCGCAGCGCGCTTCTCGGCAAATTCCTTCTCCATCTTGGCCCGCACCTCCTGCTCGTAAGCCTCCCGGTCCGACTCCACCATGGTCTTCGCGAGGTCTTTGGCCTTCTTCTCAAACTCCAGCTTGTCCTTGAAGCTCGCCTCCCGCGCCTTCACCTCTGCCAGACGCTGCTCCTCGGACTCCTTGCGCATACGCTCATCAAACTCCTGCTTCTCCTTGGCAATACGTGCAAGCTCCTCGGCCTCCGCCTTCTGGCGGGCCTGTTCCTCCTGTCGCAATTGCTCCTCCATGGCCGCCTGCTCTTTGGCGCGGGCTATCTTCTCAGCATCTGCAAGGGCCTGCTCCTCCCGCCTGCGCTGTTTCTCGCGCTCAGCCTCCTCCTTGGCACGTTCGGCCGCAGCAAGCTTCTCTTGCCGCTCGGCCTCCTCGCGCAATCTGCGGGCCTCCTCCTCAGCAGCCTGCTGTGCCTTGCGTTCAGCAGCGATCCGTGCAGCCTCTTCTTTTTGTCGCTGCTCTTCTGCAAGACGTTCGGCTTCTTCAGCGGCCTTCTTGGCACGGGCTTCCTCAGCTATGCGCTGTTCCTCCTGTTTCCTCCGGTTCTCCTCCTCCATACGCTCAAAACGTTCCTTCTCCTGCCGCTTGCGCGTCTCCATGATGGCGAGTTTCTGAGCCAGTTCGGCCTCTTTTCTTCGGGCATCTATCTCCTCCTTCCTATCACGCAGCGCCTGCTCCACGCGCTCCTCGCGCTCCTGTGCGGACATCTCTTTGAGTTCAGCGGCAAACTGCTTCTCGTACTCCGCCCTCACCTGTGCCTCTACCTCTGCACGCATCCTGTCCTCCAGAGCCTTGATCTCCGCCTGTAAAATGGACTCCGCCTCTGCTGCCATGCGGTCGGCTTCCTCCTGCGCCTTGCGTTCCTCCTCTGCACGCTGCTTGTCCAACTGCTCCTGAGCGAGCCTTCTGCGCCTGTCCTCCTCACTCTCGGCAGCTTCTCTGGCGGCACGTTCACGGGCTTCCCGTTCAGCCGCCTCAGCAGTGGCTGCCGCTGCACGAGCCTCCTGCTCCTCACGCAGACGTTCCTGCTCGGCCTTACGCTCGCGCTCGGCCTTCTCTCTGGCCTCCTGCTCTGTGCGCTCACGCGCCTCTTGCTTCAAACGCTCCTCCTCCAACGCCTTCAGTCTGCGTTCCTCCTCCGCTTCCCTCACAGCAGCAAGTTGGCGCTCCTCAGCCTCCTTGGCAAGGCGTGCCTTCTCCTCATCCGCTTTGCGCTTTGCCTCCTCGGCCTCGGCCTTGGCCTTTGCAGCACGTTCGCGTTCCTCAGCCTCCTTGGCAAGACGCGCCTGCTCAGCCTCCTCACGTGCAACGCGCGCTGCTTCCTCACGCTGTGTCCGCTCCTGCTCCAGTGCCTGCATCTCAGCCAGTATGCGCGCCTTCTCGGCCTCCTCTGCCTCTCGTCTGGCCTCCGCCTCAGCCTGCCTGCGCTCCTCTTCTGAGGTCTTCGCATCTGCAAGCTCCTTTTCCTTACGGAGCCGCTCCTCCTCCAATGCTGCCAGCTCTGCCTGTCTGCGCTCCTCCTCAAGTCGCTTATCCTCAGCCTCTCGGGCCTCACGCTCTGCACGCAGCCTGTCGGCCTCGGCCTGCTCCTCAGCCGCCTTGCGGGCAGCCTCCTCCCGCTGACGCTCGGCCTCTGCCGCCTTCTCCTGTTTCTCGATGATGGCATTCACAGCCTGCACGCGCTCAATGATGTTGCGGTCGCTGGGCCGGATATCGAGTGCCTGTTGATACTTGGCACGGGACTCGGTGTAGTTCTCTGCCTTGAAAGCCGACTCCGCAGCCGAGACAAGTTCTGACAGACGCTGGTCATCTCCTGCACGGGCCTTCTCGTCATCAGCCATCTTGGCAAGCACAGCCTCTACCTCTCTTATCTTTCCTGTGGCCTCTTCCTTATCGGGGATAATGCCAGCGGCCTCTTGATAGAATCCAAGAGCCTCCTCGTACTTGCGCTTGGCCAAGGCCACATTGCCCTTCGACATCTTCTCATCAAACTGCTTGGCGAGGGCCGCATCCTGTTTGGCCTTCTGGGCCTGAGCAGCAAGAAGTGCATCGACCTCCTTGATACGGTCTGCCACTTGCTTATCGTCCGGTCTCAAAGACTGCGCCTGACGGTAGGTGGATTTAGCCTTGTCGTACTGCTCTGCTTGAACCTGCGCCTGCGCATCATTCATCAAGGCATCGAACTGCTCCTGTAGCTTTGACCGCTTAGCCTCTTCAGCAGCGCCCTTCGCAGCAGCAGCCTCCTGCGCCTTGCGCTCCTCCTCAGCGGCCTTGGCTGCAGCCTCCTGCGCCTTCCTTTCCTCCTCTTGGCGCTTTGCTTCCTCGGCAGCGGCCTTCGCAGCAGCGGCTTCCTGTGCCTTCCGCTCCTCCTCAGCGGCCTTGGCTGCGGCCTCCTGTGCCTTTCTCTCCTCTTCCTGACGCTTCGCCTCCTCAGCTGCGGCCTTCGCGGCAGCAGCTTCCTGTGCCTTGCGCTCTTCCTCTGCAGCCTTGGCTGAGACCTCCTGTGCCTTCCTTTCCTCCTCTTGGCGCTTTGCTTCTTCAGCAGCAACCTTCGCAGCAGTGGCTTCCTGTGACTTGCGCTCCTCTTCCTGACGCTTGGCCTCCTCAGCAGCGGCCTTCGCAGCAGCAGCTTCCTGTGCCTTGCGCTCCTCCTCAGCGGCCTTGGCTGAAGCCTCCTGTGCCTTCCTTTCCTCCTCTTGGCGCTTTGCTTCCTCGGCAGCGGCCTTCGCAGCAGCAGCTTCCTGTGCCTTGCGCTCTTCCTCTGCGGCTTTGGCTGCGGCCTCCTGCGCCTTTCTTTCCTCTTCCTGACGCTTGGCTTCCTCAGCAGCGGCCTTCGCAGCAGCGGCTTCCTGTGCCTTCCTTTCCTCCTCTTGACGCTTGGCCTCCTCGGCAGCAGCCTTCGCAGCAGCAGCTTCCTGTGCCTTGCGCTCTTCCTCTGCGGCTTTGGCTGCGGCCTCCTGCGCCTTTCTTTCCTCTTCCTGACGCTTGGCTTCCTCAGCAGCGGCCTTCGCAGCAGCGGCTTCCTGTGCCTTCCTTTCCTCCTCTTGACGCTTGGCCTCCTCGGCAGCAGCCTTCGCAGCAGCAGCTTCCTGTGCCTTGCGCTCCTCATCAGCGGCTTTGGCTGCGGCCTCCTGCGCCTTTCTCTCCTCTTCCTGACGCTTGGCTTCCTCGGCAGCGGCCTTCGCAGCAGCAGCTTCCTGTGCCTTCCTTTCCTCCTCTTGACGCTTTGCTTCTTCAGCTGCGGCCTTCGCGGCAGCAGCTTCCTGTGCCTTGCGCTCTTCCTCTGCAGCCTTGGCTGCGGCCTCCTGCGCCTCCCTTTCCTCCTCTTGGCGCTTTGCTTCCTCAGCAGCGGCCTTCGCAGCAGCGGCTTCCTGTGCCTTTCTTTCCTCCTCTTGGCGCTTTGCTTCCTCGGCAGCGGCCTTCGCGGCAGCAGCTTCCTGTGCCTTGCGCTCCTCCTCAGCGGCTTTGGCTGCGGCCTCCTGCGCCTTCCTTTCCTCCTCTTGGCGCTTTGCTTCCTC
>CAZCNS010000021.1:0-20571 GCA_964500205.1 uncultured Chryseobacterium sp. | reverse complement strand
AAGGCGGTCTATAGCACGGAGAACATCGGACACTTCGGGCTGGGATTCAGCCACTATTCGCACTTCACCTCGCCCATCCGCAGGTATCCCGATGTGATGGCGCACCGCCTGCTGCAACGCTATCTGGACGAGGGCGCATCGGCCAACGCGAAGGACTATGAGGACCTCTGCAAGCACAGCTCGGAGATGGAGAAGAAGGCATCGGACGCGGAGCGCGCCAGCACCAAGTACATGCAGGCCAAGTGGATGGCCGACAAGGTGGGCGAGGAGTTCGATGGCCTCATCTCGGGCGTGACGGAGTGGGGCATCTTCGTGGAGATAAAGGAGAACAAGTGCGAGGGGATGATCCGCCTGCGCGACCTCTCGGACGATTTCTACAGCTTTGACGAGGACACGATGACGGTGACGGGTTCCACCACCGGCAACGAATACCGTCTGGGCGATGAGGTGCGCATCCGCGTGAAGGAGGTGTCGGTGGAGAAAAGGCAGATCGATCTGGTGATGTTGGGGTAGGATATCACTACGATGTAGATATGAAGAGCGATGATGTGTCATGCAATGAGGATTGAACGGTTCAACATACTTGACTATCTGTATTATCGGATTACTCTTTTCTACAGGAAGTATGAAGGAAGACTCAGTGAGGAATCAAACAGATACAGCGCAGCTATCGGTGTTGCATTGTGCATTGTCTTAAACGTTGGGACAGTTATGGCTTTTGTAGATTATTTGCTTGGAAATAGGGGAGAAATCGGCATTGCTTATCGCGCGGTGCTGTATGCAATTCCAGTACTATGTATTGTCATATGTATTTATATATACGCTCACGTTCGCCACGATAAGATATTTAATAAGTACTCTGTGCAAAATGAGAAGCAGAAAGAGAGAAGAGACCAAACCGTAGTTGTCTACGCTCTGTTGTCCGTTTTGCTTTTGTTCACGATGGTAATAGGAGTAGGAGGGAAACTATGAACGGGATAATGCGATGATGAGCTCCTTCGTCTATCAGGACATCAAGACAGGGAGGACATCACCAATCTACGCGACCTCTCGGACGATTTTCTACAGCTTTGACGAGGACACGATGACGTTGAAGGGTTCCACCACGGGCAACGAATACCGCCTGGGCGATGAGGTACCCATCCGCGTGAAGGAGGTGTCGGTGGAGAAGCGGCAGATAGACCTGGTGATGTTGGGGTGAGATCGGAATTGCTCTTTTTTCCCGAACTTTACGGTCATTCAAGAGGGAGAAGACATGGCCACACGCACTTATCGGATATTGCTTCAGGAGGAGCCAGAGGGCGGATTCACGGTCAATGTGCCGTCCCTGCCCGGATGCATCACTTATGGCACAGACCTCTCCCATGCACTGGAGATGGCCAAGGAGGCTATTGAGGGCTACTTGGAGGTGCTGAGGGAGCAGGGAGAGACCATCCCAGATGATAGCCGCACACTGGAGTACGCCATGACCGTGGCCGCGTGAACCATGGGCACTGTACCTTCATTGACCCCGAAGGAGCTTTGCCGCATTTTGGAACAGCGCGGCTTTATCCTTGTCCGCATTAAGGGCAGTCATCACTATTTACGTCATCCTGACAGCGGCAAAATCACCGTTGTCCCCATGCACAGTAAAGACCTGCCAAAGGGAACTTTCCACGCCATCCTCAAACAGGCGGGCATTGACAAGAATGAATTGTAAAGTCAACATGGCGTGTTGCGCATTCCTTTCGCCCAACGCCTCTCGGACGATTTCTACAGCTTTGACGAGGACACGATGACGGTGACGGGTTCCACCACGGGCAATGAATACCGTCTGGGCGATGAGGTGCGGGTGCGGGTGAAGGAGGTGTCGGTGGAGAAAAGGCACATCAATCTGGTGATGTTGGGGTGAGCACAAGGTCACTTCTTGCCCTTCCGCCCCCCGATCAGCGGTATGCGCCCCTCCGTGAGTCGGTCCATCTCGGCCTGCATCAACGCGATGACCTTTCTGTCGAGTTCCTCCACCATTTCAGGGTCACCGGCTGCGTGGTCTGGATATCCGTCCGTTGGTATCGGGGGTAGCACGCTGATGGTGACCTGTGTGGGCAGCGGCAACTCGAATTTCGGCAGATGCCCTACATGCCAACCAAAAGGGAACGACCAGTAGATGGGCCATGTGTGTACGTGAAACAACTTTTTCAGTCCGAGCATCTCAGCAAACTTCTCACCTGATGTGAGGGTGAAAACCGCCTCACCACCGCCCACTCCAACAATCGGGAGGATTGGCGCACCGGTGCGCAACGCCAGCTGCACGTAGCCGCGATGTCCGAAGAAATCCACTTTGTTGCGGTCGGTGAACGCCTTGGCATTGTCGCGGTCACCACCCGGATACACCGTCACTGCGCAGCCCTGCCTCAGTGCCTCGTGCGCACTGCCGCGCTCAGCCTCCAAGATGCCGAAGGCATGCAGCGGTAGCCCCAGTTTCTCAGCGGTCTTGTAGATGAACTCGTGTACGAGCGTGTACATTGGCCTGTGCTCCGGGTCTGCGTGATACTTGCACATCCAAAGGAATGACTCAGGCATGAAGTGCATCCCGGTATGATTGCCCACACCGAGAAACGGCCCATCTGGGATGTTCTCCAACCCAATGAACTCGGCCCGATGGTACTTCTCCAGGACAGGAAGATAGAGCTGCGCGGCCTTATGCACCCATGCCGGCCTGAAGTCCTCGATCAGGCCATACTTCTGTTTCTTAGCGATCTGTGACATGTGGCAAAGATCGTCAGACGGTCATGTTGGGAAAAATGACCTCCGATAACTCTTGACAAGGGCAAGGTCTTTGCTCTGAAAAATCATGCACACACCTTGCCATGAAGCATTTCCTGTTCCTACTTATCTGCGTCCTTTTTTGTTTTTGCAGGGCAGATGCCCAGCAGTTCCGCGATGATGCGGGCCGACTGATGGGCACTTTCGACAATGGTCAGGTGCGCGATGCGTCCGGCAGGCTGGAGGGTCGCTACGAACGGGGTCAGGTGCGTGACTCTTCCGGACGATTGCTCGGTTCGGTGAAGGATGACCGTGTACGCGATTCTGCCGGGAGGCTGCTCGGTAGCATAGATGGCCGTCAGGTACGCGATGCGGCTGGCCGTCTGCTCGGAACGGTAGAGCGGGGTCAGGTGCGCGACTCGGCAGGAAGACTCATGGGTAATTATGCCGGTATTTCAGAGGAGGAGGCTGCATTGCGCTATTTCTTCTTTTTCAAATGAACAGCTGGCCGCCCTCCGCGTTTCTTTGTAGCATGACACGCTTGTTAGCAGCCCTCATCTTTTTGCAAATGACCGCCACAGCCCAGCCGAAGGACACCGTCATCTATGTATTCGATCCGATGTGCGGCTGGTGCTACGGTTTCGACCCGGTGATGGAGGATGTGGCGGCACAGTATGCCGATAGGTTTCATTTCCAAGTGATAAGCGGAGGCATGATAACCGGTAGCCGTCAGGGCATCATCTCGACTGATTTCTCCCAGTACATTCTCAACACAGTGCCCCGACTGGAGCAGATGACAGGCGTGAAATTCGGAGAGGTGTATCTCGGCAGGCTGCGCAATGGCACCTGCTACGCATCGTCTGAGCGGCCATCGCGGGCACTGGCTATTTTCAGAGAAAAACAACCAGACAAGGCCATAGAGTTTGCCAATGCCATGCAACGTGCGCTTTTTCTCGATGGGATGAGTCTGGAGGACGATGCCACCTATCAATCGCTTTGCGCGCATTTCGGGGTCGACACAGATGCCTTTCTCCTGCAGCTCTACAGTCAGGACGCACGAGCGGCCGCAGAGAGGGATTTTGCCCTCGCGCAGTCGCTTGGAGTGAGCGGATATCCTGCCGTGGTCGGACTAAAGGATGGCAAGGCAGTGATGCTTGCCAATGGGTACACCGATCGCAAGACCTTGGAGAAACAGATGGCTTCTTTCACTCGGAGATAGACCCCCGAACGTAGCTTTGTGACATGTCAACCCAGCAGACACTCAAACGGCAGCGGTTCTTCCGCACCATGCTCAAGGTGTCGCTGGCGCTCACCTACCTCGTGATCCTCGCGGGCGGTGTGGTGCGCACCACGGGCAGCGGCATGGGATGTCCCGACTGGCCCAAGTGTTTCGGACAGTGGATACCGCCCATCAGTGGCGAGGCCCTGCCCGCAGACTATAAGGACCATTATATCGAGATGCGCAGGGAGAAGAACGTCAAACTGGCACGCATGGTGAGTGCGCTGGGCGCAACAGACCTTGCCGACCGCATCGCCAACGACCCCGCTATCTACCACGAGAACGACTTCGTCTGGCAACGTACTTGGACCGAGTATGTCAACAGGCTGCTGGGAGCTTTGCTCGGCCTTGCGCTCATCGTGACCCTGCTATCCTCGTTTCATTATTTTCAGAAGAGAAAGAAAGTGGTGCTCAATATTTTGGCGGTCATCGTGATCACGGGGTATCAGGGATGGCTCGGCTCAGTAGTGGTCAGCACCAATCTGCTTCCTGGCACCATCACGGTCCACATGCTTTTTGCCTTTCTCATCATTGCGGGGCTAATGCGCGTTTATGTGATGACCTCCCCAGGCCGCAGAGTCATGGCCAGTTTCGCGCTGGGCAACACCATGCCGTATGCCATTGCATTGCTGTTGGGCCTGACGCTCGTGCAGGTGCTGCTCGGCACACAGGTGAGGCAGCAGGTGGACATCATTGCCAAGGGCTTCGACCTCGGCCAGCGTGAGCAATGGGTGGACATGCTGGGAACGGTGTTCTACGTGCATCGCTCCTTCTCGCTGCTGCTGCTCGCAGGTCACGGCTGGTTGCTGTATCAAGTGGTCAGGCACTTGCAGCATTATTATGCTGTGTATCGCGCCACGTTGTGGCTGTCCGCTTTTGTGATGGCAGAGATCATCAGTGGCATTGTACTGGCCTACCTCAGCATGCCGAGGGCTGCGCAGCCGCTTCATCTGTTGCTCTCGTGCATGATCGTGGGCGCTCAGACCTACCTTCTGTTTGTCTTCCTCAGTAGGAGAAGAATCGGCACGGGCGACCTCAGTCCTGCCACCTGAAGGTCTGCACCAGATGCCTTAGATCCTCATCGAGAAAGTCGATGACAGGGGCGAGGGAGTCGTTGTTGGGCGTCACGTTGAAGTACAAGGCACCGCGCAGGAAGTGGTCGGTGCTATCGGTAAGGTACAGCTGAATGGCAGAGGCCGCACCAGTTCCTGCCACCCGCCAGTACATTCCGAAGATACGGTTCTCCTCGTCCTCGATCACGGATTCATCAATGCCCGTGGCCTTGGCGATGTGCTTGTTGGTCATGTTGCGCGCATCGTCCAGATACTCGTTCAGGTTGCCTTCAACCGGCTTGTAGCTGAAATGAATTGTGGCCTTGAATCTTGGCACGCTCAGATCGAACCAGCATTGCTCGTCATTGCGAGGTATCAGCACAGCGTAAGAAGGCAGCTCGAATGAGAACGGGCAGTCGGTCTGTACGGTTTCGTATGACTTGTCGGGCATGTCGATGCGCATGTAGCCGCGAGGCCGGGGCGTGTGACTGTCATCACAGCCCGCTGATAACAGTGTTACGGCCAGCAGCATCGCAGAAAGCATGATGCCAGCACTGCCACCATGCGTCTCCTGATCGTCATTCTCTGCAAGCCTCGTCACCTTCAAACGTTTTACCCTGCGTCTGTCAACACTCTCCGCAGTGAATTCGAAATCACCGAAGCGGATGCGTTGGTTCTTCTGTGGAATGCGGCCTGCCTGTTCAATCACGAAGCCGGCCAGTGTATCGGCTTCGCCTTTATGCTCTTCAAAGTCGTCACCGTCAATACCCAGCACACGATAGAACTGCCTGAGATTGGTTTTACCTTCGAAAACGAAGTTGCTTTCGTCCAATCTGGAATAAACCGCCTCCTCCTCGTCAAACTCATCTGAGATCTCTCCCACGATCTCTTCCATGATGTCCTCCAAGGTGACGATACCCTCGCATCCACCGAACTCATCCACAACGATGGCCATATGGACCTTCCGTTGGCGGAACTCTTCCAACAGGTCATCGATCATCTTGCTTTCAGGCACGAAGAAAGGCGGGCGCATAAGTGTGCGCCAATCGAAATCCTCGCCCGCATCCATATGGGGTAGAAGGTCTTTCACGTGCAATACGCCCTTGATGTTATCGAGCGTCTCCTCGTAGACGGGGATGCGCGAGAATCCCGACTCAAGAATCTGGGCCAGCATCTCAGGGAAAGGGGTCTCGAAATCCACTGCCTCCACATCCGGTCGTGGACACATGATCTGCTTCACATCGGTGCTACCGAACTGCACAATACCCTCCAGTATCTTCCTGTCCTCCAGATCTTTGGCCGATGAGGGCTGCGTGAGGTCGAGCGCATGGGCCAGCTCATCGACAGAGAGGTGGTCGCGCATGGACTCGGCCCTGCGGTCTATGACTGATGAGAGTTTGATGAGCGGGCGGCTCAGAAAGCTGAAGGCGTAGGACATGTACAGCAGCGGGTACGCCATCAGCGAGGCCATCCTGACCTCATGTTGGCCCGCATACACCTTGGGCATGATCTCTCCGAAAAGCAGCACAATGGCTGTGATGCCAAACACCTCTATGAGTCGCATCACAGGAAGGATACCGAACAATGAGAGGTTGAGCACATCGGTCGGTACGCTGACGGATATGAGGTAGGTCGAGAGAATGATGATCCCCACGTTCACAAAGTTGTTGACGATGAGGATAGTAGCCAGCAGCCGCTTGGGCCGCATAAGCAATCGTGCTACCAGTCTTCGATGAGGGCTCACCGCATTCTCCATGCTTTCCACGTCAGAGCGGGACAGCGAGAAATACGCCACCTCAGCTCCAGAGATGAGCCCGGAGCAGAGCAACAGCAGGCCAAGCAACACTGGGCCGTAAAACAGCTCAGGCCCGAGCTGGGCCATGAGCTGCATCAGTATGACCGGGGTTTCCGGAGGGGGGTCTTCCAACGTGGGAGGGATTCGTTAGACCATGGACGGCCTCCTCAGAACGGGAGATCGTCATCTATGTCATTGATGGATGGTTGACCAGGCTCGCTGACCACGTTGGTAGCACCTGTTGAGGATGGTGCGGACTGCTGACCGTCAGCATTGCGTGAAGGGCCGCCAAGCAGTTGAATCTGATCCATTAGAACTTCAGTGGTGTAACGATCATTTCCGGTCTGATCAGTCCATTTGCGGGTGCGAAGCCTGCCCTCCACATAGAGTCTGTCACCTTTCTTCACATACTGTTGAACAACATTTACGAGACCATCGCGTCTCACCACGATGTAGTGCCATTCAGTGGCTTCCTGAGAATTGCCGTCTCTATCCTTGTATTTCTCAGAGGTTGCGAGACTGAACCGTACCAGTTTATCGCCACTTTCGAAGGTTTTCACTTCAGGATCACCTCCAACATTGCCAATTAAAATCACTTTGTTAACACCTGCCATGATTTCTTGAGTTTAAAGGATTGAACATTGATTGAAAATCCGAAACAAATGTTCTAAACTTTTTCTTTTTCTCCAAACAACTTTTTCAAATCGAAACGGTGCAGAAGTCTTGGCAGGGCGAAATTAGGCAGTGAGTTGGTTTCAATCGCCATTCCAAGGTCAGGTAGGTGCGCTACCTCTGCTACAGTGCAGGTTGCCAAGATCCTCTGGTGAGTCAGCACATGCTTCACAGGGCCGTGGTGGCCTGTCACGATGATATGGCCTTCAACACCAAGAATACTTAGCACCGCGTCAGGTTGCATCGGTCTGTCGGACTCCACCATGGGGAACTCATACAGTCCTTGCCATATATCACCTTCCTCCCTGCGCTTGATAAGTGTTTGCCTCCCGTCTGTGATGGCCAGATAGTTGAAGCATCGTTCGCGCACTTTCACTTTCTTGCCCTTCACCGGTATCTCTTCCACGATGTCCATTCGCAGGGCGGCACAGCGATTCTGTAATGGGCAAGCGCCACATTTCGCCCCCTTTGGCACACATACCGTGGCCCCGAGTTCCATCATTGCCTGGTTGTGAGTGCTGGGGGCAGACGTGTCAAGAGCTTCCTGAGCCATGGCATGGATGGCCTTGATGGTGGAATTTTCATCCACAGGTGAGGTGATGCCGTGAAAACGTGCCAACACTCTCGTCACATTGCCGTCCACACAGGCCACCGGCAGCCCGAATGCGATAGAACCCACGGCTGCAGCAGTGTAGGGTCCTATCCCCTTGAGCGACCGTAACGCCTCATAGCTGTCGGGGAACTGTCCGTTGAAATTGGCCACGACCTGCTTTGCGGCCGCATGAAGGTTGCGAGCGCGCGAGTAATATCCAAGCCCCTCCCAAAGCTTGAGGACCTCATCTTCTGAGGCCGCTGCCAAATGCTGTACTGTGGGGAAGGCCTCCAGAAAACGGTGGTAGTAAGGCGTGCCCTGATCGACCCGCGTCTGCTGAAGGATAACCTCCGATATCCAGATGGCAAAAGGGTCGGAGGTGCTGCGCCACGGAAGGTCGCGCTTGCTGGCGTTATACCACTCGGCAAGTTCGCAGGCGGGAAATCGCCTTTGGTCGGTTTTCACCTCGCAAAGGTAGCGGGCCGTGCAGCCGAGTAACGCGCTAAAACCCGCTGTCGGTAAGCCTTAGATAAAAATCGTGCATGACCCGATCTGATTATGGGGATTTGACTTACATTTGCAGCCCCATTTTTTGAAGACATTAAACACCTCAAAATCAACAACTAATGACCAAGGCGGACGTAGTGAATGAGATTGCGGAGCAGACCGGCCTCGAAAGGGCCGAGGTGCTCCAGACCGTAGAGGCATTCATGGTCTCTGTGAAAAACTCGCTTTCCAAAGGTGAGAATGTGTACCTGCGCGGTTTCGGCAGCTTCATTGTGAAGAAGCGCGCACAGAAGACCGGGCGCATCATCACGCGCAACACCACCATCATCATTCCTGAGCATCACGTGCCGGCCTTCAAGCCTGCCAAGACCTTTGTGCAGAGTGTGAAGGAGCGCTCCGCTAAGAAGGTCAAGTAAGCGTTTCTCTTGAAAAAAGGACAGATACTGCTGATTCTTGGTGCTGTGGGGCTCTCTGCGGCCCTCTATTTCTTGCCCTATGCCCCGATGGCGCAGAAGGACGAGCATGAGGGGCATGACCACGACCCTGTAGGTCAGTATGATTTGCTGGATGACGTGACAGAGGTCAATAATGAGCTTGACAGCGTCACTCTGGCCCTTGTGCTTCGATACGAGATCGGGGCCGAGCGCAATGGCGACCCCGCTTACCGCGACAGCCTTATCTCCCTTTATGACATGATGCGCAAGCCTGTCCCTTCCGCTCATCACTCGCTGCTCAAAGCCCGCGAGACGGGTGAAGCGGATGCTTGGACAGAGGCGGGCGAACGTTTTCTGCTGAACGCCAAATACATGGGCGACATGCCCCGCAAAGAGAGCTGGTTCGCAACGGCACGCGAGTGCTTTGAGCAGGCACTGAAAATCACCCCGGACGACCTTGATGTAAAAGTAGACCTCGGTGTTTGTCTCGTAGAGGGTGCAGGCGCGCTTGGCATTGCCCCGATGGAGGGTATCGGTGTGCTCAAGGAGGTTGAGCAACTGGACCCCGACAACATCAAGGCACTGATCAACCTCGGCTATTTTTCCATCCGTTCAGGTCAGTTCGACAAGGCAGAGGAGCGTTTCCGCAGGGTGCTCAAAGTGGATCCCACTTACGCGGAGGCCCACCTGTATCTTGCAGACATGTATGAGAAACAGCAACAGAAGGACAAGGCCCTTGAGGCGCTGGCCAGTTACCGCGACCTCACGGACGATGCCGCAAGGAGGTCTGAGGTGGAACGCTACATGAAAGAACTTTCCAACAGTATTCAATAAACATTCATCTTAAAAAACGAAGGATATGCCCTGCGGAAAAAAACGTAAGAGACATAAGATGGCCACTCATAAGCGCAAGAAGCGTTTGAGAAAGAACCGCCATAAGAAGAAGAAGTAAGCCTTTGAGATAAAGGTTCACAGTCCGCGCCACCGCGGCACTGCCACATCGCTACAATCTCCGGACGAAAGTCCACTGTTTCGCTGTACGTAAGTGTGCGGTGGGGCGGGCATGACCCCCCCTTACCGTGAACTACGAACTGATAATCTCAAAGCAACCTTCAAAGGTTGACATAGCCCTGCTGGGCGACCGCCAGCTCATCGAGCTCCATCAGGAGACCGGTGATGCAGGCTTTCAGGTCGGTGACCTGTACTTTGCCCGTGTCCACAAGGTGATGCCGGGGCTCAATGCCGCGTTCGTTAACGTGGGCTACGAGAAGGATGGGTTCCTCCACTACCTCGACCTTGGCCCTCAGGCGCAATCGCTCATGCGATTCATTGACCTGACAAGGAGTGGCAAACTCAATTCCCCGATGCTGGACCGTTTCCGTCCAGAAGCGGAGATAGACAAGAACGGCAAGATCGGTGACGTGCTGAAGCAGGGCCGTGAAATCGTGGTGCAGGTGGCCAAGGAGCCCATCAGCACCAAAGGGCCACGCCTCACCACCGAGCTGTCGTTCGCTGGTAGGTACATGGTGCTCGTGCCGTTCGGTGACAAGGTGTCGATCTCGCAGAAGATTCGAGACAACGAGGAGAAGACACGCCTTCGCGACCTCTTTGCCAAGATCAAGCCTGCGGGCTTCGGTCTCATAGTGCGCACTGCTGCCGAGGGCAAGAAGGTGGAAGACCTCGAGTCGGACATCAACGAGCTGGTTAAACGCTGGTGCGACATGATCGCGGAGGTGAAGAAGGCCAGTGCCCCTTCACGGGTCATGGGCGAGTTGAGCCGAAGCTCCTCTATGGTGCGCGACATGCTCAGCACGGAGTTCTCGAACATCATCGTGGACTCCATGGACATCTATCAGGAGATCCACGATTTCCTGTCTTTGTCATCACCCGACCGACTCAAGAATCTCAAGCTATACAAGGGCAAGGACACTTTGTTCGAGGCACTGGGTCTCAACCGCCAGATCAAGGCATCGTTCGGGCGCAACGTGACCTACAAGAGCGGGGCCTACCTCGTGATCGAACACACGGAGGCGCTCCATGTCATCGATGTGAACAGCGGCCCACGCACCAATGCCGGGCAGGACCAGGAGACCAATGCGCTGGACTGCAACCTCGGTGCAGCCAAGGAGATCGCCCGCCAACTGAGGCTGCGCGACATGGGCGGTATCATCGTGGTCGATTTCATCGACCTGCACAACCCCGAGAACCGCAAGCTTCTCTACAATACGTTGAAGGAGGAGATGAAGACGGACAGGGCGAAGCACAACATCCTGCCTCCTTCGAAATTCGGACTGGTGCAGATCACGCGGCAGCGCGTGCGGCCAGAGATGGACATAAAGACCCGCGAGAAGTGCCCCACTTGCAATGGTACGGGCGAGATCGAGGCAAGTATACTCTTTGAGGAAGAGGTCGAGAACAACGTGCGTTTCGTGCTCGAGCAGCAGAATGAGGCATCCATCACACTGAAGGTACACCCTTATATCGGGGCCTATCTTACAAAGCGCGAGCGTCTGCTCGACCTCACGGGTTCCACTTCGGTTGTCGGGAAATGGCAGAAGAAATATCGCAAGAAAATCGCGGTAGAGACCTCCACGGCCTACACTTTCCTTGAGTTTCACATCTTTGACCGCAATGGGGAGGAGATTCGACTTGACTGAGCCGAACCTCACCAAGAAGCTGGCACGCTTCGCTGAGGTGGCGCAGCTTGACAATTGTGTGGAGGTTCCCAACGCACATGTAGTCAAGGATTTTGCGCTTCGCGGAAAATGGGCAAGTGACCATTTTGCCAACAGCAACCCCATCACGCTGGAGCTGGCCTGCGGCAAGGGCGAGTACTCGCTGGGACAGGCGAGGCTCTTTCCCGACCGCAATTTCATCGGGATGGACATAAAGGGCAACCGCATCTGGAAAGGAGCGACCGAGTCCCAGCGCGATGGCCTGACCAACGTGGCCTACCTGCGCACTCGCATCGACTTCATAGACCGTCTTTTCGCACAAGATGAAGTGGCGGAGATATGGATCATCTTCCCCGACCCTCAACCGCAGAAAGATCGCAAGAGACTCACCTCACCGCTGTTCCTTGACCGCTACCGCCAGATTCTCGGAGCAGGTGGCACCGTGAACCTAAAGACCGATAACCTGCCGCTCTGGGAGTTCACCATGGAGGTGATCGCGGAGCAGGGCCTTGCGGTTTTCGGGCAGAGCAACGACCTCTATGCCGACCTCGATGCGAAGACCTCGGCCTACCTCAACGAGCGCGAAGACATCCTGCGCATCCGCACCTATTATGAAGGACTGTGGCTGGAGGAGGGGAGGAAAATCAACTATGTGAGCTTCGCGCTCTGAGTTTTTCTCGAGGAGGCAATTTATTCGCTCCGATCGCGTTAGCTTGCCTCCATTTTCATCGACAAAGCAAGCCATGACACTCAGAAAAGCGTTCGTTCCAATCAGTTTGGTTGCCGCAATAACAGTTTCGGTGTATTCCTGCAAGCATGACGGGGTTGCGGTAGGCACAGATCTGTTGCTCTACGATATGGCAACAGTGGATACGGGTTTCGTATGGTTCAAATTCAGTGATGTGGCACTGGAGAAGAGTTCGGGCAGTGGGCACAGTGAGCCCAAGCTCCGCACCCGCTACAACGCGGTGGCAGCCGCAATGCTCGATGCAAACGGCAGAATCCAAGAGGGAGCGCAGTTCCCCGATGGCTCGCTCATCGTCAAGGAGCTGCTGGAGAACGACCTGAGCATTTCGCTTTACGCGGTGCTGTACAAGAAAGCGGACAACCCCGATGCCGATGCCAATGGCTGGGTTTGGGGCTACCTTAATCCCAATGGAACGGTGCGGACCCCCGCTTCGGACAAGGGCAGCGGTTGCATCGGATGCCACACTCAAAGTGGGCATATCGACTACATGTTGATGAACAAGTTCTATCCTTGAGCAGAGATTTCTTCCATGATGTCTGGGATGTGGTGCGCCTCATTCCTGAAGGACGCGTCACGAATTATGGAGCCATAGCCAAGTACCTCGGTTCGGCCCGTTCATCGCGCATGGTGGGTTGGGCGATGAATGCAAGCCACGCATCTCCTGAGACCGTTCCGGCCCATCGCGTGGTGAACCGCATCGGGATGCTCAGTGGCAAGGCGCATTTCCCCGATCCTGAACGCATGCAGCAGTTGTTGGAGCAGGAGGGCGTTGAGGTGAAAGACGACCGGGTGGTCAGGTTCACAGAGCTTTTCTGGGACCCGATGACGGAGTTGACGATGGATTGAATCAGAACGGACTCACCCCAATGCCGATACTGATGGGCGTGGCCTCAGTGCCCCTACCCTCGTTAAACAACGGAGTGAGCGAGTAGAAGAAGTTCAGGTAGAAATTGGCGTAACCAACCCTTGCCGTAAGCCCGTAGCGGAAGAAGGTGAGGTTCTCGATGTCGTAACTCTTGAACTTGTCTCCGATGTTGACACCATCCACCATGTAATCTTCCTCGGTCCTGGTCTTGGTGTGGCTCTGCACCAGAAAGCCGAGTTTGAACCCCAGTGATGCGGCTATACGTTTCCCGTTTCGATGCGGCTTGGACCGGAAGCGCACCTCGAACGGAATGTCCACGAAGTTCGTGCTGATCTTGTTCACCCCGATTTCCCTTCCAGCGAAAAAGGAGGTGTCAAGATGAGTGTAGGTGCTGCCATCTGTAGTGTTGTAGACAACTGGGAAAGCATCTGAATGGATGTTATGCGAGTTGAAACCCACACCACCCGCCACACTGAAATTGCTCTTGCCCAATACATAATCATAGAAAAGAGCTACATCCACCCCGCGAGAAGCGAACCATCGGGGCGAGACATAAGAGGGATTTCCCAGCCAACCATCAAAGTTGAGGTTCACGAGAATCATCTCCCGCTTGGGCATTTTTCTCTTCTGTGGTTTCGGATTGTCAGGTGCGGAGGTCTCCTGAGCAGTTCCTACTGCGGGCAGAATCATCAACATGAAAAGAATCAGCTGCTTCATTGGCCGTTAATTATGAATTTATAAAAGTAGCAATGCGGGAGAGCGGTCAAAGTGACCATTCCCCCGCATCGACTTTATCGGTGAGTGTTCAGCAGAACTGCTCGAAAGCACCTTTGAGGTTGTCCGCGATCATCTCAGCAGGACGGCCTTCAATATGATGACGCTCGATGAAATGCACGAGCTTACCGTCTTTGAATAGAGCGATGCTCGGGCTGCTTGGTGGGTATGGGGCCATATGCGTTCGGGCCTGCTTCACTGCATCCACATCAAAACCAGCGAACACGGTGGTGATCCGGGTTGGTTTCTTGCTGTGCTGCACTGCCATCTTCACCGCAGGGCGGCAATTGCCAGCCGCGCATCCACACACTGAGTTGACAACCACGAGAGTCGAACCCTCGGCCTTGATGGCCGCATCGACCTCAGATGGGGTAAGCAGTTCTTCAAAACCTGCACTGGTCAGGTCCTGCTTCATAGGTATCACGATTTCGGGTGGGTACATTGCAGAAATAGTTTAGATGGTTCGGGCCGCGAAGTTACCGTTTATTAAGAGTCATTCTAAATAACTTTGGCGACAAACCGTTGCACCAACATGCGCTACAATTTAAGCGAGATCAAGGCCGTGATCGAGGATCGCAGAACCATCATCCCAGAGATGTATAGCGCTCGCAAGGTCAGCACCGAGATCATCAAGGAACTGCTTGATGCGGCCAAATGGGCGCCTACGCACCGTTACACTCAGCCTTGGCACTTCAAGGTCTTCTCTGGAGAGGGATTAAGTAAGCTGGCAGAGTTTCAAAGCACCACCTACAAGGAGATGAGCGGAGAGTACTTTGACCAAGAGAAATTCACCAAGCTGGCTGAGCGGCCGTTGTTGGCCTCCGCCATCATAGGCATCTGCATGAAACGCGATGAGGCCGAGCGAGATCCCGAGGTGGAAGAGATAGCCAGTGTGGCCATTGCGGTGCAGAACATGATGCTGGTGGCGGCTGCGCATGGCATAGGTTCTTACTGGGCCACAGGTGGTATCACCTACACACAGCAGATGAAAGATTTCTTAGGGCTTGGCGAGAAAGACCGTTTCATGGGGCAGCTTTATCTCGGTTATCCGAAAGAGGCGTGGCCGCGCAAGACACGCAGGAAGCCACAGGAGTATTTCACGGAGTGGGTAGATCGATAAAACATCAGAATGGGCTGGACAGATTTTTTTGGGGGAAATGAAAGGAAGGGACAAGGCCTTCCTTGGCAGCAATTGACCGACATCGCGCAGCTGGACGGGATACTCGCAGAGGACACCTCGCGAGCACAGCTTGTATTTAAACACAGCACACGTTGCAGCATCAGTAGCATGGCCCTTCAGCGCTTTGAGCGGGAGTGGGACGCAGGCATTGATGCTGACATCTGGTACCTTGATTTACTGCACCACCGCGACATCAGCAATGCCATAGCGCAGCGCACAGGTGTGATGCACCAGTCGCCACAGGTTATTCTGCTGATCGCAGGAAAGAGCGTGTACGATGCGAGTCATTCGGGTATCTCTGCCGATATGATCAATAGCCTTATCACCGAGGCTTAGTTTGCTTTCTTTGTCCTGCCGCGCCTGTTGTGAGCATCGACATGGGAAAACCCAATCTTGTGGAGAAGCGTCTGCTGGCGTTGGTAACCCGCTTAGAGGATGCTGAGCGTGAGCGAGATGTGCGCAGGCAAGTATCACTTCAGAAGCGCATTGCCCAGATCTACGAGGACATTGATGATGACGCGGAGTCCATAGGTTGGCTTTTGCGGCTGATGGAGCTTTGCCGAAGGGAAAACCTTGTTCACGAAGCCTACGTGACAGCAATGAGCTTGGGGCGGCTCCATCTTGAGAATCAGCTTTATGATAAAGCGATAAGACACTATCTCGATGGAGAGAATTATTGTAAGCCCAACAGTAAAAGATCCTCAAGGGCACGGGTGCGCAGAGCGAGTGCGCTCAATTGGCAACATAGGTGCGATGAGGCGGAGGAACTGCTCACGCCCATTCTTAAACGTGGCAATCTCACCCACGAAGACCGACTTTTCGCTAAGCGCACCATGGCCGCCATCCGCAATGGGCAGAAGCGCAGAGATGATGCCCTTGCTTTATATCGGGAATGTGTGGCTGAGATGGATGGCCTTCAGGAATCTTGGCAAGCAGACATCCTCAAGTCGTTGGCCTTCACCTACTACAATATGGGGGACTATGAAAATGCCATTGAAACCCTGAAAGAGGTCGAGAGAAGATTCACGGATACCTCCAACCACCATCTTTGGAAGATGGTATACAACGCCTTGTACGCAAGCTATGAGAACAAGGGAGACCTGATCACCGCCTACGAGTACATCCAAAAATTCTACAAAGCAGAGAAGGCAATCAGCGAGGACAAGGTGAATAACAAACTGATGGCTATTCAGGTTAACAACCGGATGATACAGGTGCAGCACGAGCGCGAGATGCTCGAGCGGCAGGCCAAGGAGCTGGCCGAGAAGAATCGTGTGATAGAAGAGGAACGAAGAAAGTCGGACAATCTGTTGCTCAACATTCTGCCAGAAGGTGTGGCCAATGAGCTGAAACAGCGAGGAGAAGTCAGTGCAAGACTTCATCCTGAGGTTACGGTGCTGTTCTCAGATTTCAGTGGTTTCACCGGAATCTCAGAATTGCTGTCACCGCAGGAGCTTGTGGCCGAAATTGACACTTGCTTCCGGGCCTTCGACAGCATCATGGGCAGATATGGTGTAGAGAAGATCAAGACGATCGGTGATGCTTACATGGCCGTTTCGGGCCTCCCGGAAGCACATCCTGAACATGCAAAGAATGCGGTTAGGGCTGCCCTCGAGATGCGGGACTTCATGGTGCAGCGGGCGGTCGCCATGCCTGAGGGAATCCCCGCTTTCAAAATCCGCATAGGGCTGCACAGTGGCCCGGTTATCGCAGGGGTGGTTGGCACGCGGAAATTCGCCTACGATGTGTGGGGCGACACCGTGAACACCGCAGCACGAATGGAGAGCAGCGGGCAGGTGGGCAAGGTGAACATCTCGGCCGCCACGCACCGGCTCATCGCCAACGACTTCACTTTCGAGGCCCGTGGCAAGGTCACAGCCAAAGGAAAAGGCGAGATGGAAATGTACTTTGTGGAGCCGCTTGACCATTGATCGGACAGCCCCATTGAAATTCTTTAGCGGTTATTGAGCAATTGTTCCATCTGAGCCTCCAGCTTGGACAGGCGCTGGCGGAGTTCTTCATTTTCAGCACGGAGTAAAGATTCTGTCGAAGAAGTTGGGATGCTATTCAACTTCTTGTCCAATTCTTTCACAGCATTGATGATGACGAAATCCATTGCGCCATAATCTACTCCGAGATATTCCTCTTCACTACCGTCCTCAGAGCGATATCGCCAAGGACTTACCATGTAAGGCGCAGCTTTTTGAATGTCTTGGGCAATGGTCCCTATTCCTGTCTCGTTTGGCATACCGGCTGCACCGTTGTATGTGAACCAGACGGGATTAATAGCCCGCAGTGTTTCAAGACCATGCTCGAAGGGCCGCACATCGGTCTTCAAGCGTTGGTCGGATGCTACCGTCCACGAGCTTGAAGTCGGCTTTGCTGCTGAGTTTGAAGAAAGATGTAGTTGGTAGGATGGCCCAGTGACCCCGATACCAACATTATCTGATCGCACCGTTAGAACATCTGTGCCACCTGCACCGATCCTCACCGATTGACTCGCACCGGTACTCATGCTGTTTAAACGGGCTATCCCCATCCCACCTCCGTCAATCGACATGCTCATCTTGAATTTGGCGTTTCCTGAACCGATAAGGAGATCACCATCTGTATCCGAAAGATTCCAGTTGCCTCCGCTCACGTTCAATTTGGTGGTAGGGCTGGACACTCCGATACCCACGTTCCCGCTTTTCAGAACTGTCATCGCATTGCTTCTCGATGCTGATGAGGATCCGTTACCGATGGAGAAGATCCTGTCTGCGTTATTCCATGTATTGTCTCCACCGGCTGGAGCATAGGTCAGGTTATAGCGACCTACGGCCACCTCGGCTATGGAGGGCGAGCTCACATAATCACCAATGGCTACAGACCGCGAACCTGCTGCAGTGTTGCCAAAACCTAAGGTAGTTGCTGCGTAGCCAGATGCCACCCCTGTTCTGCCGAGGGTTGTGGCATAGGCTCCTGAGGCTATGTTATCAAACCCCAGCGCGGTGGAGTTGGAACCCGAAGCCGTGGTATTGTAGCCGCCAGCGAAAGAATATTCTCCAACATTGGCGTCATTCCAGTGAGAACCGGATACATATCCAGCCCTAAATGCACTTTTTCTCGGATTGAACAATAGCCTTGTACCAAAGCCGGACACTTCAACATTCGCCCCACTGCCATGCAGTCCTGTGACCAAGAGACCGTCCTGACCAGAAACATGCAGCTGCGCTGCTGTGCTCGCAGAGCCCACGCCCGCCCTTCCATTTTTCCTTATCACAAAGGCATCTGAGCGACTGCTACTGTTGGCACCGTTGGCCACTGAGAAAAGTCGGTCGGCACTGTTCCAGTTCTTGGCGTTGAAGAAGGATGTATCTGCCTCATACTGACCTATTATGACCTCCCACGATGAGCGTGCCGTGACATTGGTTCCCAAAGCGAAAGACCTGTCTCCGCGTGCCAGCGCATTATTGCCCATTGCAAATGAGGTTGAGCCAGAAGCCACAGTGTTTACTCCAACTGCTACAGCCCCTGCACCATCGGCCTCACTGTTGTAGCCAAAAGCTGTGGAGTAGTCGCCCATTGCACGGTTCAAGGTTCCGAGAGCAGTCGATTTGAACCCATCCGCTATTGTTCCGTGACCCATTGCCACGCTGCTGTCACCTATGGCATCGCCCCAAAGTGCGGTTGCTCCATTGCCAGATGCAGCTCCTCCGAACGATAGTGCACCTTCGCCCGAGGACGTGCCTGAATGGAATGACATCGATCTCATACCACTTGCTGTGGAATTGAATCCGATTGACATGGCACCTATGCCGGACGCCTGCGCCAATTGACCCATTGAAATGGCGTTAGCTGCGGTTGCGGTGACATCCAAGCCCATTGCGATCGCGTTGTTTCCGAGTGCTTGGGCACCTTCGCCCAACGCCATGGCACTTTGGTGTGAGGCTACGCTACCTATTCCTGCCGCCATTGCACCAGCTCCGCTTGCTACGGAGTTATATCCAGCTGAGAAGGAATTGGGTCCGCGGCTGTCCCAAGCGCCATTGTCTGACGTCCCTACCATGAATGCCCCTGCTGCTCCTGCGGTCTGGTCGAAAATCATCCGTGTGGCGAAACCAGCTGGGTCACCAGCTACCGGATCTCCTATTTTGTCAGACCCCCAGATGAGGTTGTGGGCGAAGAAAGTGGGCTCTGTTCCGATAGAACTTCCATCCTGAAGCTCACCAACGATCTTGTTGGCAGTAATTTCCTGCTGAATAAGCTGAGCAGTTCCCTCTTCGCATGCTTCGCAAAGGGTGAGCGGGTTAAGCCACATTCCATTGCCTTGATCATCTGAACTCACGAGTATTCCACCTGAAATAGCGTCTGTAGGCATGCGGAACCCGGTCATGCTTGCTGTGCCTCCTATCATCAACTTGTGAGTTCCGGGAGCAACACCGATACCAACGTTGTTACCATCGCTCAGGAGTGCGTTGTTAGCCACCCAGTTGATGCCGTTGTGGCGCAGTGTCTGGTTGGTGGTGCCTGGAACAAGTGGCCCTGTGGCCCCTGTTGCTCCGGTCGGCCCCGTTGCTCCAGCCGCTCCTTCCAAGCCTTGAATTCCTTGTGCCCCTTGCGGACCTGTCGGTCCAGCTATTCCTTGAAGGCCTTGGGCTCCCTGAGGCCCGGTCTCACCAGTTGATCCAGTCGCCCCGGTTGGCCCTTGCGCCCCGGTCAACCCTTGAATTCCCTGCGGACCTGTCTCGCCAGTTGGCCCTTGTGCTCCTGTTGGTCCGGTCACACCTTGAAGTCCCTGAGGTCCAGCGTCACCTGTAGGACCGGTTGGCCCTTGTGCTCCTTGAACTCCCTGTGGTCCTGTCTCTCCTTGTGGCCCTGTGGGTCCAGCTGGACCATTGCTCCAAGTGGCGTTTCCGTCTTCATCGCTTACCAGTACTTTACCAACACCCTGGGAACCATCACTAAGTCTGACCTTGCCATCAACATGAAGCTTGGCTAAAGGCGCAGAGGTTCCGATGCCCACGTTGGCGTTGTTGCCCAGAACCACACTGTTGCTCTGAGTAACGTTGGCATTGGCACCAATGGCCGTGGCGTTGGTGAGGTCTGGGGTTCCGCCTGTGTTTCGGCCTATGTAAGTGTTGTCCGAACCGGCCCCATTGTTGAAGCCCGCCTGATCGCCCGCTATCACATTGCCCGAACCCGTGCTGTTGTTGAAGCCCGCACGGTAGCCCAATATGATGTTGCGGTTGCCCGAACTGTTGTTCACCCCTG
>CAZCNS010000020.1:0-37327 GCA_964500205.1 uncultured Chryseobacterium sp. | reverse complement strand
ATGCAGCCCCACGAGCTGATGCTGCAACTGCTCGCCAAGCGCGATGACCCGTTCTCTGGCGGGCGCACCTATTACAGTCACCCCAGCCTGAGGAGGGACGACATGCCAAAGATTCCGCACCAGAGCTCGGCCACGGGCATGCAGGCCATCCCCACCACGGGCATCGCCATGGGCATCCAGTACCGCGAGAAGATGGAGCTGGACGCGAAATCAGACGAACTGCCCATCGTGGTCTGCTCCATCGGTGATGCGGCCATGACCGAGGGCGAGATCAGCGAGGCGTTGCAGATGGCAGTGCTCAAGCAGCTGCCCATCATCTATCTGGTGCAGGACAACGAATGGGACATCAGCGCGAGTGCCGATGAGGTGCGCGCCATGGATGCCAGCGAATATGCCAAGGGCTTCCCAGGGCTGGAGGTGCGCAGGGTCAACGGCAGCGATTTCTCCGAGAGCTACAATGTGCTGAACGAGGTCATCGGGCAGGTGCGGAAGGAGCGCAGGCCGTTCCTCGTCCATGCCAAGGTGCCGCTGCTCAACCACCACACCAGCGGGGTGCGGATGGATTTCTACCGCACGGCCGAGGATCTGGCCGAACATGGCAGGCGCGACCCGTTCCCTGTCCTTCACACGCAGATGCTGGAGGCGGGCTTCTCGGAGGCCGAGCTCCTCACCATCGAATCGGAGGCGCGGGAGTTCGTGGAGGCCGAGTACGAAAAGGCACTGACCTTCGAAGACCCGCGCCCCGAAGACCTGACCACGCACGTTTTTGCCCCCACGCCCATCACCGAGGAGAAGGGCGAGCGCGCCCCAGCGGGCAAGGAACCGACCGTGATGGTCGATAGCGCGCTGTTCGCCATCCGCGAGCTGATGGACAAGCACCCTGAGTGCCTGCTCTACGGGCAGGACGTGGGCCGCAGGCTGGGCGGGGTGTTCCGCGAGGCGGCCACGCTGGCCGAGCGTTTCGGGGACCATCGCGTGTTCAACACGCCCATTCAGGAGGCGTTCATCATCGGCAGCACGGTGGGCATGAGTGCCGCAGGGCTGAGACCCATCGTGGAGGTGCAGTTCGCGGACTACATCTGGCCTGGGCTCAACCAGCTGTTCACCGAAGTGAGCCGCTCGTGCTACCTCAGCAACGGCAAATGGCCCGTGAGCTGCATCCTGCGCGTGCCCATCGGGGCGTACGGCAGCGGTGGGCCGTACCACAGCAGCAGCGTGGAGAGCGTGCTCTGCAACATCAAGGGCATCAAGGTGGCCTATCCCAGCACGGGCGCAGACCTCAAGGGGCTGATGAAGGCCGCCTACCACGACCCGAACCCCGTGGTGATGTTGGAGCACAAGGGACTCTACTGGAGCAAGATAAAGGGCACGGAAGAGGCCCGCACCATCGAGCCGAGCGAAGATTATGTCATCCCCTTCGGAAAAGGCCGCGTGGTGCTGGAGGCCGATGAGCAGCACATCGCAGAAGGCACAAGCTGCGGCATCATCACCTACGGGCGCGGGGTCTATTGGTCGAAGAATGCGGCCAAGGAATTCAAAGGACAGGTGGAGATCATCGACCTGCGCACCCTGCAACCGCTGGACGAGGAACTGATCTACGCCACTGCCCGCAGGCACGGCCGTGTGCTGGTGGTGACCGAGGAGCCTGTGTCCAACTCCTTCGCGCAGAGCATTGCTGCCCGCATCTCCTCAGAATGCTTCGAGGCGTTGGATGCGCCCGCGCGCGTGGTCGGCTCGGTCGATGTGCCCGCCATCCCGCTCAACAGCACCTTAGAGGAGACGATGATCCCCAGCAACGAGAAGGTGGGGAAGGCGATCGGGGCGTTGTTGGGGTATTGAACTGTTATCATTGTTTAGATTAAAAAGGACCGAAATGAGAAATGAAAATAGAGGCATCCTCGTTCTGATTGTTTTTTCCATTTCACTTGTTTGCTGTAATAGTGATGATGGTCCGAATTACTCGTGCACAGTAAATGGATGTGTGGAGGATATCGATGGTGTATATGCTGAAGAAGCTAATTGCATTCAAAATTGCAACATGCAAGCATTGACTTATTCATGTGTGAATGGTGATTGTGTTGTTGATCTCAACGGTGCGTATGAATCTCATGAAAGTTGTTTGAATTTTTGCGGGCAGACCATTGTTAGCAACCCTGGGTCGGGTGGTACTGATTATAGTGGAAATTGGTATCCCACCATTGTTTTGGGGAATGGTCAAGAGTGGATGGCGGAAAATTTAAATGTGAGCACTTATAGAAATGGAGATATGATACCATTAGTCTCTAGTAATTCTCAATGGGAGGACTTGGTTAATGACGGAGGAAGCGGTGCGTATTGTGAATATGGATTGAGTTCGGTTTATGGGAAATTGTATAATTGGTTTGCCGTTACAGATGCGAGAAATCTTTGTCCTGATGGTTGGCATATTCCAACTTTCAGCGAGTGGAACATGTTGATTGCCCATTTAGACCCTAATACATCTGGAGGGGGTAATGTTGCTGGTGGTATGATTAAGGTTGAAGGCACTGACTTTTGGAATTTCCCGAATACTGGAGCGAGTAATATAAGTGGTTTCAATGGTCTTCCCTCTGGTTCTCGAAGTGTTTATGGCGTTTTCTCAGATTTGGGAAAAAAAGCGTTTTGGTGGAGTTCATCGCAAAGTGGGGTTGCGAATGCGCGAAGTATCTATTCGAGATATGATGCGGAAAACATAGCTAGTACTAATAGCTTTCAGGGGTCTGGTTTTGCTGTTAGGTGTGTTCGGGATTAAATTCCTTGGGTTGATAAAAATGAATCGCATCTGATTCAAGTAGCATCACTATAAATTATCTGACTATGAAAGACTATCTGGGGCAAAGGCAAAGAATAGCCACTGAGTTCAATGAGCAGCAGGATAAACTGGTGTATTACATTATTGCCCTCTGCGTGAGTGCCATCGGGTTCTCAGTATATCAGACAACTGGCAAACCGCTCAGTCTTTTACATATCCCACTTGGATTGGCAGTTGCTTCATGGGCAACAAGCATATTCTGCGGCTTCAGATTCAAAAAGTACATCCTCAGCAACCTATTTGCTAACGCAGAACACCTCGAAATTATTGCTGGAAAGAGCCCAACAGTCGGGGCCGACCCAGAACTTATTCAGGCGGCATCAGATGCTGTTAGGTATTCGTTGGAGCAGAATGCTCGGCATGGGAAGAGTTGTTCCCTCTGGCATCATAGACTTTTCTACACAGGCATGATACTATTTATGGTCTGGCACGTGCTTGAAATGTATTTGTTATCATGTGAATAACAAGGTCACGGAGTGACTCATCCAGCCATAGCGCACCCTTCATTATTCTGTTGGTTGCTCGTCCAATCCGAAATTGTCAACGTTTGCTATGTCCCGTAAAGTTCACCGAGGCGTGGAAACCGAGGGATGCGGAACTCATCGCGAAGTTCAAAATCATTGCATGAATAGTGCAATAACTATATGTGTTGCATGAATCATGCAATGAGTATCATCTACATGGCCGATGTCATCGGCAGCCGCGATGCGTTGACCCCAGAGCGTTACGGGCAGTTCAAGGATGTGGTGGCGGGCATCAACCATGCGTTCGCTGACAGGCTCAGCTTGCCCCTCACCGTGACCCCTCGGTAAGGCGTAATCGCAGCAGTTGAACAGGTGCTTTCTCCTCTACGGGTCCATCACCTATAGCTGGAAGCCGAGGATGCGGAACTCATCGGTCAGTTCCCCGCCCACGGTGACTACAAGAAGGTGGCAGAGGAACTCGGCAAGGACACCTCCTTGATGTGGAGAAGGCACAACTCCCTGCGGATACGGGAGTACGGGGAGTTGAAGAATCTGATGCGGGATATGGCGAGGATTTATCCCTGTGCATCAACGATTGCCCTTAAATTTGTACCTGCCGTTGAGCCATGAGAACTGTACAGCACAATCTCCCCGTCACCATCGACCAGGTCATCGCCTGGATACGGCAATGCTCTGTGGAGGAGAAGCGCGAACTGCTGACCCAGCTTGCGGAACTGCCAGACAACCTGCTGCTTGCAAGTGAGGGCAGCCTTGCCAAGGACTGGCTGAGCGAGGAGGACGAAGAGGCATGGAAAGACCTGTGAAAGGTGATGTGGTGGTGCTTCCTTTTCCGTTCTCCGACCTGTCGGGGGCGAAAAGGAGACCTGCACTCGTTGTGGCCGAATGGGGAGGAGAGGATGTGATGCTCTGTCAGATCACAAGCCGCTCAAGGTCGGATGGTTTTGAGGTCTCCCTCACTGATGCGGACTTCGAACTTGGGAGACTGCCCGTGATGAGCAATGTCCGTCCCAACAAGATGTTCACTGCCGATGTCGAAACCATCGTCTCGGTAGCGGGCCGCATATCCAGTTCCAAATACAAGGAGGTGGCCGAGCGCATCATCCGTCTGGTCCGTTGACCTCCGTCCGCTCCCTCACTGACATATTTCGATACGTCAATGTCTTTAGACCATAAGCCGTGATTCTGTGCAAAAGTGGTCAGGAGCGCACCTTCCTGATTTTTGACCTGCTTGAGGTCTTGAGCCGCTCGGCCTATTTGCGGGCCTGCTGCAAGGTGACCGGAGGCTGCTTGGACAGTTGCTCCGTGCCTAACTGGGCTCTTTCCTGAAATGACAGCGCGGAGTTCATGTTTCAGCGAATTGGGCATTTAGGGGAGCGAAGGTACAGGGAAGGACCTGAGGACGGTTCGGTTCGTATTCAGCGGGGATACTCCGCGTTGGTCCCATCTGTGCAGGATGCGTCCTATTCAACTACGCACGATAATACCATCCGCGCAGCACAACAAGACGCTGAAGCCAAGGAATGCGGAACTCATAGGGCAGTTCCTCGCTCACGGTGACTACAAGAAGGTGGCAGAGGAACTCAGTAAGGACTTTCCATACAAGTGGCGTTTCCGTAAGTATGCGCCCACCTGTAGGGGCACACGGGGCGCACCCCGGATGGGTTTACAGCCCTGTAAGGGGCACGCGGGGCGCATCCCGAAGGGACTTACAGCCGTTTGGTCAAATATCCTCGTTGTAGGCCGTCCTGTCCGCAACTATCAGGAAACTGCACCGCAACAAGGCTCTTCCGACTTGTTTACCTTCGCAGCCATGAACATTTTCATCAAGATCATCATCTCGTCCCTCGCGGTGCTGCTCACGGCTTATCTGCTGCCCGGTATTCATGTGGATGACTACATCGCAGCTCTGGTTGCGGCTGCCGTGCTTGCATTGCTCAATGGATTCTTGAAACCCGTATTGGTGCTGCTCACCATCCCATTCACAGTATTCACTTTGGGCCTTTTCCTGCTGGTGATCAATGCTGCCATGGTGATGCTGGCCTCACGGTTCGTAAGCGGTTTTGAGGTGGACGGCTTCTGGTGGGCACTGCTCTTCAGTATTGTGCTTTCTGTGGTGACATCCATCATGGAGAGTCTGGGAAGAAAACCAATAAACGGGAGGCACTGATGTCAGCAGCACGTAGAACAGCGCAGCAATGGGCCGAGCTCCTCAGCATGACCCCTCATCCTGAGGGAGGCTGGTATCGCGAGACATATCGTTCACAGGGCAGCATTCCTGCCGATGTGCTCGCACCGGTTTTTGACGGTGAGAGGAGCTTCTGCACCTCCATTCTCTTTTTGCTCACAGCAGATTCTTTCTCGGCCTTTCACCGAATCAAGTCAGATGAGCTCTGGCATTTCCACACGGGTGATGCTATTGTGGTTCACGAGATCGCTGATGATGGTTCGTACACCCGCCATCTGCTCGGCCCCGACCCATTGGCAGGGCAGCAGTTCCAATGTGTGGTGCGGGCAGGTAGCTGGTTCGCGTCCGAGGTGGCAGAGGGCGGCAGCTTAGGGCTGGTGGGTTGCACAGTGGCCCCGGGCTTCGACTTCCGCGACTTCGAGCTGGCCGAGGCAGCAGCACTTGGTGCGCTTTTCCCACAGCATGACGCGCTTGTTGCGAGGCTCACAAGGCAGTAGCGGTTATCTTGCGGGCCTGAACCCGGACAACCATGCGCATTACGCTCAAAAGACTCAATAACGACTACCACTTCGAGGGTACCAACGATACGGGCAACACCATCCAGATGGACGGCTCACCGGCCATTGGTGGACAGAATATGGGGGCAAGGCCCATGCAGGTGGTGCTGATGGCCCTTGCTGGATGCAGCTCCATTGATGTGGTGAGCATCCTGAAGAAAATGAAACAGGAACCTACCACCTATGACGTGGAGGTGGATGCCGAACGTGAAGAGGACAAGGTGCCCGCGCTTTTCACGAAGATCCATTTGCGCTTCATCCTCACAGGCGACCTTGACCCTGCCAAAGTAGAGAAGGCCGCAAGGCTCTCCGCGGAGAAATACTGCTCTGTGTCGAAGATATTGGAACATACAGCGAAGATCTCATGGAGCTGCGCGGTAAATGGAAAGGAGGGAGAGAGGCATGGCGAAGTTTGAACCAAAGAAGATGAAACAGGAATCAAACAAGTTCGAGACCCAATCGGTCCGAATCCAGTTGGAACGGTCGCAGCACAGGGAGCATAGTGCCCCACTGCATCTGACGAGCAGTTTCGTGTTTGATGATGCGGAGCAGATGCGAGCCATGTTCGCAGACGAGCTGGAGGGCAATATCTACAGCCGTTTCACCAATCCTAACGTGGACGAGTTCGTGCAGAAGATGTGTGTACTTGAAGGCGGGGAGGCGGGTTATGCCACGGCCACAGGCATGGCGGCCATGTATGCGGGGTTTGCCGCGCTGCTGAGTCAGGGCGACCACATCCTGGCCTGTAGGTCCATCTTCGGGTCAACGCACACGGTGCTGACCAAGATCCTGCCAAGGTTTGGCATCACGCACACCTACGTGGATGCCAATGCACCGGAGACATGGGAGGCTGCCATCACCCCGCAGACGCGGATGATCTTCATTGAGACGCCCAGCAATCCGGGTCTCGACATCATCGACCTCGAATGGGTGGGCAAACTGGCCGCTGCGCATGATCTCCTACTCCATGTGGATAACTGCTTTGCAACGCCCTATCTGCAGCGTCCCATCGACTTCGGGGCGCACCTTGTGAGCCATTCCGGCACCAAGTGGATCGATGGACAAGGCCGTGTGATGGGCGGGGTGCTCGTGGGACAAAAGCACCTCATCGACCAGATCTACACCTTCTGCCGCAGCACGGGGCCTGCCTTGTCGCCATTCAACGCGTGGATTTTGAGCAAGAGCCTGGAAACACTGGCTGTACGCATGGACCGCCACTGTGAGAACGCCCTGAAACTTGCCAACTGCCTTGAGCACCATCCTCAGGTGCAGGGTATCCGCTATCCGGGTCTCATCTCTCACCCGCAATATGACATTGCCCGCAAACAGATGCGCAAGGGCGGAGGACTCATCACCTTCGAGCTGAAGGGTGGACGCGAGCAGGGGAGCCGATTCCTCGATGCGGTGCGCATGTGCTCTCTGACCGCCAATCTGGGTGACACGCGTACCATTGTCACGCATCCTGCAAGTACCACACATGCCAAGCTGACGGAAGGGGAGAGACTGGCCGTGGGCATAACGCCCGGTCTGGTGCGGGTAAGCGTAGGATTGGAGAACATTGCCGACATCATCGCTGATATCGAGCAGGCTCTGGAGAAGTAAGCTCCTGCTTACACCTCTGATGAAGGTGGGGTGGAAGCCCCTGTCTCTGCGACCATTTCCTCAGCTTCCGAAGTTTCTGTGGCAGACACGGACTCCGCAGCCTCGGCTTTCTCGTCCTGTTTAACCATGTCTTGCAGCGGCTTTTCCCATTGTCGCTTGCCAAAGATCTCTTCAAGATTCTCTTTGAAGATAACCTCTTTGGTCAGCAGGTCGTTGGCCAAGCGGTCAAGCTTCTCTCGGTTTTCTGAAAGGATCTGCTTGGTGCGCACATAAGCGTTGTCGATCAATTCCTTCACCTCGCTGTCGATCAGCTCGGCAGTACGCTCGCTGTACGGGCGGTTGAAGCTGTACTCGCTCTGCCCTGAGCTGTCGTAGTAACTCACGTTGCCGATCTTATCGCTGAGGCCATAGACCGTCACCATGGCATACGCCTGTTTGGTGATCTTCTCCAGGTCGCTAAGTGCACCCGTGCTGACTTTCCCAAAAACGACCTCTTCTGCTGCGCGGCCTCCGAGGGCTGCACACATCTCATCGATCATCTGCTCCTTGGTGGTGATCTGCCGCTCCTCCGGCAGGTACCATGCTGCGCCCAGCGACCGCCCACGAGGCACTATGGTCACCTTGATGAGCGGTGAAGCATGCTCTACCAGCCAGCTCACTGCGGCATGCCCTGCCTCGTGGTAGGCGATCACATTCTTCTCTTCTTGGGAAATGATCTTGTTCTTCTTCTCAAGTCCGCCCACGATGCGGTCCACGGCATCGAGGAAATCCTGCTTGCCGATGGTCTCCTTGTCACTTCGGGCAGCGATGAGCGCGGCCTCGTTGCAAAGATTGGCGATGTCCGCTCCGCTGAATCCGGGGGTCTGCTTGGCGAGGAAATCCACGTCCATCTCAGGGTCAAGCTTCAGCGGCTTGAGGTGTACCTGGAAGATTTCCTTACGTTCTTCCACATCAGGCATATCTACCAGGATCTGGCGGTCGAAGCGTCCTGCACGCAGTAGGGCACGGTCGAGGATATCAGCTCTGTTTGTGGCCGCAAGGATGATGACCCCGCTGTTGGTGCCGAAGCCATCCATCTCTGTAAGCAGTTGGTTCAGCGTGTTCTCGCGCTCGTCATTGGCCCCTGCGTTGATGCTCTTGCCCCGTGCACGGCCTATGGCATCAATCTCGTCAATGAAGATGATGCTCGGTGCCTTCTCCTTTGCTTGCTTGAAAAGATCGCGGACACGACTTGCGCCTACACCCACGAACATCTCCACGAAATCGGAACCTGAGAGCGAGAAGAAAGGCACTTTGGCCTCGCCTGCCACGGCCTTGGCCAACAAAGTTTTTCCTGTGCCTGGAGGGCCTACCAGAAGCGCGCCCTTGGGGATCTTTGCACCGAGGTCGGTGTATTTTTTCGGATTCTTGAGAAATTCCACGATCTCCATGATCTCCACCTTGGCCTCTGCCAGTCCGGCAACGTCATTGAAGGTGATGTTCACTGTGGTATCGCCCTCAAAGAGCTGTGCCCGCGACTTGCCGATGTTGAAAATCTGCGCACCGCCCGGCCCGCCTGGCCCGGTCATCCTGCGCATGATGAACATCCAGACACCGATGAGCAGTACGAACGGAAGGATCCACATAAGGAACTCACCGCCCCAATTCTTGCGCGTCTCATTGCTAAGCACCACCCTTTCCTCCTGCGGGAATCCCTCTTGCAGTTCACGTAGGTCGCGCTCAAAGTTTTGAAGGTCTCCTATCTGATAGGTGTAGTGAGCACTGTTGCCGCTGCTCATCATTCCCTGATTTTCCTTCAGATGAGCATGTTTCTCCTTGTTCATTGCCTCTTTGCGCAGATACACCTCGGCCACTTCCTTATTGACCACGACCACGCGCTCCACGTCCTTGTCTGTCACCAGTTCTTTGAACGTGGTCTGATTGAGCTTCCGAGTGTCGTCAGTGATGGACGGCAGGAAGGTCATCCCGATGAAGGTCATCGCTATCACCACATAAACCCAATAGATGTTGAAACTGAACTTGGGCTTGTTGTCCTTCCGTTTGGGCTGTGACTCCGGTGCAGCCTGCTTCTTCGCAGAGTCTTGTGACTGCTTCTCCGCGCTCTTCTGCGCTTCCTCTTTCTTCTCTTCTGCCATTGTGTGCTATGAAACTCTTGTAGAATGCTTGCCTGCGTTGGGCTCAGGCTTTCTTGACCGATGTCTTCCGCGGTGCGGTCTTCTTCTTAACAGCCGCTGTCTTCGTTGGTTTGGTTGCTTTGGACGCTTTCGTGTCGGTCTTCTTTTTCGGACTGGCGGTCTTGGGTTTGGCCTCGACCTTTTTGGGTTTCATCGTCTTGTTGAACACCACTTCGTCAGAATCATCCGGATGCTCGGTGAGGATGGCATCGGCCCACAGCCGTTCGATGGCGTAGAAATCCCTTGGTTCACGCTGAAAAACGTGCACCACCACATTCACATAGTCCAGCAGCACCCACTCGGAGTTGCCCATACCTTCAACATGCCATGGTTTGTCATTCAGGTCCTTGCGGGTGGTCTCTTGCACGCTGCCGGAGATGCCGTCAACGTGTGTGTTGGAGTCGCCAGAAGCGATGATGAAGAATTCGCAGACGGTATTCGGTATCTGTCGGAGGTCGAGCGAAACGATGTTCCGCGCCTTCTTTTCCCGCATTCCCTTGATCACTGAGGCAGCAAGCCTCTCAATATCTGCATCCCTTTGGGATTGCGCCATGCCTCGATTTTTAGATTTGCAAAGTTACCACATTATCACGCCCTGTTGTCCGAGCCTTTCTCCTTCGCCAGTGCCCGCATTCACCAAGCAGAGGTTGGCTCTACCAACAGCTTCGCAAAGGAGTTGTTGCACACAGGTGTCCCGGCCGATCGCACCCTCATCACTGCCGACCGTCAGACTGCTGGCAGGGGGCAGCGCGACCGCCAGTGGCTAAGCCAGGCAGGCGCCAACATCACTTGCAGTTATATCCTCAGGCCAAATTTTCTTTCAACGCAACGACAGTTCGCGCTCGGTGCGGCTGTGGCTTTGGCTCTTAGGGACACAGTGGCCGAACTCTTGCCCTCCGTTGAGGAACCAGTGTGCATCAAGTGGCCCAACGACATCCTCATCGGCAGACAGAAGGTAGCGGGCATACTCATTGAGAACTCCATCCGTGGCGCATCGCTCGATACGGTCATTGTGGGCATCGGACTCAATGTCAATCAGCAAGACTTCCCATCGGGCATCAACGCCACTTCCCTTTCTTTTTTTTTAGAACGGAAAATGAACGTTGAGACGGTGCTTCATACCCTCGACCGTCATCTTGGATTGAGATATGAACAAGTGCGAGGTCTGCGTTTCTCCGAAATAGCGGACAGCTACAACCGGCTGCTCTTCAGCCTTGGAGACCGGATTATGCTCGTTGTCAATGGAGTTCAAGAGCAAGTGGAGGTGCTCGGTGCAGAGGAGAGCGGCCTGCTGAAACTGCGACACGCTGACGGCAGTGTAACCCTACACGCCCATCATGAGCTGGACTGGGCGTGTGCCCTCAACGCTCATTGACCCTTCAGCCTGTTGACCCAACGCATGAAAGCGGTCGCTCCCACGATGTACGCAAGCACATCCAGCGGATCGCCCGTGTAGATGGGCGAGTAGGAGGGAAGCACCCATTCGAATACCAACGCATACAGTACGACTGCCGGCCACACCTGCCAGTGTCCGAGTTTGTAGTTGCTATTACCAAGTGTAAGCCTGTAACCTACCAGCCCAACGGTAAGCACGATGGGGAAGCACAACAGGTCATCGAGATAGGCGTGGACGATGGGGATGTGGATTCCATTGCGCTCAACAAGCTGATTCAAGGCCGCAAGCAAAACGGCTATCAGGAAAAGCGGATGCAGCAGCGGTGCGGTCATGTCCCTGTTTTTTCAAAAACGCCCATGCCGAAGAGAGCGAAATCGTATTTCACGGGGTCTTGCGGGTCGAGGCTGCGCAAAGCTGCGTCCAGTTCCTGTACCGCTCGCCAGTCGTCTTGGCTTCGGGTTAGCAAACCAAGCTGCCGGGCCACTCTCCCGGAGTGTACATCGAGCGGGCATGAGAGCATGGAGGCAGGAATGCGCCTCCAAATGCCGAAATCCACGCCTCGGCCGTCATCGCGCACCATCCAGCGCAGAAACATGTTCAGCCGCTTGGCCGAGGAGCCTCGAGAAGGGTCGGCCACATGTTTCATCGTCCTTTTTTCATGGGAAATGGAAAAGAACGCCTCCTTGAAATTCACCAGCGCACCCATCAGGTCTGTGTGGCCCACGCGAATGCCGCGCACGAACACTTCTTCCAGCGAGCCGTAAGTCTCGTAGATGTGGCGCAGCGCAATGACGAAATGCCGCAGGTCGGTGGCATTGAAGGTGCGGTGCACGAATCCCTCCACATCATCGAGGTCGCGTTGGCTGTGCTCCATCACGAAACGGTGAGGCTCATGCCCCATCAGCTGCATAGCGTGTTGGGCGTTGCGGATGATGGTGGGCCGCTGCCCCCAGGCGATGGTAGCGGCTATCAGTCCCGCAACCTCCCTGTCACCTTTGTTTTCAAAACAATGAGGGATGCTGATGGGGTCGTCCACAATGAAGTCCGGGCGGCAGTACGCGTCATACTTCTCATCGAGTAGGGCCTTGAGTTCTTCCCTTGGCAGTGATGGTTCCTTCGGCATCACTGTTTCCAGAAATCATAGAAGTTGAACCACTGCGAGGGATACTGCCTCACTTTTTTTTCCGTCTCTCGCACGAAAGCATCTAGCAGCAGCTCTGGTTTCTGTTTTCCGGTGATCGGAGGGGTGCAGGAGAAGGCGTAGCCATTCTTGCCATTCCTCATTCCGAAAACGAAGCATTTCGGCACATCGAATTTCGATGCGATGCCGAACGGCCCGAACGGGAACCGCGCATTGTGTCCGAGGAACGGGTGTGTGAGCGAGCGCATGCCCTCCAGAAAGCGGTCTCCGTGCAGGCAGACGATTTCCTTGTTCAGCAATGCGTTGGTGATGGCATAGACGTGCGACATATCCTCCTTGATCGGGATGACGTTGAACCTGCGTCCACCCGTCTCCTGCTCCATGGTACGTTTGATCTGCTCGTGCTCGGCCTCGTACATCACCACATTGAAGACGCCTCCATAATTCACAAGTAGATGGCCCGCCACCTCCCAGTTTCCTACATGTGCGCTGATGAGGATTCCGCCCGTGTTGTCTTTCGCCATGTTTATGATATGCTCGTTGCCATCGGATCGCAGGTCAAATCGGTCTACGAATCCGCTGGCCATTGCCACCTTGTCTATCAGCATCTGACCAAGGGCGTAGTAGTTGCGGTAGATGCCCCAGAATGCCTTCCATCTGCCTGCTTTCAGACCTTTTCTGTAAAAATCATAAATAGCCCTTGAGGTACTCCATGAGAAGAGGAAGTAGTAGGCCACAACGAAGTGCAGGAAACTATAGGTGAAACCCAGTCCCAGATGGCGGATGAACTGGATGAAGAACCAGTACCCCAGCGGGGTTCCCTTGCTTTTGCCGCTCCAATTGGCCATTGCTTTCTATTTGAAATACGCTGAATGCGAAAGGGAGGCGAACATAGGCAAATGTCCGCCTCCCCTGCTTTTTCATCCGTGTGAGAGAACTCCTCTGGGTGAGGAAATGTTCCGCTTTACATCCCGAAGCCGTAGTAAGCTGTCAGTCCATTAGGATAGATGCCCTCGATGAGCACCCCGCCCTGCTTGCGCTCCAGCAGTTTGGCAGCTTCATCGGGCGAACCCACCTCGCGTCTGTCAATGCGTGTAATGATGAAGCCCTCGCGCACGCCTGCATCCCTGAGCTTACCCTTGCCGAGGCCCTGCACCTTCACACCCTGACGAATGCCCAGTCTGAGAATCTCTTCATCGCTGGCCGATTGCAGTGAGGCACCGAGTTTCACCAGCGCCTCCGATGTCTTGGGCAGAAGGGCGGTATCTCCGAATCGATTACGCAGCGTCACATCGAACCTGGTCAGGGTTTCTTTGCGCATAACGTCCACCTGCGCCACATCGCCTGGACGGTAGGTGCCTATGCGCTCCTGTAGTTCAGGCACGTTGCGCACGGGCGAACCGTCTACCGCCACGATAATGTCTCCTTCCCTGATTCCCGCATCGGCCGCTGCACCTCCATCGGTCAGACCGTTCACATACACGCCCTCGGTACGTTGTATTCCATTCTCGGTGGCGAATTTGCTGTCCAGATCACGGATGCTCACCCCGATGAAGGCCCGCTGCACTGCTCCGAATTCGATGAGGTCGTTCACCACCTTGCGTGCCACATTCACCGGCACTGCGAACGAATAGCCTGTGTAGGCCCCGGTGTTGGACGCGATCGCTGTGTTGATACCCACCAGTTCGCCCTTGGTGTTGACCAGTGCGCCACCACTGTTGCCCGGGTTCACGGCCGCATCGGTCTGGATGAAGCTCTCGATGGCGAACTCCTCGTTCAGGATATTGATGTTGCGTCCCTTTGCACTTACAATGCCGGCTGTTACCGTGCTTGTCAGGTTAAAGGGGTTGCCTACCGCCAACACCCATTCGCCCACCTCCAGCAGGTCGCTGTTGCCATAGGGCACGAAGGTCAGGCCCTCTTCCTGAATGCGCAGGATGGCGAGGTCGGTGCTTGGATCATTGCCCACCACCTGGGCCGTGTAGCTCCGCTTGTCGTTCAGCGTCACCTCCACCTCGTCTGCGTTGTTGATCACATGGTGGTTGGTCAGGATGTAGCCGTCTGCCGAGATGATGACTCCCGAACCGCTTCCCATTTGCGGCTGCATCTGTGGCTGGCCCTGATCGAAGAAAAAGCGGTGCAACGGATGCATGTACTGATGAGGGTTCTTGCGCATTGTCTTGGTCTTCACATGCACCACCCCGTTGATGGACGCTCTTGCCGCCTCTGCGAAGTTGAGGCTCGACTCAGGAGTGTGCAGCGCGTAGTTCACCCGTTGCACGGGCGGTTGCGACAGGGTTGCCTGAGCTGTGTCCTGCACGTGGCTGTTGTCAAGGTACTTGTAGGTGCCAAAAGATGCGGCCGAACCTACCAAGGCCGCCAGTGCGAGTTGTGCGATGGTTTTCATGATTGATGATTTTTGATTGTTGATTGGGGACGAGGGACGGGGGGGCGAGTGACTGAAGCACTTTCAACTGCGATGGACGATTTTCAATTTTCGATTTTCAGTGTTCTTCCCGATTTCCCCGATTCCCTTCGACCTTTGCCCATCAAACACAACACCATTCGCCCCCGAAAATTTCAGAGAACGTTCTAAAAAATGTTAATCCGATTCAATAAGTACCAGGGCACGGGCAACGATTTCGTGATGGTCGATGGTCGTGATGGCTCTTTCAATCCCACCACCGAGCAAGTAGCTGCGCTGTGCGACAGACGTTTTGGTATCGGTGCTGATGGACTCATCATTGTACGCGAGGAGGAGGAGAGTGACGGTCTGCGGATGGTCTATTTCAACTCCGATGGTCGCGAGAGTACCATGTGTGGCAACGGTGGCCGCTGTTTCGTGGCGTTCTGCCATGCGCTCGGCATCATCGGCAGCGAGGGGAGGTTCACCGCCATAGACGGCCCCCACGATTTTCTCTACCGCGATGGCGTTGTGTCACTGCGCATGCAAGACGTTTCCGCTATTGACGTTCAGAATGATGACATGGTGCTCGACACGGGGTCACCGCACTACGTGCGTTTCTGTCAGGATGTCAGGGTGCTTGATGTGAATGCTCTGGGTAGCGACATCCGCAACGGGGTGCAGTTCCGGCAGGCGGGCATCAACGTGAATTTTGTGGGTCAGGAGGGAGCTGCACTGCGGGTGCGCACCTACGAGCGAGGCGTGGAGGCCGAGACCTTTTCATGTGGCACTGGCGTTACGGCCGCTGTGCTGGCTTATGACCACGTCCATGGGGCCGCTGCGCAACGTATCGTGGTACATACGCTCGGAGGCGACCTGGCAGTGTCCTTTGCTCGTAATGGCATTAGTGGCTATACTGACATCTGGCTGCATGGCCCAGCCACGGCCGTATTTACAGGGGAGGTGGAGGTCGATCATCGACCTTGATCCCTATTCCTCACACTGCCGCCTGTAATTCTGACAGGGTCAATGCTCTCAGGCGGTGGCCAAGGCGTTTCTCTTGAAGGTCGAACCGCTCAAGTGAAGGTTTGCAACGGTTGGCGTACCTGTTTTCGCTCATTACATTGGCTTTAACAAGTTTGGCCCTATCTGTGCGTTTGGGAGCTGTGGTATCAGAAGCCTGCCACATGGGCCTAACTTTGCCACACATTCAAGATGAGAAGCCTACTTATCCTCGTACTACTTGCTGCGCAGGTCGTCACCCCTTTAGTGCTGAAGGCGCAGGAGCAGAATATCACCGATTCGCAGGGGCGCAAGCAGGGGCCATGGCAGAAGTTGCACGACAATGGCAAGGTGCGCTACGAAGGGGAGTTCAAGGACGACCGTCCGGTGGGGCTGTTCAAGTATTACTTCGGAGACGGCAAGCTCAAGGCCACGAACAACCACCTGCCAGATGGGTCGGTGGCCTCGCACCATTATCATCCCAATGGGAAGATCAGGGCCAAGGGCGTTTACCGCAACGAGAAGAAAGACAGCCTATGGCAGTATTTTAATGAGCGCGAGGTGCTGGTGCTCGAAGAGACCTATAAGCAGAACCTGCTGCATGGTGTGCAGCGGATCTATCTTGATGGCGGGCAGTTAGGAGAAGAGACCCATTTTCGCGACAGCGTGAAGCATGGCCCTTGGAACAAGTTCTTCCCGAACGGAAAGCCATGGTTGGAGGCCAACTATAAGGACGGGAATCTGGACGGAAGTTTCAAGGTGTGGCAGGATGATGGAAAGATGAAGGTGCAGGGCAATTATGAGGCAGGCGTTCGTGTGGGCACTTGGCTCATGTTCAACATCAATGGTTCTGTGCGCACTCAAGACAGCTACACTAACGGAATCTTGAAGCAGGTGCGCCCACAGAACGGGGATTTCGAGGAATTCTACGATAGCGGGATACCCAAGAGTGTTAAGAGCTACAAGAAAGGCAAGCTCAATGGCGAGTTCAAGGAGTGGTATGACAAGGGCGAGTTGGTGAGCCGCACCAAGCCCGGTACAATGGGTGGGCCTGATGAAGTGGTGGAAGAACTGGTGGGCACTCAGCTCAAGGTCAAGGGATGGTACAGTGACGGGGAACTCAACGGAAAATTGACTCGCTACCGCGAAGACGGCAGCACCGAACTGGTGGAGATATGGGAGAAAGGTGCGCTCAAAAGCACAGTGGACTGGCAGGAATAACCACCGCTGGCTAAGTTACGCTGAGCGTGCTCACATGCCAATTTCGCAACGTATTCCTCAATCAACAATCAATAATCAACAATCCAGAATGGGCAAGGGAAAGGTACTTGTGGCGATGAGTGGAGGGCTTGACAGCTCTGTGGTGGCACTGCTGCTGCACAAGGAGGGCTATGAGGTCATCGGTGTCACGATGAAAACATGGGACTATGCCACTGCAGGCGGAAACACGCGTACCACTGGTTGCTGCAGCCTCGATGATATCAACGATGCACGCCAACTGGCCGTTGATCACGGTTTCCCGCACACTATAATCGACATCAGAGGCGAGTTCGGTGACCACATCATCGACAATTTCGTGGATGAGTACATCGCTGGTCGCACCCCGAACCCTTGCGTGCTATGCAACACGCACATCAAGTGGGACGCACTCTTGCGCAGGGCCGACCAGCTCGGTTGCCAATTCATTGCCACCGGTCACTATGCACAGGTGAGGGAGGAGCATGGCCGTTTCGTCATTTCCAAGGGGTTGGACGAGACCAAGGACCAGAGCTACGTGTTGTGGGGGCTGAGTCAGGAGAACCTGGCCCGCACCATTTTTCCACTTGGGAAGATGCACAAGAAGGACATTCGCCAACTGGCCCTCGACCTCGGCTACGAGGCGCTTGCCCGCAAGAGCGAGAGCTATGAGATCTGCTTCATCCCAGACAATGACTACCGAGGCTTCCTTAAGCGCAAGGTGCCCGGATTGGAGGAGAAGGTGAGTGGTGGCGATTTTGTGGACAGCAGCGGCAAGGTGCTCGGACAGCACAAGGGATACCCTTTCTACACCATCGGGCAGCGCAAGGGGCTGGAGATCGCCCTCGGTGAGCCGATGTATGTCACCTCCATACGCCCAGACACGAACACTGTGGTGCTGGGAGCGGAGAAGGAGCTGCTCAAGACCGAGATGCGGGTACGTGACCTGAACCTCATCAAGTATCCAGCGATAGATGGTGAGATGGAGCTGCTGGTGAAGGTGCGCTACAAGCATGCGGGCAGCATGGCCTGGGTGTCGCAGCAGGGCAACGCGGCCACGGTACGGTTCTTCGAGGAGGTGAGCGCCATCGCTCCAGGACAGTCAGCGGTCTTCTATGAGGGCAATGACGTGGTGGGCGGAGGGTTCATAGACAGATAGTCCTGTCTTAAGCAGCCTTCAGGCTGATGATCTCCACTTCAGCACCCTTACTCACAGTATCATTGGCCTTCTCAAGCACGATACGGGCTGCGGGACTTTCGAGGTGATAATGACCGCACTGACCACAGACAAGTGCTGGTACTTGCTTGAGGATGACCACGGACTCGTCACGGGTCAGCACCACGGTTGTCGTGCCTGCTGTCAGAGTTCCTGTTTCACATAGGGTGCATTTCATGGGTCTGTTTCGGTTCACAGAAGCATCTTGAGAATCGCCACCATGGATGCCATCTGGCACAACCAGAAATGGAACATCCATTTGATGATGTCCGCTTTTACGTTGGCAATATCCTCTGTGGTGGCAAGATCCGGTTTAGTCTCTTCGAAACGTTTCTGAGAATCAATCATTATCACACAGGGTATTTGGAGTCGGTCACGACAAATGAAACGCAAGCAATGTTTCACGCAAAGGTCGCAAAGGTCATGCGCAAAGAACGCAAAGTCAATAAATCCATAGGCGCACAAGGAATCCTTAGCCGTTTCTTTTCGAGTTCAATTGAGACACATAACCAATTCTCATCAATTGGCATTATGACTCCTGTTTGATGAAGGACGCAAAGTGGCTGCTTCGCAGCCAGAACGACCGGAAAGTTGAATACTCACATCCTCATCGCCCCGACCCGTTCGGCCGCTGCGTTGAACTCCTCCACGAGCTCTCGGACCACATCGGCAGCGGGCATGATGCCTTTGATGAGACTCGATACCTGACCGATCTCCAGTTCGCCCTCGTCCATATCGCCCTCGAACATGCCGCGCTTGGCACGTGCGCGGCCCAGCAGCTCTATCAGTTCACCGGTGTCGGCACCGCGTTTCTCCAGTTCTTGCACCTGCTCCGCAAAACGGTTGTGTAGCAGTCTGACGGGCACGACCTTCTTCATGGAAAGTTTCGTGTCGCCCTCTTTTGCGGCCACCACGGCCTGTTTGAAGCTGTCGTGGGCCGAGCTTTCATGGGTTGCAACGAAACGGCTGCCTATCTGCACGGCTTCTGCGCCCAAGGCCATCGCTGCCAGCATGGCGCGGCCCGTTCCGATGCCACCTGCTGCGATCACGGGGATGCTCACTGCATCGACCACCTGCGGAATGAGCACCAGTGTGGTGGTCTCCTCGCGGCCATTGTGACCTCCCGCTTCGAAACCCTCGGCCACCACCGCATCACAGCCTGCGTCCTCACACTTCTTGGCAAGCACGGAGCTTGCCACCACATGTACCACCGTGATGCCGTGCTCCTTGAGCAGAGGCGTCCATTTCTTCGGGCTTCCTGCCGATGAGAACACCACGGGCACTTTCTCCTCGATGATGGTCTCGATGTGCTTGTCGATATCAGGATAGAGAAGCGGGATGTTGACCCCGAACGGACGGCCGGTTGCCGCCTTGCATTTGCGCACATGCTCTTTCAGCACTTCAGGGTACATGCTGCCCGAGCCGATGATGCCCAGGCCGCCCGCATTGCTTACCGCGCTTGCCAGCCGCCAGCCGCTGCACCATATCATACCGGCCTGGATGATGGGAAGTTCGATATTGAGAAGTGAGGTGATGCGATTGTTCATGATTGGTTGCTCAATATTCTGATCATCAAGTTTCTGTAATGATCACAAGTAGAAGTGAAGGGCTAAGCTCACTGCTATACCGAGCAGCCCTCCAACGATGACCTCAGAGGGGGTGTGGCCGAGAAATTCTTTCAGCTTTTCCTTGCTGACGGTACTTTCGGGGGTGAACAGCTCACGAATGATGCGGTTGAGCACATGGGCTTGTTTGCTGGCATTGCGTCTCAGCCCTGCAGCATCGAACATCACCACTAACGCGAAGCATGTGCTGAAGGCGAAGGTGGTGCTGTCAAAACCATCGATCAGTCCTACGGAGGTAGCCATGGCCACCACTGTCGAGCTGTGGCTCGAAGGCATTCCGCCTGTGGCGAATATGATGGTCCAGCGGAATGAACGCTTGCGATAGGCCACCGTCAACACCTTGGCCAACTGCGCGATGAGGTTGGAAACGATGAAGGCGAGGATCACCTCCAGCCCAGATCCTTTTATGTTAGAGATAATGCCGCTCACTGTCTGTTCTCGACCATGCCAAGGTAACTGTAATATCTTGAAGGTGGGATGATGCCTTTCTCGGCAGCCTCGCGCACCTTGCATCCCGGTTCATTGATGTGCATGCAGTTGGGGAACCTGCAATGTTCCGAAACCTTGAATATCTCTGGGAAATAGTGGCCCAAGTGGTCGCGTCCCATGTCGATGAGACCGAACTCCTTGATGCCGGGCGTGTCGATGATGAAACCACCATCTGCAAGGGGAAACATCTCTGCGAATGTGGTGGTATGCTTGCCCTTGCTGTGTACCTCTGAGATGTCGCCAATGCGAAGGTCGAGCTCGGGACAGAGTGCATTGATCAGCGTGCTCTTGCCTACACCTGAATGGCCAGTGATAAGCGTGACCTTGTTTTTGAGATGTTGCAACAGTTCCTTTATCCCATTACCCTGTTCGGCAGCAGTGCGAAGAACCGGGTAGCCCGCACTCACGTACGTCTGCTCGTACATGTCGAGCATCTCCCGGAGTTCGTCTGTCTGACACAGATCGGTCTTGTTGAGCACCACCATGGCGGGGATACCGTATGCCTCGGCAGTGACCAGTAACCTGTCGATGAACCCGAATGAGGTGCGAGGCATGTGTACGGTGGCCAACACGGCCATCAGGTCTATGTTGGCTGCTATGACGTGCGCTTCTTTGCTCAGGTTGATGGATTTGCGCACCACATAGTTGGTTCTCTGGAGAATATCCTTGATGACGCCTTTGCCGGGAATTTCGGGCTCCGGTATGAATATCACATGGTCGCCTACGGCCACAGGGTTGGTCGTTCGGAGCCCCTGTGTTCTGATGTGCCCCCGCAGACGGCATTCCCAGATGCTTCCATCACCTGCGAGCACATTGTTCCACGAGCCTGTGCTGCGTATCACAGTACCTTTGTGGAGTTGCGGGTCGTTGGCCATCAGTGACAAAGGTATCTTTGGAAACTGATGAGGGCGCAGGCTGTTCTGTTGTTCTCCCCACCAAGTTTTTCCGCTTAAAATCCGAGAACTGAAAGCTTCATGTCCATCAAGGTTCAGAATGTCACCAAGCTTTATGGCCCTCAGAAGGCCCTCAACGATGTATCCTTTGAAGTAGGAGCGCATGAAGTGGTAGGGTTCCTCGGCCCCAACGGAGCCGGCAAGTCCACGATGATGAAGATCATCACCTGCTTCATCCCTGCCAGCGAAGGCAAGGTGACAGTTTGCGGCCACGATACTGCGGAATCGTCACTTGAGGTTCGCGGCAAAGTGGGCTACTTGCCTGAGAGCAATCCGCTGTACTATGACATGTACGTGAAGGAATACCTTGCTTTCGTGGCGGGCATCTACGGCATGTCCTCACCGCAGAAGCGCATTGCAGAGATGATCGAGATGACCGGACTGGGGGTGGAGCAGCACAAGCTCATTGGTCAGCTTTCCAAAGGGTATAAGCAGCGGGTGGGACTGGCGCAGGCCATGTTGCATGACCCGCAGGTGCTCATCCTTGACGAACCTACATCAGGTCTTGACCCCAATCAGCTTATCGGAATCCGTCAGCTTATCAAGGAGCTGGGGCAGCAGAAGACCGTGCTATTCTCCTCGCACATCATGCAGGAGGTGGAGGCCATCTGCGATCGCGTCATCATCATAGACCGAGGCCGTATCGTCACCGACCGCAAGGCTTCTGAGGTGGCTGGGGCTCTCGGTGGACAGTCGTTGATGGTGGAGTTCGGGTCTGAGGTTGATGTCAATCGGCTTCGTGCCATTGCTTCCATCACCTCTGTAGAGCAGCAACAGGGAGCGCGTTACGTGCTACGCACCTCTGGTGATGGCGATGCGCGAAGGGCTGTGGCCGAATGGGCACAGCAGCACGGTGCACTCATTCTGTCACTTCATCAGGAGGAGGAGCGGTTAGAGTCTGTATTTCAGCGGCTCACGGGATCCTTGGACAAGGTCTGACAACTTTGGTGCGATAAGCAGCGCAACTGCCGTTCATCGAAAGAGAAAACTGCTACATTGCGCCCCGTTTTCATCAAAAACCAACGAAAAAGCTACTTTCACAGATGGGATACCTTTTCACCTCTGAATCAGTCTCTGAAGGACACCCCGACAAGGTCTCCGATCAGGTTTCCGATGCCATGCTCGATGCGTACCTGAGCCATGACCCCGACAGCAAAGTTGCGTGCGAGACGTTCTGCACTACCGGTCTGGTGATGGTGGGCGGGGAGATCACTTCCAAAGGCAAAGGACATGTGGATGCCGAGGAGGTCATCCGTGGAGTGGTCAGGAAAATCGGATACACCAAGGCCAGCTACCGCTTTGATGCGGATAGCTGTGCCATTCTCAACACCATTCATGGTCAGAGTCCAGACATCCTGCAGGGTGTGGTGGCCGACAAGGGATTGCATAAAGAACAGGGCGCAGGGGATCAGGGCATGATGTTCGGCTTTGCCACCGATGAGACCGAGAATCTCATGCCGTTGCCATTGATGCTCTCGCACCAGATCCTGAAAGAATTGGCTGCCATCCGCAAGGCGGGCAAGGAGATGAAGTATCTCGGCCCTGACAGCAAGTCGCAGGTCACTATCGAATACAACGACAAGGGTAAGCCCGTGAGTATTCAGACCATCGTGGTAAGTACCCAACACGATGATTTCGCGAAGCCTGAGAATGATACCCCAGAGGCCAAGGAAGCTGCTGACCTTAAGATGCTGGAGCAGATCAGGTCTGACATCCGAAACATCCTACTTAAGCGCATCTACAAGAATTCTCCTGCACATATCCGAAAGCTCTTCGGCCGTGACTGGCAGGAACGAATCAACCTGCACGTTAACCCCACGGGCAAGTTTGTTATCGGTGGACCGCATGGCGATGTGGGACTCACAGGCCGCAAGATCATCGTGGATACTTACGGAGGCTTCGGTGCGCATGGAGGTGGGGCCTTCTCAGGCAAGGACTCTTCCAAGGTGGACCGCAGTGCTGCCTATGCAGCACGTCATATTGCTAAAAATCTCGTTGCCAGTGGTCTGTGTAAGCAGGCACTCGTGCAGGTGGCCTACGCTATCGGTGTGGCGCGACCTGTGAGCATCAATGTCAACACATTTGGCACATGCAAGCATAGTGTTGATGGCAAGAAGCTCACAGACGGTGAAATCTCTCAAGTGGTAGATAGACTGTTCGACATGCGGCCTGCTGCCATCATCGAGCGTTTCGGATTGAAGAACCCTATCTTCTCGAACACAGCGGCCTATGGTCATTTCGGTCGTCAGTCTGAGACCATCGAAGTCGAGGTGTTCTACGATGGTGAGGGTGTAGAAAAACGCACCGAGAATGGCCAAACGAGGTTCTTCAAGAAAGTGGAGACCTTTGGCTGGGAGCGGGTGGACATGGTAGATGCTGTGCGCAAGGAGTTCGGATTGGGCGAGGCAGTTGCCCAACCGTATGCTACGGCTTGACATGCCTTTGGCCTCGTTCCTGTTTTCGGGAGCTTGAACCTATGCCATGAACAATAACTGGTCTGCACAGGACGGAAACTGTGTGTGGCATCCTTTCACTGCCATTACGCACGACACGGAGAACATCCCTATTGTTCGTGCGGAGGGCGTTTGGCTACATGCCGAGGACGGCACACGCTATCTCGATGCCATTTCTTCCTGGTGGGTCAATCTGCATGGGCATGCGCATCCTTACATCGCCAAACGGATAGCGGAGCAGGCCGCTACGCTTGAGCACGTGATGTTCGCAGGTTTCACCCATAGGCCTGCAGTGGAGCTGGCCGAGCGCCTTTTAGCCAAGCTGCCAGTGCAGTTCTCGAAGGTCTTTTACTCAGACAATGGAAGCACTGCAGTGGAGGTGGCACTCAAGATGGCCTTTCAGTATTGGCACAACGAGGATGCGCCACGCAAGCGGGTAATCGCGTTAGAGGACGCCTATCATGGTGACACCTTTGGAGCAATGGCGGTAGGAGGGAGGGGAGTATTCTCTGAGCCATTCGACCCGTTCCTTTTCGATGTCGATTTCATCCCTGCCCCGGTGCCGGGCCGTGAGGACGAGGCTATGAGCAAGCTTTCGGCTGTTCTTGCGAAAGGCGATGTGGCAGCTTTCATCTTCGAGCCTTTGGTGATGGGCACTGCGGGTATGCAGGTCTATTCTCCGGAGATGCTCGATCAGATGGTGAATCTCTGTCGCAGTCAAGGGGTCATCATCATTGCCGATGAGGTGATGACGGGCTTCGGTCGCACAGGATCTTTCTTCGCCACCGATCAGTGCGAGCACCGTCCCGACCTGATCTGTCTGAGCAAGGGCATCACCGGAGGCTTCCTACCTCTGGGAGCCACCATCTGCACCGATGCGTTGCATCGCTCGTTTTGGGTGCGCGATGATGCCAAAGGAAGGCTCCGAACTTTTCTGCACGGTCATAGCTATACTGCCAACCCGATGGCCTGTGCGGCCGCAGTGGCCAGTCTCGACCTTATAGAAAGTGATCAGACACTGGATTCCATGCAGCGTATCGCAGACAGGCACGCAGCCTTTGCGCAGGTAGCACGGAAGCTACCGGGCGTGCATGCAGTGCGTCACAAGGGCACGATCCTCGCCATCGAGTACGCCAGTTCACAGCAGACCGGCTATTTCAACAGCCTTCGCGACAGGCTCTACGACCATTTCATAGGAGAGGGCATCGTGTTGCGCCCTTTGGGCAACATTATCTACATCCTTCCGCCCTACTGTATTTCTGATGCAGAGCTGGAAATGGTGTATGAAGCGATCCGAAGGTTCCGGGTATGAGACCGGATATCACTCTTTGTCGAGACTGCGGTCGCGCACTACCATCTGCACCGTGCGCCCGCTCTTGATTTCCATAAGCACTTTTTTACCCAGCAGGGTGCGGGCAATGGTGCTGTCATCGAAGTAGCGGATGGTGATGAGTTCCAGCCCATCCTGCATCACCACCTTGAAGTCGTGCGAGAGGTCGGTCACCAGCTCTTGCAGGCGGTCGGGGTCATTGTCCACCGCCACACCGAAACTCACGGCCGAGTTCTGCATCACGTTGATGCGGACACCGTGGGCCGCGAAACGTGAGAAGATGTCGCGCAGGTTGTTCTCCACAATGAAGGAGTAATCCAATGGCATGATGGAGATAAGAACCTGATTCATTCTGAAAATGAAGGAAGGCACCGGCATGGGCACATCTTCGCTGCTTACCACCGTTCCCTCTCCATCGGGGTTCACAAAGGATTTTACACGCAGCGGAATGCCTTTGTTCTGAAGGGGTTTGATCGTCTTTGGGTGGATCACGCTTGTTCCGAAATAGGCGAGTTCCACTGCATCGTGGTAGCTGATCTGAGGGATGAGCACCGTGTCGTCAAACCACTTGGGGTCGGCATTGAGCACACCCGCCACATCCTTCCAGATGACTACCTCCACTGCATCGAGAGAGTAGGCCAGTATGGCGGCCGTGAAGTCGCTTCCCTCTCGGCCAAGCGTGGTGGTGAAGTTCTCGTCCGTTCCGCCCATGAAGCCCTGCGTGATGCAGATCTTGTTGCTTGCGAAAGCCTTGGCAGCGGTCTCTCGCGTCATCCGTACAGTCTGGTCCCACTGTATGCGGCCATCACGGTAAGTGTTGTCCGTGCGGATCAGGTCACGGGCATCGAGCCAAGTGTTGCCAAGCACCTCGCGGGTCATGAATGCACTGATGATGCGGGTGGAGATCACTTCACCGATGGAAACGATCTGGTCGTAGTAAAAGTCGGGATGATGTTGCGGGGCCTCCTCCAGCACCCATTCCACCTCCACCAACGCGTTGTCAATAGTGTCGAGCACAGACTGCGCATCATCTCCAAAAAGCTCACGTACAATGTCTGCATGGCATGACCGGATGCCCTCCAAGTGCGTGGCAGTGTCATCGCCTTTGATGTAGGCGCGCCAGAGCAGTTCCAGCTTGTTGGTGGTCTTGCCCATGGCCGATACCACCACCATCACTTCATCATCTGGGAACATGCGTAGGATGCGCGTCACGTTCCTCACTCCATCTGCATCTTTCACCGATGCACCACCGAATTTGAAAACTCTCATCTGTCGCTTGAAAACGGGCCGCAAAGATGAGGTCTGGAGCTTTAACGGGATTTGACAACATCATCATTCTTCAAGGTCATCTAACATCTGCTTAATGAAGTCAGCGTAAGTCCGATGCCCCTTGTTGTTGAGGTGTGCATCAGGATACGGCACGTACATGGCCTTGTCGGTCTGCGGCCAAAAGATGTGTGGCTGTAGTTCAGGATGAAGCAGGAAGGATGAATAGCGTCTCACGTAGCGTTCACGCCCCATATTGGCCTCTTTCCGTTCGGGAATGATGATGATGTGAAGTGCGCAATTATGTTGTTCGGTCAGGTTTATGACGCTCAGCAGGTATTTGTTGCTGATGGACAGGTCATTAATGTTTCGTTCCCATTGAATCTTCTCCTCCACCCGGAACTTGATCGAATAAAGCCGCGATAGCAGTGCGCTTTGGCTGATTAACCATTCCAAAGGCCCCGAACTCTCTTGTATGTGATACTTTCCTGCGACAAGATAATCGTAGGCCAAGTGCACGTTCTCAAAACTCGATTCTGCCATATCGAGCATAATGGCCCCTGCGTTCGTCACCACGAACTGAGGTCGAAATGGACGCACCTCCCTGTCATGGAACATCAGGTCGTTGCCCATGAAGAAAAAGACCATCAAAGCGTCCGGTTGCAGGATAGGGAGGTATTGTTTTGCAACGAGGGCGTATTGCACTGGGTCGGTGGCAGGAATCCCGAAATTGTGCACGCTCCAATCGGTCTCGCGATGAACAATGGCGGCAAATGAGCTGTCGGGGTGGCTGGCGGTCATGCCCCAAAGGAAGCTGTCACCGATCATCATCACCGATGGCCGCGAGGTGTCACTCAGAGGAATGGACGGAAAGCCGGCAGCGTTCACATCTCGGCCCCACACTTCGGCCATTTCGGGATTGGCGAACATGATCCCGTTGCTATCAGCCAGGAATTCCCTCCATACCTTCAGGCTGTCCACCTTCTGGAAGTTGGCCCACCGCGGACTGACGTCACCGGGTTCATTCCCAGCTATCCGCAGTCCTGCCTCCAACAATGAGAACAGTATCAAGGTCAGCACGATACTGAAACCCCAAAGACCATATCTACTCCATTTCTTCACGCGGCAAAGCAACAAAGCATAATGCCAGTGGCTTGCCTATCGATGAATTCATTTCGGCTTAATGTCACAGCATTAATTTTGGCACGGTTGCTGCCAGCGCGCGACCATCTCATGTCACACCTTAAACCCATTTCAACATGTTCTCGATCAAACACGCTACTCTGACCATCATTGCCTCGTTCGGAATCATTGGTGGTGTAATCGCTCAGAACCCAAAACACACCAACTACTACCGTGCGGTGGATGATGTCAAGACCGATTTCGTTGTACTTGACATCAAGGACCCGGTCTCGCGCATGGATTTCATGAAATTCAGAGTGAAATTCACGAATACCAGTGCTGATTTTATCCGAATCGAGGCTGGACAGACCGAGTTCCTCATTGGTGGCAAAGCCCACAATCCCAAGGACCGTGTGTTCTACCTCAATCCCTACGATTCAAAAGCCCGCACCTTGCAAGTGGACGGTGGCAGCACAGACTACCATGTAGATGCGCTCGATGTCAATTTCAAAGGGTTTGCCCTGATTCCATCCAAAGGTCAGGTGGCGGATGCTGAGGATTTCCCGCTTCCTGCGTCCAAGAACTCGATCACAGCAGGTGATTTCGAAATCAATCTGAAGAACATATCTAAGGAGACGAAGGTCACTTGGGTTAGTTTCGATGTGCAGTATAATGGTCGCGATTATGCCATCGTGGATCAGAGCAAGATCTCTGTACGCACAGAGGCCGGACAGGTCTATGCCAGTGAGCAGAGCAAGTCGAAGGTTGAGGTATTGGGCCCCGGTGAGAAGACGACAGTGCGCGCTACTTTCCGTATCCCTGCTAAAGTGGTCGACATGCAGTTCGCCAACCTCACACTGCTGTGGAACGACACCTTCATCACATCAAAGGCAGAACCGTTCGATGTTCCGGGAATTAGTTTTGAGCTGGATCCAGGACTCACAGCTGGCAAGAACAAATAGCTCTTGTCAGAGAGAGGAAAGCCCCTGTGGATGCTATTTCCGCAGGGGCTTTTTTCTTGGGGTCGGTCTTCCGTGCGCACATGTGAGTTTTGGCCAAGCGGCACTTCCAGAAACAACGTGAAATATTTACCTTGTTCTGACAGGGACAAAAAAACGGGCCGCTTAGTGGCGGCCCGGTCTTTTTCTTTCAAGGAAGGTTATCAACCAGCCTGACCCTCGCGCTCAGGCTTGGGCAGAAGCACCTTGCGGCTCAGTTTCAGTTTGCCGGTCTTCTCGTCCACTGCGATAAGTTTCACGGTCACCTCCTGACCTTCCTGAAGGGCCTCTTCCACAGTGTTGAGTCTGCGGTGCTCGATCTCGGAGATGTGCAGCAGACCGTCCTTGCCGGGCATCACCTCTACGAAAGCACCGAATGGCATGATGGTCTTGACGCGACCCGTGTAAACCTCTCCCACCTCTGGCACGGCTGTGATGGCCTTGATGCGCTTCAAGGCTGCATCTACGCTTTCCTTGTTCGTGCCCAGGATCTGAATCACGCCTCTGCCGTCCACCTCGTCAATGTTGATGTTTGTGTTGGTCACGGCCTGCATTTCCTGAATGATCTTGCCACCTGGGCCGATCACCGCACCGATAAGGTCTTTAGGGATGGTCAGGGTCACCATGCGTGGTGCGTGCGGCTTGTAGTCCTCACGAGGCTCGCTGATGGTCTTGTTCATCTCATTGAGGATGTGCAGGCGACCCGCCTTGGCCTGATTGAGGGCTTCTTCCAGCACTTGGTATGGAAGACCATCGACCTTCATGTCCATCTGCACGGCAGTGATGCCGTTGATGGTGCCGGCTACTTTGAAGTCCATGTCACCGAGGAAGTCCTCGTCACCGAGGATATCGGAGAGGACTGCATACTTGCCTTCGTCATAGATCAGGCCCATGGCGATACCGGACACGCCCGACTTCATCTTGACGCCCGCGTCCATCAGGGCGAGCGATCCTGCGCACACAGTTGCCATTGAAGAGGAGCCGTTGCTCTCAAGGATATCACTTACCACACGCACGGTGTAGGGGTTCTCCTCAGAGATCATGCCCTTGAGGGCGCGCTCTGCAAGGTTGCCGTGTCCTACCTCCCTACGGCCTGTGCCACGCATCATGCGGGCCTCGCCCGTGCTGAATGGGGGGAAGTTGTAGTGAAGCATGAACTTCTGCGACTCCTCGAAAGTCACTGCGTCCACCTTCTGCTCATCGGTCTTGCCGCCAAGGGTCACGGAGGTGAGTGACTGGGTCTCGCCACGGGTGAAGATGGATGAACCGTGTGCACCGGGCAGATAGTCGATTTCCGACCAGATGGGACGAACCTCGTCCAGCTTGCGGCCATCAAGGCGGATACGGTCGCTCAGGATGACATCGCGCACAGCACGTTTCTGCGCCTTCTTGAAGTAGCCACCAAGCAGATGCTTCTTGGTCTCCTTCTCCTCATCGGTCATGGTGGCAACGAAGGCCTCTTTGATCTCGGACAGCTTTGCAGAACGGGCCTCCTTGCCAGAACCGCTCTTGGCCATCTCCTTCACTAATGGGTAGCAGAAGTCGAACACCTTCTTCTCGAAGTCGGCATCGTTGTCTTCGTGGCTGAACTCGCGCTTCACTTTCGATTTCTCCACCATGGCGGCCAGTTCAAGCTGGGCTTGAACCTGCTGCTTGATGGCCTCATGGCCGATCTTGATGGCTTCTACCATCTCCTGCTCCGAGCACTCGTCCATCTCGCCTTCCACCATAGTGATATCGCTGGCAGAGCCTGCAATGATCATGTCCATAGTAGCACTGCCGAGCTGTGTGCGGGTGGGGTTGACCACGAACTGGCCGTTGATCTTCGCCACGCGCACCTCAGAGATAGGGCCTCCGAAGGGGATGTCGCTCACTGTAAGGGCTGCGCTGGCCGCAAGACCTGCGAGTGCATCGGGCATCACTTCCTTGTCGCCTGAGATGAGGCTGATGAGCACCTGCACCTCTGCGTGGTAATCTGATGGGAACATGGGGCGCAGTGCGCGGTCAACGAGGCGGCTGATGAGCACCTCGTAATCAGACAGGCGCTTCTCACGCTTGAAGAATCCGCCCGGGTATTTACCCACCGCGAAGTACTTCTCCTGATAGTCAACGGACAGCGGGAGGAAATCTACACCTTCCCTTGCACCCTGAGGTGATACCACCGTTGCCATGAGCATGGCATTGCCGCATTTCACCACAACGGCACCATCAGCCTGCTTGGCCAGTTTGCCTGTCTCTATGGTGATGGTGTGCTCACCTGTCTTGAATGATTTTTCGATTGCTTTCATCTTCACTTCTTGTTTTTCTTCCTCTTTACGGTCGATTGGTTCTTGTTCACTTTTTCTTTTTCTGTCTGTCCTTCCTGCCTCCAAACGGGTACAAAAAGAAAAAGGCAATTCGGAAATTGCCTTTCTCTTGATGCGTCCGTTATGATTATTTCCTGAGACCGAGCTCTTTGATCAGGGCACGATATTTCTCAATATCGTTGTCCTTCAAGTAGTCGAGCAGCCTGCGCCTCTTACCTACGAGATTCAGCAGAGCGGTCTGCGTTCCGAAGTCCTTGCGGTTCTTCTTGAGGTGCTCTGTAAGGTGGCTGATGCGGTGTGTGAACAGCGCTATCTGTCCTTCAGTGCTGCCGGTGTTCGTCTCTGAACCTCCGTGCTGTTTGAAAATGCCTTGCTTTACTTCTGATGTCAGATACATCGGTAATCCTTTGAATGAGTCTGTAAAAATCGAGCCGCAAAAGTAAGCAATCCTTCACACGTGCAACAGGTTGCGTGAAATTATGCTTCAAGTACACATTGCTCGCATTTTGTATCGCAATGTCAATGGTTCTCATTCCGGAACATGCTGTTCAGTTTATCAACAACTGTTCCTGCAGTTTCGTTGCTTATTCGGCCCAATTTTCTTTTTACCAGGTTTTTTGGAATTGTCATCAGCCTGTGCAGCCGGATGACGGAATCGACCGCGAGTCCGGTCCCGATCCAGTGCTTAGATTCCTTGAAGATGATGAGGTCACTGTCCTCAGGGTTATCGGGAATCCTATTGGAGATGAATGCGATGATGATATGGTCATGCTCGGTTGTCTCTGATGTCAAGCACAGCGCAGGTCTTACTTTGATTGACGTCAAGTCATCAAAAGGAAAGGGAACGAGTACAATGGAATGCTTAATCATCTAACGGCTCTCCGTGAGCCAAGGTGTAGATGTCCTCGGCAGGGTCGTTCAGGAAATCGAATGAAGGGTTGACTGATGCGGCCTTCATCCAGAGCATCTCATCCTCGTCACCATTGTCCTCATCCTCCAAAAGAAGAATGACACGCACCTTGGCATCAGCCTTCCTCAATCGATAATTGAGAGTTAGAAGACCTGCCCTATCCGTCTTGGATGATATTTCAATGGCACGCATGAGCTGACGTTTTTCTTTACAAAAGTAACGTTTTGACATGCCTGTTGCCTTTTCGGATGGAATCGGGGCACCATCGCCTTGGCTTAACTTTGCCGCTCATGCGCTCGCTGCTCCTCAAAGAGGTCAACGCCTTCCTTAACTCATTGATCGGGTACATCGTCATCGGTGTGTTCCTGCTGTTCGTAGGGCTCTTCATGTGGGTGCTGCCGACTGAGGCCAATGTGCTCGACAATGGATATGCCGACCTCTCCACGTTGTTCACTGTGGCACCGTGGGTGTTCCTTTTTCTGATCCCGGCCATCACCATGCGCAGTTTTGCGGACGAGAAGGCCACTGGCACCATCGAACTGCTGCACACCCGCCCGCTCACCGATCTGCAGATCATCCTTGCGAAGTATCTCGCTGCAGTCGCGTTGATGGTATTCGCGCTGATTCCCACACTTATCTACTATTTCTCGATCCATAAACTCGGCAATCCTGCGGGAAATCTCGATACGGGAAGCATGTGGGGGTCTTACATAGGTCTTGTGCTCTTGGGTGCTGCCTTCACCTCCATCGGCATCTTCAGCTCCTCGGTCAGTAGCAATCAGATCATCAGTTTCATTCTCTCAGTTTTCCTGAGTTGGGGTCTGTGGGTGGGTTTCGATACCGTAGCCTCGTTCCAGTTTCTCGGCTCATGGGACTCGGTACTGCTCCATCTCAGCATGAACGCCCATTACAGCAGCCTCAGCCGAGGGGTGGTGGACACGCGTGATGTGCTTTTCTTCCTCAGTCTCATCGCGGTGTTCATCGTGGGCACACGCACCATTCTCGAAAGCAGGAAATGGTGAGCAGCGCGCGGACAAGAGACCTGATTCAACTGTTCATCACAGTGGGCATCATCATTGTTCTCAATGTGTTGGGCGGTATCTTCTTTGCGCGTTTCGACCTGACCACCGAGAAGCGCTACACCCTCACAGACACCAGCAAGGAGCTGTTGCGCGGACTTGACGATGTGGTTTATCTGAAGGTCTATCTGGATGGTGACATGCCTGCCGGGTTCCGCAGGCTGCGGGATCGCACCCGCGAGATGCTGGACGAGTTCCGAGCCTACAGCGGAAACCGCATCGACTACATTTTCATCAATCCGTCCGAGAACCCTGACGAGAAGGCCCGAAATGACCTGTACCGTCAGCTGGCGAAGGATGGTATAGCCCCGACCAACATTCAGGTGAAGGGCACGGACAAGGTGGAGCAGAAACTCATTTTTCCGGGTGCGGTGCTCTCCTACAAAGGAAGAGATGTGCCTTTGCAATTGCTCAAGAGCCGCATAGGTGCTGCGCCAGAGGAGATGCTCAACTCCAGTGTGGAGGAGCTGGAGTACGAGATCACCAACGCCATCCGTAAGGTGGCTTCCGGTCGTGATGTCACGGTGGCTTTCGTGGAAGGGCACGGAGAGCTGAAGTCAAGGCAGGTGGAGGATGTGGCCCGTGGCCTGGCCGAGTATTACTCCGTTGACCGTGTTACCATCGGGGGGCAGCTCGGAAGCCTGCTTGATAGAAAAGAAACCTCGGAGGGCACGAAGGTCACACCACGTTTCAAGGCCATCATCATCGCCAAGCCGGACTCTACTTTCAGCGACCGCGACCAGTTCATCATAGACCAGTACGTGATGCACGGTGGCAAAATCCTGTGGCTTTTGGAGCCGGTGCTCTGCAACATGGACAGCTTGCAGTATGCACCCTCTACCATCGCCCTGCCTGTTTCAGTAGGTCTGGAGGAGATGCTTTTCAAATACGGGGTGCGTATCAACACCGACCTTTTGCAGGACGTGCGCTGCGCAAGCATTCCCGGTCCATCGGGCTACGTGGGCGACCAGTTGCAGTGGTCGTTGCAGCCGTGGGTGTATTTCCCTATTGTGATCCCTGAAAGTCAGCATCCGATCGTGCGCAATCTCAACGGTATCAAACTGGAGTTCGCGTCCAGCATCGACACCATTTCTGTGAAGGGTGTGAAGAAGACCGTACTGCTGCATACCTCCGACCGGTCGCGGGCGCTGCGCACGCCTGTACGCGTGAGCCTGGAAACGATGCTACAAGAGCCCAAGCCGCAGCAGTTCAATCAGCGAAGACTGCCCGTGGCGGTGCTGTTGGAAGGCGAGTTCAAGAGTGTGCAAAAGAACAGGTTGCCGCAGGCTATACGCGACAGCCGTGAGATTGCCTACAAGGAGCAGAGCGTGGCGACCAAGATGATCGTGGTCTCGGATGGCGATCTGATACGCAACCATGTGAATCCTGACGGAACGGTGATGCCGTGCGGTTTCGACCGTTTCACGCAGCAGATGTACGGCAACCGCAAGTTCATTCTCAATGCTGTGAATTATCTGTGTGATGATGTGGGTCTCACATCCATCCGTTCGCGTGCGCTGGAGATCCGTCTGCTCGACCGCAAACGCATCGAGCGGGAACGTGCTGCGTGGCAGTCTGTGAATGTGGCACTGCCGATCCTTGCGCTGCTGCTGTTCGGCCTGGTGAATTACTTCATCAGGAAGCAGCGTTATGCCAAGTGATGCCTGCTAAAGGCTGCCGTAGAATGCGGTGAGCAAAGCCGTCACTTTCTTTCTATCGAAGAAAGTCTCGGCAAGTGCCCTTGCTTCTTGCGAAATGGAGGCCACCAGCGGAGGGTCGTTGTGCAGGCGTTGAATCTGATGCAGAAAGTCTTCGGGGGTGTCAGCGATAAGGATGTTCACTCCATCGGTGAATTGGATGCCCTCAGCACCTACTGAGGTGGAGATGACGACCTTTCCAAGCGCCATCGCCTCTACGATTTTGATGCGCATACCACTGCCGGACAGGAGCGGCACAACGGCCACGGCATGATTCGCAGCGAACTCCGCAGCGCTGTCCACCTCGCCTTGAATGTGCAGTGGCGGTGCATTTTGCGATAGCAGTTCTTTTGGCATTCCCCGTCCTGCAAAATGACAGTGAAGATCTGGGAATGCGCTGTGCAGCAGCGGCCACACCTCGCTGATGAACCAGTTCACGCCTTCTACGTTGGGCTGCCAGTCCATGCTGCCGAGGTGATGGAGTGAAAGCGGGCCGCTGGGTATCGGCTGCTTTTTTATACTGCTGATGTTCAATGACATGGGCACGGTGACCATCGGCACTGTGATGCCTAAGGAGCGCAGGTTCTCGGCATCGTCATCTGTGATGGTGGCGATGCCGTCCATTGCGGCCAGCAGGTTCAGCTCCTCGGCCTTGAGCTGCGCGGCAAGGATGTTCAGGTATTCTCTTTTGAAAGGATTGCCCTCTCCCGCTGCCAGCCTTTGCCAGATGACATGCTCCACGTTGTGGGCACGCAGCACCACCTTGGCGTTGCTGTGCCTGCGAATGATGGGCAGCATGGGGGCACAGAAGAGGCTTTCCAGATGGATGATGTCGAAGTGCTCCTCTTTCAGGATGGCTTGCAGTCGGTCGGCAAAGCGCTTGTCATCAAAACGGGCAAGGTTGTAGGAACGTCCAGCGATCAAGCTCTTGAGTGCATGCAGCGGTTTCAGGCGGAGGTCCACCTCAACGGCCTCCATCCGGGTCTTCGACCGCAGCTGCTCCGGGACTTTTGCAAGGTGGAAAGGGTGCTTGTGTGTGGACATGCACAGCACGCTCAGCGAATGCCCGGCATCCAATAGTCCCTCGGTGATGGCGGCCATGGCCATGCAGCCACCGTCCGCCTTGGGGAAAGGGGGTTTATGGCATAGCTGCAAGATCCGCATCGGGAGCAGGGCGTTTGCGAAGGCGGGAGAAAAGCCTCTTTACGGGTTTCAGATAGAACTCCCACTCGAAGATGGCGGAGTCGGTGATGGCCTTGTGGGTGAGGAAAAGCCCCACGGGCAGCAGTACGAAACTGGAAAGCCACATGCCTTTCCATACTGGCCATAATTCCTCCTTGGCGAATTTCTCACCGGTGATGGAGAGCAGGTAGTAGATGAGGAAGAAAACGATGGAGAATACCGTGGGCAGTCCCAGTCCGCCTTTGCGGATGATGGCCCCCAGCGGTGCGCCTATGAAGAACAGGATGAGGCAGGCGATGGAGAGGGTTAACTTCCGGTGGGCCTCGATGAAGTAGCGGTTGAGCCTCATCTGGCGCGATTCCACGTCCGAAACGGTACTTGAGACATAGGCACGGGTGCTGCGGGCCATGTTGAGTGCAGCATCCACGACCTTATGCCGGTCCTCGGTGCTCAGATGCCCGATGATGTCACCGCTCATGACCGAATCCACACGCACGGATGCTTGCAGCGAGTCGTTGCTCAGGTACTTGAAGTTTCGCCTCACATTGTCGAAGTGGTTGATGTGCCGTTCGTTGAGCCTCACACGCAGGGTGTCGATGTTGTTCTTGAGCTGCCCCAGGCTTTGCATCTTGTAGTTGTCCTTGAAGATGTCCTCATTGGTGCGCGACATCTCAAAGCCGCTCAGGTCGAAGCGTATGACGTTCTTCTTGAACTCGTTCCTCACGTGAGGAAAACTCCGCTCATCCCGGCTCTTGTTGTCCTGCTGCTCGTAGCTGCGCCCGTTGTAGAGGGTCATTTCGAGGTAGCGGTCACCGATCATGGCCATGGTGCCGCTGTCGGCCAGCATCACCTTCACATTGCCTTTGTTGTCGGTGTGGTCATAGATCATCACGCCATAGAGCTCGCCCTGCTCGCCTTTGTCGCGGGTGCGGATCACATAGCCGTCAATGTTCTTGAAGAACATGCCGGGCCTGATGTCGAGTGTCGGTTTCTTGTGGCGGATGTCGTAGAGGAGCGTGCCCATCTTGAGGTTGGCGATGGGCAGTATGTTGTTGGAGAAGTAGAACGCGCCTATGCTGGTAAGCAGCGAGAATGCGATGAGCGGATAGAGCACGCGGCCCAGCGAGATGCCTGAGGCACGCATGGCCACCAGCTCGTAGTGCTCCCCGAAGTTGCCCATGGTCATGATGCTGCTGATGAGCACGGCCAGCGGCAGTGCCAGCGAGACGAGACTGGCCGAGGCGTAGAACATCAGTTCCGCGATGATGTGCCACTCGAGGCCCTTGCCCACGAGGTCATCGATGTACTTCCATAGGAACTGCATGAGCAGGATGAAGAGCGACACGAAGAAGGTCATCACGAACGGCCCGATGTAGGACGTGATGACCAGTTTGTGGAGCTTCTTCAAGGTAGGGGGGACGATGGTACGGGGCAAAGGTAGCCACGCGGTAGGCCAGGGGCCTACGGGTCGCCCTGATGGGGAGTGTCCAACGAACTGTGTCAGTTCGTTCTGTTAGTTCTGACCTGCCGACCGAAACGGAAGCGGGGCTGGCGGCCCCACGCGAGGGGGTGGCATCCCATGAAGCGGGGGTCGCGGCAATGCAAGCGGGGATGGCGGCCCATGCAGCTATCATGGACAGGCTGTAAGCCTCAGTGGAGGCGATGCAAGACCGCTTGGACGCGGTGTAA
>CAZCNS010000019.1:0-42615 GCA_964500205.1 uncultured Chryseobacterium sp. | reverse complement strand
GCGTGCAGGGCTACAACGTCTATTTCAACAACGTGCTGGTGGACCGCACCCACGCGCCCATCTATGAGGTGAAGGAACAGGCACTGGCCTGTTCGGGCTACTGGAAATTCGCGGCCTACGACAACAGTGGCAACATCGGCCCTGCGGACTCTGTGCTGCTGGTTTTGAGCGGTGGGGAGGAACCGGTGATTGTGGAGCAGCCGCTGTGGCAGCATTCGATAGAAACATTGGACGACACCGTGACTATCTCAGTTCAGGTGGAAGGGTTCGCGGGTTTTCAGTGGCAGTATCTCTCTCCTCCATTCTATGAAGGGGAGGAGTGGGTTAACATCAGTCCTTTTGATTTCAATGGAGCTACTTCCAGTTCATTCACAACACGAGTGAATCAATTACCCTTGGAATGGAGTGAAGTGACACCGGAAAGTATCGAGTTCCATTTTCGTTGCATTGTCTCTGATCCTTGTGGAGATGTATTGATTTCAGAAACGTCAATCATTTCAGGATTTGCCTCCAGCATCTCTGAAATTCCAGTCGGACAATTGTTGTTTTACCCCAACCCTACCCAAGACGGCCGTTTCACCATCCTGATGCCGGAGCATCTGCGAAGCGGTGAGCTGACCGTCCACTCGACCATGGGCCAGTTGGTGCATCGCAGCGCGGTGAGCGGGCAGCAGTCGCACATTACCATCGACCTGCCTGTATCATCAGGGCTTTACACCGTGCGCATCGCGTCTGAGGATGGGCTGTGGCAGGGAAAGGTGGCATTTAGCAAGTAGGTGTAAGTAGTAAGGCACAAGGCGTAAGCACTAATCATCAATAATCAGTAACCAATCACCAATCACCAATCACTTCAACCATGTCAACCAAAAAACTTGTCCGTAAAGAAGGTAAGATCCTCGGTGTGTGTGCCGGCCTTGCTGAATACCTCGATGTTGACGCCACGGTGATCCGTGTGGCGTTCGTGTTCAGTGTGCTCTTCGCTGGATTTGGCGTCATCCCCTATTTGATCCTCGCGCTCATCATGCCTAAAGGCTGATGCCATGAAGGAGATCAAGGCAGAAGCGGTGATAGTCGGTGCTGGCATAGCGGGCATCGTAGCAGCCTACGAGCTGCTGAACGAGGGCCGCAAGGTCATCCTCATAGACCGCGACACGGAGGATCAATTAGGCGGCCTCGCCAAATGGAGTTTCGGAGGGATGTTCTTCGTGGACACCCCGCTGCAACGCAGGGCAGGTATGAAGGACAGCGTGGACATCGCCCTGCGCGACTGGCATTCGGTGGCCGATTTCGGGCCAGAGGATGTGCTGCCTAAGCAATGGGCTGAGCAGTACGTCCACAACTGCACCGAGCACATCTACCGTTGGCTCACGAAAGAGGTCGGCACGCGCTTCTTCCCCGTGGTGCATTGGGTGGAGCGCGGACTGCACCGCCCAGGCAACAGCTACCCGCGCTTTCACATGGTGTGGGGCACGGGCAAGGGCCTGACGGACGACTGCATCCGTGCGCTGTTCTCGCATCCGAGGGCCAAGACCGAGCTCACATGCCTCTATCGCTGCAAGGCCGAGGAGATATTGATGGACAACGGTGCAGCGGTCGGCATCTCAGGGCTGAATGAGCTGACCAACGAGCCGTTCACCGCCAAGGGCGAGCACATCATCATCGCCACGGGCGGCATGGGCGGCAACATCGAGAAGGTGAAGGAGCATTGGTACAAGCCGTGGGGCGAGCCGCCAGAGGTGATCCTGAACGGTTCGCATCCCTACGCGCTGGGCGACATGCACGGGGCGGTGGAGAAGGTGGACGGCAACGTGACCCACCTCGACTGGCACTGGCACTACGCGGCCGGGGTGCGCCATCCTCGCCCGCAGTGGAAGGATCACGGCCTCAGCCTCGTGCCGCCCAAGTCGGCCCTGTGGCTCAACTACCGTGGCGAACGCTTCGGGCCGCACCCGCTCATCACCGCCTACGACACGCGCTGGACAGTGGAGGAGATCTGCAGGCAGGAGAAGAAGTACAGTTGGCAGGTGCTCAACATGCGGATCATGATGAAGGAGTTCGCCATCAGCGGGTCGGAGAGCAACAAGGCCATACGCGACAAGAACCTGCTGCTGTTTCTCAAGCATGTCCTTCTGGGGAACAAAGAACTGGTGGACGACATGCTGGCCAGCCCCGACTTCGTGACGGCCAAGAGCATCCCCGAACTGGTAGAGAAGATGAACGCCCTGCAAGGCACGGACGATGTGCAGCTCGATGCGGTGCAGGATGCCATTTCGCGCTATGACGGCAACATTGCCCGTGGGCCGAAATTCCACAACGATGAGCAACTGCGCAGGATCGCTCACGCCCGCCAGTACAAGGGCGACCGTGTGCGCACCTGCAAGTTCCAGTCCATCAACGACCCGAAGGCGATGCCACTGATCGCCATCCGCGAGAGCATCCTCTCAAGGAAGACGCTGGGGGGCATTCAGACCGACCTCGGTTGCCGCGTGATGGGACGAGGGACGGGGGTCGGGGGACAAGGGGCGAGTGCGATCCCAGGGCTGTATGCCATAGGTGAGGCTGCGGGCTTCGGTGGTGGCGGGCTGCACGGCAAGGGTGCGCTGGAGGGCACTTTCCTCGGTGGGTGCGTGCTGACTGCGAGGATTCTTGCGAAGACGGTGGTGGGGAAGAAATTGGTGTGAGGGGAGATTCAGTGTTCATTCATGGTTAAAAGATCCAAAGACGGTATCCGCTGAATCACATCAACGAAGACGAGAACGAGGAGATACGCGACATTTACCTTTGTAATCCATCCACACCACCATGACAGACACGATCTTAGGAATCAAGAACGAGGTGGACAGTATATTGACCCAAGAGTCAAGGGCAGTCTCGGTGATGAGCAAGGAGGAGATAACAGACCGCTTCCTGGATTCCATCATCGACCTGCGCAAGTCACTCAAGGCGAGCACAGATGGTCTGGTGAAGGTGGACGAACTCATTTCCAAAGTGACATGGCTGGAGGGAATGGGGGCCGAGGAAGAAGAGACCCTGACAGACCTGATCGATGGGGGGCTACAGGCGCATAGGGTCATGCTGTTGAACTACGTTAAGCTGAGAAGGGCCTTCTGGCAGAAGAACATCGCCAAGAAGGAGATTGCGGCATTCAAGGAGGCCCTGGACAATTTTGAGGAATCCCTGTTCGAGCTGGATCAGATTTTCTTTGAGCTGAGAAAGGACGATGGTTTCAATGAGCTAGTGGGGTCGATCGCCTGAATGCAGTCAGGATGCGGGTTTTCATGTCCCCCACCTTTATTGAGGAAGTCCGAAAGCTCCATAAGTCCAACGACCATGGTGACTGTGAGCGGGTGCTCATTGACTCCATATACACGGGAACCATTGATCAGGTGATTCAGGGAGGGAACTCCAAAAAGCTCGGAGGCTCACCGAATACGCCTTTCATCCGAAGGAGGATGGAAAGTCAGGGACAGGGAAAATCATCGGGCTACCGCCTTTATCTGTGGGCATTTAGGATTGAGGAGGATGTCTATCTCCTCTATATCCACCCGAAGACAGGCCGCAGGTCTGCGACCAATATCAGTGCTGAATATCAGAAGGGGCTTGTTGCCGAGTTCAAGGAATTCAGGGACAAGGGCCGTATGGCACTGACAAAACTGTCCAAGGACGGGACAAGGATCCTTTTCGATGACAGGGCTGGTAAGGCGGTCTTCGGTTAGCCCCCCACGGCATTGTGACATAGACGAAACCGCAGGCCGGATGCTGGCTACACGGCAAGGGCGCGCTGGAGGGCACTTTCCTGGGTGGCTGCGTGCTGACTGCGAGGATTCTTGCGAAGACGGTGGTGGGGAAGAGGTTGGTCTGAGCTCGTTTCTCAGTCTTAGATTGGCTGAAATGAAATCAAGCGACATCCTGTGTGCATGATTAAGCCCATATTGGGCCGTTCACATTTTTCCTCATTTAATCGAAAAAACAGCTATGGATATCGAGCAGATGCTCCGCAACAACTCAGACAAGTGGATGGAGTTGTTCCTCACTTACGGAAAGAACCTTGCGGCCGCTTTGGTCATTCTGGTCATCGGGCTTTATCTGATCGGTATGGTCAGTAAGCTATTCAAGACGGTAATGGAAAAGCGGGAGTTCGACCCTGCTCTCAAGGGATTTCTGGGCAGTATGGTGAGCGTGGTGCTAAAGGTCTTACTCGGCATCACGGTATTGGGCACATTGGGCATTGAGATGACCTCGTTCATCGCCCTGCTGGGTGCAGCCGGTCTGGCTGTGGGCATGGCACTCAGCGGAACGCTCCAGAATTTTGCAGGTGGGGTCATGATCCTCATTTTCAAGCCCTTCAAGGTTGGAGATGTGATAGATGCGCAGGGTTACATCGGTTCTGTGAATGAGATACAGATCTTCAACACGATTTTGAAAACGCCCGATAATAAGACCATCATCATTCCCAATGGGGGACTTTCCACGGGTAGCATGGTCAACTATTCTACCGAGCCGCGCAGACGGGTGGACTGGACCTTCGGCATAGGCTATGGTGACGATGCGGACAAGGCGCGCGAGGTGCTGCTCGGCATGTTGGATGAGGATGGACGTGTGCTCAAAGACCCTGAACCGGTGGTCTTCCTTGCGGCACTCGGAGCGTCCTCTGTAGATTTCACAGTCCGTGCCTGGGTCAATGCAGCTGACTACTGGGCGGTGTTCTTCGCGATGAACGAACGTGTTTACAAGGAGTTCGGCTCGCACGGTCTCAATATCCCGTTCCCGCAGATGGACGTGCATCTGCACAACACGAAATAAGAGCACAGGGGTTCAAACTCCTCGGCAATATCCCTCTCGAAGCAGGCGTTTTATGAACATCCACCCGTGTATCACATGGGCAGTTTGTTCTGTGAGAAAACATCCGTAGCCCTACATTTGGGAACCTTAGAGAAATGGCCGAGAAGAAGGAAAAACCCAAGCCCGCAAAGGCAGCGGCCAGTGCTGGCAGCAAGCCCGATGCAGGTAAAGCGAAGCGTACGTCAGACCCTCGGTTCCGCACGGTGCTGGGACTTTTCCTGTTGCTGTCCGGTGTCTTCCTTACGCTGGCGCTCGTCAGCTACCTGATTGATGGTTTCGCAGATCAGAGTAAACTGGCTGACCTCGAATGGGCCGATGCCGATGAGCGCGTGCGTAATTGGATGGGCAAGCTCGGTGCGTACGTGGCGCATGCTGTCATGTACCACGGCTTTGGGCTCGCCTCGTTCGTTTTCCCATTGCTGCTGCTGCTCTTTGGGCTGAAAGTGTTGCTGCGCAGGTCGGTGCTGCCCATGGGCAAGGTGCTGCTGCATTGCCTCTTCTTCCTGTATTTCCTTCCGCTCACATTGGGTTTTGTCGCCAATGCGCAGCCGATGCTTGGAGGTGCTGTAGGTTTCCACTTCGAGCGGTGGGCCACCTCGCTGCTCGGTACTGGCGGGACAGGGATGATGGTGTTCTTCGCCATGATGGCATACATGGCGGTGGTATTCAACATCACGGTCGATTCGTTCAAACCGCTGGTCAGGTTCTTGCTTTCCCTTTTCGAGAAGAAAGGAGATGATGAATCAGCCGAGGATGCTGCTGTTATTGTCCGAGGCAAAAAGGACATGGAATTCATGCCCAAGGCCGATGTCACCGTGCGTACCAATGACCTTGACCTCACGGTGCAGGCTGAGAAGGAGATGGAGCTGGAGGTTGATGTGCCGAAGGAGGAGTTACGCTCAGAGCCATCGGACGATCTGGAGATCGAGGTGTACGAGCCGGAGCGTTCCGTGGAGTCTTCCAGCGAAAAAAAAGCCGGACTGGATGAGAATGGCGACCCTGTTGAGTTCGAGCTGGAGACCGTGACCACGCCAGTAGAGGAGCTGGTGGGTGATGACGGTGAGGTGCTGGGTGAATATGACCCCACGCTTGACCTGAGCCACTACAAGGTGCCGCCTCTCGACCTGCTTGAGTCCTACGGAGACGGGGGCGAGATACGCGTGGACAAGGATGAGCTGGAGAGCAACAAGAACCGCATTGTCAGCACTTTAAAGAATTACAACATCGACATTGAGCGCATCAAAGCCACCATCGGGCCTACGGTGACGCTCTATGAGATCGTGCCCGCTCCCGGGGTCCGCATCTCCAAGATCAAGAACCTGGAGGATGACATTGCGTTGAGCCTATCGGCCTTGGGCATTCGCATCATTGCGCCCATCCCGGGCAAAGGAACCATCGGTATCGAGGTGCCGAACCTGAAGCCCGACACCGTGGCAATGCGCACTGTGCTCAGTTCCGAGAAGTTCCAGCATGCCAAAATGGAGCTGCCCATCGCGCTTGGCAAGACAATCAGCAACGAGACCTACGTCACCGACCTCACCAAGATGCCTCACCTGCTCATGGCGGGGGCCACAGGACAGGGCAAGTCTGTAGGACTGAACGCCATCCTTGCTTCCATTCTCTATAAGAAACACCCCGCTCAGGTCAAGTTCGTGCTGGTGGATCCGAAAAAAGTGGAACTGACCCTTTTCAATAAGATCGAGCGGCATTTCCTCGCCAAACTGCCCAACGAGGACGAGGCCATCATCACCGACACACAGAAGGTGGTGAACACCCTCAACTCGCTGTGCATCGAGATGGATCAGCGGTACGACCTGCTGAAGGACGCGCAGTGCCGCAACTTGAAGGAATACAATGGGAAGTTCATCGCTCGCAGGCTTAACCCAAAGGATGGGCATAAGTTCCTGCCGTATATCGTGCTGGTGGTCGATGAGTTCGCAGACCTCATTATGACGGCCGGCAAGGAGGTGGAGCTGCCCATCGCCCGGCTCGCGCAGCTGGCCCGTGCCATCGGCATTCACCTCATCATTGCCACGCAGCGACCCTCGGTCAACATCATCACCGGCACGATCAAGGCCAACTTCCCCGCTAGGATCGCATTCCGGGTGTCTTCGAAGATCGACTCGCGCACCATCCTCGATGCAGGCGGTGCGGATCAGCTCATTGGCCGAGGCGACATGCTCCTTAGCACGGGCAATGACATGATCCGCCTCCAGTGCGCCTTCATCGACACGCCCGAGGTGGACAAGGTGGTCGATTGGATCGCGAACCAGCAAGGATACCCGACCGCATTGGAGCTGCCCGAGTATGTAGGCCCGGATGGTGAGGGCTCTGATCCCGGGGCGGTGGACCTCGACAACCGCGACTCGATGTTCTCCGACTCGGCCCGCATCGTGGTGCAGCACCAGCAAGGTTCTGCTTCACTCTTGCAGCGAAGACTCAAACTCGGCTACAATCGAGCAGGCCGTATCATAGACCAGTTGGAGGCGGCAGGCATCATCGGCCCGTTCGAGGGAAGCAAGGCCCGCAGCGTGCTCATTCAGGATGAGGCATCCTTGGAACGGATATTGCAGAGCTTAGACAATTAGTTGATAAGATGACGAGTTGATTCAGTGATCAGTTCCTTTCCCATCACCATTCTAAATATGGTGAATTCACCACAGTTGAACCATCGAATTCCATAAAGCTAAAGTTGTCCTATTAGCTCAATACTAATAACCGATTCCCACTTGAAACACGCTCTTTTCCTCTTCCTTTTCTTCCCCCTAACGCTCCTTGGCCAGAATGACGAGAAGGCATCCGCCATACTCGAAAAGGTGAGCGCGGTGAACGCTGCCTACTCCAGTATTGAGGTGAAATTCGACTACACGCTGAACAACCAGCAGGCCAACGTATCCGACAAACGCGAGGGCAGTCTGCTGCTGGCGGGGCAGCGTTTCCACCTCGAACTGATGGGCCAGAAGATCACCAGCGATGGCAAGATCGTGTGGTACGACATGGGCGATGAGGTGCATGTCAAGACCATGGAAGAGTTCATGGAGGAGACCGACCTCGACCCGCGTAACATCTTCACCCAGTACAACAAGGGCTTCAAGAACCAGTACAAGGGCGATCGCAAGGTGGGAGGTAAGGATTGCCATGTGGTCGATCTCTACCCAGAAATCCCTGGCAAGAAGCCCTACTCGCGCATCGAGCTGTGCATCGACAAGATTTCGAATCACATCGTGGAATCGACCACCTTCGGCAAGGACGGGACAAGCTACCGGCTCAATGTCCTCACCATGAAGACCGATGGCACACCGCCCGCTAACCGCTTTGTCTTCGACAGGAAGGCGTTCGAGGCCAAGGGGTATGACGTGGTGGATTTCAGATAGAACATGAACGAAAACGAAAGAAACATGAGCGTTGAATTCAGTAATGGTGATAAAATGCCCATCCTTGGGCTTGGTACCTGGAAATCAAAGCCCGGTGAGGTTTATGATGCCGTGCGTGAGGCCATCCGGATCGGATATCGCCACATCGACTGTGCCGCCATTTACATGAATGAGGAGGAGATAGGCCGCGCATTTGCAGACGCTTTTGCAGCGGGCGATGTGAAGCGCGAGCAACTTTGGGTCACCAGCAAGCTTTGGAACAACGCCCATGCTGAGGATGCAGTGCTGCCAGCCCTTCGCAAGACGTTGGCCGACCTGCAACTCGACTACCTCGACCTGTATCTTGTTCATTGGCCCATCGCGTTCAGGTCCGATGTGATGGGGCCTAAATCTGCGGAAGACCTGATCTCGCTATCAGAGCTCCCGCTGATAGGCACATGGCGGGGCATGGAGGCGGCACATGCCGAGGGACTGACCCGCAATATCGGAGTATCGAATTTCAGCGTGAAGAAGTTGAAAAAACTGCTTTCGAGGGCGAAAGTGCGACCTGAGATGAACCAGATCGAGCTTCACCCGCTACTGCAGCAGTCAGAGATGCTCGGATTCTGCAAAGCTGAGGGTATTCACCTCACAGCATACTCGCCACTGGGTTCATTCGACCGCAGTGCAGCCTTGAAGGGCAGTGACGAACCCAACCTTTTTGAGCACCCGGTCATCTTGGAAGTGGCCTCCTCTTTGGAATGTTCACCGGCACAGGTGCTCATTAAATGGGCCATTCAGAGAGGCACGGTGGTCATCCCGAAATCCGTGAACCCGATGCGTCTGCGAGAGAACTTCGAGTCATTTAAGGTTGCTATCTCGGACAATGACATGCACCGCATTGCCGCCCTCGACCGTCACTACCGTTTCATAGACGGCTCGTTCTGGGAGTTTCCCGGTTCGTCCTACACGGTGGCCAACCTCTGGGACGAGTAGACCAGAGCAATGAGCCGAGGGCGACATCCGATTGCTCGGAGCCGCCCTCGACCCTTCCAGTTCCTGATTTGTTCCTCTCGCGGGCTTTGTTCCAAAGGCGGCCCGCGCACCCGTCATCCGTAGCCGACACATCGGCTGTGTGTGCCTCTGTCTGCTGGGACAAAGGTTTGCTTCGAGCGAGCTATGCGGTGAAAGGATTCTTCTTAAAAAGAACAGTCAAAATTCTAAATATTTGATTTAATAATCTTAAAATCAGTGTTTTGAATTTGGATGAAAAATAGTAAAATGAGCAAATTTCAATTTCGATGAACGACTGTAACCTTGCGAAAAAATGATTTACACATCTCCCATTGTGTTCATCCGAAGGTGACAACTGTCACTGTCATGCCATCAGCGGCAGATACCTTTGCCAGGCCGTTCGAAGTGACGGTAATCGGGAGTCGAGAATCAACAAAGGCATACAAGATGAAATACCTTATCATGTCAACAATACTGGCCTTCGGCCTTGTGTCATGCACCAACGGTCAGCAGCATTCAGCGACCGTTCAGGGTGGCGAGCATCATGTAATCTCTGTTTCCGAGTTTGCGAACCGGCCTGCCGATGTGCAGCTTGTGGATGTTCGAACTTCAGGCGAATGGCGTGCAGGAGTGATAGACGGTGCTTTGCTCTACGACATCTACTCATCAGACTTTGAAAAACGTATTTCTGAACTTGACCCAGCCAAGCCTGTTTACGTGTATTGTGCCGTAGGCGGACGGAGCGGCAATGCTTCGGCAAAACTGAAGAAGATGGGTTTCAAGGTTTATGATCTACGAGGGGGAATGGATGCTTGGAAGGCGGAAGGTCAGGTTACCGCGCCTTGCAACAATTGTTGAATGGGAAGGAATTCGGTAGAAGGAAGATGATAAATCATAAATCAGCATACTTATTTACGGTGTCCTTAGTGCTTGTCTTGGCGGCAAGTTGCAAGATGGCTGATTCCGACAAAGGACAGGAGTTGACCACGCAGTATCTCGATGCTGTGGAGCATCAGGAGTTGCTGCTCAAGGGAAAGGAGATAGCTGACTCTGTTGGTTCAGTTCTGAAAGCCAACCTCATGCTGGCCATGGGTTCCGATGGGCCTGTTCATGCGGTTGAGTTCTGCAACTTGGAGGCTCTTCCATTGACGGGCGAATTCAACACACCCTACAACGTTCAGGTGAAGCGAACCAGCGATCGTCTAAGAAATCCCAATAATGCTCCAAGCACGCTGGAAAGCAGCGTGATCGCAGATTATCGATTTGAGCAGTCATCAGGAGTGCCGCTGCGCCCCAAGCTTGCCTTGGACGAGGACGGCAGAAAAGTGTTCTTCGCCCCGATATTCACGGGTGCGCCCTGCTTGATCTGCCATGGCAATGAGGCTAACATGGACGAGGGCCTTAGAGAAAAACTCACTGAGCTTTATCCTGCTGATGATGCCAAGGGCTTTGGAATTGATGAACTGCGAGGAATCTGGAGTGTAACGTTTAACAAGAGCTGAACCATGGCTAATTTCAATGAAATCATCAAGAGTGAGAAACCTGTTCTCATCGACTTCTTTGCCACATGGTGCGGCCCTTGCAAGATGATGGGGCCCATTCTTCAGGATGTGAGCCGTAAGGTGGGCGACAAGGCACGTGTGCTCAAAATAGATGTGGACCGCAATCCCCAGGTGGCTGCCAAGTATCAGATTCAGGGTGTACCCACCATCATGCTTTTCAAGAACGGGAAGATGCTTTGGAGGCAGTCGGGTGTGGTGCAGGCTAAGGATCTTGTGAAGGTCATTGAGCAGCATTCCTGAATAGGCGAGGACTGTCACCTCCTCAATAGTTGCAATCCTGCCGTCCTTGATTACTTCCCGCAATGGAACGCTACATCGATATCTTCCTTCGCTCTTTCAGCGAGTACTGGGACTATCTCCGCAACGAGATTCTCTTCACATACACCTACAAGCCTTGGTGGGAAAACTATTTCTACTGGCTTATTCTCCTATCGGTGATTGTATGGGGCATAGAGCTGTTGGCGCCCTGGCGCAAGGGACAGAAGCCCATTCGAAAGGATTTCTGGCTGGATGTGTTCTACATGTTCTTCAACTTTTTTCTGGTATCGTTGATCGGGTTCAATGCCATTTCCAATGTGGCAGTCGAGCTGTTCAGCGATTTTATCGGGCTGTTCGGAGTGAATAATCTGGTGGCCATTGAGGTCGGCTCATGGCCGATTTTGGCGCAGTTCGGGTTGATGTTCGTGCTGGCCGATTTCATTCAATGGAATGTGCATCGCCTGCTTCATGCAGTGCCCCGACTTTGGGAATTCCACAAGGTGCACCACAGCGTCAAGGAAATGGGTTTTGCGGCACATTTGCGTTTTCACTGGGTGGAGACCATCGTTTACAAGAGCATCCAGTACATACCGCTGGCCATGATCGGATTCGGTCTTCAGGATTTCTTCATTATGCACATGTTCACCCTGCTTATCGGGCATCTCAACCACGCCAACCTCGACCTGGATTATGGCCCGTTGCGTTACGTGCTTAACAATCCGAAGATGCACATTTGGCATCATGCCAAGGAGATGCCCAAGGGGTATCCGAATGGCATCAACTTCGGTATCAGCCTCAGTCTATGGGATTATCTGTTCGGCACAGCCGTGATTCCGTCAGATGGCCGCGATATAGAGCTCGGTTTCGATGGTGACGAAAAATTCCCTCAAGGTTTCGGAGGGCAATTCGTTCATGGTCTCCGAAAGTGAAACCTATCGCTACCGTCTGACGCTCCGCTCATAGAGAGTCACCCAGTCCGATACTTTCATCTTCGTGCATAAAGCTGCGATCAGGTCGAGCGGTATGTGTTCCGGTTTTTTGAAACGGATGCAGCTCTTACCCATGTCGAGTTTCACCTTGCTTCCCTTGTCATACTCGGCCTTGAACCATTCCAATAGATCGGGGTCGGCATAGAGCCCCATGTGATGCAGTGACAAGTGGTTCTTCTGCGATGCCAGGGCCATGAACGGTAGAGGCTGTTTCGGGTCGCAGTGATATCCCGCTGGATAAAGCGAATGAGGGACCACATACCCGATCATGCCGTAGCTCATCACCTCTGTGAACCCGGCCGGAAGGTTGGACACAATGGTGTCTCGCAGCCTATTCACGGCCTCCTTTTGTTCTTCCGGAAGATTCTTCAGGTACTCTTGCGGGGAAATTGCCTTGTGTGCCATGGATGCGGTTTTGAGTCGCACAAGTTACCTGTCTGGAAACTCGATGTTTATCAATTTTTGGCATTCCCCGTCCAACGCGTTCGCTATAATTGTGACCGTCATCCAAGGAGGATTTTCTTCACGCTTTTATCTCTCATAATGAATACGTTAGTGCACATAATTGTTGTTTCCATCTTTTTTACAAGCAATACATTTGCCCAGAAGACCGCTTATAAATGGTTGACCACCATCAACCCGGAGCACATCACCATCATCCGCGACAGTTGGGGTGTCCCACATATTTTCGGCAAGACCGATGCTGATGCCGCCTATGGATTGGCATGGGCCAATGCAGAGGACGATTTCTTCACCATGCAAGAACTTATCGTAGCGGCTAAAGGCATGAGCGGGAAAATGATGGGAGTGGAGGGCGCGCAGCGGGATTTCTTCAATCATGCCATTGGCTCCAAGCGAGTGGTCGAAGAGCTTTTTCACACCGTTCCGGATGATTTTCTCAGATACTTGGAAGGATACACGCAAGGGGTGAATGCGTTTGCAGCCAAATTTCCAGACGAAGTACGTGTCAAGGGCACATTCCCCCTCACTCCCAAAGATGCGTTGGCCGCCTACGTTTTCGCCATGAGTGCCATCTCGGGCGCAACAGGTCCCGTTGGCAAGATCGTGGACGGCACTTACGATGGCAAGAACACGGAGCACCCGTTCGGCTCCAATGCATTTGCTTTCAACAGCAACAAGACAGCCGATGGCAGCTCTATGCTCTGTATTAACCCTCACCAACCGATGGAGGGACCTTTTTCATGGTATGAGGCGCACCTCGTCAGTGATGAGGGTCTGAACATGCACGGGGCAATGTTTCCCGGTGGAACCAGCATTTTTCTCGGCAATAACGAGAATCTTGGCTGGGCACACACTTTTAACCACCTCGACCTGGTGGACGTTTTCCGTTTGGAGATGCACCCCAAGAAGAAACTAACCTACCGTTTCAACGATCAGTGGCTAAAGCTGGAGAAACGCCCCATTTGGCTCAAGGTGAAGTTGAAGGGCATTGTTATTCCGGTGAAGAAAATGGCTTATTGGAGTGAGTTCGGGGCCACGCTAAAGAGCAAGGACGGGCAGTTCTACGGTATTCGCATGGGCTCCAATCAGAAGATCGGGGTGGGGGAGCAGTGGTTCCGTATGAACAAGGCGCGCAACTTCACCGAGTTCTATGATGCTGTGAGCATGGGCAATGTTTCCATGTTCAACATCATCTATGCGGACCGTCAGGACACGGTGTTTTTCATCAACAATGCCATCGTGCCTAAGAGGAATCCAGAATTCAATTATAGAGGAGTGGTCAACAGCAACTCCACCTACTCGATGTGGACGGAATTCCACCCGGCCGAAGACCTTGTGCAGTACATACAGCCTGACTGCGGCTACGTGTTCAATACCAACAACATACCGACCAATGCCACCTGCGTTGAGAACCAGCGCGACATCAAGGAGTGGCCCGACTACTTCGGTTTTGACAAGGATATGGGGGATAACAACCGAGCGGAGCGGTTCATGGAGCTGCTGTCCTATACCGACCGCATAACCTTTGACCGAATGAAAGACATCAAGTTCGATTACTCCGTGAAAAGCTGCAGCCGCATGTACGAGAGCATCGAGCATCTCGTTTACATGGACCCTAAAAAGTATCCAGAGATAAGTGACCTTCAGGAGATGATCGTGCGCTGGGGCGGATGTGCGGACCACCACAGCCTTGGTGCAGGCGTCTTTCTGCTCGTTTTCCAGAATGTGTTTGAAAAACTCGGACTCAACGATTCTGACTTCAAGAAGGAGATACAGGTATCAGAGGAGGTTTATGTCGAGGCGCTGCGCGATGCCAGAAGTCACTTGGACAAGCATTTTGATGGACGGATCGTCTCCCTCGGAGAGTTGCAGCGACATGTGCGTGGTGATGTGAATCTGCCACTACATGGATTCGGTGACGCGCTCGCGGCCAACTACAACCAACCATGGCAGGACGGAAGGTTCAAACCCTATGTCGCTGACTCCTACACCCAGTTCGTAAAATGGACACCGGGGGAGAAGCTTCCCTACATGGAGACCCTTCATCCCTTCGGGGCGAGCACGCGGCCCGATTCTCCCCACTACACCGACCAGATGGAGATGTACGCCAACCAGCAGACCAAGGTGATGACCCTCGATCTTGAGAAGATCAAGTCGGAGGCCAAGCGCACCTATCATCCTCAGTGATAAGAGGCTATGAGCGGGGTGGATTCAAGATGGTCGCGGATTATCCAGACGCTCGGTCCTGGTATCCTTTTCGCCAGCACGGCCATTGGTGTTTCGCATCTGGTTCAAAGTACCCGCGCAGGAGCGGATTTCGGTTTTGCCATGCTCTGGGCTGTCGTAGCGGCCAATATCTTCAAGTATCCGTTCTTCGAGTTCGGGTCGCGCTACGCCAATGCCACGGGTGAAAGTCTCATAGACGGCTATCTAAGGGTAGGGAAGTGGATGCTATTGCTCTACGCGGTTATGACGGTGGTCAGCATGGTCTTCGTATCCTCAGCCGTGGGAGCGGTCACATCGGGATTCTTGCAGAGTCTTTTTGGAATTGAGCATTGGGGCATCTGGGCCACACTGGCTCTGTTCGGAATCTGTGTGATGCTACTTTTCGCAGGCAGCTACGCAGCACTCGACAGCCTTATCAAGGTCATCGGGTCGGTGCTTGTCATATCGACAATGGTGGCATTCGTTCTTGCGCTGCAACGCGGTCCGGAGATGCGCATGGAGGGTTTTGTCCCTCCCGATCCGTGGGACTCGGCCGGTATTGCCTTCCTGATCGCCCTCATGGGTTGGATGCCCACAGCCGTTGACCTCAGTGCGTGGAACAGTTTATGGACGCTCGAACGCATCAGTCAGACCCGCTACAGACCCACCATGCGCGAGACCCTCACGGACTTCAACCTCGGCTACGTTATCTCAGCAGTTTTGGCAGTGCTCTTTCTGACCCTTGGAGCCTATATGTTGCATGGATCGGGCAAAGAACTTCCCAATGGCAGCGCGGCCTTCGCTTCCTCGGTTGTAAGCATCTATACCAACTACATCGGGGAGTGGAGCCAATGGCTCATAGGGACTGCAGCGTTCAGCATCATGTTCGGCACCTGTATCGCAGTGTTTGATGGCTATGCCCGATCATCGCAGCGCGTGTTCGAACTCCTGTTTCTTGAGAAAAGGGCCAGCTCGAAGCGCATTTACCGTATGTCCCTGCTGGTCACGGCACTGGGGGCTTTTGTCGTCATAGCCTTGTTTGCAGAGCGCATCAAATCCCTCGTGGACCTCTCCACCACTGTTTCCTTTCTTGTCGCTCCGGTCATTGCGGTAGTCAACCTGAGGCTGGTCACCATGCGACACATGCCAGCAGAACACCGCCCGCCCACTTGGCTTCGCATGCTCAGCTACCTCGGTATTCTATTTCTCACAGCCTTCGCGCTGTTGTTCCTATGCGTGTAAGAAACTGATCCGTTTCAGAGCTTCACTCGCGGATCGAACATGAACGGCTGAACCTCCTTTACCTTGATCTTCTTGAAATCAGGGTGCAATGGATTGATTACCACGTTCCATTCCTCGGGAATGATGACTGAGGGCACACGCAGCAAAGCTGTTCTCAAAGATGAAAGCCATTCATCACCGATGCGCTGACAGGGACTCAGGTCAGCAAGACCCCGCCAGTTCGCTGGAAGCGACCTACTGTCCAAGGTCTCGGTTCTGAGCGATGAAGGCCATGAGATGACCATGACGCGGAAATCCTCGTCCAGACCTCCACCACTTCTATGAACAAGATTCTCAAGACATGCCAGTGAACGCGACTCCGCTGCATAGATAGCAGACCGCCCCTTGGAATTCCATCTGGCGGGCCTGCCAGAGGCTACCAATGAGTCACTGTATCTCGCCAGCGTTATTCGAAAAACCTCCATACTCTATCAAAGCACATCGCCATAGGCGATGCGGTCAAGCTCTTCATTGATGAGATCTATGCCTGAGGAGGTTTCCATGAGATTGAAGGGCACGTGATTGGCGAGACCCATCGCAGGGCGTGAAAGCCATCGGTTGAACTCTTCTTTGGAGCCGAAGACCTCCGTGCCCTTCTGGTAGAGGGCCATGAGCTTGAGCAGGGTCTCGCTCTTGGCGGCATCGAGGGTGCGGCCATCTTCGAGGTAGCGGCTCAAGGATCGCGATGTTACATGAAGGAAGCGGGCCACCATCTGCTTGCTGAGGCCCGACAGCCGCTCGAAGTCATCGAGTGCTTGCGCTTTGAGGCCTTCCACTGCCTGAAGGGCAATGGAAAGTGGGTTTTGAAAGACTGCCCCGTAGCTTTGGTAGATGGCGAGTGGTTCGCTGGCCATGGCGGGTTTGGTTTTCGGTTGCTCGTACTTTTTCACCCCACAAATATACAATTGTCTTTCTTGTATCGACATTTTTCATTTTTTTCTTCATTCAGAGTGGAGTAAATTTGCCTCTCAATCAGGGGTGCCCGTTTGGGCTGAGATCATACCCTCTAACTTGATCCAGGTAATGCTGGCGAAAGGAGATGAGAACAAGAAGCTCTTTCTTGCGTGTGTTCGTAGGTGACTTTCGGTCGCCCCTGTTCATCTATTCACTGATCCGATGACAGGAAATGAAAACCACACTTACCGCTACTTTGATTGGATTCTGGGGCCTGACGTCCATGGCACAGAACATCCGAGGAACAGTCTCCAACCCTGATGGAACGCCCGAACCAGGGGTGAATGTCGTGGTGGAAGGAACCTACTCTGGTACCTTCACCGATGCTAACGGAGAGTACTGGCTGCGCACCAACGCCAAGGACTCCGTTACGCTGCGGTTCTCGGCAATAGGACTCAGGGCCGAACAGTTGCGGGTACTCCCGTCCGATCCTGCAACTGTGAGCATCGTCATGCAGCGTGCGGAACACCAACTCGATGAGGTCATAACCCGCGCCACCCGGGCAGACCGCACTACGGCAACCACCTACTCCGAACTGGATAGGAAAGAGATCGAGAAGCGCAACTTCGGACAGGACATACCATTTATCCTCGATCAGGAACCGAATGTGTTGGTCAATTCTGATGCAGGCGCAGGCGTGGGATATACAGGTATCCGCATTCGGGGGTCGGATCCCACTCGAATCAATGTCACCATCAACGGCATCCCGGTCAATGATTCGGAATCGCACGGCACATTCTGGGTCAACATGCCCGACATCGCCAGTAGCACCGACAACATACAGATACAGCGGGGTGTGGGCACATCGACCAACGGAGCTGCGGCCTTCGGGGCAAGCATCAACATGCAGACCAGCACCCTCAAGCGTGATCCCTATGCCACCGTTACCAATGGTTTCGGCTCGTTCAACACATGGAGGCACACACTCGAAGCTGGTACAGGCCTCATTGCAAGCCGCTTCTCGGTAGATGCACGTCTGTCAAAGATCGCGTCAGACGGCTACATCGACCGTGCCACATCAGACCTCAAGTCTTTCTATGTTTCGGGAGCCTATCACGGAAAGAAGAGTCTTCTCCGACTCAATGTTTTCTCAGGAAAAGAGCGGACCTATCAGGCGTGGTATGGCACTCCGGAAAGCCGCATCTCGGGCAATGTGGATGCCATGAACGCATTCATTGACAGAAACGGGCTCAGTCCTGAACAGGCCGATAATCTTCTGAACAGTGGCCGCACATACAATTTCTACACTTACGAGAATGAAGTGGACGACTATCAGCAGGATCATTATCAGTTGCTTTTCTCGCATGAGATCGCAAGGGGCTTGGATCTCAATATCGCAGGACACTATACACGAGGCAGAGGCTTTTTCGAACAGTTCCGTGCCAGCGACAGGCTGTCCAACTATGCGATAGACCCCATCATTATCGGTGGTGATACCATCACCCGCACCGACCTCGTGCGCAGGCGGTGGCTTGACAACCACTTCTTCGGCACCACATTCTCACTGGATTACACCCGGCTCAAGCGATTTTCGGCCACCTTCGGGGGCGGTTGGAACCAGTACATCGGTGATCACTTCGGGGAGTTGATATGGATGCGCGTTGCAGGAAACACCAACCTCGGTGATCGTTACTACGAGAATCAGGCTGTGAAGAATGACCTGCATTTCTATCTCAAAGCCAGTTATATCATCACCAAAGGATTGAGCGTGTTCGCAGACCTTCAGTTCAGGAGGATAGACTACCGCTTTGATGGCCCCGTGGCCCTGGACGGGCAGCCCATCACCGTGCTCAGTCAAGACATCAATTGGAATTTCTTCAACCCCAAAGCAGGGATAAACTACGATATTGATAGTCGCAACAGGTTGTATGCCTCATTTGCAGTGGCCAATCGTGAACCAGTGAGGGATGATCTCACCGAGAGCAGCCCCGACAGCCGTCCGCGCCACGAGCAGCTGTATAACACTGAGGTTGGTTATCAGCGGCAGGGCGACCGGTATCGTCTTGGTGCCAATATCTATTGGATGCACTACATCGATCAGCTTGTGCTCACCGGGCAGGTGAATGACGTAGGAGGATACACACGCCAGAACGTCCCAGTGAGTGACCGATATGGACTTGAGATCTACGGGAGTTGGGATATCGTGCGGAGGTTGACTTGGAATGCCAATGCGTCATTCAGCCAGAACAAGATACGGGAGTTCGTGGAGGCCATTGACGACTTCGACAATGGCGGACAGGTGCTCGTGGTGCATCAGAATACCGATATCGCCTTCTCTCCCAACATCGTTCTCAGCAGCGAGCTGGCCTACAATCCGATCAGTACGCTCAACATCGCGTTCATCACCAAGTACGTGGGCGAGCAGTATTTGGACAACACCTCGAACAAGGACAGGACCTTGAGTCCGTGGTTGGTCAATAACGTCCGTCTCAGCTACGAGTTCAAGTTCAAACCGTTCAAGGGCATCGCGCTGGCGGTGCAGCTCAACAACATCACCAATGAACTTTATGAGGCCAATGGCTATACTTTCTCCTACATCGCGGGGGGAGAGACCGTCACGGAGAACTTCTTCTATCCGCAGGCCGGGTTCAATTTCATGACGATGCTCACGGTCAAGTTCTGACCGCGATCATCTTCCGCAGTTGCAGCCCTTGTCAAGATGCACTTTGGCATCGGGCAGCAGCTCGCGGATATCGTCTTTCTGGTCATCAGACATCACGATCACACGCAGGTCCACCTCCTTTAGGCCGGTTATCTGCCTCATGGAGTATGGCAGTTCCTGAAGGTTGTTGCTCCAAAGGTCGATCCTGCGGAGGTTAGTAAGGTTGCCGATTTCCTTGGGCAGCTCTGTCAATTCGTTTCGATTCATCACCAACTCCTCCAATGCAAGGAGGTCTCCGATCTCCTTGGGAAGAGTGGCGATCTTGTTGCGGTCGGCAAGCAGGCGCCTCAGCTTCTTGAGCTGACCTATTTCAGTTGGAATCACTTTGAGCCGATTGAGGCTGATGTCCAGCTCCAGTAGGTTGGGGAATGAATTAAAGACCTCAGTGGGAATCACGCCTCCTTTAGCTTTCACTCGCAGCCTGTAAACACTGTCGGGCTGGGCAAGTGCCTCTTCCATGGAGGTGAATTGTCGCAGCCCCTCCAACTCAGACAGCTCCGTTATCTGCGCTGTGGACAGATGGCATGCGCTGAGGGCTATAAGGATGGTCAGGAGGGCTTTCATGGCATGGCAAGTATGGTGTCGCGGTCGCGTTCAAGCTGGGCACGCAGCTCATCAATGCCATCGAAACGCTGCTCATCGCGGATGCGCCTCTCCAAGGTGATGACCACACTGCGGTCATAAAGGTCACTGGAGAAATCGAACAGATGAGCCTCAATCGTGCGTTGCTGCATACCATTACTAACGGTGGGGCGGTGCCCGATATTGAGCATTCCACGGAAAATATTCTCGCCTACCCGCACATGTACAGCATAAACCCCGTTGGCGGGTATCAGCTTGTGCTCTTCCTCCACACGCACATTAGCGGTGGGAAAGCCCAGCTCTCTGCCAAGCCTATTGCCGGGGACCACCGTCCCAGTGATGCGATAGGGGGCACCCAAGTACTCCTTCGCAGTGCTCACATCACCATCCTCCAGTGCCTTTCTGATTTTGGTGGAACTCACTTTCACATCGTCCACCTCTTGTGCCGGAATCTCCTCCACTTCAAATCCATAGATGGGCCCTGACTCCTTGAGATGCTCGAAGCTGCCCTCGCGGTTCCGTCCGAAATGGTGGTCGTAGCCAATCACAAGCCGATGAGTGCCAATGGTCTCCACCAGTATTCCCCGGATGAAGTCAATAGAAGTGGTACGCGAGAATTCTCTGGTGAAAGGGTGGATAATGAGGTGGTCGATGCCCGCCTCGCGCAGTAGGTCGGTTCGTTCTTCAACGGTGGAAAGCAGTTTGAGGCCGTGGTCGCCCGGATGCAGCGCCATGCGAGGATGCGGGTCGAAGGTCAGCAGTACGGTCTCACCGCCCACTGCAGCCGCCAACTGCCGCATCTGAGCGATGATGCGTCTGTGCCCCACATGTACACCATCGAAGGTGCCCGTGGTGACCACCGCATTCCTCGCACCCTTGAATTCCTGAATGGAACTGTAAACCTTCACACCTCGTGTCTTGTGGGCATCAAAGTTACCCATCCACTGCTGATGGCCTCAATCCATATCCGTGAGAAGAGGCGTCTCATAACGCAGGGCCCGCTCATTGATCTCCTCTGGGGTGTACTTTAGATTCTTGCCCATGGTTCCTCTGAAGCGTTTGAAGAAAGACTCACGTTCCGGAAGCGGTACAAAGTCCAGCCCCACATGCGCCCAATCGGGGTCTATCCGCACATCCACATCTGCATAGTTGACCCGAATGGTGTCAAAAATGGCGGGCACAAACGCCACATCAAGCTGCTTGGCTTTGGCGAACGAGCGCAGCATCGAATTTTGGAACGGGTCGGTGGCAAGGGCGATGCGGTTGAAGCCGAGGTCTTTTGCCAGATAGTACGAGTAGAAGAGATTCTCTGTGCTGTGCTCTGCCTTTTCTTCTGTGAAGATGTTCTCTTCAGGAATACCCAGTTGTCTGGCGTAAAGTGCCATGATGCGTGATTCGACAAATGGCGAATAGACCGCGCTGCCGCTGTAAATGATATTCTTGGTGATACCGTTTACATACAGATGATGGCTCCAAAGCACCCTTGCTTTCATGGCGCTGCTCCATGCGGTGTCGAATGGCACGCCCGGAACGATCACCGCATCGAAAGGCATGCGGTCGCGCGCTTTGTCGAACGCCTTCTCAGAACTGCCGCAAGCAGCGAGTGAGACAACAATGACCGAGAGCAGGTGCCAGTAGAAAAGTTGAATCATGGCGAAGGGTTGACCGGGACGCAAGTTATGTCCTTTCATCGGGTGGATGATGTTTCCGATGGTGCCTCATGTTCCTCCTTCAATCGGAGAAGATACTTCTCGCCCTTGGTGCCTCGCATCCGTTCGGTGCGTTCCTCGCGTTCTTTCAACGGCACGAAATTGCTCACCATGGCAGGCCGTGCGTCCACGTGGCGGCCAAATTCCCTCCAGTATCCACCACCCACTGTGGCGACATCTGCAGGGAGGTAATCCACCTGAAGGTCTGTCTTGCGCATCAAAAAGGAGATCATGCGCGACTGCCAAGGGTCGGTTGCAACGGCCACCTTCTTGAAACCTGCATTGCGGGCTATCTCCAGCGAGTAGAACACATTCTCGGTGCTGTGCTCTGCCCGGTTCTCGATGTAGATGTCGCGAGGGTCAACGCCCATCTCGCGCAGATGCATGGCCATCACCTCAGCCTCCACGAACGGTGAGTGAACCGCCCCGCCCGACACAATGATGTTCCGCGTCTCTCCGTTCTTGTAGAGGTGATAGGCCCAGAAAAGCCGCATGTTGTGAAATCCGGTCAGTGCACCATCCTCATCCTCAAAAGGGAAGCCAGGCACGATGACCGCGTCATAAACCGGGCGTTGCGTATTTTCCAGAGATATCTCGTGGTAAAGGTTGCAGCCCGAGAACAACATCACCATCATCCACAGCAGAAGGCCGGGCGGAACAGGTCTTAATGATGGGAGGTAGCGCAACATGCTCTCTCAACGCCACGAATGCCAGTTTGTTGGGATCAATGACCTACCTAACGAAGATTTAGCACAACCCTGTGGTACGTTAATCGCCCGATCCACGACCGTTAGGATTCAGCCGGTATCTTGCGGCCCCTTTCAAATCAAGGATTCCATGCTGCGTAAAACGTTCATTCTGCTTCTTTTCCCTCTGTTCACAAATGCACAGACCGACCCCAAGGACGTCACCATCATCCGCGATGCTTTCGGAGTGCCCCATATTTATGGAAAGACAGATGCCGATGCGGCCTATGGCCTCGCTTGGGCGCATTCAGAGGATGATTTCGAGCACATCCAGCATAATGTGCTGACAGGGAAAAGAATGCTGGGCGAGGTGCTTGGCAAGGAAGGCGTGCTTTTCGATTTCGCCCTTCAACTGCTCAACATCGATTCGCTGGTGGAGGCCCGCTACGAGCTCGACCTCAGTGCCGACTACCGCAAGGTACTGGAGGCTTACGTCCAAGGTTTGAATGATTATGCCGCAGCAAATCCCAAGGAGGTGCTGCGCAAGAAGTCGCTGCCTTTCCGCCCGCAGGACCTTGTAAAAGGCTATGTGCTCAACACCTCGCTGATGGCAGGTGTAGGACTCACGCTTAAAGCTTTGAATGAGAATCGCGTCAGTGAGTTCTTCAATGTCAATAATATAGGTTCTAATGCCATCGCCATCGCTCCGCAGATGATGGAGGACGGCATGGGCTACATGAGCATCAATTCGCATCAGCCGCTGGAGGGGCGCGTGGCCTGGTACGAGGCGCACGTGGCAAGCGAGGACGGCTGGGACATCATCGGGGGGCTGTTCCCGGGCGGCATGACCATCTTCGTGGGTACCAACCGCCACCTCGGCTGGGCGCACACGGTAAATTATCACGTGTTCGGTGATGCGTACAAGATGACCATCAACCCCAAGAACCGCAACCAGTACTGGTTTGACGGACAGTGGCGCAATTTTCAGGTGAAGAAGGCCAATATGAAGATCAAGCTGGCAGGTATGCGCATCCCTGTCTCCAAGAAGTTCAGAGTGAGTGTGCAGGGGCCGGTTTTCGACACGAAGAAGTATGGCAGCTACGCCCTGCGGTTCCCCAGCTACACCGACCTGCGTGCTGCCGAGCAATGGTATCGCATGAACAAGGCCACTGACCTCGCCACATTCACCGAGGCATTGAAGATGCAGGCATTGCCGCTGTTCAACGTCATCTATGGCGATAAGGAAGGCAACATCATGCTGCACTCGGCAGGAAAGATCCCGCTGCGCGACAGCAAGCTCGACTGGGCATTGCCTGTGCCGGGCGACACCTCGGCCTACATCTGGAATGACATCATTCCCTTCGAGAAGATGCCACAGAGTGAGAATCCCGACTGCGGATTCGTTTACAACGCCAACAATACCCCGCTCCACTGCACGGGCGAGGGCTGCAATCCCGAACTGGATTTCCCAGGTATCCAGACCTTCGAGTACAACAGGGGGGAGGTCTTTGGTTCCTTCTTTAATGATCACAAGGGCAAATTCACCGAGGAGGCTGTAGAGGGCATCAAGTATGCGCCTAAGTATCATCCCAGCGGCAGCTATGCCGACAGGTTCAAGGTGCTCTATGAGTTGGACCCCGCCAAGTATCCCGACATCGCGGATGCCATTGCTAAAATGAAAAAGTGGGACTGGAATGGCAATATGGACAATCCGCACGCTGCCCTTGCCATGGTGACGCACGATTTCCTCCGCAAGGCCATTGATGCCCCGTTCGGACTGCTGATGGTGCGCAAGGAGCGGGTTAGCGAGGAGGATGCCGTGGATGCGCTGCGCAATGCCAAGAAACTGCTCATCAAGACCCACGGCACCATGGATATTCCGCTCGGTCAGGTGCAGCGCCACCAGCGGGGCGAGGTGAGCTTGCCCATCAGCGGGCTGCGTGAGGTGCCACGGGCGGCAGATGCCAATCTTTATGACAAGAAAAAGGGGCTGTTCCGTATCACAGGCGGTGACGGCTACATCCAGAAGGTGCGCTTCACTGAGGAGGGGCCCACCATCCATAGCATCAACGCCTTCGGGGCCTCAGCGCATCCCGACAGTCCGCATTACACCGATCAGATGCAGATGTTCGTGGATCAGCAGTACAAGCTCATGACCTTCGACCGGGCCGAGATAGAGCGCAATGCCAAGCGGGTGTATCATCCGGGCCAATGACCCGGTTGACACTGAGTAACCCTGACAGGGTTCATAACCCTGTCAGGGTTGAGCCGGAATGATCTTGCGCACAAACAGCTGTGCGGTCTCGTGCTTCACCACCTTCACAGCTTCACCCTTCTCAATGAATCCGCTCATGGCGGTGGCGTCATGGATGTCACCATCAATCTCCACCTTGCCTGACGGCCGCAGCACCGTGTAGGCGATGCCTTCGCGGCCTACGAATGCCACATCTGCCGCGTCCACCCCGATGAAACCCTCTGTTCGCTGCTGTGTGCTGGCGAGCACCAGGTGACTGAGCATGGAGGTGGAGAGCAGCCGCTTGGCCAACATGATGGAGCCGAAAAGCCCGATCACCGTGGCCATGACCACCGTCAGCCCTGCATTGACCAACTCACCGGGCATGGTCACCTCAAAGTCCAAACCCACGTTGCCCACCATGCTCAACATGAGTCCGGCCATGATGAGGATGATGCCCGAGATGCCGGCAACCCCGAAGCCGGGCAGCACGAATACCTCGACCGCCACCAGCACGATGCCCGCCAGGAAGACGATGATTTCCCAGTTCTCTGCCAGTCCCCCCAGGTAGAGCGGGGCGAAATAGAGCGTGGCAGCAATGATGGACGCTGCGATAGGGAAGCCCACGCCCGGTGATTGTAGCTCGAAATAGATGCCCCCGATCACGATCATTATGAGAATGCCGCTCACCGCAGGGTGTATCAGCCAGCCGATGACCTCGTCCAGCTGTGTGGGGGTGAACTCCTTGATCTCGTAGTCGGTGATGCCGTTGAGGGCCAGCACCTCGGCCACGCTCTCGGCCATGCCTTCGCAGAAGCCGTGAAGCATGGCCTCGCTGGCCGTGAATGTCAACACCTTGCCGCTGTCGCTTATTCCATCTATACTGATGCTTTCATCCACCATAGCCTGCGCGATGTCGCGGTCGCGGCCCTTGGCCTCGGCCGTGGCGCGCATGGTGCTGCGCATGTAGCTCTGGTACTTGTCGGGCATTTCCTCGCCCGTCTGGTTCACCACGGTGGCCGCCCCTATGTTGGCCCCTTTGCGCATGTAGATACTGTCGCAGGCTATGGAGATGAGCGCACCGGCCGAGGCCGCGTTGTTATCTATGAACACCCACACCGGGGTCTTGGAGTTCAGGATCTTCGTACGCATCGAGTCTGCATGTAGCACCATGCCCCCGTAGGTGTTCATGTGCAGCAGGATAAGGTCGGCAGACCAGTCATCGGCCTCCGTGAATGCCTTCTGCATCTTGCGCCACACGCCCGGGCCTATCTCCTCCTTGATATCGAATTTGTAAACACGCTTGGTAGCGGTGGTGTCCTGTGCCGAGAGTGCCAGGGGCATAATGGCCAGCAGCAGTGCGAGTAGTTTTTTCATGGCTGAAAGTTAACGCAGTGCCGCCCTTCCTTACCACCGCATTGTTTGCAGAACGTTCCACTATATTTCGGCCATGGCAGCATTGCTCATCAAGAACATCCGCGCCCTGCTTCAGGTTCGCGATCAAGTGACCGGCCCGGTGAGGGGTGTTGACATGGCGCACCTTCCGTCTTTGGACAATGCATGGCTGCTCGTCCGCCACGGCATCATCGAGGACTATGGCACGATGGAGACCTGTCCGCCTGACCCCAAGGCAGTGCTCGATGCCACGGGTAGGCTCGTGCTGCCCGCTTGGGTCGATTCTCATACACACCTCGTCTTCGCCCGCACCCGCGAGGAGGAGTTCGTGGACCGCATCCGGGGCCTCACCTATGCCGAGATAGCGGAGAGGGGAGGGGGTATCCTCAATTCTGCTGGCAGACTCGCGGAGATGTCCGAGCAGCAGCTCTTCGAGGATGCCATGCAACGCCTCGATGAGGTGGCCGCCACCGGTACGGGCACCATCGAGATCAAGAGCGGCTATGGACTCAGCTTAGAGGGTGAGATCAAGATGCTGCGCGTCATCCGAAGGCTGCGCGAGGCTCACCCGCTCACCATCCGGGCCACCTTCCTCGGGGCACATGCCCTGCCTGCTGCTTTCAAGGCCGACCGCGAGGGCTACCTGCGCCTGATCATCGACTCATTGCTGCCCGTCATCGCGGCAGAGGGGCTCGCAGATTTCATTGATGTGTTCTGCGAGACCGGCTATTTCACCCCCGATGAGATGGCGCGCATCCTCGATGCGGGCGCGGCCCATGGACTGCGGCCCAAGGTGCATGTCAACCAGTTCAACAGCATCGGGGGCATACAGACCGCCATTGCCCACGATGCCCTGTCTGTGGACCACCTGGAGGTCATGACGGACGATGACATCCGTGCCCTTGCCCAAAGCAGCGTCATGCCCACCGCGCTGCCGTCCTGCTCTTTCTTTCTCAACATACCCTACGCCCCGGGCCGCCAGCTCATAGATGCCGGGCTGCCCCTTTGCCTCGCCTCCGACTACAACCCCGGCAGCACCCCATCGGGCAATATGCCCTTCGTCTTGTCGCTCGCGTGCATCAAGATGCGACTGCTGCCCGAGGAGGCCGTCAATGCCGCTACCATCAACGCGGCCTTCGCGCTCGGACTACAGGACAGCCTCGGCTCTGTGACCCGTGGCAGGCGTGCCGACCTCATTATCACACAGCCGATGGATTCCGTGGCACGCATCCCCTACGGCTTCGGCTCCAATCCCGTCTGGAAGATGCTGGTGAGCGGGAGGGAGGTGTGACTGTTCCCTTGGACCCTGACAGGGTTCAAAATCCTTCAAAGACACGACAGAGGCGAGGGTGTTCGATGCGCATGGCTATTCGATCCATGCGGTCGCCTGTTCGATCCATGCCCATGGCTATTCGATCCATGCGGTCGCCTGTTCGATCCATGCCCATGGCTATTCGATCCATGCGGTCGTCTGTTCGATCCATGCCCATGGCTATTCGATCCATGCGGTCGTCTGTTCGATCCATGCGCATGGCTATTCAATCCATGCGGTCGCCTGTTTGATCTATGCGGATGGCTATTCGATCCATGCGGTCGCCTGTTTGATCCATGCGCATGGCTATTTGATTGACAACAGGGGGAGGGAGTGTCCAACGAACTGTGTCAGCTCGTTCTATTAGACCTGCTGACCGAAACGGAAGCGGGCTCTGCTGGGGATTTCCGCACGTGCGGAATCAGGGATAGGTCGGCCGACTGGAATGGTTGGGATTGTTTGACCGGTACGGATGACTATTGACCGGTTTCGTTGGTTGAGATTGTGGTTTGACAGATCAATGGTCGGAGGCAGTTGAAGGCATATCTATCGCAGGCTTCTCGGAGGATGCTGGCCGGGGTCAAGCAGATGGCAGAGAAGGACGCTCTCTTAACTGCTTAACCTTAGAACCCGATGATTCTCCCGCTGTCCGACCACAGATAACCCGGACAGGGGTGAACCGCCCGTTACGGACACCAAGTTGTTTTTCTGAAAAAATTCAGTCCATAACTCAGCGAAGCGCTCACGGTCACCGATTTTTTTTTCTCAGTAAAGAAGACCGTAACTCAGCGAAGCGCTCACGGTCACCAAATTATTTTTCTAAAAAAAAATCAGACCGTAAATAGGTTACGGTCTGCCCCTGTTGGTTTGCGGCTGTCATCAAAACAGACAGCCATGCGAACAAGGAATGAATTCAACAGAGAATTGCTGCTGGAAGTGCAGCACAATGGGTTCCGCACCCTCATCTACCGCACCCTCAGCCCATCGGGCCGCGAGGTATTCGTGAGCGAATCTGATATGCCCGACTGCGCCCGTCCCGATGATGAGGGCTACCCGATGTACTTCAGCATGTCTGAGGCATGGGCATCGGTGGTGCGCTATGTGAGTCCTGAGGGGCTGATGCGCAGGCAGGTGTGGCACGAGGGCGGCACCGAATGGCTGGACCTCACCCCCGCCTACATCCATCCCGACATGCGTCCCCTGGTGCAACGCTCTTTGGCCTTGGCCACGCGCAATGCCGCCCTGGACCGCACTGTCACCGCCTCCATAGGCCACTGGCTGCGTGCGCTCACCGAGCAGGAGGCTCATGTTTCCATCGGATTGTTCAACCATTACAACACCTACCGCCATGCTTCGTGAACACGCATTCCCCGTCCGCGCATTCCTCAACCGTCCGCTCATGCCGCCCCGTCCTGATGCCCTGCTGGGCCCGCTCGGTTCGGTGGAGCGAAGCGAGCTGCCCTACATCTACCATCACCTGCGCAAGGGTTGTATACTGGACGTGCAGCCCGTGATGGCGGCCAATGGCACGGTGCTGTTTTTCCATGTTCGCTACCAGGGCTTCCGTCTCGGGGTGCTTTGCCGCCCCTTGGCCGACCGCCTCTCGGTCCTCTTGGCCGAGGGAAGGCCGTACCGCCTCACAGTGTCGCACCTCGACCGCGAGAAGTACCTGCCGCCCACGGCCGTTCATGTGGAGCTGGAGTGGGGGAGCGGTTGCTGAAAGGGGCGTGACGGGTAACTTCGCCCCGTGAACCTCCGTGCCCTGCTCCTGATCATTGTGCTTGCCCTGCCCACGGTGGCCGGTGCGCAGCGCGTGCAGTTGGAGCGGCTCAGTTACAAGACGTACTCAGACTCCATCCACAAGGGCCGCGCCATCGGGTTGGGCGCTGGGACTTTGGCCCTCACGGTAGGCAGCATCGTGGGGCTCGACCAGCTTTGGTACGCCAATGCCCCACGCGCACCGCTGCACCTGCATGACGACAGCCGCGACTGGTTCCAGCAGGATAAGTTCGGCCACGGCTTCACCAGTTACGCCATAGGCTACTACTACACCGACCTGATGCGCTGGGCGGGCTTCAACCGCAAGACCAGCATCTGGGCGGGTGGTTTCATGGGCAGCTTCTACCTGCTGGGCATCGAGATGCTCGATGGGTTCTCTGCCGAATGGGGTTTCTCCATGAGCGATTTCGCGGCCAACACCGCTGGCTCTGTCTTCTTCATAGGGCAGGAACTGCTCTGGAACGAGCAGCGCATCACCCCCAAGATCTCCTACCACCCCACAGACTACGCGCAGTACCGCCCCAACCTGCTCGGCTCCAACTTCGGGGAGCGCATGATGAAGGATTACAACGGCCACACCTTCTGGCTCTCGTTCAACATCTATTCATTCCTGAACGAGGATTCCAAGTTCCCTCGGTGGCTCAATGTGGCCGTGGGTCATGGTGCCACCGGTATGCTCGGCTCGCGCAGCAACCCTACCGAGTACCCCGAAGGGAACCCGCTGCCGCAGTTCACGCGCCAGCGGCAATTCCTGCTCTCGCTCGATGTGGACCTCACGAAGATCCGCACCAACAAGAAGTGGCTGCGCACGGTCTTCAAGGCCGTGTCGCTTATCAAAGTGCCCTTTCCGGCCCTCAGAGTGGGCACGGTGGACGGTGCGCGGTTCGAACCCTTTTATTTCTGATGCATGAGACCGGGTGACAAGGTTCGTTTCCTGGACGATGTGGGCGAGGCCACGGTGCTGCGCCTGCTTGGCAATGGCATGGCCGAGGTGGAGGACGAGCACGGCATCGTGCATCCCCATCCGATGAAGAAACTGGTGGTGGTCTCCAACGGAAAGGAAGCTGCTGCTCAACCAGTTCCTACGCCTGCTCCCATTGCCGCACCGCCCCCCAAGCCTGAGCCGACCGCTACTTCCGCACGAAAGCGAGAACCGAGCGAGCCGCTGCCCGAACTGGCGCTTGTGTTCCTCTCTGAGAATGACAGCACCCCCGAATCGGCCGACCTCGAACTCTATTTTCACAACGGGTCTGACTATCACATGTTGGTGAACATCGCGGCAAAGGAGCAGGTCGGTTTCTTCAGCCTTTTCAGCGGGGAGGTGCGCAGTGGCGAGGTGCGTTCTATCAGGCCCATCCGCAGGCAGGACGTGGACATCTTCTCGCAGACCGTGGTCGATTGCATTTTCTTCAAGGAGGCGGACTACGAGCCGAGAGACGCGTTTTCCGCCACCATCAAGCTGAAGGCTGTCAGGTTTGCAAAGCCAGGCTGCTTCAGAATGGTGGACGAGCTGGGCGGACAGGCCGTGGTGGTGCAGGTGGAGCGGCAGAGGCCACAGGTCGCAGAGGCCGCTGGCACAGTGATTCGCCCTAAGGTCAAACCCCGGCCAGTGAAGCTCCCCGAGAAATTCGAGGATGAGATAGACCTCCACATCGAGCACCTCACCGATAGGCACCAGGGCATGGCCAATTATGAGATGTTGCAAATGCAGTTGGGGCACTTCGAGCGGCACCTCAACCATGCCATCGCCAGCAACTACGTGCAGATCGTCTTCATCCACGGGGTGGGCAAGGGCCGGCTCCGCGATGAGATCCGCAAGCGTCTGAGCGACTACGACCTCAGGTTCGAGGACGGTTCCTACCTCAAGTACGGCTTCGGGGCCACAGTGGTCCTGCTGAGGGGGTAGGTGAGGGGCCTCGCACTATTTCCCCTGAGCGAATGCTGCTCTTCAATCGCCATTCTGTCCCGCAGTCGCGGGATTTCGCTCCGCTCAACAATACTCAATACCCATACTTGCCTTTCCATAGCCTTGCCAGCCGTTCGGCATCGGCCTTCTCGCGGGCATTCTGCTGGGGTGAGTAGAGGGCCGTCCCTTTGATGGCATCGGGCAGGAACTCCTGCTCCACGAAGTTGCCCGGATGGTCGTGGGCGTACTTGTAGCCGTCACCGTAGCCGATCTCCTTCATCAGCTTGGTGGGCGCGTTGCGCAGATGCAGCGGCACAGGCAGGTCGCCCGTGGAGGCCACCAGTGCCTGCGCATCATTGATGGCGCGGTAGGTGGCGTTGCTCTTGGGCGATGTGGCCAGATAGACCGCGCACTGCGACAGGATGATCCGGGCCTCGGGGTAGCCGATCACATTCACGGCTTGGAAGGTGCTGTTGGCCAGCACCAATGCCGTGGGGTTGGCCGCACCGATGTCCTCCGATGCGAGAATAAGCAGCCTGCGGGCAATGAACTTCGGGTCCTCACCGCCTGCTATCATCCTTGCCAGCCAATAGACGGCCGCGTTGGGGTCGCTGCCGCGGATGCTCTTGATGAGGGCCGACACGATGTCGTAGTGCTGCTCCCCGTCCTTGTCGTAGCTGGGCATGTGCTGTTGCACGGTGTGCATCACAGCCTCATCGGTCACATCAGCAGCGCCATGGCCGAAAGAGCGCACCACCAGTTCAAGCGTGTTGAGCAGTTTGCGTGCATCCCCGCCCGATACGCGCAGCAGTGCGGTGGTCTCGCTCACTGTCACAGTCGCGCCTCGCTCTGTCTCCAGATGCAGTCGGCCTTTCTCCAGTAAGGATTCCAGGTCTTCGCGGCCCAGTTCGCGCAGGATATACACCTGACAGCGCGACAGCAACGCAGAGATCACTTCGAACGAGGGGTTTTCGGTAGTGGCCCCGATCAGCGTCACAATGCCTTTTTCCACCGCAGCCAGCAGCGAGTCCTGCTGCGACTTGCTGAAGCGGTGTATCTCGTCAATGAAAAGAATGGGCATGCCCTTGGTGAACATGCCCTGCCCCTTGGCCTTGTCGATCACCTCGCGCACGTCCTTCACGCCCGAGTGTATTGCGCTGAGACTGTGGAACGGGCGGTCGAGCGACTGCGAGATGATGTGCGCCAGTGTGGTCTTTCCCGTGCCGGGCGGCCCCCAGAGGATCATGCTCGGAATGATGCCCGATCCGATGGACTGCCGCAGCACCGACCCCTTTCCGATCAAGTGCTGCTGGCCTTGGTACTCGTCCAGCGATGCAGGGCGGAGGCGCTCGGCCAAGGGGCGGTTGTCGGTCTGTTGACTCACGGCTGCGAAGGTAAGCGGCATGTGATCCGTGCCATTTGGTCGTTCAGATGGTGCCATCGGTCGGAAATATCAACCTTGTCGGTTCATTGTCAGATAGTTTCGCTTTCGGAACCAAGAAACACAGGAACAATGCGGAAGATCAGGAACGCGGCCCTTGTGGCCATCGCTATCATTTTTGGGACGGGGGCCTACGGCCTGCTTACACCCTCTATCACTCACTCGTTCACCGTCACGATAGACCGTCCGGTGATCGCGGTCTTCACCAGATTGGCCGATGCTCGGCAAATGCCCAACTGGGTGCGCAGCCTTGAGAATGTAGAGCCTGTAGGGCGTCCGCTCTTCCCCGGTATGCCTACATCTTCCTACTCTCTTCAATACTCGAAGGCCCTTCTGGGCACGACTTATCGGCTTGATATCCTCTCTGTGGATCCGATATCGTCCATAAGCACCCGGCTTCACAATGATGTGGCCTCGCTTGTTGCCGAGGTCAGCTTCAAAGGTGAAGGTGGATCGACCGTGATGGACGTTGCCATCAATGCCCAAGGCGGCTCATTGCTCACCAGAATGTTCCTGCCGTTGGCAAGATGGAAGGTGGCCTCAGAGAGCGAGGAGAATTTCCACCGCTTCAAGGCGCTCATGGAGAATGACTAATGCCTTATGCGTTCGTTGATGATGCGCTTGATCTCACGCGCATCGCCCAGCTTGAAGTGCCGCGCCTCTATCTTCATGTTGCCCGTGCTGTGAATGACGATGTCCGCGTTGATCAGCTTGCGGTCTATCTCTACAGATGCTATGCGGCTAAAAGGGATGCTCACCTCGTCCACACGCAGCAGACTGCTGTTGCGCCTGCGGTAGATCACCTCATGGCCGTTGATGATGACCCTGTCGGGGGTGAGCACACTGCCGCCCACCAGCATGCTCGAGGTGAACTCATGTACTTGCGAATCCTGCATCCCATCATCGTAGGATTGGGCAGGAGAAGAGGCGGATGCAGGCTGGTCAGACCCTCGCCCTGCTATCGGGGTGCCGCAGTCAGGGCAGAATTTGAATGCAGGCTCCAGACGGTGCCCGCAGTTTGAGCAGAAGTTCATGCCTCGTTCATTTCAGAGTGTGGCCATCAGCAGCGACACAGGAATAGCCCCTTCAATGGTGCGTATGATGTCTGAGGTGTTCTCGTATCGGCCTTTGTAGATGTGCTTGCCGTCCAAGGTGTAGATGATGTCCGATGTGTTCTTGTATCGGCCTTTGTAAACGTGCTTGCCATCGAAGGTGAAGAGAATGTCCGAGGTGTTGGTGTATCTCCCGGAGTAGATATGCTCACCGTCAAACGTGTAGATAATATCCGATGTGTTCTCATACCGGCCCTTGTAAACATGCCGTCCGTCAAAAGTGAAAACGATGTCCGATGTATTGTCATAGCGTCCCTTGTAGAGGTGCTTGCCATCGAAGTTGTAGATGATGTCCGAGGTATTGGTGTACCGTCCGGTGTAGAGAAAGCTTTGGGCAGACATGTCGTTGATCTGGAGGAATGTCAAGATGAAAAGTAGGGATCTCATTGGTCTGGCGAAATTATGGAACCCGGCACATCATCGTGCAAGAGGCAGTACGGAGACATTGTCACACCTCATTTCAAACCTGTAAAACTTAACATTGACGGCCTTCATTCATTGATTTAATTTGCCCCCGGTTAACAATAGCTTAACCTTGACCGATGAAGGTACATTTCATAGCGATCGGAGGCAGTGCCATGCACAACCTTGCCCTCGCCTTAAAAGGGTTGGGTCACGAGGTGACCGGATCTGATGACGAGATCTTCCAACCTTCGCGTGCAAGGCTCGCAAAAGCAGGCTTGTTGCCCGCCAAGATGGGCTGGGACGCGTCTCGCATTACCACAGAGCTCGAGGCCGTGATTCTCGGCATGCACGCACGGGCCGACAACCCGGAGCTGCTTCAGGCCCAGAAGCTGGGCATCAAGGTCTATTCCTACCCCGAGTTCATCTACGAGCAGTGCAAGACCAAGAAGCGCGTGGTGATAGGTGGCAGCCACGGCAAGACCACCATCACCGCCATGGTGCTCCATGTGCTCAACTACCACAAGGTGGATTGTGACTACATGGTGGGCGCACAGCTCGAAGGTTTCGAGACGATGGTCAGACTCACCGAGAAAGCACCCATCGTCATCCTCGAAGGCGATGAGTACCTCTCCAGCCCCATCGACCGCAGGCCCAAGTTTCATCTCTACCAGCCGCACATCGCACTGATCAGCGGCATCGCGTGGGATCACGTGAATGTATTCCCCACATTTGAGAACTATGTGGAGCAGTTCGGCATGTTCGTGGATCTCATCGAGAAGAATGGCACGCTCATCTATTGCATAGACGATGAGGAGGTGCATCAGATCGCGGAGGAGGCCAATCCGAAACTGAAGAAATTCCCATACAGCGTGCCGTCTCACCACATCGAGGATGGCAAGACCTATCTGCTCACCGATGTGGGGCAAGTGCCGCTCAAGGTGTTCGGGCGTCACAACATCACCAATGTGAACGGGGCAAGGCTCGTATGCCGTGCCTTGGGGCTGACCAACGCCAAGTTCTACGAGGCCATCACCAGCTTTAAGGGTGCGGCCAACAGGCTGGAGACCGTGTCGGTGAACGGCAAGGTGGCGGTTTTCAAGGATTTTGCCCACTCGCCATCCAAGCTGCGGGCAACGGTTCAGGCTGTCAAAGAGCAGTATCCCGACCGGAAACTCACCGCCTGCATGGAGCTGCACACCTTTAGCTCGCTCTCTGCCGAGTTTCTGGACCAATATGCGGGAGCCATGGATGCGGCAGATGACGCCTTCGTCTATTTCAACCCGAAGACCATAAAGCACAAGAAGCTCGTGCCCATCGACAAGAAGGATGTGAAGAAGGCGTTCGGCAAGAAGGACCTGGAGGTCTTCACCGAGAGTGAGGAGCTGCGCAAGCATCTGCTCAGCCTCAAGTGGCGCAAGCGCAACCTGTTGATGATGAGTTCGGGTAACTTCGATGGCATCGACCTGCCCAAGTTGGCCAAGAAGATCACCGAGGCGGGGGCTTAAGGCTCTTTGCGCTCAATGGAGATGAGCAGTTTCCCAAGAAGTTCCCCCGGACTTTCTTCACAGAATCTCACCGCTCGTCCATCCTCATAGGGAAACACCGTCAGATAGGGTTTCTCATGGGTCTTGATGATGCTGCGGCTGTCGCTCTCCGCTACGCTGATGCCCGCTGTAACGTTATTGATCGCCATGCTTTGCGGTCGCAATGCAGCTTCCACGGTCGCCACGTCAAAGGGGATGAATCCATTCCTTACCCCGAAAAAAGTTCGCCATACGTTCTCCCATCGTTTCAATTTCCGATAGAGCCAGCGGTCGCCTTTGTGGGGACTCTTCTTCAGATGGGCGTAATACTCCCGCCCCATCATCAGTTGTTCTGCGCACTCATAGCCTGCAAGCACCAGCGGCACTTTTGATTCGAGAAGAATGCGGGCCGCAGCGGTGTCGTGCTCAAAGTTGTAGTCGCTGAATCGCACCTTGCCGCCCGCTGGGGTCAAGGCTTTTCCCTGCGTTCGTCCAGCGCAGAAAGTGATGCTCGCAATGCTGTCAGCAAGATCGGGGCGCAGTTGCAGCAGCGAGGCGATGTTGGTGGCAGGACCGAGGGCTATGATGTTCAGTTTTCCTGAGGAAAGACTGCGCTCCAAGGCATTTCCTGCTTTTGTACGCACACCGAGTTCCCGCTGAGAGTCGGCCCCGATATGCACAGCGATGTTCCGCTCGGGGGCATACCACTGCAGCAGTTGGCGGGTTATCAGGTCGGCATGTTTCACGCCATGCACCACGCTGATGCCTGCGATGTTCACAGTGGTATCATTCAGTAGGTAAAGCAGTGCCAGCGCATCGTCCATGTCTCCGAACCACTTGCCTGAAGACATATCGGTGTCTAGCCACACGCGTTGAGTTTGCGACATGGCGGTCAAGTGACCGAGGAGCAGCAGTGCGATCAGGAGTCGGTGCATGGCCTATCCGCGCAACACCCACATGCGCGCCTGATCCAAGAGGTCTATACGTTCATCGAGGGTGAGTTCCAGCGGGAGCTGTGCCACTCCGATCAGCCTGCGTATCACCTCCATGCCGGCAAATCGTGTGAAGAGCGAACCGTCAAAGCGTTTGTCGAAGTGGTAGTAGAGAAACAGTTCTTTGATGAGCGAGTCGGGCTGCTGTGCCATTTTGAGGTGGGCCACGGCCACGGCCAGTTCAAATTCCGGATGGCCGAAAAAGCAGAACTCAGGGTCAATCATCCGGAATCCATCGGGCGTTCGCAGCCAACTTCCGGGGTAGTAGTCGCCATGCAGCAGCGCGCGGCCGTCTTCCAGATACTTGCGACCCAGCTCCATGGAGGTGCTGAGCAGCCGGTCATCCGTTCGGAATTTCTCCGATGCTTCCTGAAGACCGGGACAAAAGCTGTCGAGGTCTACACCATTATTCTCCAGCAGTGGCAGCACGAAGATGTGCTCGTAGTTGAGCCTGCGCATATCGTGGTTGGTGATGCGCACATTCACCGTGTCGGTGTTGAATCGGAAGTGAAGCTCGGACAGCACCTTGGCGATGCTCACTATATCTCGCTTAGAGATATTGCCGTCACGCTGATAGATGAAGGAGTAGTCAGAGCTCTGGCCCAGATCCTCCATGGCCAGCAGATGATTCTCGCGGTCAGACCATAGTATCTCCGGTGTGTAGGCACTGATCAACTCGTCTTTCCGTACAGTTTTGTAGAACTGCTCCTCCACGTGTATCCGCTCCTTGGGTGCGCGGATGTTGGGGTATCTCTCAACGTAGGAGCGCGACTGTTTCAGAATGAAGCTGCCCTGCTCGGTGGTAACGCGCAGGGTGCAGTTCATGTTGCCATCGCCTGCGCTATCCAACGAAAGCACATGATGCCCTCGTGGCAATCTTTCGTTTCCGAGCAGATAAGCCTCCAATTCGAAGGGATTCTCTCGGTGAAGCAGGAAAGCTGTGGTCTCTGCCATGCGGGCATTCATGCCGCTAAATTAGCAGGGGAAGGTGGTCATCGGTCGTTTTTCAACAGCCTTGTCACATGACTTGCACCATCAGGGCTCGATAGCCTTAGCATATAAGTGCCATGCGGCAAGGCGGACAAGCTGAGTTCGATGGCGTGAGTGCCAGTGGTCAGTGCGTGAGAGCTGGCGGGGATGACCTCACGCCCGATGATGTCGGTGACTGATACGGATAGGATAGTGGCTCTGTCCAGCGAGATTGCGATCACCACATCACCAGCGGTAGGATTGGGGTAAACCGCCACAGCACCCCAAAGCCTCTGCTCATCGATGGATTGTGGCTGTTCTTCTTCCTCTACTTCTTCTTCCTCCTCCTCCTCCTGTTCCTCTTCCTCTACTTCTTCCTCTCCCTCATCTTCAAAGAAAGGTCCCGGAGGCGTGAAATCTCTCAACGAATCCATATAGATGACCTCATTCACCACCATGCTGCCGAAAAGATACTGTCCACTGACTGTGAGCAGTGGCAGCCCGTGGTTCTTGCCCAGCCATTTGACCTCAAATTCTGTGGGCCGGTCCTGTTCGAAGCCGAAACCTTGAATGCTGATGGTGTCTGTGCGCTGCAGCTCGGTGAAGACCCTGATCACCTCGAATGTGCCGTAGCGGGTGGTGAGCGTACCCCAGCCGTCCACTGTGTTGGTGCGCAGTAGTTTTTGGCCGTAGTGGCCGAAGGTGGGCACATCGAAACCGAACTGCGAGAAAGATTGGTCCTCGCTGCCGTAGGTCATCGGAAAGCGATAGACGAAATCGCGCGGCTGCATGATGGAGGTGAGCGGAATGCCGTTGATGGTGGCTCCCATGCCCACATTGGCGAGAAAACCGTTGGTCTCGCGGTAGAAATCGAAGACCTCCTCAAACTGCACCGGCCCGAAACCGAAGAACTGCGATGCAAAAGGGTTCTCGGTGGCTATCGTGGCGAAGTGATCCAGAAGGAGCAGGTTACTGAAAGTCACATTGTATGCGAGCGGTGTGCCGAACACAGGGTCTACCCATTCCACCACACGCTGCGACAGCGATGGCAGGGTGGCATAATCCCAAGCCATGTTCTCGCCCGTGTCATCAAGGTCAATAATACCTAAAAGGTTGTCCGCCAGGCTGAAACGATAGGTGCCGTTGATATTCGGCATGTCGTTCCGATTGATGGTGATCGGCTGCTGTGCAGACACGGCCTGCAGCATGGAAAGGACGACCAGAATGGCCAAGAACATATGTTGTAACATGCCTCAAAGGTCGTTGAACCGCTGATTTAGGTTGTGACCTTCGTCACCGTTTCGAATGTGAAACCGAGATCATATCTCCACTACGATACCGAAGCTCGGTACAACAGTTCCTGTCGGGTTGGAAACCTCCCTGAGCTGATACCTTGCATCGTCTCCCTCACCGATAATGATTGGAGCACCCTGGTCGTTGAGTTCTTGAACATAGAAGGGTGCTTGCTCCGCTTTGAAATTGTAGGCATTCTGTATGTCGAGGTAAATGTTGAGCGCCCATTTCTTGAAGAACCATTTCTTGTCCACACGCAGATCCAGGAAGTGTGCCTCGGAGACGCGGGCCTCGTTCAGCCGGGTGAAGTCTTGGAGGGCATTGCGGTTCAGATCCCACACGGCCACGCGCGATGAGGTCTCGATGTCGGCAGGGGTGTAGGGCGTGCCACCTGTGAACCTCCAGCGCAGGCCCAGCTCCCAGTTGCGCTTGAATTTCTTGCCCCCAGTGAAGGAGATCAGATGCCGCGCATCCCAGCTCGATGGCACGAAGTTGTCGTTGCGGTCTTTGAACTCGCTACGTACGAAGGTGTAGGCCAATATGCCGTAGAAACCTTTCCAGAGTTTCTGCTGGGCAAGGAATTCGACCCCGTAGCTGCGACCTGTGTTGTCGCTGGTCACCTCATCGTTGCCGATCACACCGAAGTCGGCCCCAAGGTTGGCAAGGGAAAGCCCTTGCTGCACCAGAAACGGATAGTTCTCCCATGTTTTGAAGAAGCCTTCCACCGAAATCTTCAATGCGGTGGGGGTCACATATTCCAAGCCAGCCACCGCGTGGTTGGACATGATGTAGCGCACATCGTTGTCGCGGTTGACCAGCCGCCCATCATTATTTCGGAAGCCGAGCACCGTGTAGGGCGGAAGTTGCGCGTAGCGGCCCAGGTTCATGTTGATGGCGATGCGGTCTGTCAGGCTGAATGAGGCGGAAATGCGCGGGGAGAAGGTCTCGTAGGTCCTTGCCATCAGGGCCGAGTAGCTGTTGCCATCGGCACGCACGCCAGCGCTCACCAGCAGTCGGCCATCCACCAGCGTGCGGCTCACTTGACCGAAAACGGCCCATTTGTGGATGTTCAGTTCGGAGTTGAAATCCCGGTCAATGATCTCGCCACTTGGCGCGGTGATGCGGTTGAACGTGCGGTTGGTGTAACGCGCATATTCGTAGGCCACGCCCGTGTTGATCTTCCACCCCCCGAACCGCCAGTTGTTCTCCGCCCGCAGTTTGTTCTCTATTTCCTGCGAGTCGTAGTCGAGGATCAGGTTTTCTGGCACCTCAATGTTTCCCAGATACTTGAATGAGCTGTTGTTGAGCATGTTGCGGCTCACTACAACCTCCGAGTATCCGCTTTCCCGATAATTTTTCCAATTCACCCCAAGTGTGTAGTTCCACTGCTCGTTGACTGGCAGCAGTTCCACGATGCGCTTCTGGTCATCGTTGAGTTTATCATCCAAGTTGAGGCTGAACTGGTCGAGGGCACCGAGACCGATCACGGTCAGCTCGTTGCGGTCATTGATCTTCCATCGGTACTTGAGCTGCCAGTCATCATAGGTCGGCAGGAATGGAAGGCCGATGAGTTTGAACAGAAACTGCAGGTAGCTCCTGCGGTAGCTGAACATGAAGCTGTGGCCGGGCGCAATGGGCCCTTCCACGGTGATGCCCGCGTCTGTGGCACCGAGGGTGAAGTTGCCCCCTATGCGGTCGGTGCGCGGGTCTTTCATCTTGAAATCGAGCACAGAGCTGAGGGCGTTGCCTCTATTCGTAGGGAATGCCCCGCTGTAGAAATCCACCTCGCGGATGAAGTTGACATTGATCAGACCCACTGGCCCGCCCGATGAGCCTTGCGTGGCGAAGTGGTTGATGTTGGGCACTTCCACACCATCGAGGTAGAAGCGGTTCTCGTTGGGCGCACCGCCACGGATGATGAGGTCGTTTCGGAACGCGGCCGTACTCTGCACACCGGGCAATGACTGCAATGCACGGCTGATGTCGCGGTTGCCGCCCGGGTTGCGTTCTATCTCGTTCACCCCGATGGTGCGCAACGACACAGGACTTTCCTCTTTCTTCTCGAACGGGTTGGCACGCACCTCGACCACATCCAGTGTCTTGCTGTCCGCCTCCAGTGCGAAATCGACCTTCGCAGGCTTGTTGTTGAACACTTGTACCTCAAAGGCCACCTTGCTCTTGTAGCCTATGTAGCTCACTTCCACATTGTAGAGGTCGGGCTTGATGCCTGTGATGCGATAGTTGCCATCAATGTCCGAAGTGGATCCGATGGTCGTGCCTTGCAGCACAACGTTGGCAAACGGGATGGTCTCGTTGGTCTTGGCATCAGTGATTCGGCCTTCTACCACTCCGGTCTGAGCCATTGCGGTTAAGGAGATCAGTAGAAAGGACAGGAGTGCGAAAGGGGTTCTCATGGTTGGTCGTTTGGCCGACTTAACGCCTAAGGTTCATCTATGTTCACAGGGAACTTCATTTTTCTCAAAAATCCCAGCTCACCTCATAGCCCGCATGGCTGCGGATGTTGATGACATCCTTGTTGTCGAGCATCAGGTACTGCCCCTTGATGCCTGTTAGCACGCCCTCAATGAGGGGCTGCTTGTCCAGTTTCAGGCTTGTCACCTTAGCAGGCGTGTCCAGCAGGGGGTACTCGATCTCGATGACGGAATTGTCAGTGTAAACGTACTCTTTGAGCCGGTCGGGCAGGAGGGAGGCGGCCTCCGCTTTTTTCGCCACCAGATCTTCCTCGGCCACCAGGCCTTTCAGCATCTGCTGCCAGCTGGTGCGGTCGCTGTAGTGGTTCTTCAGGGCCACCTCGATCTCACCCGCCAACCTGCGATAGGGCACTTCGGCAAGGATGATGGCCTGCACCGCGCCTTGGTCTATCCATCGCGTGGGCACCTGTGTCTTGCGGGTGATGCCCACTTTAAGGCCGCTGCTTAGAGCCAGATAGACCACATGGGGCTGCACGTGGTGTGCCAGTTCCCACTCAGGGTCGCGGCCACCTCCAAGGTGACCCTCGCACAGTTCGGGCCTTACGATGCACTCGCTGTTGTCGGGCGAATTGGCAAAACACGGATAGCAGAATCCCTGCCCGAAACTCTTGTTGGTCTTCCGCCCACAAGCGATGCAAAAGATACGCCCCTCGAAACGGATGGCCACCTTCTTCCCCAACAGCGGGTTGAGGTCGAGACTGCCTTCCTCCGAAACAAGACTGTAATTGACAGGCGAGCCGATGGCAGTGCGCATCTTCTTCAATGGGGCGCGGAATGGCATGTGGCGGAGGTTGGTGACTTGAAAATAGGGGGCGCGAAGTTCCGCAATACAAATGGTACACCTCCCACTGTCAGATGTCAATAACTAAGGCATTCATGGTGGCTTATTTTTGCCTCATGTCAACAGCCATTTTGAAGAAAAAATCCGCAGCCGTGGAAAGGGAGGTCTTGCAGAAAGCCTACCGCCTGATGTCCACCGCCAAGGCCATGACCGAGCTGTATGAGCGCAACGCCCGCGTTACCAGCAAATACGTCCATGCCACCAGTCGCGGCCACGAGGCCATCCAGCTGGCCCTCGGCCTCCAGTTGAAGCCGCAGGATTTCGTGGCCCCGTACTACCGTGACGACAGCATCCTGCTCGGCATCGGAATGCAGCCCCACGAGCTGATGCTGCAACTGCTCGCCAAGCGCGATGACCCGTTCT
>CAZCNS010000018.1:0-46505 GCA_964500205.1 uncultured Chryseobacterium sp. | reverse complement strand
TCAGCCTCACCGTGACCGATGCCAACGGCAACACCTCGACCTGTGACGCGCAGGTCACCATCGAGGACAACGTGGCCCCGACCGCCATCTGCCAGGACATCACCGTGCAGCTCGATGCGAACGGAGAGGTCGTCATCACCGCTGCCGACATCGACAACGGCAGCAATGACAACTGCGGGGCGGTGACCCTCACCATTGACGGGGGTGCGAACGACCAGACGTTCGACTGCACATCCGTAGGAACACAGACCATCACCCTCACCGTGACCGACCAGAACGGCAACACATCCACCTGTGATGCACAGGTGACCATCGAGGACAATGTCGCTCCGACAGCGATTTGTCAGGACATCACCGTGCAGCTCGATGCGACCGGCAATGTGACCATCACCGCGGCTGACATCGATAATGGTTCTTTCGACAACTGTGGCAATGTCATCCTGACCCTGACAGGCGGATTCGATCAGCTGACCTTCGATTGCAGTTCGGTGGGAGTGAACACTGTCATCCTGAATGTCACCGACCAGAGCGGCAATATGACCACTTGCGAGGCATCAGTAACCGTGGAGGGTAGCACAGCAAGTGCGCCCACTGCTCTATGCCAAGACATTACTGTTCACCTCGGGACGAACGGCACGGCAGTCATTTCTTCCAATGATATAGACGCGGGATCGTTCGCAGCATGTGGCATAAGCAGCATAAGTCTTTCTCAGGAGAATTTCAACTGCAACGATGTGGGGCCGAACATGGTGACACTGGTCGTGACGGACGGCATTGGACAGACCGACACCTGCTTCTCTACGGTAACAGTGCTCGACACCATCGTGCCTGTGTTCTTGTCCTGTCCGGCAGACATCGTCATCATCCCTGAGAGCGACAACTGCGAAGCCGTGGCAAGCTGGGATCTCCCGACCGCTTCGGACAATTGCAACGTTGTGGTAGTATCACCGTTCCAGCCGGGTGCGACCTTCCCTGTGGGCACGACCATTGTGACGTATATCGCTACTGATCCGTCTGAGAACACGGCCACTTGCAGCTTCACCGTGACCGTTCAACCGACCGAACTCACCGCTGCCATCACGCTCTCTGAAGGCCCATGCGGATTCAACTTGAGCTGCAACGGTGCTAATGATGCCGAGGCCACCGTCACTGTGGCGGGCGGTTGCGAGCCTTACACAATCGTTTGGAGCAACAATGAAACTGGTCTGTCTGTAAGCGACCTGCCAGCCGGCAACATTACTGTCACGGTGACCGATGCCAACGGGACTTCCGTAACTGCGGCCGCCACCGTCACCGCACCCGAGCCCGTGACCATCGCGGGCATCGCACAGAGTGTGTTCGAGGGAGGAGTGAATGTCTCCTGCCAAGGGGCGGAGGATGGCTCTCTGACTGCGAGCATCACGGGCGGGTCCGATTGCGAGGATTACACTTTATCATGGAGCGGCCCTGATGGATTTGTTTCCAATGATGCGACCATCAACGGACTCGGTGCGGGATCATACACCCTGACGGTGACCGATGCCAATGACTGTTCCACATCTGAGAGTGTGACACTAATCGCACCTTCGGGCATCGATCTGCAGCAGATGACCGTGACCGATGCCACTTGCAAAGGTTCGGAGGACGGTCAGGCACTCGTTGCCGTGACAGGTGGGACGCCACCTTACTCTTACCTCTGGCCTGAGACGAATCAGATCACTCAGTTGGCGACAGGGTTGGGTGCGGGCGAGAACATAGTTATTGTGACCGATGCCAACGGGTGCGTTTACACTGACACTGCGCTGGTGGGTGAGCCTGAGTCTCTTATGGCCCTGGCATTCGGAGACACTTCCATCTGTCCCGCTTCGCCCGTCATCATTGGTGCGAGTGCTGAGGGTGGCAATGGTCAGTTCATCTTCACTTGGAACCAAGGACTTGGCACAGGCGCAACACAGACCGTGAGTCCGATGCAGACTACAACCTACACAGTTTCGGTCACCGACCAGAATGGCTGCGAAGGCAACAGCGCTTCTGTGACCGTGAGCGTGTTCAATGCGCCATCTGTATCGTTCACCTACGAGGCCGATGACCCTTGCGAGATGCCTGTGACGGTGGCATTCACCAACACAACACAGGGCGCGACCACATTCGAGTGGCTCATTCTCGGACAGACCTACACGGAGGAGAATCCTGTGGTGATCTTCCCGCAGTCTGGCAACTATGCCGCTACACTTATCGCCTCGTCAGGCGAGGGCTGTACCGCCTCTGTGACGCAGCAGGTGGTGGTCAGTCCTGTACCGACCGCCAACTTCAACGTGTCCGGTGCGGAGGGCTGTTACCCGCTCACCGTTACATTCGGAAATCAGAGTTCGGGGGCGTTCAGCTATCAGTGGGATTTCGGTAACGGCAACACCAGTACCTCGCCCAATCCTTCTCAGACCTACTGGAACCCTGGTTCGTACGATGTAACCTTGATCGTGACCAGCCAGTCGGGTTGCACGGACACTTTGGACCTCAACGCAGCGGTCACAGTTTATCAGCGACCGATTGCGGACTTCACAGTCATCGAGCCTGTAAATGCGGCCATGGACGGCACGTATTCATTCCAGAACAACTCTGTGCTGGCCGATGCCTACAACTGGAACTTTGATGACGGCACGCAGTCGAGCGAGTTCGAGCCGACCCATTTGTTTGACACTTATGGTGGCTACTACGTTACGCTGACGGCCATCAACGAGTTCGGATGTGCCGATACCGCCACTCATTACATCAATGTGGAGGCCCAAGTGAGTCTGTTCGTCCCCAATGCGATGGCACCCGGGCAGGGCGGGCTGGTAGCCGTGTGGCAGCCTACAGGCCGTGGAATTGCAACCTATGGTGCTCAGATCTTCGATAAATGGGGCAATATGCTCTGGGAGTCGGATCGTGTGGTGAATGGCGTGCCGGTCGATTCGTGGGACGGCACCTACGGAGGCAAGCCAGTGCCGCAGGGCAGTTACATCTGGAACGTGCAAGCCACCTTCGTCAATGGTCAGGATTGGCAGGGAATGGAAGGAGGTGACGGAATCAGGCGCACCGTGGGATCGGTCACTGTACTCTATTGAATGAAAGAGGCCGCGGTCTGAGTCAGACCACGGCCTCTTCGATATTCATTGGAAATGCTCAGTGAGCGGCCTTGAACTGGTCAAGGAAGCGCTTGTCGTTCTCAAAGAAAAGCCGAAGGTCCTTGACCTGATACTTCAGCATGGCTGTTCGCTCGATGCCCATTCCGAATGCGAATCCTGAATATTTCTCCGGGTCGATACCGCACGAGCGCAGCACGTTGGGATCTACCATGCCACAGCCCAGTACCTCCAGCCAGCCCGTTCCTTTGGTGATGCGGTGATCAGCTTCGGTCTCCAGCCCCCAATAGACGTCCATCTCGGCACTCGGCTCGGTGAAGGGGAAATAAGAAGGGCGAAGTCTGATTTTCGTGTCCGCCCCATAGAACTCGCGGGCGAAGTAGAGCAAGGTGTCTTTCATGTCTGCGAACGACACGCCCTTGTCGATATACAGTCCTTCTATCTGATGAAAGATGCAATGCGCCCGGGCAGAAATAGCTTCGTTGCGGAACACTCTTCCTGGCGAGATGGTGCGGATGGGCGGCTGCTGGCCTTCCATCACACGCACCTGAACCGATGAGGTGTGCGTTCTGAGGGCGAAGTCAGGGTCTTTTCCTACGAAAAACGTATCCTGCATATCGCGGGCAGGGTGCTCGGGTGGGAAGTTGAGCGCGGTGAAGTTGTGGTGGTCGTCCTCAATCTCCGGCCCTTCGGAAACAGTGAAGCCGATGCGCTCGAAGATGCGGACGATCTCCCTACGCACCATGGACACTGGATGGCGGGAACCCACTTCAGAAGGATAGGGGGGCACGGTAAGGTCAAGGTCGGGGGCTGCACCAGCTGACTGTGATGAAAGTGCGGCCTGTGCCTCCTCGAAACGCTGTTCCGCGAACTGCTTCAGCGCGTTGAGCTGTTGTCCGTAGGCCCGTTTCTGCTCGTTCGGAACGGAGCGGAAAGCATCGAAAAGCTGGCCCAGCAGTCCTTTCTTGGAAAGATATTTCAGACGGAAAGCCTCCAAGGAGGCCGCATCATTCAATGCTGCCGCGGTGATCTCACTGCGGTTGACTTCAAGTTGTTCTAACACTTTTGGAATTGATTATTGTTGATTGATTATTGATTATTCCCGCAGAAACCTTTTGGGTCAGGGCTAAAATTTTTCCTGATGTATTCGGATGACTGTCTCTTGAACTCCTCACTGGCCATCTGAATAATCAATCAACAATAATCACTTTTTAAGGATTTTCACTGTCATCGGAACGGCCTCCACGGGGCGGTCGCCCGGTTGGGTCTTGACGGCTGCGATCTTGTCAACCACATCAAGCCCTTCCAGTACCTCACCGAACACGGTGTACTGGTTGTCGAGGTGTGGGGTGCCACCAAGCTCCGAGTAGGTCTTCCGCTGTTCATCGGTGTAGGTGATACCCATGCGCTGCTCCATCATCTTCACCGACTGCTCGTCATACGGCCTTCCCTGCACGATGTAGAACTGCGAGCCGCTGCTGCGTCTCTCGGGGTTCACATGGTCGCCTGTGCGGGCCGCTGCGAGTGCGCCTTTCTTGTGAAACAGGCCTGGGACTATCTCTGCTGCGATGGTCGGGCGGTCATCCAAACGCACGGAGGCGCCCTCTGAGCCACCGCCCTGTATCATGAACTGGTTAATGACACGGTGGAAGATGCTGCCATCGTAATGACCTTTTTTCGCGATCTCAAGGAAATTGTCTCGATGCAGCGGGGTGGCATTGTAAAGTTGAACCTTGATGTCACCATAAGATGTACCGATCAGCACGATGGGGCCTGTCTTGTCCTGTGCCATGGCGGTGAGTGAGAAGAGAATGATGGCCAGTGGTGCGATGAGCTTTTTCATGTTGATAGTTTGAATGTGACGATTCGTTAACTTTGACCGTTCGGTTCGATGCTTGTTATCACGAACCGTGCAAAACTATCACATACCGATCACTGTGACCATGAAGACCCTGAAAACCCTCATTCCCGCGATTGCTGTGATTATCGGAGTGCTGGCCGCTCCCTCGTGCAAGCGTGATACCGAGGCAACTGTAAGTATACGTGTATTGGAGAACAGCGTTAATCAGTTGAACCCCAACGAGACCCTCGTGACCCCCGTGGTGCAGGCAGAGGTTTTCTTCTATCAGAGAAACAGACAGGGTACGGAGTGGCTGGAGCAGACCGTGCTCACCAACACTAACGGCATTGCAGAATTGGTCTTCCCCTATCCTGCCATCTTATCATTTGATGTGACCCACGGTGGTCGCAGCAAGTTGGAGAACAACGTAGTTCTTGAAGCAGGTGAGACAGTGGAAGTATCTGTTAATCTTGACGAGTGATGAAAGGACTGAGCAATGCTTCAAAGTTCTAACCTTGCAAAAACGATTTCGCAAAAAGCCACTGTGACCATGAAGACCCTGAAAACCCTCATTCCCGCGATTGCCGTGATTATTGCTATTCTGGCCGCCCCATCCTGCAAGCGCGACACTGATGCCAAGGTCATTATCCGTGTAGTAGAGAACACTGTTGACCAATTGAACACGCAGGACACCATCCAGACGCCAGTGGTCCAAGCCGAAGTGCGCTTTTATCAGGACGAGAAGCCAGGCACGCAGTGGCTGGAGGAGACCATCCTTACCAGCACCAACGGCATCGCTGAGTTCATCTTCCCTAACCCCGCCATTCTTAAGTACGATGTGACCCATTCGGGCCGCAGCAAGCTGGAGAATTTCGTCATCCTCGAGGCGGGTGAGACAGTAGAGGTCACTGTGAATCTGGACGAGGACTGAGTCGCATTCAGTTGAGCAGTTCTGACGCTCGGAAATACTCGATCACTGCTTCTTTCATGATGCGCGATTGCTCTGCCGGATTCAGTGGTGGTAGCTTGGCAAGTGGCCTGTAATGGGGCCATCCGTCAGCATCCATGCCCTCGTACTCATAGTAGCCATAGGGACTTAACAGGCGGCAGATGGCGATGTGCATCAGATCCATCTTCTCGTGTTTCTTGAACTCACGATGACCTTGGCCCAATTCCTGCACTCCGATAAGGAAGATGACGGTTTCCAGCTCCATGCCATCACCAAACTTCTCTTCCAATGCTGAGAGAAGTACCTGCCATTCGCGTTGAAGATCGATGTTCGACATGGCACAAAGTTAGATTTGCCGCGTATGATGAAGTGAAGTTTAATTTTGACCGCTCTTGATGCCAATTCGCCCCTCAGTCCTCCGATTTCTGGCAGCGTGCCTCTTTGTCCTTGGTGGGGATCGCCAAACTGCCTGCGCTCAGGATGCAGAGGGTCAGGGTGTTCCACTTGATGTGGTCTGGGTGATAGACGTCAGTGGGAGCACCGGAGGTATATTGCCCATCATCCGCGACAAATTCTGGGAACTGCAGAACGAGATGGCAAGGCTCAAGCCATTGGCCAATTATCGTTTCTCTATTGTGATGATGGGGCGTCCTAGTTTCAAAAAGGATAACAATTACATCAATGTGATCTCGGATCTCACAACCGACATAGATCATGTGGCCTATCCCTTCTTTCAGCTCAGAGACCTGACGGCTCCGGGCAATTACTTCTTGGGTTATGGTTTGGATGCTGCTGTGAATGGACTCTCATGGTCAGAAGACACCAACGCGCTGAAGGTGATTTTTGTATCTGGCAATGGGCTCCCCAGTGCAGGTCCTGGGGTGAAGAAGGTGGTCAAGAGGGCGCAGGAGAAGGGCATAGTCATTCATTCACTGTATTTTGAAGTATATGATAATCAGAGAGAGAAGGCCGAATGGAAGGACATGGCTGAGGCAACAGGCGGAAAATACCTTCCTATTAGCCTCACAGAGCCCAGAATAGTTTTTGAGAAGGCTTATGACAACGACCTGCTCTTGGAAGCATGCAGAATGATCAACACCACCTATGTGCCCTACGGCCCTGATGGTGTCACCAGACTCGATATCCAGACATCACTTGATGAGGATGCTGAACTTCAGGGCGAGTATGCTTTCGAGGCCCGCACTTTTTTCAAGGCCACACCATTGTATCAGGGTAAGAATGACAGTTGGGATCTCGTGGACCTGATGAACAACGGAAAGCTGAACCCCAGCAAGATAAGTCGGAAGTACCCGCCCGGTGTCCTTGCCCACATGACGGACGATGACCTGATGCTCCACGTTCAGGAGTCGGGCTATAACCGTGGCGAGTACATTTCTATCATCAAGATGCTTACCACACGCAGGGAGGAGTACATGCGCAACATGCGCGAGAAGATGATGGTCTATCGCTATGGCAAGACCTTTTTTGGGGTGATGAACAAGACCATGGTGGAAATGGCTGAGGAGAAAGGCTACACCCACGAATTCTGAACCAGATGACCCATTGGCTTGATATTGCTTTGGCTGTTCCCTTGGTTTGGATGACCTATCAGGGTTTCAGACGGGGTTTTATCATGGAGGTCTCACGTCTCATCGCCCTAATTGCTGGAGTATATCTGGCCGCCAGATTCGCGGACCTGCTTTCGGAGTATATCTACCGCAACACTGATATCACATGGGATTTTCTACCCATCGTTTCCTTCGCGTTCATTCTGGTCGCGGTCATTGTGCTGGTCTATTTTTTCGGGAAAATGCTGGGGCAGGTGGTGCGCATGGTGGCTATGGGCTGGGCGGACAAGGCCGCAGGTGCGTTATTTGGGCTTTGCAGAGCGGCATTCGTGATCAGTCTGGCCTTGATGATGCTCGGCAGATTTGGCGTATTGGACAGTTTCAGCCAAAGCGAAACCGCCAAGCAGTCCTACCTCTACAAGCCTCTGGAGAGTGTGGCACCGTTCATCCTGCCCATCCTCGATGAGATAGACCGCGACACTGTGATCGACCGCGTGAGGCGCAGCGCGGAGGAGGCCGAGGACCGGATCAAGGAGCTTATCCTTTGATGGCCGCGATGCCCGGAAGCTCCGTGCCTTCCATGTATTCGAGCAGCGCACCGCCACCCGTGCTGACGTAACTGACGCTGGAGGTCAACCCGAACTTGTTCACTGCAGCCACGCTATCGCCACCACCCACGAGCGAGAACGCACCCTCGGATGTGGCCGCTGCAATGGCCTGCCCTACGGCCTTGGTGCCCTGCTCAAAACTTGCCATCTCAAACACGCCCATCGGGCCGTTCCAAAGGATGGTTTTCGATGCGAGCAGCACCTTATAGTAGTCGGCTGCTGCCTCTGGGCCTATGTCCAGTCCCATCCACCCTTCGGGGATGTCGGCAGAAGGGCAGGTCTGCGTCTGGGCATCATCTGCGAAGCGGTCTGCCGCCACCGTGTCCTTTGGGAGGTGAATGTGCACGCCCTTGGACTCAGCATCCTTCAGAATCTGCTTGGCAGTATCCACGAAATCATCTTCTACCAGCGAGCTGCCCACGTTACCGCCCTGCGCCTTGATGAAGGTGTAAATCATCCCGCCTCCGATGATGATGTTGTCCACCTTATCGAGCAGGTTGGTGATGATGCCGATCTTGCTGGACACCTTGGCCCCGCCCATCACAGCGGTAAGTGGCCGCTCGGCAGCCTTCATCACCCGGTCTATGCTCTCGATCTCGGCCGCCATCAGGTAGCCGAACAGTTTTTCGTCAGGAAAAAAATCCGCCACGATGGTTGTGCTGGCATGAGCACGGTGGGCCGTTCCGAAGGCATCGTTCACATATACATCACCCAGTTTGGCAAGCGCCTGACTGAAATCGCGGTCTCCTTTCTCCTCCTCTTTGTGAAAACGGAGGTTCTCCAGCAGCAGCACCTCTCCAGGTCGCAGCGCAGCGGCCGCTTGCTCAGCCACCTCGCCCACGCAGTCGCTGGCGAAGGCCACGTCCACCCCCAGCAGATCGCTGAGGTGGCTCACCAGATGCCGCAGCGAGAACTTGTCCTCAGGGCCGCCTTTGGGCCTCCCAAGGTGGCTCATCAGCATCACGGAACCGCCATCTGACAGGATTTTCTTCACGGTGGCAAGTGCCGCACGGATGCGGGTGTCGTCCGTGATGTTCATCTGCTCATCGAGTGGCACATTAAAGTCAACGCGCACAAGGGCGCGTTTGCCTGCGAAGGGAAAAGTGTCCATTGTTTTCATGGTGGCAAATGTAAACGCGCACCATGGAGTGCAGGCGGTTCAATTGCCGTACTGCCGCATCAGTTTGTCGATATCCACGTCCTTGTAGAGCTGGTCACAATCCTCGATGAGACCGCCCTTGCGGCCCTTCCCACAGCCTGTGAAGAACCAGATGACCCCCACGTGGATATCCCAGAAGCCATCGCGGTTGTCAGGATTGCCGCGCACCGCCACATCATCGAGGTGATCGGAGATGGTCCAGTGATAAAGAGCCTCGGCCTTCAGTGCCCACTGACAGTTGAATTGATATCGAACTCCGATTCCCGAGGGGATGACGAGCGTGAAGGGTGAGTAGTCAGGTTCTTGAACGACAGTGACCGCGTTGTTGGGGCCGGGGGTGATGTCGTTGTAGAGTCCGCCCACACCGGCCGTGATGTAGGGTAGCAGGCGCCACCGGTCATTGCGCAGGATATCGTAGGTTCCGCGCAGACTCACCCCGTGTGCGTACGATTGGAAGCTGAGTCCGCGTGCCCTCCTGCCCTCATCAACGGCAAAGGCATCATCACCGATGAGCTCGCCCACAGTATAGTTGAGCTGCAGTCCCCACCGGTGGTTTATCTGCCAGTGAAGACCAGCATTCGCAGTCCATCGGACAGATGGCACGGGCGCGATGAAGGTCTCCACCAGATCGCCTGAATAGAACATGGTGCCGGCACCCACGAATACTCCCAGCTTGCCCTGTGCCGAGACGTAGTTGGCAGTGCCGAGGCAAATGCAGAACAAGATGGCGAGGGGTCTCATGGGCGTTGGTTTCTCCTACAGTAACGGAACGCGGCCTCGGATAGTGCCTAACTTTGACCGCGGGGCAAAATTACCATCCTATGAACGTCCAATTCAGGCGTGCGCCAGTGCATTTCACCGTGGAGGGCGATGGCCCAGTGGTGGTGTTGCTGCATGGGTTTTTGGAAGATAGCTCCATCTACGGTAGCATGGCGAGATCCTTATCCGCATCTTACCGTGTGGTGTGCATCGACCTGCCGGGCCATGGCCTCAGCGGGGTTGTGGGCTATCGGCATTCGATGGAGGACATGGCTTCAGCCGTGCGTCATGTGCTCGATACACTCGGCATTGAAAGCTGCACGCTCGTGGGCCATTCCATGGGCGGCTACGTGGCGTTGGCCTTTGCGGAGCTTTTCCCGATGAAGACCGATGGCCTTGTCCTTTTCCACTCCACGGCTTTGGCCGATAGCGAGACCAAGCTCAAGGACCGCGAGCGGGCTATTGCCGTGGTCAGGAAGAACGCGGAAGCTTTTGTTCGAAGTTCCATACCGATGCTTTTTGCAGAAGACAGTCGGGTGCGACTGGGAGGCGAGATCGATGCATTGGTGGCACGTGCTGCCAAATTTTATGCACGGGGCATCGTGGCCAACATAAGAGGCATGATGGCTCGGCCCGACCGTACTAATTTGCTGCGCGATGGCAATCATCCTACCCTGATCATTCACGGGGCACTGGATCCCGTTATCGCTACCGAGACCATTTTGGCGCAGGCGGCCCTCTCGCCTAATGTGCGACTTGAGATAGTGGAGGGCATCGGCCACATGGGTCATCTGGAGGCACCGGTCGACTGCTTGCGGCTGATCGTTTCTTTTCTCGCAGAAATAAAATCCTGATGGCAGAGTCGCTTGAGGTCAGAGATGGGGCGGGAAAGTGTGAGCGCTATGCGTCCTTGTTGCCTCAACTGCGTGCGCTATTCGAGGGAGAGACCGACCCTGTTGCGAACATGGCCAACTGCTGCGCTGCCCTGAGACAGACCTTCGGGTTCTTCTGGGTAGGGTTTTATGTGGTGAAAGGGACGAGGGACGAGGGACAGAGGGCGAGTGGGGATTCAGATGATGTCATTTCTGTTTTCCAAGAAAAAAATGAACTCGTTTTGGGCCCGTTTCAGGGTGACGTGGCGTGTACGCGCATCGGTTTGGGGAAGGGTGTCTGTGGCACGGCTTGGCAGCGGTCAGAGACGGTCATCGTGCCTGATGTGGACGCATTCCCCGGGCACATCGCATGCAGTTCCAGCTCGCGGTCCGAGATAGTGGTTCCGGTCATCGTTGATGGCCGCGTGGTGGCGGTGCTTGACGTGGACAGCGACCGTCTCGAGGATTTTGATGACGATGACCGCGATGGCCTGGAAGCCATTGCCGCCATCATTGCTCCTTGGTTGAGATGACAAGAGTGTGGAGGGCAATATCTTGGGCTTTGCTGCCGCTGCTTGTGGCCTGTGCGCAGATCGTCACTCCTACGGGAGGTCCTAAAGACGAGACTCCGCCCAAGATACTGACCGAGACTCCGCCCAACCAGTCTGTCAATTTCAAGGGAAACAGCTTCACTGTAGAGTTCGATGAGTTCATTCAGATCTCTGCTCCGAATGATAACGTGCTCATCTCCCCGCCTATGAGCAAGAGTCCGACCTACACCCTCAAGCGCAAGTCGCTGATGGTGAAATGGGAGGAGGAGCTGACACCCGGTGCCACGTACATCTTCAATTTCGGCAAGGCGATAAGGGACAATAACGAGGGCAACATCCTGAATGATTACACCTATGTTTTCAGCACAGGTGCGGCTATCGACAGCATGCAGCTAAAGGGAAAGCTGACCGATGCCCTGACAGGCGAACCCGTGGAAGGGGCCATGCTGATGCTTTACCGCAGGGACATCGACTCACTTCCAAAGACCACACTGCCCGATTATTTTGGAAGGACAGGAAAGGATGGGCTGTTCCACATTCGTAACATCCCTGATCTGCCTTACAAAGTGTTCGCCCTCAAGGATCAGAACACCAATTTCAAGTTTGATGTGCCTGACGAGATGATCGGTTTTCTCGACACGCTGGTCAGGCCCGACCCGCCTATCCGCAAGGCCGCACCCGACACGACCGCGAAAACCGACTCCCTCGGTCTTCCCATCGACTCCATCACAGGTCTGCCCCCCGATACCATCCCGCCACAGGCCGCTGCTGATACTTCTGATACCGGGGCGGCAAGACTAAAGGGGAAGGGCGATGGGGCGGGCCTGCCTCTCACCTTCCTTAACATCCGGATGTTCGTGGAGGAGGACACCACTCAATTCATTCGCAAGTCGGTGGCAGAGCATTTCGGGAAGTTCTACTTCGTTTACAATAGGCCCGTAGGCCATTTCCGTGCGCTTCTGCCAGCAGGGGCCGTGCCGCCCGGTCTGCAATGGGCCATCCGCGAGTTCAGCGAAGCGAGGGATACTGTGACGCTCTGGACCACCGAGGTGGCACCCGACACGCTCGACCTCGTACTTAAGGCGGGCCAACAGGTGGATACTTTGCAGATGATCATGAAACCCCGCAGCGCAACTGTGAAAGGAGGAGGTGGCGGGGGAGGCAAGGGTGGAAAGATGCGCACCGAGAAATTCTCATTGCTCCTGAAGACCGATCCACCCATGGGCAGGGGGCCGCTGCCGGGCAGACCGATGAGGCTCATCTGGAATCACCCTGTCACCGATCTGGACCTATCCCGTATCACGTTACTGGAAGATTCGCTGCCAGTGCTGTTCGACCTTGTTTCCAATGATACTGCCCTGCGCAGATTCGACATGGTCTTCGATTGGAGACCGGGCCACGAATACGAAGTTAGTATCCAGGACAGCGCAGCCATCGACATCTTCGGCCTTGCCAACGATACCATCAATTTCTCCTTCACGGGCGTGGAAGAGGCGCAGTTCGGAGAGATCATCCTCAATGTCCGTAATCTCAGCGGACAGAAGCTGCTCGAACTGCTCAACCCGCAGAAACAAGTGGTGGCAAGGCGCACACTGACAGCGGACGGGGAGGTGGTGTTCCGCAAGCTCCAGCCAGGCAAGTATGCCATGGTTATGGTCGATGACCTCAATGCCAACGGTCGCTGGGATTCCGGTAGATATGCCTACCGACTTCAAGCGGAGCCTATCATGACCTTGAAGTCTGACATAGATGTGCGCCCCAACTGGCAGATGGAGCTCAAGTGGGACGCATCAGGACTGGAGGTGGAGTAGGGCAGAGGCCCGCTGTGGTGGCTACTTTTGTCCGACCAAATCTGAAAACAGCAATCTCATCATGGCTTACGAAAACATCCTCACCACGCTCGACAACGGCATCCTTACCATTACCATCAACCGTCCGGAGAAGCTCAACGCCCTCAGTCAGGGAGTGCTCAGCGACCTGCGCTCTGCCGTGGACGAGGTGTATTCCAACCAAGCAGTAAAGGCCGCCATCATCACCGGTGCAGGTGAGAAGGCGTTCGTGGCAGGAGCGGACATTTCCGAGTTCAGTGGTCTGGACGCCACCGCAGGCCGGAAGCTTGCCGCCAACGGTCAGGACATTTTCAACAGGATAGAGCGTTGTCCGAAGCCTTTCGTTGCCGCGGTGAATGGTTTTGCCCTCGGTGGTGGCTGCGAGTTGGCCATGGCGTGCCATGTGCGTGTTGCCTCAGAGAATGCCCGTTTCGGTCAGCCGGAGGTCAACCTCGGTCTTATTCCCGGCTATGGTGGCACACAGCGGCTTATTCAGCTCATAGGTAAGGGCAAGGCTGCAGAGTTGCTCATGACCGCAGACATGGTGAAGGCCGATGAGGCATTGCGACTCGGACTGGTGACCCACGTGGTTTCCTCAGACGCGTTGCTGACCAAGGCACAGGAGATACTCGGCAAGATCATGGCCAAGGCACCCGTGGCCATCGCCAAGGTCATTGAGTGTGTGAATGCCTTCTACACAGACGGAGTGGACGGCCTGCAGTTTGAGATAGACCGTTTCGGGGAGTGCTGCGAGACCGAGGATTTCGTGGAGGGCGCAGATGCTTTCCTGAACAAGCGTGCTGCCAATTTCAAAGGCCGCTGAACGGTCAGTCCATCAGATAGACCCATAGGTTGAGCAGTACCAGAATGATGGCCAGAGCTATCATGATGATGTTGCGCACCTTCTCGCGATGTCTATGCTTGTGATAGCTGTCCAATTCTTGTTTTTTGGGGTTTTCGCTGCTCCAAAAAAATAGTTACAAAGCTGCTGCAAAGATGCCTTTTTTCGGATAGGACAAAGGTACTAATCGCAGTGAGTCTTACAATTTATCCATCTTGTATCCGAGCCGTTTCATCGACTGAATCAGAGGCTTGAGCGAACCCATGAGGTTGGTCAGCGCCTTTTGGCTGTCATGCATCACAATGATGCTGCCATTGCGTACATGGCGTTCCACATTCTGGACACATTGTTCCGGGGTGGTGTCTGGGTCGAAATCGCCTGACAGCACATCCCACAGCACTAAGGTTGATCGTTGGCTGATGGCCTTGTACTGGAACGGGGTGATGTGACCGTATGCAGGTCTGAAAAGCTCTGACCCTGTCACTGCCATTCCTTGCTCGAAATCATCGAGATACGCTCGCCCAGAGGTTTTCCAACCATCGAGATGTGCGTGGCCATGATTGCCGATGGTGTGGCCTTCCTGCCTGATGCGCTCTGCGAGATCCGGATGACATTGTGCATTTTTCCCAAGGAGAAAAAAGGTTGCTTTCACATCCTCCTCGGCCAGTGTGTCGAGTACGAAAGGGGTTGCCTCGGGGTGCGGACCATCGTCAAAGGTCAGGTAGGCCACCTTGTGTTGCGCATCGCCCCTGAAAATGGCCTTGGGATAAAGCCAACGGTAAGGGAAAGGTGGACGTATCAGATAGCGCATCTGGTTCAGCCCAGTATCATGCCCACCAGCACGGCTGTGAACAGGCAGGCCAGTGTACCGCCCAGCAGTGCCCTGAGACCAAGTTTGGAAAGCAGTCCCTTCCTGTTCGGGATCAGCGTGCCGATGCCACCGATCTGGATGCCGATGGAGGCGAAGTTGCTGAATCCGCAAAGGATATAGGTGGCCATGATGATACTTTTCTCGCTTGCGAACATGCCCCCGACCTTCATCTCACCAAGCGTCTTATAGGCATAGAATTCATTGAGAATGGTCTTCTCGCCAAGCAGTTGGCCCACCAGAAAGACATCAGCCGATGGCACGCCCATGAGCCATGCCACGGGTGCGAAGGCATAGCCTACGAGAAATTGAAACGAAAGCCCATCGAATGGGGTGTTTGCCGCAATGAGGCCGTTGAGGCCCGTCCACTCACCGATGAGGTCACTGAGCATCCAGTTGCCCATATAAACGAACGCAGTGAAGACCAGAAGCATGGCCCCTACGTTGACCGCCAGTTTCACTCCGTCCGATGTGCCATTGGCAATGGCCTCGAGCACGTTAGCCCCCATTTTCTCGGTGTTCACCTTCATTTCAGTGTCGAATTCTTCGCGCTCCGGCACCAGCAGCTTGGCCGCAATGACCGCAGCGGGTGCGCTCATCACCGATGCGGCAAGCAGGTGTTTGGCGAAGAGCAGTTTCTGCGCGGCATCCTCACCTCCCAGAAAACCGATGTAGGCGGCCAGCACCCCACCTGCGATGGTGGCCATGCCACCGGTCATCAGGCACATGATCTCAGAACGGGTCATCCGGTCGAGGTAGGGGCGTATGAGGAAGGGCGATTCCGTCTGGCCAAGGAAGATGTTGCCGGCAGCGGCAAGACTTTCAGCCCCTGAGAGCCGCATGGTCTTCTTCATCACCCAAGCGAATACATAGACCACCTTTTGCAGCAGCCCCAAATAGTAAAGGAGGCTGGTCAGCGCTGAGAAGAACACGATGGTGGGCAGGATACGAAAGGCGAAGCTGATGACCGCTGCTTCGGCACTGCCCGACACGAAGGAGCTAAAAAGGAAATCCGTACCGAAATCTGTGAAGGAGATGACCTTGACGAAGCCGGCACTCAGGAATTCGAACCCTGACTCTACCACAGGCACGCGCAGTATGGCCACCGCCAGAACGACCTGTATCAGCAGTCCCGTGCCGATCAGTTTCCAGTCGATACCCTTTCTGTTCTCGCTGAAAATGAAACCGATGAACAACAGCGTTATCAGACCTACCATGCCCCGGCCCAGCCCGCTAAGGTCGAGTCCGAGTTCAGCGATCAGAGTGGGATGCAGGTTCATTGAGCTCATTGTGCTAAGGAAGCCAAGATTAGCAAAAAAGGCTGTTGCTGCTACAAAAGAGAAAGGGCGGATTACATGAACCGCCCTTTCTTTGTTTTCTTGTCATTCTGCGATCAGCCCCTGCGCTTCAGTTCATCCCTGATCTTGGAGGCGAGCTCATAATCTTCCTTGTCGAGGGCTTCTTCCAGCATCTCCTGCAACTCCTCCGGGGTCATGGCCGTGTAGATGCTCTCGGACATGGGCGCATGGTCTGTGGTCGGTGGAATGACCTTGATGCCAGAATCACCTTCCTTCTCAAATGCGGCTGAGTTCAGGATGAAATCGCTTGCATAGATGGGACAGTTGAACCGGATGGCCAGTGCTATTGCATCGGATGGTCGGCAGTCGGTCTCGAAGGTGCGGTTGCTGTCGGTGAAGATGGCCTTGGAGAAGAACACGCCATCCTCGAGCTTGTTGATCACCACTTCTACCATGTCCAGTCCGAAATGCATCGTCACAGACTTGAAGATGTCATGAGTGAGTGGACGTGTGGGGGTCATCTCTTCCAGCACAATGGCAATAGACTGAGCCTCAGCACTGCCGATGATGATCGGCAGCCTGCGATTTCCTTCTGTCTCTTCAAGGATCAGGGCATAGGCACCAGTCTGGGTCTGACTATACTGCAGCCCATAGATACCCATACGAATCTTGTCCATTGCGCTCATCTGAAGCAGCCGCTACGTGCCTTGACCCTTAGCCGTTGGCAGCCTTGAACTTCTTGAGGGCCTCATTCAGGCGTGGCACGACATCAAAGGCATCGCCCACGACTCCGTAGTCGGCTGCTTTGAAGAAAGGTGCTTCAGGGTCTTTGTTGATGACCACGATCACCTTGCTGCCGTTCACACCAGCAAGGTGCTGAATGGCCCCGCTGATGCCGATGGCGATGTAGAGGTTCGGACGGATGGCAACACCTGTCTGACCTACGTGCTCGTGGTGAGGTCTCCAGCCGATGTCGGCCACAGGGCGCGAACATGCGGTGGTGGCACCGAGGATGCCTGCCATTTCCTCAACCATTCCCCAGTTCTCAGGGCCTTTAAGACCGCGACCTGCGGATACTACAAGCTCTGCCTCTGGCAAGGGCACTGCACCTCCACCTCCCATGCCTTTCACCTCTTTCACGGTAATACCGCTGTTGACACTGCTCACATCTGCGCTGAAGCTCTCAACGGACGCAGATCCACTGCCTTTCTCTGGGCTGAATGAGTTGGGCAGGATGCTCACTATCTTCTCATCGCTCAGGATGTTGACCATGGCGTGCGCCTTGCCGCTGAAAACGTTCTTCTTCACCACGAAACCGTTGGAGGTATCGGGCAGGGAGGTCACGTTGGTCACCAGACCGGCACCGCTGCGGGCCGAGAGGCGCGGAGCCACGGCCTTGCCTGTGCTGTCATGTGCAAAGACCACCACTTTGGCTCCTACACTGTTGGCCGCTGCTACAATGGCCGCTACCATTTTCTGCGGGTCGGAGGCACTGATGCTTCTGTCGCTCACATTGAGCACCTTGCTTGCACCATAGCTGCCGAGGTCGCTTGCGTCATTGGCATTGAAGGTAAGGGCAACCGCATCGCCACCGATGGCAGCGGCCACTTTGCTGCCGTAGAAAACGGCCTCAAGGGAGGATTTTTTCACCTCACCGTTCTTGGTATCTGCTACTATAAGGACTGACATGTCTTGTGTTTTTTCGGATGAATGAATCAGATTCAGATAGACTTGGCCTCTTCGTGGAGCAGGCGCACCAGTTCGTCCATGTTCTCTGCGTCAACGAGTTTGACCGAGGACTTTGCGGGTGGAAGACCGTACTTCACATACGCGGTCTTGGCCTCCACGTTAGACGAAGGAACCACATTCAATGGCTTGGTGCGGGCTGCCATGATGCCGCGCATGTTGGGGATGCGCTGCTCGGCCACTCCTTTGGCACAGCTTGCAGCCGCAGGGAGTTTGACCTCTACCACCTCGGTGCCGCCTTCTGTGGAGCGGTCCATGGTAGCTGCACCGCCTGCCACTTCAATCTTCGATGCAAGGCTGATGAACGGTATGTTCATTAACTCAGCGAACATACCACCCACCTCAGAACCGTTGTAATTGATGGTCTCTTTGCCGAAGAGGGTGAGGTCGAAGCCTTTGTCCTTCGCATAGGCGGCAAGTTCTTTGGCAACAACGTAAGACTCGGTGGCTTTCGTGTCGATACGGACTGCATCGTGCGCACCGAGTGCCAGTGCTTTCCGGATTACCGCATCGGCAGAAGCTTCGCCAACGCAGATCACGGTAACAGAGCCACCGTCCTTCTCGGTGATCTCCAAAGCGCGTACAAGGGCGTACCACTCATCGTAAGGGTTGACGATCCATTGGATGCCGTCTTCGTTGAACTTGGTGTCGCCATCCGTGAAGGCGATCTTGGATGTGGTGTCGGGCACCACGCTGATCGGAACAAGAATCTTCATGAGAATGATTTATGGTGGATGTTGATTTTTTTTCAGGGTCGCAAAAGTAGCTATCTGTTCGCGGAAACCCCAAAGCTGTTGTGGCAACGCTGCGGCTTCGATTCTGTTCAGTGGCCCAGCGTTCTTTGCAGGCAATTGTCGTATTGATGAAGCCGGTTTCCGCTGGCCTGGTGCTGCGCTGCTACACGGTTCATTGAGCTTGGGAGGGCACAGGTCTTTGTATCGCAACGGCCCCGGATCGTCAGAGATGATATTCTTGGCTTCACTTACCTTCGACCAGTCAACCGCTAACCGATGAAACAGGTCATATTGTTGCTTGCAGTGAGTTGCTTTCCAGCGGCAGGTCTGCTGGCCCAGCCGTCTTATTTTCCCCCGACAGTAGGCAGCACTTGGGAGACCACCGACCCTGCCGACCTTGGTTGGTGCGAGTCTCGCATCGACAGCCTGTACGATTTCTTGGAACAGGAGAACTCAAAGGCATTCATTCTCCTGAAGGACGGGCGTATCGTGCTCGAGCAGTATTTCAACGGTCACAGCGCCAACGCGCTCTGGTATTGGGCCTCGGCCGGCAAGACGCTCACGGCCTTTATGGTCGGCATAGCGCAGCAGGAAGGACACCTGTCCATCGAAGACGCCACGTCCGACCATCTGGGCGAGGGCTGGACCAGTTGCACCGCAGAACAAGAGGCGGCCATCACAGTGCGTCACCAGCTCACCATGACCACCGGTCTGGACGATGGTGCGGGTCCACTCGATTGTACGCAGCCCGGTTGCCTCCAGTATCTCGCAGAACCGGGCACCAGGTGGTCATACCACAACGCACCTTACACGCTCCTCGATCAGGTCATCGAATCGGCCACGGGTACCACCCTTAATCAGTACACCACGCAAAAGGTGAAAACGCCCACTGGCATGACCGGTACGTTTCAGTACGTGGATAACAACAACGTTTTCTTCAGCAATGCCCGCAGCATGGCCCGCTTCGGCCTGCTTGTTCACAACGGGGGCAACTGGAACGGCAATGCCATCATGACCGACATCGATTATTTCACCGATATGGTCAACACCTCGCAAAGCATCAATCAGAGTTACGGCTACCTCTGGTGGCTCAATGGCAAGCCCTCCTTCATGGTGCCCGGGCTACAGTTGCAGTTTCCCGGCAGTCTGATGCAGCACGCCCCTGATGATTGTCTCATGGCTCTCGGAAAGAATGGTCAGTTCGTCAACGTCTCCGCCTCAGAGAATATGGTGTGGATAAGGATGGGCGATGCCCCCGGGAACGACCTCGTCCCTTTCCTGCTCAACGATGCGATCTGGGAGCGGGTCAATGACCTTGCTTGCACTTTGACCGGGCTGTCTGAGGCTGCTTCCAGGTCACCGAGAGTTCGGGTCGGCCCCAATCCTTTCACGGACAGATTAAGCGTGTCCGGTGCCACGGAAGGAACCCATTACTCGATCATGAATATGATGATGCAGACCGTGTGGTCGGGAACAGCGATCGAGCAGCAGGATTTCATATCGCTTGGGCAAGGGGTGTACCTGCTTCATGTCGTAAGCGGTGACGTGCAGCACTGCGAGAGGTTGGTAAAGCAGTGACATGGCATAATCAGGCCAATCCCGTTTGGTTTAACAGTGAGCACACGGACTCCTATCCTGCCTCAGGTGAGTTGATGAATCAGTTCCCGGATGCAAGAAAGTTCTGGAGGAACGCCCTTCTGGTAGAAAAGAGCACACAGCTACCCTAACATTTCGCCTGAGGCGGACGACCCGCTTCTCAAAAGTCAAGTCATTGTGCTAAGGCCATATGATGAGTAACATAACGGCCCGGCCCCTGCGGACAGCTAATTTATGCAGGAATTAACCCTGCAAATTTATTAGAACGGCATCAATATGCAGGAATAATTGCTCAGCGTAGTACGCCAGGCCTGCGGTGATGTGCGCATGATTCCTTCCGTGCTTTCCTAAGCCATTGTCGGCAGGGGCTAATCGTTTGATTGTTTTCCGACAGAACGCACCAGCGATTACTTAGGCGGGGTGATACGGTCCAATCTCGGCATCATCCTGCCAGTAGCCCCATTTGAGCGAGATGGTCCCACATGCGCCCGAAGGACGTGACCGTGACCGTAGCATTCAATGCATAATCCTCATCAACTGATGGCGTAATGGCCAGCACCGGTATGTCACCGAGCGTCTGTGCGGCCACCGTAACCCCGCGCTTGAGAGACGGTGCGTTGGAATGCTTCACTTCCATGCCCATGACGGCCCGGCCACCGCGTACCAGCACGAGATCGAGCTCAGAACCGTCCTGCGTGCGGTAGAAATAAGCAGTCACACCTGTGGCAAGAGAGGCTACCACCTGCTGAATGATGAAGCCCTCCCACGAATTGCCCTTGCCGGGATGGCCGTCCAGATCCTCCGCGGTGGCGATTCCCAGCAAAGTGTGCAGCAAACCCGTGTCGCGGATGTAGAGCTTAGGGGATTTCACGAGACGCTTGCTGATATTGACATAGAACGGCTGAAGCCTTCGTATAAGGAAAGCATGCTCCAGGAAATCGATCATGTGACGGACGGCAGCCAGATCACGGCCAAGGGAGCGCGCGAGGTCGGATAGGTTGAGCAGGTTGCCATGCAGGTGTGCCAACATCATCAGTAGGTTCCGCATCATGGCCGGGGAGACCCTCAGACCGAGCATGGGCAGGTCGCGCTCGGTGTAAGTCTGGATGAACTGCTCCCGCTTCTCGAAGCTCACGTGGTCATTCTCCGCATCGAGCATGTCAGGGAAACCGCCACGGAGCCATAAACGATGGAAAGGGTGCGTGGCCATGACCTCCGAGTGCAGCAATGGGTGCAGCTCGCAGTAGGCGATGCGCCCCGCCAGCGATTCCGAACTGTTTGCGAGCAGCGTGGGCGATGCCGAGCCGAGCAGCACAAACCTGCCGGGTGTGCGCGCCTCATCTATCACCGAGCGGAGAATGGGAAACAGCTCAGGCATGCGCTGCACCTCGTCAATGATGACGAGCGCGTCCTTGCGTTGGAGCAGATACTGCTCCGCATCTTCCAATTTGCGCAGGTCAGCACTCGATTCGAGATCCACATACACGGCCTGGCGCGCAGGCAAGGACATCATGGCTTTCGCCAAGGTGGTCTTGCCCACCTGCCTTGGGCCGAGGATAGCCACCACAGGGTAGTGTCGCAACCGCTCGGAAAGTAGGGGTTCCATCCTTCGGGGATAGCTCATTTCTACGGGAATTAACCCTGCAAATTTATGAGAATGGCATCAATATGCAGGAATAATTGCTCAGCGTAGCACACAAGGTGTTCTTAGAATACTCAGCAGGGACAAAGGTCGAGGCCATTGCCGGCCTTGCGAAACAATGGACGCGCGGACTCCTACCTTTGACCACCATGTTTCGCACTCTTTTCTTCGGATTGTTGCTGGCCTGTAATGCGGGCGTTTGGGCACAGGAGATGGAATTCTCCACCTCGCGCAAAGACTCCGCCATGGGCATGCCGCTGTTGCGTGTGTCCTACGCGGTGCAAGTGCCGCTCGGTGGCGACCTCGGGGCGCGGTTCGGACTGGCGCACAACATAGGCGGCTCGCTCGGGTACAAGACGCGCAGCAACTGGATGTTCACTCTCGGAGGGCACTACATCTTCGGTGACCACGTCAACAACAGCGGGGCCTTGCTGGCTGACCTGCTCACACCGGACAACATCATCATCGGCAATGACGGTGGCCCGGCCATTGTCAACATCGGGCAGGCAGGATATGTGATCGACCTGCGCGTATCGAAGATATTGCCATTCCTCCGTGCCAATGCCAACAGTGGCCCTATGCTCAGTCTCGGCACGGCTTTCATGGAGCATTGGATCGTTTATGATGTAGAGAACAATTCGATACCGCAGCTGAACGGTGAGTATAGGAAGGGCTACGACCGCCTGACCAACGGCATGGTGCTCAATCAGTTCATCGGCTATCACTATCAGGGCGACACGCGACTGCTGAACTTCTATGGCGGCTTCGAGTTCTCGCAGGGCTTCATGGGCAACCGCAGGAGCTACGACATCCCTGCCAAACAGAAGATCGACCCCAGTCTCACCTACTTCCAATTCGGGTTCCGCATCGGGTGGATGCTGCCATTCTACAAGCGCGACCAGAACGAGTACTACTATTACTGATTGGCGATAGACGATTGGTGATTGACGATTTGTGATTTATCTCAGCACCGATTCCAGACCCACTCTTCAATCTGCACTCGATATTCTGCAATCGATATTCGCTATTACTGCGTTCCGCAGTGAAACCGCTTCGCTAAGTTCTGCAATCAGTGACCTACACCATCGTCATCGGCATATACCATGTTGCGTTGCGCATTGCTGCACTGTGGCATCCCAAGGCGAAGAAGTGGGTCGAGGGTCGGGGAGGACTTATAGGGCGTGTTGAGGCAGAACTCGGTGTTTTCCGAGGGAAGACCGTCTGGTTCCACTGCGCATCGTTGGGTGAGTTTGAGATGGCACGGCCCGTCATGGAAGCGTTGAAAGTCGGTGCGAACCCGCCTCGCATCGTGCTCACGTTCTATTCCCCTTCGGGCTATGAGGTGAGGAAGGACTACGCGGGTGCCGACCACGTGTTCTACCTGCCGATGGAGGGCAGGCGCAATGCAGCGCGATTCATGGATGCGGTGCGGCCGGATGTTGCCGTTTTCGTCAAGTACGACCTCTGGTGGCATTTCCTCAAGGCGGCAAAAGATCAAGGAGCAGAGTTGCTGCTCATCTCGGCCGTTTTCACGCCCCGTCAGTGGTACTTCAAATGGTACGGGGGCCACGCGCGCAGGTGCCTTGGTCTCTTCGACCGCATATTCACGGTCGATGATGACTCGGTGGAGATGCTGCGTACCATCGGCATCACAACGGGCGAGGCAGTGGGCGACACCCGCTACGACCGCGTGGCACAGGTGGCCGCCAACTGGTCGGGGTTCCCGGCCATCGACCGTTTCAAGGGCGATGCGAAACTGGTGGTCTGCGGCAGCACATGGCCCGAGGACGAGGCCGGGATCCGCGAGGCGATGAAGGCAATGGAAGGCGTGAGATGGGTCATCGCTCCGCATGAGGTAGATGATGCCAACATCCAGCGGATGCAGCGGCTCTTCGCAGGTGCAGTGCGCTTCTCGGGCTACACAGATCAGCCTACCGATGTGCTTCTGGTAGACTCCATCGGGGTGCTCAACCGCCTCTACGGCCATGCCGATGTCGCATACGTGGGCGGGGGTTTCGGCCGTGTGCTGCACAACATCCTCGAGGCCGCGGCTTATGGCATTCCCGTCATCTTCGGGCCGGACCACGCCACCTTCCCCGATGCGGGCCTGATGGCGCAGCAGGGACTTGTGTTCAGCATCTCTGGGAAGGATGAGCTGGTCGTTGCGCTGCGCAATTGCCTTGATGGCGCGGTTGAAAGGAATGCCATCCTCGATTTCATGCGCCACCGCACGGGGGCGAAAGATGCTGTTACCGGGCATCTGTCCGCAGTGCTCTGAGCATCTCCCAACCTTCCTCTTCAAACATCTCGGAAGCCATTACCCGCTCAGGTTGCAGAGGGGAACACCTGTCTGCACGCAGGGTTAGCTCTTCGAGCTTCTCTTGGGTCGTTTCGACCGTTCAAACGAGGATCATCCTCTTTCAAACGATTGTTATTTTCATTCAAAGAATACCGTGGAGCGTTCAATTATTGAGACATATCATTCAAATGACTTCTAAATCTGTTCGAATGAATGGATGGCCGGTTCAACTGATTTTCATCGAGTTTCAAATGATAGACTTATCAATTCAAATAATGGTTTGGCCTATTCAAATGTGTATTCAACTTCTGGGTGTAAGGCATTTGAAAAAAGGGATAAATCATTTGATTGAGAAAATACAATAGTTGAATAGGGAGGGGAGTATGTAGAATAAGATGGTAAGTAGTTTGAATAGGGATGACAGTCGTTTGAACGGCAGTAATTGATGTTTGAAAAGTAAAGTGTGCCGTTTTAATAAGCGTGGACATCGTTTGAATCGGGTGGCTGCTTATTTGAGTAATTGAGTTGGTTCGGCCTTATCGGAGAGCTTCTGAACCGGCCGTTGCCGTTACTTCATCAAACTGTAGCGAGGTGTGCCGTGAAAAGGTATCGGTGAGCGTACTCTCAGCGTCCATTTTTTCTGAGAGAAGGGAAAGCCTCAACTGACGTTGCATGGATGAGACGCAACGTTTCGCCAACTCCGATGAATTGTTCCTTATGAATGGGGCCGTTTCACGCTCATCAGCACATTTGTTGCGCTTGAATGCGCGATTTTTCTCTTAGTGAAACATTATTTTTTGTTAATGAGAGGACAATAAACAGGCGGAGATTTGGGTCAGTGTTTCACCCCAAAAATCTCAAGCCATGAAAACCAGATTCCATCAATTGATCGCAGGCGCGCTGATGGCTGCTGCCGTGCAGTGTGCCTTCATGCCCTCCACAGGTGCGTATGCGGATGCGCAGGACGCAGGTGCCATCATCAAGGTACGCAGCGATATAGACGGCAGCACGCTCAGCAACAGCGGCCTTAAGGTGAAGTCGCGCCTCGGCAACCTGCTGGCCGTTGACGCACCTGTCGGCTTGCTGGCATCGCTGAACGGTATGCAAGGTGTAGCTGCCATTGAGCGTGATGAAGTGCCGAAAGCAGACCGCCAGCCGGACCTTGCGGCACTGATCGCCCGCTACCAAGGTGCGGGTGCTGTGATCGGTATCATCGACAATACCGTGAGCACCGATGGGTTGGGTCTCGGACAATTCCAAAAGATCGAACGGTCGGGAAATGTGGGCTTCGTCACCTTTCGTTCTGACGACCCTTCGACCACCGTCATCATGCACAGCCTGAGTGGACCGGAGAGCGACCTGATGCTGAGTCTGGCCTACATGATGCGCTACGCGGAGACGGTGGGCCGCCCGTTGCTGGTGGAACTGAACCTGAATGAAGGGGCGCAGCACAACCCGCTGCTGCTGCAGGCCTGTCAGTTCGTGGCAGAGGGTGGCAATGTTCATTTCCGCAGCAGCTCCAAGGCACTCCGTGAAAATCTGGCTGAAGGAAGCTTTCAGATGGCCTTCAGCATGTTCCACCCCGAGACAGGGCAGGTGACGGACCGGACCGCGTTCTGGTCGCTGGACGAAGCGCGGGGCATGGAGATGCACCTGATAGGCTCCGATGCCGGGGTGTGTTCCATTCTTTTCAATGACGGGCTGCAGCTCGACAACAGTTCGGCCGACATTGTGATAGCACAGGTGCTCTGCCCCGATGGACGGGTGCACTACTTCCACCTCTCGGGCAGTCATCCTCAGCTGGGAGCCCATGACACCCCCACCGGCATCCCCGTGCTCACAACCTCAATGGGCGAGCTGCTGCCCTTCCAATTCCGCTCCTGCGTACTTGAGCAGAGCGTTGCCAATGCAGGGATGCATCGCGTGACCACAGGGATGCTGCCGATCGCATTGATCGATGAAACGGCCATAGGGCTGACGGTGAGCACCGATGAGCGGGGCAAGCTGGAGGTCATCTTGAAGGGACAGGCGGGCAAGGGCGAGGTGCGACTGACCGACCACTACGGTATTCAACTCTATGCCAAACGTCTCAGTGAGGAGTCAACGGGCATGAGGGCCGTCATCGACATCCCGAGAATGGACAATGCCCTCTATCTGCTCACCTTGGAGACGGCCCAGACCCAGCAGCAGTTCACGATCGGATTTTGAGCCCTGCCGGTAATTCTCATTTCAACACAAAGTCTAAAATCTAAAGGTCATGATGGATTTCCAAAGAGATTATGAGACACGCATCAATCCCGAACTGATGACACGGTTACTGGCCAAGGCAGTGCCCGTGGTGGATGCGACAGAGTTCCGATACACGGAGGTGGCATTGGGCCTATGCAGGTCGGTATTGCCTCTCAATGCGCAGAGTTCCAACCAGCACGGTACCCACCAGGGACTGCTGATGGCCATGGCGGGCGACTACACGGGCGGGCTTGCCCTGGCGAGCCTTTTCACAGGTGAACCGATACTTGGTGTGCATGAGGTGGCGCCCGACAACGGTATGAGTCTTTGGCTCACCGGATCGGACATGGAATATAGAATGCCGAGCACGGAGGATGTGACGCTGGAGGCGCGGTATCCATCTGATATGGCTAATGCCCTCAACCTGCGCTATCATGCCGGGGGCACCATCTTGGCCAAGGTAGAGGTGTACTACCGCGACCCGCGCGGACAGCTGGTGGCCAAGGGGGTGTTCAAGTATTTCTGTAAGAAACGCACCCATCTCGGTGCCACCGCAGCAGGCAAGCCCATGAATGCCATGATGCGCCATGTGCTCAAGACCTCGGCCAAGATGGTGGCGCGGATGCGGGCAGAGGAATCAGAGCGCGATAATGCCCTCTTCCATGATGAGGTGGCCGCAAAGGTGGCGGGAGCGCAAGGCAAGGTTATCGGTGACCGCTTTTTAGCAGTGCTGCCCGAGCTGCAGCGCATGGTGGCCGCCCGGACCCGCCATTTGGATGATTGCATCAGAGATGCCGGAGAAAACGTGGCTCAGGTGGTGTTCATCGGCTCTGGATTCGATTTCAGGATGCTACGTCACCGAGAAATTCTGAACAAGGTGCTGGTCTATGAGCTCGACCTGCCCGAAATGCTACAAGAGCGGCAGATACTTGAGCGGGAACTGGAGCTGGACATACCCCACGACCGTGTGCGCAGGGTTGCCTGCGACCTTTTGAACCAAAGCCTTGCGGAACAACTGGCTTCAGCTGGTCTTGATGCGGGAAAGCCCACCTTCTTCATCTACGAGGGCTGCTCCATGTATTTCACCCGCGAGCAGAACACATCCATTCTGCAGGAGGTGCAAGACCTCATGCAGGCGAATGGCGACAGCCGCCTTTGGATGGATGCGATGCACGAGGATGCCATGGAGGTCGGCTGCGGTGAGGGGCGTGTCAGTGAGTTCCTGCGGGGAATGGCGGCACTTGGCGAACCGTTCGTCTTCGGCTTGGCGGACGATGACAGTCTTTTCAGTTCCGCGGGATTGAACAGGATGCGCTCGGCCACCACGGCTGATGCGACAGGCGAAGCGGACAACGGGGTTTACGGGCTTTACAGGTTCCTGCTTCTGAGAGCACAGCCGCAGTTGACGCAGAGTGGTCTCAACGGCTCACCACGAGCCGCTGATGCCAGAGCCCCGTTTCGGAGCGGACGGTCAGCACATAGACTCCCGGTGCCCATCCACTGACATCAAGGGTCTGCAATGCGGAAGTGCTGCGCAGCTCGGTCATCAGCTTCCCGTCCATTGAAATGGCGGTGATGATGTCGCTTGCGTGTGTGCCGCTCAGGGTCACAATGCCATTGGTGGGATTGGGGTGAAGGCGGAGGTTGCGGAAGTCGGCTGTGGTCATGCCGACAGGCAGCTGGGCGAGGGTGACGCAATAGTCCTCGGTCTCTCCTGCCACGAATCCGCCACAGACGCTGGCCGACTGCGCCCCCGTTGACTGCACGCGCATACGAGTGCTGCCCACGATCGCATTGGCCGGGACATCAATGTTGCCAGTAATGGGCGCAGCGGTACTGCCTGTCTCGTCCAGAAGCAATTCTGAAGGGGAGAAAGAGCCGTCCTGGTCCACGTCTATCCAGATGCGTGCACGCTGCGTTAGGGCTGCACCGCCCAATGCGGATGCCAGCACACCCGCAGGATAGCTTTGTCCGATGAACAGGTCGATATCACCCGATGCGCGATGGAAGGCATAGCCTCCGTCATTGCCAGATGTGTGCCCGAACTGCCCGATGGTCACTTCTTGGATCCACTCGTCCCGCTGACCGAGCAGGGCCATCGGTGCCAGTCCTTGGTTGATGCGCTGCTTGATGAGGTTTCCATCGGCCTGCGAGACCATGATGGTGGGAATGGTGACGTTGCCGCTCTGCGCACCTGCACCCATGTCGATGACGCCTGCCACATTGTTGACGATGATGGCTGCGATGGCCCCCGCGTTCTGAGCGTTGACCGCCTTGTTGCCGAACTCACAGTTGCCACGGTCTATCACGGCAATGTTGCCCGCCATGGCCGCTGCATTGATGAACGCACCGCAGCCGAGGGTCGGGTTTGCACTGCCATCGTTGGCCAGAACGAGTTGACCATAGGCCGTTCCCTGTTGATAATCCGCTCCCCAAGCGGGCGCACTGAACTGATAGTTCCCCGCGATGTCTGCCGGTGAGATCACAGAGAGGTTGGCATCGGGAGTGGAGCCGATGCTCTCGCAGTAGGGCAGCACATCAAAGCTACGAATCTGTGAAGGCAACGAGATGTCCTCCTCGCAAGTGCTTTCCACGTAGAACTCGTAGCGGGCGCAATTATCGAGACCGCTGATGGAGAAAACGGTATCGTTCGTGGTCTGTTGTATCCATGTGTCAGCTCCTGACTCCCGGTAAAAAAGCGTGTAGCTCACAGCGGATTCGACACGGCCCCAAGCGAGCTCGGCCTCACCATCTGCAACATCTTCGGCCAGCAGTTCAATGGGTGAGACGCAGGATGAGCAGTAATCCTCAAGCATGATCTGCAATGAGTTGTGAACGTTCAGTCGGCCTCCTGTGATGAACGAGTTCTGTAACGCGGGCTTCACGTCCACGCCACCGAGCAATGCACTGCGCACCATGTCTGCACCGAGCTGTGGGTCGGTCTTGGCTATTTGGGCGAATCCGTTGCAGGGAACCGAATAAAGCAGAGCAATGGACCCGGCCGTGAGCGGACTTGCGAAGGAAGTTCCCGTGGTGCTGGTGTAACCGGTACTGCCATCCGTGGTCCAAACGTTGATGCCGGGAGCGGCCAGATCTATCGTGTTCACCCCGTAACCGCCTGCGAAACCGTCATTGCGGCTGGATCGGCCCACCCCGATCATATAGGGCGAGGAGCAGCCAGTGGGCACATCGCCTGATACGTCCACGTTGAGGTTGGAGTTGGTGGTGGCACCACAGTTGAGAATGCCGTAGGTCCCCAAGGTGTCGTAGAATGCACACCACAGTGGAACGGTGGCAGCGCTTGTGGCATCGAGACCCCAAGAAGCATTGGTGGCGACCACGAATGCTCCTTTGGACCCATTACTTTCATTGTAGAGCTTCCTTTGAACAAGCGGATAGTTGTAGGCCGCGATGATGTTGGCCTCACTGTTCGGATTATGCCCGGAAACGACCATGATCTTCACGTCCCAGTTGATGCCTGCCACACCGAGGTTGTTGTTGCCTTTGGCCCCGATCATGCCTGCCACGTTGGTGCCGTGGCCCCCGGTGCCCACATTGCCGTTGTTGCCGGCCACGTTCCAACCGTAGATGTCATCGATGTAGCCGTTGGCGTCATCGTCAATGCCATTGCCGGGAATCTCGCCCGTATTCTGCCAGCGATTGGCCACCAGATCGGGATGGCTCATATTCACCCCTTCAATGATGCACACCACGATCTCGTCTCCCAGCGCGGTGGTGCCTCCTGTGGTGATTTCCCACGCCTCATCGGAGTCGATGTCCGCATCGGGTGTACCGCTGCTCTGTCCGGTGTTCACGTGATGCCACTGGCTTCCGAAGTTGGGGTCGTTGGGCACTGCTCGGAGGCTCACGCGGTGGTTGTCCTGCACGATGCTCAGGTCGGGGTCGAGCGCAAGCATCCTGCGGGCCTGATCATGGTCGTTGGCAAGAGTGTCGAAACTCAACTGGTAGGCACGCATCGTCTCGGAGAGCAGGCGAATACTGCGAAGTCCGTTGATGCCGCTGTTGCGCAGGATGACCTCGTCTATGTCGATGCCTTGGCGGGTCTGGACGATCAGGTCACCATTCACACGGTTGGGATAGGCATCGGTCTGCTGCGAGAAAGCAGGTGCGCTGGAAATGAGGAATGCACCGGAGACGGCTGCGAGGTGGCGTAGGTGTCTTTTCAAAACAGGAACAATTTGAGCAGCGCAAAGTAGGGGTTGAAGCCTGACACGATTGACTTCGCGCTGTCAAACAGACGTTTCGGGCCTGAGGGCGTTGCCCATGGTGGGCTTTAGCCAAAAACTGTTAAGCGCGGATCAGCACCCTGCCGTCCCGATACATTTGCATGCCTTGGGTACGCGATCACTGCCACCGGTAATTGTCATCATGTCCGTGGCCCTCATAGGGCTGGTGGGCACACAGCTCTATTACATCAACAGTGCTGTGAAGCTGCGCGAGCAACGTTTTCACACGGCTGTGAACGAGTCGCTCAAAGGGGTGGTCTATCAGTACGACAAGCTGATGACAGCCGACCGCCTTTCCATGCAAATGGACTTTGAGCAGCGCAGAAGGCGTATCCTGATGCAGATGGACTCCATCAACCGCGCCATCAGTGCCACGCAGTCGGGGCCTACGGCCAAGGAGCGACTCAAGGTGGATGACCGCCCCACGTGGTTGGATTACGACCCTGACCTGCAGATCGATGTTTACGAGGAGTTTCTGGTCGATTCGGGTGGTCAGATGGTCAAGCGGAGCCGCCAGCGGCAGTTCAAGACCCCGGTGTTCGCACCGCTCATGCCCCCGCGCAACATGGGAGAATCAGACAGGTCGCAGTTCAAGGCCGACAGCGCGTTGCATGCGCGCCTCGTCACCATGCAGTGGCTGGAGAAAAGGGCCGAGATGGTCAACGAGATCTTTGAGGAGCTGGTCAATGCCGACCTCAGCGTGGGGCAGGAAGACCTCGACCCCAAGGTCCTCGACTCGCTGCTCCGGCAGCAGTTCGCAGACCGGGGCATTGGAGCAGACTATGTGTTCGGCATCTTCGACCCGTTCATGAACCCGTTTCATGCCGAGGTGGACGAGCGGCAGTGGGACGGCCTGCTTGCATCACCCCACAGGGTGAACCTCACGCCCGGCAATGTGCTCAGTCCGCCCATGTACCTGGCCGTGTTCTTTCCCGGTGAGGGGCGCTACCTGCTCCAGACCATGTGGCTGCTGCTCACAGGGTCGGCACTGCTGCTGCTGGTCATCATCTTCTCGTTCTCCTTCACGGTCAGCACCATCTACCGTCAGAAAAAAGTCTCTGAGATCAAGAACGACTTCATCAACAACATGACCCACGAGCTGAAAACGCCCATCAGTACCATCTCGCTGGCCTGTCAGGCACTCTCAGACCCCGACATCAAGGGCCGTGCGGGCATAGTGGACAACTACATTCGCGTGATAAGCGATGAGAACAAGCGGCTGGCGATGGTGGTGGAGAATGTGCTGCGGACAGCCGTCATGGACAAGGGCGAACTGAAGCTGAAGACCGCTCAGCTCGACATGCACGACATCATCACCAAAGTGACCGAGACCATGCGCCTGCAGGTGCAGCAGAAGGGGGGGGAGGTGAAATTGGAACTCAATGCCACCGCTCCGTTGGTGGAGGCCGACCAGGTGCATCTCACCAATGTGGTGTTCAACCTGATCGACAACGCGCTGAAATACACCGAGAACATCCCCGAGATCAAGGTGGGCACCCGCAACGCGGACAATGGGGTGGTGCTCTTCGTGGAGGACAACGGCATCGGCATCAGCAAGGAGAATCAAAAGCGCATCTTTGAGAAACTTTACCGCGTGCCCACTGGCAATGTCCACAATGTGAAGGGCTTCGGCCTCGGCCTCAGCTATGTGCAGGCCATCGTGGAGAAGCACGGAGGTCGGGTCACGGTGCAGAGCGAGTTGGGCAAGGGAAGTAGATTCGAAGTGTTCGTGCCACACGTTTACAAGGGGAACGAGTAAAAGGGACGGGGGACGAGGAGCTAATCAGCCAATCAGGTTTTCAGCATAGTAGCAATGAGTAGAATGAGGTTCGATACAGTTATAGGCAGAACGTACAGCGATGTTGCGTTCCCTCGTCCCTCGTCCTCCGCCCCTCGTCCCATTTCCGAACAAATACAATCCACATGAGCGAAAAGAAGATCAATGTACTGTTGGCCGAGGACGACCCGAACCTCGGCATGCTGCTGCGCGAATACCTGGAGGCCAAAGGCTACACGACCACGCTGGCCGTCAACGGCAAGCAGGGCTTCGAGCATTTCAAACAGGGCGGGTTCGACATCTGCATTCTCGATATAATGATGCCTGTGAAGGATGGCTTCACAATGGCCGAGGAGATCCGTCAGACGGACAAGGAGATCCCCATCATCTTCCTTACGGCCAAGAGCATGAAGGAGGATAAGCTTCGGGGCTTCGAGACCGGTGCGGACGACTATATCACCAAGCCGTTCAGCATGGACGAGCTGCTGTTGCGCATGCAGGCCATCCTGCGCAGGACCAAGCCCGAGAATGACCGCCCTCAGAAGAAAGAACCCATCGCGGTGGGCGAGTTCCTATTCGACTACGACCGTCAGGTGCTGACCCACCGTGGCGTGGAGCGCAAGCTGACCACCAAGGAGAGCGACCTTTTGCACCTGCTCTGCGCCAACCGCTACGATGTGCTCGATCGCAGCTACGCGCTCAACCGCATCTGGGGCGATGACAACTACTTCAACTCCCGCAGCATGGATGTCTATATCGCCAAGCTGCGCAAATACCTTAGCGAGGACCCCGAGGTGGAACTGGTGAATGTCCACGGCAAGGGCTTCAAGCTGCTGGCGAAGGGGTGAGACGGCCTAAGGAAACAGCCTAATTTTGTGACTGATAGGCCATGACATCCGTTGTTGAGAATAGAATCGGTGAATTGCGTCAGCTTTGCGAGGAGTTTGACGTGCAACGCATGTACCTGTTCGGCTCGGCCACAGGCGACAGATTCAATGATGCCAGCGACCTCGATTTCCTCATCAGGTTCAAGGACATCCCCGTGGACAGATACACCGACAATTTTTTCAACCTGCACGAGCGGCTTCAAGTGCTTTTCGGCCGGAAGGTCGATCTTCTCACAGAGCCTTCGCTCAAGAATCCGCTTTTCAGGGAAGGGGTGAACAGTTCAAAAGAGCTGCTCTATGCGGCCTGATATCCGCACATACATCTTCGACATCCGCGAGTCGATAACGTCCATTGAGGACTATCTCGGTGAGGCCACCAAGCGGATACTTGCCATTGATGAGAATGTGGCGATCGCGGATGCCCGGAGAATCGTGAATCTCAGGAATTTCGTGATTCACGGTTACGACCGCCTTGACGACACAGTGATTTGGGGTGTCGTCACGAGGGATGTGCCGAAGTTGAAGACTCAGGTCGCTCTCCTATTGGCTGATTCTGAGGAAAAATGACCCATCCGTACAGGATACTTCTGGTGGAGGATGATGCGCACCTGGGCATGGTCATAAGTGATCTGCTCGAGCTTTCGGGCTACAGTGTTTGCTGGAGCCGCGATGGCGAGGGGGCCCTGCGGGATTTCAACACCTTCTCGCCCCATCTCTGTGTGGTGGATGTCATGCTGCCCAAGAAGGACGGCTTCGAGCTGGTGGAGGACATCAAGCGGTTGCAACCGTCCATGCCGGTGATATTCCTCACGGCCAGAGGCATGGAAGACGACCGCATCCGAGGTCTAAAGCTCGGTGCGGACGATTACGTGACCAAACCTTTCAGCAATCAGGAGCTGCTGCTGCGCATCGGGGCGGTGCTGCAACGTTGCTATGCCAACGGTGCGGGTGAGGCATCGGCCTTGTTTGATATAGGCCGCTACAGTTTCGACCCCGCTAACTTGCTTTTGCGGATAGATGCGGATGAACGTAGTCTCACGCAACGCGAATCCGACATACTGGCGCTTCTATGCCGCCACGTGGGCGATACCGTGGCCCGCGACCTCATCCTTAAAACCGTTTGGGGACAGGCCGACTACTTCGTGGGCCGCAGTCTGGATGTGTTCATCTCGCGGCTACGCAAATACTTGAAGGACGACCCCTCGGTGAGCATCGAGACGGTGCATGGAGTGGGGTTCAGACTGAGGACAGCTCAATGACCGATCCTGATGCACCCTGCGACCTTCCTCGCCTGTTCGCGCACGCTGTTGGTGTCAGTTCCGATGGCATCGTAGGCGAGGCCCACAGCCATTCTTCGGTACTTCCTTGTCGATGGCTTGCCGAAGATGCGGTAGTCGGACTGCGGGATGGCTGCAGCCTCTTTCATCCCTGAAAGAACGGGTATTTCCGCGCTTTCAGCATCTGCAAGGACGACCGCGCTGGCTGCTGCCCTTTCAAGTGTTATCTCAGGGATGGGCAATCCGAGGATGGCACGGGCGTGCAGCTCAAACTCTGAGAAGTTCTGCGACCCGGCCAGCGTGACCATGCCTGTATCGTGCGGACGTGGTGAAAGTTCGGAGAAATAAACCCCATCGGCCGCGAGGAAGAACTCCACACCCCAGATGCCCGCCCCGGTGAGCGCGGCCGTCACCTTGTCGGCCATGTCCTGTGCCTCGGCCAATTGGTCGGGGGTGATGGCCGCGGGCTGCCAGCTTTCCATGTAATCGCCCCGCTCCTGGCGGTGGCCGATAGGCGGGCAGAACAGTGTTGGGCCGTCCTGCTGCGTCACGGTGAGCAGCGTGATCTCCGAGTCGAAGTTGACGAACGCCTCCACGATCACCTCCACAATGTCGCCCCGCGAGCCTGCGTTGGCGTAGTCCCAGGCGGTCTGCACATCGGCCTCGGTTCGGATGACCGACTGCCCCTTGCCCGAGGAGGACATCAGCGGTTTCACCACACATGGCATTCCGACCTCGGCAACTGCCGCGCGCAAACCGTCTGCGGAAGTGGCGCAGCGATAGTCGGCAGTGCGCAGTCCCAGCTCCTTGGCCGCAAGGTCGCGGATGGCCTTTCGGTTCATGGTGAAATTGGCCGCCTTGGCACTGGGCACCACCTGTATGCCCTGTTTTTCATAGTCGTAAAAACGCTCGGTGCGGATGGCCTCGATCTCGGGCACCACCAGGTCGGGCTGATGCTTTGCCACGATGGCATCGAGTGCGATGCCGTTCAGCATGTTGATGACCTCGAATTCATGGGCCACCTGCATGGCGGGCGCACCCGCGTAGCTGTCCACCGCTATGACGTGCTGCCCCAGCCGTTGGAGGGCGATGACCAGTTCCTTGCCCAGTTCCCCGCCACCGAGGAGCATGATCTTTTTTCTCATGGTTTCAAAAGTCTTTGCTGCAAATCAAAGGGAAAATCCCTAAGCGGAAATGTGGCGGTTGAAGAACACTCCCCTCCTGCATCTGTTCCCTGAGAATCCGCCCACCCGCTCGCGCACCTATCTTTACGCGCCCTGCACACACGCAAGCATTGATCCCGTTGACACGCAGCATTGTCCTGACACTGATCGCCCTGCTGGCCGCGCTGCCACTGCGGGCGCAGTTCTACAACGGCTCGCAGTTGGAGTTCGGCAAGAACCGGGTGCAGTACAAGGTCATCGACTGGCATCTTTACCGCTTCGACCGTTTCGATGTCTATTGCTACCTCGGGGGCGAAGAGTTGGCAGAGTATGCCATGCGCAGCAGCGACCGCATCATGCGCGACCTTGAGAAACGGCTCGACTACGGACTGGACAAACGCATCGAGGTGGTGATCTACAACAAGCTCTCCGACCTCAAGCAGAGCAACATCGGCCTGGTGACCGACCAGCACTACAACATCGGTGGCGTGACACACATCGTGGGCACCAAGCTGATGGTCTATTTCGATGGCGACTACGGCAACTTCGAGCGGAGCCTTCGAGCTGGGCTTGCAAGGGTGATGGTAGACCAGATGATGTACGGTGGGAGCTTCGGCAACGTGCTGCGTGGAAGTACTTTGCTGAACCTGCCTCAATGGTTCACCGAAGGGCTCATCTCTTACTTGAGTGAGGATTGGAATGCTGACATCAACAACCGGGTGAAGGACGGCATCATGAGTGGTCGTTGGAAAAACTTCAACCGGCTGGAGGGTGAGGAGGCACGTGATGCGGGCCACAGCATCTGGAAATATGTTGTAGAAACCTACGGGGCATCGGTGGTGAGCAACATCCTTTACATGACCCGCGTGAGCCGCAATGCTGACAACGGTTTCATGTTCGTGATAGGTGTTTCACTGAAGAACCTCTCGGCCGAGTGGTTCAACTTCTACGACAGCATGTTCTTCCGCGCTGATGCCAAGCTGGACATGCCCGAGGAGAAGCCCCTCAACCGTGTACGCAAACGCCCACAGCCGCAGGTGCTGATCGACCGTCCGCGCCTGAGCCGCAACGGGGAGTTTCTCACCTACGTACGCAACGACATGGGCAAATTGCAGGTGCGCCTGCGCAACATTGAGCGGAAAAAGGAACGGAAGATCTACCGTCAGGGATTCCGCGCGCACACCAAGATGGACGCCAGCTATCCGATCATGGCGTGGCATCCGAGCTCCGAACTGGTGAGCATCATCACCGAGCACAAAGGGAAGATCTGGCTCATCCTCTACAATACGGAAACCAAGAAGCGGGAGAAACGCGAGCTGTTCAACTTCGAGAAGATACTCTCGGTCGATTACTCTGACAATGGCCGCGAGTTCGTCTTCACGGCCGTGCAGAAGGGTCGCTCTGACGTTTTCATCTATAACATCATCTCGAACACTTACCAGCAGCTTACGAACGACATCTTCGCTGACCGCGATGCCCGGTTCATGGCAGGAAGCCGCAAGGTGATCTTCAGCAGTGACCGGACCAATGACACTATCAAAGAGTTCGAATTCAAGCTGTTGCCGAGCGATGTGGATTTTGATATCTTCATTTACGACCGCGACAGCAAGGACAACCTGCTGCGGAGGGTGACGGAGACCCCATACGTGAACGAGACCATGCCGATGCATTATGACGGTAAGCGGCTCTCGTACCTGAGTGATGCGCGGGGCACGGTGCAACGCTACATCGCAGAACTGGACAGCGCGGTGGCCTACATCGACACCACGGTGCATTACCGCTATTTCACCCGCGACAGACAGGCCACGGCCTACCCGCGCAGCATCACCTCGTTCGATGTCGATACCTTCAGGGGGCGCATAGCGGAGGTGATATTCGCCAACGGAAATTATCGCCTGACGTTGAAGGAGCGCAGTCGCGAAATGGCGGCCAATGTGAGCGAGACCCCGCACTCAGGTTTCCGCCCCAAGGCCAGCGTGAAGCAGCCGCCCAAGAAGATACGCCTTCCATCTGCCCCACTTCCTGGTGAGAAGGAGATTCGCACCGAATCACAGACCGTGACCAGGCCGAAGCAAGAACAGCCTCAGACAGACCCCTCGCAGGGAATCGATATTTTCAATTACACCTTTGATGTGCCAGTGGATGAGCCTGAGACTCCCACACCCATGCCGCCCACCAACAGAAGGGATCGCAGACCCACGGCCAGCGAACGGGCCATGTCGCGCATCGACAGCCTGAACCAGGCCCTACAGTCGGTGCAGGACATCGCATTGGAGTTCAAACTTCCGCCCAAGCGCAACTATGATGTGGCTTTTCACGTGGAGGACGTGACCACGCAGCTTGACAACATGTTCATCAACAGCACCTATCAGCGGTTCACGGGCGGTGGGGGCTTCTTCAATCCGGGCATCAACGGCCTCATCAAGATGGGCATCTCGGACATCTTTGATGACTACAAGATCGTGGGCGGATTCCGCATCACAGGCAATTTGGGCAGTAACGAGTTCTTTCTCTCGGCTCAGAACTATAGGCGCAGGCTCGATAAGCAGCTTGTTTTCCACCGTCAGACCTTTGAGCAGCTCGCCAATCCGTCACAGCTCAATAAAGTTTATACCCACACGCTGACCTACCGTGTCAACTGGCCTTTCTCTGATTTCTCTGCCGTGCGCGGCAGTGTTTTCGGTAGAAATGATCGAACGGTGGTCAAGGCCATTTCTGACCGCACCCTTCAGTTCCCTGACGACCACAACTGGATGGCGGGTCTCAAGGGCGAGTATGTGTTTGACAATGTGCTGCCGATGGGCCCGAACCTGTTCCGTGGCACCCGCCTCAAGATCTTCGCGGAGTATTTCCAGGACCTGAACGCACAGGCGGGAAACCTCTTCGTAGTCGGGGCCGATGTGCGCCACTATACCAAGGTTCACCGTGAGTTGGTCTGGGCCAACCGTTTGGCGACAAGCGCATCTTTCGGTACACAGAAGCTGATTTACTATCTCGGTGGCGTGGACCAGTGGATCCTCCCGCAGTTCGACAACAGCATCCCCATCGACTTCAGTCAGAACTACGCCTTCCAGACCCTTGCCACCAATATGCGAGGCTTTCCGCAGAATATCCGCAACGGAAGCAATTTCGCGGTGGTCAACAGCGAACTGCGCTGGCCCATTATCCGCTACCTGTCATCTCGGCCAGTGAAGTCCGATTTTCTCTACAACTTCCAGATTGTGGGCTTCGGTGACATCGGCACGGCTTGGACGGGTGTTTCGCCTTTCTCTGAGGACAACTCCCTGAACCGGGAGGTGGTGCAGCAGGGATCGGTCACCATCACGCTTAATAACCGCAGAGAGCCGGTGGTGGGCGGCTTTGGCCTCGGGCTGCGCACCAAGCTGCTGGGCTATTTCATCCGCATCGATCATGCATGGGGCGTGGAGAACTACGCGGTGAATGATGGCATTTGGTACTTCTCGCTTAGTCTTGATTTCTGAGGGATGCAACAGGCACCCTGGACGGGGTTGACAGAGAAGTCGGGATTAAACTGAAAATCGAAAATTGAAAATCGTCAATCGCTGATCATGACCCTTTCTTCCATTCTTATCCTGTTGCTCATCGGCATTGCGGCCGGCATGCTTTCGGGTTTCGTGGGCGTGGGCGGTGGCATTGTCATCGTGCCCGCGCTGGTGTTCTTTCTCGGATTCACGCAGCATCAGGCGCAGGGCACCAGTCTTGCGATGATGATTCCTCCCATCGGTATCCTTGCCGTATGGAATTATTATCGTGCCGGGCAGGTGAACATCACGGCAGCGGCCATCCTCTGCGCCACGTTCTTCATTGGGGCTTTTTTGGGCAGCAAACTCAGCATCGCGATGGATCCCGGTAAGGTCAAGCGCATCTTCGCATTGGTTATGATGGCTGCATCGCTGAAGATGCTGTTCGGTAAATAAGCTCAGCTGCGTGTTACATAATCGCAGACCACTTCAGGGAAATGCGTGTGCTCCAGTTCCTGCACCCGTTTGGCGATGTCTTCCGGTGAATCTTCTGGATGCACGGGGCAGCTCGCCTGAAACAGCACACGGCCCTTGTCATACTCCCCGTTCACGAGGTGGATGGTGATGCCCGTCTCTGTGTCGCCCGCCTCCTGCACCGCGCGGTGTACGTTCATGCCGTACATCCCTTTGCCGCCATGTTTCGGTAGCAGGGCAGGGTGGAGGTTGATGATGCGGTCAGGGTAGGCTTGGATGATGTCGTCTGGAACCAGCAGTAGGAATCCTGCGAGGATGACATGTGTTGCTTTCACAGCTTGGATATTCTGCAAAACACCTCCGTTGTGGAGCTCATCCTTTGAGAATGTCGTTGTTGGAATGCCCAAGGCACGTGCTTTTTCCAGCACAGGCGCTTCACTGCGGTTGCTCAGCACCAGCACAACGTCCACACCCGATAGGGAGGAGGCGTAGCGGATGAGCTTCTCCGCGTTGCTGCCGTTACCGGATGCGAGTATTGCCAAGCTTGCCACGGCTCAAAAATAGACCGTGGCAAGCTTGGAACTATTTATCGCACCATCATTCTTGCCGTGACACGCGCTCCCTCAGCGTTATTGACCTCGATGAGATAAAGGCCAGAGGAGAGGTTTCCGCGGTTCACATCGAAGCGTGTTTCCGCAGAAATGGACTGCTCGGCATAAACCCTTCCGTCTACACCGGTGACACGGTATCCGGTCGCCATGCCGAATCGCGCAGGCAGCACCACGGTCATGCGCTCATCCATCGGGTTGGGCTGGAGGATGAGTTCGCCTTGGCTTCCGATATGCTCCACAGACACGTTGGTCGGGCCAACAGGGTAGATCATGTTGGTGATGGTGTCAACAATGAAGTCGAGGTTGGTATATTCTGTTCCATCATTGGCAATAGTGATGAAGTACGTGTCTGCCATCGGGGTACCTGGGATAGACACGAATATGCGGTAAATCTCCCCTGCTGCTGGCAGAACTGGGACACCGTTGAAGGCATACCGACCATCCTGATCGGTTATGTCATAGGCGAAGGCGCTTCCAGGTGGCACTTTCTCAACTACCACATCCACACCGGGAATCGGGTCCTCGGCAGTGACTTTGGACTCACCGTATCGAACGAGTCCACCTAATACGCTGCTTCCTTGACCGAAGCTTGCATCGCCAACGATGAGGTTGAAATCCAGCTCCTGTGTCTGGCCGCATTCGCTGAAAAGGGAATAATCCAGAGCTCCGTCATCCCAGCGGTAGCTGTAGCCATTATTGGCAAAGAAGGTCGTCACTGCCAAGGGATATGCCTCGGTGTCTGGCTCGGCACGGAGTATGAAGGATGAAGGGAATATGGGAAGTTCCGCGAACTGATAGCTGCCGTCAACGATCTCTACTGAATCTCCCTTGGCATAGCTGCCGCCTTCTTCTTCAATGTAAGTGAATATCCAGCCGCTGTTCACTGGCACACCGAGCAGTTGCACCTCACCCGAGAGCTGCGAGAAGGCTGGGAAGGAGTTCACATTGAGCACCTGTGCCTCACCGGTGCCACAGCTGTTCACAGCTGCCACGGTTATCTGGCCTCCTACCTGTGCCGCCACGGTAGTGATAGAGGTCGAGGTGCTGCTGCCTGTCCATCCAAAGGGCACAGTCCATACGTATGACAATGCCCCGTTCATCGGCTCGATACTGTACTCGTTGTCCAGTCCTTGGCAGGCATTGGGGCTACCGATGATGGCATCAGGAGCCGAAAGAGTGCTTATGCCAGTCACCAACGTAGGAGAGGATGTGGCCGAGCAGCCGTTCTCATAAGTGATGGTAACCGCGTAAGACCCTGCTTCAAAAACTTCTATGGACTGAGAGGTCACATCGCCACCATCATCTGACCAAAGAAAGGACTCACCTGCACTCGCGGTAAGGATAACCGACTGGCCACTGCAAATCTCCAACGGACCGCCTGCACTTATCGTTGGGTTCAGCGGTTCTACACTTCCTCCGTCAGTTATGGACCAGAGGAAGTTGGAGGTTATGACCATTCTGGCATTCTCAGCAAGAGAGCCCGAGGTATACGTGGAACCACCAGCATGGAAGAACAGTCCGTTGTTCAGGGTCTGAGCAGACCAACCCAGTAACAAGGCGTCATAATTACAAGTTGACAGCCCAGCTCCATTGAACATGTCAGTCACGTTCACCACGTTGCTCATATCCCAACTGCCAATGTCCTGATTGAAGTTGACGGCTGCCTTGAACATGCCCAGCATGTTGGTCACACTGCTCGTGTTCCAAGAGCCGATGGGTTGATTGAAGGCCGAGGCGCTTTCAAACATGTTCGACATGAATTGCACACTGCCGGTATTCCAACCGCTGATGTCCTGGTTGAAGGAGGATGCATTTCGGAACATGTCCAACATGCTTGTGGCATTGCTCACATCCCATCCGCTAATGTCCTGGTTGAAGAAAGTAGCTCCGCTGAACATTCCCCCAAGGTTGGTGACACTGCTAACATCCCATCCGCTGATATCCTGGTTGAAGGACGATGCACCAGAGAACATGCTTACCATGTTGGTCACACCATCTGTATCCCAGTCCCAAGAATCGGACGACACTCCTTGCGTTTCTCCGTTGTTGAATGCTGAGGCATCGAAGAACATGCGCGCCATGCTTTCAACATTGGCGACATCCCAAGAGCCCAACGTGAAGTTGAAGTCAGAGGCTCCGCGGAACATATCATCCATGTTCACCACATTGCTCACATCCCACGCATCGAGATTTTCGTTGAAAGCAGCACAGCCCCTGAACATGCCCGACATATCAGTCACATTGCTCACATCCCATTCCCCTATCACTCCATTAAATGCAGCACAATCCCTGAACATGTTGGATGTGGACGTCACATTGGATAGGTCTGGCAGGTCACCGGCATTGTAGGTCATGTTCGAGCAACCATAGAAAGCATTTTCCATAGATGTCCAGGCTATGTCTCCCCATGCCTCAATGGCGGTAAGCTTCAGTCGGTCTCCTGTATTGTTAAAAAAGATACGCGGAAAATCGCCCTCTATCTCGATTTGATAGTTGCCTGCCACCGGAAGCGTCAATACTGCCGTTCCGGTCTGGTTGAGCAATTGACCGAAGAACTGACTGTCATCGAGATTGAACCAGAAGATGTCGTACTGATAGCCCGTTCCTGTGGCAGGAATCTGAATCTGAGTGGGTGCGGAGACACCTGGGTTGTCTGTTTTCCAAATGGTAATGAAAGGATTCTGGGCTTCAACAAACAACGGCAATGACAGCAGCACTGCACCGAGGATCATTCTAATAGATTTCATGACGAAGGAATTGATGATGAATTGAAGGGTGTGAAAATTCGGGACGAAGGTATCAGTGTGCAATGAATCTCTTGACCGACCGATGGCCGTCCGTAGCAGTTATTTCGAGCATGTAAACTCCCGCTGCGAGATTGCCGCGCTCCACAGTGATTCGGTGGTCGGGGGTCACTGCTGTCTCGCGGTGGATGCGTCCGTCCATGCCTGAGATGCGGTAGCTTGATGCCATTGCGCCTCCACGTGGCATCTGCACCGTCATCATGTCGCTCATAGGGTTGGGATGAATCGCCAACTGACCGCGCCCAAGCTCATCCACAGACACGTTGGTCGGTCCCAGCGGGTAGATGAGATTGGTCACTGTATCCACAACGAAATCGAGGTTGTCAATCTCCGTGCCGTCCACTATGATGCTGATGGAGTAGGTGTCGTCCATCGGAGTTCCGGGAATGGAGACATAGATGCGATAGACCGAACCCACCTGAGGCAGTACCGGCACATCCTCAAATACGTAACGGCCTTCATTGTCTGTGACATCGTAAGCGAAAGCGTTGCCGGGTGGCACACGCTCTACAACCACGTCCACACCGGGGATGGGATCTTCTGCCTCCATCTTGCCAGGAGCTGCCCCCCAGAACACTGTTCCGGTCAGTGTGCTATTGCCCTGACCAGCTGAGAACTCCGACACCACGAGATCGAAGTCGCGCTCATCGCTTGCACCACACTCGGTATTGAGGTCGTAGTCAAGGTCAGGGTTGTCCCATTGGAAGCTCATGCCGTTCTGTGCATAGTATGTTGGAACGGCAAGAGGATAAAGATCAAGATCAGGCATTGCCCGCAGAATGTACGGCACAGGATAAAGCTGTAGATTGCCAAAGGAGTACTGCCCATCTGTGATCTGGGCCGAGTCTGCCTTGGTATAGCCACTGCCTGTTTGCATAAGGTAGGTGTAGATCCAACCATCTAGCACGGGTGTACCGAGCAGTTGCACTTCACCTGACACTTGTGTAAATGCTGGGAAAGAGGTCACATTGAGGGTCTGCGGAAGGCTGGTGCCGCATAGGTTGACCGCGGCCACTGTAACCTGACCGCCCACATTTCCGGCCACGGTGCTGATGTTCACACCAGTGCTGCTCCCAGGCCAACCGAAGGGGACTGTCCATACGTACGAGTCAGCATTGGTCGCTGGAGTTGCGGTGTAGGTGAGTTCGTCACCTGCGCATGCTGAATTGCTTCCAACGATGGGGCCCGGAATGCCCGGCAGAGGCACCACAGTCATCAATACAGATTCGGAGGTGACGGTGGGTGGGGTGGTGCAGGGCAGGCTGCCTGTCAGTCGGCATGACACCGCATCTCCATCAGCCAACCCGCTTATGTTCGCTGTATTTAAGGTGGATGTGCCGACCAGTGAGCCGTTCACCAGCCACTCATAAGTCGGGCTTATCCCTCCGTTCACAGCAAAGGCGGTGAATGCCACATCCACACCTTGGCAAACGGTTGTGCCCTGATCGGAAATGATGAAGATGTTCGGGGTCACAGCCGGGGAGGTGATTCCCACGTTACCGTTCGCTGTTGCAACGCATCCGTTCGCATCGGTGATAGTCACGATGTAGTTGCCCGCACCAACTGCACTGAGGTTCTGCTCAGTGCTGGTGTTCGACCATTGGAATGCGTAATCAGCCGTGCCTCCATCGACTTCAAGACTTATGCCTCCATCATTGGAATCAGGACAACTTGCGTCCAACGGTGTGGCGTTGGCGGTAAGTACATCCGGCTCGTTCACGGTCGTTGGGACAAGTGCGTTGCAGCCTGCGTCATCAGAAACGGTTACCACGTAATTGCCAGCACTCAAGTCGGAAACCGTGTTTTCTGACTGCGCGCCAAGGCCGATGTCGTAAGTGTAGGGTTCAACTCCTCCAGTTGCGGTAACGATGATTTCACCATTGCTTTGACCATTGCAGAGCACATCGCTCACAGTAGCAACTGCGCTCAGGTCAATTACCGTCAACGTCAACACGCGTGTACTGTCGCATCCGTTGGCCGCAGTTAACACATCCGTGTAAATACCCGTCTGTGTGTACCCTTCAAAATCATCTCCATCACAGATGGTCTGACTGATGTTCTCGGTGATGTTGGGCAACACGGTGAGGTCAAGCACGCGTGTGCTGTCGCATCCATTGGCAGCGGTGAACACATCGGTGTAGATGCCTGTCACGGTGTAACTCTCGAACACATCCCCGTCACAGATGGTCTCGGTGATGTTGTTGGTGATGTTGGGCAGCACGGTCAGGTCAAGCACGCGTGTGCTGTCGCATCCGTTGGCCGCGGTGAACACATCGGTGTAAATGCCCGTCTGGTCATAACCCTCGAACTCATCGCCATCGCAGATGGTCTGACTGATGTTCTCGGTGATGTTGGGCAGCACGGTCAGGTCAAGCACGCGTGTGCTGTCGCATCCGTTGGCCGCAGTGAACACATCCGTGTAAATACCCGTCTGTGTGTACCCTTCAAAATCATCTCCATCACAGATGGTCTGACTGATGTTCTCGGTGATGTTAGGCAAGACAGTGAGGTCAAGCACCCTCGTGCTGTCGCAGCCGTTGGCCGCAGTGAACACATCGGTGTAAATGCCCGTCATGGTGTACCCCTCGAAGCTGTCGCCATCGCAGATGGTCTGGCTGACGTTCTCGGTGATGTCAGGCAGCACGGTGAGGTCGAGTACGCGTGTGCTGTCGCATCCGTTGGCAGCGGTGAACACGTCCGTGTAAATGCCTGTCTGGTCATAACCCTCGAACTCATCGCCATCGCAGATGGTCTGACTGATGTTCTCGGTGATGTTAGGCAACACGGTGAGGTCGAGCACGCGTGTGCTGTCGCAGCCGTTGGCCGCAGTGAACACATCGGTGTAGATGCCGCTCTGGTCATATCCCTCGAACTCATCGCCATCACAGATGGTCTGACTGATGTTCTCGGTGATGTTAGGCAAGACAGTGAGGTCAAGCACCCTCGTGCTGTCGCAGCCGTTGGCCGCGGTGAACACATCGGTGTAAACGCCCGTCTGCGTGTAGTTCTCGAAGCTGTCCCCGTCACAGATGGTCTGGCTGATGTTCTCGGTGATGTTGGGCAGCACGGTCAGGTCAAGCACGCGTGTGCTGTCGCATCCGTTGGCCGCAGTGAACACATCCGTGTAAATACCCGTCTGTGTGTACCCTTCAAAATCATCTCCATCACAGATGGTCTCACTGATATTGTTGGTGATGTTGGGCAGCACCGTGAGGTCGAGTACGCGTGTGCTGTCGCAACCGTTGGCCGCGGTGAACACATCGGTGTAAATGCCCGTCTGGTCATAACCCTCGA
>CAZCNS010000017.1:0-76250 GCA_964500205.1 uncultured Chryseobacterium sp. | reverse complement strand
ACACGGGCGAATTCCCCATCATAGGCGTCAACACCTTCCTCAGCAGCAAAGGCTCACCCACCATCCTGCCCAAGGAGGTGATCCGAGCCACAGAAGACGAGAAGCAGTACCAGATCGCCATGCTGGCCGACCTGCACCGCGCCAATGCCGAACGCTCGCCCGCCCTGCTACGCCAGTTGCAGGAAACGGCCGTGCAGAACGGCAACCTTTTCGACACCTTGATGGCCGTCACCAAGGCCTGTTCATTGGGGCAGATAACCGATGCGCTGTTTGAGGTGGGAGGGCAGTATAGACGCAACATGTGATGCAACCACCCTAGGGGCGTTCTGCGGAACGCCCTTACCACGGACGACCCACCATATCACCCACCGTACGGGCGTGCCGTGGCACGCCCCTGATGGCAACCACCGCCATGCCCCACAAGCACAACCGTAAGTCCATCCGTCTGCGGGGATATGATTATGCAGGGGAGGGCACGTATTTCATCACCATCGTTTGCAAGGACAGGGGTGCATTGGTTCGGAGAGGTGCGCGATGACGTGATGCACCTGAGCGATGCGGGCCGCATTGCGCAGGAAGAATGGCTGAGCACAGCCGAGCTACGGGAACAGGTGTCGCTGGATGCGTTCGTCATCATGCCCAACCACATGCACGGCATCCTGTTGATAGGTGACCCGCTGCCATCGCTGGCAGGCAACGGGATGTAAGCACAGACGGGCCTGCCGCGTACGAAACCCGACCACGGTGATGATGCCGACCGTACGGGCGTTCCGCGGAACGCCCCTACCACAGGCCCACGGCCCATCACATTGTGCACCATCATCCGCATGTACAAGCAGGCCTGCACTGGACTTGCAACTTTATTTTGGACAGAGAGATAAGACACTAAGCTGCTATTTTCCAAATTGATAACTGATTTTCATATTCCAAAGGTGTCATGTAGTTAAGGGCGGAGTGCCTTCTGTGGGTGTTGTACCAGCACTCGATATAGTCAAAGACCGCTATTTCGGTCTGTTTCAAGTTGAGTTTTTGAAGGTGGTCGGTACATTCTGACTTCAAGGTTTTGAAGAAACTTTCTGCCACGGCATTATCCCAGCAGTTGCCCTTTCTGCTCATGCTCTGCCTCACTGTGGGATATGCCTTCAGTAGCAAGGTGAACTCGTTGCAGGCATACTGCACACCTCTGTCGGAGTGAAAGATCAGATCCGGTGTGACCGACCTGTTGTGAACGGCTATTTTCCAAGCGGCCAAACTGGTGTCCTTAGCTGTCATGTTGTTGCTCAGTGCCCACCCGATAACCTTCCAGCACACGGACAGCTGCCTCCACAGCATCCAATGCGCTACCAACTTTACTGAGGACGGCATGGCCTGCATCCAACGCCTGTTGCAATGCAGCCGTGTATTCCTGTTCCTTGGCTGGGGTCATCTGCCCACGGAGCAGTGTGCCTGCCCCGCCATGGATGGCGAGTGAGAAGTTGTTCATCGTCTTTTAGAGAAAATGGAAAATGGGAATGAGGAAAATGGTAGTGGGCGGAAGAACATGAATTGGCCACGGAGGCACGGAAGGGCAAGGAAAAAAGAAAATGGAAAATGGTCTTGGGTTGATGGAGACGATAGAATGGGAATCAGTGAAGGCGTTGTTTCACGAAGCCACTATTTTCCATTCCCCCATTTTCCATTTTCTCCTTTCACAAACTACCCCCCAATCATCGCCTCTCCCCTCATTTCCTGTTCCTTCAATAGGGAGACAAGGTCGAGGGCTTCGGGGATCACATCGCTGCAAAGGACAATGAGGGTGCCGTTCTTGGCGTGTTTCACGGCATGAAGAATGGCCTCCTTCTCGGATGGGATGATGGTGGTCTTCTTGTTCGGGTCCTTGGCCTTGATGCCGTCATCAAGCATCTTGATGAGCTCGGCCTCGGTCTTGCCGCGCAGTTGTTTGTCCTGACGGATGATGATCTCGTCAAACATCTCGGCTGCGATGCTTCCCATCTCGTTGTTGTCCTCCACTCTGCGGTCGCCAATGCCGGCAATGATGCCCACCTTGACCGTGGCGTCCAGTTGACTGACGAACTGCTGCAAGGCGCGCATTCCGGCCGGGTTGTGCGCATAGTCGAGCAGCACTTGGAAGTTGTCGAACTTATAGAGGTTGAGGCGGCCCGGGGTCTGCGATGCGGAAGGGATGAAACTCTCGAGTGCGGCCTTCATGTCCTCGATGCTAATACCCTGCACGTTGGCCGCCAATATGGCCGGAAGCACGTTCTGGATCATGAAGTGCGCCTTGCCGCCATGGGTCAACGGGATCTGGTCGGCACGCAGCACGCGCATCTTCCATTGCCCGCGACAGAGCGTCACGTAGCCGTCCTCATACACCGCTGTGATGCCACCGAGGCGCTGCAATGCCTTGATGCGCGGGTTGTTTTCGTCCATGGAGAACAGCGCTACATTGCACTTCACGTTCTTGCGCATCTCATAAACGAGGTCGTCATCGGCATTGAGGATGGCATAGCCACTGGGCAGCACCGTTTCGGGGATCACGCCCTTCACCTTGGCCAACTGCTCGATGGTGTGGATGCCCTTGAGGCCCAGATGGTCGGCTGCCACGTTGGTCACAATGCCCACATCGCAGTGGTGGAAACCCAACCCGGCTCGCAGCAGTCCGCCACGGGCGCATTCGAGCACCGCGAAGTTGACCGTGGGGTCCTTGAGCACGAACTCGGTGCTGGCCGGGCCGGTGCAGTCGCCCTTCATCAACATGCGGTTCTGAATGTAGACGCCATCGCTGGTGGTGTAGCCCACGCGATAGCCGCTCATCTTGGCCATGTGGGCTATGAGGCGGCTCGTGGTGGTCTTGCCGTTGGTGCCTGTGATGGCGATGATGGGGATGCGGCCCGTGTCGCCCTGCTTCGGGAAAAGCTTGTCGATTACAGGGCCGGCCACGTTGCGCGGCAGTCCTTTGGTGGGCGCGAGGTGCATGCGGAAACCGGGACCTGCGTTCACTTCGAGCACCGCACCGCCCGTGTCGCTGAGCGGCTGGCTGATGTCGGTGGTCATGATGTCGATGCCGCAGATGTCGAGGTCGATGATCTTGCTGATGCGCTCAGCCATGGAGATGTTGGCGGGGTGAACGATGTCCGTCACATCCTCGGCCGTGCCGCCCGTGCTCAGGTTGGCGGTGTCTTTCAGGATGACCCGTTCGCCTTCAGCAGGTATTGAATCAACCGTATAACCCTTGGCGGCAAGGATGCTGATGGTAAGGTCGTTGATGGTAATGGCCGTGAGCACATTCTCGTGGCCGTAGCCCCTGCGCGGGTCGCTGTTCACCTCGGCCACCAACTGTTCTATGGTATGCTTTCCATCCCCGATCACGTGGGCAGGGCTGCGCTTGGCGGCCGCCACCAAACGGTGGTTGATGACCAACAGACGATAGTCCTCGCCCGTGATGTATTTCTCTACAATCACTTTCTGCGACACCTTCTTGGCCGCATGGAACGCCACCAAGGCATCGTCATAGTTCTGGATGTTGACGGTGATGCCACGGCCATGATTGCCGTCCACGGGCTTCACCACCAACGGGAAACGGATGTTTTTGCAGGCCTCCTCCAGACTGCTTTCGCGGCTGATGATCTCGCCACGGGGCACATTCACCTCGGCCTGTTCGAGCAGGAACTTCGTGTCCTCCTTGTCGCAGGCAATCTCCACACCGATGCTGCTCGTCTCGCTGGTCACCGTGGCCTGTATGCGCTTCTGATTGGCACCATATCCCAACTGGCACAGGGAATACTTGTTGAGGCGAATCCATGGAATACCACGGCTGGCGGCCTCTTCCACAATGGAACCCGTGCTGGGCCCCAAACGCTCAGCCTCGCGCAGTTCGCGCATCTCCTGAATGTCGGCTTCGAGGTCGTAGTCTCGGCCATCGATCAATGCCTCGCAGATGCGCAGCGCGGCAGAGGCGGCATAGCGGCCCACGCTCTCTTCCAAGTAGGAGAACACCACATTATAGACGCCTTTCTCGCCATAGTCGCGGGTGCGGCCAAAGCCGGTGTCCATGCCCGCAAGGGTCTGGATCTCCAAAGCGATGTGCTCGATGACGTGGCCCATCCATGTGCCGTCATCCACCCGCATGAAGAACCCGCCCTCGCAGCCCTCAGAACAGCGGTGCGAGATCATAGTGGGGAACATCGCCTTCAGCCTATCCCCGAAGCCGGGCACAAGGTTGGTGGGCTTTTCCTCCATGTCCTCCAAATCGAGCACCATCACGATGAGCTTGTGGCGTTTCACAGACCAGTAGTTGGGGCCACGCATGGCGTTTATTTCTCTGATTTTCATAGGGAAATGAGTGATGATTTGTTGGATGGACGGAGGAACACGGGTCGCAGCGCAGGCTGGCCCAATGGCTTGCCAAGAAACGAAAATATTGAAGTTGCATCCGACCAATATCCGCATCCGGAATCTCGGGCTTCCTGCACTTGGGCAAATTGAATCAAGCAATACTCGGAGCAATTCTACGAGCGCTCCATCTCCTCTTCAAAAGCGGAAGGTGAGAGGATTCGGGCTAAGCCGAAAGGGTCATGAATGAGGAGGTCTTTATCTCCGGTAACTAAATAATCCGCCTTTGACTTTTCTACGAGCGCAAGCAGGAAATCGTCCTTCGGATCGCGGCACAGGGGCTTTCTCACCGTTACATCCACATGAATGGCGATGACATCAAGCAAGGAAAAAAGATTGGACACTTCTGCGGCTGGGAAATAACCTCTGAGTTTGGGTCGAGAGGTAACCTCGCGAAGTTCTTCCATCAACTCCGGGCAGGTAACCACTTGAATCTTGCCGCTGGAGAGATGATGCTTCAATTGGGCAAGTCGCTTTCCTATGAGAAAGCTTCTCCAGACGTTGGTGTCGATGACAACCTTAACACTTCCCCTTCTCATAACGCGCCTGACGAACCGCTTCTACCTCTGCCGTGATGTCGTCCTCAGAAAGGTCGTCTGTCTTGAATGCCTGAAGGATGGAAGTAAGCCTCGACTCGATGCCATCGGTCTCCAAAGCCTTGGAGAGTTTCAGCTTCTTGCTCTGCGGAAGCTGCTTGACCAGAGAAAGAATCTGGTCAAAGCTGAGTTCAAGCTGAAGTGCGGCTTTCATGGAAAGAATTTGATGCTCAAAATTACTGAAACGCAGAGGATGAACTTCCGAGCACAGCATTCTGAACAGAACCCCGACCTTCGCCCCATGTCCCCCGACCAAAAACCCCCTGTTTTCTCCTCTTGGAATGGATGGTATGCCCTGCTCATTGCGGTGCTGGCGGTACTGGTGGCGGGGTTTTATGTGTTGACGGAGTACTACTCATGAAAAGGTCTGGGACGAGGGACGAAGGACGGGGGACGAGAGTTCTGGCGGGTGACTGTAGCCTTATCGGTTCCCTGTTCCCTGTTGTTGAAATTTGCAATAGACGATTTTCGATTTTCAATTTACGATTGGTTCGCGCCCCTCGTCACTCGGCCCCCGTCCCTTGTCCCTTGTCCCTCGTCCCCCGTCCCTCCTAGCCATGAGCATCCTCGACTGGACAGTCCTTCTCGGCACGCTCATCTTCATTGTGGCGTATGGCACGTGGAAGACCCGTGGCAGCCGCGACCTGGAGGGCTACCTCAAGGGCGGGAATGACGCCAACTGGTGGGGCATCGGCATAAGCATCATGGCCACGCAGGCCAGTGCCATCACGTTTCTGAGCACACCGGGGCAGGCCTATACGGATGGCATGCGCTTCGTGCAGTTCTACTTTGGGCTGCCCGTGGCGATGATCATCCTGTCGGTGACGTTCATCCCCATCTTCTACCGCCTGAAGGTCTATACGGCCTACGAGTTTCTGGAGAGCCGCTTCGACCTCAAGACCCGCACCCTCGCCTCCCTCCTGTTCCTTGTGCAGCGCGGGCTGGCAGCGGGCATTACCATCTATGCGCCCGCCATCATCCTGAGCACGCTGCTGGGCTGGAACCTCACGGCCACCAACGTGCTCATCGGTGCGCTGGTCATCATCTACACGGTGAGCGGTGGCACGAGGGCCGTCACCCAGACCCAGAAGCAGCAGATGGCCGTGATGATGGGCGGGATGCTGCTGGCGGGCGGCATGGTGGTGGCGATGCTGCCTGCGGACATCAGCCTGGGCGATGCATTCCACGTGGCGGGCAAGACGGGGCGGCTCAACGTGGTCAACTTCGAATTCAACCTCAGCGACCGCTACAATTTCTGGTCGGGGATGACGGCCGCGCTGTTCCTCTTCATGTCCTATTTCGGCACGGACCAGTCGCAGGTGCAGCGCTACATTACTGGAAAAAGCATCACTGAGAGCCGCCTCGGACTGATGATGAACGGCCTGCTGAAGGTGCCGATGCAGTTCGTCATCCTGCTCATCGGGGTGATGGTCTTCGTGTTCTACCAGTTCCACCAGCCGCCCGTGTTCTTCAACCGCGTGCAGACCGAGAACTTGCGCCAAAGCGAACATGGCGGGCAGTTGGAGGTGTTGGAGGCCGAGCACACCGCCAATTTCACCGAGAAGGAAAAGGAGCTGCGCGCTTTGGTAAAGGCCCAGCGCGCAGGCGATGAAGTGACCGTGCGCCAACATGCCGAGCGTGCCAATGCGCTGCTGGCCGATGGCGAACGCATCCGCGAGGAGGTAAAGCAGCTCGCCCTGCTGCACGACCCCAAGGCCGAGATCAATGACAAGGACTACATCTTCATGGGCTTTGTGATGGATCACCTGCCCGTGGGCATGATCGGGCTGCTGTTCGCGGTGATGTTCAGCGCGGCCATGTCGAGCACGGCCTCGGAGCTGAACGCCCTCTCCAGCACCACCACGGTCGATCTCTACCAGCGTTCCATCAAGCGGGACGGGGACGATGCGCACTACCTACGCTCATCGCGGTGGTTCACGTTCCTGTGGGGGGTGCTGGCCATCGTGTTCGCTACCACGGCCTCGCTGTTCGAGAACCTCATTCAGGCGGTGAACCTGCTGGGGTCGCTGTTCTACGGGACGATACTGGGCATCTTCCTCGTGGCGTTCTATGTGAAGCGGGTGCAGGGCCACGCGGTGTTCATCGCTGCACTGCTGGCCGAGGCGTGCGTGCTGGGCATCCACTTCCTCAACGCCAACGACTCTGCCCCTGAATGGCTCACGATGGGGTATCTGTGGTACAACGTGGTGGGGTGCGGGCTGGTGGTGGGGTTCGGGCTATTGCTCCAATCATTGTTTACGAAACAATACTGAACCGCACTCAGGGAAAGAGCCCCAAAAGCGGGGAGAAGCTCTCCATCGTGTAGTTGTTGTAAATGGCAAGCTGGTGAAAATTGAGCCACACGAGCAGCACTGAGATTATGGCTAAAACAAAGCCACAACCCCGTTTGAGAATGTGGTCCACTGCGCAGGCCAGGCCAAAGGCAAAAACCGGATAGCTTTGGGTGAGTGCCCGTGTAGAGTAGCTTGCACCATAACGCCAGTCGTTCCATGCAATGATGACCCAGATGTTCAGAAGACAGAACGTTAGCACCGCCCTTTGGAACGGACGGCCTTTCATCATGAACAGTCCGATGACCATAAGTATCGCGACAGGGGTGTAGAGGAACCAGCCTTTCTCTGGACCGAAAAGCACACGGAACCACGGGGTGAGAAATACCCATTTGCTGCCCACATCATAAATGAACGACCCTGTGGTGTATTTCCAGTAGGTGAGCTGGGGAAGAACTCCGAGGAATCCGCCAAGCATACTCAGTCCGATGTGACTGCGGTGCTGGCTTACCTTAAGCCATTTAAGTTGCGATGCACTCTTGTCATGCGTATCCCAAAGGATGGGGATGAAGATCATGAGAGCCTCCGTAGGGCGCGACATCACCGCGAGACCTGTGACCATGCCACCGAGAAGGGCGAGGTGCCACCGTGGCGAGCTATGCCATTTCACCGTGAACCAGAGCAGCATGGAGTAAAGGGGAAGGATGTAGGCGTGGCTCATACCCCCGTCCACCGACACATACTGAATGAGGTTGGTGGCAATGGCCAACAGCAAGATGACGATGGCTGTGACCCGCTCGTCAAAATATATCCTGAGAACCAACATTAGAACAATCAGACCCATAATACCCCAGAATACTGCCCCGAAGAGGATGGCATATTGATAGGGCCACGAGAATCCGTCTTGCGGATGACCTGAGATGCCTGCGATCCAATGGCCTACTGCGAAGAAGGGAAGCTGCATTATGGCCACTCCTGCGAGGTATTTCCCAGTATAGGTGCCGGATTCGAGCAGCGTTGCCTGGTAGAGTCCGTTCGGGGTAACGTGATAGGCGGAGTCGATCTCAGGAAGCCAGTTCAGGTCTTTGAGATCGTTGTAGATGAGCGCTCCAGGGAGGTACATGTAGTAACCCAGAGCATCCCAGCTTACAGCATTGGATGTTCGTTCAAAATAGGCTGTGCGGTAGCCTATGAATGTCAGCGATACGATAATGCACGCTATCACGGATAATCTGTTCTTCATTGTGGTCAGGCTGTTCTGCGAGTGCAAGGTATCTACCAGCGAACTATATGATATGCATACACGCCAATGCCTTAGATTTGGGCAACCAAAAAAAATGTAACGCATGGAATCACGCATCTGGCATCAGCACTATCCCAAGGGAGTGCCTACCGACATCAATCCCGACTCCTACCCGAGCATCCTTCAGGCATTTGAGGACAGCTGCGCGGAGTATGGCGACAAGATCGCCTTCGAGAACATGGGGGTCACAATGACATTCAACCAGCTGCGCGAGCGGGCGCACAACTTCGCGGCATGGCTACAGAACAACACCGACCTCAAGCCCGGTGACCGCATCGCCCTGCAGATGCCCAACCTGCTGCAGTACCCCATCTGCATCTATGGGTCGTTCATCGCAGGATTGGTGGTGGTCAATGTCAACCCGCTGTACACCGCCCGTGAGATGGAGCACCAGTTCAACGATGCCGGGGTGAAGGCCCTCGTCATCGTGGCCAATTTCTGTGGTGAGCTGCAGCAGTGTCTGTCCAAGACGGGCATCAAGCATGTCATTGTCACCCGCATCCCCGACCTCTTCCCGCAGCCCAAGCAGTTCATCGTGAACCTTGTGTTGCAGTATGTGAAGAAGATGGTGCCCGACTACAATATCCCTAACACCATAGACTTCCGTGAACTTGTGAAGCCACGCGGCCTGAAACCCAAGGTGGCGCAGATCAAGAACACCGATATCGCATTCCTCCAATACACGGGTGGCACCACAGGCGTGAGCAAGGGCGCGGTGCTCACACATCGCAACGTCATCGCCAACATGGAGCAGATGAAAGCGTGGATGGGCGAGGCGCTGAAACCGGGCGAGGAGATCATCATCACCCCGCTTCCCATGTACCATATCTTCTCACTCACCGTGAACTGCATGGCGTTCATCTGTCTCGGTGGCAAGAACGTACTGGTGACCAACCCGCGTGACATCCCTGCGTTCATCAAGGAACTGAAGAAGCACCGCTGGACGGTGATGACCGGGGTGAACACCCTCTTCAACGCATTGCTGAACACCGAGGAGTTCAAGACCCTCGACTTCAAGCCTGTGAAGGCCGTTATCGGTGGTGCAATGGCCATCCAGAAGCCCGTAGCCCAGAAGTGGAAGGAGGTGACAGGAAGTGTGCTCGTGGAAGGTTACGGCCTCACAGAGAGCTCGCCCGTGGCATCGGCCAACCCGCTCGATGGCTCTGCCCGCATCGGTACCATCGGTGTGCCCGTGCCCGGAACGGACATGAAGCTGTGCGATGAGAACGGAAACGAGGTGCCAGTAGGCGAGCGCGGTGAGATCCTCATCAAAGGCCCGCAGGTGATGCAGGGCTACTACAACCGCCCTGACGACACGGCCAATCAGATCAAGGACGGCTGGCTGCGCACAGGTGATGTGGCCGTGATGAGCGAGGACGGCTACTTCACCATCGTTGACCGCATCAAGGACATGATCCTCGTTTCTGGCTTCAACGTTTATCCCAACGAGGTGGAGGATGTGATCGCCTCGCATCCCAAGGTGCTCGAGGTGGCCGCCATCGGTGTGCCCGATGAGAAGTCCAACGAAGCGGTTAAGGTGTTTGTTGTGAAGAAAGATGCAAGCCTGACCGAGAAGGAGATCAAGGATTTCTGTGCCGAGAATCTCACTGGCTACAAGCGGCCCAAGCACGTGGCGTTTCGCGATGAGTTGCCTAAGACCAACGTGGGCAAGATCCTTCGCAGGGCATTGCGCGAGGAAGAGGCTGCCAAGGGCTGAGACCCGCAGGTGAACATGTCAATGGGTGCGGACCGCGAGGACCGCACCCTTTTTTTGTTGTTCAGGACAAAAGAAAAACCCCCACCGACATGGTCGATGGGGGTTCTTGATATGCAGAGCCGAGATTTACTCAGCAACAACCTCAAACGTGAACTCCTGAGCGAAGTCCTTGTGCAGACGCACAGAGGCAGTGTATGAGCCTATTTCCTTGATCACATCGCCTTTGAGGCTGATTTTCTTGCGATCCACTTCTACACCAAGAGCAGCCTTGATGGCCTCAGCTACCTGAATGTTATTGACGGAACCGAAGATCTTCGTGCCACTCTCACCCACTTTCGCACCGACCTTGAGCGTTGCTGCGGCCAGCTTTGCACCCATTGCTTCTGCCTCTTCGCGGAGTTTAGCTTCGCGGTGAGCACGTTGCTTCAGGTTTTCTGAACGCACTTTCTTGGCAGAGGGCGATGCAAGCACTGCAAGCCCATTGGGTATGAGGTAGTTTCTCGCGTAACCGTTCTTCACAGTGACCAGGTCATCCGTGTAGCCGAGGTTATCAACGTCTTTTTTCAGAATGATTTCCATGACGGCTTATTTTAAGAGGTCAGCTACGTAAGGCATGAGGGCCAGGTGCCTTGCACGCTTGACGGCCTGAGACACTTTGCGCTGATACTTGAGCGATGTGCCGGTGAGCCTGCGTGGAAGCAACTTGCCTTGCTCATTGATGAAGGCCAACAGGTAGTCAGGGTCTTTGTAGTCAATGAACTTTATGCCGTATTTCTGAAAACGGCAGTATTTATCCCGCGAAACCTCTACTGAGGGCGGGGTGAGATATCTGATCTCTCCTTCTTTCTTAGCCATGATTGCTTCTTGTGTTAGGCGTTCTGTTCCTTTTTCTTGTTCCTGCGCGCCTCTGCATACTGGACGTGATACTTGTCCATCTTGATGGTCAGGAATCTGATGACACGCTCATCGCGCTTGAACTTCGTCTCAAGCTTCTCTATGTCCGAAGGGGCGGCTTGGAATTCGAAGAGCGTGTAAAACCCTGAGGATTTCTTCTGGATCGGATACGCAAGCTTGCGCAGCCCCCAGTCCTCTTTGGCGACCATCTTGGCCTCCAAGGATTTCAGGAACTTCTCGTACTCCTTAACCGCTTCCTTCATCTGAGCTTCAGACAAAACGGGAGTTAAAATGAAAACGGTTTCGTACTGGTTCATGTTTAGATTGATTTTGAATGGTTCCGCTCCGAAAAGCGGACGGCAAAAGTAAGTATTCCTCTCAAACGCACGACATGCGCGTTCGGCTACTTTTATTGTGGAGTTTCAGTGGTCGCTAAGCTCTTCTCCCGGTGCTTGTTAACACGGGTTATACCATAAAGGAAACCGAACAGGAGGGCAAAGTAGCCGAGGAAGATGCCGAAGTGATGATAGTGCCAGGAAGGGCCAATCACCCTGTCGATAACGATGAGCAGAACTACTGATAGCATGGATAGCCCAAGGAAGCTGAACGCCACCTGACGCTCCGTCAGGCCCAGATAGCACAGATGGTGGGTCGTATGGTCTCTTCCGCCTACAAATGGTGACTGTCCTTTCAAAAGTCTGTTTATGGTAACCGTTGTGGTGTCGATGATCGGAACGATGAATACCAGCAGAGCGACTATGAACTGCTTGGTCTGAATCCTGAAATCAGGCTCGGCATGACCGTTCCATAGGTAAATGATACCCACCACGGCAAGGAACACACCGAGGAATTGGCTTCCTGTGTCTCCCATGTACATCTTGGACGGATTCCAGTTGAAATAAAGGAAACCAAGCAGCCCCGCCAGTACACCCAGCATCGTGATGAAGTAGATGCTCTGAAACTCATCACGAGACCATGCCATGTAAAGCCCTCCAAGAATCACGGAAATGGATACTGAGGTGGTGATGCCGTCCATATTGTCCAGCATGTTGATCGAGTTCATCAGTCCCACCACCCAGAACATGGTCAGGAACATGTCGAACGCGGGGATGCCACTGATGTTGATCACGGTTCCGGTCGCGATGAGGATCACCCCGCTGCAGAACTGGGCTGAGAATTTGAGGAATGGCTTGGTGTTGTATGCATCATCTGCAAGCCCTACCACGAATCCGAGCGAACAGGCCGCCATCACCCCGAGAAACCGGACAATGTCGTTGATGTATTCCACGGCTCCAAAGAGGATGGAGTAACAAGCAACCGCAAATAGGAACAGAATGTAGAACGAGATGCCCCCGACCGCAGGTTTGGTGGTGCTGCTCCATCGCACGATGTGCTCGCCTTGGTCTTTCACGCCAAGTGAGCGGGACAGTTTGAGCAACAGGCCGTTCACAAGGAAACTGAAAAGGACGGCACATCCGGTAAAAACCAGATACACCAAGCCAAGCTGCTGATTGTCTAGTGTGGTCATCGTGGCCGCGAAGGACAGGTAGTAGGCTGAATCTCGAAGTCCTAAAACATACTGATGCAATCACTTAATCGGGGGGCTGCGGCATCCTTGGCCGAGAGTGTCGGATTTTCAATTCCCCAGTCAATTCCAAGCTCAGGGTCATTCCACAGGATTCCACCCTCGGCAGCAGGATTGTAGAGTGCTGTGCAGTCATAATAAAAGAGCGTGTCATCCTCCAAGGTGCGAAATCCGTGTGCGAATCCTGCTGGAATCCACAATCCGAGTTTGTTGCTCTCTGAGAGCTCGATGCTGAAAGACTTGCCGAACGTAGGGGAGTTTTTCCGTATGTCAACCGCTACGTCAAGAACGCTGCCTCTAAGCACCCTCACAAGCTTGCCTTGAGCATGGGGCGGGTTCTGAAAGTGCAGACCTCTGACTACGCCACGGTCTGATTTTGAGATATTCGACTGAACAACCTCAATAGCTACTCCGATTCGTTGGAAGGCGTCTTGTCTGAAAGTTTCAAAAAAATACCCTCTTTCATCCTCGAAAACCTTTGGCTTCAGGATCAGCAGTCCGCTGAGGTCAGTAGTAATAAGTTCCATGCTTTCTGTCAGTCGTACCGCCCTTTGAAGAATCTGCGTAGCCAAGCGTATCGATTGGTATCTGAATCTTCTTCATAGTATCCGTAACCATATCCGTAGCCATACCCATACCCGTAGCCATACCCATAGCCATATCCTTGCCCATAGGCAGACCCCTTGGTGTCCACGCTGTTGAGGATCACACTGAGGTTCCTCAGACCGTTGTCATCCTGAAGGCGCATCAGGCTTTCCAGGTAGGGCTTTTTGGAGTAATCCGCCCGAACGATGTAAATGGGGTAGTCCGCCCGCTGCATGTTCACGATACCGTCAGTCACAATGCCGGCTGGCGGGTTGTCAATGATGACCAGATCGTAAGATTGCTTCAATGTTTCCAAAAGCTCATCCATTACAGGACTTACGATCAATTCCGCAGGGTTGGGGGGTATAGGTCCTGCAGTGATGAAGTGCAAGTTATCGAGATCGCTGTGCCTCAGAACATCGTGAAGCTCACTTTTGCCGGAGAGCAGCGTACTCATCCCCTCTGTATTCGGCACGGCAAAGCCTACGTGGATCTTTGGTTTGCGCATGTCAAGGTCAAGGATCACCACTTTTTTGCCGGAAAGTGCGATGATGCCTCCTAAGTTGATAGCCACAAAGGTTTTGCCTTCTCCCGATATGGTTGAGGTAAAGGACATCACCTTGGGCTTGTCTTGGCTTACAATGAACTCCAGGTTCGTACGGATTGCCCTGAAGGACTCTGTGATCATCGACTTAGGGTGCTTGTCGACAAGAAGCTGCGAGTTGGGAATGTCTTTCTCGTACTTAGGGACGATTCCAAGGATAGGCATGTCTACATACTTGCTCACCTGACCGGGATGGGTGATGGTGTTGTGCATGAGGTACCTGGCAATGATGATAACAAGTCCGATGACCAGAGCAGCAGCAATGGGGAAGAGGAAAGCATTCTTCTCATCGGGGAATATGGCCTGCTTGGGAACTCTTGCATTCTGAAGCACCTTGTTCGAGGAAATATAGCTTGCCTTCTCTACCGAGAATGCTGCTTTCTTATCCACCAGCGATTGATAGAAGCTCTCGTTGACCTCGTAGATTCTCTTGAGTCGTATGAACTCTCGTTTGTCATAATCGGGCTCTCCGGGTTTTCCCGTCTCCTTTTTGTAACTGTTCTTCCGGCTTTCCAGCGATCTGAGACGTGAGTTCAGGCTAACTCTGAGTGAGTTGATCGTTTCGCGCAGTAATTTTCTCTGTATGCTGAGTTCATACTCCAATCTGGCAATGGCCGGGCTGGTCTCCGTGACCATGAACAGGAGCTGTTCGCGTTGCAGCATCAGTTCTTGCATTTTCTCAAGCAGGGAGTTCAGGCTGCCCTTAGATTCAGATGCGGCAAGGAATGCAAAAAGCCTGTAAACATTAAGGTCGGCATCAGACGCGAGTTCACTGTCCACACGGTCAAGTGCATCAAGTTCCATTCTGAGCGAGACCACGTCCTCCTCGATCTGAGCCACCCTGTTGAAGGGGTCAGGAAGCATTTTGAGCAGGTCTTGACCAGGCTGTTTGTTGTCGGTGTCAAAACCCTGAAAAGCGATCATCTCCGATTCAAGGTCATAGAGCCTGTCGTAGATCTTGGCCAGTTGATCGTCTACGAATTCAAGCACACTGTTCGCAGACTGCTGTCTTCGCTCCAGATCGAAAAGCACAACGTCTTCAGCGATGACATTCACAATGTCGGTGGCTTTCCGTGGGTTGCGGTCTCGCAGTGATATCCGCACAAGTTGAGCGTCTGCGTTCTCTACAGAAAGTTTCACGGCCGATGAATACTGCCTTACGACACCGTCCATGTTGTTGAGGGTGAAGTAATACTTGTTCTTCGCCTCATTCTGCTGATTCATAATCCCCACCAGATCCCGCACACTAATCTTAGCAGCGAAGTGAGGTGTTACAATACTGTCCAGAAGTGACAACTCAGCGCCATAGGTCTGTCCTTGCAGCGCGTACTCGTAATACACGCGAAAGTCTTCGATGAAGGTCAGCCATATAGGTGTGTCAAGCACTTTGTCATCGATGATGCGGTATGTGACCAGAAAAGGAGATGCGAGATAAAGCTCCTCACTGAGGATATTGCCTTTGAGGAAGTAGCTCGCATCCAATTGGAGCTTGTCGAGCGACCTCTGCAGGTAGTATGGAGACCTCATCATCTCCATTTCCTTCACCAGATTGTTACTGTAAATAGTGGTGCCTATACCGATAATCGCGTGTCCTTGTACATCGTGACCAACTTGCACAGTGGCGCTTGTCTCATATACAGATGGAGTGAACCGCAGATATAATGCACCCGCCAACACGGCCACAAGAACCATGGGTATGATGTAGATCACGCTTTGTCCTACGATGCGCCCAAGGAGTTTTGGGTCCAGGTCATCATTGAATGATGGGATGTTGGGACGAGGGCGTTTCATCGGTTATGCCGATTATTCATTAGGTCATCAAGAGTATGCGACAAATGGCTGTGGTTCCAGCGTCATGGATTCCGTAATCTGTTCTGAGGACTGTCAACACCATATTTCCACGACTCCGATTCAATCATCTCACCCAATGCCGCGACTGCCCGTTGAAGGTCATGTCTTGCGATATTGATACTGTGATCTAAACGAGCGATGCTTGGGCTTGAACTTGTGACCGAATACAGCAGTCTCTCCCGTTCAGCAAAAAGTGATTCTAAGCGATCGAGTATCGGCCAGAGTGCTGAGGTCTCCGGATATTGCACGCGGTATATATTTAATGCCGAAACCTCCTGGGCCCCTATGGAATCAAGGTCTAAGGTCATCTGCTCGAGAGCCTCGATATGCTCTTGGACCACTTCGTGACGTGGAAGGTCATATCCTGCCACAGGACCTTGCGCGCAAGCCATCTGCACTGCAAAAGTTGTAATGATGGTCTGAAAGTAGGATAGCATGCGAAAAGAATGTCAGCATTGACGGTCACACAACTAAAGGTTGCGTTTGTCATAATCTAAGCAGCGCGATGATTGTCAGCGGGGTTGTGATTGAGAAAGTGAGCAGAGACAACCATGGTGCCAGTTCTGCAACAGTACGCTGGGCATACCTGCGCCTTACTTCTACGTAGATAATGTCGTTGGCCTGCATCACAAGGTCTGCATTCTGGACGCCTTTCAGAGTAGACAGATCGATGACATGTACATCAGGATTTCGGAGATCACCGCGTATCAGCTTCACTTTGTCGGCCTTTCCGTCCATCGGGATTCCACCTACTTGAGCCAAGATCTCAAACAGGGTGATGTTGTCTCTGAACAGCGGAACCACCTGCGTCTGATCACCCATAAAAAGGAAAACTCGCTTATCGAAAACATCCACGAGCACAAATGGCTTGTTGATGAATTCAGAGTAATAGTCCTCCAGAAGCATCTCTGCCTGACGGACTGTGAGTCCCTCGAGGTACACCATTCCGCTCACGGGCATCTTTACGAATCCATCGAACTCGACCCTCAGAACCAGATTGCCGCCACCGCCACCACGCATCATCATCCGGCCACCTGCGCCCATTCCCCCAGCTGCGCCCATTCCTCCCGCTGCGCCCATTCCTCCTGCGGCACCTATTCCTCCTGCGGCACCTATTCCTCCCGCTGCGCCCATCTGAGGGTTGGCCGTACCACGGCCGAAACCCGCTATATTCACCATGTCGAAGCCGTCATTGGCAAAAACGCGAACTATCAGAATGTCATTCGGTGCCAAACGATACTCACGGTCATCAATGTCCTCAAACTCCTTGTAGGCATAGTCGGCATCTGTGCGGAGCATCAGGTTGCGGAACAGCAGCCGGTCGCATGAGGACAACAGCAGAACAGGCAGTAGCAGCCATGCCCAGCTCAACCCACGGAAATATGGCTCCTTGCCGATACTCATCTTTGGCTTGTTCCGATGGTCTGTTCTCACTTGCGCTGCTGGTCTGAGGTGATTTCCGTTCAAGTCAGCTCAGAACTGTTGACCATCAAACGGGTGCATTGCCACTTTTTTGTTGCAAAAGGGGTGGTAATCTCCCTTTAAACCTGTCACCTCCGCATTTCTGATCTGATGAACGAGTTCTATCGAAGGACGTGATTCGTTGATGCCGAATCCACGTCCTTCGAGTATCTCCTTGTAGCTGAGCGTGTGCAGCTCTGTGAACCCATCGCTGAATTCAATTTCATGACCTTCCAGGGTCATCGATCGGTAAGTCCGTTTCCCCTGTGCTGCGCAGCTCTCGGGCAGTGTATCGGCATTGATGCTAAGGAACCAGCGCACCCGGGCTTTTTTGAGTTCGAGAAATCCGGCCGCACGGTCATGGGTATGAACATTCACCACACTTTTCGACACCGGCCCGAAGACCCACTGAAGCATGTCAAAGAAATGAACCCCGATATTGGTGGCAATTCCCCCGGATTTCATAGTGTCGCCTTTCCAACTGGTGTAGTACCATTTACCGCGTGAGGTGATGTAGGTGAGGTCGAAGTCGTACGTCTTATCTGCAGGTCCATCATCCACCATTTTCTTCAGAGCAATCACGCTTGGATGCAGACGAAGTTGAAGGATGTTGTAGATGCTTCCCTCAGATTCAGATTCCATCTCAGAGAGCGCATCGACATTCCAAGGATTGAGTACTATCGGCTTCTCACAGATGACATCAGCCCCATTGCGCAGTCCGAAGCGGATATGAGCATCATGGAGATAGTTAGGGGAGCAGATGGATACGAAGTCGAGACCGGTCCCCATGCGTCTTAGTTTGTCCACGTGACGGTCAAAGCGCTCGAACTCAGTGAAGAAGTCGGCATTTGGAAAATAGCTGTCCACAACACCTACGCTGTCAAACGGGTCAAAGGCAGCTATCAGAGCATGCCCGTTGTCTTTGACGGCCTTCATGTGGCGCGGGGCGATATAGCCCGCAGCACCTATCAAAGCGAAATTCTTCATCTCCTTGCAGTAGGTTGCAATGATACGCCTTTGCGAGCAGTCATAAGTCTGGCTAGAATCAGCGTTGCAGGTTTTTCAGATTGTCGAGAATATCTTCTACGTGGGTCCGATCGTTGCTCAGGCGAGGTACTTTGTGTTGTCCACCAAGTTTACCTCTGGAGGCCATCCAATTGTAGAATGTTCCACTCGGGATGCTACGGACCAATGGTGCGGACAGTACCATATCCCCCTTTCTTTTGGCATCATAGTCTGAGTTCAGTTCCCTCAGGGTATTGTCCAGCAGTTTTGCAAAATGCTCTATGCGGGGTGGGGGAGTGGCAAACTCTATGAGCCACTCGTGGCGACCATTGGTCTTATCGCTTATGAACAGAGGCGCTGCAGTGTAGTCCGTGATCTCAGAGTTTGTGCCGATGCAGGCGGCTCTGATCGCTTTTTCAGCATTCTCAATTATCAGCTCTTCACCGAATGCGTTGATGAAATGCTTGGTCCTACCTGTCACCCTGATCCTGAAAGGGTCCGTTGATGTGAAAGTCACAGTGTCCCCTATGGCATATCTCCAAAGCCCTGCATTTGTTGAGATTATCAAGGCATACTGTTTTCCGACCTCCACCTCGTGAAGCAGCAGAGACTCGGGCTGGTCTCTATGCCATTGCTCCATGGGTATGAACTCGTAGTAGATACCATAATCGAGCATCAGCAACATGTCGTCCGAATCTGGACGGTCCTGAATGGCAAAAAAACCCTCGGAGGCATTGTAGGTCTCCATGTAATTGATACCACTTCCTCCGATTACCTGTTTGAACTGTGCGCGATAGGGTACGAAACTCACTGCTCCGTGAAAGAATACCTCAAGATTGGGCCATACCTCTGAAATGGACGTTTTTACCGTCTCAGTGAGTATTCTTTGCAGCAGTACCAAGGTCCAGGATGGAACGCCCTGAATGTTGGTGATGTTCTGACCCTTTGTGATTCGAATCATCTCCGCCATTTTCGCTTCCCAGTCGTCCATCAGGGCAACTTCCAGCTTTGGAGTGCGGAAGAGTTCTGTCCACAATGGAAGATTCTGGAGCAGCACAGCTGAAAGATCTCCTTGAAAGACATTGGGCTGCTCGCTGTCCACCTGATGGGAACCACCGATGGACAGTCCTTTGCCGGAGAAGATCTTCGTGTCGGGATGATTCTGACAGTACATGCCCAACATGTCTTTTCCGCCTTTGAAATGGCACTCCTCCAGTGCCTCGGTGCTGACCGGTATGAATTTGCTTCGGGTGTTGGTCGTACCGCTGGATTTCGCAAACCACTTGATGGTCGAGGGCCATATCACATTGTTCTCTCCTTTTCTGTGACGGTCTATGAGCGGCTTCAAGGAATCGTAGTCCTGCAGAGGGATGCGCTGCCGGAAATCATCCGCTCCTCGTATGGAGTGAAAGTCATATGTCTTACCGAATTCCGTTCTCTCAGCAGCCTGGAGCAAGTTGCCCAGCACATCTTTCTGTACGTCATTGGGATACCGCAGAAACAGCTCTCGCTGATGTCTCCGCTTCTTCATCAGCCAGGTGACCACTGAGTTGAGCATGCTGTTCAGGGTTGCCAAGAAAGGCAAAACCCCGCAGACCTAGAGCGGCTTGCGGGGTTTTACTCAGGCTTGTTATGATGTTTTAATCGATGTAGATGGTGTAGGGCATTCTTGCCTGAACACCCTGCATGTTCATCATCCCCTCTACGTCTTTGAGATAGCGATAGTAGTTGCCGAGCCGTGCTTCAAGAAGAGCCTCTTGTCCGCCTCCTTTAAGCTGCTTCAGCAATTGTTCCATGGGGTCTTTCGCCTCTGGCATCTCAACTACGCGATAGTCATCAAGGCCAGCTTTTGCGGCTGCGATGTCAATTGCCTCTCCTATTCCCCCCAAGACATCTACCAATCCGATGCGAAGAGCGTCCGTACCGCTCCAAACGCGCCCCTGACCGATGCTGTCCACCTGATCGGTCGTCATTCTACGACCCTCCGCCACTTTACCGATGAAGTCGAAGTAGATGTCGTTGACTCCTTCCTGAATGATCTCGCGCTCCACGTCAGTAAGTGGGCGAAGCGGGCCTCCAAGGTCAGCGAACTGATTGGTCTTGACCGTATCCACATTGATACCGAACTTGTTCTGGAGCATTTTCTGAGCGTTGAACAGTACACCGAAAACCCCGATAGAACCTGTAATGGTATTGGGTTGAGCCACAATGGTATCTGCTGCACAGGCTATGTAATAGCCGCCAGATGCCGCTACATCACCGAACGAAACAATGAAAGGCTTCTTTTCCTTCGCAAGAATGGTCTCACGCCAGATGATGTCAGAGGCGAGTGCGCTGCCGCCCCCACTATTAATGCGGAGCACAATGGCTTTCACCTTATCGTCCAAACGGGCCTTGCGTATCTCTTTGGAAATGGTCTCAGAGCCTATGCTCTCGTCATCACCTTCACCCATGTCAATGCCACCTACGGCATAGATGACAGCTATCCGGTCCTTTGACCCGGAGGCGTCCTCCTTCTTGTCGATTTTTGCATCCTTGTAACTGCTCAGGGCAATGAACTCGATCTTATCGTCCTCTTTCTCAAGCCCAAGTCGTTCGCGAAGGTTGGAAAGAACCTCATCCTTATAGACAAGGTTGTCCACAAGTCCATTCTCAAGCGCATGCGTAGCTTTTCTGATGGACGCAGCCTGTGCCATGTTGTTTAGTTCGGTTGTGGTCTTTCCCCTGCTTTCAGCTATGCCCTCCAGCATCTTCTCCCACAAAGTGTTCATGTAGGTCATGGTCTGAAGTCTGTTGGCATCACTCATTTTCTCCAACATCAATGGTTCTACGGCACTTTTGAATTTACCGTAGCGGATTATCTGTGGCTCGAGTTCAAGTTTCTCGAACATGTTCTTAAGGAACATCACCTGGGAACCCAAACCCTTCCATTCCACCATTCCCTGCGGATTGAGCCATATCTCATCTGCAACGGACGCCACGTAGTATGCTTTCTGCGTGTAGATCTCACTGTAGGCCACCACCCACTTGCCGCTCTCCTTGAAACGAATGATTCCATTTCTGATTTCTTCTACCGTTGCCATGCCTGCTGGAACGTTGGTAACATCAATGTAGATGCCCTTGATGCGATCGTCATCAGCAGCCTTTTCGAGCGAGGCTAAGATGTCATTCAGGCCAATGCTCGACTTGGGCTTGAAAGTAGAGGGGTCTATGTCGAATGGCTTCTCGATACCGCGTTCCTTGATCTCGCTGTCGAGTTTCATGTGCAGAACGGAGTTGTCATTCACAGTGACCTCACCCTTGCTGCCAAGCGAGGAACCTATACCGGCAATGATTGCGAAAAGAAGGAAAATGCCAAGCACCAGACCCACGGCACTGGCTAGGACGAATTTGAAAAACTGTTTCATGTCAAATGATTAAGATGGGCCGCAAAGGTAGTCTTAGTACCTTTCTTTGTTATCGGCAACCGTTATGAAACGTTAAAAGCTCATCTTCGCGCAGTTCAAAACATGCACACCGAATACACGCTTCTTACAGGCTCTAACCTCGGCCAGAGCGAACAGCTTTTGAACGAGGCTCGGAAGCTCATCACCTTGAGGGTCGGCCCTGTTCTTTCGTCCTCCGACATATTCAGGTCTGTGTCATGGGGATTCGAGGCAGATGGGTTTTTTCTGAACCAGGCACTGAAGATCAGATCAGACCTACTTCCGCTTGAGGTGCTGTCGCAGATTCATACCATAGAGATGGCGCTAGGACGAGTGAGAACGGATTCAGGCTCCTACGAATCACGAACCATCGATATTGACATCATTCATTGGAGCGAAGGTGCAGTAGATCATGATGTGTTGAAGGTTCCGCACCCCATGTTGCCCTATCGAAGGTTCGCGTTGCTACCGGTTGGCCAGATTATTCCTGATGAGATCCATCCCGTTCTGAATCTCTCTTATCTCGCGCTGAATGAGCTCTGCATGGATAGAAGTATTGTGGAACCCCACGTTAAAGTATGAATCAGATCGATCCGAGTCATAGGTATGTGGTGGTGGAGGGCAACATAGGTTCTGGAAAGACCTCGTTTGCAACCCGGCTGTCAGAGCGGCTGTCAGCGAGATTGGTTCTTGAGCAATTCAGCGAAAATCCATTCTTGCCCAAGTTTTACGAGGATGCCAGTCGATACGCTTTTCCTTTGGAAATGAGTTTCCTGGCCGAACGCTATCATCAACACCGGGAGGAGGTGGTCAGCCACAATATGTTTCAGCCGATAACTGTGGCTGACTACATGCTCACCAAATCACTAATATTCTCCCGAATCAACCTCACAGACGATGAATTTGAACTGTACCGGACGCTATTCTCTATCATTCATGGACGTCTCCCAAGACCTGACATCATTTTATACATGAATGTATCTGTTGACAGATGCCTTCGTCAGATTGCAGGCAGGGGCCGGAGTTACGAGCAATCCATTGACCGAAGCTACCTCACTCGAATACATCAAGGGTACATGGAGACTTTTTTGACAATGACTAGCACTCCTGTTGTCGCAGTAGATGCCGATTCTCTTGATTTTGTTCAGAATGAATCGCACTTTGAACGAATCGCAGATCTTCTGAGTTGCCGATGGGGTGCGGGATTTCATGCTGTAACCCCTTGATTGTGAAACAAAGCGTTTTTTTTTCTCGATATAGTTGCTGTTTTAAGCGTTTGGTTACTTTTGCCCCCGCATTAATCGCAGGTGTGAACCCTGAGAACAAATAGAAAACCACACACAGATAATTAGAAAATGATGAAAAAAGGACTTTTAGCGATGACCGTGCTGGCTCTCATGTCTGCAACATCCTTCGGTCAGGATAAGCCGGTCGAGAAGCAGAAGGCCGGTAAGCAGAAGTACAATCGTATATCCATAGGGGCCCATGGTGGATACACCTTGTTCTACGGTGATATCCGTCAATACAATCACTGGCCATCAAGTGAGAACGTTGAGCGCTGGAATTTTGCTGGTGGCGGCTTTGTTGCCTATCAGTTTCACCCGGTTTGGGGTGTGAATGTCAATGTGATGGGTGGTACCTTGGGCGGTGTTAAGCGTCTCAGGGCTAATAGTGATGCTGCTAACGCGAACATTGCTCCAACGCAGCACCGGAACGTCAAGTTCAGAAATAATTTCATCGACTATACACTGAACTTTCAACTGAACTGGACAAATCTGCTGTACTCTGACAAGACGAAGCAGCGTAGGTTCACTTCCTACTTAACTGCTGGTGTCGGTTTCATTTCTTTCCGGACCTTTAAGAATGGTTTGTACAACGATGAATTCATGTTCGCTTACGGATATGAGCATCCTGCTACAGGTACCCCTACAACCGCTTCTGACGCGACCAAATCATCTATGACCACCGAGACAATAGTCCCCGTTGGAATGGGCGTGAAGTTTAGAATCTCCAGAAGATTTGACCTGTTCGGAGAATATACTCATCGCTTTACATTTAGCGATAAGTTGGATGCTACCACGGTTACCGGTTCAGCGGACGACAGTTACAGCTATGCTGCTCTTGGTCTTACCTTTAAAATCGGAAAGCACAAGGAGAGTACCGAATGGGTGAATCCGTTCCAAGCGCTCAATAGCAAGTTGAACGATATCGAGACCAATATTGAAGGTCTGACCGTTGATAGTGATGGTGATGGCGTTTCTGATTTGTTTGACAAAGAAGCGGATACACCTGCAGATGTTGCAGTTGATGGTAGTGGACGTGCTATCGATGTTGATGTTGACGGTGTTCCAGATTATTTGGATGCTGATCCATTCACACCCAAAGGTGCTCGTGTAGATGAGTCAGGTCGTGAGTTGGATTCTGATGGTGATGGCGTTGCAGATAGCCAAGATCTCGAGCCAAATACCGCAGCTGGTGCTCTAGTGAACTTCCAGGGCAAGACCATAACACCTGAACTCATTGGTGTAGATGAGGCTGCTGCAGGCGCTGGGTCGATGAAAGGCGGTATGAACCTGATGTCTATCTACTTCAAAGTGAATAGTTCACGAATCGACTTCTGGAGCAGCTTCGACAAGCTTGCTGAGGTTGCGAAGTTGATGAAGGCTAATACTGGTGTAAACGTGAAGGTTGTTGGTCACGCAGACCGCACCGGTGCTGAAGACTACAACAAGACTCTCGCTGAAAAGCGTGCACAGGCTGCTGTTGATCACCTTGTTAAGGTGTATGGTCTGGATGCAGGGCGCTTCAGTGTGGAAAGCGCAGGTCAGAGCGAGCCACTGTCTAAGACAGACGATGCACTCAATGTAAACAGAAGGGTTGACTTCATTGTGAAGTAAGCCACCTTAGAATACCTTACTGAAAGGGGTCACCGATTGCGGTGGCCCTTTTTTGTAGGTCTTCGTTCTTTGGTCAATTATTCTGGGATTCCCCTCTCATTCTTAAAGAATATTGGACGGCTCCAATTACTCTATGGTGAGGCCATTGCATTGATTTTAAGCCGAATGGATGTCCTACCTGTCGTGAGCGCTTTGAGCGGAGCGAGACCTGAGTCAGGTTGTGAGGGGAAGAACATCAGTACAGCTCGATGGTGCTGGCCATTGTTATCAGTCGGGTGTTGAAGATGTCCCTGAGTTATGCATTACGCCTGTTCAAGTCGTCCCTATAGATTATTCCAAGCGGTTGATGCGCAATTCACAAATAGGACGGGAAACACTTGAAGCGGTTTCCGTTACAACGTTCACACCTCCTGGTCTAAGGTTAAAACCTTGGGCTAAATGGGGATTCGGTCACACCCTGGTTCTTACCAAAGGGAGGTTTGCGGCCATCGTTTCTTGGGATGCTCTCGGAATGATGCAGCTATGCACTGTGAGGTGTTGTGGTGCAGTGATTTATAGTCCCCGCTTTAGACGGTAACAAAACTACCTTCATTATCTAAGCACTTGTCTCGCAGCCAAACAAAGAGCCCTGCATGATGTGTCTCGCGCAGCGCATGTGTGTTTGGCCGTTCCATAGACCATAGGCTGGATTATGTTCTCTTGCCTGCAATGCGGGCCTGCACCTGATACATCGTTAATGTAATCACATGCCTATGGCACCAATGCATCGCAGTTGATGCTTAGAAAGGCTTTGTTGGCTTTAACGATAGAAGGCTTTGAGTCCCTGTTCGAGCCATGCAACGTATTTCTCGATATCGGGGTCGTAAGCTGCGGGGCTGCCGAGTTGTGTTTCCTGATGGTCAATAATAACGTAGTAAGGCTGCGAATTAGTGCCGTAGCGTGAGGCTTGAAAGTAGCTCCACTTGTTTCCGATTGATTTTAATTTCTTGGTTTTTGTTCCAATGGTCACCTCTATCTGCTCTTCTTTCGGAAGTTCTTTTTTCTCATCAACGTACAGGGAGATGAGCACAAAATCTTCTCGCAATAGTTTTAGCACACGTGGGTCGCTCCATACCTGTTCTTCCATCTTACGGCAGTTCACACAGGCCCAACCTGTGAAGTCGAGCAGCACAGGTTTGCCACTCTCACGGGCGTAAGCCATTCCCTCTTCATAGTCATGGAAGCATGGCAACCCGTGCGGGCAATGGTCAGGGTCTCCCACCACAGTACCCGATGCGTCAGTTAGCGAGAGCGCAGCAGGTCCAGAAGCTGTCCCTGGACCTTGTGGCGATTCACTGTAAAACATTGGTGGTGGGAATCCGCTGATTACTTTGAGTGGTGCGCCCCACATTCCCGGTATCAGGTAGATGGTGAACGTGAGTGCGAGCAGGCCGAAGAAATAGCGTGCCACCCCGATGCGCTCGGTCTTGCTGTCATGCGGGAAGTGAATAATGCCGAAGAGGTAGAGGGCCAAGGTTAGGAAGATGGCGATCCAAATGGCGATAAAAAGCTCACGCTGTAGCAGTCCCGCCTGCATAACGAGATCAGCATTACTAAGAAATTTCAGCGCAAGTGCAAGCTCCAGCAGGCCAAGGCTCACCTTTACGGAGTTCATCCAGCCACCCGACTTGGGCATAGTATTGAGCCATCCTGGGAAGGCTGCGAACAGACCGAAGGGGAGGGCCAGAGCAAGACTGAATCCCGTCATGCCCATGATGGGGCCGAGGATGCCACCATTAACTGCAGCCTCTACCAGCAGCGTCCCGATGATGGGGCCTGTACACGAGAATGACACGAGTGAAAGGGTGAAAGCCATGAAGAAGATGCCGATGAGACCGCCTTTGTCAGAAGCCTGATCGGCCTTGTTGACCCATGAGCTGGGTAGTGTAATCTCGAATGCTCCAAGGAATGATATGGCGAAGACCACGAGCAGCGCGAAAAAGAACAGGTTGAACCAAACGTTGGTGCTCAGAGCGTTCAGCGCATCAGCCCCAAAGACCACGGTCACAAAGAACCCGAGAGCCACATAGATCACGATGATGCTGAGACCATAGATGATAGCGTTACTGATGCCCTTCGCTCTTGTCTTGCTTTGTTTGGTGAAGAAGCTCACCGTGAGCGGCAACATGGGGAACACGCAAGGCGTCAGCAGTGCCAAAAGCCCTCCGAGAAAACCTGCGATGAAGATGCCGACCCAAGAACGGTCCGAGGTCAGCGTTCCTTTGGATTCCCCGATGCTGTGAAGGGCATCCGTACCGATGTCAAAGGTGAAATCAAGCAGTTCGGGTGGCAGGCACCGCTCGTCATCGCAGACCATGAATTCCAGTGTGCCGCTGATCTTGCTAATGCGTTCTGTGAGCTGCACCCGTTGACGGAATGTGACCGCATCCTTGAAATAGGACATCTCCATGTCGGCCATGGGGTCATACTCGGTGATCGGCTGCGGCTCAATGGCATCGCCCAACAGTTCAAATCCTTTCACATCGAAATTGAAAGAGGTAGGTATCATCATCCCGTCCTCTGGCAGGTGCATGGAGTACAGATGCCAGCCTTTGTCTATGGAGGCTTGAAACTGAAGTTCGTATTCTCCGTCTCCCACAGATTTCGCATACATCGACCATTTCACCGGGTCGAAGATTTCGGGTTCATTACTGCTGACCTTCGTCTCTTCTGCTGCCTTTGTAGGCAGTTGAGTGCTTGTGGACTGCTTTTCTTTAAATGCTGGAAGGTTGAAAATAAAGTTCTCGATATCAGGCGGCAGACAGCGTTTGTCGTCACAGACCATGAACTCCAACTCGCCTTTGATGGTGGTTGCTTTCTCGCCCAAAGTGACCTTCTGAACGAAACGCGGGTTACCGTCAAAGTACTTCACCACCATCCCGAAGTTGGGATCCATTTCTTCAATGGCTTTCGGTTCAGCTACTTTTCCCTTCAGTTTTGAACCTCCGAGTTCGGTGAAGGTGAAAGTGGTGGGTATCGGCCCGAATTCAGGCACGTCCTGTGAATACAGATGCCAGCCTTTGTCGAGGGTCGCAGTGAAGTAGAGTTCGGCTTCTGTGGCACTTTTGCGTTCAGCAGAAAATGCCCAATTTATAGGTTCGAGGATGCCCTGTTGAGGTTGTGAAAGAACCAGAACAGGGAACAATGAGGCCATCAACAGCCCTAACAATCTCAATACGTTCATGTCAAAAAATCAGTGAAAGACCGAAAATTCTCGGCATGAGTGCAAATATCCTCATTCGTGAGGGGTTTGCCATGTGATGATGGATACGCAAGTATCGCTTTCGGTCATTCAAGTCTGATCACACGACCTTCCCAAGGGGCGAGTGTGCGAGGGTGGGGTGATGAGACCGTGCTGATTTCCAGTTGACCTGGTGGGGGGATGATGGTCTTTTCCCGCTTCGAGAAATTCAGAAGAATGAGAAAAGTCTCGTCTTCAAGGGTGCGGTAATAGGCCAGGACATCCCTGTCGCATCGGATGTCTGAGATGGTGAGCGAACCATATTTAAGTGCCTTATGGACATTGCGGAGCGAGAGTATACGCGCATAGAATCGCATCAGGGAGTTCTCGTCTCCTTGTTGAGTTACTGTGTTGAGGTTTGCGTGATCGGGGGATACGGGTAGCCAAGGTTCTCCGGTGGTGAAGCCAGCATGGGCGGTGGTGTCCCACAACATCGGGGTGCGGCACTCGTCCCTGTTCAGCGACTCGCCCGACCAGTTGACCATGAACTGTGGAATAGCCCTGTACCGCTGTGCCAGTGGGTCAAGGCCAGTTCGCATGGGCAGCGTGGGTTTTGGAATGCCCAGCTCTTCTCCGTAATAGGTAAACGGAATTCCGCGTACGGTCAGTTGCATCACGGCCAATAGTTTCATGATGCGCACATCGTTGCGGGCTATGGCCATGCTGCGCTTGCGGTCATGGTTACTGAAAACGTAGGTGGGGGAGAGCGGTAGCGGGAAATCCCGCTCGAAACCCTCGATCACATGCCGCCATTTCCTTGCGTCAGGCTGCGTGCCCAGGGTCTGGAAGAGGAACACAGCATGAAGACCATTCTTGCCCTCATACTGGCAGAATCGCTTGATGGTTTCCGTGTTGCCAAAGACCTCGCCAACAAGGAAGCGAGGCGGGTTGGTGAATGCATCGACTACGGCACGCAGCTCGGTAGCGAAGCGGAAGCTCTCGTCCTGATTGACGGTATATCGAGCTTTTTGGAAAAAACCGTTTGGATTCTCCTCACTGGGAATGATGCGCCACCCAAAGGGATTGTCGCGAAGTAGTGAATCCTCGTATATGGAGTTGAAGATGTCGAGCCGGAAGCCGTCAACCCCCATTGAAAGCCAAAAACGCGCGACATCGAGCATGGCCTCGCGCACCTCAGGGTTGCGATAGTTGAGGTCGGGCTGGAAGGGAAGGAAAGATGCCCAGTAAAACTGTTGCCTGCCCTCGTGCCAGTGCCAGCCGCTACCGCCTATCATGGCTTTCCAGTTGTTGGGAGGTCTGCTGCCATCCTTGCCTCTGCCATCCTTGCCTCTGCCATCCTTGCTTCTGCCGTCTTTCCAGATGTACCAGTCCGCTTTTGGGTTGTAGCGTGATGATGCGGATTCTCGGAACCAAGCGTGCTGTTCGCTGGTATGGTTCATCACCAGGTCGAATATGACCTTCATGCCCCGTGCGTGTACCTCGTCAATGAGCCGCTGGCAGAGGGCCATGTCACCGTATTCGGGGGCGATGTTGCGATAATCGCTGATGTCGTATCCGAAGTCCTGCTGCGGACTGGCGAAGAAAGGCGAGAACCAGATCGCACTAAATCCCATTTCCCTGACATGGTCCAGTCGCGAGATGATGCCTGCGATGTCACCGATGCCGTCTCCGTCCGAATCCTGAAATGAGCGCGGATAGATCTGATAGATGGTTTCTCCATGCCATGAGTCTGGCTCTTGGGCTTGCACTGCCACCGCAAAAAGTATCAGGAGGAGGGAGTTGTTCCGCAGCATTCGCGAAAGATACTTTTCAACTTCACCTCAACTGGCATGAGCATCTCAATCACATCATTCGCATAAAAAAAGCCCCGGAGCTAAAGCAGCTCCGAGGCTTGTTATGCGGTCCGGACGGGACTCGAACCCGCGACCTCCGCCGTGACAGGGCGGCATTCTAACCAACTGAACTACCGAACCAAGGTTGTTTTAGGGCTGCAAAGGTAGTGCTGGATTTCATTTATGAAACTGCTGACCGAAAAAAAACTCTATACCTCATGAATTGAGAACCCTAACAGGGTCAGAACACCTTAGGCATGCTTTTGGGCCCATGGAAGTTGTAGCAGTTTCGGGCGCGATTTCTTGCCATCCGCGACTTGGTTTTGGATCTGGTACGAAACTCGAATGCCAAGGCAATCTCGTGACTACCGGCCGTGGCACCAGCCAGACGGGAAATGGTAAGGTCGTAGCTGTAGCCGATTTGATACATGAAGGTCTTGCGTCTGTCCTCGCCTCGGATGCCCACGTTGAACATGATCGCGTCATACTGGTAGCGTTCAAAACGCATCTCACTTCGATACCAAACTCCAATCATGATCGGCTCGCGCATGGCATACATGCCGATGTTCATGGTGCTCAGGTTGCGCTGATACTCGTACATGATATTCGGGGAGATGAACACTGGGTTCTTAGCCTTGCGGTGTGATACAGGAAGCATCATTGAATAGTGGGTGACAAACTTCACCGGAAGCTTTTCTGTGTTACCTGTCAGCGATTCGTTCGGGGATGTGATATGGTGGGCCGCGAAGCCGAAGGTGTTGCCAATAACCTTGCGGGTCTTCCTCTTAGCACTGCCGGGCATGAAATTGAACCGTGCCAAGATCCCTGCATTGAAATCTGGCATCTCTACTCTGAGCCGTTCAGGACGGGTGGCATTGGACGGATTGATATTGCCGAAAACAGGGTGAAGCTGGTCGCTGAACACGAACGAGTCCCAGTCTCGAATCTGCTTGCTCATGTAGGCAGCATCGAGTCCGAAGTGTATGTCGAACATCCTGGGGACCACAATGAGACGGTAAGAGTACATCAAGCTGTAACGCTGCGTCTGCAATTGGCCTTCGCCTTCATTACCTACGACAGCCTGAAACGCAATACCACCGAAAAGGGCTGGATTGCCTACCTCGAAACCTGCCGCGTAAGTGCTGAAATCCCCTGGAATGGCTGTCCAAAGATTGCGGTAGTTGGCATGAACACGGATGCCATCATCGACACCGGCAAACGCTGGATTGATGTATGTGCGGGCTGCCCAGAACTGCGTGAAGGTGGGATCCTGGGCAAAGGCGTCAGGAACCATCGTCAGCAGGGCAAGAAGCAGTACCGTAATAATCCGGGTCATGGGCACAGGTGGCATCAGTGTGTCTTATACTCCGAATTCAGTCATTCGTTACAAGCGACCACTTTCGCATGCAAATGTCACATTTCCTTTGAAGGTGAACAACTTTCCTGATAAACTTCGTGAGGCTCCCCTCGTATCCCGCTAATTTCGCAGCCATGAAGCGTTCAAACGTGTTCTCGCCATTGGCCTTTGTGGCTGCCTTGTCCATTGCTTCATGCGATGATGGATTCGATACGGAGCGGCCAACGGTGACTATTCAGAGTCCGGTGGCATGGCAGACGGTCAATACTGTTGAAGGTATTCCACTACGGGCACGGTTCACGGACAATAGAAACCTTCTTCAGTACAGAATGGTGCTGGAGGGCATAGATTCGCTCAATGGCATTGCCCGTGACACTATGCTGCGCAGGGCGGTCATCAATGGCATTTCTGGCTCCTCCTTCGATCTGGATGAAAGCATTCTGCTGCCGGACTCTATATTCAATGGCTACTATCGCATCATTCTGTCCTGCATCGATGACGATGGCAACGAGTCTTATCCTGACTCGGTGCCGGTGCGGGTGGTGAATGTGCTGGACAGCGTGCCACCTGCCTTCAGCATAAATGGCATTCCGGCACCGCAGGACACTTTGCGCATCGGAATGGGGTTTGTGCTCGGAGGCGTGATCTCAGATGAGACCTCCCTGAATTTCGCATCGGTGCGCATAGCAAGTGTGGATGGCCCCTTTGTGCTACATGAATTCACTTTTGCCAACAACATCATCGACAATACGATCGATTTCTCTGGCATTGGATGGTGGTTTCCCGTTGACACCACTTGGGCTCAGGGGCGCTACCGTGCATATTTCACCGCGTGGGACAACCACAACGGAGCCGACCACGAGATTTTTTTCGAGGTGAGACATTGACCACGTCATTTTTTCAATCTGATAAATAAATGGCCGACCAGCCCAGACGCACCTTCGTTTTCGATTTTGACAGCACCCTTACTCAGGTAGAGGCATTTGAGGAATTGGCAGAGATAAGCCTTAAGACCGACCCGGAGCGCGAGCAGAAGATCCGCAGGATAGCTGAGATAACAGACCAAGGAGTTGACGGTGATATCACCTTCACGGAGTCACTGATGTTGCGTCTGAGGATCCTTGAGGCGCGAGAGGAGCACCTTGACCTCTTGTTGAAACGCCTTAACCGCAAGATCTCAAAGTCCATTGCCCGTAACAAGGAGTTCTTTCAGAAATATGCGGATGACATCTATATCGTCTCTTGCGGCTTCAAAGAGTTCATCGATCCCATCATGGGCAAGTACGGGATTCCGTCCGAGCGGATTTACGCCAACACTTTCCGTTTTGATAGAAAGGGAAACATCGTGGGATTTGACCGCGATAATGACCTCGCCAAGCCCGATGGCAAGATCGATCAGTTGCGCAAGATGGACCTTCCGGGCGAGATCCACGTGATCGGTGACGGGTTCTCCGACTACCAGATGAAGGCAGCCGGCATCGCGCACAAGTTCTACGCCTTCACTGAGAACGTTGCCCGCAAGAACATCCTCGACAAGGCCGACCATGTGACCCCAAGCCTCGATGAGTTCCTCTACAAGAACAAGCTGCCGGGTGCCATCTCTTTCCCCAAGAATCGTATCAACGTCCTTTTGCTGGAAAACATTCATCAGGATGCCGAAGCGATGCTGCGCGATGAGGGTTACACTGTGCAAACGGCACCCAAGGCGCTGAATGAGGAGGAATTGCTGAAGGCCATCAAGGGGGTTCACATCCTTGGCATACGCAGCAAGACCAAGGTGACGGCCAAGGTTATAGCAGCGGCAGATAAGCTGATGGCGGTGGGCGCGTTCTGTATCGGCACCAATCAGATAGACCTCGAAGCGGCCACAACAGCAGGTGTCGCGGTGTTCAATGCTCCTTTCAGCAACACCCGCAGCGTGGTAGAGCTGGTCATAGGGGAGATGATCCTGCTCATGCGCGGCACTTACGCCAAAAGCAACGCCATGCACCGGGGTAAATGGGACAAGAGCGCGAGCGACAGTAACGAGATCCGTGGCAAGAAACTGGGCATCATCGGCTACGGCAATATCGGTTCACAGCTCTCGGTGCTGGCCGAGGCATTGGGGATGGCGGTCTATTACTATGATGTAGAGGAGAAACTTGCCCTTGGCAATGCCCGAAAGATGCCCAGCCTGAAGGATGTGCTGCGCAGATGCGATGTGGTGACCCTGCACGTGGACGGTCGTTCCGAGAACCGCGCCCTCATAGGTGACCGCGAGTTTAAGATGATGAAGGATGGGGCGGTGTTCATCAACCTGAGCCGAGGGCATGTGGTGGATATCGAAGCACTGAGAAAATATCTTGAATCAGGGAAGCTTCGAGGCGCGGCCGTGGATGTTTTCCCCAAGGAACCGGGATCCAACAGCGACCCCTTCGAAAGTCCGCTCATTGGCCTTCCGAACCTGATCCTGACCCCCCACGTGGGCGGCAGCACCATCGAGGCGCAGAAGAACATCGCCAGCTATGTGCCAGAATCGCTCGTGAGCTACGTGAATACTGGCAATACCAGCAACAGCGTCAATCTGCCGCCTGTGCGGATGGTAGAGGTGAAAGGTGCGCACCGCCTTTTGCACATTCATGCCAACGTGCCGGGCATCTTGGCGCGCATCAACAGCATCTTCTCCAAATATGACATCAACATCCTCGGCCAGAGCCTGAAGACCAACGAGGGCATCGGTTATCTTGTCACAGACATCGACAAGAAGTACAATCGTGAAGTGATGCGAGAGCTGAAGGCCATCGACCACACGGTGAAGCTGAGGGTGCTTTACTGATATGATTCAGAAATCCCTTCCCGTCCAAGCCTTGTAGGCGGTGCGCTGCGCCTCGTTCGCCTCGCGGTTCTTCTCGGGCCAGCGGGTGCGATAGTATCGCTCATCTGTGGGCGTAAGCTGCACCTTGAAGGTGTCCTCCCCATTGTTGACCGTGAAGGTCACCGTTTCCTCCTGAAAATACTTGCACCACTCCTTGAGGTTGCCCAGCAGTCGTATGCCGTTGATGGAGACGATCTCGTCCCCGATGCTCAGGCCCGCACGGTCGGCAATGGAGCCGGGTGCGATCTCGGTGATCTCTGCGCTGCGCTCGCGGATATATTTCACCTTGAATCCGAATCTGTTCTCGAAATAGAGCCTTGAGCGGATATTGCTGATGCCCAATCCAACATGACCGAGCAGCTCGGTGAGCAGCGGCTCGATGTCTTCGGTGCCATGATAGTAGGAAGCGAAGAAGTCGGCATAGCTGCGCCCTGCCACCTCTTCAATTACCGAACGGTAGTCGTCTTCGGTATATCCTTTTCCCTGCTTCGCAAAACGCTCGTAGAGCAGCCTCATGACAGTCATCAGGCCATGGCGGTTGTCCGTGTTGCGCAGCAGGCTGATGTCGAGCATCATGGCCAGCAGCGCACCCTCTGTGTAGATAGAGGTCTTTCGGTCGGGGATACCTTTTGCGTAGCCATCCAGCCAAGTGTCGAACGAGCTGTCGGCCACGGGCAGGTTGAAGCGTCCGTAATTGTGAAAGTGCCGTTGAAACAGCTTATGGATGTTCTTGAAGAAATCGTAGTCAGTGAAAACCCCAGAGCGATAAAGGAACAGGTCCCCAGCATAGGTGGTCACCCCTTCGGCCACATAGCCCAGTCGCGTGTAGTTCTCGCGGGTATAGTCGTAAGGCAGCAGGTCGGCAGGTCGCAGTGCCTTCACATTCCATGCGTGAAAAAGTTCGTGCGAGCTGATGCCGAGGAATTCATCGTAGAGCACGGGCTTCAGGATGTCGTAGCTGGGGCCGAGCGTAATCACGGTAGAGTTCGCATGCTCTACACCATGGTAAGTCGGGTAGGTGAGTACTTGAAAAAGAAAGTGGTAGTCCTTTACTGGAAAATCGCCCCAAGCCTCCACCTGCGCATCAGTGAATTTCTTGAAATCTCCGATGATGCGCTCCCATTCAGGCTTGAACTCACCTTGAAACCACAAGTGGAAGGTGACGCCATGTGTCTCGTATGTGCCGTGCTGCAAGGTATTGCTGGCAATAAGGGGTGAATCGGCCAGCTCATGAAAATCCATGGCCAACATTTTCCTTGGACCGGATGGGCGCATGGCGCAGGCCACTTTCCAGTCTTCCGGTATCTCCAATTCAACTGAGGCTGGCAGGTTGATGCGATCAGGCACATACATCAGGCAGTTCACTGGGTTTACGTACAGTTGATGCTCGTTCACGAATGTGCTGCCGGCATTCATCTCGGCTGCGTAATAGTTGTAAGACACCCGCACCGAGGAGCTGCCCGAGCAGTTGATCTCCCAGAGGTCTTTGGTCAGCTTTCGGAAAGGGAGGGAGGCACCGTTATCACCGTTGGCGGTGAAACGCTGTATGTTCTTTGCAAAATGCGCCAGCTCATAACGGCCCGGACGCCAAGCAGGTAGCTGAAGGCTGAGTGTGCTCCCACTGATGCCGTCAATGGTCATCTCGACATCAAGAAACTGACGGTGGGGTTCGCGGTAGATGAGGCGATAGGTGGTCTGCAGTTGCTCCATGCTGCAAAGGTATCGGGCCTGTTAAGGCATTGTATGGCTGAGGTGACCGAAATGTGAACAGTGGAGGTTCATCAATTTTCAGGCGTAAGAAGAATCCGCCTTCAACCAAGTGTTTCTTCATTGAAAAAAAAAGACCCTGGGCAGATGGCCCAAGGTCTTGTGATGTGAATTAACCGTTTGCGAGATTCCTCAGCGGACGAACACTTTCACGAAACTGCCCTCCTCCTGCAGAAGAACCACCCTGCGCAGGTCGTAGTGGTGCGTGACGCGCCCTCTGGAGAAACTAATGGCATTGTCATTCTCCAGTTTCATGAAGCGCAGCCAGTCACCGCTGTATTTGTAAGAGAATCCCTGCACATCCATAATGACCTCACTTGTGCCAGTGAACTTGTCGAAAAGGTCCTTTCCGCTGTACAGTGGGCTGTTCTGCGCCATCAGGCCTGAAACGCCAAGTAGTATGCTGAAAACGGTGGTAAGAATTGCTTTTTTCATGATGGTTGAAGTGTTTGTTGATGATACAAAAATCACAGGCGGGATGACCGTGTCCTATGACACAGGTCACCCCGCCTCCTGCTGTTGGTCAGTTTTTCCGATTCAGGCGGTGATGCCCATCACCTTGGCAACGGTCTCACCGATGTCGCCAGGTGACGCTACCACGTGGATGCCGCACTCGCCCATGATCTTCATCTTGGCCTCTGCCGTGTCCTCATCTCCGCCCACTATGGCACCCGCGTGGCCCATGGTACGGCCCTTTGGCGCGGTCTGTCCGGCAATGAAGCCGATCACCGGCTTCTTGTTGCCTGTACTTTGGATATACCGAGAGGCCTCTGCCTCCAGTGTTCCACCTATCTCACCGATCATCACGATGGCATCGGTCTCAGGGTCGTTCATGAAAAGCTCCACGGCCTCCTTGGTGGTGGTGCCGATGATGGGGTCGCCACCGATGCCGATGGCCGTGCTCACGCCCAGTCCGGCCTTGCTCACTTGATCCGCAGCTTCGTATGTCAATGTGCCCGACTTGGACACAATGCCGATGCGGCCTTTCTTGAACACGAAACCGGGCATGATGCCCACCTTGGCCTCACCGGGGGTGATGACACCGGGGCAGTTAGGCCCGATCAGACGAACGTTTCGGCCCTTGAGGTAGTTCTTGGCCTTCACCATGTCGGCCACGGGAATGCCTTCGGTTATGGTTACAATGAGTGCGATTCCTGCCTCAGCGGCCTCCATGATGGCATCGGCTGCGAATGCGGGCGGCACGAAGATGATGCTCACGTTGGCACCTGCCTTCTGCACGGCCTCGGCCACGGTGTTGAAAACAGGGCGGTCAAGGTGTGTCTGTCCGCCCTTGCCAGGGGTCACACCGCCTACCACGTTGGTACCGTACTCTATCATCTGAGAAGCGTGGAAAGTACCCTCACTGCCTGTGAAGCCCTGCACGATTACCCTCGAATCCTTATTTACCAGAACGCTCATTGTCTTGCTGTTTGATGTTTTTTGACGGAGCGCAAAAGTAGGCCGATCACAGGGGATGCCCAAGTGGTGGGATTACTTTTGCATGACCTCTGAGATAGCTGTTAGCCAAAAGCCTCAAGTTGCAAGCCCGTCCCCCGTCACTCTAAGAAAATGCTCCACTCCATAGACGACACCATCATGGCCCCGGCCACCCCTGCGGGAAGCGGGGCGATTGCCGTCATCCGCGTTTCGGGCAGGGATGCGTTCCGTTTCACAGACAGCATTTTCAAACCGAAAGGGAAGAAGACGTTGAGTGAGGCGAAGGGCCACACCATCCTTTTCGGGCACATCATGGACGGGGATGAGATCGTGGACGAGGTGCTTGTGAGTGTGTTCCGCAATCCGCGGTCGTTCACGGGCGAGGACAGCGTGGAGATCAGCTGCCACGGCTCTACGTTCATTCAGAAACAGATACTGCAACTGCTGGGCGCGAACGGCTGTCGTATGGCCCGTCCGGGCGAGTATGCCATGCGGGCGTTCCTAAATAAGAAGATAGACCTCTCGCAGGCCGAGGCCATCGGTGACCTCATCGCGGCATCATCGGCAGCGGCCCACAAGGTGGCGATGCACCAGATGCGCGGTGGTTTCAGCCGCGACCTAAGCGACCTCCGTCAGCAGCTCATGGATTTCGCCTCGCTGATCGAGCTGGAACTTGATTTCGCGGAAGAGGACGTGGAGTTTGCCGACCGCACGCAGATGACCGCGCTGGTCGACCGCATCCTCTCGGCCATCTCCGCGCTCATTGGCTCGTTCGAGCTGGGCAACGTCATCAAGGAAGGGATTCAGGTCGCCATCATCGGGGAGCCGAACGCGGGCAAATCGACCCTGCTCAACGCGCTCCTGAACGAGGAGCGGGCCATCGTGTCCGAGATCGCTGGCACCACCCGCGACACAGTGGAGGATGAGTTGACTCTGGACGGCATCCGCTACCGTTTCATCGACACGGCCGGCATCCGCCACACCACCGACACCATCGAGGGCCTTGGCATCGAACGCAGCTATCAGAAGGCAGCGCAGGCCGATATCGTACTGTTCCTCTTCGATGCGTCCAGCTATTCTATGGAGAAGCTGAACGCTGAGATCGGAGACCTGAATGCGCGGAAATCCGGAATGCAAGACCGGCTCCTGCTCGTGGCGAACAAGGTGGACAGGACTTCCGAGGACATCGGACAGAAATTCAAAGGTTTCGATTTCATTCCCATCTCCGCCAAGGAACGCACGGGGCTGGACGCGCTAATCGCGAGGCTGCGCGAGCATGTGGATCTCAGCGCGTTGCAGGATGACCGCACTATCGTCACCAATCAGCGGCATGTGGAAGCGCTGGGTGCTGCGGCCGCCTCTTTACGCGATGTGCTTGCTGGCTTCGATAATGGCGTGCCCAGCGATCTCGTGGCCATCGACATCCGTAAGGCACTGCACCACCTCGGTGAGATCACAGGGCAGATCACTACGGACGACCTGCTGGGTAACATTTTTTCGAGGTTCTGTATAGGAAAGTAGCCGCTGCGATCACAGACTGCAATTTCAAGACCTCACCCCACCACTTTCAGCACCTTCGAGTCCGTTCTTCGAATCTCATGGTACGGGGTCTGAATGCCCCCGAAGGCGCGGAAGAAACGCTCGATCGGCTCGCGGATGCTGCCCTCGAAATTGAATGCCTTGGTCACGGTGGCAGAATGGCTGATGCCCTGCCACAGCAAAAGGCTCATTACTCCCGTTGTCTTGAATTCAGGCCGGCAGGCCCCCGCAAGGTAGTAGGCGCTGCGGTCGTCCCATACGATCATGATGCTGCCCGCAACCACTCCTTTCTCATCCCTGGCCTGAAAAACACTTGCCCTACCTGCAGCATGTGCGACATGAAAGACCCGCTGCATGTGGGCAAGGTCGAACAGCAGCGGCTCCCCTTTGGTCGCCATGTCATTGCGCAGCATGGCGAAGAGCAGGTCAACGGAGTCGGCCGGGGTCACGGTGAGTCCCTGCTCGGCCTTCTTGATCTCCCGCCTGATATTGCCTTGCATGTCGGCATGGACGGCATCGATGTTGCTGAGGTCGGGAAGAATGTACGTGTAGCGTGTGGTCTGATTGAAGCCCGCCCACTGGAAGGGCAGCCAGTTGGTCATATCGGGATGGAAGTACTGAACGAACCGGTCGCTGGCGGGCAGTTGCGCGATGAGTGCCTCTGTAACCTTTTTCTCAAAGGCGAGGCGGGCGGGCTGCTTCTGCCCATCGGGATAGTGCAACCACGGGCCGAGATAGGGGGTGAGCGGAGGCATGGTAAGGATGCGGAAACCCAGCTTGCGCTTGTGAAACCAAGGCATGAAACCCAGCAGGTCGTTGGGCTGGCCAACTAAGGCCACATCCCAGCCACCGCCACCCGATGCGGCATCGAGCCACGCGGGGGTCATGAAGATGGGGATGTCGCTGCGTTGGGCGCACCACTGGCGGAAGACGGCCTTGTTGTCCACGCCCCGAAATTACGGGCAACAGGCGCGGGGCCACCATCGTTTCGCTCATCCGCATGTTGACAACTGGCCCGACCTGCCCCGAAATTGCTTTCTGTCGTGGGTCTAAATTTGTAAAATGAAGCAGCGACTCATGGACCTGCCCCCAGTGATGCGGCTCCGCACTCGGATTGGGCAGCGCATGCTCGATAGGGAGCGAGAGACGATCCAGCGCGACACGCGTAGTCTGGCCTTTGATGATGCAAGGCGCATCGGGGTGCTCTTCACAGGGGAGGATGAGGCCACTTTGAAGGATGTGAGCGATTTCTGCCGAAAACTGCGTGAAAAGGGGAAGACGGTCAGGGTGATGGGGTTCATTCCCCGCCCGAAGGTGGCAGAGACCCTCAGCATGGCCTCCGACCTTGAGTTCTTCTCGCAGGACGACCTCAATTGGTACTTCAGGCCCGAGAGCCGCCATGTGGTCAGTTTCATTGAAGAATCCTTTGACATTCTCATTGACCTGCGATTGCAGCGTAGGATGCCGGTGCCATATATGGTGGCATTGTCTCAGGCGCGTTTCAAAGTGGGATGTCATGGAGAGGAGAACGATGGCCTTCATGACCTCATGATCCAGGCCGAGGAGGGGATGTCCTTGGCCGATTTTGGTGCGCAGGTGCTGCGTTATCTTGAAATGATCGACCCTGCTGCGAAGGACGTCCACTCGTCTTAGGTTTGCACAATGGAACACATGCGAATCTTCAAAGGAACAGGAGTGGCTATGGTCACTCCGTTCGATAGTTCAGGCGAGGTGGATGTCGCCTCTCTCCGTAAGCTCACCGATCATCTTGTGGCAGGAGGGGTGGAGTATCTCGTGGTTCTGGGCACTACCGGTGAGAGCGTGACCCTCGAAAAGAAGGAGAAGAAACTGGTGGTAGAGACGGTGCTTGATGCCAACAATGGCCGCTTACCCGTGGTGCTCGGAGTAGGAGGTAGTGATACCCGCGCGGTATGCAATGAGCTTGGGGAGTGGGACATGGCTGGCATCTCCGCCATCCTCTCCGTGTCACCAGCCTACAACAAACCCACACAGCAGGGCATCATTGCTCACTATGAGGAAGTGGCAAATGCCAGTCCGCTCCCAGTGATCCTGTATAATGTTCCGGGCCGCACCTCTTCCAACATGACGGCCGCCACCACCTTGCGCCTCGCAAGCGAGTGCGAGAACATCATCGGGGTAAAGGAGGCATCGGGCAGTGTGGAGCAGTGCATCGACATCCTCAAGCGCAGACCCTCAGACTTCCTCGTCATCAGCGGGGACGACAACCTCACCCTGTCCCTCGCGGCCTGCGGGGCCGATGGCGTCATATCGGTGGTGGGCAATGCTTTCCCACAGGCGTTCTCTGATATGGTGCGTGCCGCTCTTGCCAGCGACCTTATCACTGCAAGGTCGTTGCAGTATCGCCTGTTCGATATCATCAATATGCTTTTCGCAGAGGGCAATCCTGCAGGTGTGAAATGCGCGTTGCGGGAGCTTGGTATCTGCGAGGAATATCTGCGCCTTCCGCTTTTGCCAGTATCTGATGAGCTTCGGAAGAAGCTCTCAGAACATGTACGCGCCTTCTTTTAGTAGCGGTAAACAGCAGAGAGCTGCGCATCACCGCCCCATTTGACCACCAGTTCGCCAGAGGCCACATTTTTCAGGGAGGAAAGATCGAACTGCAATGTCTCCATGGGCATGCCGCGGCAGGGGTCAGGTCCATCGGTCACGGTGTGACGCAGGTGCAGAATGGCCTGCGGAGGCATGCTCTTGAGAATGGCCCCGTTGAAATACATGTCCCAGCTATGGTCTCGGCATCCGCCACCGTAGTGAACATCCACAGTGAGCCTGTCGCCATCTATCACCCAGCGCTTCACCGAGTAGTCGATCTCCTTCGGCCCGATGAACGCCTCTTGGTCAACGATGATGGGGCGCACAGTTGTGACGGTCTCGGTATTGTCGGCCGCTACAGCAACGGTTGATTTCTCCTTGCTCTTGCATCCGAGTAGTGTGGAGCAGAAAAGGATCAGGAGGATGAAACTACGCATAGTCTTTCATTTTGGATTGCAGACGGCCAAACATACGCAGTGCTGATGAAGGGCTGTGCCGTGGCGATTACCTTCGCAGGCATGATCGAGGCACGTGGCATCATCAAGGCATATGGCGGACTGCAGGTGCTGCGCGGTGTTGATATCGACATCGCACAGGGGGAGGTCGTCAGCATCGTAGGGGCTTCGGGCGCAGGCAAGAGCACGCTGCTGCACATCATCGGCACGCTCGACCGCGCGGATAGCGGTTCTCTGCGCATTGACGGCATTGACGTGCTTGCCCTGCGCGATAGGCAGCTGTCCATGTTCCGAAACAGGAAGATCGGTTTCGTTTTCCAGTTTCACCACCTGCTGCCAGAATTCACAGCCATTGAGAATGTGTGCATGCCAGCTTTCATCGCAGGAACGGACGAGCAGGAGGCCCGCAAGTATGCATCTGAATTGCTCGCCATGCTTGGCCTTTCGGGCAGGGAATCGCACCGCCCGTCACAACTCTCGGGAGGTGAGCAGCAGAGGGTTGCTGTGGCCCGTGCGCTGGTCAACAGGCCCGCTGTGGTACTGGCCGATGAACCCTCCGGTAACCTCGACAGTGCGTCTTCGCAGGAACTCCACAAGTTGTTCTTCGACCTACGAGACCGCTTCGGGCAGACCTTCGTCATCGTGACCCACAACGCCTCCCTGGCCGATATGGCCGACCGCAAGTTGACCATGGTCGATGGTGCTGTCCGCGATGACACCCGTCCGTGAGGTCAGTCAGAGACGGTGAACCCCGCTCCGTGAATGCGCTTAAGCGCCTCAAGCCCCTTTCCGAACTTCTCGTAGAATCCGGCCTTGGTCAGGCGCAACCTCTTGAACCTTTCTGGTTGCTCCGATTTGGCCTCCTCGAAGCCAAGGCCAAGGTTGTAGGCCAGTGCGGCATGATTGCCGAGCATCACTTTCGCCTCCAAAGAGAGCAGTTTTTTTTCCGAGAAAAAATACTCCAGCAGCAGTGCCGATGCGCAGACCGGAAGATGCGTTCCCCTGAATTCTTCAGATAGAATGAAAAGCCCAGATTGCCCGACCCCCTTCTCCCAATCGATGGACGAGAAATGGATGAGGCCGTGGAAGCCCCTGTCATAGCTGATCAGGAAGTAAAAGTCGCACCTCAGGTCGAGCGAGGCGAACCACCGTTGCTGCTGCTCGGGTGTGATCTGCTCACGGAAGTCCATGTGGCTGCTGATGCGGCTGTCGTTGCGCCACTGCCGCAGCATCTCGATGTGCTCGGCCTTCAGCCTGACCAGTTCGATACCGAATCCCCGTATCGTCATTCCTTGATCTCCGCGATGATGTACTGTGGCCTGTTCCAATCCTTGGTGTACATGCGGCTGATGTACTCCCCGATTATTCCGAGGCACAGCAGGATGAGACTGGTGCTGAAGAAGATGGCTACTATGAGCGAGGTGAAGCCCAATGCCACATCAGCATAAAGTTTCTCGTAAATGAAGTAAATGCCGATGCCCATGGTGATGAGCGATGATAGCAGACCACCGTAGGTCATCATTCGCAGGGGCAGCACGGTGTAGTTCACCACGTAGTTCATTGTAAGCAAGAAAAGGCGCAAGTTGCTATAGCCCGATTTCCCGCCCTGACGACCGCCATGTGCCACCTTCACCTGCGCCACTGATGCCGCGTGCCAGCTCAACACCTCGTCAAGCAGAAGGTGCCGGTGGTAGTTCTGGAGCAGTCTGTCGCACACCGAACCGCGCACCAACCTGAAGGCAGATCCGTTGCCCGAAGTGCTCGCCAGCATCCCGAAGCCTCGGTTGAACAACCAACTTCCCGCATTGCGCAGCATGGAATGCTCCTTGTTTGGGAAAATGCCGTAGACAAGGTCTGCGCCTGTCTCCTGCTGCCTGACAATGAGTTTGGGAAGCTCTTCGGGCAGGTGCTGTAGGTCATCGTCCATGGTGATGATCCAAGTGGCTGAGGAGTGATGGATGCCGCAGAGCGTGGCCGACTGCTGCCCGCTATTTCGCGCCAATCTGATGGCTTTCACTTTCGCACCGAACTGTTCCGCCAGTTCAGCGATGGTGGGCCAACACCCATGCGGACTGGCATCGTCCACCAGCACTACCTGAACAGTCTGCTCCCTTTCATTGAATACAGTGAAGATACGCTCCAGCAGATGTGGAAGAGCATCCTTGCCGCCATAGACGGGTATCACAATGGAAAAGTCAAACTGCTTCACGGGGTGAAAATAAGGAAACGCCTTGCGGGCGGCTCAATCATCGTATTCGCACCACAGCACACTCCGCATAGCGGGAAAATGCCCGGTCACAGTGGCCCACGACAGCCCCACCCCGAAACCCGACAGAATGAGCGTCTGTTCATGCTCACAGAGGTGCTTGGGCAGACAGTAGGCCATGGTCACGGGCACAGAGGCCGTGCCTGAGTTACCAATATAGTGTAGGCTGCTCGGGGTCTGACCCTCAGAAAGGCCGATGCGCTTCCGCACCATTTCATTGATCACGCGGTTGGCCTGATGGAACACTGCGTGGTCAACATCATTGACCGCGATGCCAGCAGAACCGAGCAGGGCGGTCACCTGCTGCGGCCAGTTGCGGGCCGCTTGCTGGTAAACATCGATTCCGTTGAGAATGAGGTCGGTGGATCTGCGGACGATGCCGCTGCCGTGATCGGTCATGGAGAGACTGTCAGCCGAGAAGGGCCTGCGATATCCGCCATCTGGAATCCAAATGGCATCTTTGGCCTGCCCGAGCGAACTGAGCGCAAAATGCAACTGTGTGCCGATGCTGTCATCCTTCATCAATGCAGTGGCCGACCCGGCATCAGAGAAAAGCGGCACCGTGCTGCGGTCGTTCGGGGAGATGCAGGCCGTGCTCACATCACCCGCCAGCAACAGGGCTTTGGTTCCATTGGACATGCCTTGCAGCAGCGATGCCACTGTCCATAGACCATAGACGTAGCCTGAGCAGCCGAGGTTGATGTCGAAGGCGGCACACTCGGTGGTGCAGCCCAGCCGTTCCTGTATCAGTACGGCTGTGGACGGTGTGATGTGGTCGGGGGTCTGGGTCACGAGCACAATGATTCGCACATCGGTAGCATTCCACCCCAATTCCTTCATCATTCGCTTTGCGGCATCAACGCACAGGTCGGAGGTGCAGGTGCCCGGTGAGGCCACCCTTCGCTCGGCTATTCCTGTGGAGCGGATAAAAAGTTCCCTTTCAGAGTCTGGGATGAGCTCGCAATCGAGATTGCTGACGGTTCGAGATGGAACTGACGCAGCCAGCCCCTCGATGCGCACCTGCCCTAACCGAGCGGTGTTCATCCTACAGTCTGCTGAGACACCAGCGCATGCAGCTCTGCGATGGTGCGCACGTTGGCAAATTCAGATGCGGAGAGCTGTACGCCATACACCTCGTCTATCCTGGCAATGAGCAGCAGGGCCAGCATCGAACTCCAATTGGGAAGCTCACGCAGCACAGTTCCGCCCTCAAAGGCACGTTCGTCAGCCTCTCGCAGCTCCGACTCGATGGAAGCTATGAATTGGGTGATACTCATGGTCCTGTGCAACAGGTGTGGCTTGAGTTGCAAACATAGGGTAAATGCTTCGGTGATGAAGCCCATTACCTTTGGCCTGATGAAGTCCCTTATCGCGCACGTTGTCAATCCGTATCGGGCCCCTGCCGGCTCCGATGCGGAGCGCATACAGAGCGTGACGCTGAGGTCGCTGGCTGATGCGATACGTTTTTGTCCTGAGGAGAAGGTCGATCTGCTCGCGGCTGTTTTCGAGCAGGATGCAGCAGCCGTTCCGAACGGGGTCAGGCTCACTTCGTTTCTGCAAGAGAGTGTGCTTGATCACGGCAGCTTCACCCGGCAGGTGCGTTACCCGCTCATTGCTGACGTGCTCCAGCGTGCATTCGATGCATCAGATGCTGAGTTCATCATTTACACGAATATGGACATCATCGTGCAGCCGTATTTCTACCGTGCTGTGACACAACTGCTGTGCAATGGGACAGATGCGGTCATCATCAATCGCAGGCGCATCGCTGACCTTGGCCAGAACCCTGATGACCTGCCGATGATCCTTGCAGAGGTAGGTAGGTCGCATCCCGGATTCGATTGCTTTGTGATGCGGAGGTCGCTCATACCCCAGTTGCGGCTCGAAGGCATTTGTGTCGGTGTGCCTTTCGTGGAAGCTTCTCTGCTTTACAATCTTCTGGCATTCGCAAAGAATTGCGTGATAAGGCCCGACCTGCACCTCACTACCCACCTTGGCCTCGAAGTGATGCCCGACCGCGACACGGAGTACCATCGGCACAACAGAGCGTGCTTTGAGCATATTGTGCCCTCGCTCAAGCCATTGCTTGTCGGAAAGAACCTCCCTTACTCTGAGTATGGACTCTTTGAAAGGACTCTGAAGCGAGGACTCAACCCGGCCGTGTTCACGGGGCTTCACCTTGGGTTAGAACGAAGGTCATTTTTCGGGAAAATGAACCTTCTCTGGAACGAATTGCGCTTCCGAATGCTTCACCGATGACTCTAATCGGCAACCACGCTCTTTGCCATGCGTTCACACCAGACAAGGATTACTTTTGACTGAAACAATTTTTCTTCTTGATGAAAAGACTTCTCCTCCTTCCGCTTTTCCTTTTCACTTCAATCGCGATGGCTCAATGCCCACCTCAGCAGGTGGAGGTTGTGGTGGAGGTCATGACGGACAATTTCGGATACGAGACCACTTGGCAGTTGGGCTACGCCAATGGTGGCACCATTGCTTCAGGTGGAAGCTCACCGACCTACGAGAACAATTCCTACCAGTCCTACACATACTGTGTTTCAGCAGATGCCTGTCTGCGATTCCAGATATGGGATTCTTTTGGCGATGGTATCTGCTGTAGTTACGGAGAGGGCTACTACCGTGTGTCTATTGATGGCGAAGAGGTGGCCACCGGTGGCGATTTCGGCACGGGAACTCAGGCATTCTTCAACTGCGGTCCTGGTCTCGCCTGCTCATCTGCCATAGAAGTGGGGCTTGGGTCCTACACTGCGCCCGAGAACAACACTTGGTACGAATTCACGCCTTCGGAGCATGGCACGTACGGCATCCTTGCCTGCGACAACTCCTGCGACACGCGCATCTGGGTCTATGACTATTGCCAGGGACTGGTCCCTGCCGATGACAACACGGCCACTGTTTACTATGACAACAATCAAGGCGGTTGCGGCCCGCAGGCGATGATCGGGGCAGCGCTGTTGGAGGCTGGTGTGACCTACTGGATCCGTATCGGGAGCAACAACAACACCTGCACAGGGAGCATCAACTGGGAGCTGGTCTACAACGGCCCGATCGAGGGTTGTATGAACCAATCTGCTTGCAACTACAACCCGCTTGCAACTGTTAGTTCTGGTGAGTGCTTCTTTCCCGGTGACCCGGACTGTCCAGATGGCCCTGACCTCACACTGAATGAGGAAATGCTGGCCTCGTCCATGTATCTGTCATCCTTGGTGGCGAGCAATAACGATTGCCGTGTGGAGGAAGGGTGCCTTAGCGGTTATGGTCTGCGTAACGTGCTCCGTTTTTCCACGCACATTCTCAATGTCGGCAACACGGACTACTACATCGGCAGCCCACAGGCGAACCCTGATCAGTTCAATTTCCAGAACTGCCACAATCACATTCATTACGACTCTTATGCAGAGTACCGCCTGTTCGATGTCAACGGGGCGGAGGTGCCTATCGGGTTCAAGAACGGATTTTGCGTGATGGACCTGGAGTGCTGGTCGGGTGGCGGCACCGCTCAGTACGGTTGCAGTACGATGGGCATCTCCAAGGGTTGTGGCGACATCTATGACGCGGGCCTCGACTGCCAGTTCATCGATATTACTGATGTGGATACTGGGCTCTACACCTTCGTGAACACCACCAACTGGTTGCAGCGGCCCGATGCCTTGGGCCGACATGAGTTGAGCTATTCCAACAACTGGGCGCAGGTCTGCATCTACATAGGCCGCACCGAAGATGGAACGCTCTTCGTGGAGCAGCGTGACGAGTGTGAACTCTATACCGATTGTGCCGGGGTGGTCTATGGTAACTCCCAGCCTGACTGCACGGGCGATTGTGGTGGCAGCGTGTTGAGGGGAGACCTGAACACCGATGGGGTTCACAACGCTGTGGATGCACAGATGTACGTCTCGGCCATCATTGCTGATGATACCGATGCTACGACTTGCAAGGACCTCAATGCTGATGGGGAGATCGATGTCTATGATGCGGCCCTCCTCACAGACTGTGCGATGACCATCGACATGCACGTGACAGGATCGGCCCATGACCATTGCGTTTTCCCGTACGGTCTCACCAACATCTTCGATACTGTGAAACTCAGCATCGGTGCCATCGACTTCGAGAATCAGACCATCGATATCCACATCCTCAACCCGACCGCCAAGGTGGTGGCTTATCAGTTCGACATGAGTGGTGTGAACATCGGCAGTGTCACCAACCTCATCGATCCGCAGCAGTATCCCATTACTCCGTCAGCTGCTGTAGGAGGTGGGCGCGTAATCGGTTTATCATATCAGGATTCATTGATTGAAAGGAATAACGTGCCAGTTCCCCTCTGTCGGATCAACTATTTGACCATCAATGCTCCTGAAGTATGTATCAGTCAGGTTCACACCATTGTTAATGGGGCTTACGAGGAGGTCATCCCAAGAATTGTTGACGGTTGTGTGGTCACCAATGTGAGCGTGGACGAATTGGAGAATGGCGGCATCGCGATGGAGATTTTCCCCAACCCGTTCTCTGAGAGGGCCACACTGCGCGTAACCAACCGCTTCAGCACCCCGCTGGAGGTGCAGGTGATGGACATCACAGGCAAGGTGGTGGGCAACCTTGGCACCATGACCGATGGCCGCATGGAGATCATGCGCGATGGCATGGCTCCCGGGGTTTACATCGTGCAGGCCACAGACGATAGGCGCATCTTAGCCCGCCAGCGGATGGTGGTTCACTGAACCGCTTCTGCCGCATGGCCGCAGGTATCTTTGCCGACCGTGGATCACTTTTCATTTATGAAACGATGCCTTGACCTTGCCGCGCTCGGCAGTGGCTATGTTGCGCCAAATCCGATGGTAGGCTGCGTCATCGTTCATCATGGTCGCATCATCGGGGAAGGGTTTCACCAGCGGTACGGAGAGGCTCATGCAGAGGTGAATGCGGTGCGAGCTGTATCTGACAGGTCGCTGCTGCGCGACTCCACGATGTATGTGAGTTTGGAGCCTTGTTCCCATTTTGGGAAGACCCCGCCCTGTGCCGACCTTATCGTTGACATGGGCATCCCCGAGGTGTTCATCGCTACCGAAGACCCCTTTGCCAAGGTGGCGGGAAGGGGCATTGCCAAACTGCGCGACAAGGGCATTAGGGTGCATGTCGGTCTTCTGCGCGATGAGGCCATCGAACTTAACCGCAGGTTCTTTCTTTTTCACGGAAAAAAAAGACCCTACATCGTGCTTAAATGGGCTGAGACCCAGGACGGGTTCGTGGACGGGAAGCGGTCAGGCGATCTGGAGTCGGCACTACCCATCACCGCCACACCGGCCAATGTGTTGACCCACCTTTGGCGGTCGCAGGAGTCGGCCATCATGGTCGGCACTCGCACCGCTCTGCTTGACGACCCTTCGCTCACTGTGCGGCATGTGAACGGGAAGAATCCCATCCGTATAGTTATCGACCGCGAGCTGACCCTAACGAGCGACCTGCGTCTTTTTGAAGGTCAGGAACCCGTTATTGTGGTCAATGAAGTGAAGGAGGGCCGCAACGGACTCACGTACCAGCTTAGGGTCAACGATGTCCGTGACCTAAAGGAGGTGCTCACTGCACTGCATGGTGCCGATGTGCAGTCGGTGCTGGTCGAGGGCGGCCCTGCGGTGCTCAACTCATTCCTCCAGAGCGGGCTATGGGATGAGGCCAGACGCTACGTGAGTCCGCAGCACATCGGCAAGGGCGTGGCCGCTCCAGTGATCGCACTGCCCCCGAACAGCGCAGAGGACATCGGCCCCGACAGGCTCTTAAGATACCGCAATCCGCGCCCTGCATGACCGACCTCGTGCTATGCATCGTCTCGACCACGATGCTCTTTGTCATCTTCAAGTACTTCACGCGGTTCGGGGTCAATAACCTTGTTGCAATCGCGGTGAACTATTTGGTGGCGGGCGGTCTTGGCCTCGCATTCTCGCTCGATGGCTACGACATGGACGCGGCCATTGGCCAACCGTGGGTCTATGGAGCGGCATTCTTCGGGGTGTGCTTCTTCGCCACTTTTAACCTCATCGCGCTGTCCTCGCAGCGGGTGGGCGTGGGCATCACCTCGGTGGCCAACAAGATGTCGTTGGTCATCCCTGTGATCTCGGGCATCCTGTTTTTTCAGGAGAAACTCGATGCCGTCAAAGGACTGGGGCTGGTCCTCGCGTTGATCTCGGTCGCATTCGCCATCTGGCCGCGCACGGGCAAGGCATTCCATTCACGCGACCTCTACCTGCCAGTGCTCATCTTCTTCGGCAGCGGCCTGCTCGATGCGGGCCTCAACGCCATGCGGGCAGTTTGGATGACCGAGGCCGATTTCCCGTTCTTCCTTGCGGTACTTTTCCTAATGGCGGCTGTTGTCGGACTCACCGTTCTGGCAGTGACCCGCACCCGTCCCGCACCGGTGAGCGTGCTGGCGGGCATGGTGCTGGGCGTGCCTAACTACCTGTCCATCCTGTTCCTGCTCCGTGCACTTGACATCCCCGACCTACCGAGTGTTTACGTTTTCCCGGTGGTCAACACGGGTATCGTCCTGCTGGGGGCGTTGATGGGCATGGTGCTCTTCTCCGAGCGGCCTTCGTTTGCCAACCTCATCGGCATTGGGCTGGCAGGAGTGGCGATTTTCATGATGTCGGTGTGATTCACATGCAGCTGAGCCCGACAGATTGAGGGTCAGCATTGATCTTACCTGCGCTCAATCCCCATCTTTGCGCCCCTCTTTTCAAGCATGACCAAAGACGAACTCCTATCCCTGCTGTCCGAAGTGCCCACTGTTGACCGTGTGGCAGCGGCTTTGAAGGATGAAGGGGCGAAGCTGCGCATCAAGGGTCTGGCAGGTTCGGCCATCGCATTCGTGGCGGCCAACGTGGTGAAGCAAACAGACCGTCACCACCTCTTCATACTCAGCGACCGCGAGGAGGCGGCCTATTTCCTCAGTGATCTCGAACTGCTGATGGGCAAGAAAAAGGTGCTTTTCTTCCCGATGAGCTACCGAAGACCCTACGAGCAAGAGCAGACTGACAACAGCAACGTGATCCAACGGGGCGAGGTGCTCAATGCCATACAGAGCAGTAGTGGGCATCAGATCATTGTCACTTATCCGAAGGCGTTGGCCGAGAAGGTGACTAGCCGCAAGACGCTGAAGAAGAACACCTTCCAAATGGTGGTGGGCGAAACGCTCTCGCTCGATTTCATCAATGAAATGCTGCACGAGTACCACTTCAAACGGGTAGACCAGGTATATGAGCCGGGGCAGTTCGCCATCCGTGGTGGCATTGTCGATGTGTTCAGCTTCTCGCAGGAACTGCCCTACCGAATTGAGCTTTTCGGCAACGAGGTGGACAGCATCCGTGCCTTTGACCCCGGAGAGCAGCTTTCTGTGAAGACGCTGAAGAAGGCCACCATCGTGCCGAACGTGCAGGACGAGGTGATGCTGCACGAGAGCGTATCATTCCTCGAATTCCTTCCTCCAAAATCTATCATCTGGGCGGCCGATACCGAGTCGATGACACTGAAAGTGGAGCAGGAACTGGTGGCCGCCAAGGATGCCTATTCGCAGCTCAAGAGTGTGGTGAGCCAACCGCTACCCGAGCATCGATATTTGAGTGCGGAGGACATGGTGCGTTCGCTGGAGGCGGCCACAGTGGTAGAGTTCGGACAGCGGAGATTCTTCAACCGTGCGCAGGAACTGACCTTCGACATGTCCCCGCAGCCCCAGGTGGCAAAGGATTTCAAACTGCTGCAGAAGATCCTTATTGACAATAAATCGAACGGCTACCGCAACATCATGCTGGTGGACAATCCTGGCCAGATAAAGCGGTTGGAGGAGATCTTTGAAGACCTCCCGCTGCCGGATGGCAATCGGGTAGAGAAGCCCTTCTTCTCGTCCATGCTGCTTTCTGTGCACGAGGGCTTCATGGACCACAGCGCAAAGGTTGCCTGCTTCACCGACCACCAGATATTCGAACGGTATCACCGCTTCAAGGTGCGGTCGGGCTACAAGCGCGGTAAGGAGACCTTCACATTGAAAGAGCTGTCGGGCCTCACGCCCGGGGATTTTGTGACCCATGTGGACCATGGGGTCGGGAAGTTCGCGGGCCTGGAGAAGATCGAGGTCAACGGTAAGATGCAGGAGGCCATCCGATTGGTGTACCGTGACAACGACATCGTTTATGTAAGCATTCACTCGTTACACCGCATTGCCAAGTACAGTGGCAAAGAGGGGGCTGAACCGAAGATAGATAAGATCGGTTCGCCTGCTTGGAAGAACCTTAAGGCAAAGACCAAGAGCCGAGTCAAGGACATAGCCAAGGACCTCATTCAACTCTACGCGAGGCGGAAGGCACAGAAGGGTTTCGCTTTCAATCCTGATACGTATTTGCAGGCAGAGCTGGAGGCATCGTTCATCTATGAGGACACGCCAGACCAAGAGACCGCCACCATTGCGGTGAAGGGCGATATGGAGCGCGAATGGCCAATGGACCGCCTGGTGTGCGGTGACGTGGGTTTCGGTAAGACCGAGATTGCCATCCGTGCCGCTTTCAAGGCAGTGGCGGATGGCAAGCAGGTAGCCGTGCTGGTGCCCACCACTATCCTTGCGCTGCAGCATGCACGCACGTTTCGCGAGCGTTTGAGGGAGTTTCCATGCTCGGTCGATTACATCAACCGCTTCAAGACCGCCAAGCAGCAACGTGACACGCTCAAACGTCTTGCGGAGGGCAAGGTGGACATACTCATCGGCACGCATCGCATTGTGGGCAAGGACGTTAAGTTCTTGGACCTCGGCCTGCTCGTCATAGATGAGGAGCAGAAATTCGGGGTCTCCGTGAAGGACAAACTGAAGGAAATGAAGGCCAATGTGGACACGCTGACCCTCACGGCCACGCCCATTCCGCGCACGCTGCAATTCTCGCTGATGGGCGCACGAGACCTGTCTGTGCTGAGCACACCTCCGCCCAATAGACATCCAGTCATCACTGAGTTGCACGGGTTCAACGAGGATTTTATTCGCGATGCGGTGCAATACGAGGTGGGCCGGGGCGGTCAGGTTTTCTTCGTCAACAACCGCGTTGAGAATATCCGCGAGGTGGCTGGCACCATCTCGCGCCTTTGTCCTGATGTGCGTGTGTGCATAGGCCATGGGCAGCTCGACCCGGTGCAGATGGAGGATATCATGATGCGGTTCATCGAGGGCGAGTACGATGTGCTGGTGGCCACCACCATCATCGAGAGCGGGCTGGACATTCCGAATGCCAACACCATCATCATCAACAATGCGCAGAATTTTGGCCTCAGTGACCTGCATCAGATGCGTGGGCGTGTGGGACGCAGCAACAAGAAGGCTTTCTGCTACCTGCTCACCCCGCCACTGTCAGCATTGACTCCAGATGCGCGCAGGAGGATGATCGCCATCACCGAGTTCAGCGAGCTGGGCAGCGGGATGAACATCGCCATGCGCGACCTCGATATTCGGGGAGCAGGCAATCTGCTGGGCGCGGAGCAGAGTGGTTTCATCACCGACATCGGTTATGAGATGTATCAACGCATCCTCGATGAGGCCGTGCAGGAACTCAAGGAGACGGAGTTCAAGGAGCTTTTCGCGGACCAGCCTCAGCGACCGGCCGTCACAGATTGCCAGATCGATACCGACCTCGAGATCCTGCTGCCCGACACCTACGTGAACAGCATTGCCGAGCGTCTTGCGCTTTACCGTGAGCTTGACGACATCTCGCGCGAGACCGACCTCCAGCGATTTGAGGCCAAGGTCCGCGACCGTTTCGGCCCGTTGCCAGACCCTGCACAGCAACTGCTGCACACCATGCGACTGCGTTGGCTGGCACAGACCATCGGCTTCGAGAGGCTGTTCCTGAAACAAGGTCGTCTATCCTGCCATTTTGTGGCCGACCCGCAGAGCAGCTACTATCAGGGCGAGGCGTTCACCCACGTGCTGCAATACGTACAGACTCATCCCCGCGCTGGCGCCATGAAACAGAAGGGTGAGAAGTTGACGCTCAGTTTCGAGAATGTGAAAAGCGTGAAGGAGGCGTGGGAAAGGTTGAGGCCGCTGGCGATTGAGTTGCCTGAACAGGAGGTGGTGGAGACGGTGGAGTTGGAGGTGGGAGAGGAGTAAATAATCTCTGTATCTTGCCCCTAAAATGAAGGGCAATGACCAAAGAGACCGCCATCAGGTTGTTTGAGCAGAGGCAGGTGCGCACCCACTGGGATGACCAGCAGGAGAAGTGGTTCTTCTCCGTGGTGGATGTGGTGGGGATTCTCAGTGACCAGCCTGACCATCTGCTGGCAAGGAATTATTGGAAAGTCTTGAAAAACAGGCTTGTGAAGGAGGGAAATGAAACGGTTACAAATTGTAACCAGTTGAAAATGCCCTCTGCCGATGGCAAAATGCGCCTCACGGATGTGGCCGACACGGAGCAACTGCTGCGCCTGATCCAGTCCGTGCCATCCAAGAAAGCGGAGCCATTCAAACAATGGCTGGCCAAGGTAGGGCGTGAGCGCAGAGAAGAGATTGAAGATCCTGAGCTGGGTTTTGACCGTCTAATGGAGACGTACCTGAGAAAAGGATACAGCAAAGAGTGGGTCAACCAGCGGCTCAAGAGCATAGAGGTGCGCAAGGAGTTGACGGACGAATGGGATGCCCGTGGAGTGCAGAAGGGGCAGGAATATGCGATCCTCACAGATGAGATCACCAAGGCGTGGAGCGGGTTCAACGTGAGGCAGTACAAGAACTTCTAAGGGCTTTACAAGGAGAACCTCCGCGACAACATGACGAATCTCGAACTCGTCCTGAACATGCTGGCTGAGGCCACGACCACGGAGATAAGCAGGGAGAAGAACCCCGAGACTTTCGCACAGAGCAAGGTGATCGCACGTCAGGGAGGCACGATCGCTGGCAATACGCGCAAACAGATTGAAGAGAAGACGGGCAAGAGGATTGTCAACCCTGTATCGGCCAAACGGCTGCTGAAAGGACGGCAGGACGGTGAGGATTGAAGCACTGTGCCATGCAGGCATCGAAGGTTTCCGAGAGCTACGCTTCTAAGGAACTTGATGTGTGCTTCGTGACGTGTGCAACCATACCTACGCCCCACATAAGGCGAACTGGGCGAGCGTTCTACCCTGTTGAGTACTGTTAATTCTACCGTCCAGCCCCTCTCATCAGATAGTAGATGCAACGCGTTTCAAGCGACCCGATGACCAAGGTATCACTGACCAACCTGATCGGAAGCGGGCCTGTAAGGTCATAGAAAATCGCACCATCGATATCACAACCTACTTCGGTACACATTAGCCACTCCATCGTCATTACTCCATCTCTTCTCTCCCCGCAACCACTGCACGTATTGCACCCTGTCCTAAAAGCCACTCTGTTCGGCAGAAACTCCATGGAATCCAGTTGTTCGGGTACACAGCCGTTTGCAGCATGCCCGATGAAGAAGGTGTAATGACCGTTGTAGATGTTCTGTTGAATCCAATTCCAGTTCCTCTCAAACTTCGGTTCGGAGAATTCGCCCATCTCGTTCCCTAACTGCTCAAAGAGCTTGTCTTCAGCCTCTGGGCTGAAATCGACCGATACTAACTCCCAGGAGCCATAACCCTCCCACAAAGGCTCCATGCGCTGTTGTATCAGCTTGCAGCTTCCCCACAGAAGGATGGCAGACAAGATTGTGATTATGAGGAATGCCGTTCTCAATTGACGCATGATGGAGAACGAATGTAGGACATCCAATCGTTCAAAGGTATCCACAAGATTAACTTCGCTGTATTCAACCCGTCATTTCCCTCAACAAATGAAGCCTGTCCCCGTTCCTCTGATTGCCGCTGCCCTCCTCACCTCCTGCGGCCAGCAGCCCGTCCCAACAACCGAAACCCTCGAACCTAACGCCATGGAAGAGACCACCTACGACAGCACCCTTGCAGCCCAGCTCGGAGCCGACCAGTATGGCATGCGCAAATACGTGATGGCATACCTGAAGCGTGGCCCCAACCGCGACTGGACCAATGAGCAGGCCGATTCCCTCCAAGGCGCCCACATGGACAACATCATCCGCATGGCAGATGAGGACAAACTGGTGCTGGCAGGGCCGTTCTTCGATGATGGCGAGGTGCGCGGCATTTACATCTTTGCAGTGAACAGCTTGAAGGAGGCCGAGGCCCTCACCAACTCAGACCCGGCCATTCAGGCAGGAAGTCTGGAAATGGAATTGCGCGAATGGTATGGAACGGCTGCGCTTATGCAGATACCCGAACTCAGTAAACGGATTCAGAGGGTGAGTATCTAAAGGTCGCTAGGCGCTGAACTATTTCGTTGTTGGGGTGATTTGAAGCTGCGTTCCGTTCTTTGCAACCAAACAACAGCATCATGGCTTATGGACTTCTGAAAGGAAAAAAGGGCATCATCTTCGGTGCGCTGGACGAGCGGAGCATCGCTTGGAAGGTGGCGGAGAAATGCCATGAGGAGGGAGCGGAGTTCATCCTCACCAATGCCCCTGTGGCCCTTCGGATGGGCACCATCAACGCCTTGGCCGAGAAGGTAGGGGCGCAGGTGATACCTGCAGATGTGACGGTGCAAGAGGACATAGACAGCCTCATCGCTGCGGCCAAGGAGCAGTTCGGTCAGGTGGATTTCGTACTGCACAGCGTGGGCATGTCGCCCAATGTGCGCAAGGGCCGCAGCTATGACGACCTCAACTACGATTTCCTGCACAAGACCCTCGATATCTCTGCCATGTCATTGCACCGGGTGCTGCAATCGTGCATGAAGGCCGATGCCATCCATGAGTGGGGCAGCGTGGTGGCCCTGACCTATATCGCGGCCCAGCGCACCTATCCCGGCTATGGCGACATGGCCGATGCCAAGGCGCTGTTGGAAAGCATCGCCCGGAGTTTCGGATACCATTATGGCTACGCTAAGAAGGTGAGGGTCAACACCATTTCTCAGAGTCCAACCGTGACCACAGCCGGTAGCGGGGTGTCGGGTTTCGATGATTTCATCGGTAAGGCAGACAAGAAGTCACCGCTGGGAAATGCCTCGGCAGAGGAGTGTGCCGACTACTGCATTACGCTTTTCAGTGACCTCACCCGCAAGGTGACGATGCAGAACCTGTTCCACGATGGTGGATACAGCAGTGTGGGCGAGGCCCCGCAGGATTGAGATTCAATTCTCTGCCTTGGCGCGGTTCCAATACTTGTCCATCTCCTCTAACGTCATGTCCTGCAACCTGCGCCCATCGCGCTGTGCGCCCTCCTCGAGGTACTGGAAACGCTTGATGAACTTGCGGTTGGTGCGTTCCAGTGCGAGTTCAGGGTCGATGTCGAGGAAACGGGCGTAATTGATAAGCGAGAAGAGCACGTCCCCCAACTCATCGGCAACGCGCTCTGTGTCGTCATTGGCATCGACCTCGGCTTTCAGTTCGGCCAGCTCCTCGTTCACCTTCTCCCAGACCTGCTCTGGCCGCTCCCAGTCGAAGCCCACGCCACGGGCCTTGTCCTGAATGCGCGTGGCCTTGGTCATGGCGGGCAGTGAGCGGGGCACGCCCGACAGCACTGACTTCGCCCCCTCTTTCAGCTTCAGCTTCTCCCAATTTTGTTTCACCTCTTGCTCATCGGCCACTTTCACGTCACCGTATATGTGTGGGTGGCGGTGGATGAGCTTCTCACAGAGAGAATCTATGACGTCTGCGATGTCAAATGCGCCCTTTTCCGACCCGATGCGGGCATAGAACACCATATGCAGCATGATGTCCCCGATCTCCTTCCGTATCTCATCGAGGTTACCGTCAGCGATGGCATCGGCCAGCTCGAAGGTCTCCTCGATGGTCAGGTGGCGCAGCGATTCAAGAGTCTGCTTGCGGTCCCACGGGCATTGCTCGCGCAGCTCGTCCATGATGCGCAGCAGACGACCGAATTGCTCCAGCTTCTGCTCGGTAGTGTTGTTGCCGGGAGTCATGGAATTGATGATTGTCGAGTGATGATTTGGGCCGAACGTCTGGTTGTTCGGAATAAATTCTCCTTAAAACGCATATCAACCAGTTGAAGTTGACTTGCAATGAAATGCCGATAAGGCAGAGTGCACAGGGATACTCTACAATCAGCAATCAACAATCAGCAATAATCAATCGGATCAATGGTGGTGTCCGCCTACGCCATGCGCATGGCCGTGCGCGAGTTCCTCAGACGTGGCTTCGCGAACGCTCACGATCTCAACGTCAAAATGGAGCTCTGCGCCTGCGAGCGGGTGATTGAGGTCGAGGGTCACATCATCGCCATCGATGTTCGTGACCATGGCAACAGCATGGCCCTCGCCTGTGTCTATCTGCACTTGCATGCCCACCTGAAGCTCTTCACCGTCACCGCTCTGAAAGCCGCTGAGAGGCACGAGGTGTACCATCTGCTCATCGTACTCACCATAGGCATCAGCAGGGGCGATGACAGCTTTCACCTTGTCACCGGTCGTTTTCCCTTCCAGTTCGCGTTCCAGGCCGGGAATGAGGTTTCCAATACCTTGAATGTAGGCCAAAGGGTCGCGGCCCTCGCTTGAGTCGAGTATCTGGCCTTCGGCATCGCGAAGGGTGTAGTGAATCTGAGCCACGTGTTGGCTTGCAATGGTAATGCTCATGCTTGTTGTTTGGATTGTTGGTTGTTCTTCCCGAACGGGACAGGGCACAAATGTCTGAATTAAAAGTCGGGTGGTTGGTCGCGTACATACCCCGGCAGCATGGGCCGAAGGTGTTCTTACCTCATCAGGGTCTTAGTTTTGTCGCATCGCTTCTTCTTTTTGAACATGACCACTTTGGAGGGATTCTATAAAGTCACTGCCACCGAGCGAGATGAGAGCAACGTTGTTGTGCGGCTCCGTCTCGATGCTGCTCATCCTATTTATGAAGGGCACTTTCCCGGTCAGCCCGTGGCCCCTGGTGCAGCACTCACGCAGATGGTGGTGGATGAAGCCATCCGCATCATCGGAGGCAAGCTGACCTTTGCAGGTGCGCGACAGATAAAGTTTCTGAGTGTTACCGATCCCAATAAGGTAGAGGAGTTGGAGTTGCGTTACAAGTTTGCGGAGCGTGATGGGTCGATGCATTTTACCTGCACCGGTATCAATGGGGAAACCATTTTCTTGAAAATGAATGGTGAACTCCTTTGAAATGCTCAAGTGCCGAGATGCACTTCGTCAGTTGGGTCTTTGCATCATTGTGCCAACGTACAACAATGAGCGCACCTTGGCTCGTGTGTTGGGCGAGGTATTGGACTTTGCAGACGATGTGATCGTGGTATGCGATGGTGCAACCGATTCCACCTCGGCCATTCTGGAGTCATTCGCAGATAGGGTCACTGTGGTGTCCTACACTCCCAATCGTGGCAAGGGCTATGCGTTGCGGCAGGGCTTTAGCAAGGCTCGCAGTCTCGGATTCAATCATGCCATCACGATTGACAGCGATGGTCAGCATTTCGCCAGTGACCTGCCGAAGTTCATAGAGGCACATCGGGCCGATCCCACAGCGATGCTCATGGGCTCGCGCAACCTGAATGCCGAGGGGATGCCGGGCACGAACAGCTTCGCCAACCGTTTTTCCAACTTCTGGTTTTTTGTGGAAACGGGCATTCGTCTGCCCGACACGCAGACAGGTTTCAGGCTTTACCCGTTGAAAAAGGTGGAACGGCTGTGGCTATTCACCAACAGGTTTGAGTTCGAGGTGGAGGTCATCGTGAAGCTCGCCTGGCGAGGTGTGCGGTTTGTGCCTGTCCCTATTCAGGTGAAATACGACCCTGATGAGCGGGTTTCGCATTTCCGGCCAGGTCCTGATTTCACGCGCATCAGTTTTCTCAATGCCTACCTGGTGATTCTTGCGCTGCTATGGCACCTTCCCAAGCGGCTGCTTTCAGGTGGCAGGATACTTAAACTCATCCGCGATGAGGCTTTGAATCCGTCAGAGAGCAATATGCGCAAGGCTTCGAGTATCGGGCTGGGCGTATTCTTCGGCATACTGCCCATCTGGGGGTTTCAGTTGCTGACAGGCATACCGACAGCCGTGGCCCTTCGGCTCAACAAAGTGCTGTTCATCGCAGCAGCCAATGTCAGTGTACCACCGATGATCCCGGTCATCATTTATATGAGCTATGTGCTGGGCAGTCCGTTCGTGGATGCGAACGTCATGGTGCTCACAGAGTTCTCGCAGCTCTCGCTCAATAATATCCACGACAATTTCATGCAGTACCTCATAGGAGGGGTTCTGCTTGCCGTAGGTTCAGGTCTGGCTGCTTTTGTGCTGGCGATGACCGCCTTCAGTTTTTCCAGAGGAAAACGCTGAAGGTCAGTTCTCCTTGGCCTTTTTGGCTGCCGCTTTGGCGGCTTTCTTGGCCTTTTCCTCGTTCACCCATTTGCCGTTCTTCGACTCTCCGAGTATGATGACGTCCTTTGACCTCCCATACTCCTCAACGGCCTGCATCATGCCCAGTTCGTCATCGCGTCTGAGTTTGATCCCGGTCTTGGAGCCGAGGTTTCGGACTTCAACATACCAGCCGTCCTTGAGTTTCTTGGGTCTTGTTGGCGGTCTTCCCATCTTGTGCTATCTCTTGCGTCCCACCCTCATCATCAGATGATTGAGGGTGTGGAGGTGGCTGACTGAATCAGCTCGCCTCGGTTTGCGACAAAGTAAACAAAACTTTTCACAACGGCAAGCATTCTTTTTATTGGAAGAGACTTAAAGTTTGAACATCTTTTCACCGAGTGTGGATGTGTGTGAAAGAATACGGCCCATGAACACGGGCGGCATGGATATGTTTGCAGTGAAATCCTTTTTCCACCAACAGATCTGGAATGAAAGACAAGGTCATCATCATCACCGGAGGCAGCTCCGGCATCGGTAGGGCTTGTGCGCTGCGCTTCGCTAAGGCCGAGGCCCGGGTGGTCATATCAGCCCGCAATGCCGAGAGGTTGGCCGAGGTGGAGCAGGAAGTCCGTGATCTCGGGGCGGATGTGCTCGCAGTGCAGGGCGATGTGGCCAACGAAAACGACTGTGTGCGCCTCGTCAATGAGACGTTGAACCGCTTCGGACGTATCGATGTGCTCATCAACAATGCGGGCATCAGTATGCGTGCACTGTTCAAGGATCTTGATTTGAAGGTGATGCGCGAGTTGATGGAGGTTAATTTCTTCGGAACGGTTTACTGCACGCGTTACGCCATGCGCCAGCTTCTCAAACATAATGGCTCGGTAGTGGGTGTGTCATCTGTGGCGGGCTTTCAGGGACTGCCGGGGCGCACGGGCTACTCGGCTTCCAAGTTTGCGATGCAGGGATTCTTGGATGCACTGCGTGTGGAGAACATGAAAACAGGACTTCACGTGATGACCGTGTGCCCGGGCTACACCGAGAGCAATATCCGCAATACCGCTCTCACGGCAGACGGGTCGCCTCAGGGAAAGACACCCAAGGAGGAGCAGAAGCTGATGACTGCCGAGGAGGTGGCTGACCACATCTACAATGGAGTAGTACACCGAAAACGCGAGGTGGTGCTGACCACGCAGGGCAAGCTGGCATTCTTCCTCAGGAAATTCTTCCCCAGAATAGTTGACCGTCTTGTCTACCGGTCACTTCAAAATGAACCTGATTCACCATTGAGCAAATGAACATTTTTCTCATCGGTTTAATGGGGGCAGGCAAGTCAATGCTCGCTCCTGAACTCGCGAAGCGGCTTGACCTTCTTGCACACGACCTTGACAGCGAGATCGCAGATCGCAGCGGTCGGGCGGTGGCTGACATCATCCGGGAGGATGGCGAGGCCGCTTTCCGTGAGCTTGAAAGAGATGTGCTCAGTCATTTCCTTGAAGAGAACACGGGCATTGTGGCCTGCGGTGGCGGGACACCCTGCTTTCATGATAACATGGCCGCGATGAGGCAGTCGGGCTTGGTGGTCTATCTCGAGATGAAGCCTGAAAGACTTGCACAGCGCATAGAGCTGCAAGGTGTCGACCGTCCGTTGCTCAGCGGTCTGTCAGGGGATAAGTTGGTGAGGGCAGTGGATAAGTTGCTCGATCAGCGTGAGGCATATTATCGGCAGGCACATATCATCTGGAATGCGGCCACGTGGGATGTGGGCGGGTTGGTCAGGCAGCTGAATGCCTATTCCAAATAAGCGCCCATCGGTTCGGTCAGTTCCACCTTGACATGTTCCTGTAGAGTGGTGCTGAGGGCGAGGCCCACGAAATCGGCCCGCACAGGGAACTGCTTGTGACTGCGCTCTATGAGAATGGCTGTGCGCAGGGCCTTCAAGCGCACTTTCAGCAGATGGATGACGCCATACATGAGCGTACGGCCACTGTTGAGCACATCGTCCACGAGAATCACCACGCGGCCTTCGGCCTCTTCTTTTTCTATGTTGACGAAAGCGGTTGTACTCAGGGGGTCGTGCTTGTCGATGCTCACTTCCACCAGCCGTATCTCCTTTGCGGAGAGCTCGCGCAGTCTTTCGGCCAGCAGCTCTGCCAGTCGCATGCCGTTGCCTGCTATGCCTGCCACTATGAGCGTTGACTCATTGTGGTGATGCTCGAAGATCTCGAAGGCGATGCGGTCTATCTTCTGCCTCACCTGTGTGGCGTTGAGTACCTGAATGCGTTCCTCTGACATGGCTCTTGGGATGTGGTGGCAAAATACGCAAGGTCACTACTCTGCCAGCAGCCCCAGCATGTTGCCGATGAAGCTCTTGAGTTCTTTTCTGGGGACGATCTTGTCGAGGAAGCCGTGTTCCAGCACGAACTCAGCGGTCTGGAAGTCCTTGGGCAGATCCTTGCCGATGGTCTCCTTGATCACCCTTGGCCCTGCGAAGCCGATGAGCGCGCCCGGCTCTGCGATGTTGAGGTCGCCCAGCATGGCGAACGAGGCGGTCACCCCCCCTGTGGTCGGGTCTGTGAGCAGTGAGATGTATGGGATACGTTTCTGAGAGAGCAGGGCCAACCTTGCGGAGACCTTGGCCATCTGCATCAGCGAGTAGGCTGCTTCCATCATCCGTGCGCCACCTGTGCGGCTGATGATGAGCAGCGGCACATTCTCTTCGATGCAACGGTTGATGGCACGGGCCAGTTTTTCGCCTACCACGCTGCCCATGGATCCGCCAATGAAATGGAAGTCCATAGCGGCTACAATGAGCGGTTGGCCGTCCACCAGTCCTTTGGCGGTGCGGATGGCATCGCCCAGTCCGGTCTTGGACTGCGTTTCCTGGAGGCGTTTGTCGTAAGGTTTGGAGTCCACGAAATGCAGCGGGTCGTTGGGCATCACCTGCTCGTTGAACAGGTCGAAACGGCCGTCATCGAACAGGATGTGGAAATACTCCTTTGACCCGATGCGCTGATGGTGACCACAGTTGACGCACACCCACATATTCGCCTCGTGGTCGGCAGTGGGCGCCACATGCTTGCACGCATCGCAGCGGTACCAGAGGCCCTCCGGGGTCTCCTTCTTCTGCTGAGTGCCTGTGGTGATGCCCTCCTTTATGCGCTTGAACCAACTCATGGGTAACCAATTAAAAATTAGGAATTAAAAATTAAAGATTACCGCACTGAGATAGAGTTCTCTGGGTAATTCTTAACTTTTAATTGTTCATTTTCAATTATTTACGCTATGGTCACCTCCTTGCTCAGGTACACGTCCTGAATGGCGTTGAGCAGCTCGATGCCTTCATTCATGGGTTTCTGGAATGCTTTGCGGCCGCTGATGAGGCCGTGACCGCCAGCGCGCTTGTTGATGACGGCTGTCTCCACTGCCTCTGCGAGGTCGGTCGCGCCTGCCGATGCACCACCGCTGTTGATGAGGCCGATGCGACCCATGTAGCAGTTGGCGGCCTGGTAGCGGCAGAGGTCTATCGGGTGATCGGTGCTCAGTTCGCTGTACACCTTCTTGTGGGTCTTGCCGTAGTTCTGAAGCGCGTTGTAGCCTCCGTTGTTGGTGGGCAGCTTCTGCTTGATGATGTCGGCCTGAATGGTGACCCCGATGTGGTTGGCCTGTCCGGTGAGGTCGGCTGCGGTGTGGTAGTCCACCCCGCCTTGCTTGAAGTCGCTGTTGCGCAGGTAGCACCAGAGGATGGTGGCCATGCCCAGCTCGTGGGCGTAGGCGAAGGCTTCGGCCACTTCGGTGATCTGCCGGGCACTCTCCTCGGAGCCGAAATAGATGGTGGCACCCACAGCGGCCGCGCCCATCTCGTAGGCATCGTCAATGGAGCCGTACATGATCTGGTCGAACTTGTTGGGGTATGTGAGGAGTTCGTTGTGGTTGATCTTTACGATGAAGGGGATCTTGTGTGCGTACTTGCGTGAGCAGGATGCCAGCACACCGTATGTTGATGCCACGGCATTGCAACCGCCCTCGATGGCGAGCTTCACGATGTTGTGCGGGTCGAAGTACATCGGGTTGGGCGCGAAACTGGCCGCGGCCGAGTGCTCGATGCCCTGGTCCACGGGCAGAATGGACACGTAGCCCGTGCCGCCCAGACGGCCATGACCGTAGATCCATTCCAGGTTGCGCAGCACACGTGCATTGCGGTTGGAGCCGATGAACTGCTCGGACACGAAATCCGAACCGGGAAGTATCATCGATTCCTTGGGGAATGTCTTGCAGGTGTGGTTGAGGAGTGAATCGGCCTTGTCACCGAGCAGGGAAGCGATCTTGTCGTATGCCATTTTGTTTCTGGAATGTTGATTTACAGCGGGCGGCAAATCTAAGGTAAATCCGTTGTGGCGGTTCGGTTCGCGGCCAAGGTGGTGCTGAGATGACCTGCATAGGCTGGCCGCGTTAGAGATGCTTGTGGCTGCATCGGTATGCTTCGGGCATGGGATGCACTTCGAGCGGGGATGGCGGCCCATGCAGTGGGGATGGCGGCCCCGCGCGTGGGGGTGGCATCTCATGAAGCTGGGGTCGCGGCAATGCAAACGGGGCTGGCGGCCCATGCAGCTGCCCTGGACGGGATGTAAGCCTCAGTGGAGGCGATGCAAGACCGCTCGGACGCGGTATAAGCGGGGGTAGCGGCCCATGTAGCGGGGGTGGCGGCCCTGCAAGCGGGGGTCGCGGCCCTTGAAGAGGGAGAGGATCGAAATAAGACGGGTGCTGATGCCGTTCTCATGGCAACCAAATCGATGTAAGATGCTGAGGATGAACATTGCGAGACTGGTGCGGCAGCGGGGGAAGCAGTCGCCACGGGTGTATCTGATGACGCACGGATTCACGAGGGACGAGGCGCGAAGCATCCTGAACCCTCGGCTGCGGAGAAGATTTCCGTTAAAGGCGGGAGGCTTGTTATTTTCAAGCCGAAGCGTAGGTGAAAGCCGAATAATTTAGCACCGTTGCTGTCAGCCAGAAGAAGGAGAATACGATACCCACATTTCTGCCATTTCGGGATACCTTAGGGTGTCTGCCTAAGAAAGGAACACCCGCATGGTTGGCATTGACAAGCGTGAAGCATATCGACATCACCAGTAGTATCAGATGCAACACAGCTCGGTCTTCCATTGGTAATTGCAAAGCATAGACCACGCCTGCAATAACGGAGAGAAACGCCAGAGAACCTTGGCGCTGTTCAAAGAGCATAACAAATATGTAATCCTCTGCTGCGGTTTTCTTCGCTGGAGGGGCAGCGGAAAGAGCTGCGTCCAACATGGCTGTTTGCTCGGTAGCGCTCAGTGCATTTTCTCGTCCGGGCAGGCCAGGCGCAAAAAAGGGGAGTACGTATTGAACGATCCAACGGGTCAACAGTGGATAAACAACTTCAACGGAGTGAAGAATGCCTGGGGCAAGGCACAAGGCCATGCCGATGGTAGAGATGGTATTTTCAGTCATGATTAAAGATTACTTTTGTTTCGCAAGCAAATGTAAATTATATCTTTCAATTTGCAAGTGATTCTTAAAAATAAATTTCATTAACCAAGTAAAGCTGAGGAAGTGAGTGATGGAAAATAGATTCAGATGCAACTGTCCTGCCACAACAGCATTAGACGTTGTCGGAGACAAGTGGACCTTGGTCATCATCAAGCAGATGCTGATAGAAGGCAAGCGGACCTTCAAAGAATTTTCTGAAAGCGAAGAAGCGATTGCCTCAAATATTCTGTCAGCGAGACTGAAAATGCTTGAAGATTACAACATGGTGAGAAAGGAAAAGCTTCCGAATAACAAGAAGACCAACATCTACAAACTGACCGACAAAGGACTGGGCCTTACCCCGATGATCGTTGAGTTGATACTTTGGAGTGATGGAAATCTGAGAGAGTTCAACCCGACCATGTATGAGCATGACCCTCTACCTTTAATGAGAGAGAAAAAGGAAAAGGTGATTGCGTTGCTGATTACGAACTATTTAGAGAAAATTGCTGCTCACAGCTGAGCGCAGGCGCACTGTAAGCTTCCCCAAAAACAGGACGGTTTGAAAGTAGAGCCCTACTTTTCTCTACACCGACCCAAACCAAGTAAACAAGTTGCAAATATGTCCCATCGCTAATCCGCCTCAGAACGGATACCCGATGCCAAACTGGAACTCGATGTCGGCCGGTGTAAAGCGGTCGAGCACCCAGCGTTCGCCCTCACGCTCGCTTGGGTCGTGTACAGGGGTGGCGAGGTCGAGCCTGATGACGAAGAAGTTGAGGTCGAGGCGCAGGCCCACCCCGATTCCGAGGGCTATCTCCTTGTAGAACCTGCGGAAGTCGAAGTTGCTCTGCGGACGGTCTTTGTCGGGCTTCACCAGCCAGATGTTGCCTGCATCTGCAAAGAGGGCGCCTTTGAACCAGCGATAGATGTCGAACCGGTATTCGATGTTGAACTCCAGTTTGATGTCTGCGAACTGGTCGCGCAGGTTGAGCGAGTCGGGCAGCGAACCGGGGCCGAGCGATCGCACCTGCCATGCCCTGATGCCATTGGCACCGCCTGCGAAGAAGCTGCTCTCGAACGGCACTGCACCGAGATTCTGCAACGGAAAGGCGAGGCCCTGATAGGTTCTGAACACGAACTGGTTGTGCTCGCCTGCAAAAAGGTACCGTCTGAAATCGATCTCGTATTTGAGATACTGCGAGAAAGGGATGTCGAAAAGCCTGTAGCTGCCGGTGGTGTCTTGCTCGGCCGGGGTCAGTGCCATGATGCCACGCAGGATGTTGCCCGAGCTTTCGAGCCTGACCCTCAGGAATGAGAAGTTGTCGCGCTTGTTGAGTTTCTGACTTGAGTATATAAAGGTATAGTTGGTGGTCGGGGTCATGTGAGGGCGGAAGCTGTTGCGCAGCAGCTCATCTCTCAGACTTTCTATCCTTGCAAGGAAGAGCGGGTCTTCATTATATATGTTCACAAAGTTGATCTCGAACGGGTTGAACCTGTGCTGCATGTTGAGATTCTGCGACCACTGGTAGCCGAATCTGGCATTGAGGATGGAGCGGGTATAGTCTGGCCGCTGCTGAAAGTTGTAGGCTGCCGAGATGATGGTGCGCGGGTTGCCATAGCGCAACAGACGGTCGGTCTTAAAGGGTGAGATGAACTTGGGAAGCGTGAGACTTATCTCGGGGCTGAACTCCAGCGTGTTGAAGGGAAGGCCATCCCACACCGTGCGGTTCTCTACATCGCGTAGCACTACTTGAGTCTCGATGCCGCCACGGAGCTTGATCTCCAGGATCTCAGCCCCACGGAAGAGGTTGCGATTCTGGTAGATGACGGACCCCGCCAGTCCGGGATTGCCCTCGGTGTTGGTCCCCTGCGCCTCGACACTGAAAGCCTGCTTGGTGGAGGGTGACAACTGAATGTAGCAGTCGAGTACGTGGCTTCCGTCCTGTTCTATGCGGTCGCGGAAGGTGACGTTGATGAGGCGGAAGGCCCGCAGCCCGGACAGGTACTGGTAGGTCAGCTCAGACCTCCGCACCCTGTAGAGGTCGCCCTCGGAGAAGAACAGCTTGTCGTAGAGCATCTCGGGCCTGTGCTTGGGCTTGCCGTTGCTGATGAAGTAGATGCCGTTGTAATACAGCGTGTCCTTGGAGCTGTTGGGTCGCTTGGGGTCGTGGTCCGTGATGACATATATGTTGCGGATGGTGTAGGTCTGATGCTCTCTTGACTTGACCCGAACGGTGTCCCTGCGCACCGGCTCCTCGATGGTGAGGGTCATGTCGACCTGATGGTTGCCGATGTTGGTGTCGGCCTTGAACCGTACGTATTCATCAGCAAAGGAGAAGTAGCCGTTGCTCTTCAACGTGCGGTCAATGCGCTCGCGCTCTTTCTGGAACCGCTCTACGTCATAGTTCATGCCTTCTCGTAAGAGGCGGTTGCGTCCGGTCTCCGGTCTTATCATTCTTGCGATGCCGGAGTCTTCGATGCGGTAGTCAATTTTTCTGACCGAGTAGGAGGGGCCTGATGAAATGTGATAAGTCACCCGGGCCATCTTCTTCTTGCTGTCAAGGGACACGGAGTCAGTGGCCTGTGCTTTGAAGTGTCCTTTGTTCTGGAGAAAGATGGCAAGCTGCTCACTGGACTTGTTGGCCATCAACTGGTCATAGATCACGGGTTCCTCGCCCACATCCCGCAGCCATTCCCAGAACGACCTGCGCCTCTCCTTGGGCTCCTTTCCCTTGGTCGCGCGTTTCAGATTCCGTTCTGCGTTCTTCTCTTCAAGCAACTTGGCGCGAGCCTCCAGTTTTTCCTCGTTAACGAGATTGAATACTTGAAGGTGAAAGCGATAGATGCCCAGTATTTTTCGATTGGGTCTCTGCCTTATGAACCGGTCGAGGTCGCTTCTTGCCACCTGCTTGCTGTCGTTCTCAATGCGGTTCTTCACCAGCAGGTACTCTCCGTCCTGAAGTTTGCGGGTGGGCGAGCAGCCGGAGATGACCGCTGCCAGCAGCACCAACACGATCGCTGGGTATTTTTGCACCAAACAGAGTTTTCCTGTACTCAAGGTCTGAGATAAGGCTTTTCGATCTCCGCCCTGATAACAAACACCGCTCCAACCGTTGCCCATCACCCGCACAGAGCTCAGGTCTATACGCGACCTCAAGAACAGACGGTCGAGGATGGCCAATGGACTGTTTGTTGCGGAGGGCGTGAAGGTAGTGAGCGAACTTATAGCCTCTCCTGTTAAGGTAGAGGCGATCTTTTCCACAGACAGTGCATTTCTCGATGGCCTGTCGGGTGACTTGAGGAAGGAATTGGTGACGGGCCCGGACATGGAAAGGATATCCTCGCTATCCTCGGCAAGCAATGTGCTTGCGGTGGCCAGGATTCCCGAAGCCCCAGATCTAACTATAGAAACGGCCTCGCTCATTTTGGTGCTTGACGGTGTGCGCGATCCAGGCAACCTTGGCACCATCCTGCGCACCGCAGCTTGGTTCGGTGTCGACAGGGTGGTGTGCTCCGCAGATTGTGTGGATGCATGGTCGCCCAAAGTGGTGCAGGGCGCCATGGGCGCCCTTTTTCATCGCCCTCCTGTATATCTGGATGACTTGCCTGAGTTTCTAAAGGCAGCTGAAGATGCAGGACTGCTTACCCTTGCTGCCACTTTGGACGGTGAGTCAATAAATGGGTTTGAAGCGCAGAGCCGCATCGCATTGGTGATAGGAAGTGAGTCGCATGGTATAAGTGATGCTGTGCGTCAATGCTGCAAACAGCAGGTGCGCATAGCGCGCTACGGTGAGGCGCATGAGGTGGAATCGCTCAACGCGGCCATCGCCACGGCCATTCTGCTCTCGGAGGTCAAACGGTCAACGGTATGAGGATGGCAATAGCAGCAGGTCAGGTGAAGAAGGACAGGGTGATACTCGGCATCGACCCCGGCACTGTGGTCATGGGCTACGGGGTGCTCCATATCACTGATGGTGGTCCAGTGGTGCTCACCATGGGCATTCTGAAGCTCGACAGGTTCAAGGATCAGGCCACGCGCCTCAAGCGCATTTTTGATCGCACGGCCGAGATCATCCGCCAATATCATCCTGATGAGATGGCCATCGAGGCCCCTTTCTTCGGGAAGAATGTGCAGTCGATGCTCAAGCTCGGAAGGGCGCAGGGGGTGTGCATCGCAGCGGCTCTTTCAATGGATATACCGGTGGTGGAGTACGCCCCGCGTAGAATCAAGCAGTCCATCACAGGCAACGGCAATGCCAGCAAGGAGCAGGTGGCCGCCATGCTTCAGAATATCCTCAAGACCCCGATGGACGATTTCCCGCTCGATGCCACGGATGGTCTTGCGGCTGCAACGTGTCATTACTTCACTCACCGTGTGGTCGGGTCAGGTTCCACACCCCCCAAACCCACAGGCAAGGGAGGTAAGAAGACTTCCAGCTGGGCCACATTCCTTCAACAGAACCCCGACCGCAAAGCCTGAGGCCCGTCAGTCCATGTGGGCAGCAATGGCCGAGGCCAATGTCGTCATCTCCCCCTGGGTCATCTGAACGCGTGGGCCAGTGAAACTCATGTCGTGAAGCGAATTGATGGGAATGAGATGAATGTGTGCATGAGGCACTTCCAGCCCGATGACCGTTACACCGATGCGGTTGCATGGCACCACCTTTTCAATGGCATTTGATACCCGCTTCGCGAAAAGTTGCAGTTTAATATATGTATCGTCATCAAGGTCGAACAGACGGTCTACCTCCTTCTTGGGTACCACCAGCGTATGTCCCTTTGCCACGGGGCTGATGTCCAGAAAGGCGATACAATCCTCCGATTCCGCCACTTTGAAACAGGGAATCTCTCCGTTGATGATGCGTGTGAAGATGCTTGCCATCTGTTGTTCCGGTTAATTGTTCGGTCGGGGCGTGAAGTTAGGCGAAACGTGTTAGCGGCATGGATGGACCGACAGGCTGACTGATGGATTTTTATCAGCGAGTCACTGTTTTGAGATTTATTCTACTTTTACCCGCTTCACAGTACCACTATAACCAACCAAGGTTCGGATGAATTTCAGACATCTACTTCCAGTCGTTGTGATGTTCTCCTCTATCGCTGCCTTTGCGCAGGAGGAAGTGCAGCCTGCCGAGACAGACAAGCCCAAGAAGGAGAAGGCAGAAAAGGCAGAGAAGGAACCCCGCGAGAAAAAGGAGCGTCCTCCGTTCTACCACCACAAGCTTCCATCCATATATGTGGGCGGTGGGGGACTCACGCTCCTCTCTGATGATCTCTCGCGTGTGTCCAGTGCGTACAACCCGACCCACTGGCGTTGGGGAGCCTACGCAGGTGTGGAGCACCGCACCTTCAGTGCTGTGGGCTTCTCCCTTGGCTTCCTTTACGGACAAGTGGCTGATAACGAGCGTACCACGGTCATCAATAGCAATCGCAATGTGGAGACCACGTTCATGCAGATCGACATGCACGTGAAGGTGTATCTCGACAACAACCTGTTCATCAACCGTGCATCCAAATTCTCGCCCTACCTCTTTGGTGGTGTGGGTTACATAGTGAACTTCACTCCCATGAGTGACCTTTTGGACGAGCAGGGCCGTGCTTACAATTACTGGGAGGATGGTCGCATCATGGACCGTCCGCGCAATCCTGAGGACCTCGGTCAGGCGCGTCCGCTGCAACTGGATAGGGATTACGAGACCGAGTTGACAGAGTCTTTTGCAGAGGATGGAGCTTCTCCATCGACTTATGACCGGCAGGCACTCACCATACCTTTCGGTATCGGATTGCGCTATAAGTTCTCCAACAAGTTCTACGGTGACGTAAAGGCCACTTACCACTGGAGCATGACCGACTACCTGGACAACTACCGTACATCAGGCAGTCAGTCAGACCATTACCTCTTTGCTTCGCTGGGAATCGGTTACAATATCGCTGCTAAGAAGACAAAGAAAGAGCCTACTCAGTTTGATATGATCGACTTCCTTGCTTTGGAGCAGGGTGATGACGATGGAGATGGTGTGAAGAATATATATGACCTGTGTTCGGGTACGCCCGCTGGGGTCAAAGTGGACGAGTTCGGATGTCCGAAGGATAGCGATGGTGACGGCATCGCTGATTATCGTGACCTCGAGCCGAATTCTCCCGCAGAAGCGGTCGTTGACCAGAACGGGGTATTGATAGACGAGGAAAATCTCGTCCGTGATACTGTCGCGGTCAATAGAGATGTCCGTTTCCTCGCCTTCCCGAGTATTCAAGGGAAGCCTGCGAAGAGCCTGTACTCATTGGATGAGCCTGAAACTTATCGTAGGTCCACATCGCTGGGTGACTTCGAGGTCGTTGACCGCGATGGAGATGGCTTCATCTCCGCAGACGAGATTACTTGGGCCATCGATGCCTTCTTCGAGGGAGAGCTTGATTTCAGTGCAGGTAAGCTCCATGACCTGATTGACTTCTTCTTCGAGCAGTAATCCCGTGGCGAGATGCTGAAGCGGATCTTCCCTGTTCTGTCAATACTACTAGGCTCATCAGCCGTAGCATCCGCGCAGTCGGATGCTACGACAGTGGAGGCTGATTCCGCTAAAGTTGCGCGCGAAGCGAAACGTGAGGCCCGCAAACAGTGGAATGCTGAGAATATCTCCAAAAGCCCGGTGTTCGGACTGGGGGCGGGCTTCTTCAACTATTTCGGGGAGGTCAATAATAATGGCCTGTCCAACCCTATGCTGCACAACCTCGGCATGCAGTTCATCGCCAGCAAGAACATCACGCCATCCATCGGTATGCGATTCGATGTGACCTATGGTAGGTTGTCGGCCCACGAGCGTTCAGATGTGCGTAACCACAACTTCCAGACCGACCTCATCGCATTCAATCTGCACGCTACCTACAATTTTGCAAGTATTCTCCCGCCTCAGCGCATCATCAACCCCTTCATCTCGGTAGGAATAGGGGCTTTTAACTTCAGCACGAAGAGCGACATGCGCGATACCGATGGCAGGCGCTACAACAACTGGTCTGATGGTACGGTAAGGAGTCTGACTGAAGGCGATCCTAATGCCGAGAGTGCAGATATACTACAACGCGACTATGTCTATGAGACCGACCTGCGCACCGCGAATCTGGACAGTTTGGGCAATTACCCGGAGTTTTCGATGAGCATACCACTCACTGTTGGCGTCAATATGAGATTGTCTCAACGTTCGAGTGTTCGTGTGTCCACCTCTTTTCACTACACGCTGACCGACCTTATAGATGGCGTGAGCCGCGATGGTAGGGGAGACAGGGCAGGTAACAGTGCCAATGATATGTTCATGTTCACGGGCATCTCCTACCATTACGATTTCTTTGCCCCTTCCAAGAAGAAGTCGGCCTCGCCATTCGATGCTTTTGAGTTTGCATCTCTCGAGGGGGACTCAGATGGTGATGGCGTTATAGATTATCAGGATCGCTGTCCCGATACGGAGCGTGGGGCTCTCGTAGATGAGTATGGCTGCGCTGTGGACAACGATAAGGATGGGGTGCTCGACCATTTCGATGAGGAGGCGGCCACTGACCCTGCGCTCAATGTGACGCTGACCGGAGTGGGCATCACTGACGATATGGCCTTCAACCGCGATACGGTTGCCACCAAGCGTGCGCAGATGTACGACCTGTTCCCCGATATGGTAGCTATCTACAAGTCTCCGGTGGAAATGCCTGTGCGTGAAATCAGTGCAAGTGACCGAAGAATCCTTCAGACCTTTGACTTTGACCGTGATGGACGCATCAGTGTAGTTGAGGTTTATGAGGCCATTGACCGTTTCTTTGATGGCGAACTTGACGTATCTGCATTGAGGCTCTCAGAGCTGATCGACTACTTCTTTGAACAGTAACAAATAATAATACCTTAGCCGCGTGAACAAAACAACAAGCTCTCCAATGCGCAGATCCATTCTGTCTCTCACCCTTTTGGGTTGCATGAGTTCATTCATCGCCCTCGGTCAGGTCTCGGTTTCCACCAAGACTCCTTCCTCCGTTACACCGGGCAGTGAGTTCGATGTTCAGTTGACCATCAGTAAAGGCGACATCTCGGGATTTGCGAAGTTGCAGCATGATCTGCCTAATGGTTTCACCGCAACGGCTGTGGAAACTGCAAACTCCACGTTCTCATTCAAGGATCGGAAGGTGAAGTTCCTGTGGATGTCCCTCCCTGGGACTTCTGACATCACTGTATCCTACAAGGTCAAGGTCGACCCGAGTGTGAGTGGCAACCAGATCCTTGAAGGCAACTTCTCTTACATACGTAACAATGAGACGGAGAAGGCGCTCATTCCGAAAGATATCATTGTAGTCGGGGCTGATCAGGCTGCTGCAGCCCAAGAAGCCGCAAATCAGAAGATACTCGAAGAGCAGCGTCAGCGCGCAGAGGCTGCCGAAGCCGCAAGAGTTGCTGCAGCGGAGGCCTCTCAGGAGGTGGTTGATGCGGCTGTGGAATCAGGAGACGATGGTGCCGCAGCTGCTGCACAGGCTGCTGCCGCTGCGCAGGAAGAGATGGCCGCAGCTGCCCAGCGTGAGGCCGATTCAGAGGTAAAACGGGTTGCAGAGCAAGAGCGTCAGGCTGCAGCGGCTCAAGCAAAGCGTGAGTCCGAATCCCGCCCGCAAGAATCACAGCCCGCTGCTCGTCCTGCCCGTGATGTAACGGTGAAAAGTGTCCCGGGTCTTGTTTTCCGCGTACAGATCGCTGCAGGTCCCAATCAGGTTGATCCATCAGCTTTCGCCTCAAAGTATGGCATATCTGAGGTGGTATCAGTGGAGGAGCACGAAGGAATGTTCAAATACGTGGTCGGTGAGTTCGGGTCCTACCGTCCTGCCAAGACCTTCAGCAATGAGTTGCGTGATAATAACAGTGTTGACGGTCCTTTCGTAACTGCTTACAATAATGGTGTCCGCATCCATGTCAAGGAGGCGTTGGATATCGCAGGGCAGTAATTTTCGCCCGTTCAGGATTGCAGATAACCCCGCCATCGCGGGGTTATTTGTTTAATTTCACCTGCGGTTTCATGGTATGAGGGTCTCTGTCTTCCACGCCTTCCTTTTCAGCCTCGTTCTTGCCACCCCTTTGGCGGTGGCTCAGGACGCTGATGATTCCCTGCCTACCGACAACCGCCTTGTGCAACTTCCTGAGGTGGCCGTGAATTTTGGCATCGTACATCTGTTGTCCGATGTCGGTTTGAGTGCCCCAGGGCCAAGCCCTTTCCAGCAGTTTGGTTATCAGGTCACGGTTTCACAGCGGCTTGCCAAGTTCCTCCATCTATCGCTTAACATCTTTACCGGTAGCGTCTATGGGGATGAGATGCGTGGCAATGCCAACCTCAGCTACCGCTCCTCGTTGTTCAGCCAACAGTTGATTCTGGAGTACAATTTCTATCCGCTTTTTAAACCGAATGAGCGGGGATTCCAGCTCATTAGGCCCTATGTCGGGATCGGAGGCGGGGCCATGTTCTTCCGCTCAAAGGGCGACCTGCAAGACGCTGAAGGAAGGACTTACCATTTTTGGGATGATGGCAGCATAAGAAGTCTTCCCGAGTCGCACCCAAATTCTGAGGCCGCAATCCTGTTGGAGCGGGACGGTGTTTATGAAAGTGACCTTCGAGATGCCAACCTTGACGGCTTGAGGAAATATCCGCAGACAACATTCACGCTGCCCGTTCACGCTGGCATCCGCTTTCAGATAACTAAGAATTTCGGGGTGAATGCCGCTTTCACCTACGCAATGAACTTCTCTGACATGCTCGACAACTCGGGTGCGTTGAGTGTCGGTGAAAGAAGGAGCACGAGTGGAAACGACCACCATATTTTCGGTTCAGTAGGGGTAAATGTGTTCTTCGGAAACCTGCGCCCAATGACCAGGAAACCTGACGCGCAGATGCTAGCCAGCAGTGTTAACCGCTGGGAGTCCAAGCCGAGAAATGAGGATGATGCAGCTGCCAAGGCTACGGAGGGCCAGGAGGAACGCTCCTCCTCGTCAGTCAAAGATGCTGACAGGGCTGCGGAGGTTGACGCATCCCAACCGGAGGAGAAGCGACCGGGCCTTGTTTATCGCAAGGACGGCACGGTGGTCGATGACCCGACTCAATTGGGGATGACCATTGCCGGGATTCCTGTCTCTGAATTGGTTGATGAACAAGGCAAACCACTTTCTTCGGATGTGACCCAACCTCGCCTCGCTTACACGAAGGACGGCCAGCTGGTGGGTAATGTCTCGCAGCTCGGCATGGCGGTGGGCGGAGTTCCCGTTGCGGAGTTAGTTGATGAGAAAGGAAAACCATTGTCTGCGGATGTGACCCAACCCCGCCTTGCTTACACGAAGGACGGCCAGCTGGTGGGCGATGTCTCCCAGCTCGGCATGGCTGTGGGCGGAGTGCCCGTTGCGGAGCTCTTTGATGAGAAAGGAAAACCA
>CAZCNS010000016.1:5000-83966 GCA_964500205.1 uncultured Chryseobacterium sp. | reverse complement strand
TGTTGGGCAGCACGGTCAGGTCAAGCACGCGTGTGCTGTCGCATCCGTTGGCCGCGGTGAACACATCGGTGTAAATGCCCGTCTGGTCATAACCCTCGAACTCATCGCCATCACAGATGGTCTGACTGATGTTCTCGGTGATGTTAGGCAAGACAGTGAGGTCAAGCACCCTCGTGCTGTCGCAGCCGTTGGCCGCGGTGAACACATCGGTGTAAACGCCCGTCTGCGTGTAGTTCTCGAAGCTGTCCCCGTCACAGATGGTCTGGCTGATGTTCTCGGTGATGTTTGGCAGTACGGTCAGGTCAAGCACCCTCGTGCTGTCGCAGCCGTTGGCAGCGGTAAACACATCGGTGTAGATGCCCGTCTCCGTGTAACTCTCGAACACATCGCCATCGCAGATAGTCTGGTTTATGTTCTCGGTGATGTTAGGCAACACGGTGAGGTCAAGCACCCTCGTGCTGTCGCAGCCATTGGCAGCGGTGAACACATCGGTGTAGATGCCTGTCACGGTGTAACTCTCGAACACATCCCCGTCACAGATGGTCTGACTGATGTTCTCGGTGATGTTAGGCAGCACGGTCAGGTCAAGCACGCGTGTGCTGTCACAGCCGTTGGCAGCGGTAAACACATCGGTGTAGATGCCCGTCTCCGTGTAACTCTCGAACACATCGCCATCGCAGATAGTCTGGTTTATGTTCTCGGTGATGTTAGGCAACACGGTGAGGTCAAGCACCCTCGTGCTGTCGCAGCCATTGGCAGCGGTGAACACATCGGTGTAGATGCCAGTCTGGTCATAACCCTCGAACTCATCGCCATCGCAGATGGTCTGACTGATGTTCTCGGTGATGTTAGGCAACACGGTGAGGTCGAGCACGCGTGTGCTGTCGCAGCCGTTGGCCGCAGTGAACACATCGGTGTAGATGCCGCTCTGGTCATATCCCTCGAACTCATCGCCATCACAGATGGTCTGACTGATGTTCTCGGTGATGTTAGGCAAGACAGTGAGGTCAAGCACCCTCGTGCTGTCGCAGCCGTTGGCCGCGGTGAACACATCGGTGTAAACGCCCGTCTGCGTGTAGTTCTCGAAGCTGTCCTCGTCACAGATGGTCTGGCTGATGTTCTCGGTGATGTTCGGCAGCACGGTGAGGTCGAGCACGCGAGTGCTGTCGCAACTGTTGGAAGCCTCGAACACATCCGTGTAAATACCCGTCTGCGTGTAGTTCTCGAAGCTGTCCCCGTCACAGATGGTCTGGCTGATGTTCTCGGTGATGTTGGGCAGCACGGTCAGGTCAAGCACGCGTGTGCTGTCGCATCCGTTGGCCGCGGTGAACACATCGGTGTAAATGCCCGTCTGGTCATAACCCTCGAACTCATCGCCATCACAGATGGTCTGACTGATGTTCTCGGTGATGTTAGGCAAGACAGTGAGGTCAAGCACCCTCGTGCTGTCGCAGCCGTTGGCCGCGGTGAACACATCGGTGTAAACGCCCGTCTGCGTGTAGTTCTCGAAGCTGTCCTCGTCACAGATGGTCTGGCTGATGTTCTCGGTGATGTTCGGCAGCACGGTGAGGTCGAGCACGCGAGTGCTGTCGCAACTGTTGGAAGCCTCGAACACATCCGTGTAAACACCTGTCTGCGTGTACCCCTTGAAGCTGTCCCCGTCACAGATGGTCTGGCTGATGTTCTCGGTGATGTTGGGCAGTACGGTCAGGTCAAGCACGCGTGTGCTGTCGCAGCCGTTGGCCGCGGTGAACACGTCCGTGTAAATGCCTGTCTGGTCATAACCCTCGAACTCATCGCCATCGCAGATGGTCTGACTGATGTTCTCGGTGATGTTAGGCAACACGGTGAGGTCAAGCACCCTCGTGCTGTCGCAGCCGTTGGCCGCGGTGAACACATCGGTGTAGATGCCAGTCTGGTCATAACCCTCGAACTCATCGCCATCGCAGATGGTCTGACTGATGTTCTCGGTGATGTTGGGCAGCACGGTCAGGTCAAGCACGCGTGTGCTGTCGCATCCGTTGGCCGCGGTGAACACATCGGTGTAAATGCCCGTCTGGTCATAACCCTCGAACTCATCGCCATCGCAGATGGTCTCTGAAATGTTGTTGGTGATGTTGGCAATGTCATCATCCACTTTCAGATTGAGCACCCGGATGCTGTCACACCCGTTCACTGCAAACACATCCACATGAATGCCTGCTGAGGTGTAACCGAGAGACTGCCCACCTGAACAGATGGAGTCGTTGACAAGGTTGTGGTTGATTAGCAGGGTCGGTTTGAAATAGTTGCTGTTGCTGTTCTCAAGGGACGCTACTGTGAAAGTCACGAAGTCCACCGTCTCAGTGCGTACACCGAGGAAGGGCTGCGAACTGGCATTATTGATTCGGGATTGCACAAAGGCGGCATCGAGCGGCACGAGCACATGACTTCCGATACCCAGGATGGCATCAGGCGCTGAGGATGGGATGTAGGTCTCCTGCGCGATCTGCACAGCGGAAACGGAGAAGTCACTTACATCAATTGTCCCATCTCCATCATACCCCATGAAGGTGACCACAGCCGGGTCGTTATTAATGTTGCTCACCAGGGTTGTGAGCGTGTACAGTAGTGCCGCATCCTGAACGATGGTATTGGGCGAGAGCACCGAGAGGTCGAACTCGAAGGCACCTCTGCGCACATTGTTCACACTTGACCTTGACGTTTGTATCGAGATATCTGAGTCATTTGCTGTGACACCGAGCAGACCGAGTGAGACGAGACTGCCGTCCACGGCTGCGGGAAGCTGTGTAGATGTGCCTTCGAAGTTCGCGTTCACTATGGCGTACTGGGTGGTAGAGCAACCATTACCACCGGTGGATGTGAGGAAGTAGGAACCGGGGTCGAGGTTACTGGCCACTGGCCCACCCTGCCCGTCAGACCAAGTATAGGAGATGGGTTGTTGACCTGAGATGTAAACGGCCTCAAGAGACCCGTCCGATGCTCCGCTGCACGTGGCGGAGGTGGAACCCACGTTGTGTACCGGGGACTCGAGCACTGTGGTCGAAGTTATGCCGCTGGAGGCGGAGCAGCCGTTCGCATCTGTGAATGTCACCGAGAAATTGTCTGCCTCTGTCACCACGATGCTCTGGGTGGTCTCGCCATTGGGTGACCAGACGTTGCCCGTGGTCTCGCTTGAGGTGAGAGTAATGCTTTCCTCATCACAGAAGTCGGTGGGCCCGCTGGGGCTGATGGTAGGAGCGGTGGGATTGGGGTTGACAGTGATTGCTTGAGTCGCAGTGCCAGTGCACCCATTGGCATCGGTCACGGTGACGGAGATGTTGCCAGTGGCGTTGACGGTTATAGATTGGCTGGTTGCTCCTGTGCTCCACAGGTAGGACGCCCCGGAAGAGGCAGTGAGATCTACGCTACCACCTACACAGAATGAAGTCGGGCCGCTCGCTGTGATGGTAGGATATGCTCCACCATCCAAAATACTCCAACTGAAATTATCGATGATGGCTTGACGGGCACCTTCAGCGGCCGAGCCAGATGTGTACTCAAGACCTGAAGCCCCGAGGGTGACACCTTGATTGAGGTTCTGTTGCGCCCAGCCGATCAGCGTACCATCGTAATTGCAACGCGAGAGCCCTGAGCCACTGAGCATGTTGGTCATATCAGAAACGCTACTGACATTCCAGGCTCCGAGATCTTGATTGAAAGATGAGGCAGACACGAACATTTGGAACATGCTGTTGACATTGGCAGTGTTCCAGTCAAAGAGATCCTGGTTGAAACTTACGGCATTGTTGAACATGTTGCTCATGTTCGTCACATTGCTAACGATCCATCCTCCAATATTCTGATTAAAAGAGACGGCATTGGAGAACATGCCGCCCATATTGGCACAGCCGCTCACATCCCATCCGCCAATGGTCTGATTGAATGAGGATGCACCATCGAACATGCCGACCATGTCATTCACATTGCTCACATCCCAACCGCTTAAGTCCTGATTGAAAGATGACGCCCCATTGAACATGTAGGCCATGTCATTAATGGTGCTGACATTCCAGCCACCGATGTCCCCATTGAAGGCAGATGCACCAGTGAACATTTCACGGAGACTTGTCACGTTGGAGAGGTCAGGGATGTCCGTGGCGTTGTAGGTAAGATTGGCACAGCCATGGAACGCGTTTTCCATGCTGCTCCATGCAATGTCGCCCCACCTTTCAATGGTGAGCAGCTTCAATCTGTCACCACCATTATTGAAATAAATGCGTGGGAAATCACTTTCGATTTCCACCCTGTATGTGCCAGGGGTGGGGAAAGTGATGGTCTCATTCTCACCAAGGGCCTGAAGGAAGCCGGAATTGGTCTCGTTGCCCACCTCGAACCAGCGTACATCAAAGTTGTATCCCCCGCCCGTGGTCGGAATCGTGATTTGGTTGTTGGCGGAAGTGCCGGGATTGTCGGTCTTCCAGATGGTGATGAACCGGGCAGGCAGCACAATTACATCCGTGTCCGCACTCGTGCCCGAGCAACCGTTGGCATCTGTCACCGTGACGCTGTAGGACCCTGTCTCGTTCACAGTGATGGAGGACGTGATGTCATCGGTACTCCATTGATAAGAGGCGGCCGAGGAGGATGTCAGTGTGACCTGGTCGCCACTGAAAATAGTGACCGTTCCAGCAGGTGTCACTGTGGGCTGCGGATTGGGGTTGACTGTCACAGTAACGGCCGAGCTTGTTCCTTGACATCCGTTGGCATCGGTTACCGTGACGGAATAACTACCGCTCTGCGTCACGTTTATGGATTGTGTTGTCTCGCCCGTGCTCCACAAGTAGGAGGTTGCTACTGATGAATTCAGTGTGACACTTCCTCCATCACAGAATGTCGTAGGACCATCAGGTGTCACAGTGGGCACAAGTGGCAATGGTTCACTGACTACTGCAAAGCTTGATTTGCTGCAGTTGTCCTCGTCAGTAACGATAACCTCATAAGAACCGGCAGCCAGCCCTGTGACCATGCTTGTGGTCTGGTTACCAAGCGTGGGCCAGAGGAAGATGTAGCTTCCAGCACCCCCGGTCGATGAGACCGAGGCCGATCCGTCACTACCTCCATTGCAGGTTACAGGCGTGGATATAACGGCATTTTGAATTTCCGTGGGTTCAGTGATCGTTTCGGAGGCTGTCTTCACGCAGTTATTCGCGTCTGTTAGTGTCAGGGTATAAGTGCCTGGTCCGAGGTTGTTGATGTCTGCGGATGTTTCGTTGTTGCTCCAAGAGTAGCTGTAGTCAGGTGTGCCTCCCGACACGTTAACCTCTATGCTTCCGTTTGCTAAGCTGAAACACGAGACGTTGGATCGAAAAAGGTCTATGTTGACGTCATCTGGTTGTTCGACCACATATTCAGTCTCGTTGTTGCATGTGTTGTTGTTCCAGTTCCAAAAAAGGGGATAACTGTCCGCAACAAGTCCTGTCAATGTAGCTGAACTGCTCGGGGGGGAAAGTGTGTACCAGTCATAAATCACTCCTGCTCTGTCCGCAGAGAGCGAGATGCTTCCGTTGCTGTCCCCGTTGCATGAGACATTGACGATAGTAGGCGTGATGACCACCGGGTTCACCACGAAGTTACCTGCTCCGACCAAGGCACTTGTCACAGAAGGATCGGACGCAACAATTCGTATTTGGTAGCCATTCCCCTGCGGGATGTCGGAGTTGATGTTGCATTGAATCGTCCCTGCTGTGGTGCTGAACTCCTGACCAATGACAGTCGGGTTGGCAAAACTTCCGCTCGCATCACTCAATTGAACATTGAATACATTGAATCCGAATGCATCTCCGAAGGTTCCAACTACTGTGTAGCTGAGATTGAAACTATAGCCTTGACACCAGTCCTCTGTCTGCACAAAACTGGGGTCGGGGATGATCGCGAATTGTTCTAAGCGGGCTATGTTGAGGGCGGTTGTGCTGTTGAATCCTTGGAAATCACCTCCAAGCATGATCTTGTCCCCGGGATATTCGTCTATCGTGAATCCCGTCTGAGCGCCAGCCTCAACCCCTGGACTGAGATCATATCCGGCATCGAAGGCACCTGTCTGATCGAGCTTGACTATCCCTCGGGAGTTGTTCCCATCAAACTGACTGAACGAACCGCATGCAATGATGGAGTTATCGCTAAGTACAAGGAGTCCGCGAACACTCCCGTTGAATCCGGTTCCGAGGTTGCTGAAGAGCGCGGAAAGCAGTTCCCCTGTCGCCTTTACTTTCGCAATACCGGGCATGGAAATGGCACCTATCGCATTGAAATCCCCACCGAAGATCAGGTCATTGTTCTGATCTTTGCCAATCGCATAAACCGGACCGTTCACAATTCCAAGTGTGGAGCTGAACGTGTTGTCCAGATCTCCGTCATTGAAAATGCAGACGAGATTTCTTGCAGGTGTAAAATCTCTGTAAGTGAGGAAAGAACCACCGACAAGAATCTTACCGCCATCCTCGATGGCGAGGGCGCGCACCGGCCCTCCCTCCACGGCAGTACCTGCCTCGCTGACGAAACTGGCATCTGGAACCCCATTGGGGAGCAGTTTCACCAGTCTGTTGATGGGTACGTTGTTGTAGGAAGTGAAATCGCCCCCGATGTAGATCGCATTGTTGAAGTCAGAGGTGATGGCATAGACCGGCCCGTTGGCCCCACCATTGTTGGAGAGACTGTAGTCCACGTCTCCACCCGGGTCCAAGCGCAGCAGGTTCTTGTACCCGAAGGCACTGAAATCTCCTCCTACCAGCAACTCATCGTTGCTGTTCACGTGCAGCGCATACACAGGGCCGGTAAGGTTTATCCCGATGTTCAGTCCCTGAGGCACCAGTGAGCCGTCACCGTTCAACTGAACCACGGATGAAACCGGGGTGCCATTGTACTCGGAGAAGTCTCCGCCAACAAAGATCTTGTCAGTGTCGAAGACCTTTATCGCATACACAGGGCCGTTGAATCCTGTGCCCTGAACAAAGGATGGGTCATAAGTGACCTGCTGGGCTAAGGAAGAGAACGATCCGGCACAGAAAAGGACAGCCAGAACACTGAACTGGAAATAAAGTCTTCTCATTGGAGTAATTCGATGAATTTGCCTGTACAACAGGTGAACCTGCAAACATAACCAACGCTTACGTGGAAAACCTCAGTCAGGTTCTCTCAAGAATCAACTGAAAGTTAATTTAATATGGACAGACCAGAGCACGGAAATCCCGGGGGCTCAATGAATCATGATACGCTCCCGCACTGCGGCACCGTCCATTAGACCTATGTCCAACAGGTATAGCCCGGAAGCCATGTCATGCCGTTCAATTGAGATGACCCTACTCGGGGCAAATCGTTCTTCCTTTATGGTTGCTCCGGTCATGTCATGCAAGCGGAAATAAGTTGCATCAGCCATATTGGCACAAAGAATCACCGTCATGTGGTCGGTCATCGGGTTGGGTAGGAGCCTGAGGTCAGACTCCATGATTGGGATGGACTCAACACTGGTCGGCCCTTCGGCAGTAATGCGGTTTAGCGCAGTATCCACGTAGAAATTCAAGCCTGTGAATTGCACGTCTTCTGGCGTGACAGTGATCTCATGCCCGCTACCGAGCATAGGAATGCCGGGGAACGACACGAAGATCCTGTAGTATTCGGACACAGGTATGGAAGGCACATCCGTGAACGCATACCGTCCTTCAATGTCAGTGGTGGCATGAGAGAAGGCACTTCCGGGCGGTACTTTCTCCACGATCACATCCACTCCGGGAATGGGGTCCTCTGCTTCAAGTTTGCCACCATCCCCGTACCAGTAAACTGTGCCGCTCATCTGTGCCTCGCCATCGGTGTTCTGAAGTTCCAGCACACTGATATTGATCGTCTCATCTGCTCCGCACGCGAACTCAAGGATGTAATTGAGCTGTGGGGTGTTCCATACGGGGCTGAAAGCAGGTGTGCCGGTTGCTGTCACAGCATAGAACGTAGGGATATGGAATCCTGCCTGCGACCCCGTGACCACGGCCTTCAGCATGAATGGCTCCCCATATATGGGCATCTCATCAAAGCTGTAATTGCCGAAGTTGATCTGAGCGGAGTCGAGCTTGGTACCAGTGGTCTGCCACCACTCGGTGGGCTGATTGAAGCGATACACATACACCCAACCGCTGATCACAGGCACACCACCGAGGGTCACTCCACCTGATAGCGTGGCGTAATTTGGGAATGAGGACACATCAACCGTTACAGGGCTGCTGCTGCCGCATGCGCTCTGAGCGACCACCGTCACTGTGCCCCCTGTGTTACCTGCAACGGCCGTGACCGTTGCACCTGTGCTGGACACTTCAACCCATCCTTCCGGTAACGTCCACTCATAGCTCTCGGCCCCGGTTGCTGCGGCAATTGAGAATGTGTGTGTCTCACCCGCGCAGGTCGAGGATGGTCCTGTTATCGTGCCACTGAGGACGGGAGTCGTTCCCGTCTCAAGCACAATGACTTCTGACGTGACGAAGCCAGACGGCACACAAGGGTCATCGACAATTAAGGTCACTGTGAGTTGGTCGCCCGTATTCACTGAGGTCGCAGTGAATGTGTCCGAATCATCGCCCACTACACTTCCGTTGATCTTCCATTCAAAGACAGGGGCGGTCTGTGCTGGCGTCACTTCCGCAGTGAATGTGGCCGTGCCATCGCACACAAGTGCATTTCCGCTAACGCTTATCTGCGGTGTGATGCCTTCAGAGATGGTCACTTCGAGAGATGCGCTGGCTGTGGCAGGGTCGGCACAGGGGCTACTGCTCGTCACTGTGCAGGTCACCTCGTCACCGTCTGCAAGTGTGCTGGTGGTGAAGACTGGGCTGTTATCGCCAGTGGTCTCCCCATTCACCGACCATTGATAAGTGGGACCTGCACCGGCATCGGTCGCGGTTGCGGTGAATGTGACCTCGGTGCTGCTGCAAATGGCTGTTCCCGGGTCTGCGCTCATTGTCACGCTTGGTGATGCAGTGGTGCCGAGGGTTATCTCGATTGGTTCGCTGGTCGTCTCTTGAGGGATGGCGCAGAACAGGCTGCTGCTCAGGGTGCACGTAACGATATCACCGTCTGCAAGTGAGGTGGTGATGTAGTTAGGACTATCATCGCCTGTCTCCACTCCATTGATTTTCCACTGAAATGAAGGGTTGGTCCCACCGCCAATGGCCGTGGCCGTGAATGTTACCTCAGCTCCTGCACAAACCTCATTGCCAGGGTCGGCCGTGATGGTAACTTCTGGTTCCACCTCCGAACTTACAGTGAACGTGAGAGAATTGCTTGTGGCAATAAGCGGGAAAGTGCATTCGGCAGTTCCCGTCACCTCACAGGTCACCACATCACCGTCTGCAAGGGACGAGGTGGTGTAGGTGACCTGTCCGCTGCCAACGTTGTTTCCGTTACGCTTCCACTGATATGTGGGATTCGGGCCGCCATTCACCGCAGTGACACCGAAAGTCACCACCTGCATGTCGCAGATCACGCTATCTGTGTCGGCAGTGATGGTGGCGGTGAGCTCGTCAGAAGGGTTCACCGTTACCACGAAATTGTCGCTGAAAACAGGTTCGCCCTCGTAGCAAAGGGCATTGCTTGTGAGCCGCACACGCACCTGAGCTCCATTCTGCAAAGTGGAGGTGGTAAACGTGGACTCCGTTGCACCGCTCACGGGAAGATTGTTCACAAACCACTGATAAGCAGGTGCATCGCCCCCATCGGTGGGATTGGCGGTGAAGGTCACATCCTGTCCGGCACAGAACTCATTGCCGAGATCGGAGGAGATGCTGACCGCAGGGTCGGGCACCACCACCGTCAGATTGTCCGTGAGGCCAAGCGTGGGGCCGGATACAGGAGGTTCTGAACTAATGACCCTCATGCGGTAATTCACCCCAGCCGCAGCATCAGAGGGTATGGTGACGCTGATGGTGCCACTGACTGTTGCTGTCACGGAACCGATGTCCACCGCATTGGAGAAATTGCCGTTGGCATCGCTCAGTTGCGCGGTGAACACATTGCTGCTCCCGAAGATACCGATGGCCTCATAGCTCAGGTCGGTTGCACCGCCACGGCAGAATGGACCTTCTGGACTCACCGTGGTCGCGTTGACCGTGTGGTTGAGGAGCCGGGCCAGCCCGTTTCGTTGAATACCGGCATAGACGCTGAAAGCCCCACCCACCACAATGCGGCCATCCTCCTGAATACGGAGGCAGTTGGCCCAGATGTTGAAACCGTTGACAGTGTTGAAACTGTCATCCAAAGTTCCATTGGGCAATAGTCGAGCTATGCTGCCACGGGCCACTCCGTTGTAATTACTAAGAGAACCCACGCAGACCAGATTGCCCTCCGCGTCCAGTTCCATATCCTCTACGATATTGTTGAACCCCGTACCTATCTCGAATGATGGGTCAATAGCACCGCTTGGGGTCAGTTTCACCACCCGGTTAATGGGTTGGTCATTGAATGACGTGAAGTTGCCGCCAAGGATCACGCTGCCATCGGCAAGCGCCACAGCTGATGTGACCGCATTGTTGGGGCCAGTGCCAATATCGAACGAGGAGTCGAGGCTACCGTCCGCGTTGATACGGAACATTCGGTTCACCGTCACGCCATTGTACGTGCCGATATTGTTGCTGACCACTATCACTTTACCATCAGGCATAACCTCCAAGGAGGTGGCCGTTGCCGCCCATCCAATACCCGTTCCGCCCTGATTGAATGTGTTGTCACGCGTGCCGTCCGCATTCAACCGTGCAATCGCACCCACTGCCGATCCGTTGTACTGCGCAAACTGTCCGCATACCAGCATTCTCCCGTCAGGAAGTAAACGCACCGAGGTCGCATTCCCTGTAAATCCCGTTCCTGTGTTGAAGGTTTGGTCCAGACTGCCGTCAGGGTTCAGTCTCACTATCCTGTTCTTTCCCGTGAAACCGTTGTAGTCGGTGAAGAATCCGACCACGATCACCTTGCCGTTTTCGTCCACCGCCACGGAGTTCACTGTGCTGTTGAAGCCGTCACCTACCACGAAGGACTCATCGAGGGTGCCGTCTGCATTCATACGGGCTATTCTGTTACGCGAGATACCATTGTAGGCTGTGAAGTTGCCTCCAACGATAACCTTGCCGTCCACCTGGGTAGCGATCGTGTAAACTTGACTGTTGAATCCACTCCCCTGCTGCGTGAATGAAACGTCCAAGGCGGCTATCTGTGCTTGGACTGTAACGGAGCCGGAAAAGAATAGGAGTAATGCGAATCGAATCAATAGAAATGACCTCATGACAATGATTTTATGATTGAAAAGGAACTGTTGCCATCCATGGACTGCAAACCTAAATAATTCCCTGTCAAGCCATAGCCACTTCGCCTGGGGCCATAGACATCATCGTTCTAAAGAACGGAAAAGCTCAACTGATTTGGCGTGCAGCAATGGAGACGGGGGCCGAGAGGTGTCAGAAAACCGCCTTCTCCTCCAGCAGATTGCTAACCAACGCTTCTGTGCGTTCCGTCAGGACGAGGTAATGCTCGCCTGTGCCCGGCCCGGAGAATCCGGTGTGGATGCGTCTGACCCGGCCTTTTCTGTCCACGAATATGGTCGTGGGGTATGACAGCACATGGCTGAGCATCGGAAGCTTCTCGCTGGCCTCGGCCTTGCTCGACCCACCTGCCAGCAATATGGGGTAGGGTATGGGGAAGTGTTCGCGAAGCCTCCGAAGGTTTGCTATCCGTTCAGGGTCGTCTTTTCCCCGCTCAAATCCGAGTGCTACGATCTCAAGTCCTTCGCTATTAAATCTACCGTAGAGGTCCACAAGGAAGGTGGTCTCGTCCAAGCAGTTGGGACACCAGCTGCCCATCACCTGCACGATCACCACCTTGCCACGGAATCTCGGGTCACGCAGACTGACCATATTCCCGTCAAGGTCGGGGAAGGTGAAGTCGAAACGGTCGTACCCCGGCCGCATGAAGGTGAGCGCCTCAGGGTCGGGCAGTCGTGCGGCCTCATTGCGCACCCCGGCCCAACTTTCCTTCCAATGAATACCAGAGTAAAACCGACCCTGAATGCTGTCTCCGGAGACTTTAGCACGAAATAGCAGCGCGAGTGCCCCGTCAAAACCGGATAGGAACACGCTGTCACCCGACACAGTGCCCTCCAGAAAGCGGAAGTCGCCTGTGGTGGTCAGGAAAGTGCCTTCCAGTCTGTTGCCATTCTGCTTGAATACCCCGATGGCAGGATAGGCCTCCGCAGTGCCGGGGCTGAATCCCACTGCCCATTTGCCCGAGATGTCCACGGCCGCAGCCTCATCCTGATCAAACCGCTGACTGCTGCCTTTCTTGCCCGAAATGGGAATCCGGTAATCACCGCTGCGCGAATGGTCTGTAAAGAAGCCCTCAATGGTAGAGTCTGAGGAGAAAGCCCCTCGGATCTCGGTGTTGAACACTGGCATGCGCACTGATATGGAGTCGCCTGTCACGGTCACCTTCTCTGCTCGGATCACCTCGTTACCATTGATCACCGTTAGGACACTCATGGCAGAGTCGTCAGCCATTCGCATGATAAAAGGCAGTGACCTGCCTCCGAGATCCATCTCAAAACGCCAGTCGCCCATGAGTTGGGAGTTGTCCTCTTGCTTGTCAGATGAGACGCAACTTGCAAGTAGCACGGCAATAAGGAATAGCTGCGGACTGAACTTAGCCATCGATGAACGTGCTTTCCACTGTGAATTCAGATTCGAAGAGCCAAGGCACGCGCAGTTGTCCTTTGATAGTGTAACCCTCGCCTGGGGTCAGGAATAATTTCTGGTTCGATGAGTAAAGGAAATTGTCTGTCCTTCGGTCTATGGTCAGCTTGAGGCACTGACCGGTAGCGCGGTCCAGCGTCACTACCACATTGCGCACAGGTATCTCGGGGTTCTGAGCGCGATAGGTGATCACTTTCATACGTTCCAGCTGAACCGTGTCTCCGAGAAATGAGCCTCGCCATGCTGGTCGATTGATGTCCGAGTCGATGAACATCTCAAACTCCTCGTCCCAATCCACATCACCACGCTCGATCACCTGCGTGTGGCCGTCCTTCGTCAGTTTCTTACGCACATGCTTACCGGTCTTCTGCAGAAAGTCTTTCTGTTGAATGACGCAGGTAGGCAGGTCGTAGTAGTTCCGCTCGTCACTGAAATAGACCTCCGTGGGGTCTTTCTTACAAGAAGAACCCAGCAGCAAAACGACTAATAGCAGCGGTAGTGGTCTCAAAACTGTATCAGGCTTTCCGTTGCCAAGGTAAGCATCGGTTGCTATCAGATGTCGAACTTGATTCCTTGGGCCAGTGGCAGCGTTGTTCCGTAGTTGATCGTGTTGGTCTGTCTGCGCATGTACACCTTCCAAGCATCGGATCCTGACTCGCGGCCACCCCCTGTCTCTTTCTCTCCACCGAATGCCCCTCCTATCTCCGCGCCTGATGTGCCGATGTTCACGTTGGCGATGCCACAGTCAGAACCACTGGCCGAGAGGAATTGTTCGGCCTGCCGCATGTCGCTGGTCATGATGGCTGAGGACAGTCCCTGCGCCACACCGTTCTGCATGGCGATGGCCTCGTCCAACGTGCTGTACTTCATCAAATAAAGTATAGGCGCGAATGTTTCCGCTTGAACGATGGAAAAATGATTGGACGCTTCTGCGATGGCCGGACGAACATAGCAGCCGCTTTCGTAGCCTTCACCCTCCAGCACACCGCCTTCTACCAGAATGCATCCGCCTTCCTCCACCACACGGTTCAGCGCGTTCAGATAGGCGTCCACCGCCTGACTGTCGATGAGCGGCCCCACATGGTTGCGCTCATCCAATGGATTGCCGATCCGCAATTGGCCATAAGCTTTCACCAGGCTCTCTTTCACCTTGTCATAAATGCTCTCATGGATGATGAGCCTGCGTGTGCTGGTGCAGCGCTGCCCGCAGGTGCCTACCGCCCCGAATACCGCGCCAACCACGGTCATGCCGAGGTCTGCGTTCTCCGTGATGATGATGGCGTTGTTTCCTCCCAGCTCCAGCAACGAGCGGCCAAGCCTGCGGCCCACCGTGGCAGACACCTCCTTGCCCATGCGCGTGGATCCCGTGGCCGAGATCAACGGGATGCGGGTGTCGTTCGTCAATGCCTCGCCCACCTCGCGGCCACCGTGCACGTAGCAGCTCACCCCTTCGGGCACATTGTTTCTATTGAAAACGTCCTTGATGATGTTCTGACAGGCCACTGCCGAGAGCGGGGCCTTCTCCGATGGCTTCCAGATGCAGGTGTCGCCACAGACCCAGGCCAACATGGCGTTCCAGCTCCACACGGCCACCGGGAAGTTGAATGCCGAGATGATACCCACAACGCCCAGCGGGTGGTACTGCTCGTACATGCGGTGGTCGGGCCGTTCGCTGTGCATCGTCAGACCGTACAGCTGCCTTGAAAGCCCCACTGCGAAGTCACAGATGTCGATCATCTCCTGCACCTCGCCAAGCCCCTCCTGAAGGCTCTTGCCCATTTCATAGGATACCAGCCTACCGAGGGCATCTTTCTTCTCCCGCAGCGCATCGCCCACCTGGCGCACCACCTCACCGCGCTTCGGGGCAGGCCACTTGCGCCATTCAACGAACGCCTCCTGTGCCTTGGCTATCACTTCGTCCACATCTGCCGAGGAGCATGACCCCACTTTGGCGATAAGCTCTCCATCAACGGGAGAGAAGGATGCTATGTCAGGGGCATTGCCCTTCATATCTGTCGCACCGGTGGAAGCAGCGGGATTCAGCGCAGTCAGTCCGAGAGCGTTCAGCACCGACTCCATTTTCGAGCGGGTTTCAGTGGTCAGGGTTTCCATCGTATCAGTTTTGGTTGATGCGGCAAAGTTAGGGCGATACCATCCCTTCTACCGGATAAAGGAAACCCCCACCGTATCGGCCGAAGCTTCAAGCGATGGGGGCGAAACCAGGAATTGGAACACGACAAATGTAAATGGATTTCGGACATGTACAACGATGAGTCGATATTTTTTTTCGACCAAAGAAAGAATGTACCTGATGGGAGGCGAACATCTGCGCCAGCCCCTTTGCGTCATCGCATATTTCAAGGGGGTCAGAAGACCAGGTCCTCGGGTTGCACCATGTTGCGGGTCAGGTCCTCCAGCGTCTCCTCGGTGCGGATGAGGAAATCCTGCCCCTGATGCACCAGCACCTCGGCAGGCCGCACGCGAGAATTGTAGTTCGATGCCATGGCGAAACAGTAGGCTCCGGCATTGCGGAAGCAGAGGATGTCGTCCTTGCGCACCTCGTTCAGCATGCGGTCGCTGCCAAAGGTGTCCGACTCGCAGATGTAGCCCACCACATTATAGATCTTGCGGTCACCATCCGGGTTGCTGATGTTCTCGATGTGATGGTACGCATCGTAGAACATGGGCCGTATCAGGTGGTTGAAACCCGAGTTCACCCCCGCGAACAGGCACGCGGTGGTCTGCTTCACCAGGTTCACTTTGGTAAGGAAATGGCCAGCATCGCTCACCAGCACCTTGCCCGGCTCGAACTTGAGGGTGTAGTCGCGGCCCATTTTCTCGCAGAAGGTGTTGAATGCCGCGCTGAACTCCCTGCCGAACGCGGGGATGTCCGTACACAGGTCGCCCTCTTTGTAAGCGATCTTGAATCCGCTGCCGAAGTCGATGTAATCCACTTCGGGAAACTCCTCGACCACCGAGAAGATGAGTTCACTGGCGCGGATGAACACGCTGCTGTCCAGAATGTCCGACCCCGTGTGTACGTGGATGCCCTCCACCGGGATGTCGTGGCTCTTTACCACTCGCTTGATGTGTGGCACTTGATGGATGCTGATACCGAACTTGCTGTCGATGTGGCCCACCGAGATCTTGCGGTTGCCGCCCGCCATCATGTGCGGGTTGATGCGGATGCACACAGGTGTGCCGGGATGCTTGTGCCCCACATACTCCAGCGCGTTCAGGTTGTCGATGTTCAGCTTCACGCCCAAGGCAATGGCCTCGTCATATTCCTGTTCAGAGATGTTGTTGGGGGTGAACATGATATCCCCCGCTGGGAAACCTGCCATCAGCCCCAACTGCACCTCACCGATGCTCACGCAGTCCAATCCCGCACCCAGCGCCTTGAACAGCTTCAGGATGCTTACATTGGTATTGGCCTTGCAGGCGTAATACACCTTCAGCTTCTTCACAGGGAACGAAGCCACGAAGCTGCGGTAGTTCTCCGCCATCTTGTCCGCATCATACACATATAAAGGTGTGCCGTACTTGTCGGCCATCGCCAGCAGGGTCTCGCTTTGCATTGTAGGTGTTTTTGGGGGCGCAAAAGTACCCTGCCGCATCAAATGGAAAATGCCCGCCTTTGCCATGCTGCGCCTCATGTATCATTCCAAACTCGCCCAGATAAGACCCCACAACACAACCCTATCCATGCCCCACCCCGTAGAGACGCGATTTATCGCGTCTCAACATAACGGCACCCAGCCCCATCGGGGCGAACCTATGGTAGTAGCACACATGTCCCCAACGACCTTAAAGCCCCATCGGGGCGAACCTTTGGTAGCCAAAGACACGCCAAAGAATCCAAGCCCCAGAGGGGCGAACCTATGGCAGCACCCATGTCCCCAATGTCCAACCCGTCCCTCCTCCACACCACCCCCGTAAAGACGCGATGCATCGCGGCTCACCCTACCTGCACCAAGCCGCGCCTCAGAGCGGCTGCGTTTGCAGGTGTCCGAATGTGAACCGTGTAGGCGATAGGAGGAAGGGTGGGCGGTGAGATTATCGAAGCCCCTCCTCCAACAATGCTTCCACCTAAGATTTCAGTACAGGCAGGTGATTGATGATGATGTTCCAGACCTGGGTCGATTCGATGTCATCGTAGCCATGCGCGAGCCTGTTGCGGGCATCCACGATTCTGCGCGCATTGGTGATGGGTATGTCCCGTGACTTTTTCAGAATCAGGGCCATCGCCTCACCGATGGTGATCAGGTTGCGCTCGGTCGCATCTTGCAGGAGCATGTTACTGTCATACTCGGCAAACACCTTCTTCTCACCGATATAGCTCTCGATGTTCCCGATACAGAGCACAACATCATGCAGCCACTTGCTGACCTGCTTATCCATAGACGGGGAATTTTGTTGCGTTCAGTTCCTCAATGAGGACGGGATTGCGCAGCGAACGCTGGGTGATGAGGTCCACATGGCGTTGCAGCAGGTCCTCCAGCGCGTATGTCAAGTCCCAGAGATGCCCTCCGGCCTCCACGGGGTCGAGGTCGGGCTGAATGTCCACCAGAAAATCGACATCGCTGTTCTCGTTGAAACTGTCGGTGAGCACCGACCCGAACAGGTAGGCCCGCTCTATCCTGTGGCGTTTCAACAGTTCGGCCACCTGCGGCATGCAGCGCTGCACGGACGGATGGATCTTGGTCTTTTGCATGGGCGGAACAACGGACGAAGTTACCACTTCCGCATTAGAAGGGCTGCGCTTGCGGTGATGGGACAGGGGGCAGGGGTGAAAGGGGTTGCAGATGTTCTACCCTCCGCTTCACCTCACTTTCCTGCTCATGGGCCTCAGCCTGCTGGGCTGCGGGGTTTATTTGAGAAGGCGTTCGGGTTGAGGGGGATGGAACACCTCGGTAAGCTCAGGAGAGGCCGGTTAGGAATAGAACGAACGAGGGAAGACGCGCCTTGCTCGCGCAGGCCTTCCGCCTGCGCGACCTCTCGGACGATTTCCACAGCTTTCGCTTTGCCGGGGCAAGATGACCGTGACGGGTCTCACCACGGGCAACGAGTACCGTCTGGGCGATGAGGTGCGCATCCGCGTGAAGGAGGTCTTGGTGGAGAAACGGCAGATCGATCTGGTGATGTTGGGGTGAGTCTTGCGCATTTCAAGCCGACAACAGAAAGGGAAGTCAGCAATCAGGACACACGCGGCAAGAGTATTAAAGAGCGTAGAATCCTCCTCACTTATCCGAATAATGTCCCATGGCAGAAATGACCTCAACCGTCACAATGTCTGCATGAACCCTATAAATCAGGCGGTCTTTGCGGTTGATTCTGCGCGACCAGAATCCGCTCAGGTCATATTTCAATTGTTCAGGTTGCCCTGTGCCTGTATAGGGGTGTTCTTCCAGTTCCCTGAAAATTGTGGCAATCTTTGAAATCGAAGCCTTATTGCCCGACTTCCTGTGCATTTCCAGATGCGTCTGGGCCAGCCTCTCTATTTTGACCCTATACTTGCCCATATGTCATTCGGGTCAACTTCTGTATAGTCGCCCCTCTTGGCCGCATCCAGAACCATTTTCACGAACTCCGGGGCGTAGGGGCTTTCCTCCTCTTCACTTCTCACAACCTTCACGCCCGCCCTCTTGGCGAAAGCGTTGAGCAGGGACATCAGCTCACTGCCGGCCTTAGTCTGCTCATTGATTTTCACTGTCAGCGTTGTCATGGTACTGCTCTTCAGTAGCAAGACAAATTTACAGCTTTTCCGAATTGGCTGCGCATCCGCGTGAAGGAGGTATCGGTGGAGAAGCGGCAGATAGACACGGAGCCGTTGGTGCGAACCTTTGGTAGCCAAAGACACGCCAAAGAATCCAAGCCCCAGAGGGGCGAACCTATGGCAGCACCCATGTCCCCAATGTCCAACCCGTCCCTCCTCCACACCACCCCCGTAAAGACGCGATGCATCGCGGCTCACCGCATCGGCACCAAGCCCCATCGGGGCGAACCTTTGGTAGCCAAAGACACGCCAAAGAATCCAAGCCCCATCGGGGCGAACCTATGGCGGCACACATGTCCCCAATGTCCAACCCGACCCTCCTCCACACCACCCCCGTAGAGACGCAATGCATCGCGGTTCACCACATCGGCACCCAGCCCCATCGGGGCGAACCTTTGGTAGTAGCACACATGTCCCCAACGACCTTAAAGCCCCATCGGGGCGAACCTTTGGTAGCCAAAGACACGCCAAAGAATCCAAGCCCCAGAGGGGCGAACCTATGGCAGCACCCATGTCCCCAATGTCCAACCCGTCCCTCCTCCACGCCACCCCCGTAAAGACGCGATGCATGGCGTCTCACCTTACCGGCATCCAGCCCCATCGGGGCGAACCTTTGGTAGCCAAAGACACGCCAAAGAATCCAAGCCCCAGAGGGGCGAACCTATGGCAGCACCCATGTCCCCAATGTCCAACCCGTCCCTCCTCCACGCCACCCCCGTAAAGACGCGATGCATGGCGTCTCACCTTACCGGCATCCAGCCCCATCGGGGCGAACCTTTGGTAGCCAAAGACACGCCAAAGAATCCAAGCCCCAGAGGGGCGAACCTATGGCAGCACCCATGTCCCCAATGTCCAACCCGTCCCTCCTCCACGCCACCCCCGTAAAGACGCGATGCATGGCGTCTCACCTTACCGGCATCCAGCCCCATCGGGGCGAACCTTTGGTAGCCAAAGACACGCCAAAGAATCCAAGCCCCAGAGGGGCGAACCTATGGCAGCACCCATGTCCCCAATGTCCAACCCGTCCCTCCTCCACGCCACCCCCGTAAAGACGCGATGCATCGCGGCTCACCATAACGGCACACAGCTTCCGCTGAGAGTAACTGCGCCAACGGGTGCGCGGATGTCAACCGAACAGGCGTAGGGGAGAAATGGCGTTAAGGAAATTGGAAAACCTACACCTGCGCCCAGTTTGTCTTTACCACCCCATTCACAGCTTTATTCGTTGTTTTACAGAGTGACGTAAAAGCACTTTGATATGGAGAGCGATACGATTGTAGGGGTTTCGGTTGAGCGCCTTTTGAGAGAGGGGTCTATTCTGGCAATAGACGTCAGAATCATAGAGAATCTGAAAGCAGTTGCTATGATTACGCGAAGCGATGGAACGGTTGTAAATATGCGAGTTGGACAAAAAACATTTGAGCGCATTCTTGATGGTGAAATTGCAATCGATGACCACGGCAGAGCCAGTATATATGCTTACGAAGATGCAAAGGGATTCCACCTCCGATATGGAAAATCTGAGTATGCCGAAATGACTGAATTGTTTGGTGAAAAATTCAGACCTAAACAGACGAAAAAGGAAATTAAACTTAGAGAATGGTTAAACGAAAAACTCTCAAAGAATTGATACCCGTAGTATGATGAGAGTGAAGCTATAGGCCATATTGACAAATACCAACCAGAAAACCACGAACAGACATGTATGGACGTGAATTGATCAGTAAATATTTTTCCGACCACCCGGATACAGATTTCAATGAGAAATTTCGTGAGGGAGGAGGCTTTTTTTGTGGCACACGAAACGCGATATATGAGTACCAAAGGATTTCAGATACTGAAGTCAAAATCCTGTACAACAGTACATCAGAGTTCAGAAACAAACCAATCTACGAGAATGGAGAGCGGGTGGGCCATTATCGCCTGAAGCACCCCCATACTATAATACGCAGCAAGGGTTCTTTCATATTGAAAGGAGTGTCTAAATTAAGGGAGATAAAAAGTGAGAGAGACCCTTATGATAGTAAGGATGTGAAAATCAGGAAAAGCTACTGGCCTTGGTCAAAGAAGCTGATAGTCAAGATTAGTAATATTTACGTAAGCATACTAATTGAATGTGAATCCATTATCCCAGATTCATACGACTCGAAGCAGTATGATATGGAAAAACTCAGGGAGGAAAAGAGACTCAGGAAGGAAGCCGAAGCGAAGGCCGCTGAAGAGGAGCATATCCGCAGAGAGCAGGAAGCATCCGCTAAAGCTCAACGTATAGACGAAGAGCGCATTGCCAAAGAAGCTGAGGAAGAGAAGAGAAAAGAAGAAGAGAGAGGAAAACAGGAAAACAGGAAGGAAGCCGTTGCAACTTTGCGGAAACGTGTTGTCCTGAAGCCGAATACTGCAGCGAGGGGAATCAAAGTTATTGACGTGAGTGACCTGCTTACCAATGATGATGGTGATAAGTACCGAATCGTCAACCTTGCAGCATTGACCGAGCGTCAGGCCGCTTTTGCTGTTAAAGCCTTCAATAACGGTGAATACGAGAAGGCCCTCAACGGTGATGCGAGCTTCGGTCCAACTACACTGTCCATCCATGTGTTGGACGGTCAGGAGTCTCCTGCTGTTGGAGACACCATTCTAGTAAGGTTAGGCGAAGCAGGTAGCAAAGCGTTGGGAACTACCAATGAGACCATCGTTGAATGGAGTTTCCCGAAACTTGAGACACCTACGACTCAAAGTAAAGACACCCCCTCAGAAGAAGATAAACGTTTCACACAGTACTCAGTGCCCACTCGTTATGAACAGGAATTCCCTTGGAAATATCCAGTTGCCATAACTCCAGCCAAGGGTTGCATAGTCAGGTCGCACAGAGAAGGCGCAACGAAAAGAAGAGGGCACAAGGATGTAAGTTTTGAGAATAGCATACGCTCGTACTTTGGAAATCAGTTCATTGTATCAGGAACAGTTCGTCTGGTAACGGGTGAGGACACACGTGCCTATGAACCTGACATAGCGATTATTGATGAGTCCTCAGGGCTGAACATCCGCATCGACATTGAGATAGATGAACCTTATGCAGGAATTACTCGGCAAGCCACGCACTGTATTGGAGAGGATGATCTGCGGGACATCTATTTCATCGAAAGAGGTTGGGTGGTAATTCGGTTCACTGAGTACCAAGTTCATCAGCAGGAAAATGAATGTTTGGCGTTCATTGCAAAATACTTAAAGGCAATCAACCCCTCTTTTCAAATCCCCTCAGATTTACAGGACGTAGAGGATCCTATCACAGAAAATCAATGGGATCTGCTTCAAGCCCAGAAATGGGAAAGCAAAAAATGGTCGAATGAAAATGGTGTTGAAATCAGAGGTTGGCGTGAAGAGTATCTGCAACACGCCTTCAGAATAACACCAGATGAACCTGAACGAAACGATAGGGGCCTGAATGAGCAGGAGAAAAACGAGGAGGCTGAAGTATATGCTCGTTCACTTGGTACGCCTGAAGTTTCTACGAAGACTGGAGAAGAGCATCCTAGAGACAAGAGAATTCGCTTCTACGCTGAACCTCACATCTATAAAGTTGACGGAGTGACTATGCAGTCCGTTAGCACGATAGTCTCCAGATTCTTTCCAGAATTTGACGCTGAGTATTGGTCGAGAAGGAAAGCAATTGAAAGAATACAGCAAGAAGGAGGAGAACTGACCGAGGAGAACATTCAAAAAGTGGCAACTCAGATTGCAAACGGGTATAAGGATAGCGGTGATGCTGCTTCAAGAGCAGGCACTTTCCTACACGAGCAGATTGAGAAATTCTATTTACAGAAGCCCTACGAACAGCCCGAGGAATTCCGGTTGTTTCAGCAGTTCGTTGAAGAACATAGAAATCTGGAACCTTTTCACACCGAGTGGCGAGTGTTTGATGAGCGGAAGTCTATTGCTGGAACAATTGACCTGATTGTCAGGAATGGAAATGGTTTTGATCTATACGATTGGAAACGGAGCAAGAAGCTGATCAACCCTAATGACGGAACCCCAATCACAACGAATGGATTTCAGCAAGGAATTGGTGGACTGCAACACATAGATGATACAAGTTTCAACAGATATTCCATTCAGCAGAATATCTATCGAACCATACTTGAAACGCGCTACGGATTGACTGTTAATCAGATGTATCTGGTTGTGATTCACCCGAACTACGACAGGTATTACAAAATTCCAGTTGCCCGTTTGGATGAGGAAGTAAAATTCATCTACAGTTCACTTTGATTCGCAATCGTTCACGACAGCAAATAGTCTCATTCTTCTACCTCCTCCCCCTCATAATCCCCCTTCTTGTACCTCTCCAAGATCTCGTCCAATAGCGAAATGACGGTTTCGACATCTTCCAGTTCGGGGAAAACTGCGAAAAGTATTCTGGGTCTGGCGAGTAAGTTTGTTGGACCCCAATACTTGCAGTAGGCTTTCATGGTCTCGAGATCCCAGCGGATGCCACTGCTCATGGTCAGGTAGGGTGGGTCGAGCCTGTCGTGATAGGCGTCCCATATATCAATTGTCCAAGGCAAAGCCATGTTTCTGCTAATGCTGGCAGCCGGGCTACCCGTTGTGCCGTCCTCTTCTTCAAAATCCACACCCCACGCCACCACAGCCTCATATTTTCTCAACAGTTCCAATGACCACGGCACACCGGGGTTCTCACTCAATGCGCCATAATTCCAGTAGGGCGCATAGCGGGCAATGAAGTCTTCGTCCCATGGCAACGCGGGGTTACTGCTCAGGGCCTGCCAATCCAAGCGGTAGCCAAAGCGTGTGATAATGTCGTAGGACCAAGGGATGTTCTCGTTGAGGCTCAGTCTTCGCCAGTTCCAATTGTCTTTGAAGCGGTCTATGAGTTCTGCAGACCAAGGAAGAAATTCGTTGGAGCTGAGCATATTCCAGTTCACTTTACCATCAACAATTTCGTCAGGGTCTTGGATGCATAGTTCTGGATGCTCGTCCATTCGTTCGAGTTCACTCTTGAGTAGGCTGAAATCGAACCAATCGTCAAGTTCATCATGGTGGGCATGACTTTGCTCCAATCGCTCCGCCTCCAAGGGGTCATAGTCCTCTATTTGGCTCAACCGGTCTCGGTAGTGCAGACGCAACTCCCGTGGCAGGATGTGGTTGCACACCAAGCCTTCCCAATACCAACGGTCGATGAAAGGGTCTATCAGCTCCACTGACCAAGGTATCGAGTCATTGAAGCTGAATTCAGGTGTCTGATAACCAGGATCCTCTGCGGGTAGCAGCTCGTCAACGAACTCGCCAATGATGTCAACATTCCATTTGATCGCCTCATTTGTCCGAACAAGCTCCCATGTCAGGAGATCATAGTACTTGCGCAGCTGCTCCTGCGTGAGAGGGAGATAACTGGATGCGTAGCTTTCAAGTACGAGAGGGTACTCCAGCAGGAAGTCGCGTTGTTCTTGGCTGAGCATGATCCTTTGATGGGAATTGGGGCACGGAAGATAGTGGCTTTGGGCTTTCCCCCGCCCGAGCGAGCGCCTTTCACTCGTTCGTCTTATTCGGTGGGCTCCAGCCCACCCAATAATCTCCCACCACCTCTTTGCGTCCTTGCGCCTTTGCGAGCACCTGTTCCATTGCCCATTGCTAATTGCTTATCCAAGCGCCTTTTGCTCCTTTCGTACCTCCCCAGCCCCATCCCATCCGTCCCACCATCCCCAATTCCCGCAACCCCTTCCCACATTCACCCAATGGCAGGCTACCACTAGCCCAGTTGCCGATAGTTCGGCCCGAAGAGTTTGCGGAGATACTTCTTGTGGTCGTCCACCTTCTTGAGGTGGCCCTTCGCAATGCGCAGCATGTCGAGCACCACAGACAGCAGGTCATTGGTGACATACACCGAGTGTTCTACACTTCTGATGTACCATACAGCCATGTTAGGATCCAAGACCTCGCCCGACTGCAGTGCACGCAGCGTGGTGCGGAAATTGCGCTCAGGCCCCTGCTGGAATTGTTTCAGCTTCTTGTCTATCAGCACGAACTTGTTGACCGCCAGCCGCAAGTTGTTAGCGATCACAAGTATCCGATATCGATGCTTCTCGGGGTCCATGGCGGCCATCTCCTTCTCCAGTCGCTTCACTTTGGCCTTCACAGCGCTGTACTTCTTCTTGAAATCGGCCAACCTGGCCTTGGTGGCAGCGCGGCTGTCGAGGGCAGCTTCCAGCGCTGGCAGCAGGTGGGGTGCAACGTATCTAAATTCAGTAGGGTTCATCATGGCCATGGACTTAGGTGGTGAACAATACAGATTGGCCTATACGCTGGCCAATGCCACACAAATCTCAGAAAAAAACCATCCAACCCGCCCGCATCACCCTCAGCTACTCAGCTTCCTTCATGGCAATGGGCTACATCCTTCCCTTTTCTATAATTAACTTAATCAGGACAAATATCGTTCGCTACTGAATTTTAAGCACTATTAAATAATTTTCAAATAATTCCATATGCACATTATTATTCGATAATCAATCAAGATAAACACACTTTGAACACTATCCCCGCACCCTGCATCCCCTTCCCACGGTCCCTGAACTGCATATCTCGATGTCTATTATCAACGCCTATAACCATCTTATACATCCGTGAAACCATGCTATACACGCGTGAAACCATGCTATACACGCGTGAAACCATTCCATACATACGTGAAACCATACCATTCATTCGCATGACTATTCTATACATGCGTGAAACTATTCCATACATCCGTATTACCATTCCATACATCCGTATTACCATTCTATACATTCGTGAAACAGTCTTATACACCCGTGAAACAGTTGTATACACCCGTGAAACCATTCCATACATCCGTGTTACTATGCTATACCCGCGTGTGTCATTCATATACATAGGTCATACCCGTCCGCGCAAGAACGCGCCTACCTGCCTTTGCGGGGCAGCAGTGCCTGCTATTCGGAACAGGTCTGCCCTGAGCCAGTCAAAGGGTTCATGGTTCCTGAGTTCCACACGGTCGATGTCCCGGTGGTGCCGACATGCTCCCGCCAAGGGTTGGCCGACCTGCCGACCTGCCGTGCTGCAAATTGTCAGGTGGGGTCAACATTTAGCTTACGCGGACGTCAGTCAGCAGCACACACTGCCCGGCCCCCAGAAGCGGGGCGGTTCAGCCTGCGTTACCAGACCCCGTCTTTCGCTCTGCTTCCTGCAAAACAATGCGGATGGAGTTGTAGCTGTCCTGTGCGAGGAGGTTCACCTGCGCGGGTTCAACCCACTTCACCTCTGTGATGCCCTCTATCGTCTGCGGGGTAGGGGCATGGTCACCATGGCTGCGCATCAGATACCAATAGGTGCGTTTGAGCACCCGCTCGCCATGCTGCGTATAAATGTGGTATGTGTCGATGAGATGATGCAGCAACTCCGGCTCAGGAATGCCGCACTCCTCGCTCACCTCGCGCACGGCTGCCTCCTCCGGTTGCTCAAAATTCTCAAGCTTCCCTTTGGGCAGGTCCCACTTGCCGAGTCTGTGTATCATCAGCCACCGGTCCTGCTCATTGCGCACCACACCGCCCGCGGCCTCGATGTGATGAAAAAGCGACCGGAAACGCTGCCAGTTTTCCTGCACATGGCCTGTCACGGTCACCTCATCGCTCCGGCTGCCCAGCTCCATGGCTCGGATCACACTCTCCATTTCCCGCAGACCGGGGTCGTTCAGAGTGCCCGCAGCTCCGCTCCCGTCTGCGAACAGCATCGACCCGTCCCGTATGAAAACCCTGTATTTTTGCGCCATGGACATTCTCAATCCTGAATTGGCTGCCAAGATAGCCGACAACCTGCTCAGCATCGGTGCCGTAAGACTCAGCCCCGACAATCCCTTCACATGGGCCTCGGGTTGGAAGTCGCCCATCTACTGCGACAACAGGAGAACCCTTTCGTACCCAGCAGTGCGAAGGACCATCGCTCACGGACTGGCCGACATTGTACGCGACCATTATCCCAAAGCCACCGCCATAGCCGGTGTGGCCACAGGGGCCATCGCTCAAGGCATGCTGGTGGCCGAGCTGCTCGACCTGCCGTTCGTCTACGTGCGCCCCGAGCCTAAGAAGCATGGCATGGGCAACCAAGTAGAGGGTTTCCTTCCGGAGAACAGCAAGGTGGCAGTCATAGAAGACCTCATTTCCACAGGCGGCAGCAGCCTCAAGGCGGTCGATGCGCTCCGGGGTGCTGGGGCAGAGGTGCTGGGCATGGCGGCCATCTTCACCTACGGGTTCGCCCAGGCGGATGAGGCATTTGCCAGCGCGGGTTGCAAGGTCATCACACTATCAAACTACGACAATCTGCTTCCCCGTGCCAAGGCCATCGGTCAGGTGACCGAGCAACACCTGCAGACCCTCCGCGAGTGGAGGAAAGCCCCCGGTTCCTGGGGCGTGTGATGTTTTCTCTGTAAAAAGAAAAGACCACCCTGCCACGAAGACAGGGTGGTCTTTAGCAGACTGCAAGCAAGGCGTCAGTGCGGATGTACGTGAAACTTTGCCGTGGCAGACCCTATGAGTCCATCATGATTGTCGGCCTGAGCATCGACCCTGAAGTCGCTGTGCTCCATGGTCATTACTGGAAATTGGCGGATGAACACATGCCGCTTGTCATGGGTATGCCCGCTGAAGGACTGCACCACGGTATTGTCATGCTCCCGCGTCACTGTTACCAGATAGTCGTGCAGTTCATGCTCGTCCTCAAACGTCACGCTCAAGGTCACCGTGTCACCGCTGTGAAACATGCCAGAGGGTTCGGTAATTGTTACTGTGGGTGCCTTGTGGGCGTGGTCATCATCGCATGATGCAAGATGAAGAGAGACCGCAGCAATGGCGGCAATGGTGATGATTCTAAAGGTGCTCATTGTGAAAGTTTTTTGCTGAAAATGTCTGTGATTCAAAGAAGGAATACCAGTGATGCCATCCACTGAGGCGCGGGGCTCACGGTACCGTTGCTGAGCTGATGGTGCAGCGGAATGCGACAACCGGCCCCAAGTCCCCATTGCTTGTGAAAGACCTGCACTTCTGCAATGGCCCGCACGTCTGTTCCGCCACTGAGGAGGTAAACGCGCTCGTGCAACCGCTCTTTTCGCGCGTGATCCACGGCTACGCCCACGCTCGGCATCACATTCCAGCTGCCTTTGCTTGCCCAGTGGTAGATCAGGAAGTTGCCAGTGATGCGGTCGCCACTGCGAAAGCCCTCCGGATTGGCGGTGTTGAGGCGGTACATGCCTTGCAGCGATACTCCCCATTGCTTCAAGCGCAGCGTGTACTGCAGGTTGAAGAGCGCATCCCAACTGCCCGACCCCGGTTGCAGATTGGGGTGCAAGCGCAGGCCGTGGTCCGTTTGGCGGTAGGCACCTGTGGCCATTTTCAGTCCCGCCCCCACCATCAGTGTGTGCCTGAGTTTCCGGCCGAGGCTATCCCCTGTGTTCACCAGCAGATAGTTTCCCATCAGCGATATGTCCCCAAGGCCCTTGCCCTCGTACGTGCGGGTGTCGGTGGTCTGCATGTTGAGACGGTAGGGCACGAATGCCAGAAGCTGGATGCGAGGATGCACGTAGTACCTGCCCATCAGCTCCATGCTGTGGAAAACTTCGCGGGAGGAACCGTTCACGCCCTCAGAGATGAGCGATGGAGCGTGCCTGCTGCTGAAGCCGCTGAACTGGTAGCGCAGGCCGACAAAGTGATTGCCGAACTGGGGCACGATGCCCATCATGTTGCCTACACCTGAACCTCCGCACACATCGCAGCCCAAGGCAGCATTGGCGGACAAGGCCACGAGGCCCAGTCCGAGAATGAGATTTCTCATGATTGAATGTAAATGGGTTGAAAATGAACGCTGCACCAAGTGGTGCCGTCAGTCTCAGCCCATCTGCGGTGGACGCAGCAGGTCGCTCACCGGTCGAATCGGGTGCAGACGCGGTGGCTCCGAATTGTGATCACCCGCGCTGCTGTGGAGCAGAAGACCGGTTTCAATGGCGACCGGGCAGAATATCAGCGTAAGTTCCTCCTGCGGAAGTTGTGGCATCTCCTCCTTACGGTCCTCTGTCTCTTTCAATTGCTTATTGAGGTGGCATTTTCCCTGACAGGTGTTCTCAACCTCGTCCTTGAACATGCACAGCGTCTTCGCGATCACATCGCGCTTGGCAAGAAACTCGAGCAGGATGCCAGTGTGCAGCCACTGCCCCGACAGCAGAGCGGTGATGATGAGCACAGGGATCCAGCGTTGCATGGGGCGCAAATTTACTGAGAGCCATATTCGGAGTGATGACGAATGACAGCTTTTGTCAGAAGCTAATTTCGCGGCATGCGACCGGAAGATGAACTTAAGCGCAAGGCTGCTGCCCGCAAGGAGTCGGACAAGCGGCTTATGGCCAACCTCAAGAGAAAGAACCCGAGGGAGGTGGACAGGTTGTTTCACAACGCGCATGATGAGGTCTTTGCCTGTACCGATTGCCTGAAATGCGCCAATTGCTGCCGCACCACCGGGCCGCTTTTCACAGACCGCGACATCGACCGCATCTCACGCCATCTGCGCATGAAGGCCGTGGACTTCATCAGCACCTACCTGCGCGTGGACGAGGATGGAGACCACGTGTTGCAGCAGGTGCCATGCGCTTTTCTGGGAGATGACAATTTCTGCTCCATCTACGAGATCAGACCCAAGGCATGCCGCGAGTACCCGCATACCGACCGTGAGAAACAGACGCAGCTTTTCCCGCTTACCCTCAGAAATGTCGCGGTTTGCCCTGCCGTGGGCGATATCCTGGACAAGGTGGCGCGCTCAGTCTGAAAGCTCAGTAATTCATTCCTTGCCATCCCTGCAAGCCTCCCGTATGGATGGAGAGTAGTGTTGTTCCCCTGTCGAATCTTTCTTTGGAGATGAGGTCGTAGATGCCGAACATCATCTTGCCTGTATAAACAGGGTCGAGCGGGATGCCCGTCCTCTCCGTGAAACCGGTGATGAAACGGTGCAGTTCCGCGGTCATGCGCGCATAGCCTCCAAAATGGTAATCAGTCTCCAGTCGCAGTGCATCCGGGCCTGATGATGGACGGATGCCGCTTTCATCGCACAGTCTCATTGTTTCGCCTTGGAGGAATTCCCCGCCTTTGAGCGCAGGGAATCCGATGAGTCGTTTTCCTTGTGGCAGCGAGAGCAGCAGACCCGCCAATGTGGTGCCAGTGCCGGCAGCGCAGCATACGATGTCGTAGTGGTCCGCGACCTCGGGCAATATCTCCGTGCAGCCTTTTACTCCAAGGGCATCAGCGCCCCCTTCAGGAATCAGGTGATACCGACCGAATCGTTCACGCAGCGTGGCGATGTAGGCAGTATTCGTCTTTTCTCTGTATTCCTCTCTCGAAATGAAATAGAGCTCCATTCCCAGTCCTTTGGCCGTGCTCAGCGTGGGATTGAGGTCACCGCCCGCAAGCTCTTCACCCCGGATGATGCCGATGCTGTCCAGTCCGGCATTGAAACATGCCTGAGCGGTGGCCGCAATGTGGTTGCTGAAGGCCCCACCAAAGGTCAGTACCGTGTGGTGGGCGTCCATCGCGGCTTTGGTGATGTGGTGTCTCAGCTTACGCCACTTGTTGCCTGAGATGACCGGGTGGATGAGGTCATCACGCTTGATGAGCAGCCTGATGCCAATGGTCTCAAGTATCGGGTCGATCACCTCTTGCACAGGCGACAGCTCATCCCTGTGCCCCTTGACGTAGTCGATGACCTGCATTTTCAGAGTGCCAGAAAGTTGGCGAGGATGCGGGTACCGGTATCGGCACTTTTCTCAGGGTGGAACTGACACGCATGGAAATTGCCTTTGCCCAAGGCCGCTGCAAACGGCAGACCATAGGTGCAGGCGCTCACAGTGTGCTCTGACAACGGTACGTGATAGCTGTGTACGAAATACACATGGTCTCCTTCAGCAATGCCTTGCATGATCGGACCTTGGAGTGCATGGAGGCTATTCCAGCCCATGTGCGGCACCTTCGGCACATCCCGGAAGAGGAGCACTTTCTCTGGAAAAATCCCAAGACCTGCCACATCCCCCTCCTCGGTGTGGGCGCACATGAGCTGCATGCCGAGACAGATGCCCAGAACGGGTTGCGTCAGTTGGGTGATCACGCGGTCGAGGTCGAGCCGCTTCAGTTCGTCCATGGCCGCTCTGGCATGTCCCACACCGGGAAAAATGACCTTGTCAGCCGAGGTGATGGCCGCTGGGTCGTTGGTCACCATTGGGGTCACGCCAAGTCGTTCGAGCGCGAAGCAGACCGACCTGACGTTACCTGCACCATAATCTATAACTGCTGTTGCCACTGGTTGCTTTGGTTTGTTGCAAAGAAAAAGAGGCCCAACCTTTCGGAAGGGCCTCTTCGGTTCAATCGGTCAAGAAATCACTTCTTGCCTTTCTTCTCGGTCTCCTCCATCTCAGACTTGAGGTTGGCAAGGGCATCAAGGTCACCGAGGGTGGTCTTCTCGATGCTGGCCTGTACCTTCTTCACGCCCTTCGATGTGTTGGCAGAAGCCTCCTTACGGTCGCTGTCCTCAGAAGCCTTCGTATCGTGAGCGGCATCAGAGTGGATCTTGGCATGTGATACTACAACACGCTTGGCGTCCTTGCTGAACTCAAGCACCTCGAAATCAGCGGTCTCTTCGTTCTTCAGGTCAGAGCCGTCCTCTTTCTTGAGGTGACGCTTCGGAGCGAAACCTTCAACTCCATAAGGGAGCATGATGGTCGCACCTTTGTCGTTGGCCTGAGTCACTGTGCCTTTGTGAACGCTGCCGATGGTGAACACCGTCTCGAAGGTGTCCCATGGGTTCTCTTCCAGCTGCTTGTGGCCGAGGCTGAGTCTGCGGTTCTCAAGATCCACCTCCAGTATCACAGCTTCGATGTCGTTGCCGATGCTGGTGAATTCTGATGGATGCTTGATCTTCTTGTTCCAGCTGAGGTCAGAGATGTGAATGAGGCCGTCAACGCCCTCTTCCAGCTCTGCGAAGATGCCGAAGTTGGTGAAGCTGCGAACCTTACCGGTGTGCTTGGATCCCACGGGATATTTCGCGAGGATGTCGGCCCATGGGTCGGGTGTGAGCTGCTTCATGCCGAGTGACATCTTGCGGTCCTCGTTGTCCATGGTAAGGATGACACACTCGATCTCCTGTCCCACTTTGAGGAAGTCCTGAGCGGTGCGCAGATGCTGACTCCAACTCATCTCTGAAACGTGGAGCAGACCTTCAACACCGGACGCCACCTCTACGAATGCACCATAGTCAGCGATGACCACGACCTTGCCTTTCACCTTGTCACCGATGTTCATCTTCTCACTTACGCCATCCCATGGATGCTGCGAAAGCTGCTTGATGCCCAAAGCGATACGCTTCTTCTCGTCATCAAAGTCGAGGATGACCACATTGACCTTCGAGTCGAGCGTAACAACCTCTTCCGGATGGTTGACACGGCCCCAGCTGAGATCGGTGATGTGTACGAGGCCGTCCACGCCACCAAGGTCGATGAATACCCCGTAAGAGGTGATGTTCTTGACCACGCCTTCGAGGATCTGACCTTTCTCCAGTTTGGAGATGATGTCCTTCTTCTGCGCTTCGAGCTCCGCCTGAATGAGTGCCTTGTGAGAAACGACCACGTTCTTGAACTCCTGGTTGATCTTGACAACCTTGAATTCCATGGTCTTGCCCACGTACATGTCGTAATCGCGGATAGGCTTGACATCGATCTGCGAACCGGGAAGGAACGCTTCGATACCGAACACCTCAGCGATAAGACCGCCCTTGGTGCGGCACTTGATCTGACCTGTGATGATCTCATCGTTCTCAAGTGCGGCATTGACACGGTCCCAAGAGCGCAGGGCACGGGCCTTCTTGTGCGAGAGCACCAACTGACCGTTGGCGTCCTCAACGCGCTCCACATAAACCTCCAGCGTATCGCCTACAGCGAGGTCAGGGTTGTAGCGCACTTCGCTCAACGCGATGGCACCTTCTGATTTGCCTCCGATGGTGACGATGAATTCTTTCTTCGTCTTGCTGATGATCTTGCCGTCAATCACATCTTGCGGGGCGATAGAAGTGAGGGTAGCATGATACATGTCCTCCATTTCCTGACGCTTGGCAGCGGAGTAAACCTCTTGGCGCTTACCGATGCTGTCCCAGTCGAAGTCGGCCGGTGGGGTAGTCACACGCTCCTTCTTTGCCTTTGGGGCCTCTTCTGTAGTTGCGGCAACTGTTTCTGTTTCCGCTACTTCGGGGGTGGCTGCGGTGTTCTCCACGTTTTCAGAAACCTCAACGGTCTCCTTTTCCTTGTTTTCCTCTGACATGAGGTAAATTGTTGTATCTCAGCGTTCCCGTTGTGCTGAGAGGGTTTGTTTGATGTCCGTTTTTCGGGAAATGGACCCTCCAATTTTTGGAGGGCGCAAATGTAGGTATTCCTTCCTTGCGCCCGACAATGGGTGCAGGGGTCGGAATTGACAGGTTTTCAAAAGCGGGCGACCCCGCTGTTCACCAAACGAAATGGGCAGTATCCTGCGCTCAGAATAATCATCCCATCACTCAACCAAGGTACATCAGGCAGTCCTCAGTATCCTGTAGGAACTCTTTAAGTTCATCAAATTGAGAACGGAGAATTGTCATGATCGCAGAGGTCTTCTGATTCCCGCAATTGAGTTGGATAACCTTTGGAGGACATCCGTACAGACGGCTCTTGGCTTCAAAATCGCTGTCTTTCGTGAGGATGCACAGCCCTTCTTCCTTTGCACGAAGCCATAATATACCATCGTCAGACCTGTCGAGACCGAGTGCCCCGACATGACATGAACCTGCGAACCGTTGGGCAAGAACTTCAGCCACCTTGGGTGAGAGGTTATTGTCAACAAGGAATGCCATCAGGCCGCAAGATGTCGAACATACTTCTCGCTGTCGGCAGCATAGGCAAGGCAGGCCAGAACATCCTGTTCAGTGAGCTGTGGGAAGTCTTCCAGTACCTCAGACATGGTCATTCCAGCGGCCAAATATCCGAGGACATCGGCCACAGTAATGCGCAGGTCCCTCACACAGGGCTTTCCTGAGCGTTTGTTCGGGTCGATGTGGATGAGATCAGAATAGCTTCTCATGGACTGACGGATTATGAATACGAAGGTAACCCCGAGAACGGATATGTGGGGGCATTTCGTAGATCACTTGGCCATCCTAAACCCTACCTGCGCAGGCCGTACGGTCTGCGAGCCGTCATCGAGGGTCTGTTGCAGGAGCATGGCCTGCGCCTCGGGTAGTGCGAGTGCCTCGTCCAGACCGCGGATAGCCCCGGCAGGGATGCCTTCCGCGTGAAGTCCCTCAAGCAGGCTGTCGCGGTCGAGTTGTAGGGAAATGGTGTTCAGCCTTTCCATCAATGCTTCCCTGTTGCCAACGCGCTGCTGCACGGTGGAGAAGATGGATTTCTCTGCCAATGAAGGTATTTCCAACACTGCACAAAGCTTTTTGAACTGCGCATCGGTGGCAGCGGCCAGCACGATCATTTTCCCGTCCGTGCAGGTGAGAATGTCCCCGTATGGGCAGATATTGGGGTGAACACCCCCGTCACGCTGCGACAGATGACCGCCCATAAGCCAGTTGGTGGCGTAGTTGCTGAGGGCCGAGATGGCCGCATCGAACAGCGAAGCCGTGACATGACACCCTTTCCCCGTTCTTTCTCTGTTGAATAATGCCAGCAGTAGCCCCTGCTTGAGCTGGTGAGCCGCCAACATGTCGATTATTGCAAGTGGGAATTTAACAGGTGGGCGGTCTGCAAATCCGTTGAGCGCCATGAAGCCCGCCTCGGCCTGAAGGACCACATCAAAGGCCGCACGGGGATTGTCGGCCCCGTAGCCGTTGATGCTCCCGTAGATCACATCGGGATTCACGGCATTTACCGTCTCGAAATCGAGGCGCAGCTTGTGGTCGTCTCCCGGCCTGAAGTTGGTTAGCACGATGTCGGCATCGGCTGCCAGGCGCATCACCTCGGCATGCCCCTCCTCGTTGCGCAGGTCTATGAAAACGTGCTTTTTCCCCCAATTGACAGAGCAGAAATAGGCCGAGTGCTGTTGTTCAGTCGGTTCGGAGGGCAGTTTCCATGAGCGGGTCATGTCGCCTCCTGTGTGGGGGTTCTCCACCTTGGTCACGGTCGCGCCAAGCTCTGCAAGGAAGGTGCCCACAGCAGGCCCCGCCAGCACAGCGGCCAGTTCCAGCACCTTGATGCCGTTGAGGTCAGTTCTCGTGCTCACGGCCTTTCTGTCCTTGACTGCCTTGTACTTTGAGCTCCAGCTCGATCATTTCCTCCATGCGGTCGGGTGAGATGCCCTTATCGTAAAGTTGTCGAAGATCGGGTTGGCCCGCATTGACCCAAGCAGTGTACCAAAGGCTGCCGATGGCATGCACAGTGGCCTTCATCCTGCGCTCCACCTGCCCTCCGAGCCGGTCATGGTACTCGCGGGAATATTCCCTCGAATAGACCTGCATAAGCGCCTGTCCTCTGTTCTCCATCGCGTACTTCAGGTCGGTGGGCCAGGCTGCGTTCAACTCCCGCTCGAAGCGCAGCACACTGTCCACTCCGTAATGGCTGGCCTCCACTACGTCCCAAGCAAAATTCAGCGGGTCGTCAACGTACTCGGCCCTTCCAACCATGAAATCGTATTCTTCAGAGAAAAGCTCAGGCAGGCGGCTCTCCCAGAAACCGTGGATACCGTATTGGTCGGTCATCTTACCGTTGTAGTTCTTGGTGGTGTGCAGCGGCACATGCGCATCGCCCACATAGTGGCCCAGCTCCGCACTGTACTTGAGGATGCGGTCGAGGTCCATTTCCTGGAACGCCTTGGTAAGGCGGAACACCATCGTCTCCACATGCCATGGCACGATGCCGTAGGCCAGAATTGTGTCCTCGGTGAATTTCGCTACGGCATCCTTCCATTTTCTCGGCATCACCTTGAAGGGGTCTTCGCCATAATGGTCGATGTCAATGTAGTGACGAGGGGCCTCGTCCTTGCCAATATACCTGCGCTTGTCGGGGTCCACCGAATGCTCAATGAGATAGTTGAGGTTGCGTTTGTATAGCCCGATCATCTCAGGCGGAAGGGTGAACACCGCCATCTTGTTCACCAGCTTATGGCCGAAAAATCCCCAAGGAAATACCATGTTCTGACCTGCAAGCAGCAGGACAAGAGTGACGGTGAGCCGATGTAGCCAGAGCCTTGACATTGCGGGGCCAAATTACGCAGCCGCTTCGGCAGCGGTGTCGGTGTTCAATATGAAGATAACCTTACGGGGTGCGGGTCAACGGTCTGCATTCTCTCCCCAACGGTAGCTGTCCAGCTCCAGCCCTGCAAGCGCGAGGGCGCGATCCACTACTGTGAGTGCCAGCTCATCAAAGTCTTTCGGACGGCTGTAGAAGGACGGGCTTGCAGGGCAGATGATGCCACCAGCCTGCGTCACCGTGCGCATGTTGTCGATGTGGATGAGACTCATTGGCGTGTCGCGGGGAATGAGCACCAGTTTCCTGCGTTCTTTCAACATCACATCGGCAGCGCGGGTCATCAGGTCATTGGAGACGCCAGTGGCGATGCGGGCCATCGTTCCCATGCTACACGGGCACACGATCATGGCCGTGTAGCCTGCAGACCCCGATGCGAAGGGGGCGAAGAAATCGTCCTTGGCATATACCTTGAAAGGAAGCTGCTCGAAGTTGCGATTGCCCAGCTCATACTCCCAAACATCTTTGGCGTTGCCGCTGAACACTACGCCACAAGCTTCCACCTGATCGTTGAGTTGTAACAGGCGGTCAAACAGCACCTTGGCGTAGATCGAGCCACTTGCACCCGTAACACCTACAACAATTTTATGCCTCATGTCCGCGATTTGAGAAGAAACCCGTGCAAAGGTCGGTTTGTTCCCGACAGTGCGTCACTCCAAGGTACGCACACTTTTCTCCCTGGGGGAAAATGTCTCCTTGGTGTTCTTGAACCACCACCGAACTGAGAAACCGAACATGGAGTTGTATTGTCTCGCCAAAGGCCAAATGGCTTCTCCCTGAGCGCGGACACGTATCGGGATTGCGGAGATAGCGTAGCGGGCATTCACTTCAAGTCTTCCTTTGAGAAAGAAGTAGCTCAGACCAGCTGCCGCGCTCAACTCGAAGCGGGAGAAATCCTTGTAGTTAGGGTTGCCGCCTTCAATGTCACCGAACTGATCCCATTCACGATGGCTCAGGAGCACTCCCATCTGAGGGCCAATTTCAATGCTCATGTTCTTGATTCCCCACCATCTATACAAAATCGGAACTTCGAGATAGTTCAGATTCATACCCTTGTCCACATTGTTGTTGTCAAGGTTTCCTGCCTGTCTGAATCCCTTCTGAATAAATGACAACTCCAATTGTAGCGTGGATTTCGGGGTGAACCTGTAATCTGTGAATCCACCTGCCCACAACCCGACCTTATTATATCGAGCAGGCACAGTGCTTTCAAGCACGTGACTGCTTATCAGTCCAACATGCACTCCACCACCGAAGTTCTGACCGAGAGCTTGCACCGATGGAAACAGGACGCTGGCAAAAACGATTATTCTCCACATTACTGCTGTGTTTTTGAATAACTGAACCCGTCAGAATCGCAATTGTTGGGGACGGTCTGCAGGTTGGACAAAGGTATGGCCGCATCATGCGCCTGTCGGTCGAGCGCTGCTACTGGACTGATCTCAGTGCGTTCCCCGTCCCTTTTATTCAAGTAAATTCGCGCCCTCATTTTAAGGGCCATGTCCAAGAAGTATCCTGATTACAAGCAGCTTGACCTTCCGAAACTCGCGGGGGAGATGCTGACCACATGGGAGCAGGAGGACACCTTCCGCAAGAGCGTGGACGAACGCGAGGGCTGTCCGCCATTCGTGTTTTATGAAGGGCCACCCTCTGCCAACGGCATGCCGGGCATCCACCACGTGATGGCTCGCACCATTAAAGATATCTTCTGCCGACACCGCACGCTGAAAGGTTTTCAGGTGAAGCGCAAGGCGGGCTGGGACACGCACGGCCTGCCCATCGAGCTGGGCGTGGAGAAGGAACTGGGCATCACCAAAGAGGACATCGGCAAGAGCATCACCATTGCCGAATACAACGAGGCATGCCGCAAGGCCGTGATGAAATACACGGACGTTTGGAACGACCTAACCCGCAAGATGGGCTACTGGGTCGATATGGACGACCCGTACGTGACCTACGAGAACAAGTATATCGAGAGCGTATGGTGGCTGCTGCGCAACCTCTACGACAAGGGGCTGCTTTACAAAGGCTACACCATTCAGCCCTACTCGCCCAAGGCGGGCACAGGCCTCAGTTCGCACGAACTGAACCAGCCCGGGACGTATCGGGATGTGAAGGATACGACTGTGGTGGCGCAGTTCCGTGCTCCAGAATTGGATGCCAAATTCGGAGGCGAGTGTTTTATCCTCGCTTGGACAACCACGCCTTGGACGCTTCCATCAAACACTGCTTTGGCTGTAGGCGAGAAGATCGACTATGTGGCGGTCAAGACTTTCAACCAATACACCTCCAAGCCCGTCATGGTCATTCTCGCCAAGGATCTATTGGGAAAATGGTTCAAGGCCGAGAACGCTGGGCTGGCTTTCGCTGATTACAAAGCGGGTGACAAGGCCATTCCTGTTGACGTCATTGCTGAGTTCAAAGGCGTGGAACTCGTTGGTACCCAGTACGAGCAGCTTATGCCCTATTCCCAACCCGAAGGCAGAACCTTTGAGGTAATCGCTGGCGATTTTATCTCGACAGAGGACGGCACAGGCATCGTCCACATCGCACCCACGTTCGGTGCGGACGACATGCGTGTTGCCAAGGCCGCTGGCATCAGTCCGATGCTGGTGGATGACGGACAGGGCAACATGGTGCCGCTGGTGGACCTGCAAGGCCGCTTCCGCCCAGAGGTCGCGGATTTTGCTGGTGAGTATGTGAAGGCGGAATACTATTCACCAGAGGAAATTGAAGCGGAGAAGAAGAAACAAGGTCGCGACAACTACCTGAGCGTGGACGAGCGCATCGCCATCAAACTGAAGGAGCAGAACCGCGCCTTCCGTGTGGAGAAATACGAGCACAGCTACCCGCACTGCTGGCGCACCGACAAGCCCATCCTGTATTACCCTCTCGACTCGTGGTTCGTGAAGACCACGGCTGCGAAGGACAGGCTTATCGCCCTCAATAAGACCATCAACTGGAAACCCGAAAGCACAGGCACAGGCCGCTTTGGCAACTGGCTGGAGAACCTGCAGGACTGGAACCTTTCGCGCTCACGTTTCTGGGGAATACCGTTGCCCATCTGGCGCACCGAGGACGGCAGCGAGGCCAAGTGCATCGGTTCTGTCGCAGAGTTGAAAGATGAATGCGAGAAAGCCGTGAAAGCGGGCGCAATGGCCGCAAATCCGTTGGAGAAATTCACCGCGAACGATTTCTCGGAAGAGAATTACACCTCATTCGACCTGCACAGACCTTACGCGGATGACATCATCCTCGTCTCGGATTCCGGCAAGCCGATGAAGCGCGAAGCTGACCTCATTGACGTGTGGTTCGATTCGGGAGCCATGCCTTATGCGCAGCTTCACTATCCCTTCGAGAACAAGGAACTGGTGGACGGGAAGAAATACTACCCTGCTGATTTCATTGCCGAAGGCGTGGACCAGACCCGTGGTTGGTTCTTCACGCTTCACGCCATCGCCACGATGTGTTTCGATTCGGTGGCGTACAGGAATGTGGTCTCCAACGGCCTCGTTCTGGACAAGAACGGGCAGAAGATGAGCAAGCGCCTGGGCAACGCGGTCGATCCGTTCGACACCATCGCCAAGTACGGCCCCGATGCCACGCGCTGGTACATGATCACCAATGCCGAGCCTTGGGACAACCTCAAGTTCGACATCGAGGGCATAGGTGAGGTGCAGCGCAAGTTCTTCGGAACGCTCTACAATACCTACGGATTCTTCGCACTTTACGCCAACATTGACGGGTTCGATTTTTCCGAGAAAGAAGTTCCGCTGAACGAACGGCCCGAAATAGACCGCTGGGTCATCTCGAAGCTCAACTCGCTGATCGCGGAGGTGGATGCGCACTACGATGACTACGAGCCGAAGAAGGCGGGCCGAGCCATTCAGGAGTTCGTGACCGAAAACCTGAGCAACTGGTACGTGCGCCTCTGCCGCAGGCGTTTCTGGAAAGGTGAACCATCGACCGATAAGTCATCGGCCTACCAGACGCTTTACACCTGCTTGGATGTGGTGGCGCATCTGATGAGTCCGATCGCACCGTTCTATGCCGACCGTCTCTATCGTGACCTCAATGCAGTGACCGCCCGCCACAAGGCAGACTCGGTGCACCTTTCGATTATGCCGAAATCTGAAATTGCGGCCATCGACACTGATCTGGAGCAGCGGATGGAGCTGGCGCAGAAGGCCGTATCGCTCATCCTCAGCATTAGAAAAAAAGAAAAGCACCGTGTTCGCCAGCCTTTGCAGAAAGTGATGGTGCCCGTGCTGAACCCGACTTTCGAGCGGCAGCTGAGGGCCGTGGAAAGTCTCATTCTGAGCGAGGTGAACGTGAAGGAACTGGAATACCTGCCGGCCGACTCGGACGTGATCCGCAAGAGCATCAAGGCCAATTTCAAGACGCTCGGCCCGAAGTACGGCAAGCAGATGAAGGCCATCGCTTCGGCAGTGAGCGGCATGACAACAGAGTATATAGGCACGTTGGAGCGCGAGGGAAGTTTGGCCATCGTCATCGAAGGGCAAGAGATCGCGCTGACCTTAGAGGACGTGGAGATCACCTCGCAGGACATTCCGGGCTGGGCCGTGGCATCTGAGGGCGGTCTCACCGTGGCCCTCGACATCACCCTTACCGATGAACTTTACAACGAGGGACTGGCCCGCGAGCTTGTGAACCGCATACAGAACCTGCGCAAAGACAGTGGTTTGGAGGTCACAGACCGCATTCGGCTCGTGGTGGAGAACTCAGATAGACTCGTGTCTGCCATAGAGGGTAACCGTGAATACATTTGCGATGAAACCCTTGCTGAGGAGTTTGAGGTGACGCCTGCCTCGGAGAACGGCATGTTTGCAGAGATTGAATTGATAGAGGGCATAATGGCCCGTGTACAGATAATCCCGTTGAATAAAAGCAATTGACCATGTCAGATAAGACGCGTTACTCCGCAGAAGAACTCCAAGAGTTCAAGGTAATCATAGATGCTAAGTTGGAAAAGGCCCGTGAGGACTACCAGCTGCTGATGGACCAACTCAGCCACAAGGACGACCACGGTACAGAGGATACCGCACCCTCGTTTAAACTGCTGGACGATGGTTCAGAAGTGCTGAGCCGCGAGGAGATGAATCAACTGGCAGGACGCCAGCAGAAGTTCATCACAGGCCTGGAGAACGCCTTGCTCCGTATCAAGAACGGCACCTATGGCGTCTGCCGCCAGACGGGCAAGCTCATCAGCAAGGAGCGGCTACGCATCGTTCCTCACGCCACGTTGAGCATCGAAGCGAAGAACGCGCAGTAAATTCAATTAGCTGATTTGATGATTAGCTGATGCGCCAATGGGGCGCGTGATCAGCTGATCCGCTAATTGACACATAATCAGATCAATGAAAAAAGCCCTCGCCATCGTCTTAACCGTGCTCGTGGCCGATCAGGTCTCGAAGTTTTGGGTTAAGACGAACATGATGCTGGGACAGGAATTCGAGATCTTCCCTTGGTTCATCATCCATTTCACCGAGAACATGGGTATGGCCTTCGGAATGGAACTCGGAGGCGATTGGGGCAAGCTGTTGCTCAGCACCTTTCGCATGTTCGCTGCGGTAGGACTGGGTTGGTACCTGCATTTTCTCGTCAAGAAAGGCGCAAGCACCGGGGCCGTTGTCGCCCTGTCGCTGGTGCTGGCGGGTGCTATCGGCAATATCATTGACGGGGCTTTCTATGGAATGATGTTCTCCGAAAGCTACGGTCAGGTTGCCACGCTCTTCCCTGCGGATGGTGGCTATGCGCCCTTCCTCTATGGACGAGTGGTAGATATGTTCTACTTCCCACTTATAGAGGGGCATTTCCCTGAGTGGTTTCCATTCTGGGCCAATGAGCATTTCCTGTTCTTCCGCCCAGTGTTCAACATCGCGGACTCGGCCATCACCTGTGGTATGGGGTTGGTCATCATCCTTCAGAAAGAGTTTTTCGGGGAATAGGTTGAGGCCTATTCACGGGTCATGCGCAGACTCGAGGCAGGTCTGATGACCTTTGCCACTGGCAGCCAGGCGGCAATGGTGCCTATCGCCAGTACTGTCAGCAGCACATAAACCGTGTCGAGCGGTTGCACCTCGACCGGGTATGATTGCACCACGTAGTTACCGCCCGTATTGAGCGGAATGAATCCGAAGGTCATCTGCGCCCAGCACACCAGTAGGCCAACAGTAGCTCCCATCAATGCCCCTGCAAGGGTTATCATCAACCCCTCATTAAGGAATATGCCTTTGATGAGCTGCTCATCGGCACCCATGCTGCGAAGAATGTTGATGTCCCTGTGCTTGTCAATGATCAGCATGGTGAGCGACCCTGTGACGTTGAAGATGGAGATCATGAGAATGAAGGCGAGGATGAGGAAAACTGCCCATTTCTCGCTCTTCATAATGCGGTAGAGCAGCTCATTCTGCTGAAAGCGGTCTTTCACCACGAAATCAGGTCCGAGCAGAGCTTCGAGTTCCTTGCGCACATTGGTCATGTTCGCATTTTCATTGAGAAAGACCTCGATGCTGGTGATGGCAGCGTCTGTCTCGATCAGCGACCGAACGAAATCCACGGGGGTCAGCACGTATCCGAGGTCAAAATCCTGTTGCACACTGAAGATGCCCGAAGGGAAGGCATGTTGCACCTTGAAGGACTTCTCAGCACTGATGCCTCCGCGCACGCCCTTGCGTGGCACATACACTTCGATGGGGTTGACGGGGTCGTTGATGCCGGCCTCCAGATGATAGGCCACACCTCCACCAAGAAGCAGCCGTGGCATGCCACCGATTCGCAGGGCGGCATTGCCGTCCGTCATCATGCGGTCAATACCTGTCAGTTCGGGATAGCTCTCCGTAACGCCCTTGATGCGAGCGAAATACTGGCGGTCGCGGTAGCGCAGCAGGCAGCCCTCCTCCAGCACCTGCACCACCTCCAGCACACCTTCTTTGGCAGCTATTCCAGCGATGGCAATGGTATCCGGCAGCATCGTCTTGCCGAGCGCGGGTGTGATGGTGATGGGCGGGTCTGAGACGGCATACAGCGATTTCACCAGCCCCTCGAAGCCGTTGAACACCGACAGCACTATCACCATGGCTGCTGTTACCACTGCCACACCGGCCACTGAGATGGCTGAGATGATGTTGATCGCGCTGCTCGACTTTTTCGAGAAGAGGTAGCGGCCTGCTATGTATAGCCTGAGATTCACGGGATGGGCGGTCAGTGGCAAAGGTAGCCCGTCCCTGCGCGGTCAGTTCTCCGGGTTGGAGAGCACTTTGGGCACTTTGAAATAGTCGCTGTCGCGTTTCGGTGCGTTCTTCAGGGCCTGCTCTTGTGTAATGGGGTTGTGGGCCTTGTCATTACGCAGCACATTGAATTCCTCTGAAAGATGGATGAGCGGCTCAATACCCTCTGTATCAAGCTCATTGAGCTTCTCCATGAAATCAAGGATGCGGCTCAGGTCTTTGCGTATCGCCTCTTTCTCCTCTCCCTCAAACTGAAGCCGTGCCAAGTGAGCCAGCTCGTCCACGGTTTTGTCGGTGATGTCCATGAGCACAAATGTAATTACAGGTCTGTTCAGTTGAATACGACAGCCGAGGTAAGCAGCGTGGTGCCAAGCAACCAGCCCACATAGACCTGACCAGGAGTGTGGGCATCCAGCCGCAAACGGGCATAGCCCACCAGACCGCCCAAAAACACCAAGATGATCACCAGATACATCGCGTCCACCTGATAGCGCAGCGCAAGACCGATGAAGGTGCCAACAAGCCCGCCCATGCCAAGCATATGGATGCTCACTTTCCACCAAAGGTTGATGACCAATGCGACCAACACCGACACCGCACCCATCAGCACCAGATGAGGGATGAGGTCGGGTATGGGAAGTCGCTTGAAGAGGAAAAAAGTAGAAAGTTGGAAGATGATGACGGTGAGAAATGGTAGTGTCCGTTCGCTGGCGTTGCGCATGTGCAGGCTCTCGATCACCCCACGGTGCAGCAGAAACAGGAACACCGCCATTGGAAAGAAGAGCGAATTGATGAGCACCACTCCGAAGATGAAGTTCCTCACATCTTCGTTGATGGCATAGGTCAGGTAGGTCTCTGTACCGAAGAGCAGCACCATGGTGTAGATCGGGATGAAGACCGGTTGGAAAACCACCGAAAATATCTTGGCGAAAGCTGAACCCATGATCTGCAAAGCTAACAGGCCAGTGGCGACCTGATATGTCGCCTGCAGTGAGGTGATTTGCCGCTCATGTGGTCAGAGGGTATGCCCCAAACTTTTCAACACCCTTCTTTTCCACCTACCCTTTCCCCTAAATTCGTCATGCCCCATTTTCAATTTTTAGAGAACATCCGACTATGAGCAATTGCGCTCTGAATAAGCCATTTGCCTAAGAACCAATCTCCGTTAACCCAATACTACGTCCCCCGATGTACCTAATTTTCGACACCGAGACCACGGGCCTCCCCAAGAACTACAACGCCCCGCTGACGGACGCGGACAACTGGCCGAGGCTGGTGCAGCTTGCGTGGCAGCTCCACGATGCGGAGGGAAGGCTGCTGGAGGCGGGCAACGTCATCGTGCGGCCAGATGGGTTCGACATTCCCTTCAACAGCGAGAAGATTCACGGCATCAGCACGGCCAAGGCGCTGGCCGAGGGCATCCCGTTGCAGGAGGTGCTGGACGAATTCACAACGGTGATGCAGAAGGCGCGGTTCATCGCGGGGCACAATATCGAGTTCGACATCAACATCATGGGCGCGGAATACCTGCGGGTGCAGGACACCGAGCCTGTGACGGCCATGCGGGCCATCGACACCAAGGAGGACGGAACGGCCTTCTGCGCCATCCCAGGCGGCAAGGGCGGCAAATTCAAGTGGCCGAAACTCACGGAGCTGCACATCAAGCTGTTCAACGAGGCGTTCGATGAGGCGCACAACGCTGCAGCAGACGTGGCGGCCACATCGCGCTGTTTCCTGGAGATGATCCGCATCGGGGTGATCCCCCACGCCAAGGCAGGACTCACGGACGAGACGTTCAGGCAGTTCGCGCTGGCCAACCCAGAGCCGTTCAAGGCTGAGGATGTGGAGGTGGGGACGCAAGTGGCGGAAAAGAAAGCTGAAATAGGAAATCAGAAAGCTGAAAATGGAAAGCTGAAAATTGAAAATGGTGCCGAGGTCGCCAACCTTAAACCCGAAACCTTAAACCTTAAACCTGAGACCTTAAACGCTTTCGCCCACCTTCATTGCCACACGCAGTTCAGCGTTCTCCAGAGCACCATCAAGGTGCAGGAGTTGGTGAACAAGGCGTTTGAGCTGGGGATGCCTGGGGTGGCGATCACCGACCACGCCAACATGTATGGCATCTATCATTTCGTGGACGCGGTGGATGCGGTCAACGCCAAGATAAAGCTGGAGAATGCGAAGATCGAGGCGGGGGAGGCCATCGGGGTGCCGCGCGAGGAGTTCAAGGGCGTGGTGGGCTGCGAGTTCTACCTGACGGACGACCGCCACGACCGCAGCCGTCAGAACAACGGCCATCAGACCGTGCTCCTGACCAAGGACAAGGCCGCGTACCACAACCTCGCGAAGCTGAGTTCCATCTCGTTCAGCGAGGGATTTTATTACGTGCCGCGCATCGACCGCGAGGTGCTGTTGCAATACAAGGAAGGTCTGATCGCCACCACGGGCGGGCTGGGGGGCGAGGTGCCGAACCTCATCCTGAACGTGGGCGAGAAACAGGCCGAGGAGGCGTTCCTCTGGTGGAAGGAGCAGTTCGGGGACGATTTCTACGTGGAACTCATCGACCACGGCCTGCCCGAAGAGCGCAAGCTGAATCAGGTGCTCATCGGTTTCGCGAAGCGGCACGGGGTCAAGTATTTCCCTGCGAACAATGTCTATTACATGAAGCAGGGCGATGCGCAGGCACAGAAGATCCTCCAGTGCGTGAAGGAGGGCGTGCGCATCAACGAGCCATCGCGGGGGCTGGAATACATCGACCGTCAGTTCCCCAACGACCAGTTCTTCTTCAAGAATCAGAAGGAGATGAAGGCGCTCTTCGCGGAGGTGCCCGAGGCGTTCGCCACCATCACCGAGATACTGGGCAAGGTGGAGAACTTCAAGCTGAAACAGGACGTGCTGCTGCCACGCTTCGACATCCCGCAGGAGTTCATAGACCCAGAGGACGCCAATGATGGCGGCAAACGGGGCGAGATGGCTTACCTCACACACCTGACCTACGAAGGGGCGAAAAAGCGGTACGGGGAGATAACGGAAGAGATAAAGGAACGCCTCGATTTCGAGCTGAAGACCATTGACTTCACGGGCTATCCTGGCTATTTCCTCATTGTGCAGGATTTCTGCGATGAGGCGCGGAAAATGGGCGTGAGCGTGGGGCCGGGGCGTGGTTCGGCAGCGGGATCCGTGGTGGCTTATTGTATCGGTATCACCAATGTGGACCCCATCAAGTACGATCTGCTGTTCGAGAGATTCCTGAACCCCAGCCGCGTGTCGCTTCCCGATATCGACATCGATTTTGATGATGAGGGACGCGGCAAGGTCATAGAATGGGTGGTGAACAAGTACGGCAAGAATCAGGTGGCGCAGATCATCACCTACGGCAGCATGGCGGCCAAATCGGCCATCCGCGACACGGCCCGTGTGATGAACCTCCCGCTGCCCGATGCCGACCGCATCGCGAAGCTCATCCCCGATTTCATTTCGCTGGCGCAGATCTTCTCTTTCGAAGAGAAAAAGCTTAAGGAGAAGCTGAACGGGGACGGGGATAAGTTGCAGATGGTGAATGAGCTGAAAAAGCTGGCCGAGGGCAACGACCCGATGGCGCAGGTCATTCAGCAGGCGCGCGTGCTGGAGGGTTCGCTGCGCAACACAGGCGTCCATGCCTGCGGGGTCATTATCACGCCCAGCGACATCACGCAGCACGTGCCCGTGACCACCGCCAAGGACTCCGACCTTGCCCTAACGCAGTTCGACAATAGCGTGGTGGAGAGCGCGGGCCTGCTCAAAATGGACTTCCTCGGGCTGAAAACGCTTTCCATCATCAAGGATGCTATCATCCTCGTAAAGCAGCGGCACGGCATCGACATCGACCCCGACACCATTCCGCTGGACGATGCCAAGACCTACGAGCTCTATCAGAAGGGCATGACCAACGGCACGTTCCAGTTCGAGTCGGCAGGCATGCAGAAGCACCTGCGCAACCTGATGCCAGATGCGTTCGAGGATCTCATCGCCATGAACGCGCTTTACCGCCCCGGCCCGTTGGAATACATCCCCAACTTCATCGCACGGAAGCATGGCCGCGAGCCCATCAGCTACGACCTGCCCGAACTGGAGGAGTACCTGTCCGAGACCTACGGCATCACGGTCTATCAGGAGCAGGTGATGCTGCTGTCGCAGAAGCTGGCCGATTTCACCAAGGGCGAGGCGGATGACCTCCGTAAGGCGATGGGCAAGAAGATCCGCGAAAAGCTGGACAAGATGAAGCCGATGTTCATCGAGCGGGCCATGGCAAAGGGCCATCCGCAGGACAAGCTGGAGAAGATCTGGACCGACTGGGAGGCGTTTGCGCAGTACGCCTTCAACAAGAGCCACAGCACGTGCTACAGCGTGGTGGCCTACCACACAGGCTACCTCAAGGCGAACTACCCTGCGGAATACATGGCCTCGGTGCTCACGCACAACATGAACGACCTGAAGAAGGTCACGTTCTTCATGGACGAATGCCGCAGGATGGGCGTTCCCGTGCTCGGCCCAGACATCAACGAGAGCCGCTACAAGTTCGCGGTGAATGCCAAGGGCGAGGTGCGTTTCGGCCTCGGTGCGGTGAAGGGCGTGGGCGAGGGCGCGGTGGAGGCCATCGTCAACGAGCGTGAGGCCAACGGCCCCTACATCAGCATCTTCGACCTCAGCAAGCGCATCGACCTGCGGGCGGCCAACAAGAAGGCGCTGGAAAGCCTTGCAGTAGCGGGCGCGTTCGACTCGTTCGCGGGCAGCCACCGCGCAATGTATTTCCACAACGATGGCACATCCACATTCATTGAGAAGGCCATCAAGTTCGGGCAGAGCCATCAAGAGAGCATCAACTCGGCACAGGTGTCGCTCTTCGGTGACGAGTCATCCGTGCAGTTGGCCGAACCCACCGCGCCCGTCTGTGAGCCGTGGGGCAACATCCAGGCCCTGAAGGCCGAGCGTGAGGTGGTGGGCGTTTACATCAGCGGCCATCCGCTGGACGAGCACAAACTGGCCATCAAGACCTGGTGCAACTCCAACCTCCTCCACGTGCAGACCCCCGAAGCGCAGGCCATTTCCCAGGAGTGGAAGTTCGCGGGCATCGTCACGGGCGTGCAGCACCGCATGAGCAAGAACGGTAACCCCTTCGGCATCTTCGAGCTGGAGGACCACGAGGGCACGTTGGAGATCCGCCTCTTCGGAGAGGATTACACCAAATGGCGCGAGTTCTTCAGCGATGGGTTCTTCCTCTACGTGCGCGCCATGTGGAAGGAGCGCTGGCGCGGCAAGGACGATGCCCGCCCGCCCGAGAAGGAACTGAAGATCGTGAGCATAGAACTGCTCCCCTCGCTGATGGACAAGAAGGTGCAGGGCATCACGATAGACCTGCCGTTGTCGGACGTGCTGCCACAGCAGGTGGCCGAGTTGGAGACGCTGTTCAGCGCGCACCCCGGGCCGTGCAAGGTGGCGTTCCGCATCACCGATCAAGAGGGCGACCGCGTCATCCTGCGCTCACGTTCCGTCACCGTCAAACCCAATCAGGAACTGATCTACGGCATTCAGGAGCAGATGGGGTACAAGGTGGGGTTGAAGTGAAAAGTAGCTTGAGATGTTAAATCTGCTTTTGATTGGTGGTGCCTTACTGGTTTTGGCTTTTGCCATTTGGATTAGAAATCTGCACCGACAGAAGTATATGTTACTTGGCAGAATTAGAAGTTTAGAGTACAATCTTGAGGCAGCCAAGAAGAAGTTCAATCAGTACAAGAAAGAGGCAGCACGTCTATTGGAACGACAACGAGTTGAATTAGCCAGTGTAGAGGGATCAACAAGTGAGACGATTTCTCTGTTGAAGCGGGAAAATGCGCAACTGCGAGATGCTCTCGATGCTCGACAGCCAGAGCATGAAGAGGAAGTCCTTGAACTGACTCAAATCATCAATAAGCAGAATGAGCTATTTGAGGCGGTAAAAAGCAAGGACAACCAGTCGGTAAGCAAAATCACCTCGATGTATGCAGACTTTCTTCTTGTTCAATACAATTACTCTGCGACATATTTGAAAACCAAACCGCATCCTGCCCATGGTGAGGCGAAAAGAATAATGGAGCTCAAACAGGACGCGAAAGGACACATTGAGCGATATAGACAGATGCTCTACAAGTATGAGTTCCTGCTTCAAACTTTCCCCGAGTTATCTAACTACGTTGATGACTTCGAGAGCTTGAAGGAACTGGAGAATGAGAAGACCTTAGAGGAGTTTCAAGATGATTATGATAGAACCCGATTTTTCCTCTCAAAATCAGAGTATGAGAATCTGAGTGAGAATGAAAGAAATCAGCTTGCATTGGACAGATATGTTCAAGGACGCAAGACCAAGTGGCAAATTGGCCGCGACTATGAGATGTCCTGCGGGTATCAGATGGAAAAGCACGGTTGGGAAGTTGAGTATATCGGAATAGAGCAAAAACTCTCTGACTTGGGTCGTGATCTGATAGGCAGAAAACCTGATTGCCACTGGGTAGTCCAATGCAAGTATTGGGCACAGGAAAAGCTGATTCACGAAAAACACATCGCTCAACTCTATGGCACCACGATAGAGTATGAGATGTCCTTGAATGAGGACATCAAGGTTGAGCCTGTGTTTGTTACGAATATTGGCCTATCAGAGACAGCAAAGAAGTTCGCTGAACGTCTTGGTGTTAAGGCATTCGAAAATTATCCTTTTTTGGATTTTCCAAGAATCAAGTGTAACGTTAATCGAGATGAATATGGATTAGAAACAAAAATCTACCATCTTCCTTTCGATCAGCAATATGATAGAACCAAGATTGACCGCAAGGGAGATTTTCGGGCATTTACTGTGGAGGAAGCTGTAAATCGTGGTTTCCGAAGGGCTTTCCGATATTTTGGTGACTGATAGATTCTATTTGAAGGAAAGCACCGTTTCCCCAACAAAACCTGCCGAGGTGGGAGCCCCTAACGGGGTTGGAACGGCATTCATCACCACCGTCCGTTTCTGCAGTCATGTCATCCCTGCCTGTCGGCAGACTGGCCTAACGGGATTTTGGGGAGGGGTGAGGTGTTTCGGTGCTTCCGTCATCCATGGCCATGGTCGCGATTGAACCCCAGCGGGGTGAAATGATTACTGCGAAAAGCAGTGAACTCCCTTCGGTCGGTTGTAGCACCGTGTGTCCCACAAGACCTTCCGAAATGGGAACCCCACATGTTCAGATTCCTTCATTTCACCCCTGCCTGCGATTGGTTAGTTTCGCGGCCCCCGCCTGCATTCAAAGCGCGGGATGCTTGCCATGTGGCAGACCATTGCCCGTATCATACTTAGAAACAGGCCGTTCATTCTGCTGCTCATCGCAGTGGTGACGGCTTTCATGGCGCAACGGGCTACCACTGTGCAGGTGCGCTATGACTTCGCGTCACTGCTGCCAGCGGACGACCCGGACTTGCTGGCATACCAGGAGTTCAAGGAACAGTTTGGGGAGGATGGTGCCATGATGGTCATCGGCATCCATCAGCCGCACATGTTCGATATGGGCGTTTTCAACGCATGGTATGACCTGGGCCAAGAGTTGAAGGGCGTGGAGGGCATCGATCAGGTGATCTCGGTGGCGCGATGCATGAACATCCACAGGAATGATGAGTTGCGAAAATTCGATTTCCTTACGGTGGTTGCGGAACGCCCTGCTTCACAGGTCACGGTGGATAGCATCCGCGTGGTGCTCGAGGGGTTGCCGTTCTATCAGCACGTACTGTGGAATCCTGATAGCATGAGCTTCGTGATGGCAGTGACCATCAGTCCTGACTATCTCGACAACAAGAAGCGCATCGAACTCTCAGAGAAGGTGCGCAGCTTGGCTTTGGGATTTGAGCAGAGGCTGGGTGCCGAGCTGCATTTCTCTGGGCTGCCGTTCATCCGCAGCGTTATCGCGCAGATGGTGCAGACCGAGCTGCGGATGTTCATGTTCCTCGCTGCGGCTGTTACGGCACTCATCATGCTGCTGTTCTTCCGTTCGTTCAAGGTGGTTTTTTTCAGCATGCTGGTGGTGGGCATCGCTGTGGTCTGGGCATTCGGCATCATCAGTCTGCTGGGCTATAAGCTTAGCGTGCTGACAGGATTGATTCCTCCCGTGCTTATCGTGCTGGGCATTGCCAACTGCATTTTTCTGCTCAACAAATACCACAGTGAGTTCCGTGCCCATGGCAACAAGATCAAGGCATTGCAGCGCATGGTGCGAAAGGTGGGCAATGCCACCCTGCTTACCAATGCCACCACGGCATCAGGCTTCGTCACTTTCGCCATTCTGGAAAGTCAGGTCATGCGTGAGTTTGGCATTGTGGCGTCCTTGAGCATCATGGGGGTGTTCCTCGCATCGCTTTTGCTTATCCCTGTGGTGTTCAGTTACCTGCCAAATCCGAAGAGCCGTCACATACGCCACCTCGACAGGAGGACGAGCAGGGTCATAGTTACCCGTTTCATCCAGATCGTACAGTCGCAGCGGGCAGCCATCTATTGGGTGACGGCCATCATGTTCTTGGTCGCCATCAATGGTATAACCAAGGTGCGCACCACCGGCAATCTGGTTGATGACCTGCCGGACGACAACCCTGTTCTGACCGACCTCCGTTGGTTCGAGAGCCAGTTCGGTGGGGTGATGCCTTTCGAGTTGCGGGTCGATGCCCTGAAGCCCGACCGGGCCGTGTCGGCAGCCACGCTGAGGCGGATAGACCGATTGCAGGATTCGTTGGCGGTGTTTGAGGAGTTTGCTCGGCCGGTGAGTATGGTCGAGGTCATCAAGTTCATCAAGCAGGGCTACTATGGTGGAATGACCACGAAATATGCCCTGCCCAACAACAGCGAGAGAGGTTTCATACTCAGCTATGGAGAAGGTGAGGAGGAAGGTGCTGGCCTGCTTCACACTTTTATAGACAGTGCGAGGCAGGTGACCCGTGTCAGCGTGCAGATGAGGGACATCGGCACCGAAGATATGGCAGCACTGCTGGACAGGGTCCGGCCTATGGTCGATTCCATTTTCCCGCATGACCGCTATGAAGTGCTGCTCACCGGCACCTCGGTCGTGTTCACCAAAGGCACCGAGTATCTGGTCAAGAATCTGCTCGTAAGCCTTGGTATAGCCATTGTCATCATCGCGCTAATCATGTTGCGGATGTTCCGGTCATGGCGCATGGTGCTGGTGTCACTTGTACCCAACCTTTTCCCCCTTATCGTCACAGCCGCGCTGATGGGCTATTTCGGCATCACCATCAAGCCATCAACCATCCTCGTTTTCAGCATAGCGCTTGGCATCTCGGTCGATGACACCATCCACTTTCTCGCCAAGTACCGGCAGGAATTGGAGCTAACAGGCTGGAGCATCAGGAAATCTGTGATGAAGGCCTTGCGCGAGGTCGGAGTCAGTATGATCTACACCAGTGTGGTGCTGTTCTTCGGCTTCGCGATATTCACTGCCAGCGCGTTCGGTGGCACGCAGGCACTCGGTCTATTGGTGAGCATCACGCTGCTGGTGGCGATGTTCTCCAACCTGCTGATACTTCCAGCGCTGTTGCTTACGTTTGAGAAATCTTTGACGACATCTGAGTTCAAGACCGATGATTGGGAGGAGTGATTCATCAAGGTCGGACGCTTAACCGAAAACCACATTCTGAGATGAAAGGAATCATCCTTGCAGGCGGGTCGGGAACCCGTCTACACCCGCTCACATTGGCCGTCAGCAAGCAGCTTATGCCTGTGTACGACAAGCCTATGGTCTATTACCCGCTTAGCATCCTCATGCTCGCGGGCATCCGCGACATCCTCATCATCAGCACCCCGCACGACCTGCCGCACTTTGAGCGTTTGCTGGGCACTGGCGAGCAGATCGGCTGCAAGTTCAGCTATGTGGAGCAGAAAGTGCCCAACGGACTGGCGCAAGCCTTCGTGCTGGGCGAGGAGTTCATCGGCAGCGACAAGGTGGCCCTGGTGCTGGGCGATAATATCTTTTATGGTCATGGCATGGAGAAGCTTTTGAAGGAGAACAACGACCCCGATGGCGGGGTGGTGTTCGCCTACCACGTGTCCGACCCTGAACGCTACGGTGTGGTGGAGTTCGACAAGGATTTCAAGGCTATTTCCATTGAGGAGAAACCCGCACAGCCCAAGTCGAACTACGCGGTGCCGGGCCTTTACTTCTATGACAACACCGTGGTGCAGATCGCCAAGAACCTTAAACCAAGCGCAAGGGGCGAATACGAGATCACAGATGTGAACAAGTATTATCTCCAAGCCGGGAACCTGAAAGTGGCGCAGCTGGGCCGCGGCACTGCTTGGCTTGACACGGGCACTTTCGCCTCACTGATGCAGGCCGGGCAGTTTGTTCAAGTGATTGAGGAACGGCAGGGACTGAAGATCGGCTGCATCGAGGAGATCGCCTTCCGTCAGGGTTTCATCAATGCCGATCGGCTGCGGGCCGTGGCCGAACCGCTTAAGAAGAGCGGCTACGGGGAGTACCTGCTGCGCCTTGTCAAGTGATACGGTACTGATGAAATTTGTCGCCTTACGTGATTCGCGTACCTTCGCAGCCCTCTTGACCATATCTCCCGCAGAATGCACACACAACCACACATCATGAGAAAGATACTGGTGACGGGAGGTGCTGGTTTCGTAGGTAGTGCTGTAGCAGAGAAACTGGCCCAGAATCCCGAGAATTACGTGGTGATAGTGGACAATCTGCTGACAGGGTCGATGGTCAAAGTGCCTGATTCTCCACATGGCAACCTGCGCTTCATCAAATGCGATGTCAATGACTACAAGGACATCAGCAGTGTGTTCTACGCCTACACCTTCGACTATGTGTTCCACTACGCGGCTGTGGTAGGGGTGAAGCGAACCCTGAATCATCCAGTGTTGGTGCTCAATGATTTGCATGGTCTGGAGAACGTGCTTCAGCTCAGTAAAAATACTGGCGTGAGACGCGTGTACTACAGCAGCTCTTCGGAAGTGTACGGAGAACCAGTGGAGTTTCCGCAGAATGAGCACACCACTCCGCTCAACTCCCGCCTGCCGTACGCCATAGTGAAGAATGTGGGCGAGGCCTACCTGCGCAGTTATCAGAAGGAGTTCGGGCTGGAGTTCACGATCTTCCGCTTCTTCAATACGTACGGACCGAAGCAGAGTAAGGAGTTCGTCATTTCGCGCTTCCTCCATCTCGCACTCACCAATCAGGACATCACCATTTACGGTGACGGCCTGCAGACACGCACCTTCTGTTTCATCGATGATAATGTAGATGCTTGTCTCACTGCCTTTTACGAGGACCTGCATGTAAATGATGTGGTCAACATCGGGGGAGACAAGGAGGTCACCATACTCGAGCTGGCAGAAACCATCATCAAGGTTACTCGGTCGTCATCTAAGCTGATCTATCTTCCCGCATTGGAAGAAGGTGATATGACCCGCAGGTTGCCCGACACCGCGAAAATGCAAGAGCTGCTAAGACGTGAGCCACGCTCACTCGAGGATGGCCTCGCGGTTGTCATCGAGAAAGGTCAGTTCGTAACCGTGAACTGAACCGCTGCATACAACGTTGAGGGCTGATGACTGGCGAAGGTCTATTGAAACAAGTGCTCAAGGAATTCTCTTCTCTTGTTGAAGATGAACTCAAGCAGTGGTCGCTACCAGAGAAACCTGTTGACCTGTACTCACCTGTGCGCTACATGTTCTCCCTCGGAGGGAAGCGCATGCGCCCTACACTGGTGCTGCTGGGCTGCCGGCTTTTCAGGGACGATGTGAGGCCGGCAATAGGCCCCGCCTTGGCAGTGGAAGTATTTCACAACTTCACCCTACTGCATGATGATATCATGGACAATGCACCACTGAGACGCGGCAAGCCCACAGTGCATTGTAAGTGGAGTCCCAACGTTGCTATTCTGTCCGGAGATGCCATGATGGTGCTCGCTTACGAAGCACTGGCACGGACCGAACCTACAGTGCTGCCTAAGCTGCTTCCGGTTTTCAATGCCACCGCACTCGAGATCTGCGAAGGACAGCAGTTTGATATGGATTTCGAGCAGCGCGATGATGTCACCATCGCGGAGTACGAGGAGATGATAAGGCTCAAGACCGCAGTGCTCCTTGCTGCCAGTCTCAAGATGGGGGCGCTGGTGGGCGGTGCATCGGCCGAGCAGGCGCAGTATCTTTATGATTTCGGGCTCAATGCTGGCATAGCTTTCCAGTTGCAGGACGATATACTCGATGTGTTCGGTGACACAGGCAAGGTCGGCAAGCAGCAAGGCGGTGACATCATCTCAGACAAGAAGACTTACCTGCTGCTCAAGGCAATAGAAACGGCCCAACATGCCGACAGCGAGGAATTGCATCGATGGATCGGCAACAGCAGCGACCTTCCCGAGGACAAGGTTCGGGCGGTCACAGCCATTTACGACCGTCTTGGCATCAGACAGTTGGCCGAGCAGCGCATGTGGCATTTCCACGCTGCGGCACAGCAGCACCTCGACATGGTGAATGGTGACACTCGGTCGACCGCCATTCTACGAGAGTTCACAGATAGCCTGATGCACCGTGAGCACTGATAAGGGTCAGACCTCTATGGAGGACGCCTTGTTCCCATCAGATACGAGCCTGGGGAATGACCTTCCTGTCACCCCTGCGCACCTCGATCGTTTCTCAAGGAGGCTCGATCTGCTGCAAGAGGTGGTTGCTCAACTTAACAAGGACTTTCAGCTCAATGGATTCGATGTCAATTTCACCGGGAATGAGGATAATGCCTATCGGGAACTGTCAGATCAGCTCATCCCAGTGATAGATTACATGCTTGAACACCAGACCGAACGGTTCTGGAGTCTGCTCTATGGCATCGACCTTAATGAGGCTCAGGTACGCAAGGCACTTTTCGGAGAGGACACAGATAGCCTTCAGCGACTCACCGACCTCATTCTCAAGCGGGAGTTGCAAAAGGTCGTCATTAGAAAACACTACGCAGGCAGGCTCTGAGACAGTGCAAAAGCCTCTTGCATCGAGGATAAGACCCCGCAGGCTGACTTATCTTTGTCCGAACTTTCTCGGGCTTCAAGCGTCTCTTTCTTTCATGGACAACTACTCTTTCCTCTCCAACATGGATGTCTCCGCTGCGGAGCATCTCTACCAGCAGTTCATCAAAGACCCGAAGTCCGTCAATGACGATTGGCAGCGGTTCTTTGCGGGTTTCGAGTTTGCACGGACGACTTACGATCTGGAGAGTGCCGATGGCATCCCGGCCAATTTCCAGAAGGAATTTGATGTTATCAACCTCATTAACGCTTATCGCAAGAACGGACATCTTTTCACAAAGACAAATCCTGTTCGCGAGCGCAGGCAGTACACCCCCACGCTCGAAATCGGGAACTTCAACCTTAGTGATGCCGACCTGAAGACCGTGTTCCAAGCGGGTTCCGTGCTGGGTATCGGCCCCGCCACTTTGGAGAACATCGTTGCTCACCTTAAGGCCACGTACTGCCAGAGCATCGGGGTGGAGTACATGTATATCCGCAGACCAGAGGTGCTGGAGTGGATGCAGAAGCGACTTGAGACCGACCGCAACCAGCCGCGTTTCTCCATGGAGGACAAGAAGGCCATCCTGCGCAAACTGAATCAGGCCGTGGTGTTCGAGCAGTTCCTCGACAGGAAATTCCCTGGACAGAAACGTTTCTCGCTGGAAGGTGCCGAGGCACTGATCCCCGCGTTGGACGTGGCCGTGGAGGTGGGCAGTGAACTGGGCATCGAGGAGTTTGTGTTCGGAATGGCGCATCGTGGCCGCCTGAACGTGATGGCCAACATCTTCAACAAGACCTACAAGGACATCTTCACCGAGTTCGCAGGGCACGATTATGAGGATGCTGATGTGGAGGGTGATGTGAAGTATCACCTCGGTTCCACCAGCTTCGCAAAATGTGACAATGGCAAAGAGGTGAAAATGAACCTTTGCCCCAACCCCTCACATTTGGAGGCTGTCGGCCCCGTGGTGCAGGGTATCTCAAGGGCCAAGATAGACCGCAAGTACAAGGGCGATGACGCCAAGTTGTGCTCGGTCATCATACATGGCGATGCGGCCATAGCTGGTCAGGGAGTGGTGTATGAGACTGTGCAGATGGCGAAGCTTGATGGCTATCGCACGGGAGGCACCATCCATATCGTCATCAACAATCAGGTGGGATTCACCACCAACTACCTCGATGCCCGTAGCAGCATCTACTGCACCGATGTGGGTAAGACAACGCTTTCGCCCGTGTTCCATGTGAACGGTGACGATGTGGAGGCCGTGGCCCGTACCATGAAACTGGCCATGGAGTTCCGTCAGGCTTTCAAGGGCGATGTGTTCGTGGATCTGCTCTGCTACCGCAAATACGGACACAACGAGGGCGATGAGCCGCGCTTCACCCAGCCCATCCTCTACAATCTCATCGCAAAGCACCCCAATCCGTTGGAGATCTACCGCAAGCAGCTGACCGAGCAGGGCGTGGTGGAGAAGGAGATGGTTATGGAGATGGAGGAGCAGTTCAAGCAGATGTTGCAAGAGCGGCTTGATGAATCCAAGGAGATCGAGAAGGCCAAGATCACGCAGTTCTTGGCCGACACGTGGGAAGGATTCCGCTTCGCGAAGCCTGAGGATTTCGACCAGAGTCCCGAAACGGGCGTGAGTGAGAAGACGTTGAAGGACCTTGCCGACCGCTTGACTACAGTGCCCGATGGTTGGAAGTTCTTCCGCAAGATGGAGAAGATACTCCAGGACAGGCGCGATATGGTGTTGAAGACCGACCGCCTGGACTGGGGCATGGCCGAGCATCTGGCGTTCGCATCGCTGCTGGTGGAGGGACATCCTGTGCGCCTCAGCGGTCAGGACTGTGAGCGCGGCACCTTCAGCCACCGCCATTCTGTGCTCAAGGTCGAGGACAGCGAGCAGGAGTATGTGCCGCTCAACGACCTGAAAGAAGGGCAGGCCGAGTTCAGCGTGTATAATTCACTGCTGTCGGAATACGCAGTGATGGGCTTTGATTATGGCCACGCCTTCGGAAACCCTGCCGCACTCACCATGTGGGAGGCGCAGTTCGGTGATTTCGTGAACGGTGCGCAGATCATCATCGACCAGTTCATCTGCTCGGCAGAGGAGAAATGGAAGGCGATGAATGGTCTCGTACTGTTGCTGCCACACGGCTATGAGGGGCAGGGCGCGGAGCACAGCAGTGCGCGGATGGAGCGTTTCCTCAACGTGTATGCCGGCTACAACATCCAAGTGGTGAACTGCACCACACCCGCCAATTTCTTTCACGTGCTGCGCAGACAGATGAAGCGCGATTTCCGCAAGCCGCTCGTCATCTTCACCCCTAAGAGCCTGTTGCGCCACCCGCGCTGCGTCAGCTCGATGAAGGAACTCGCCACGGGCCGATTCCAAGAGGTGATAGACGATGCCACTGCCGACCCGAAGGCCGTGGAGCGTGTGGTGGTTTGTCAGGGCAAGATCTACTACGAGCTGCTGGATGAGAAGGAGCGCATTGGAGATACAAGCGTAGCGTTGCTCCGCTTGGAACAGATAGAACCGCTGCCGCGCAAGCAGCTCAAGGCGCTCATCGGCAAGTACACCAACGCCAAGAAGTGGACTTGGGTGCAAGAAGAGCCCGAGAATATGGGCGCATGGAGTCACCTGCTGCGAGTGTGGCGCGATGTGGATCTGGATGTCATCTGCCGTCCACCGAGCGGAACTCCCGCCACGGGTTCAGGCACGAGACACAGGGCGGTTCAGGCGAGGTTGATAAGTAAGGTTTTTGAGAAGGAAATGGCTGTTTGACCGCGAAGGAATTATGGGCCGCTGACGCGGAAAGTTTTAACCACGAAGGAACACGAAGTCCCGCACATGCGGGATTCACGAAGGAGCACAAAGGGAAAGAAGGTTTTTTTGGATTGGTTTACATGAGAAAGAACACTTCGTGTGCCTTTGTGACCTTGAACTTCGTGCGGCTTTGTGGTTGAATAAAAGTCGCCTTCGTGGTTAAACATCAGAGAGATGCTGAACAGGGAAGAAGTTTTCAAAAAGGTCTTGGATTGTTCGTTCGCGGTTCATACGGCACTCGGCCCAGGCCTGTTAGAGAGTGCTTATGAGGAATGTCACGCGTATGAAATGAGTGAGGCGGGTCTGATAGTAGAACGGCAGAAGGTGATGCCACTGAATTACAATGAAATACAATTGGATGCGGGTTACCGTCTCGACCTGTTGGTCAATGACTGCGTGATTGTGGAGGTTAAATCGGTGGAAAAGCTGAATGATGTTCACATGGCGCAGATACTGACCTATCTGAAACTCTCAGGTTGCAAACTCGGCCTCCTCGCCAACTTCAACGTCCGCCAATTCAACAACGGCTTCCAACGAGTAATCTTCTGAACACGAACCACAAGCATTGTGTTTTCACCACAATTCTTACCACAAAGGCGCACAAAGGGTTTTTCACGAAGTCGCTCAAAGTCAATTAGAGAAGAACATTAGCCATTAAGTACGAGTTTTCCCTTTGTGTTCCTTTGTGAACTTGAACTTTGTGTGCCTTCGTGGTTAAAACATCCCCGCCTTGGCGGTCAAACAAAACATCTTCGTGTTCCTTTGTGAATTGAACTTTGTGCGCCTTTGTGGTTAAACCAAAATCGCCTTGGCGGTTAAAAATCATACAACAACATGTTTGAAGTAAAAGTCCCCAGTCCAGGAGAATCCATCACGGAAGTTGAGATAGCATCTTGGCTCGTGTCCGATGGCGATTACGTACAGCAGGATGCGGAGCTCTGCGAGATAGACTCCGACAAGGCCACGCTCACCATCAATGCCGAACAGGCGGGCATCGTGAGCATCAAGGTGCAGGAAGGAACGGTGAATGTGGGTGATGTCATCTGCACCATCGACACCAGTGCAGAGGCCCCAGCCGATGCGCCCGCACCGAAGAAGGAAGAAGCCCCGAAAGCTGAAGCTGCACCCAAGAAAGAGGCTGCGCCCGCGCCCTTGGCCGAGAAGAAGCAGGAAGCAGGCTATGCCGCTGGCACACCTTCGCCCGCAGCCAAGAAGCTGATGGCCGAGAACAACGTCTCCGCCAGTCAGGTGAAGGCATCTGGCAAAGACGGACGCATCACCAAGGGCGATGTGCTCACAGCGATGTCATCAGGATTTTCTTTAGGGGATGCAGGTCAGAGCTGGGCGGGCGGACGTGAAGTCCGTTCGGAGAAGATGAGCATGCTCAGACGCAAGATCGCGGAGCGTCTCGTTTCTGTTAAGAACGACACGGCCATGCTCACCACCTTCAACGAGGTGAATATGAAGCCCATCATGGATATGCGCACCAAGTACAAGCAGAAGTTCTCGGAGACCCACGGGGTGAATGTCGGCTTCATGAGCTTCTTCACCAAGGCCGTGACCGAAGCCCTATATCATTATCCGGCCGTTAATGCCATGATCGATGGGCAGGACATTGTTTTTCATGACTACTGCGATATAGGTGTGGCGGTGAGCGGCCCGAAAGGACTGATGGTGCCCGTACTTCGCAATGCAGAGCAGATGAGCCTCGCGCAGATAGAGTCAGGTATCAAAGACCTGGCAATCAAGGTGCGTGACGGCAAGATTTCTGTGGAGGAAATGACGGGTGGCACATTCACCATCACCAACGGTGGCGTGTTCGGCTCGATGATGAGCACCCCCATCCTGAATCCGCCTCAGAGTGCGATCCTCGGTATGCACAACATCGTGGAGCGCGCAGTGGTGGAGAACGGCCAGATTGTGGCCCGTCCCATGATGTATCTCGCGCTGAGCTACGACCACCGCATCATTGATGGCAAGGAATCCGTCAGCTTCCTTGTGAAGGTGAAGGAGATGCTGGAGAACCCCGCGTCCATGCTCTTCGGAGGGAAAACGGCCGAGGAGGTGCTGCTCGGAATTTGAGATTGAAGGTGGCACTGGTCGGTCAGACCAGTGCCGCACTCACGGCATGGCGCACCAGCTCAGCTGTGGAGCGTACGCCCAGCTTGCGGAAGATGTTCTTGCGATGGGTGCTTACCGTATGGGCCGATAGACAGAGCTTATCGGCTATCTCATTTGCAGTCAGGCCTTCGGTGATCAGCTCTACGATTTCCAGCTCGCGCTTGGAGAGTCGGGTTGGAAGGCAATCACTCTCTTCGCCCGCTTTTTTCTTGTCAAGCAGGATGTCCAGCACGCGATTACAGAAAAAGCGGTCGCCACGGCAAGCGAACTTGACCGCGTTTATGATCTCGCTTTCGTCACATTCCTTGAAAAGGTAGCCGGAGACGCCCTGTCGAACAGTGCGGTTGACCATCGTGGGATCCTGATTGGAGGAGACCATGATCACCTGAACTTTGGGGTCGATCCTGTGAACCTTGGCAAGGTCATCTAATGTGATGCTGCCCTCAGTGTCGAAGTCGAAAAGCAGAACATCAACGCCTTTGCGGAGCAGATTCGGAATGCAGTCACCGGAAACGCATTCGCCCACCACCTCAAACTCCGGGTCGCGCGCCAAAACGGCCTTGAAGCCTTCGCGCACCACGAAGTGAGCATCTGCAATTCCTATTCGGATACGGTCGACCACCTTTATTTAGACAGATTCTAAACTGAGTGCAAATGTAGTGCAAACAGCGCATCAAGTGATGGTTGTGGTCAACCGCTGTGCGCACTGTCGGCAGCTATGATATCGGACGTTTTGAATGAGAAAAAGGTGCGGTAGAACTCCACTGCACCGTAGAGAAATGCGAAGATGAAGATGCCAGCGATGAGCTTCGGCTCGAAAAGAAATATCCGGTCATAATCTATTTTGAAGCCCAACCATTGCTCATCAAAGTAGCGTAGGTAGCGCATCACGGCCTCCATGTTGAGGAGGTAACCAGTGGTGATCAAGCCGAATACGATGCCCCGACCGGTGAGCAGTGCGAACAGACCTGAGAAGAGCAGGGCAGGGTGTATGTACCGTTCGTGCATCTGTGTGTTGAAGAGGAAGAATGCCGTGGTGACCAGGGCTGATACCTGAAAAATGGTGCCCAGTCGCTGGTCCCTGCTGAGGTTGTCGAAGGCACCGTTGCCCACGGCCAGTACCATGGGCATCATCACCATGGCAGATGCTGACCAGAACTGCACCAGTCCCCACACCTTTAGCGGTATTCCGAGCACGGTTCTACTGTCGGGGAAGTTATAGGGGTCGGCCACCACGAAATGCCAGAAGTTGTAGGCATTTCTGGATAGAACGGGAAAATGATCTATGCTGCGCATGCTGAGGGCGGCAAGGGTCTCCGGTAGCTTACCGACAAACCAGAACGGCATGAAAACCAGCATCTGCACTCCCGCCAGAATGAAAATCTGAAGAGATGCGGCCGCCCAACCCCGCTTGCGGATGAACGGCATGATGAACACCAGCACCAATGGGGTGAAGATGATGGCCTGCAGCTTGAAGTTGATGGCTACGAGCAGGGAGACGCCTGCCCATCGCCATTGGCCGCGCTCTGCGAAGATCAATGCTCCGAGCACGAAAAAAGTGTGGATGGTATCCACCTGGCCCCAGATCACCGTGTTGTACCAGAATGAAGGGTTCAGGAAAAAAACCAGCACACCCCATATCGGCCTGCCTGTCCGTTTGAGGATGTGAACCACTGCCAGCAGCGTCAGCAGGTCGAACGGTAGCACCAGCGCTTTCAGGCAGTTCACTGTAGAGTAGGTGACTGACTCAGCGTCTTCAAAAAGTAAGGAGAAGAGCTTGAGCACATAAAGAATAAGGGGATGATTATTGACCTCAGGGTTGGTGTAGATGCTTCCCAGCCCCTGCTCGATGATGTGTTGTGTCCAAGTGATCCAATAGTACTTGTCGAAACCCGAATCGGGCATTAGCACCAGCAATGTGCAAATCGCTGCCCCGAACAGCGCGTACAACCATTTGGCCTCAGTATGAAGGAAGCGGACGCGCATGGTTCATGGATTGAACTCCGTCAAAAATAGAATTATCAGTCTGGTCGAGGGTGCATTAACCGACAAACGGAATGGTCAAAGCAAGCCACCATCATTGCGGGCTGCCTCGTAGCCTTCGTCCACCATGTGTTTTGCCCTATCGTGGGCTGCGGCCACCGCAAGCCTGTCGCAGCGCTCGTTCTCCAAATTGTCTGCGTGGCCTTTGACCCAGACAAGCTGCACGCGGTGCTTGGGGTAGATGGCAAGAAACCTGCGCCAGAGGTCTGCGTTCTTCTTTCCCGCAAATCCTTTTTTCGCCCAGCCGAAGACCCATCGTTTATCTATGGAGTCCACCACATATTTGGAATCGGAGTATATGGTGACGTCTGAGTCTGGATTCTTCAGCATCTCCAGCGCCACAATGACGCTCAACAGCTCCATGCGATTGTTGGTGGTAAGACGGTACCCCGCATTTACTTCCTTACGGAAACGCCCGGACATCAGCACTATGCCGTAGCCGCCCGGGCCAGGGTTGCCGAGGGCGGAACCATCCGTGTAAACCGTTATCTCTGGCGCTGTACCCATTCTGATGCTGCGGTCGCAAGGTAAGCTCTTGTGTCGTTGAATGCTGAAAGGTGTGCTGTGTCACAATTAGTCATTGATACAAGTCTTACCTTGTGCCCCTGTTACTCTTTTCAACCATCTCATGAATCCGATCAAGTACCTTCTTTTTCTCCCTATCTCTTTGACCATTTCTCTGGCCTCCGCCCAGCACAATCATTGGTGCGGCTCGGACCAGCACATGCAGGCTGCGCTGGATAGAGACCCTTCACTCGCCCAGACGTACGATGACCTCGTGCGGTTTTCTGCTGAGCTGGAGGCTGGGGAGACTCAGCGCAATGGTGAACCTCGCATCATTCCGGTGGTTTTCCATGTCATCCACACTGGTGGTCCTGAGAATATCAGCAAGGAGCAGATTGAGGATCAGATGCGCATCATCAACGAGGATTATCGCAGGCTCAATGCTGATACCGTCAATACGCGCGATATCTTCAAACCTGTGGCCACAGATGCGCTTGTGGAGTTCAGACTGGCTAAAAAGGACCCTGATGGGAATTGCACGGAGGGGATCAACCGGGTGTTTTCTCCATTGACCAACAATGCTGATGATGCTGTGAAAGCACTCAGTTATTGGAACAGCAGTCGCTACCTCAACGTCTGGGTGGTGAACACTATTGCGGCAAGCGATGATCAGCCTGGCATTATACTCGGCTACGCGCAGTTTCCCAACTTTGGTAGCGCGGCAACGGATGGTGTTGTGGTCCGTGCAGACCGTATCGGTAGCATCGGCTATGCAGTGCCCGGAGACCGTGGTCGCACACTGACCCACGAGATCGGTCATTGGCTTGGATTGCTGCATACCTTTCAAGGTGGATGCGGTGGCGGTTTCTTTGGAGAGAACATTGAGGATACACCGCCTGTGGCTGAGGCCAATTACTCTTGTAGTCAGAATGCCAATAGTTGCACCAACGACTCTCCGGACCTTCCCGATATGATTGAAAATTACATGGACTATGCCAACGGCTCATGTATGAACACTTTCACCTTAGGTCAGAAGGCCAGGATGGATGGGGTTTTAGCGGGTTCGCGTTCTCAGATTCATTCAGCAGCCAACTTGCAGTTCACTGGTGTGAATGATCCCACTCCATCAAACTGCGCACCCAAGGCCATGTTCTACGCCAATAGTAACTTGGTTTGTACAGGCGAGCAGGTCATGTTCACCGATGATTCGTACAATGGCACGGTGACAACCCGTTCTTGGGAATTTCCGGGAGGATCGCCAGCTGCATCCTCTGCCGCTAACCCTCAGGTGACCTACAACACTCCGGGTGTATATGCTGTAACCCTCACTGCTGGTAATGCACAGGGCAGCGACACGCATTCCAAGACCGAGTATATCCGGGTGCTTCCTGCCACGGCCGAAGTGCAGAGTTACTACCTGCAAGAGGACTTTGAGAGTGCAGATGAGCAGTTCTTCACCCTCAGCGATTTCGGCAACCGATGGGAGCGTACAAACGTGGGCTACACAGGTGACCATTCCATTTTCATCAACAACCATTCCGGCAACCCTGCGGGCAGTGTGGATGAATTCGTGCTACCATCGGTGGACATGCGCAACATCAACAATCCGAGGCTGTTCTTCAAGCTGGCGTACCGCACCAAGAGTGGTCAAAGCGATCAACTCCGTGTGTTTATAAGCACCAACTGTGGACAGACCTGGTCCATGCGATATAACAGGTCCGGAAGTAACCTTTCATCTGTGTCGGGTAACCAAGGAAGCCCCTTCACGCCCTCAGGACAGGAGCAATGGAAGGAAGAGGAGGTCAATCTCTCGAATTTCGCCAGTGCTGAGCACATGTTGGTCAAATTCCAGAGCAGAAGCGATGAGGGGAATAACATTTATGTGGACGACATCCGCATATCGGGCCCTCTGTCTATCGGTGACCGTGCCATCAATGCACCCGACTTGACCCTCGCACCTAATCCTGCAACGGACTTTGCTGACCTGCGAATGACCACCTTCACCGCAGAGCCGACTTCCATCGCTGTGATGGACATCATGGGCCGCGAGGTGGCATCGCTGCACAAGGGGTCGCTGGCTCCCGGTGACCACAACTTCCGTGTGGACGTTTCCGCGCTTGGAGCCTCAGGGGTTTACCTTGTGGTGGTTCAGACCTCCTCGCACCGTGAGGTTCGTAGGCTCCTCGTTGGGAAGTAAGACGGTGAAAAACTGTCGAAGATCAGCTTTCCGTATGATTTAAGTCTGCTCCTGTGTTGTTGTGCAGATGCTCCTTTGCGTCATAGCAAAACAACAACATCATGAAAAAAAGAGAACCGGTAAGTAAGATCATGACCGCTCAGGTGGTCACCATCAACCTCACGAACTCCCTCAGCGAGGCAGAGGCTTTGTTCAACAAGCACAAGATTCGTCATATCCCTGTGGTGAGCGGTGAGAAGCTCATCGGAATGTTGAGTCTGACCGATCTGCTACGCATCAGCTTTGTAGATAACTATGGTGATGATGAGGGTACTGTTGACACAGCTGTGTACAACATGCTTTCTGTGGAGCAGGTAATGGTATCCAAGCCGGTCGCAGTGGCTGCAGAGCTCTCCATTAAAGAGGTTGCCGAGATACTTGCCACACGTGAGTTTCACGCACTGCCAGTGACCGAGGGTGACAAGCTGGTGGGCATCGTCACCACAACAGACCTGATCAAGTACCTGCTCGAACAGTACTGAGCAACATACCTCACGCTTTAGGGGGTTTAGCGTGAATGGTAAGCGCCAGTGTCAGGGTTGTCCCGACACTGGCGCGTTGCATTTACACCATTTGAGAAATTAAAAAAGGCCACTCAGGCCAGCACCGCCCCGAGCATCGACTCGAAGATGGCCTTGCCAGAGGTGTTGCCAAGGTCGGCATCGGAGGCTCTCTCGGGATGAGGCATCATTCCGAAAACGTTGCGCCCTTTGTTGCAAACTCCGGCTATGGATGTAACAGACCCGTTGGGATTCGATTCGTCAGACAGCTTGCCAGTAGGGTCACAGTAACGGAAAAGTACTTGGTCGTTCGCCTGCAATTCGGACAACGTATCCGGGTCAGCGAAATAGCGACCCTCACCGTGTGCTATCGGAACCGTGAGCACAGCCCCCGGTTCTATCCCTTGCGTAATCAGCGATTTCGAGGTCTCACAACGGATGGTCACATTGCGGCAGATGAATTTCTGAGTGTCGTTATGCAGCAGTGCGCCTGGCACGAGACCAGCCTCGCACAGTACCTGAAACCCGTTGCAGACGCCAAAGACGTAGCCACCTCGTCCGGCATGGGTAATCACCTCGGTCATGATGGGTGAGAAACGGGCTATGGCTCCCGACCTCAGGTAGTCACCATAGGAGAACCCGCCCGGCAGCACCACCATGTCGCAGCCCTGAAGGTCGTGGTCCTTGTGCCAGAGTTCCACAACTTCTTGACCCATGATGTCGCGAAGCACATAGATCATGTCCTGATCGCAGTTAGAACCGGGAAAAACCACTACACCGAATTTCATCTTCTTTCTGTTTGTGGCAAAGGTAAATGACCGTGCAGCGGTGGTTGATCTCTGCTCTCGCAATTGTTAAGAAGATGTGGCGGGTTGTTCATAGTATGTCGGTCCTGTTCAGACTTTCACTTTGCTGACCAACCACCCGTTGTAGTTCAAAAGTTCCGCGTCCTGCTCCTCAGGACTGGTGCTGGTTGTGAAAGCTTTCAGAAGTGCCGCCATCTCACGCTCCCGTGGAGATATGCCTTTCAAGAACAACTTTTCAATAATGGTGAGAAGTTCGGCCTCGCGTCTGTTTTCCCCTTGTTTCAATTGCTCCGCAAAAGTCTGTCTCACTTGCTTCAAACGCTGTTCGACTACATCCATGTCACCGAGCTCGGTGCGCACCATCAGTTCGAACATTGCGATGCGTAATCTCAGTGGTGTTGCTGTGAGCGCGAATCGTTCGTGGTGATACAGCTGATTGAGTCTTCGTATTGCTTGCCTGTGATCTCCTTTCTGAAAAAAGAAGATGGACAGGTTCAGATGCACGAAAATGAGGTAGTACTGCGTGTCTCGGAGTTTAGGGTGATTTTCCAGGTCGAGCAGCAGCGCGATGGCGCGATCAAGATCGGTCTTGGTGTAATTGATGACCAGTGAGTTGTAGTAGAAGAAAAGGAATCGGTCGTAGAGCAGCCGATCGTGCTCGTTCATGGCATCATGGAGTCGTTCGGCCCACTCGAGCGATTGTGCCGTTTTGCCGTTCTTGAACAGGGCATTGACGATGTACGTCAACATTTGAAGCTTGGTCTGGTGGTTGGCGCGGTTGAATAGCCGCTCTTCCTCAAACTGCGAGAAGGTCTTCAGCAGAAAGTCCTCCAGGTTGGGATAATCGTGCTGCTGCAGGAGAATCTGACTTACCGCATGGTACATCTTGAATCGTAGCTGTGTTCCATGCCTTACCCGCTCATCGGACGACAATCGTTGTACGGTTTCGAGCAGCATGTCGATCACAGGATTGTTCACCGGAGAAAAGTTCTGGGTCACTTTGAGCCGGTATTTCACCGTGGCCAGTATCTCGTCCATTTGCCGAAGCATGTGCAACTGTGCCGAATTCTCCCTGCGCTTTGCGATGTAGGTCTCGGGGTCGATGGTCACCACTTCCTGAGAGAGACGGATGAACTCGGTGTAGATCAGGTCGAGCAGTTCATGGCTCTCTGCCGCACCCGCCCTTCGTTCTGCTTTATTGAGGAAATGCTCGGCAAGTGCGTAGGCATTCCTTGACTGGTAATGCCTTGCCAGCAGAAGCAGGTGAAGCACCTGTGAGGTTTCCTCACTTTCGATGTGTTGGAGCAGCAGACTTTTTGCAAGCTCCGTCTTGAGGCGGTTCTTGAGTCGATAATACGCGTTGCGATTCCCGTCCGTGTACAGTTCATCGGAGGCGGTCTCGTCACTGAATGCTGTCCCTTCTGTCCGGATGCGGTCGAAAAGCTGCATGTCCTTGCGAGGGCCCTTCACCTCCATACGCGAGGCGTACATCCGGAAAAACCGCAGCTCATCCTTACCCATGCGGGCGATCATCTGCTCAACGATATCCATTGTTGTGTTGGTTGAACGCGTAAGATTTCGGAAAAGTACGTTGTTCGACAGCATTTCGGCCATTATACCTTTGACCAAAACGAAAAAGATGAGAAGCACACTTCTTAAGCTGATATTGGTGCTGGCATTGGGGGTCAATGTCACCAGCGCATGGTCGCAGACCTATTTCCTGAGTGTCGATTCAGTGGTCGGCATCCCCGACACTATTGTCAATGGGCAGGTGGTGTCATTCACCATGTTTCTGACCAATCAGAGCACATTGGTTTTTCAGGGCGGAGTTGATGTCATCCTTGAGTTTCCGGGCACTTCGGATAGCCTCATGGCCGATTCCGCTGCGCTTGGGAACGGGTTTCTCGCCCCGCAGTCGCAGACCCAGGTCTTTGTGACGCATCAGTTCACCACTGAAGACAACAATGCCATGGTGATAGGCGATAACGTGGTGGTGGTCTGGCCCAAGATCGCGGCTGGGCCTGCTGAACCTGCCCAAGAGGTGACCAAGTTCTTCACCACATCTTTTTATCTGGTGGAACCGTTGAGTGTTCAGGACAGGGAGAAAGTTACTGTCAGGCCGTTGACGATGTACCCCAATCCCGCACAAGATGAGGTAAGGCTGGCTCTTCCTGTTCATGAGGAGCTGGCGCACGCGGAGGTGATCGATGCGCTGGGTCGTGTGGTGCTGGTGGCCGGGCGGCAGGAGTTGCTGAGCATCCGGATGCTGCCCTCGGGATTGTACACCGTGACTGTGCAGTGCTCCTCCGGTGAGGTGTACCGAGGCAGGCTGTCCGTGAGGTGAACCAAATGAACCGGTCGGGTGTTGTGGCAGATTACCTTTGCCCGGACCATCTCTCAACCAATGTCGTTTTCCCCCTACTGCAACAGCCTTTTCGAGTATAGCCGCTTCAAGACCCGTGAGGTGAGCATCGGTGGATTGAAGATGGGTGGCGGTAATCCCATCCGGGTGCAGAGCATGACCACGACCGACACGATGGACACCGAGGCCACCGTGGCGCAGAGCATCCGCATGATAGAGGCCGGTTGCGAGCTGGTGCGGATCACCGCGCCCAGCATCAAGGAGGCGCAGAACCTTGCCAACATCAAGGCCGAGCTGCTCAAGCGGGGCTACGACACGCCCATCTGTGCCGATATCCATTTCACGCCCAATGCCGCAGAGGTCGCTGCCCGCATCGTGGAAAAGGTGCGTGTGAACCCGGGCAATTACGCAGACCGCAAGAAATTCGAGGAGATAGAATATACCGATGCTTCCTACGCCTTGGAGCTGGAGCGTATCCGAGAGCGTTTCCTGCCTTTGGTGAAACTGTGCAAGCAGCACGGCACCGCTATGCGCATAGGCACCAACCACGGCTCTCTCTCCGACCGCATCATGAGCCGCTATGGTGATACTGCCCTCGGCATGGTGGAGAGCGCGCTGGAGTTTCTCCGCATCTGCCGCGAGGAGGATTTCCATGAGATCGTGCTTTCCATGAAATCGAGCAGCACGCAGGTGATGGTGCAGGCGTATCGGTTGCTGGTCTCCAAAATGATGGCCGAGGGGATGGATTATCCGCTGCACCTCGGGGTCACCGAGGCGGGCGAGGGCGAGGACGGTCGTATCAAATCTGCGGTGGGCATCGGCACGCTGCTGGAGGATGGGCTGGGTGACACCGTGCGTGTGAGCCTTACCGAGGACCCCGAGTTCGAGATCCCCGTGGCACGGGCCCTTGTGGACCGCTACAATGCGAGCCGAGTGGGAGGGAACCCCATCCCACCAACCGACAAGTTGCTCATCAACCCGTTCGATTACTCAAAAAGACAATCCAGGGAGGTGCTGAACATCGGTGGGGGCAATGTGCCCCGCGTGATGGCAGACCTCAGCGGACGTGAACGCATCACCCCCGCATCGTTCTTTGCACTGGGCTACAACTATTCGGTGCCACTCGATAAGTGGAACCTCACCGATCAGGCCTGCGATTACATCTATCTGGGCGACCGCGTGGCGGATTTCGAGATTCCCGGCACGCTCGGCCTTTTCCATGACCTGAAGACATGGCGCAAGGAAGCTAACCGTCCGCGCAGGTATCCGCACCTTCAGCCTCAGGAATACCTCACTGAAGCCGAACTCCATCCGCAACTGAACTTGGTGTGTTGCACGCTGGCAGACCTGACAGATGACCTCATCGCGAAGCTGAAAGGCGACCCCACGGCCGTGCTTCTCATCGACACATGGCATCCGCACGGTATGGCGGAGCAGCGCAGGCTCTTTTTCAAGCTTTTGGAGGAAGGCTGCGATGTGCCTGTCATCATTGGCCGCTACTACGAGAACCTGACCGAGGACAGACTGCAACTTTACAGTGCCACTGATATGGGGGGGCTTTTGGTTGATGGTCTGGGTGACGGGGTGTTCATCAGCACGGAAAACTGTGGTGGTGACCGAATGGTGAACAGCACCGCCTTCGGCATCCTTCAGGCGGCACGGGTGCGCATCTCCAAGACGGAGTATATCAGCTGCCCGAGTTGTGGCCGCACCCTCTTCGACCTGCAGGAGACCACCGCAATGATCCGCAGCCGCACCCAGCACCTCAAGGGTATCAAGATCGGCATTATGGGCTGCATCGTGAACGGGCCGGGCGAGATGGCCGATGCCGACTACGGCTACGTGGGCGTGGGCAAGGGAAAGATCACCCTCTACAAAGGCCGCGAGGTGGTGAAGAAGAGTATCCCATCCGAACACGCGTTGGACGAGCTCATCGAACTCATCCGCCAGCATGGCGACTGGGTGGAGGCGGAGGGAGTGGAGGCTTGACTCACCTTTATTTTGAAGGAATTAACGTGAAATTATTCATTGTGTTGAAGGAATTAACGAAAATACTTTCAATGTATTGAAGCAATTCACGTTATTTGCGTCAGTAAAAGGAAGACGCGCATGGAAACGACCCACATCCCGAGGGCATTGCTCCACCGCTTTTTGGACAAGGTGCGGCCGGGCAAAGTGCTCATCCTGCTGGGGGCCAGACGGGTCGGCAAGTCCGAGCTGATCGCCCGCTATCTCCGCGACCGCGACCCGTCCACCTACCTGTTCCTCAATGGTGAGGAGCAGCAGACGGTCGATCTGCTGGCCGAGCGTTCGGTGGCGGGCTACAAGCGGCTGATGGGCGACCGCAAGCTGCTGGTGATCGATGAGGCGCAGCACATACCGGAGGCCGGGCTGAAACTCAAGCTCATCGTGGACCACATGAAGGACGTGGCCGTCATAGCCACCGGCTCCTCCATGTTCGATCTCAGCAACAGGCTCGGAGAGCCGCTGGTGGGCCGCTCCAACACACTGCATCTTTTCCCATTGGCACAGATGGAGTTCAGCACCCTGGAGAGCTATCCGGAGACCTTGGAACGCAGGGAGGAACGGCTCATCTTCGGCAGTTATCCCGAACTGGGGCAGTACCCCGATTGGCATGATAAGGAAGACTATCTGCGCGAGGTGGTCGATGCCTATCTGCTCCGCGACCTGCTGGAGTATGACGGGGTGAGGCGGTCTGACAAGCTGATGGACCTGCTACGGCTCATCGCATTCCAGATAGGGAAGGAGGTCAGCCTCGATGAGCTGGCAAACGGCCTCAAGGGCATCAGCCGAAATACGGTGGAGACCTACCTCGACCTGCTGTCCAAGGTGTTCGTCATTTACAATGTCCGCGGTTTCAGCCGCAACCTGCGCAAGGAGGTGACCAAGACGGGCCGCTGGTATTTCTATGATAACGGCATCCGCAACGCCATCATCGGCAATTTCAACCGTCTGGACATGCGCATGGACAGGGGCGAGCTGTGGGAGAACTACCTCATGGCCGAGCGCATGAAATACCTTTCCTACAGTCGCAGATATGTGAACCGCTACTTCTGGCGCACCTACGACCAGCAGGAACTCGACCTGGTGGAGGAGGAGGGCACGGAGCTGCGGGCATTCGAGTTCAAGTGGTCGGACAAGAAGACGGCACGTGTCCCCGGAGGTTGGAAGAGGGCTTACCCCGATACCACTTTTGAGGTCATCACCTTGGAGAACTATCTCGATTTCATCACACCATGAACCGCATCGGTGCAGAAGTACCTTTGCCGCCCATGACAGACGAGGAGGGGTTGATCAGGTGGACATTGCCCAACGGCATCCGCTGTGTGCAAAAGCAGGTGGACTCGCCCGTGGCGCACCTCGGGTTCTTCATCAATGTCGGCTCGCGCGATGAACTGCTGCATGAGCACGGCCTCGCGCATTTCATCGAGCACACCATCTTCAAGGGTACGACTCATCGTAAGGCATACCACATCCTGAGCCGCCTGGAGGACGTGGGCGGTGAGCTCAACGCCTACACCACCAAGGAGGAGACCGTTATCCATGCCTCGTTCCTGAGCCCGCATTACGACCGCTCCATTGAGCTTTTTCACGACATCGCGTTCAACTCCACCTTTCCGCCTAAGGAGCTGGAGAAGGAGAAGGCCGTCATCATAGATGAGATCAACTCGTACCTCGACTCGCCCTCGGACATGATCTTCGATGAGTTCGAGGAGCTGCTTTTCAATGATGACCCCATCGGGCGCAACAGCCTCGGCACGCCTGAGAGCGTGCGCAGCTTCACGGCCGGATCGGTGCGGGAGTTCATCAGCCGCGGCTATCACACCGACCGCATGGTGCTGAGTTCGGTGGGGAGGATTGACATCCGTAAGCTGCAACGCATGGTGGAGCGGACTTTCGGCCTCGTGCCGCCATCCAGTGGCACGGACCAGCGCATACCTTTCAGCGGTTACCGTCCGCAGACTCGCACCGAGACCCGCAGCAACTTTCAGGAGCACGTGTTGATGGGCAACATTGCCTACGCTGCCGACCACGAGGACCGCATCGGGCTGTACATGCTCAGCAACATCCTCGGTGGGCCGGGCCTCAACGCGCGGCTCAACATGTCGCTGCGCGAGAAGCACGGCTATACCTACAGCGTGGAATCGGGGTATTCCACGTTCTCCGACACGGGGATGTTCTCCATCTATTTCGGCACGGACGCACAGTATCTGGAGAAATGCATGAAGCTGGTGAAACGCGAGCTGAAACAGATGCGCGACACTGCCCTCGGTTCACTGCAACTGCACAAGGCGAAGCAGCAGTTGCTCGGTCAGGTGGCCATCGCTGAGGAGCACAACGCCAGTCAGATGTTGGGCTTCGGGCGTAGCATCCTGCTCTTCGACCGTATCCACACCCTGGCCGAGACGGCACAGCGCATCGAGGCTATCACTTCCTCGGAACTGCTTCGTATCGCCAACGAGATGCTGAATGAGCAGGATTTCTCCTGCCTGATCTACCGCAGCAGTTGAGCGGGGCTCAGTCCTCGATGGAGGAGAGCACCTCCTGAACCTTCCACGGGATGACGCAGCCATCGGTGAGCCGGAACTCCGACAAACTGTTGTTCTCGGCATACGCACCGTCAACAAGCTCTAGGATCTGCACCGAGCGGGAGTCGGGTTCTACGAGCAGGTAGTAGCGCACACCCTGCGCCTCGTAGAGGTTGTACTTGATGTTCTTGTCCTTCAGTGCCGTGCTTGGACTGAGGATCTCCACGATGAGTGCGGGCGGGGATTGCAGGAAATCATCTTTGAACTCACCGCAGACCACCATGATGTCGGGTCGCACAACGGTGCTGTCGTCCACAATCCAGTCCAGGTCCTGATAGACCCTGCAACTGCCACAGCTGTCCATCAGCCTTTTGAGGTATTCCTTGAGGCTGAAGGTCAGTTCCCCGCTGAAATACTGATGCTTCCTCTTGGGTGAAGGACTCATCGCATGGGGATGCCCACCGATAAGCTCCCACTCACCCTCCCACTGGCGGTAGTCCTCGTAGGTGTAGAGGGGTATGTAGTTCAAAGCCTTCACGGTGTAAAGATAACCATGGCTTCAAGGTTGGGTCAGGATGACCCGCAGTGCTGAGGATCGCGAATGATCGGAGACACGGAGAACATACACCCCCTCCGAAACCCCCATCCCCCGCAGGTCAACCCTGTCTGAGGTGAGTTGGGAAAGAGCGATTCTACGTCCTGTGGCATCCAGCACTTCCAGCATGGAGCCGTTCGCATTCGGGAGGAAGACGATGCCCGTGGTGGGGTTGGGATAGACTTTCAGCTTTTGCGGGGCATCTGCCTCCTCGATTCCAACAGGCACGGTGAAGGTAACTTCCCCGCACCACTGGTTGTCATCGGGGAAAATGTCCAAGTGGTCGTTGGGGCTGACGGCCACGAGGCAGAGTTCGACTGTGAGGATGCTGTCGCCAGTGAACGGTGTGTACAATGTGTACAGGTCTTGAAATGGTACCGTTGCCGTGTCACCGGGGGCAAGGTTCAGATTTTCTGCAACAATGGTCTGTCCGGGAATCCCGCAAAGTGCCATGGAGTATTCTGCGAAGAATGAAAGTAGTACCTTGTCAAGGGTGCTCTCCGAATGATTGACCACCCTCACGGTTGAATGTGCATAGAAGGTGTAAAACGGGCCGTATGGTGGCGAAGAGGAGTGACTTGTCACTGATGTGGAGTCCACTGTGGCGAGCAGTTCCACATCATCCTCATGGCTCACGGTGATGCCGTCCATCAGGTAGCTTTTCATCCTTCCTCCTGACCGGCCATGATGCCCTACGGAACTGGCGGTCATCACAAGGCCGTCTTTGTAAGCCATGGCTTCCTTGCCGGTTTCGAGAAGCTGCGTCAACCCATTTTCATCAATCCCATGAAGCGCACCGCCTGCAGACAGCCACACCTCGTCATCGGCATCAACGAAACCGTATGTCTCAGCGGGTGTCGGAATCCAATGGGAGAACTCCAATCCGTCCGAAAGCACCGCTATCTGCGAGGGTGTCAGTGCAAGTACTCTTTCTCCTTCCCTTCGGAAATCCTGGATGTACTCCGTGTTGTCAAGGCTCACTGAAATCAGAATTGTGCCGTCCATATGGATTCGGAAGATTCCGTTTCCCGCACCCACGAGCAAAGTGGTGTCGTTCTCCCACCTCATGCAGTGGACGGGCTGGGACGGTGCAGGCCAGCGGTGCAGAATCTCACCCTCATCGTTCAATGTGAGAATACTGTCCTGTGAGGCGATCGCATGGTTCAGGCCCAATCCGTCAGCCACCTTATCGTAAGGCGTTGTGGCATTTTCACCCCATGAGGTGAAAGGGAAGATGCCACAGTTCGTTCCCAAGTGCATCAACCCTTGTCAGGTGGGTTTCTTCCATAATCACATCACAATCCCAAGCACCGATAAGCAGTACCCCATTGTCAGGAAGTGCGGTGAAATGCCTGTGACGAACAGGACCGGGAAGATTCCACATATCTGACGCTGATGCGAGGTGGTGCATGAATTCCCAGAGCAGTTCCCCATCATCCGTTCGTGCATTCAGGAAATATCTGGCCGAAGGTTGACCTCCGTGAATATTGCCACGACCTGCAAATAGCCACGCATCCTCACCCAATGGAAAGACCTCATCATAATGCACGATATCCGTGTGCTGATGCATCCTGTCAATCACGGTCTGACCGAAACTGATGGTCGGAAGCAGGAATCCCCACACAACAGGAATTATCATTCTGAGCAAGTCCCTTCTCATGGCCTTATGGTTTTTCGGGGTTCATGGATGGGTGAGAATCACCCGCGCTGTTCCTGCTTTTCTATTTCCATCTGAAATTCTCAAAAGATACATGCCATCCGCAACCCCCATGCCCCGCAGGTCAACGCTCTCGGATGTCAGCACCCTCATAGCCACTCTCCGCCCTCTGGCATCCAGCACTTCCAGCATGGAGCCGTTCGCATTCGGAAGGAAGACGATGCCCGTGGTGGGGTTGGGGAAAATGTTCAACGAACCGTTGTCGGGGAGAAAAGCGGAAGTGGCGAAATCCACCAGTTGCCCGTTGCTGCTCTCGGGGGCGGAGGTCAGTCCAGCCCCGTTATCAGCGCGGATGTTGAAATAGTACCACTGCCCCGGTGTGAGCGGGAGCCCGCTGGCCGTCACTGCGGTGGCGGTGGAGTTGTCCGTCCAGCCTGTCACGTCCGTAAGGCCCGCAGCCGTGCCGATGCTCCACTCGTAGCGTGCCAGCCCCGAATGCTGGTCTGTGGATCCGCCCCAGTTGGCCGACAGCTCGGTGAGCGATGCGGTGAGGTCGATGTCCTCGCCCGTGCCATCATGCACGAAAGCTGGCACCGAGGGCGGGGTCCAGTCGATATTCACCTGACGGACATCCTCCGCGCTCATATTGCCTGCGTTGTCGAAGATGATGCTCCGGATCTCGCATGAAGGGGTGGAGGGGTTCGGATTCTGATAGCGCACGGGGTCGTTTACCGTGCCGATGTTCAGATACTGTGCAGCGATGCGGTTCTTGTACACACGGATGTCGTCATACTCGGCCGTACAGCCCGCACTGCGCAAGGAGATGCTGTTGCCCGTGGTCAGGGGGTTGGGGTCTGTCCATGAACTCACCACCGAGCCGTTCACATACACCCTTATCTCCCCCGAAAAACTGTTGCACAGCACCTTCACATCATACCATTCGCCCGCATTCACGGTCAGGTCATCGTCCGTCATCAGCGACCAGCTGTTGTTGGTAACACGGTAGATCTGCACCTTGTTGGCATCCGCCCTCAGGAGCATGAAGTACGAATCGCCCCTGTTGTCCAGCGTGGCATCCGAGCACATGAAGTGCATCCCAGCGCGCCTGTTGCTGCCGCTGCCACCGATTCTAATCTGGAAACCATACATATATGTATTGAACTGCTCTTGGTTCACGGGGATGTACAGGTTGGTGTTGCTGTTCGATTGATCGGTCTGGAGGGCCGTACCATTGCTCAGGTCCCAAACACCGGACTGCTGTACCCAACCCGAAAGTGCAGGAGTGAAGTCATCGAACAGGAAGCCGTGGTCGTGGTTCCCGCTCCATTTCGCCCCATTGAAATCGAGTATCTGTGTAAATCGCTCGTCCATGTTCACATCGCTGCCGCCAGCGTTGTCATTCTCGGAATAGAACGCAAAAAAGTGATCTGTTTCCCAGGCGTTGGTATTGATGATGACGGTGGGCGGGATGTCGTCCGGGGTTACGCTTGTCCACGATGCCACCCAGCCCGGTGCGGTGGTGCCGCAGTCGCTGCGGAACTCGAAGGTCAGCGCATCGCCCGATGAGGTCACCGTGCCGGGGCTGTCCGTTCCCGTGTAATGCCCTATGAGGGGTGAGAACACCGTGGGGCCATCGTATATATATAGGTAGTCCCAGTTGTTCTCCATATCAAACTGCGTGAAGGTGACGGTGACCACACCACCCGGCTGAATGCGGGTGATGGTACGCTCATCATTCCCATAAACTCCGATGGGCCCGCCCGTGTCGTAGAAATCGCCAGTGGCAACGGTCTCCACCGTCACAGGCGTGTTCGGGTTCAGCAGTTTGAAGTAGTAGTCCCAGTCCCAGTACTGGCCCGGATCGGTGTGGCTCTGGTTGGGAAAATGATGATGGCCCTTGATGCGGACACAGGAGCCAGGTGTGCCAGTGGCGTTGAAGTGCGTGGTCGCGGCCCACGGAAAGTAGGACGTTCGCAGCGGACTGATGCCGTAGCCGCTGTTGGTGATGTCGTGCACCAGATAGGCCGATGCCTGATACATCGCCTCGGTGTAATTGTCCACGTTGGTCACCCATCCCTCATGCTCTATGCCGATGGTGTAGCTGTTCTCGCTGCCCACGTGCCACCCTCGGGCCGCCTCGCAGAGCATCTGCGTTATTTGCCCGTCACTCCTGCGGATCACGTAGTGGTAGCTAACGTAGGCATCGCAGTTCTGCGCCCAGCTGATGGCCCCTGCGTAGCTGCCTTGGATGGTGTGAACCGTTACGGCAGTGATTGCCACCCCGTTCCTTGAGTTGAAGTTGCACGAAGGGGTCTGCACAAAAACATCAGCCGCATAGTCATAACATGGGGCGATACCACCTCCTCGATTGAAGCTGCCGCCATCCTCCGAGTGGACATCCTCATTGCTGATGAGGACTTTTTTTGAGGATAGAACCACCAAATCATCCCCGAAAACATCCTCAAGGATAGCGTAGGGAAGGGGTGAGATGCTAAGAGCATTCATGAATTCGGCATCAGTAAGAAGTCTCATTACCCCGAAGACCTCTGTGGCCCGCGCGAAATCTTGGGCAACTCCACCGGACGG
>CAZCNS010000015.1:0-100948 GCA_964500205.1 uncultured Chryseobacterium sp. | reverse complement strand
CGGGGGTCGCGGCCCTTGAAGCGGGACTGGCGGCCCCACACGTGTGGGTGGCATCCCATGAAGCGGGGGTCGCGGCAATGCAAGCGGGGATGGCGGCCCATGCAGCTATCATGGACAGGCTGTAAGCCTCAGTGGAGGCGATGCAAGACCGCTTGGACGCGGTGTAAGCGGGGGTCGCGGCCCTTGAAGCGGGACTGGCGGCCCCACGCGTGGGGGTGGCATCCCATGAAGCGGGGGTCGCGGCAATGCAAGCGGGTATGGCGGAGCATCCTGAACCCTCGGCTGCGGGGTCCAGACCTTCTATCTCCTAATCAACCATGTCCTTCAATCGGTAACTGATGCCCGCACGGATAAAAAGCGATGGCTCGGTAGAAAGGCTCGCTTCCGGAATCGGCTCATAGTCGCTGTTCCATTGGTCGAAGGTGGAATACGGAATAACCCCCACCTTCAGATGGCCGAAGATCTGCTTGTAAATGCGGTGCGTGAATGTTGGTGCGATCAGAATCTGAACGTTCTTTTGAAACATGGCTATCTGGTCACCTTGCTGGCGGTCGGCCACTCGGAAAATAGCGCCTTCCACCGCTCCGAACAGCCCGAACTCGAATGACTCAGACTTCTTGTAAACCAAGTTCAGGTTCGGGTAAATGACCTCGAACTTGATCTTCTTGCTCTCGTAGCGCAGGGTAGCGAACGGCAGCACGGAGTTATAGCTGAAATCACTGGTTAATACCGCACCGAAACCGATTCTTAGCAACGGTTCTTTCTTGATGTCGTAGGTAGCGATCAGCAATCCGAACGGGAAAAAGTCTCTTCCCGTAACCTCCGAACGCAGATCAGACCTCACAATGAACCGCCCCATTCCTACCAATCCCCAGCGCTCTGCCAACTTTACACGGAGCACCAGATTGTACCGTGCATCATGCAGTGTATTGCTCAGGTCAGAACCCACCTCGCCTTGGCGCACCCGACTATTGAAATCCGTAATACGGTAATACAGCCCGTTGATGATCTGCACCCGTTCCCTGATCTTGATGGGAGGTGCCACCAGATTCACTTCGGCATTGTGGATGCCCAGCGTAGCAATGTCGCCCGTTTTGTAGCTGTTGGGCATGAACGTGTAATTGGCAAAAATGGCATCATTGAGCATTTGCCCTTTGGCGCTCACGAAACTGAGCGTACAGACCAGAAAGGCAATAGATCGCATGATGGGTTGAGTTTTCATCCGATGGCAACAAACTTCTTGTGAAGATGTTCTCGTGAGATTCTGTTCCGTGAACAGACTCCGCCTGCGCGAGGTATTCATCATCTCAAACAATGTCAAGTACATCAAGTCGTCTGTCCGGGTGGGCACTGCTATGAAGGTAATGATGCGGCTCGGTAACGATGCCTGCCTTCATCCCGCATGTGCGGGATTGTGCAGGTAGCGAAGTTTCTGCCTGAGGGCTAAAATATGGTTAAATGGAATTTGGAACCGGGGACGGTTCCGAATAGTACGCACGAGGCGCAGCCTCGCGCGGGCGGGTCGGGCACGGAGTCGTTGACGATGGTCAACCTGTTGCTGTGCTCGGGGTAAGTGTAGGTCATGCGGTCCATGTGGACATCGGTGCCGTGGGCGTTGCGCTCAAGGCGTTTGATATTGCCGTATGTCAAAGAACGGTCCAAATCTCAAAACCATCTCGTTATAGCGAGCCATTATTCGGGGAAATCAGGGGAAGTAGCCTCCCGCCTTATTCGCAAATAAACTCTTCAGAGTTCAAACGGTCTTGCTCAAAGTAAAATTTCGCATAACATTTATCTCCGCCATTGATTGGCACATTGTTTTGGCAAACGCAATCAAAAAAGTAAATGAGAATGCTCTCTTCCAATAAGTTTTCAGTTTGATTAGGCTCACCGAAAATCTTTACAAAGTCTTTCTTTGTTTTATTTCTCAAAGCATTTTCAGAAACCAATTTTTCAGCAAGTATCATACTCCTAATTTTTAAACACCCATTTTCATCTTGTTTCCATTCATTCATTTCATTTTGCTCAATGACCATTTTTTTCGAATGAGTATCTTGACCATTGCAGCTAAGAAAAAGACACCCTGAAAAAACCAAGACTCTATTTTTCATCTTTCTTTTTATTGAAAATTTTATTTGTTGTTCTTCCTACGTTGGCCTTACCTGATCCATCAAATTTCACCCCTTTAAACACATCAGTAATATTTTGTTGGTTTACCTGTCTCAAGTTGGGGTCTATCTCATTACTTGGGCCTTCTATTGACCATCTTGGGTGAACTGTTGTTTTTCTTGCTGTCATTATATCGGGTCTATCTTCTTTTGTTTGACCACCTTCTTCATGACCAAGTCCTAGTCCGTGTCCTATTTCGTGCGCAGGTGTTGTAGATCCCCCTAAATCGTCTTGAGTATTAAAATAACCAGCATTACCACTTTTTTGAAAAGCACTACTTTTAGAACCTAAGTCATCAACTTGAATAAAATTATTTTTCACACTTGTATTGGAAGCTGCTATTTTTTTTTGCCTCTTCTGTGGTTACGGTTTGATATGAAACCCTGAACTTCACTTTGTATTCCACTCCATCAATTGTAACTCTTCCATTTGCACTATTCCATTGGGAAGCAATACCTGTTGCGATTTTATTTGACAATTTTGTTTCGGCTTTATTTCCGTGAAAAATAAGGTGCTGTCTAACTGTAATTGTTTTGCTTTCCTTGTCAATTGTCGCTTCTCCTGATTTCCCAGACGGATCGTTAAAGTAAAGTGGATTTCCATTAAAAGCAGAGTATGGACTTTGGAATGGATATTCATGTGCCTTGGGGTCAGGCGAAGGTCTTTGAACTATTCTTGGGTCATATCCATAATCCCCAAAAGTGTACCAATTTCCTGAACCTTTTACCTCATCATCCTTTTCGTGTCCTGAAAATCCAAATTTGTACGGTGTAGCCCCTTGGCTTGAAAGCCCGCTCATCAGCATTCCATATGGGTAATAGAAACTCACATTATCAACTTTCGGGATATAATACTCCACCGCGAGGGCATTATCCACCACATCGCGCTTGTCTGAGACGGTGGCGAGGACATTGCCGAGGTGGTTCTTCAGCTCGTAACGTTTGAGGCCTTCAAGATGGCGGGCGTAGTTGGCGGGGGCAGTGGAGGTGATGACGCTGCCTGTGTAGTCATCGGCAATGGGCATGTCCTCGTAATCAAGGAGGCCATTGTGGGTGAATTTCCTTTTGGCAACAAGAGAAGAAGGATGCGCGTCCTCGCTCTTCTGCCAACTCCTCACGCCCAATCTGTCTGAGCCATAGAGCATGGTCTCTTGGATGTGGAGTTCGTCCCACGCCTCATCCTCGTCTATCTCAGCGAATTTCCTTTCGAGGGTGGTGAGGTGGTTGCCCTGCGCATCGCGGATGTAGTAGGTGAAGGTCCATTCGGGGATGGGGAGGGTCTCACCGAACTCGTCCCTCGGCACTACGACCTTGCGCACACGGTTGCCCATGCCATCGTAGTGGAAGACGAGCAGGTCCTTGTCGCTGCCCTCCTCGCGGCCTATGAAGCGCACCTTGCCCTGTGCGTTCCAGTCGATGTGGGCTATCTGGGCAGAGGGGTCAACCGTGAGGCGGCCATCGAGGTCGTACTGGAAATCCTCACTCATGTCATCGAAATCGGTGCCCCAAGCGACATCAGGGACAGTGTCGTTGACGATGGTGAGGCGGTTGGAATGTTCAGGGTATGAATAGGTCATCCTGTCCATCTTTCTGTCAGTAGTGTCGCTATGGTATGCATTGCGCTCCAGCCTTCGGATGTTGCCGTTGGCATCGTAAAAATAGGCGGAATAGTGGTCGCTGTCCTTTTTGGGAGCCTACACAACCATCAACACCAAGTCCTATTCGTTGTATCTGAATTGCTCTAACCGAACTTCTAAAAAAGTTGCTATTTCAACTATTAATCGCAGTCGTTCAGTCTCCGAAATGTTTTGAAATCTGGTTTCTTTTTTAAGCTCATCATAAATGTGGGCAAACTCATAACGTCTAATGAAATTTCGACCTTCGTTTGAATAATACGATAAGAATCTTGTCTGATGATGTCCCATTAGACCAAAAGCAGTTAGGCAAAAGCCATTGTCTTGAAACAAAGTATCTTCAAACACTAAAAATTCATTGTCCGGTGTAATTTCTCCCATCTCAAGCAGAAAAGACTCTAATTCCTTGTCGTTTTGAACAGAAGTCTGTATTACTTGGTTTTGGGAATTGGCAACAAGAGTGGCCGTCAACTGTATCATAAGCAAAGACCAAAACACGATTCTTTCATTTTTCATCCTTCTACTTAGATTTGTTTCTCTCGCCATACTCCTTCGACATTGTACTACCAATATCGCGTGCAGGTTGATGCTCTTCCGAAGTTAACTGCTTTCTCTCAACTTGTCGTTGGACATCAAGCGGGTTTGTCGCATGAAAGGTTTCATGACCGGCTGTCCTTCCCAACTTTTGATCCTTCGTCAAATCATTATCATCATACTCCGCAAATCCTGTTTCCGAAAGTTTATCAATAGACCCTTCGAAAACAGTGACGTCCAATTCAAGCTGAGTTATATCACCAGATTGATAGTCCCTTGCGATTGATTTCAAACGGGTGCTTCCAAGCTTGTACCCTTTACCTGTTGATCCATCCTCCTTCACAATTTCTCTAACTTTCGCTTCTGGGCTGATATTATAATGTATTTTATCTCTAGAGAGAACTGCTTCAACAACCATTTCTCGCCCGGTTGGAATTTGAATCATCGCCTTGATAAGGCGTCCTCCATTCTCCATAAAGTTAGTCTTGGTAGTCTCGGACGTTCCTTCAACAAAATTAAACGAGGCACTATATGAACCATCTTCACCTTCAACCACCGTAATCGTAACCGGATTGCCATCGCCATCTACCACTACGTTACCGTCCTCATCCAGAAGTTTAATCGGACTGTTTAAAGCAAAGGCATAAGGCGCAATTGGTGTATAAAGCTTTTCATAGGGGTCCGGACTCAGCCACCTACCGATTCTCGGGTCGTATATCCTCGCCCCGAAGTCGAGGCTGTTGCCATTGCCTTTGACCTCATCATCCTTCTCCATGCCGTTAAACCCATATCTGTGATCTCCTCCAAGGTCTGAAAGCCCGGGCATGAGTGAGCCGAAGGGGTAATAGAACGATGGGTTGTCCACCTTCGGGGTGTAGTATTCCACAGCAAGGGCATTATCCACCACATCGCGTTTGTCTGAAACGGTTGCAAGGACGTTGCCGAGGTGGTTCTTCAGCTCGTAGCGCTTCAAGCCTTCGAGATGCCTTGCGTAATTGGCGGGGGCGGTGGAGGTGATGACGCTGCCTGTGTAGTCGCCAGCAATGGGCATGTCCTCGTAATCATTGAGGCCATTGTGGGTGAATTTCCTCTTGGCAATGAGGGAGGCGGGGTGCGCGTCCTCGCTCTTCTGCCAGTTGCGCACACCGAGGCGGTCACTTCCGTACATGACGGTCTCTTTGATGTGGAGCTCGTCCCACGCCTCATCCTCGTCTATCTCAGCGAATTTCCTTTCGAGGGTGGTGAGGTGGTTGCCCTGCGCATCGCGGATGTAGTAGGTGAAGGTCCATTCGGGGATGGGGAGGGTCTCACCGAACTCGTCCCTCGGCACCACGACCTTGCGCACACGGTTGCCCATGCCATCGTAGTGGAAGACGAGGGTGTACTTCTCACTGCCCTCCTCGCGGCCTATGAAGCGCACCTTGCCCTGTGCATTCCAGTTGATGTGGGCTATCTGGGCAGAGGGGTCAACCGTGAGGCGGCCATCGAGGTCGTACTGGAAATCCTCACTCATGTCATCGAAATCGGTGTCCATGATGCCTGTCTGGTCGGGCACGGAGTCGTTGACGATGGTCAACCTGTTGCTGTGCTCGGGGTAGGTGTAGGTCATGCGGTCCATGTGGACATTGGTGCCGTGGGCGTTGCGCTCAAGGCGTTTGATATTGCCGTATGTCAAAGAACGGTTCAAACCTCAATTCTATTCGTTATAGCGAGGTTTTTTTGAGGTAATGTGTGGAAGTGAATGCCATAATTCAATCACTTAGATATTTCTCAGTCCCAAGATATATTTTCATTACGGTACATGTCCCTTCTTCTAATTTCAAATTTTTAATGTGAAAATCCTTATTTCCGACACTATAAACGCCAATTTGATACCTACCTGCCTCAACATAATGATTGAAAAAACCTAAGCTATCTATGAGAGTATGGCTAACAGAGTCATTAAAACTCAAATGCCCATATGACACAGCTTCCTTGGAATACTCATCAAATACTTGTCCTTGAACTTGAGCGCCTTTCAATGAAATTGCATGTTGTCCAACAATCTTATATCTGCCATTTGTTGTAATCATAGACGTATTAAATCTATGAGTGGAGCAGGAGCTGCTCAAACAAACTAAACTGAATACTAAAAGAATCAAAAAAGATTGGATTTTTAGCATCTCACATGTCTTTTTTCACAACCTTCCCCGCATTGAATCCACCTGTTTCATTGCCAGTAGCTGATTGCAGATTTCCTTTAGCCGAACTACGATAATCTGATCGGTAAGATTTTTTTCCTATCCCCGCATTTTTAAGTATTTGACCTATCACGGTTGTGTTAACGGTGTTAGTGCGTCCAATATTGCTTGCTTCACTCATTACGGTTCCATCCATATGACCAAACCCAAGTGTATGTCCCACTTCGTGAGCCCCAGTTTCAGTTTTCTTTCGACTCTCCTTAATACTCACGATTACCCCCGTATCAGTTGTTCCATTTGTTTCATGGTTCGGATTATCGTTCTTAAACTTCTCATCACTATCAGGCAAAACCGCATAGGTATTACTGGATCCATCAGTAATCAGTTTACTTTGCCCTTCAGGAATAAGAGCCTCTGGAGTTCTATCAAAGTTTGCTTGCGCACGAGGATTATCAACTTCCTGAACATTTAATTCAAAATGAATATCGTAGTACTGCGCTTCTTCGCCTGTCCCTACCATATATTGATACTTCCCGCTCTGTTCATTCCAAAATGTAGTCGCGCTCAAAGCTGAATTGTAATCGCTAACATTATCACATACAGTGTAAAAAGTAGCCTTGACAATTATTGTTTTCGTTTCATGATTCACATAGACAGCATAGTCCCGACCATCTATTTCCTTATGTAGTATTGGGTTATTCCCATGAACTGAATATGGGCTGCGCCATGGATACTTTGCTTCGAAAGGGTCTTTCCCAAATCGCCTTATCGTCTTGGGATTGTATCCATAGTCACCCCAACTAATGTGTCCGCCAACCCCATTCACTTCATCATCTTTTTCAAAACTATTGAAGCCGAATTTGTGCGTTATCGCCCCTTGGTTTGAAAGCCCGCTCATCAGCATTCCATAGGGGTAATAGAACGATGGGTTGTCCACCTTCGGGGTGTAGTATTCCACAGCAAGGGCATTATCCACCACATCGCGTTTGTCTGAAACGGTTGCCAACACGTTGCCGAGGTGGTTCTTCAGTTCGTAGCGCTTCAACCCTTCGAGATGCCTTGCGTAATTGGCGGGGGCGGTGGAGGTGATGACGCTTCCTGTGTAGTCATCGGCCGTGGGGATGTCCTGATGGTCGTCCAATCCATCGTGTGTGAATTTCCTCTTTGCTACCAATGAGGCGGGATGCGCGTCCTCGCTCTTCTGCCAACTCCTCATGCCCAAACGGTCTGAGCCATAGAGCATGGTCTCTTGGATGTGGAGCTCGTCCCAGCCCTCTTCGGTGTCTATGTCGGTGAGCTTGCGCTCAAGGGTGGTGAGATGGTTGCCCTGTGCATCGCGGATGTAGTAGGTGAAGGTCCATTCGGGGACGGGGAGGGTCTCACCACTGCTGTTCCTCGGCACCACGACCTTGCGCACGCGGTTGCCCATGCCGTCATAATGGAAGACGAGCAGGGCCTTGTCGCTGCCTTCCTCGCGACCTATGAAGCGCACCTTGCCCTGTGCGTTCCAGTCGATGTGGGCTATCTGGGCAGAGGGGTCAACCGTGAGGCGGCCATCGAGGTCGTACTGGAAATCCTCACTCATGTCATCGAAATCGGTGCCCCAAGCGACATCAGGGACAGTGTCGTTGACGATGGTGAGGCGGTTGGAATGTTCAGGGTATGAATAGGTCATCCTGTCCATCTTTCTGTCAGTAGTGTCGCTATGGTATGCATTGCGCTCCAGCCTTCGGATGTTGCCGTTGGCATCGTAAAAATAGGCGGAATAGTGGTCGCTGTCCTTATCGGGGCTGTAGGTGGTGGTGCCCCATTGGTTGGAGGCCATGTCGTCATAGTGCACGGCCTTGACGAGGCGGTTGAGCTGGTCGTAGCGGAATGCGCTGCCGAGGATGGGGCTGTTGGTGAAGTCGGAGACGGAGGTGACCATCCTCGATATGTTGCCGTTGTAGAGGGGCGAGGAGGCGGTGGCGAGGGCGCTGCCGCTGGCATCGGCCAGGAAGGCGGGGGCGGAGGCGGCTGCCTTGGGCGTGTAGTCGTCCTCGTGGTAGTGGAGGGAGTAGCCGAAGGCGTCATGCCCTACGTTGCCATGTATGTGGTCTGTGGCGGTGCTGGCATCCTCGGCCATATCGTGGTCGGGGCCGAGGGTGTTGGCGTTGACGGCCTTGAGCCGGCAGGGCAGGGGCTTACCGGTTGCCCTGCTGCTCGAACATGCGGATGAGCTCCTCCTCGCTCTTACCAAGGTTCTCGCGAGAGAAAGCCGCATCTACGGCCAGTGGATGGTCGGGGTATTTGGCAATGAAGTCGGAGTAGAAGAATTCCGCCTGCTGAATGTCACCGTTGAGGTTCTCCTCGCAGAAAGCTGCGAGGAAGAGCGCATCGGGGGCCTTGTAATAGCCTGAATGCTCCTCGGCCACAGTGGTGAAGTATTTGACGGCCAGTCTGCCATCGCCCAGGCCCATGCTCACCTCCCCGGCCTTGAAGAGCATGTCGATGGCAAGGCTGTCGGCTGTGTGCTGCTGGTAGTACTTGGCGTAATGGCGCACCAGCATATTGGCCGCATCTGCGTTGTCCATGGTGCCATCGTCACTGAAAAGGATGGTCTCCAGGCTGTCTATGACCACGAGGATGTCCTTTTCGGCAGTTGCTGGGGCACGGTCTGAGCCGCACGAGGCAACGAGCAGAGAGAGCAGCAGCGAGAGTGGGAGGGAGGTCCTCCTCATGGCGGTCATCAGTCGTTGATCATCACAGGCATCACGAGCATCATCACGTGCTCGTCTTCCACGGTGCTCTCAGACGGGGTGAGGATGCCTGCACGGTTAGGCTCCGACATCTCTATGACCACTTCGTCCGTCTCCAGGTTCTGGAGCATCTCCATGAGGAAGCGGGAGTTGAATCCTATGGTCATGTCATTGCCCTTGAAGGAGCAGGTGAGCCGCTCGTCCGCATTGTTGGCGAAATCGGGGTCTTCGGCAGAGATGTGCAGTTCGCTGCCTGCGATGCGCAATTTCACCTGATGCGTGGTCTTGTTGGAGAAGTAGCTCACGCGCTTCACCGAGTTGAGGAATGCACCACGGTTCACGGTGAGCACGTTCGGATTCTCTTTCGGGATCACGGCCTCATAGTTGGGGTAGCGGCCCTCGATGAGGCGGCAGGTGAGGACAGTATCGTTGAAGGCGAAAATCGCGTTCGTCTCGTTGTAGGTAATGGTGACATCGGTCTCCTCGCTTGCCAGCACGTTCTTGAGCTGGTTGAGCGGCTTCTTGGGCATGATGAAACTGGCGATGCTTTCGGATTTCACGTCCACCCGTTTGACCTTCACGAGTTTGTGGGCATCGGTGGCCACGAAGCTCAGCCCGTCTGTGCCCAATTCAAAATAGACGCCAGACATGACGGGCCGCAGCTCATCATTGCCTGTGGCGAAGATGGTCTTGGCGATGGCCCGTGCAAGCAGGTCTGAGGGCACGGTGACAGAGGCGGCATCCTTCACGGTCGGTGCCTTGGGGAAGTCTTGGCCGTTGAGGCCTGATACATTGTACTCGCCATACTCGGAAGTGAGTTTGATGGCAAGGGTCTCATCATTGACGCTGAAGGTGATGGGCGTGTCGGGGAAGCTTTTGAGCAGGTCGATGACGATGCGTGCCGGCACTGCTACCAGCCCGCTGTCCTTGCTGGTGATCTGCAAGGAGGTGGTCATGTTGGTCTCCAGGTCAGAAGCGGTGACCGTGAGCTTGTCCGGCTCGACCTGAAACAGGAAATTGTCGAGGATGGGTAGCGTATTGCTCGGATTGATGACCCCGAAAAGCGACTGCAGGTTGCGCACGAGCAGTTGGCTGGAAACGATGAATTTCATGGGATGAAGCTTTGTCTGAAAAAGTATCGAAGTCTTGTTCTCGCTTGAATATCAAGCTTTTTCACGGAAAGGTCGCAAATATAGCCGAGAGGGGCCCAACGGCCTGTGGCTGTTGAAAACTCGCTGAAAGGTCACTGCTTGGTCTGGAACCGGAAAGGGTCGATGGTTAATCGGTCGAGCACGAAGTACTGTGCCAGCACCACCTCCGACCTGTTGTCATGAAGGATGCCATGGACATTATCAGGATCCCACTCCAGTTCTTCCTCGACCATTTCAGAGCTTTCCGGGTCGAATGGTATGCGGTGCGTGGTAAGAGAGCGGACGCGGCCGGTGGGTTCTGTCAGTGTGATACGGTAGTAGGGTCTGGAATCAGCTATGCTGTCCACCTTGACTGCATCATAGCTCATCACTTTATCAAATCTGATGTTGTCGTAGGTCAACAGATAGCGCATGACCTCGACTGTATCGAAAGGTACGATGGGCTGTTGTGTCGGATGCAGCGTTTCGAGGCTATACTTCCCGTCATCGTTCTTCGAGATACGGAAAGATTTATCAGGATGGTCGAAGTAGTCGATGGAAAGCTCCTGGATCTGGGTGAGGCGGTTGGCAAATATCTCGGTGTCGCGCCAAGTGGTGGCATCGGTCACATAGCGTGCGGTGAGATAGCCGTAGAAACCAGGGATGTGGCAGATGAAAGGCGTGCTGCTGCCTTCCAGCAGCATGTAGGTGCCCATGTTGTCGTTGGTGGCATCGCCTACATAGTAGGTCTTCACCAGCTTGTTGCCCTTGTAGATCTCTGTTCGGATGGACTTCCCGGCCATCAGTTTCACGATGGTGTTGTGAGCAGACTCGGCCACTGGCGCCTTCATTTCCACCCTGGCGATGGTCTTGAGCAGCACGTCCATCATGTCTTTGCGGGCCTTGTGCTTGCCATTCAGTTCCCACACCTTATCGCCTTTGCGTTCCAAGAGCACATTTTGGCCATACTTGTCAGCAAGAAAAACCTTGGTGACCGCTGCCGTGTCGGGCACTGCGAAGTCGTGCATGGCAGGCTTGAGGGTTCCTTTGCCTCGTTGTTGGTAGGCTATGAAAGCGAGAGTTCCCAGCAGGAGCAGCAGCGCAAGGCCGATGATATTTTTTTTCATTGGTCGAGATTGAACTCGCTCAGGGCATCTCCTGCCAAGACGACCCGTTGCGATGAGAATTTGTTAAACCGCCCTTTGAAGGCGGGTGCAAAGCTAATCCATTGCGGATGGAGGGGTCAAGTTTTGTCCAAGGCATTCATGTCCCGCTCTGTTTGAGTGGATAAACCACACGCTCTGGCCAAATGTGTTGTCGGTTTGATTTGCACGCAAGGCTGTTGAAGATGAGGGTTACGCCCTGTTAACTTTGTGTCCATGGAAGCAGCGGCAACGACCATCGACCTCGAGAAGGAGAAACAGGACATTTTGAAGGCTTATCGCAGGTTGCTCAGTGCGGCCAAGCGCAACGAGGCCAAGGGCGACATGAAGCTCGTCCGCAAGGCATTTGATGTGGCGCTCGATGCCCACAAGGACATGCGCAGGAAGTCGGGCGAGCCGTACATCTACCATCCTATCGCAGTGGCCGAGATCGTGACCACCGAGATCGGTCTCGGGGCCAAGAGTATCGTCTGTGCCCTGCTGCATGACACGGTTGAAGATACCGACCTCACCGTGGAGGACATGCGCAGGATGTTCGGGGACAAGGTCGCCAATATCATTGACGGTCTCACCAAGCTCAACGTGGTGATCGACATGCAGGAGGACAAGTCCATGCAGGCCGAGAACTTCCGTAAGATGCTGCTCACGATGAGCAGCGACATCCGCGTGATCCTCATCAAGCTGGCAGACAGGCTGCACAACATGCGGACGCTTGATTCCATGCGCAGGGACAAGCAGCTCAAGATCGCATCGGAGACGATGTACATCTACGCGCCACTGGCCCACCGCCTTGGCCTCTACGCGATCAAGACCGAGCTGGAGGACCTGGCATTCAAGTACATCGAACCCGACCTTTACAACGAGATCACCTCCAAGCTGAAGGAGTCGGAGAAACAACGTACGCGTTTCATCAACAAGTTCAGCCTGCCTATCATCAAGGAGCTGCAAGATGCGGGGCTGGACTTTGATATCAAGGGGCGCACCAAGTCGGTCTATTCCATTGCAAGGAAAATGAAGAAGCAGGGCGTACCCTTCGAGGAGGTGTATGACCTGTTCGCCATCCGCATCATCCTCAACAGCGATGGGGCCAACGAGAAGCCCGACTGCTGGAAGGCATACTCGCTCATCACGCAGCGCTACACGCCAAGTCCAAACCGCTTCCGCGATTGGGTGAGCAGCCCCAAGAGCAACGGCTACGAGAGCTTGCACACCACCGTGATGAGCAACGAGGGCAAGTGGGTGGAGGTGCAGGTGCGCACCCGCAGGATGGATGACATCGCTGAGAAGGGCCTTGCAGCGCACTGGAAGTACAAGGAGACCGGTACGGGTAAATCTGGCGATGACACCAAGGCCCAGGAGAACAGCCTCGATGGCTGGCTGGCCCGCATCCGCGAACTGCTCGACAGTCCTGACCCCAATGCCATCGATTTCATTGATGATTTCAAACTGAACCTTTTTGCAGAGGAGATTTTCGTCTTCACGCCCAAAGGCGAGGTACGGACACTGCCGGCTGGTGCCACAGCCCTCGACTTCGCATTCGACATCCACAGTGCCGTGGGCATGAATTGCATAGGTACCAAGGTCAACGGTAAGCTGTTCCCGCTGAGCCACGTGCTCAAGAGCGGTGATCAGGTAGAGGTGCTCACCAGCAGCAAACAGAAGCCCAAGGAGGACTGGCTGGCATTCGTCATCACGGCCAAGGCGCGCTCCAACATCAAGCAGGCGCTCAAGGAGGAGGCCCGCACCATTTCGGCAGAGGGCAAAGAGCTGCTGGAGCGCAAGTTGAAGCAGTGGAAGTTCACCATGAACAACGACACGGTGAACAAGATCTGCGCGCATTTCAAGATACCCACCAGCCAGGATCTTTTCGTCAAGGTGGCCCGCAGGACCATTGAGTTCAAGGACATCAAGGATTTCTTGGAGAAAGACCGTTCATCGGGCAAGTGGTACAACGTCTTCCGCAAGAAGATCGCTGCACCGGTCCAAACAACGGAGAAGTCCTCTAAGACAGGCGAGAAAGGCGATACGATTGTTATCGGTGATGCCAGTCAGAAAGTTGATTTCGTGCTGGCTAAATGCTGCACGCCCATTCCCGGTGATGACATTTTCGGCTTCGTCACGATCAACGAGGGCATCAAGGTTCACCGCACCAATTGCCCTAATGCGATCAACATCCGCAGCAACTATGCCTACCGTGTGGTGCCTGCCAGTTGGGCCAGCAGTGAGGATCACACCTCGTTCGTCACCAATCTGCTCATCAGAGGAATTGATGATGTGGGTTTGGTGAATTCCATCACCAAGGTCATCTCCAAGGATCTGAACGTCAATATGCAACGCATTGCATTTGAGAGCAATGACGGGGTGTTCGAGGGCCACATCCGTGTGATGGTCGAAGGTGTGCAGCACCTCAACAACCTGATGAGCAATCTCCGCAAAGTGGACGGCATCAAAACCATCGTCCGCGAGGACGACATGGATGCCAACTCCTGATGGGCTTTTGGGAAACCGCTGATTTCGTGAATCAAAGTGTGAAAATTTTAACCGCAAAGTGCGCAAAGGAGAGTCTCAGATTTCGCAAAGTGTTGAAATGCAATTATTTCCTTCTTAAGAACTAAGTGTTGAGTTTCGCTCCCAGGACGCAAAAAAGTAGTGCAGTGAATGAACAGGATTAGTCCTTTCCCAGCTAAAAGCCTCGTCAGAGGCTTCCTTTGCGTTCTGAATTCGAAAGTAACTGATGGTCAGTTCTCTGCGGTCTTTGCGTGAATCCTTTGCGTCCTTTGCGGTTGAGAATAATTGCTCTTTCAGATTTCTGACAATAAAATTGAAAATCAACACTTTGTAGTAAGGAGTTAGTTTTCCCTTACCTGTTCTGGTCGCCAATCAACAATCATCAATCAACAATCGCAAATCCCTGATGGAGGTCATCGCCACCAACCGCACTGCCCGATTTGAGTATGCCTTCCTCGAGGAGTTCACTGCGGGCATGCAGCTTCAGGGCACCGAGATCAAGAGCATCCGCAACAAGGATGTGAGCATCAATGAGGCATACTGTGCCTTGAAGGATGACGAGCTGTGGGTCATCAACCTGCACATCGGCATCTATGAGCAGGGCAGCTACAATAACCACGAGCCCAAGCGCGAGCGTAAGCTGCTACTCAACAGAAGGGAGCTGAAAAAACTGACCAACAAGATGAAAGACAAGGGGCTGACCATCGTGCCCACGCGCCTTTTCATCTCAGAAAACGGCTACGCGAAGCTCAACATCGCACTGGCGAAGGGCAAGAAGCTCCACGACAAGCGCGACAGCGTGAAAGACCGCGATGTGAAACGGGAGATGGACCGCGCCTTGCGTAGCTGATCAAAGGCTGTCCCGCAACTCAACGAGGAAACCGCGCACGGTGCGTAGCCGCTCCACCACCTCCATCGTGTTGACGGTCTCGGAGCGGTTCTCGGTCAGTTTCTTCTTCACCCCTGCGAGGGTGTAGCCGCGTTCCTTCACCAGATGATGGATCAGCTTGAGGTTCTCCACGTCCTTCTCAGTGAAAAGTCGGTTGCCTTTCTTGTTCTTCTTCGGTTGTAGAATGTCGAATTCCTTCTCCCAGAAACGGATAAGCGAGGTGTTCTCACCGAACATCGCAGCCACCTCACCGATGGTGTGGTACATCTTGGTTATCGGACGTTCCTTGTACGGGGCCATTTTTATGGAAAGCTAAAGCTGAAACAGGAAAGCTGAAACAGAAAGATGAAAGCTGAAACAGGAAAGTGGAAATCTGAAATGTGAGGCGAGAAGGTTTCAATCAATCATTCCCGCAGTAGCGGGATTTCACTTCGTTCAACAATCAACAATCAACAATCAACAATCATCAATCAAAAGACTGGTTCGACTGTGAGCTTATCTCGATCACACGCTCATATTCCTCGGGTGTCAGGTCGTTAAAGAAGAAGTTGATAGGGTTGATCTTCTCTCCGTTCTTGATGACCTCGTAGTGCAGGTGCGGTGCGGTGCTTGTGCCCGTGCTGCCTACGAATCCGATCACATCCCCACGCTTCACCTTCTGCCCCGGGCGCACATTGAAGCGGCTCATGTGCGCATAGAGCGTCTGGTATCCGAAACCATGGTCTATGATGACATGATGGCCATAGCCACGGTTCTCCTTCCTGATCTCTTCCACCACGCCATCGCCCGTTACCACGATCTCGGTGCCACGCGGAGCGGTGAAGTCGATGCCGGTGTGAAAGTGTTTGATCTTGTAGATCGGATGGATGCGGAAGTTGAATCCCGATGCGATACGCGTCAGCTTCTCATTGGCAACGGGTTGAATAGCGGGAATACTTGCCAGCATCTCGGCCTTGTTCTTCGCCAGGTCGATCACCTCATCGAACGAGCGCGACTGCACCACCAGCTTCTTGGTCAGCATGTCGATGCGCTTGGTGGTCTCTATCACGAGGTCGGCACTGGCGAAGGCATCGAGGTGGCGGTAGCGGTTCACACCTCCGAATCCACCACTGCGCACGTTCTTCGGAATCGGTTCGGCCTCAAAGATCACGCGGTAGATGTTGTCGTCCTTTTCCTGCAGCTCTGCCAGCACTTGGTCTACTTGTAGCATGCGGTCGTTCAGCACCTTGTACTGTAGTTCGAGTTGCGCGATGTCACGCTTGAGCTGTTTCTCCTTGGGGCTGTCGAACAGCGCAGTGAAGGTGACCAGCACAATGGCCGAGAAGACGGTCGCAGCCGCAGCGTAGCCCAGCACTCGGAGCGCGATCTGTCGCACCGAAAGCGTCACCTTTTTATAGGTAAGCGTCCGTTTGTCGAACTGGTACTTGGCTCTTCCCATTGTTTGCGGTTGCCTACTTTTGAGGCGTTGTGTGGAATTAAGGAACGGGCGAAAATAGCTTTTTCCAGCCAACATCGTCAATCCCATTGAATTGAAAGGCTGCGATGAGTGCACCGGATGTCCGCTGGGAACAGCGTTTTCAGAACTACGGCAAGGCGTTGTCCCACTTAGAGACCGCGCTTTGCATCGCACACCCCGATATGGTTCAGAAGGCGGGAACGCTCCAGTTCTTTGAGATGAGCTGTGAGCTGGCTTGGAATGTCATGAAGGATTACCTTGAGTATCAGGGTTTCACGGATATCAGGTCGCCACGGAGCAGCATCAAACAGGCATTCGAGACGGGTCTTGTGACAGACGGCCATGGCTGGATGGAACTTCTCGAAGCCCGCAACCTGACGGCCCACGCCTACGATGAGGCCAAGGCCGATGCGGTGCTAGCGTCCATCCGGGAGAGATTTCTCCCAATGCTGAAAAATCTACAGGAAACACTCAGTGGGAAACTCCATGACTGAGACCTTCGGATTTACGGAAGATGATCTCCTAAAGATCAGAACCGTGTTCTTTGACCACAAGGAGGTGGAAGAGGCCATTCTTTTCGGAAGCCGCGCCAAGGGCACACATCATGCCGGCAGCGATGTGGACATCGCACTGAAAGGCGACCACGTGGATTTCCAGACCGTTCTCAGTGTCAGCGAGCAACTCAACGAGGAAAGCCCCTTACCCTACCGATTCGACATCCTTGACCTGAAAGCCGTCAACAGCTGCGAACTCATTGACCACATCTCAAGAGTGGGGGTGACCATTTATCCAAATAGCCAGCAGAAATAGACCGAATTCGATGCCGCAGAGCTCAATGCGGTGATGCAAATTCGCGCCTTGAACAACATTCATCATCTTCAGAGAATGACATCTCAGAACATCCGCCAGATCTTCCTCGATTTTTTCAAGGAAAAAGGCCACGCCATAGTGCCCAGCGCGCCTCTCGTAGTGAAGGACGACCCCACCCTCATGTTCACCAACGCGGGCATGAACCAGTTCAAGGACATCTTCCTCGGCAACCGCCCCGCGAAGGATGCCCGCGTGGCAGACACGCAGAAATGCCTCCGCGTCAGCGGAAAGCACAACGACCTGGAGGAAGTAGGTGTGGACACGTACCACCACACCATGTTCGAGATGCTCGGCAACTGGAGCTTTGGAGATTATTTCAAGAAAGAGGCCATAGAATGGGCTTGGGAGCTGCTTGTGGACGTTTACAAACTGGATCCTGAACGCCTCTACGCCACTGTTTTTGAGGGCGATGACGCGGACGGCCTGCCGGCCGACACCGAGGCCGAGAATCTTTGGAAGCAGTTCCTGCCCGAGAATCGCATTCTTCGCGCCAGCAAGAAGGATAACTTCTGGGAAATGGGCGATCAGGGACCCTGCGGACCGTGCACAGAGATTCACGTGGATCTCCGCAGCGATGCCGAGCGTGCCAAGACAGCGGGCCGTGATCTCGTGAACAACGACCACCCGCAGGTGGTGGAGATCTGGAACCTCGTTTTCATCCAGTTCAACCGTAAATCGGACGGGTCTCTGGAAAACCTGCCCGCCAAGCACGTGGACACGGGCATGGGCTTCGAGCGGCTCTGCATGGCTTTGCAGGGTAAGACATCGAACTATGACACGGATGTTTTTACTCCTCTTATCAGTGCCATTTCTTCCGTTTCAAGCAAGGAATACACGGCCATGGACAGTCAGCAGGACATCGCCATCCGTGTCATCTCCGACCACATCCGTGCGGTGAGCTTCGCCATTGCTGACGGGCAACTTCCGAGCAACAATGGTGCGGGCTATGTCATCAGGCGAATCCTGCGCAGGGCCATCCGCTACGGCTACAGTTTTCTCGGTGTTCAGGAGCCCTTCATGCACAAACTGGTGGCCGTTCTCGCAGAGCAGATGGGGCCGTTCTTCCCTGAGATAAAGGCGCAGCAAAAGCTGGTGGAAAAGGTGATCCAAGAGGAGGAGCAGTCCTTCCTCCGCACACTTTCGAGAGGCATCGAACGTTTCAATGCTCATGTGGACGGCATGAGCGGCAAGGTGGTGGACGGGCAGTTCGCATTTGAGCTGTACGACACGTTCGGCTTTCCCATCGACCTCACAGAGTTGATGGCCCGCGAGCGTGGCCTGACCGTGGACAGTGCAGGCTTCCAGAAAGGTCTGGCCGAGCAGAAGGAGCGTTCACGCGCAGTAGCCACGACCGAGAACAGTGACTGGACGATACTTGCTGATGGCTCGGGCGAATTTGTTGGCTATGACAGTCTGGAGGCGGAGGTGCGCATCACCCGCTACCGCAAGGTGAGCAGCAAGGGCAAGGATTTCTATCAGCTGGTGCTCGACCGCACCCCATTCTATGCTGAGAGCGGTGGGCAAGTGGGCGACACAGGCGTCTTGGAGGCCGCAGGGCTGAAGGTGACCATTTTCGATACCAAGAAGGAGAACGACCTTATCATTCATTTCTGCAAGGAACTGCCTGCGGACCCTTCAGCGGTCTTCCAGGCGAAAGTGAACACGGGCAAGCGGGCCGATACTGCCCGCAACCACAGTGCCACACACCTGCTCCATGCCGCGCTTCGCGAGGTGTTGGGCACGCATGTGGAGCAGAAGGGTTCGCTGGTGAATGAGGATTATCTGCGCTTCGACTTCTCGCACTTCAGCAAGGTGACTGATGAGGAGATGCAACGCATAGAAACCATCGTGAACGACCGCATTCGCGAGAATATTGCCCTTGATGAACGCAGGAATGTTCCCATAGCAGAGGCGAAGAGTCTCGGTGCGATGGCTTTGTTCGGGGAGAAGTATGGCGATCAGGTGCGTGTCATAGTTTTCGACCCGCAGTTCTCGGTCGAGCTGTGCGGAGGCACCCACGTTAGCTCCACAGGCGAGATCGGCCTGCTGAAGGTGTCCTCAGAGGCATCCGTGGCAGCAGGCATCCGCAGGATAGAGGCCGTTACAGGCGGGAAGGCATTGACCATCCTCACTGAGGCCGAGCGCAAGGTGACCGAGCTCAAGAACCTGCTCAAATCGCCCGACCCGCTAAAGGCTGTGGAGCAGCTCATAGCCAAGAACAAGGAACTTCAGCAACAGCTTGAAAGCCTCAATGCCAAGGCAGCGGCCGGATTGAAAGACGAGTTGCTTGCCAAGGCCGTTCAGAAGGACGGACACCGCCTCATTGCTCAGCGGGTGTCTCTGACAGATGCAAATGCACTAAAGAACCTATGTTTTCAGTTGAAGGAGACGCCCGATCTCATCGCAGTGCTCGGCACAGCGAGCAACGGCAAGCCAACGCTGCATGTGGCGATCGGTGAGCAGTTGGTGAAGGAAAAGGGGTTGGACGCAGGCAAGATTGTCCGCGAACTCGCCAAGCACATCAAGGGCGGGGGCGGAGGACAGGCGTTCTATGCCACAGCAGGCGGAAGTGACGAGGGAGGGCTGGATGCGGCTATTTCTGCTGCGGGATCTATGTTGTAAAGACGCGATTAATTGCGTCTCTGCGGGTTAGTCACCTGCCTGACCTGCCTCGGCTACCTTTGACCATTCCTTTGGGAAATCGGCAGCAGCGTGAGGAACATCGTCATCATCGGTAACGGCATCAGTGGCATCACGGCTGCGCGGCACATCCGCAAGCGGTGCGATGATCCCATCACCATTATCTCCTCCGAAAGCGAGCATTTCTTCTCGCGCACAGCGCTCATGTACATCTACATGGGCCACATGCGCTTTGAGGACACCAAACCGTATGAGGATTTTTTCTGGGCGAAAAACCGTATCACGCTCAAGAAAGCCCACGTATCGGAGATTGATTTCGGGGGAAAGAAGCTCTTGTTCGCTGATGGTGGGAGCATGAATTATGAAGTGCTCATTCTTGCCACAGGCTCAAAGCCCAACAAATTCGGATGGCCAGGCCAGGATCTCAAAGGCGTGCAGGGGCTGTACAGCTTGCAAGACCTCGAAAGCATGGAGCGCCACACGCAGGGCATCGGCCGTGCAGTGGTCGTGGGCGGTGGACTTATCGGTATTGAGATGGCCGAGATGCTCGCCACGCGAAAGATTCCCGTCACATTCCTTGTGCGTGAGGACGGTTTTTGGAACAATGTGCTGCCAAAAGAGGAATCTGAGATGGTGACCCGCCACATCTGCGAGCATCACATCGACCTGCGGCTTTCCACCGAATTGAAGGAGATTCTCTCCGATGAAAATGGCCGAGTGAAGTCTGTCATTGCCAGCGATGGAGAAGAGATTCCGTGCCAGTTCGTGGGCCTCACTGCTGGGGTTCATCCGAATATCGGATTTCTCAAAGGCACCATGTTGGAGATGGATCGAGGTATTCTCGTTGACCGTTTCCTGCGCACTAACATTCCCGATGTCTATGCGCTTGGTGACTGTGCGCAGCAGCGAGACCCGCTTCCAGGTCGTGCTTCCATCGAGCAGGTGTGGTACACAGGACGAATGATGGGCGAGACCGTGGCCGCCACCATTTGCGGGCAGCCTACCGAATACCGCCCGGGCATTTGGTTCAACAGCGCCAAGTTCTTCGACATAGAATATCAGACCTACGGGACTGTGCCAGCGAAACCCAAGCAAGGGCAGGACAGCATCTGGTGGGAGAATCCCAAAGGAAAGCAGGGGCTGCGCATTGTTTTTGATGCTCAGACCAAGGCAGTTCTCGGATTCAATGCGATGGGCATCCGACTTCGCCATGTGATTTGTGACCGCTGGATTCGAGAAGGAACAATCCTCGACCACGTTCTCAGGAACCTCAAACAGGCCGATTTCAACCCTGAATTCTCACCCCGATTCCAACTGCAATCCTGACAGGGTTACAAACCTTTTCATGGTTGGTCAGATCAACCCACCCCACGATTTTTCTTCTTTCGATTTTCCTATTTCACCTTTTCAATGACACCATCCCTTTCCCTTGTCAATCCTTATCCAGAAGGGCAGGATGTGGTGCAGCGCATCGCACTCTCGGCATTCGCGTTGGGACTGTTGGCGCTGATCATCGCGGCATGCGGGCCGGCAGGTGAATTCCCTCAACTCTTCTTCTGGTTAGCGGTGGTGATCGGCCCCACAGGCGGTGCAGTATATGCAGTGCGCAGCTTCATGCAGCGACCAGAGGGCGTGCGCAATGAGGGCGTTTGGCATCAATCGCTCCTAAATCGCGGCATGGCCGCTTGGGTTTTCGGACTGGTGCTGACGGGGTTCTATGTTGCGCTTTATTGGGGTCCGGAGGGCTACTGGGGCGAGGCTTCGCTGGTGCGGATTTTCGACCCTTTGAGCCGATTGCTAACTGGCACCGATGCCGACCGCTGGTTCCTCTACGGAGCTGTCTATACCATCGCAGTGCTGGTTATGGGTTTCCGTGCCATCGCGAAGTACCGCCATTCCAACTACCAGATGGTGCGCACGGGCAGCATCATGTTCTTCCAACTCGGTTTTGCGTTCCTGATTCCGCAATTCCTGAAAGCGATGGACCAGCCGGAGTTCTATTTCAGTTACTTCTGGCCGCTGAAACCGGATTATTTCTGGCCCGAGGGCGGATACTACAGTTTTCAATGGATACTCGACAAAGGCGGTCTCGGTCTTTGGATGCTGCTGTTCGCTGGGGTGATGACATTTATTACCACGCCCATTCTCACTTATTTCTTTGGGAAAAGATGGTATTGCAGCTGGGTGTGCGGTTGCGGAGGTCTTGCCAACACGGCAGGTGATCCCTTCCGCCAGCTCTCAGATAAATCATTGAAAGCGTGGCAGGTCGAACGGTGGATGATTCACAGTGTGCTACTCATCATTGTCATCATCACAGTGCTGCTTTGGGTGAATTCACTCTTGGGCGGCAGCATCTTCGGAGATGTTTCACATCAACTGTCAAAACTCTATGCATTCATCGTCATTCAGGCTTTCTCGGGCGTCATCGGGGTCGGATTCTACCCGCTGCTCGGCACGAGGGTCTGGTGCCGCTTCGGCTGCCCTATGGCAGCATACTTGGGCATTCTTCAGAAATACTTCTCGCGGTTCCGCATCACCACCAATGGTGGACAGTGCATCAGTTGCGGTAATTGCAGTACCTACTGCGAGATGGGCATTGACGTAAAAGCCTACGCACAGCGGGGCGAGAACATTGTCCGTGCTTCCTGCGTTGGTTGTGGCATGTGCGCAACTGTCTGTCCGCGAGGTGTGCTGAGCCTGGAGAACGGAACCACGCATCGAGACCGAGAGGTGGGCAATCCGATCGTGTTCGGAAATGATGGTTTTTCGCTTAGGGATGATGCATGAAATCCATAGTGACTTACTTCGGAAATTTGCGCGATGATTTGTTATGGCAATGAAAAGAACTGTTAGCGAGCTGGAGGTTGTCTTAGCGAGTGAGACTGACCCATTACAGCGTTATCATGCGCTTATGGCGTTGAATGACCAGATAGGCAAAGGTGAATTTCTGAGGTCCTCTGCCATCTGTCTCGAAGCGGTCGAGCTTGCCGAGAGATTGGGCAATGACCCATTAGAGGCTGCCGCCCATGTGAAGCTCTCAACTGTGCTGTGGAAGCTTGGAGAGCTGGAAAAGAGCCAGATGCACGCTCAAAAGGGACTGGAGATCAGTAAGAAAACAGGTGACAAGCTTCTCGTGAGTGAGGCTTACGGTTCTTTGGGTATCGTTCATGGCATCTTGGAGGATCATGCAAATGCGCTGGATTATTTCGAGAAAGCGGCCAAGGTGGCGGAGGAAATCGGCAATGATATCATTGTAGCCCACATGTTGGGAAACATGGGCAATGTGTACAGAGGCATGACGGAGTACATAACTGCCTTGAAGTATTTTGCCAAGGCACTTGCCATTGACCGAGAGCTGGGAGAAGATGGTCTGCCAGGGGTGTCCAATATGCTGGAGGCCATTGCGGGGGTGATGGTTTTTCAGGGGGAGTACGAGGGTGCGGTGAAGAAGATAGAAGAGGCGATACTCATTGATGAGAAGACGGGAAATCTCCGAGGGAAAGTCGTGGCGCTTCATAATCTTGGCATCACCTATCACAAATGGGGGAGACACGCTGAGGCGATAACCTATCTTGTCAGGTCGTTGGCTTTGGCCGATAGCATCCACTTCCATGTTCAGAAGCCTGAGACCCATCTCAGTCTATCAAAAGTCTATGAGGCGGTCGGTGAGGTCGAGGACGCCATTCATCATCTACGCAAGTATCAGGAGTTCCAGAAGGAGGCGAAGCGTACACGTCTCAACCTCACGGCCGTCCCGGTGGAATGAACAACTATCAGGTCACTCACCCGGGTGATAGACCCGTTTAGCCTCGCTATAGATCCTCGATTTGTCCAGCGAATTCGGTCTGAACCGATGGTTTACGAATAGACTCATTTGATCGTCATAGTGCGGGCTTGACGGTTTGTTGCTCGCACCGAAGGCGTTGACGCTCTCCATCACAGGGCCATCAGCGGTGAAGCGAACCATCTGAATGAATCCGTCACCCACCCACATGGTCATCTTGCCATCGTCACGGAGTTGGGAGTACACCGCACGGATGGCGTCAGGCCCACCTGCCACAGCATATTCCTTGTCACCCCGCACGAGTACTTGCACCTGACCGAGCGGCACATCGATGCGTCCGAAATTGGTCATGAACCTTTCCTTGGCAGCGCGCATATTCTTCAGGAAGAATGCTTTACGAATATCAGGGTTGTCGCGGATGTTCTCCACCGACTCAGACTCATCGTAGTACAGTAGGTAGAACGTGGTATAGATGATCGCGGCATGCACGTTGGCAGTATCGCCTCTTCGGTTCCATGCACGGAAATGGTCGAAAACATCAGCCAAGGAAGAATCATCCTCGGCCGTGTATGTGAACAGATCCATTACCGAATAGTCCTTCAGGAAAACGTATTCCTCAGGAAACTGAACGTCAAACTTGATCTCCTTCAATTTCTCATAATTCACCTCGGACAGACCATCGAAGAGTTGCTGGCTGCGAATACCACGGTTGGTTTTTTTCTCAGGTCTGTAACCGATGGCGGCAGGGAATATGTTGCAGTCAGGATTCTCGGCCGTGCAGCTATGGTCAAAGATGCTGTTATTGGCGTTGAAGAGGTAGCCGCATTCTGGGTTGATGCTTTGAACCAGTTCGTCTTCTCTCAAGTATTCTGTCCATAGCGTGGCGGAGGTGTTGCCGGGCAGGGTCTGTTCCCAGTCGTAGGCGGGGTCGCGCCTGGGCACCTTTCCATTGGCAATGAAAAAGATGGTGTCGTTCTTGTCCGCGTAGGTGATGTTCTGCATGGACACCCCCTGTATCTCCAATGCCTTGTAGAACTCCGTGAAACTGGTGGCCTTGTTCATGCGATACCACTGCTCGGCAGACTTCATCTCAAAGAGTGTCGGCATCCTGAAGGCAAAGGTTCCATGCTTCTTTGTCACCAGTGCAGGACCATAGACGCTCCACCAGATCTTCTTCTTTATGTTGATGCGGAATTTCTTGTTCTTGCCGAGACCCACTTTGAGTTTGGCCTTGCGCGTCTCCAGCTTCAGCCATTCGCCATCGAATTTGTAGAGGTTCTTTTTCTTGGGATGCATCTCCAGTTCATAGACATCCGCCAGGTCAAGATCGCCCGTGGTGTGCGCCCAGCCGAGGTGCTCGTTGGTTCCGTGGAAGATGCTTACACCTCCATGAAACAGTGAGCCGTGGATATTCCAACCTTCCTCACTGCAAACGTGGGCCTCGTACCAGCTCAATATGCCCTCTATGGGCTGATGGGAGTTGATGGCGAGATAGGTCTCTCCGGTTCCCGACAGTGAAGAATGGATGGCGTAGGCATTCGATCCTATGCCATCGTCATTTATTTCCCGTTTGATCTCTGTTTTGTAGCTGCCATCGAGGATTCCCGTCACCACCTTGTCCACTCCTGCCATGAGGCTCTGCCCGAGCATATAGCCGATGATGACCTCTTGTGGGGTCACTGGGAATGCCTTTTTGTACCAGCATTCCTCAGGATGCGCTGCTGCGTAGGCATTGGCAGCCAGACATGCCGCCTCCAGTATCCGCTTGAAATCCTCGGGCACTTCCTGCTCGTAATGTACCGCCAGATGGTTATGCAAGCCCATGAGCTGAACTGCATAGTCGATCTTGGCTCCGTCTGCGCCTTCTTTCACTCCCATGAGGCCCTTGGCCGCCATGAGCAGAAACTGCATGGTGTCAAAATCATCCTCAGCCGTGGCCCACATCAGGCCATATGCCACCTCGGCATCGGTCTTGGCGAAGATGTGTGGGATGCCATACTCATCCCTTACGATGTCAATTTTCGATGGGTCGATGCTGACCTTGGGGTCAAAGGGAAATATGCGGGACTGTCCCAGAACAATGCCTGACTGACAGACGATAAGCAGCAGAAGTGGAAGAAGAACTCTCAATTTGGATAGGACGTTGGTTGGATTCCGTTATGTGGTTACTGCACTATTGCCTTGAGACCTCGGACTCCCATGTCCACGGGCACATCGCCATCAAGCGGGTCGTACTGGCCATTGCCATCAGGGTCGTTCCACTCGAAGCTATTGTTGATGCTGATGGAGATAATGACCACGATGTCTTCCGTCTCATCACCAGTTATCTGCAGTGGCGACTCAAACGCCCCGGTCACCAAACAGCTTCCAGGTGGGATGGGGCTGGTGTCGGCCAACATGTTGGGCACGGTGATGGCCCCTGCCGGCACGCGGCCATCGGTCACCGATACGAAATTGAACACTGAGGTCTCGAAACCCCAGTACCCTTGTAGTTCATTGCCATTTATGGTTACCTCTTCCTGGTTGATGGTGTAATTCCTTATGTAATTGTTGTAGCCGAGAAAGGATGCCAGCGTGCCGGTCAGTTGATTGAAACCAGATGCATTGAACTTGATATCGTATTTCTGAAAGTTGAGCGACACTCGAATGAAAGGATACGTGCCTGCCGCAATGTCCTTCAGCGGGTAAGAGAGAAAGACCTCATTTTCTCCAACAGACCGGGTCTTGTCGAAATCAATGGCGAGGTCCCCTCCGAGGGTGGTCTCTTCAGCGTGGTAGATTACCTGTCCCTGACCGAGCTGGGTGAATACACCGGGAATCATTTCCACATAATGCGCTGCCATCTCCCTGAATACGGGCGTCTGCGCTGCGTTGCCCTGCGGTATGGTGCTGGGTTGCCCGAAGTTGTTCAGACGTTCCTGCTGGGCGTCAAATTTGAATTTGAAGACCAGTTGCGGGCCTTCCGGACCGGGGTTGGAACCCTTCTCACAGCCTGCTAATGAGAGGCAGAGGAGCAGGAGGGAAGCAATAGGTCGGATGTTCATTTGCAGGTATTTTTTGGATTGGTATCGGGGTCAGAATTTGTCCACACCATCGGCCTTTTCGAGCACCTTATCCATCACCCCGTCCTTGTACTTCACTTTGAGTGTGACATTTCCCTCTCGGTCCCAATAGGTGTTCACCCCGTTCAGTCGGTTGTTGCGATAGCTCGTCACGAACCATTTCTCTCCCCGCTCATACCAGCCCTGAGCGTCACCGTTCTGTTTGCCTTCCAAATAGTTGAGCTCCTGAAACTTGTTCCCGTTGATGTAATACATCTTCCATAGGCCGTCCTTCTTGCCTTTGACGTAGTTGCCCTCAGCGCGCAGTTGGCCGTTGTCGTGCCATTCCTTACTGTATCCATGCTCAAGGCCTTCCTCGTAAGCTTTCTCATACTGAACAATTCCACTCGGATACCAGAGTTTCGCATCACCGTGGCGCAGGCCGTCTTTGTAGTTCACAATGAAATGCGGCTCACTGTTGTCGAAGAAACCCTCCCATCGGCCAACCATCTTGCCATTGCGGAAATCGCCTTTCTCCTTCTCCTTGCCATTGCGGTGCCATGATACCCAGGTACCAGTCTCCTTGTCTGCCTCGAATTGTCCGCTACTGAACTTCTTGCCGTCCTCAAAGAAGCGGTTCCACTCTCCGGCTTTCAGGCCGTTGGTGAAGTCACCGCGCTTCCAGAGCTGCCCCCCCTCCTCGTAGTAATACTCCCATGTGCCAGCAAGGCGGTCATTCTCGAACCGTCCTTTGCTGCCCAGCGTGCCGTTCTCGTAGTAGAATTTCCACTCGCCCTCACGCAGGTCATTGGCAAAACGGCCTTCCATCTCCACATTGCCGTTCTCGAAGTACCATTTGAAGTCTCCTTGCTTCTTGCCGTTCTCCATTTGGCCTTCAACGTTCAGCTTGCCGTTGGCGAACCATTCGGTGTGCTTTCCGTGCTCCTCGTCCTCTTTGAAGTGCAGCTCCTTCTTCTTGGAGCCATCAGTGAAATACCACGTCCATTTTCCAGAGCGGCCACCATTGGACACATCGCCTTCGAACTCCATCTGACCACTCTCGAAGTAGCTGATGTTGCGCCCGTTCTCAAAATGTTGCACGCTCAAAGGCTTGCCACTTCGGTAGAAGCATTTCCAAAGTCCGGTCTTTTCGCCTTTGGTGTAATTGCCTTCGCAGAACAACTCCCCGCCTTCATACCACGAATTGAACGCCCCGTCTTTCTGCCCGTTGGTAACCGTGCCTTGCTCCTTGAGCTGGCCATTGGGCCATTTCTCCTCAAATGCCTCTTGGGCTGCGGTGGTCAACGGCAATAGCAGCAGCATGGCAAGCGATGCGCGCATGAATCCTGTCAGGATGGTTCGGTAAGGTGAACGAATCATTTGTATTTCAGGGAAATGTGTCTGTTCTCGGTCTGTGGAGGATGAAGTTCCAAAGCTATGGTATCGATAATGAACGGCAACGGCCCATCGGTATTTCGATGAGCCGTTGCGCTTAGGGTCTATTTTCCCGTTCAATCGAAGATGACCTTCATCTCCACTCTGCGGTTTTTGGCGCGCCCCTCGGCAGTGTCGTTGGGGTAAAGTGGTTGGGTCTGTCCGAACCATTTCACCTCGATCTGGGCCTTGGTAACGCCACGGTTTGTAAGATAGGTCTCCACAGCGCGCGCGCGTCTCTCGGACAGCCGGAGATTGGACTCGGCACTGCCCACATTGTCGGTGTGACCGCTCACTTGAAGGCGATACTCCGTGCGTTTCTTGAGCAGTTCTGCCAGTTCATCGAGCGAGCTGTACGAGCTTGCCTTGATCACAGCGCCACCTGTTTCGAACTCGAGGTTGGAGAATGCGGTGTTCAGGACTTCCTGTTCCTCTTCTTCAATAACGGGACAGCCGCGGTTCTCAGCAGGGCCGGGTGTGCGCGGGCAGTCATCGAGGTGGTCGGGCACTCCATCACCGTCCGTATCGGGCCATGGACATCCGCCATTCTCTGCGGGGCCTGGTGTGTCAGGGCAGCGGTCTTCGTTGTCGAGCACACCGTCACCATCGCGGTCACCCCAAGGGCAGCCGTCATTCTCAGCAGGGCCGGGGGTGTCGGGACAATTGTCCACGTTGTCCAGCACCCCGTCACCATCACGGTCGCCCCACGGGCAGCCATCGTTGTCGGGGTCGCCCGCCTCATCAGGGCAACGGTCGAGGTTGTCGGTCACGCCATCGCCATCACGGTCACCCCATGGACAGCCTTTGTTCTCAGGGTCTCCAGGCTCATTGGGGCATTCATCCTCGTTGTCGGACACTCCGTCACCATCGCGGTCACCCCATGGACAGCCTTTGTTCTCTTCGGGGCCAGCTTCATCAGGACAGTTGTCGCTCTTGTCGGGTATGCCGTCCCAGTCTCGGTCAGGGCATCCGTTGAAGATCTTCAGGCCGTACTCGTCCGGACACTCATCCTCATCATCGGGCACCCCGTCACCATCGCGGTCGCTTATCACGGGCTTCTTGTCCTTGTATCCGAAAACAAGATTCAAACCGCTATGGAAGTGGAAGTTCTGCACATGTTGTGGGATGATGGGGGCGAGGATGTTATCCATCGTCAGGTACCATTGCAGAGGGCCGAGTGTCAGCGCGAAGCCCACACCAAGGTTAGCGAAGCTGCGGTTGTTGTACATGTAGTTGCCGCTCAGGGCGAATATCTTCCCGAAACGCTTGGTGTAGTTGATGGACACTGCTGGTTCGAAATGACCTTTGAATATCTCACCGTAGAAATCGAGCCCTACGCGGTTGTTGGGGTTGATGTTGTAGGCACCGCTCACGTACAGACGTGTAGGTATCATGTTTGAATAAGACTCGTTTTTCTCTTCGAGGTCAAACGCATTGGTGAGGGAGTCCAAGAAGTTCTCGAGATAGTCTTCGTTATCTTCTTCGAGGAACTGAGCGATGTCCAGCCCCTGATAGGTGAAGCTGGCGTCTTCCATCACATAGTTGATCGGGTTCTCGTTCCAGAAAATGGTGCCCAGATCGAGCACGCTGGCAGCAACCTCCCATTTCTCGTTGATTTTATACTGACCTCCGAGATTGAAGGCGAAACCATGATTGTTTCGGCCAAAGAGGTAACCGCTGATATCATTGCCGAAGTCATCAAACTCACCACCGAACGCACCTGAGGTGTTCAATGCGAAGTTGGATCGGGCAGTGATGTCAAATGTGTTCTCATCAGTGAAGATGCTGAACTGGCTACCAGATGTGGAGAGATTCTCCATTCCATATAGATACTTGGCTGTGAGGCCAATGGTCAGCTTGTTGTCAAGCAGTCCTCTTGCGTAGGTCACCCCATATTCCCGGTAGTGGCTCACATCAGCATTGAGGCGGCTGAAGTCCAGCTCTTGTCCCAAAAATGCCGCATTGCCGCGCCACACGAAGTCTGGGATGTCGCGTGGCAGGCTGAAACGTGCCGCCAAGCGCTCGGTGACGTTCACATAGATGAAGTTGTTCTTCTCCTTTCCGAACTTGAAACTGAACGAGAGCAGGTCGAAGGCCATGTTGGTACTGAAGTACCCTGTGCGACCCATGGATTCGATGGCATTGCCGATGTCGAGGTTCAGTGAGTCGCCATTCCTTCTGATGATGTCTGAATAGGCAAAGCCACTGAACCCACCTGCACTGTGGTTACTGGAGAGCATCGGAAGGCCGAGATGCCACTTGCTGTCGGGCACATAGGCGGGGTTGATGTAGTTGCGTTGAGGCACAATGGTCATGCCCTGAATCGTGAAGTCGTATTGTCCACGCACCTCGGACACCCAGCACATGGAAATCAACAACGATACAGAAAGGATTTTCCTGAATAGACCCATTTTCTCTTGAAATGATTGATGAACAGCTTTTATGTCAGAGGTCGTCTGTACTCAGGTTGAGTTTTACCTGAAGACCTATGCGCACCTGCAGTGCATCGTCTGAGTAGATCCGGATATTATCCTGCGCATTGTCGGTAGTGGTCAGGTCTGCATGCACCTTCAGATACTTGGCTCCGAAGAGGATGTTCACACGCGTGCTGTCCAGCTCAATGTCGTTGTTGGTATTTCTTGGCGAAGTGACCTTGCCGTTGTTATCCACTGGCCCGGAACGGATGACGAACTCACCGTTGGCAAGCAGCGAGTCTTGAACATTGTAAAGGCTGTCCATCAGATATAGTTTCAGGATGCCATCCATCGGGAACCCATTGAGTGTGTTGATGCGCAGCAGTCCTTTCTCGATGTTGTCCTTCAGGTCATCCAGATCTCCCATCGGGTTGTCGAGCGTATCCTCGAAAATGTAGTGGTTGGACTTCCCCCAGAAAGGCAGCTCGGCCTCGGCCACGACATCCAGCCTATCCGTGCTCGATGCAAAGTTGAAGGCAGTGCCCCCCGGGTTTATCTGTGCACTGAAGTCATGATGAAGATTGTTATACTGCCCGTTCACCAGCGGATTGATGTTGCTGTTCTCGCGGGTGAAGTAGTATTCCGTGACAGTGGAGTCTCCAAGCGCGGATGGTGCGGGTACGAGGAAAGGAACAGGCATCGTGCCTGAATAATTGAAGTTTAGAATACCCTCTTCGCCCTCACCATAAAGATGCTCTACAGATGCAGACACCGATGCTCCGATGCGATTGGTGATGATGAGCCTGAGACGGGGATCCTCGAAGTAAAGTGCTCCGTTGTCAAGCAGCTCCATGCCAACAACACCTTCGGGAATCTCAAGGTCAAACTGCCCGAAGTAGCCTTCGGCATAGGACATTTGCAAAGCGGTGAAGCTGTGATTCACATTGACCCGCTGAGACGGGATCGGAGCAGGAGCGCCTCCGTTCTGCAGATTCAGAGTATAGTTGATGGTCACGTTTTGTATACCGCCCTGATTCAGCGTCATCTCATAACCGGCAAGCGGAACCGATATGTCCAAGTTGACCGGTCCCCCGCTATAATCCAATGCGAAGCTTTGCACGTAGGCCACTCCGTTCAGCCTCAGGTCGGGCATCGAGACGGTAAGTGTTCCACTATGCTGAAAATCACTGTTGATGTTGAGGGTCATGTCACCGTTTGCAATGATGACGCGGTCAAGTTGCGCATCACTTATCTGATCGAAGGCAAGGGTGTAGGGTGGACTTACGGTTTTCTGCGCCTGTCCGTTGGTGGTGAAGGTTGCTATCTCGCTTGCGTTCAGTGTAATGTCCGTGCCAAGTCCCTGTGGTGTCTGAATGCGCATGAACTCGTTGAGAGACTCTGAGAATACCACCCGCGAGTAAACGAGGGTAATAAAGTTGTCATCATCATAGACGTACGAGTTTTGTTCATCATTTGAAATGATGTCCTCGACCGTGAGGTTGGAGAACACAAGAGGAATCGCAAGGTCAGGATTCCAGAGGGTATTGCCTTCCTGAAGGCGATCGAGGTCAAAATAGTCCTCTGTACAGGCGGGAATCGCAAGCACAGCTGCTATCGCGATTGCGGTAGGTACTTTTCGTAGTGTTTTCATCATGAGGCGAGCACTTTCGTTGACGGGCGAAAGTAGCCTTTTCCGCTCTACTCGATGGTGCTGATCCTCAGCCCGTTTTCGGTGGACGCCACTACTGAAAGCTTTCCCTGTTCTTCAAAGAGAACATCGAATGGGCCGCTACCGATGAGAGGAAAGCCGTCTACAGTTTCACCGTTGGCTTTCAGGAGCAGCAGATTGTTGTTGTCGCTATCTGATAGGGCGATGAATGAGTGGCCATCGGGTGAGGTGATGATATGCGGCCTGCTGCCGGAGTGCGCTATTCTCCTCTGGAAAATGAGCTCTTTATCTGGACCGAACACCTTAAGTGTATTGAGGTCGAGGAAGATGTGTTCCGGTGTTCCATCATTGTCCAGGTCGGCCAGCAAGTAGCGATGTTCAGGAGTGAATCTTCCCAGCGAGATCATGTCCACATTGCCTTGCAGTGTGATGTGCATTACTGTGCCTTCAGGGTCGGAGAAGTAAAACCCTGCTATCTTTTTGTCTTTCGGGGAGAAGGCGAATAGAGTCGTTTCCAGTGAGCGCGAAACACTGTCTTTGATGGTGGTGCGTCTTGCACCTGCCCGGTCCAGAAGGTGTGCCTTACCACCGTTCTCGATCATGCTCAGGTAATCTTTCTTGCCGTGGTAGAGATGTGCCATCGGGGTGCCTGCCTCGGTAGTGGTCCGGTCTAGCTTCCATCCCTTCACTTTTTTGCCGTCAATGCCGTAGTTGTACACACGCAGGTTCCGGCAGGGAACGATGAGTCTGTAATTGCGCTTGTTATCATAGTCCACCACAAGCATAGGGACACTCACAGGTGACTCCAACTCTACTGGAAAACCTTCAACATCCTTGCCGTTGCGGTCCAGCAGATAGATGAAATTGTTGGTGCTGAACACGTACTGAAGGTTGCCGTTCTTGTAACGGTCCACCTGTACAGGTCTGCCTACGATGGTCTCTGTCAGGCTTCTGCGGAAAAGCTCCTGACCATCGCGATTGAAGAGGTAGAGCGTGTTATCCCGATCTTGAACCAGCAGTTCGGGATCGCCAGAGACATGGTTCTTCACCCATAATGGCCGCATGGTCACGGGTGCATCTGTGCGCGCAGCAGCTTCCTCTGAGGGGCGACTTTGCCAGTCGGGGTCGTGCCTCCAGTGCATGTTCACATAGAATGTCCCGCCCGCATTGCTGAACTGCACCCCGAAAGTGGGGAACGAGTTGAACAGCCCGCTGATGTCGGTGAGCACCGAATCTCCGAGTGAGGTGAGTCCGGCTTTCAGTTGGGCTGTCTCGAGCGGTAGTTTCTGGTAGCTGAAGATATTGTAGCTCGAACTGAACTGTTCGCTGAATGCGGTGAATGCGATGTCGGTTGCCAGCGTGCGGTCTGCGCGCAGATGATGGGCGAATATTTCAAGGGCATTGGCTGAGTTGCCCATTATCACGTGATCATTCACACGGAGGTAGTGAGGTGTAGCGAGTGCGGGTGCCACAGGCCCCATTACGGCAGACAGGATCCCGCTGACCGGGATAAGGCGCTTGGCAGTGTCCCCGCCTGTGCGCTCTGCCAAAGACGAAAGCAATTGGTCGGCAAGCTCGTTGTTGCCACTCTCCATCACTCCAAAGATTTCCACTGAGCCATCGCGCATGTGCAGCCGACAGGTGCCGAACTGACCACTCATCCAAGGAGTGAAGTGGGCGGCAACGTCCTCACCAAGGGTGTTTTTCAGCGAATCGAGTAGGAGTTGCGTCCTCGGATGCCCCTTCTTGAGTTTGTCATGCCACTCGGACATGTCTTTCACTGCGAACATCAGGAAAGCCGATACATCTGCCGGAATGGCTGGGGCAAAACGGATAGATTGGGGAGGACAGTCGCGGAAGAGATTGATCAGGTGCGAGGTGCTATCGAGGCTGTGCGCAAAACCGTTCATCACCAAGCCCTCGGTCCGGGTGGTCACATCCAGCACCAACCAGTCGCCCACCTGCCGCCACAGGGAATGCTCACCGATGATGCTGTCCGAAAGACGGAGGTAGAGGTTCATCTGCACATTCTTGCCTGAGGAGTTGCGCACCTGCATGAACCGTTCATCCCGGTCTATGCCATTTCCATTGCTGATATGAGAAAGCGAGGCATCGAGCATGGTCTCTGATGAGGCGATGAGCATCAGGCCATTTGCCACGGCAATATGCAGCCCTGTGAGATTGTGCTTCCACTGCTTGTTTCCTTCCGTGCCGAGGGGCAGGAGGCCGGCCATTTCATCTAAAAGTCCCGTCAGTTCTTTAGGACGCAGATCGGCCGAGGTCTGAAGCACAGTGAGCAGGCCACCGTCATCTCCTTTGGTCACGGCATGCAGCCCGTTCAGCTTTCCAAGCGCGCTGTGCGGTTTGAGTATCGAATCCAGTAGGGTCAGCCTTGAGAGCGGGCCAGCAAGGATTTCCGCCTCCATTAGCGTTGCGGTATGCCCTGCGTCCTTCAGGGGCCTGACAGCGTCTGCCAACGATTGGAACTCAACTATAAACAAAGCATCGGGCATCACAGCCTCCAGCGGGTGCGAGTACACATCTACCTCGCGCTGCGTCCAGAGATAGCCACCTAATGACATGCCCGTAAGCACTGCCACTCCCAGAAAAATGATGACTATGCGCTTCACAGCAGTAGAACGCGGACGTTGACGAATTGTGATGAGCGCAAATGTAGCACTCCATAAAGCCGAACGGTGTGAGGGTCTTGAGACCGACACACCGTTCATCGAAAGTATGGGTTTGAATCAGAATCCTCCGTGAATGAATTCGTTCAGCTCCTCAATGCTCATATCAAAGGTAAAAGCATCGTTCAGCATGAAGTAGTTGCCAAGGTCGAAGGTCCGAGCGTAGGAAAACTTGGCAAGGTCAAGGCGGCTTTCTTCAAAGGTGAGCATCATCATCAGATCACGCACTTGGGCCACTGTGAGGCAATTGGCACCCACTACCTGCTTGGCCATGGTGAGGCGGCTGTCATCAAAGTTGCTGCGGCCTATCGAGTTCCTTGCGCCAGCAAACTGTCCCTCGTCCATGGGCCAAGGACAGCCGATAGGGCCGTTATAGCCCGGCATCACGTAATGTGCGGGAGCTGCTGCGGGGGCAGGTGCGAACCCGGGATCCATCATTTGCACGTTGCCAGTGGTTGTAGTGGTGGTGCGCACACTGACATTCATGTCGATGCCCATACCCATGCCGCCCATGTTGATGTTCATGTCAACGTCCTCTTGAGCCATGGCGGGCATGGTCAGAAGGATTGATGCGAAGAGAAAAGCGTTTTTCATAGTTTGCTGGTTTGAAGTGGTTTGGATGAGATTTTTCTGATGCTTGACCGCTTATCAATCGGTGTGCCAAATGTACAATGCACGCATCTCACATGAAACTTTTTGGTATCCACAACTCATCCTATCAGCGAAGGAAGAAGATACGGGGATCTGACAAGGTCAACAGTGATGGTAAAAGTACCTTTGTCCCAAACCAACATTACAATCAACAGAGAGATGAGCAATCCAAAATGTTTCTTCGATATCACCATTGATGGCAATGCCGCAGGCAGAATCGTGTTTGAGCTCCGTGCCGATGTGGTGCCCAAGACCGCTGAGAATTTCCGTGCGCTTTGTACAGGAGAGAAGGGATTCGGTTACAAGGGCAGCCATTTTCACCGTGTCATCCCGCAGTTCATGCTTCAAGGTGGCGACTTTACCAACCACAACGGAACGGGTGGAAAGAGCATCTACGGAGACCGCTTCGATGATGAGAACTTCACGCTCAAGCACACTGGCGTGGGTGTGTTGAGCATGGCCAATGCGGGCCGCAATACCAATGGCTCGCAGTTCTTCGTTTGCACAGTGCCTTGTCCGTGGTTGGACGGTGCGCATGTGGTCTTCGGTCAGGTTACGGAGGGATTGGAGCTTGTGACCAAGGTAGAGGGTTACGGTAGCCGCAGTGGTGCCACAGCTGCGGATATCAGGATCGCGGACTGCGGTCAACTCTGATGCCTTGCGTAGTCGCACGAAGATCATGACACCATGAGCCCGGAAGATAAAAGATTGAAAAGCGCCATCAAGGCCAAGAATTGGAATGAGATCAAGACCAAGGACTCTTGGCAGATCTTCAAGATCATGGCTGAGTTCGTGGAGGGATTTGAAGCGCTTTCCCGCATCGGGCCGTGTGTGTCCATCTTTGGTTCAGCGCGCACCCCTGAGCACCATGATTGGTACGCACTTGCAGATGATATAGCCTTCCGTCTGGCCAATGCAGGGTTCGGCATCATCTCCGGTGGTGGCCCGGGCATCATGGAGGCGGCCAACAAAGGGGCGAACCGCGCTGGTGGGCGGTCAGTGGGGCTGAATATCGAGCTGCCGCACGAGCAGCATTTCAATCCTTACATCGACAAGGATAAGCTGATCAACTTCGACTACTTCTTCGTTCGCAAATTGATGTTCACCAAATACTCGCAAGGCTTCGTGGTGCTGCCGGGAGGTTTCGGCACGATGGATGAGCTTTTCGAGGCGCTCACACTGATTCAGACCGGTAAGGTGGCCCGTTTCCCGGTGGTGCTGGTCGGCACGGAGTTCTATGGCGGGCTGGTCGAATGGCTCAAGGACAAGATGTTGGCGGCCGGTAATATCAACGAGGAGGACCTCAACCGATTCCGGCTGGTGGACACGGCCGAGGATGCAGCTGCGCACATCATCCGTTTCTACGAGAAATACACCATCCGTCCGAACTTCTGACCCCATAACGGTTGCCACGGATCCTTCGCATAGCCAACAGGTTCAACTTGGGCGGGCCCACATTCAATGTGGCCTACCTGACGCGCTACCTCGCACCGGAGTTTGAGACCATGCTCGTTGGTGGCGACAAGGATGAGTCCGAGGCGAGCTCTGGGCATATCCTCAACGAGCTGGGCATAGAACCGGTGATCATCCCTGAGATGAAACGCGAGCTGAGTCCGGGGCTCGATCTCGCAGCCTACCGCAAGGTGAAGGCCATCATTCGCGATTTCAAACCCGACATTGTACATACCCATGCATCCAAGGCAGGGGCCATTGGTCGCAGGGCGGCTTTCGATATGAAGGTTCCAGTGGTGCTGCACACGTTCCACGGGCATGTCTTCCACAGTTATTTCGGCAAGCTGAAGACCCAGTTCTACAAACAGGTGGAGCGGGGTCTGGCCAAGCAGAGCTCTCGCATCATTGCCATCAGTGAGCGTCAGAAGCAGGAGCTGAGTGCCATTCACCGCATATGCCCGGCAGAGAAGATCGAGGTGGTGCCATTGGGATTCGACCTCTCGCGGTTCAGGACAGACACAGATGTAAAGCGTGCTGCATTCCGAACTGAGTTTTCGGTGGATGATGATGAACTTGCCATCGGCATCGTAGGAAGGCTGGTACCCATCAAGGACCACCGGTTGTTCATCCGCCTTTTGAAACACGCAGCCGACCACAGCGCTCAGCGGCTGCGATTCTTCATTGTGGGCGATGGGGAGGAGCGGTCGGCACTGGAGGAATACTGTAACCAGATGCAAGTGCCGTACATCGACCACGTGGCGGCCGGGGCAGGGGAGAGGGCGTTACTCACCTTCACCTCGTGGCGTACGGATGTGGATGTGGTTTATGCGGGTCTTGACCTTGTGATGCTCACCTCCCTCAATGAGGGCACGCCTGTGAGCCTTATCGAGGCGCAGGCCAGTGGCAAACCTGTCATCACAACGGATGTGGGTGGTGTGGCCGATGTGGTGCGTACGGGCATCACCGGACTGATGGCCGCGCACTATGATGAGCCTCAGTTGGCCAAGCATCTCATGGCCCTGATCGAGGATGAGTCGCTGCGAACGCGCATGGCCGGCAATGGCTGGGAAGTGGTCGGTGAGGCATACCACTACACGCGTCTGGTCAATGACATGGCCGGTCTCTATCGCAGATTGCTCGCCTGATCTCCGGCAGTCACGGTCCTTGCTTATTGTTGTGAATGTTGACCAAGGTCATCTGCGCTGCTGATGCAAGTCAGTGATCGAATGTGGGTTGTCCAAGAGTTTCGCGGCATCAACCAAAACATTTTAGCCATGAGAAATCCCATTTCAATGCTGGTCGGTGGTCTGCTTTGCGCCACCGTGCTCTCCACAACATCGTGCAAGAAGGATACGGTGGATGCCAACGATGTAGGAGGCGATGCCAACATACCGCTCACCGAGGTCGGCAGTGAGTTCTCTGCCTATGTCAACATTGCAGGGTCGGATCTCCCCACGCTTGAAATGACCGTGATCAACCGGACCTCAGACGGCAGGGTGACCTTCCGTGCCGAGATGGACATGACCGGCCATCAGGACTCTGCTCTTGTGATGAGCATGGTGCCACCCGAACACGTAGATGGCAACGGACGCATCAATACCACCTTCGACATGAAGTTCACATCCGAAGGTATTGTGGACTATTTCTTCGGTGAAAAGCCATGGGTCATCGCACGTTATGGAGATGGTGTGGGCGCGAAATATGAGATGGAGCGTTTTCCCGGTGAGATACACACCCGCACAGTGACCGAGAAGACAGGTCAGGATGATTGGCCTTTTGTATTCTTCAATATCAAAACAAGTAAGATCGAGCAGGAGACTTTGCCCGAGGACGAAATGGTGGAGCGGGTCATCTACCGTGTCAATCACAAGTTCGGACTTGTGTACATGGAGCTGCAGATGCGCAGTGGTGAGAAGGTAAAGGCCGATATTGTAGGCTGGAATGCGCTTTGAGTATTGACTCTGGTGAAAAATGAAAGACCGCAGTGGCATTTGGCCGCTGCGGTCTTTCATTTTTCACAGGGAATGACGGATCATTTTCCCAAAACTTCTTCCAGCTTGCGCTCCAGTTCCGCACCGCGCAGCCCCTTGCCGATGATGACGCCCTCGGCATCCACCAAGTAGGTCATCGGGATGCCCTCCAGATTGTAGGTAGGCACAAAGCTCGACTGCCAAAAACGCAGCTCCGAGCCGTGCTTCCAAGTGAGTCCGTCATCTGCGATGGCCTTGAGCCAAGCATCGCGGTCGCGGTCGAGGCTCACCCCGAAGATCTCGAAGCCCTTGTCCTTGAACCGCTTGTACATGCGCACTACGTTGGGGTTCTCCATGCGGCACGGCTTGCACCAAGCTGCCCAGAAGTCGATGAGCACCACCTTGCCGCGGAAATCGGAGAGCTTGATGGGATTGCCATCGGGGTCTGATATGGCTATTTCGGGAGCAAGTCCGCCTATGCTGGTGCGCTGTGCTGCCTGCCTTTGGGTGCGGATGTCTGCCACGCGTGCCTGAAACTCTTTCACATAAGCCGACTCGGGCATAGACGCGGACAGGGCCTCGGCCACCTGCTCGAATTTGTCGGGATGCTCCTGCGGGTTGAGCGTCTGAAGGGCAGATAGGGCCACTAAGCTGCCTTTGTGCCGGTCTATGAAACCATAGATGAACTCCACCTTCTCCGCCTGCTTGGCATTGAACTGCGGCTCCAGCACCGCTACGAGCGAATCGGCATTGGTGGCACTGCGCAGCTTGGCGAACACCTGCCGCAGGCTGTCGCTTTCCTCATAGTTCTTCCGCAGATAATGGTCAAGCTCGCGCAATTGCGCTGACCCTTCCGAGCCGCTCACATCGTAGCTCATGTAAAGGTCGAGCATGTTGCCATCGACCGTGGCTCGGTCCTCGGGCGAGAGCAGGAGTAGCACCATGTTGTTCTCCCCGATGCGGAGCCTGTAAAAACCCGGTTCGGTCACCTCTGCGTTGAGCTTGTAGCGCCCTTTGTCATCCAATTGGACCGAGTCGAGCGGGGTGATGGCACTGGACATGATCTGTTCGAGTATGATGGTCTCTCCATCACTGTTGGTAATGGTGCCCTGCACACGGGCGTTGTCCTGACAGGCGGTGAGCAGGGTGGATAGCAGGAAGGGAACGAACAGAAATCTTCTCATGGTGTTGTTGACGGTGTTTGCAGTCCGCAAAGTTAGACCTCTGACCGTGGCAAGATGCGGCAGACTTCTTCCGTGGGAAATGCGACCTTTGGCCGACATCAGCATGCGCCCTTTGAAAAGATCCATCCTCCTCGTCATCACATTGCTTGCCACAAAAGGTCTTCTTGCCCAGGGCGGGCTGAAACTCACCTTTGAAACCAAACCCGAGGGCAGTCTCATCCAACTTTCGCGCTTTGAAGGTGAGATGGCGGTGCCTATAGACAGCCTGCGTTATATCAGCAAGGCAGACCACGTTTTCAAACTCAAACGCGATTACCCCGATGGGCTTTTCAAGCTGGACATCGGTGCTTTGGAGTCATACAAGTTCGTGATAGCCAAGGGCGAGCTGGTGGAGGCATCGCTTTATGAGAGCGGTTCGGGCATGGCGTTCCGCACCATCGGCTCGAAGGAGAACGATGCGCTCAGTATCCTGATGAACCTCTCTCAGAACTACTCCCAGCGTATGGACTCGCTGTCTCGGGTCATGAACGGGCTTTCGGACTTCCATCCGCGCAACAGCACTATCAGCGACTCGCTGCGCAATGCGTACCATGTCGTGGCAAGGGCCTACAACGCTTCGCTGGACCTGATCCCCAACCTGTTCCCAGAGACTTACGTGGCCCAAGTGCTGGTGCCGCTGGACAAGGTGCCGCTGCGCACCATGCGTCCCGAGTGGGAGGCTGCATTCGACAACGATCCTGCCTTCAGCCACGTGCATTTCTTCCACTTCGTGCCGTGGCAGGACAGGCGCATCATCACCAACCCCTACCTCAGCGGCAAGGTGCTGGAATTCCTCTACAACTTCACGGAGCGGTCGCAGGACGGTATCGAGTACGCCATCGACCTCATCATGGAGCGCGAGGGCCTTGACCCTCACGTGCAGGCTTTCCTGGTGGAGCTGCTGGTCGATTTCTTCACCGAGAAAGGCGTGGCAGAGTTCGTGGCCTACATGCAGGACCGCTACCTCGGCAGCTGCGACCTGCCGCTCTCTGACGAGGCACTGGCCAAGATCAAGGCCGCCATTCCCCTTGCCAAGGGCGAGAAGATGCCCGACATATCGCTGCCCGATGGTGATGGCATGATGGTGCCGCTCACCATGCTCCAAGGCGAGATCAACGCGCTGCTGGTGTGGAGCAGCACCTGCTCGCACTGCCTGCGCGAATTGCCGCGCCTCAAAGCCTTGTACGACCACCTCGGTTCGCGCAAGATGAACGTCTATGCCGTCTCCCTCGACCCTGAGAAGGAGGATTGGCTGACCACCGTGCGCGAACAGGGCCTCAACTGGATCAACGTGCGTGACCCTGAGGGCTGGGAGAGCGGACTGCTGCGCCAACTCGGCATAGCGGGCACGCCTGCAATCTTCCTGCTCGATGCGGAACTGAAGCTGCTCGGCAGGGCGCACTCTTTTGAGGGGCTGCAGGCGATCGTGGAAGAACTGAACAGACCGTGATACCGCACTAAACCCTGACAGGGTTCACAATCTGTCAGGGTTGAATTATCAAAGACGATGAACATCAACGAAATACTCTCAGCCCATTTCCCCCAGATACTCGATACCGAGCTGGTGAAGGGCATCATAACGCACGGCAAGCTGTTGACCATTCCCGAAGGGGAGTACATGATGGACATCGGCAGCCCGATACGCTCCATCCCGATGATCGTGTCTGGCACGGTGAAGGTGATGCGCGAGGACGATGAGGGCCGCGAGCTGCTGCTCTACTACCTGAAGGGCGGGGAGACCTGCGCCATGTCGCTCACCTGCTGCATGGACGGCCGCAAGAGCGAGATCAGGGCCGAGGCCTTGGAGGACGTGACCATCATCAGCCTGCCCGTGCAGTTCATGGACGAGTGGATGGCCTACCGCGACTGGCGGGCATTTGTGATGCGCACCTATGCCCGCAGGTTCGAGGAGCTGCTGGAGACCATCGACAATATCGCTTTCCGAAGGATGGACGAACGTCTGGAGGATTATCTGCGAAACAAGGTGGAGAGCACCGGGGCGAAAATGCTTCATGTCTCTCATCAGGAGATAGCCACCGATCTCAATACCTCGCGCGAGGTGGTGTCTCGCCTACTCAAGCAGATGGAGCACAGCGGCATGGTGAAGCTGGGTCGCAACCGCATCGAGGTGGTTTGAGGGTTTTCACGCAAAGGGCGCAAAGATTTTTCACGCAGAGAACGCAGAGAGGTGGAGTGATGAGGAGGTCTGCGAAATGCCGCTAAGCTTTGTTCCTACAATTATCATTCACATAAAGCTGGATATCAAAACTCTCCGCGTGCTCTACGTGAGAATCTTCCTTTTTCATCCGCATGAAACTGCAAATCAAAAACTTTGCGTTCTCTGCGTAAAACCTCTGCGCCCTCTGCGTGAAATTCACTTACCATGACATTCAACGACCTCAAGATCAACACCCCGCTGCGCAGTGCGCTGGACGAGATGGGCCTCACCGTGCCCACGACCATCCAGCACCGCTCGTTCCCCGTCATCATGTCGGGGCGCAACGTAGTGGGCATCGCGCAGACGGGAACGGGCAAGACCATCGCTTACCTGCTGCCCATTCTGCGCCTGATGGAGTTCTCGAAACAGAACGAACCCCGTGTGCTCATCATCGTGCCTACACGCGAACTGGTGGTGCAGGTGGAGGAGGAGGTGAAAAAACTGACGGCCTACATGACCGTGCGCGTGGCAGGCGTCTATGGCGGCACCAACATCAACACGCAGAAGCTGCTGGTGACCGATGGCGTGGACGTCCTCATCGGCACGCCCGGCCGCCTGATGGACCTCGCCATCGGGGGTTTTGTGAAACTGAAGAAGATCCAACGGCTGGTGATCGATGAGGTGGACGAGATGCTCGACCTCGGTTTCCGCCCGCAGCTCTCGGCCATCTTCGAGCTGCTGCCCGAGCGGAGGCAGAACCTGATGTTCTCGGCCACCATATCGCAGGAAGTGCGCGATATCATCGAATCGGAGTTCATCGACCCGGTGACGGTTGAGGCCGCACCGCAGGGTACGCCTGTGGACAAGGTGGTGCAGCGGCTCTACCAAGTGCCGAACTTCAACACCAAGGTGAACCTGCTGACCCATCTGCTGGCCTCGGATGCCGAGATGGCCCGCGTGTTGGTGTTCGCTGCAAGCAAACGGCAGGCCGACCAGGTCTTCGACATCATCGAGCAGCGGTTCCCAGACAAGGTGGGCGTGATCCATGCCAACAAATCGCAGAACTACCGGTTTGGTGCGCTGCGGGCCTTTTCGGAGGGTACGCACAGGGTGCTGATCGCCACCGACCTCGTATCGCGCGGGCTGGACATAGGGGGGGTGAGTCACGTGGTGTGTTTCGACATCCCGGCCGAGCCACACGAGTATGTGCACCGCATTGGCCGCACGGGCCGTGCCGATGCCGAGGGCAATTCCGTTGCGTTCGCACTGCCAGCCGATGCAGAGGCGGTGAAAAGGGTGGAGGAGTTGATGCAGCGGAGCATCCCGGTGGCATCGTTTCCAGAAGGGGCAGTGATGTCCGATGTGCTTACCGAGGACGAGAAGCCCAAGGTGAAGGGCATCACCTACACCGAGACCGATGTGCTGAGACACTCGCAGGGCGCATTCCACGAGCGCAAGGCGAAGAATACCAAGGTGAATCTCGGTGGGCCTCAGAAACGGGCAGCCATCAAGAAGGCCAGAGGCAGGAAAAAGCGGAGGTGAGCGCACGCTGTTCAGCCGCTTCTTATTCCCAGAAAATATAGACCCCGACACTCCGCTTTCGCTTCATGTCGGGGCCACCCAAACTACCCATGTTCACTAAGTGAGTGCGAACATCGGTAGGCTATTTCGATCGTACATACACGATCTTACGTACTGTCGGTTTGGGTTTACAGACGGCAGGTTCAGTCTTTCACCACCTTGAACACACCGCCCGCAGTGCGCAGCAGGTAGATGCCGCTGGTCATGGCGCTGAGGTCGATGGTGCCGTTGTCAGCCTCCAGTGTGGTGGAGCCGATGAGCCTTCCGGTCATGTCGGTCACCTGCACGAGGTCGCCTTTGGTGGTGCCTACAAGCTGCACAAGGCCGCTGGTAGGGTTGGGCTGCAGGCTGATGGCCGCAGTACCAAGGTCGCTGATGCCCACACCGAGACATGCTGCATCGGTGGACTCCGCGAGGGTCACGAACACCTCGTAGAAGTCGCAGATGTCATTGCTACCTCCTCGGTTCTGCTGATTTACAGGAGCTACTGGGCCTCCAATTCCAGATGCACCCACATAGAACACCGCCTCACCGAAGTAGGTACCATCGTGGGTGAAGGTATAAGGTGCCTCGAACGGAAACTGCTCCTCAAAGTAGTTGACATAGTCAGGGTAGTCGTAGATCTCGAAATATAGGTCTCTACCTGCTGGCAATTGCACAGATCCGGCCTGCAGGATGGTCACCGTCTCACCGGGGCAGATCACCGTGCCGTTATCGACCAGCAGGGTGCCTATCTCGCAGAAGCAGCCCTCGGCAGTTTCCGGCAGGATGTTGATGTTAAAGGAGGCCATGTCACAAGGAGTCTCCTCACCTGCGAAGTACATCTTGACCTGCACCTCATAAAGTCCGGTCAAACCGAATGTGTTGGGGTAGAAGGCCACGTTGTCCTGTATACCTAAGGTTGTCAGCGGAACAGTGTTCTCCTGTCCTTCGAGCGGTATCAGCTCGTAGGTCTTGAAGCCGCCTGGATTGCTGGAGGAACCTTCCCAGAAAATAAGTTGCGCGTACTCGTGCGGGCAGTAGGTGACACCATCGTCCACAAGCACAGTTCCCACGCTGCAATCGTAGCAAGAGGGGTCGTTGATAGACGCAAAGTTTACGGTCACAACCTCAGAGATGCACTCTTGAGAAGAGACCCAAATGTCGCGCTCACCTTGGATGCTTAGGGCATTGTAAATGCTCTGCAACGGGAAGGGAAAGCTGGAGGATATCTGTGGCACTCCGGAAATCACTCCCGAACCTGCTGGCGCGATATTCAAGACGCCAAAGTAAGGATTAGAAGACCCATCCTGAAAAAAGAGATCAGTCGGACACACCGTGCTGCCGTTGGACAGGGCGAGTGTTCCGAGGTTGCAGTCTGTGGAGTTGAAAACCGTCTGTATCTCTTCCAGACTCAGGCCGCGGTTGTAGATGTAGAGGTCGTCAATGGCCCCGTTGAGGTATTTGATGGCGTTGATCGCACCTCCATTGGAGCCACCACCCACTACAAGCCCAACTGGTTCGTTGCTCTGAGCATTGCCTGATACGCTTATCTGAGCCGCAGAGACTCCGTTCTGATAGAGTGTCAGGGTGCCATTGGCCTGGGTCATGGCCAAATGCATCCATTGCGTATTCGGACTTACGAAGAACCCGCCCTCTGCAACAGCGAATCCTCCACCAGTGGAAAGGTAGCCGCCTTGTTGTGACAGCACTGTGCCGCCTTGCTGACTGAACAAACGCAGGAAGAGCGACTCATCCCACTCCATCAGGGTAGGGTAGCTTCCGTTGGGCACGGCATTCTCCAGTTTTATCCAGCCCGCGATGGTGAAATCTCCTGTCGGTATGGTCAGAGGCACGGCCATGCTGCCGATGAGATGTGTACCGTTGAGCAGGCATGCTTCTCCTGCACTGGGTCTGCCGGGAACGTAGGATCCTTGCGTTCCACCCCATGTGAGGTTGTGCCAACCGTTGTGACTCTGAAGGTCGGAATTGAAACTGTAGTAGGCCAGAAGTCCCGAAGTGGGTACTCCATTAGGTTGTGCCACGACTGCCGAGCTGATGGCGGCAAGGCCGAGGGCGAGTAATTGTTTGCGCATGGCGTAGTTTGAGTTAGTGAACGGCCGCAAAGGTCACGCGGCCTTAATTCACGCATCTCAACCGATATACACACGCTCGAAAAGATCTTACAAAAGGCCATTTCTGTTTTGCAAAGGTCTTTTGAGACCTATGCGCAGAGCGGAACGCATGTGCGCCCACATGCATTGCCATCAGGTGTGTGTGCGGTATGTAAACCATTGACAATGAATAGACCCCGACACTCCGCTCGCGCTTTGTGCCGGGGCCACCCAAACTACCCATGTACGCCATGTGTGGCGAACAGCGGCAGGCTAAGGCAGATGCAGGGCCGTTTTACGAAAGTTGCCTGCGGATCTGCGAGGGGTCTTTATCATTCCTTCACCACCTTGAACACACCGCCCGCTGTGCGCAGCAGGTAGATGCCGCTGGTCATGGCGCTGAGGTCGATGGTGCCGTTGTCGGCCTCCAGTGTGGTGGAGCCGATGAGTCTTCCGGTCATGTCGGTCACCTCCACGAGGTCGCCTTTGGTGGTGCCTACAAGCTGCACGAGGCCGCTGGTGGGGTTGGGCTGCAGGCTGATGGCCGCGCCCGATAGGTCATTGATGCCAGTGGCAAGGCACTCAGCATCGGTGGACTCCGCGAGGGTCACGAACACCTCGTAGAAGCCGCAGATGTCTCCTCCGCCACCTCCTCTGGTATGCAGGTCAGTAGGAGTTGCGGGCCCAGATCCAAAGGTGTACACGTAGAACACCGCCTCACCGAAGTACGTGCCGTCATGCGTGAAGGTGTAAGGCGCCTCGAACGGAGTCTGCTCTTCGTAGTAGATGTTGAAGTCAGGGTAGTCGTAGATTTCGAAACTCAGCTCCCTGTCCGCTGGAATTTGCACGTTACCGGTCAGGATGGTCACCGTCTCACCGGGGCAGATCACCGTACCGTTATCTACCATCAAAGTGCCGATTTCGCAAAGACATGCTTCATCAGTTTCGGCAAGGAACTCCACGGTGATGGAGATCATGTCGCAAGCCTCAGCCCCACCTTGTTGATAAGCCATCACCCTCAACTCATACAGCCCTTCAAGGGTGATGTCCTGCGTTGGGGTGGAGCTGATATTCAAGATTCCTCCGGATGCCACAGTCTCGTCCAACCCTGTCTGCTGTCCTTCCAAAGGAACAAGCGCGTAGGTGATAAGTCCTGCATCTGCTGAGCCTTGCACTAACGGCTGCGCTGATTGACCTGGGCAGAGCTGCAGCCCGTCCGCGATGGCAAACTGGCCTGCGGTACACGGTGCAGGCGCGCCACAGGCAGGGTCGTTCGGGTCCAGCAGCTCGACTTCGATGTTGACCTCATCGCAGATACCTACGTTCCCCGCGAAACGGACTACCATTTCCAGATTGTAGATGCCGGGCGGTTGGCTCGGAGTATAGGTCCAAGGATTGGATGTAGTGCCGGCAAACCCCTGTGGGTCACCTGGCTGCGTGAACCGGTAGGAGAGGAAATTGACACCGGGAGGGAAGACCGTGGTGCCCTCCTGTATGAAGTCGACAGACTCTCCCACACATATTTGCGCGCCAGAGGAGATGAGCACATTGCCCACATTGCAGATGGCCTGCCCGTCACAGGCCGGATCCTCTGAATCCAATATTACAACATTCACCGTTTCCGTGGCACAGACCGCAGAGTTAGCATCTCTTACATTGAACGTGTAACTGACGTTGAATTGACCACCAACGGAGAGCGGCAATTCGTATGGCTCTTGAGAGAACACTCCCGAACTTGTAAATGAGGTTCCCCCGCCAGTGAATGTGGCTTGCCATTGGATGTCGCCACCTGGTGGAACTGATGCCGTACCGGCTTCAATGAACTCGACAATGTTAGAGCGGCAGATCGACTGTCCTTCTGTAACGAGAAGGTTGCCAACGCTGCAATTAAGTGGCGGGTTGCCACCATCGTTGGCCTGGTTGAAGAGGACAGTGACCTCCTGTTCGGTCAGCGCACGGTTGTAGATATAGAGGTCATCCACGCGGCCATTGAAGCGCTTGTCGGGATTCTCTGCACCGGCAGAAGTGCCAGTGCCAACGGTGAGGCCCATTCCCGGAGTGGCCGATGCCGCTCCACCCACGGCCAGATCACCATCTAAAAAGACGTCATCCACGTAAACCCTGCATCCTGTTGCCGCAGCATTGGTCAGCACCACGTGGTGCCAAGCGTTGGTCGGGTTGGGGAACAGTCCGGCATCGAGCAACGCATAGTTGCTGATGTCAGGAGCAAGGAAACCTGCCAGTCCCGTCAGCCAAGATTGCGATCCGGAGTAGCGGATGAAGATGGACTCATCGATCTCCACCACCGTGCGTAGCCCTCCGGTCTGGTTCACCTCAGAGTAGAGCCAAAAGGCCACGGTGAAATCACCTGATGGAAACGGGAAGGCGGCATTCTGGAGGAAGTTAGGGCCATTGACGGCCACCGAACCACTGGCATTACCATAGCGGTCGTTGGCGAAGGCCACGCCAGAGCCTGCGAGATCGTGGCCCGATTGGAGGTCGGCAGAGCTGCTGTTGAAACTGTAGTACGACTGCAGGCCGTTGGTCGGTACCCCGGCCGGGATTTGTGCCATTGCCACTGAGGCGATGGCCGATAGCCCGAAGGCAAGTAGTGTTTTGCGCATTGTTGCTTGGGTTTTGTTAGCGCAGCAAAGTTCCGGGCATGGTTTTGCGAAGTGCCCCCACCGTTTTACAAACACCCGATATGATCTTACAAAGACCAGTTGCCGTTTTGCAAACAGGGGGTGGTGTGGTACATTGTTATAGATTTGTGATGGGCCAAACCGCGTGTTCTGGCCGACATTTCGGGGCTACGGACAGCGATTTAGAGGAAAGCTGTCACGCACGTGCGGGATTTCGCTTCGATCAAAAAGGGGAAAGGGATAAGGCGTAAGGGATAAGGCTTAAGCTGTCCCGAATCAGCTCCGCGTGCTCTTTTGCTCTGCGTGAAATTCTCCGCGTGCTCTGCGAAAGCCTCCGCGAATCTTTATCAGCGAATTACGAATCCCGTACGTGCGATATGAATATACGAATGCGGGATCCTGGCAACCCGCACCAGCTCCGCGTGCTCTGCGCAAACCTCAGCGTTCTCTGCGTGAAATCAAACCAGCCTCTATCAGAACCCTACCACCACAGGCGCATGCGCATACGTGCAACCTATGGCATCGGTCTCGGTGCAGGACACGCTGCCGGGCGCAGTGCCCCATGTCACTGTGATGGTGGAAGTCTCCGCTCCGGACGTGATCTCACACCCATCCGGCACCTGCCAGGCATAGGCCGAGCCACTGTGGGCCGGCACGGAGTACACCAGTCCTACCTCGCTTGGGGTCACCGTCTGTGGCCCTGAGACGCGCAGCTCTGGCACGATGCCGAAGAAACTGGCCGTCCACCAAGTGCTGAAGAACTTCTTGTCAGTGGCGTACGTGCCCGAATTGCCACCCTGATCGCGACAACCTCCCGGGTCTATCGAGATGGCGTGGCCCATGTTGCTGATGGTGTAGCGCACCACGGCCGCGTTGCCGGCATTGTCGCGGTAAATGGCCTGCTGCACATCCGATGCTCCCTGAAAACCTTCCGTGGCCTCATCTGGAACGGGGTCGGTGCCATGCACGTTGGTCCATTGCTTCACGATCTCGATGGCATTGTCAGCACTCACCACATTGTCGTTTGTGCCGTGGAAGGTCGCCATCCGCGGATACGGCCCCGAGTAGGAGGGAAGCTGCCTACGCACCAGGTTGCCCCATTCGTCCGCGCCCTTGGTCACGTTGCCCGCCAGTGCCGAGAGACTCTGCCACACGTCCGTGGCAGCCTTGTACGGCCCGCCCGCATGCACCGCGCCTCCAGCGAACTTGTCGGGATAGCACGCCAGCATCACCGAGGTCATGGCCCCACCCGCTGATAGGCCCGTGACGAACACCCGCTGCGGGTCTATCGGATAGTTGAGCAACATGTGGTCCACCATGCTGCGGATGGAGCGAGCCTCGCCCTGGTCGCGGTTGATGTCCTCCTCCTGAAACCAGTTGAAGCACCGCGAGGGGTTGTTCTTGAAGCTCTGCTCGGGGTAGATGACATAGAAGCCGTACTGCTCGCCCAGCCTGTTCCACTCGGTCAGGTCGGCCATCTGCCCTGCGGTCTGGGTGCAGCCGTGCATGGCCACCACCAGCGGCATGTCGGCCGTGGGCGATGAAGGCTCGAAGACGAACATCTCCAGGTCTCCGGGGTTGGCACCGAAGCTACCCACCCGCGTCAGGTCGGGATGCTCAGACGAATCGCGGCAGCCGGGCATTCCCAGCGTGACGCAGCACAGGAACAGCAGTAGAAACGGGAAACGGGTCATGGCAGTAGGGGTAAACATCCCAAAACTACGGATTCCTCCGCTTTGCCCACATTGGCCGTATAAAAGCGGGTTTCTACCCTGCGGTGAAGGCATTGAACCTCGACCCGACCGAGCGCCTGCGGTTTGAGTGAGAGAGGGGGCTTCGATGGATAATCGCTTATCAGTGAACCGAGGACGGTTCGTAATAGAACGTCCCGCAAAAGCGGGGAGGCGCAGCCTCGCGCGGTCGGGCACTTTTATTTTTACTATCTTTCTAAATACAGTAACGAGTTTTTGTTGTCAATCGACCAATTGGCGAACTTGTCAAGGAATGACTTTCCAAGCAGTAAGCTACTGTCTGAATTGTCAACGATAGCAATAGTTACATTATTCACAGTAAAGTCACCAATTTGAAAGCCGTTCAATAAAATACGCCTGCATTTTACTTTTGAACCGTCAGCAAGGGAGTAGTAATCATCTGTCAGATAGTTCTCTCTACTAATAAGTCCTTCTAATAATAATTCTCTTTCGAAATCACTGGAAATCATAATATCACTTGCACCACTGTCAAGAATAAAGTATTTTGATAAATTGCCAACCTTGAGTTTAACCTTGAAAGCCACCCCATAGTTTATTAAAGAAACATGGTCAGATTCTGAATAACCAACTATATCATTGGTTGAAGCAGATGATTCTTTCAACACACCAGGTTTGCTCAAGCAGGAAATGAACACTTCATTAAAAAGAACTGAATTTTCATCTTCAATTTCGTCAAGTTGAGATAATGAAAAACCTCTCTTCTGGATCTCCTCATTAATGCAATCGCAATAAACAAATTCATCAATATCTACTTCCTTTAAGTCGGGGTTATTTTTTAATTCTCTGATACACCCACTCATAAATCCTTCCTCGAAACTTTCACCAGCTTTAGTGATATCGAAACTTTTATCAATATAGGTCATTGCACAATCTTCAAGGTCTGAAACTACTTTCAAATCACCATCTTTATATATTACCTTGGAAAAGTCTGAACCATAGATTTTGACGATAGATTCAAGTTCTTTATAAGTATAATGCTTTGCTATGGTTCTCATTAAGCAAGCACATACCTTGGCTTGTTCTCTATATGCGTCATGATATTCTTTTGGAATCCCACTTGAACAAGCCTCTATTAGTTCGGATTTTTTGCCAAGTTTAGTGCCGCACTTCATATAGTAATAATCATCATCTATGCCCGACTGCGCAAAGGATGAAAAGCGAAGTAAAAGACAACAACTAATTAAAATCAATTTCCTCATCTATCGTATTTCCAGTATTGTTTTGTTTCGATATAATATTCCGACTCGTAAAGCATTCCCCCTTTTATCTCTTCGGTACCGGCATAATTTGTTACGCTTGAAACGTTTACGGAGGCAGTAACACGATACTTTCCTTTGTCAAGAGTAATGGTTTTCTTTTCATTGGGTTTGAAAATCACTTTTTTGCTTTCAGAGCCGCTATATCTTAAAGTCAGGTCATACTTCGTGTTATTAAATACTTTTATGTCACTTTCCGTTTCGTAACTTCCATACTTGGAAGTTGTTTGACTCATTTGGGGTAACTTACCGTAATTGCCTTTGAAAATGGCGTCAACCTCAAGGTCAATTATTTTTTTTTCTGCTTCTTTTGAAAATTCACCGTATGGAAAATCGGAAAGATAATTTTCAAAAGCTTTTACTGTGTTTGTCCGTTTTGCATTATTCCAAGCTCGATATTCTAATTCCTTCAACTTGTCTTTAGCTTTTGAGGTCTTTAAAGAATAAGGAAATTTTTCTATGAACAGCTTGTATGCTTCAACTGAATTGTTTTTAGTGGCCTTTTCCCATTCAGGTAAAACAATTTCTAGTTCCTTTATTTTCTCAGTTGCTTTTGAGTAATAGTCCCCATATGGAAAGTCCGATATGAATTTCTTGTAATCAGCCACTGTTTCCGCTCTTTCAGCTTCACTCCAAGCCCTTTCTTCTTTTAATTTATTGATTTTGTTTTTTGCGTCAAAGGTGTATTTTGAGGTGGTGAAAGTTGTTAAAAAGTTTTCATATCCGCAGATACTGTTGATGTTTTTAGCCTTGTCCCAAGCTTGTTGTTCTTCCAATTCAGATATCCGATTTTCTGCTTGGGAAATGAATTTGCTCTTAGGATACTTGGCAATAAATTTATTGTATTGTAAAATTGTGTTATAGTATTTTGTATTGTTCCAGTCCCGTTGTTCATACAAGACTGCGAGTTCTTGTGCGGCTATGTTAGCGTACTTACTTTTAGGATATTTTGCCAAATATTCTTCGTATGAAGTTATCGAATTAGTCGCTTTTGTCTGCTCGTACTTTTTTGACACACCGCAACTGGTCGCAAACAAAATCGTTGTTACCGTCAATATAGTCAAGAATTTATTGATGTCCATTGTTGTTTATTCATATATGCCCCAACGAGTGTCTAAAGATACCTGGTTATCCTTAGCCGACTCTGTCGTTTTAGGTTAAACGTTTGTAGTTGTGTGGATTGTTGCTGAATTTGCTGTGTAGCGGATTGGTGATGTCAGGCAGATTCTTAGAGCTGGCCGGCATGCTGATGGCGGTTGTTTTGAAGCAGGTAAGGACTAAGAACTGTGGTACGCAGTGTGTCTGTTCTCCCTTGTCCGCGTAGTGGGGGGCAAAGCAATTTTTGAACCAACAAAGGTTGCTGTTGCTTTATCATATCTGCTTCCCATGTCTTTGTTCCTTTGGTCACAGGCAAATCTATGACATAGAACATTAAGTTGGACAGGGTGAATTGAACTTCTTGCTCTCCAAGCCACTGAGCATGCTATTCGTTGCAACGCATGTGCATTGAAGATCCCCCGGTTCTGACCTCACATCATAGCGCTTCGAAGGGTGAAACAGTGCCGATCGAAGGTTCTGAGCCCCTTTTTGGGGTGTTCTGGACTTTCTGGCGCAATCCGTTCGCTGCATGTTTTGATCCGTTCACTGCACGTTTCGAGCCGTTCGCTGTCAAAATGCTGCCGTTCGCTGTTTCGTGTCGGGAACATTAAAATATCCCGAAAATTTGGAGTGCGTTCTTTGAGAATCCTGACCCTCCCGCCTGTTGGTTTCGCGAAAACTCCAGAGGTTTTCGCGAAAACTCCAGAGGTTTTCGCGAATATGTCTCACTGTCTCGCGAGTATTCCTCAAGGTTATGTGTCTCCAATGAAAATACTCGCGAATACTCCGGTTGAAGATGTCCAACAGAGACAAAAGCAAGCAAAACAGCCTCCTTTCTACGCGAAACAATGAGGCGGAGATGTGAAACTATTTTCTGGATGAATCACAACCAAGCGGACAGTGAAGGAACCAATAGACGCATAAATAATTATTAACCAAATAAATACATGCCCATGACAGCAACTTGAAGCACCTTGCCGCCCGTTTGTGCAGACACAGACCAAGCAAATAAAACCGACACTTCAATTACAGTTCAATTTCACTTGACTGTTTACTAAAACTTAAAAGCCATGTCAACAAGATTTGACGGCATTCCCCATATAAAGACGGAGTTCTATGCTTTCCTCCAAGACTTCTCTACCAGCATTGTGGCCACCGTGGTAGTAGGGTGAGGCCCTGCCGGTGTGCGATCTCCGCCCTGCCTGCTCGTCCGTCCGCCTCAGGCGTGTGGACGGGTGGGATTTTTTTGAATATCGAATAACGAATAACGAACCATGCACTTGTGGGATGAATATCGATTTGCTGCGTCCCGCGACCCGCTCCCTTCCCTCCGCCACAATTGCAAATTGCACATCTTTAGAAGTAGAACCAATGAGCCCCAACCCTTGAAAGTCCCGTAAGGACGCCCCTTTGGTAGGAAATGTGCGATACGAATCAACAAAATCCCGAAGGGATGTCCTTATGGTAGAGCCGACAAGCGCAGACCCCGAAAATCCCGTAGGGATGTCCTTATGGTAGAGCCGACAAGCGCAGAACCCGAAAATCCCGTAGGGATGTCCTTATGGTAGAGCCAACAGGCGCAGAACCCGAAAATCCCGAAAGGACATGCATTTGGTAGTTCCAGCCTTAGGCGGTTCGGTTCGCGCATTGGCTCATTGATCAATTGGCTGATTGACCAACCCCGTCCCTTCGTGCGCTTTTGTGGTCAAACACCATGCTCCGTTTCCCGTCCCCTCGTTGAGCGAAGCGAAGCGAAATCCCGCCCATGCGGGAGAAATCCCGCCCATGCGGAATTGCGATACCCCTTCACCGCCCGCCCACACGATTTTTCATTTTCCATTTCCCCCTTGTTAAGCGAAGCGAAATCCCGCTTAAGCGGAATCCTTCGTCCTAAGCAGCTTTCTGCCAGCGTATGCAGCACCCGAGGCGATGAGCAGGGCACTCATTCCGTCCAGCGGCACCTCATTGAGCGGTGGTGGAGGCGGGGGACCTTGCGCCTTGGCGGTATCCGCTATGGATACCGCCAAGGCGATCAGGGCCATTATGGTGATGCGCTGCTTCATAAATTGGAATTTTCTCGGCTCAGTACTTAACGAATCGGGTGCTTGCTGTGCCCCGGTGCGAGCGGAACTCTGCCACATACACCCCTGCTGGCAGCCATGACACATCGATGACGGGCGATTCTCCGTCCTGCAGCCTCAGTGCCGTGGACAAGAGGTTCTGTCCAAGGGCGTTGTGTAGTTTCAGCATGCCTTCTGCGGAACTACCGTCAGAAAGCCGGACCCTCACATTGTCATTGCCCGCGATGATGCGTGGCTGTGCATCTGCCGGGTTGCGGATGCCGGTGATGAGTTCGGTATCAAAGCGCAGACGGAACCTGCCGTACTCGTCCTGTGGTCCGATGTTGGCGCTTACCGTGGTGCCTTGTGTCATCACGTGTATCTGGCCCAGCAGCAGGTCTTCGAGGTAAACGGTGAACCCGCTGATGCCCTCGATGCTGTCGGCTTCAAAGGTGTAGATGCCCTGCTGAGAGACAAAGGTCTGCAGCGGTACGATACGCCCGGAGGTGAGGGTTGGGAATACCACGATGCCGAAGCTCTTTCCTTCCTGCATGGCGCCCAGCGATATGTCGGCATTGCCTTGCAGCTTGTGGGCATCGTACATGAGGTCCCGGCCCTCGGTCGCGTCATCCTTGAACGCCACGAGCGTCTGGTTGAACAGGTTGTTCCCCTCCAGGTTGAGCCAGATGCGGTCGATGGGGTCGTCCTCTGCCAGTCGGAAGAACTGCGAGTTGTCACCGCCCCTCATGGCGTTGGTGAACACCACGTCATCGGTGCTCTGGGCATCCACCATGAAGCCCTGTCCTGTGCCGATAAAGCCATTGGGTATGTTGCCCCCACCGCCTACGGAGCCCACACCCGACCAGATGGCGTAGTCGGTGTAGTCGTAGTTGGATCCTCCCGAGCTGTCATCGTCCCAGAAGTAAAGCACACCTGCAATGGTGGCGGGGCTGTTGGCCGCGATGAACGCATTGGCCGAGATGGCAGAAGGGTAGGGGTTACCGATCAGGTTGTAGCGCGTGCCGGGATCGAGCGAGTTGTCGGGGTTAGCGCTCGTGATGACAGGATACGTGATATCGGCATTGTTGGCCGGTCCTGTGAAGGTCGCCATGCCACCGGCTGTGGAGGCGTAGCCCTGTCCAGCGGTCATGGGGCCGCTGAAGGAGAACCATCCGGGATCGGGGCCGGGGTTGTTATCGTCCGTGTTGCTGTTGGTGCCTTGTGTGGAGTCGTACCAGTAGCCGTTGCTGCCCGGAAGGATACCGCCCACCACAGGCGAGCTCCAGTAGTTGTAGCGTGTGCTGCTATTGGTGCCCTGACGCATCACATTGCACGTGCCCGAGCCGCCATACGTGCTTCCGGTCACCTGAATGAGGTTGGCCGCATTGCGCACGTTGATGACCGCGTTGTTGGTCAGGTCGCCATGCACAGTGATGACATTGCCGCTTGCCACGGTGAGCGTGGCGCCCGGTTCCACCTCAAGGTCAGCGGTGGCAGCGGTCACAACATCGATCTCGGGGAAGTTGCCTCCAACGGGTGCTGAGGGTATGCGCACGTTGGTATTCTGATCGGGCACGGTGTTGCAGTCCCAGTTGCCGGCCACAGACCAGTTTACGCTAAGGTTGCCCGTCCAGAGGCCCTGCACGCAGGTGGTCTGCTCATGGGCACCGATGGTCGGGGGGGTGCTGCGGGGCGTGCCGTCAATGTCGGTGGTCACAGAGGCAAACGATTGTCCGGCACCCTGAAGGTCAGTGGCTTCGGCTTTCCAGCCCACTCCGGCCACGAAGGTCATCTCCGGGTCTATGTTCAACGAGTTGGTCTCTCCCGAAGCAGTGGTGTGTGCAGCGAAAGTGGTCCTGTTGGTATTTCCGACCCTGCTTCTGGAGAAGTTGCCGGTACCGGTCCACCAATAGACATTGTTGTCGTAGCTGCCGAAGCCGGGGCTGTTGGCGAAGTATGCAGAGTAACTGTTCGCGCTGGTGGATGCATTCGCGAAGATGTTGTTCACGATGTTGATGTCCACGCTTCCGGTCGTTCCCTGATTGAGCACCCGGTTGGAGGCACTCGTACCACCGGAGATGTACACAGTGTTGTTGTAGATGTTCCAGAAGTTGTTTCCGGTGAAGGCAATGTCAATGGCGTAGGCCAGCGAACTGCCATTGATGACCTGAATGGAGTTGTTGGCCATCAGGGAGTTGTTGCCGGCCGAAGAGGAGTTGTTGTTTCCGAGGAATATGCCGGTCCTCAGGATGCCGCTTCCCTCGGCATAGATGTAGTTGTTGGTCACAATGCTACGTCCTTGGCATCCGGTCAAGGAGATGCCGTATGCACTTGTACCTGCGTTGGTGTTGTTCTTCCTGATGGTGTTGCCATCGATCACAATGCCGGTGAAGTTCTCCAGGAAGATGCCTCTGCCTCTTCCGAAGTTCTCGATGACATTGTTCTCAATGACAAGACCTGTGGGTCTTGAGGTGCTCATGTTGAGGTAGATGCCATGACCGCCATCGCGAATGGTGCTGTTGCGGATGACGACATCTTCCACATCGTTGGCCGCACTGCTTTCATTGCCATAGATCACGGCAGTGCCGAATGCGGTGGATGTCCCCACATCTGCACGTCCTTCCAGCACGCAGCCGTCAATGATGATGTCTGAGGCACCGGCTCTCAGTCTCATGGCGCTTACAGACGTAGAGGTGCCCTCGTAGGCGATGGTCATGTTCTCAAAACGGATGTGGTCTGTGCCGTTCAGGTCCATGGTGTAGACGGTGTTGGAGCTGTTCTGTAGCGTGGCACTGGCAGGATTGCCATTCGCGGAGCGGAATGTGATGGTATTGACCGCGGATGCTCCTGCCACATCATTGATCACGATGTTCTCTGTGAAAGTTCCGGTCACATCGAATACCACTGCACCACATACCCCGTCTGTGTTGAGGGCGGTGGCCGCAGCAGTGAAAGTGGCAAAGCTGCCCGGGATGGTGTAGTTGCCTGAAAGGCCGCTTCCTACAGCCACCGCATTGTTGCTTGTGCAGTTGTTGTTCTCATCCAGCTCGGTGATGGCGTTGGTGTTGTCGGCCAGGAAAGACACATCACCGCTGCCGCTGAGGTTCAGGTTGAAGGTCAGCGTAGTGGTTGCACCAGCGACAAGTCCGCCAGTGACGGTCTGTGTGGAACTCGGGGCACCACCGCAGGCCAAGGAGCCGACATAGGCCGCCACGTTGAAATCCGTACCGGGAGCGATGTCCTGTGTGCCATCGTTGCGCACCACTACCTCGTAGCTTACAGTGCCGCTGCCACAGAGCGAGAGCTCATCGGGCGTGATAGACTCGATGATCAGGTCGGGCTGCGGTACGGACAGTGTAGTGGCGCAGGCGGTCGGAGCAGCTTCATTGAAAGAGACGTTGTCGAGCCAGGTATAGAACACGTGGCTGTTGTTGTAGCCGCTGCTGGGTTCGAGGTAGAACAGGATGTTCGATTTGTCGGTGACACCTGAGATGTCAAACACCACCTCAACGTTGGCGCAGGTGCGCACCTCTGTGTAGGAGAATCCGAGACCATTGACCCCGAAGCTGGCCAAGGCATCAGAGCCGTTGATCTTCAGTGTGGAGATGGCGTTGTTGGTGAAACCACCGTCCGCGAAGTAGTATATCCTCATCCGATCGTTGGGGTTGGCCGCGGCATAGGAGTGCGAGACATCGAACGTCAGTACCACCTCATCCTGTCCAGTGGCATCCACCTGTGGCGAGCGCAGGAAGCAACCGAAGAAGTTGTTGAATGCGCCTGAGAACCCTACCGCACCGTCAGAGCAGCCATTGGCACCGTTCCATTGCAGCCCACCTGTGGTGCAGGATGCTGGAGACCAGTACACCGCAGTGTTGCTGGCGCCTGTTGCCAGCGACCCAGCGGCATCGAACGGCTGTGTGGAGAGCAGCGTGGCACCAGCTCCGCCTCGCGTGTCACCATCGTTGTTGCGCGCTTTGGCCACGAAACAGTATTCCGTGTCGGAGCTCAGACCTGTGACGGTCACTGTTCCCCAAGCGGCCTTGGTCTGAAACACTTCAGAGGCACCCAGAGAACCGTTGGCCTGCACAAAAAGCCCGGAATTGGCCTCGGTGATGGAGTAGGTGGTGATGGTCGGATTGTTGACCGGGGTCTCATTGGCGAGGGTCACGTTGAGCGTGCTGCCTGTTGCTCCGTTCACAATGGGTTCCGCAGGATTGTCGGCAGCCGTGTAGAGCGGGCCCACGGAGGTCCACTCGCAGGTAGTGGACCCGTCCTTGGCCCTTACCCTGAACCAGTAAGCCCTGTTGGGTTGGTCTCCTGCGTTGAAATCGTAATTGCTCGTGGCGACCGATGCTGTGGGAGTGCCCGTGAAAGTGCCTGTGGTCGATACCTCTACGTCATAGCCCGTGGCACCCGAAAGGGCATTCCAAGTGACATCAAGGTGGTGGTTGAGTCCATTGGCGGGGTTGCCTATGGCCACGTTGATGTTATCAACCTCTTGGCATACGAGTACGGGTACGCTTAGTGTAGCACGGTAGTCTTCCACCTCACTGTAGATGTTCAATCCGCCTGAGATGTTGTTACATGCGGTCATGGCAGCCGCCTGTCCTTGTGTACCTTCATACTGCAGCCGGACACGCATGGCGACCTGTAGTCCGTCTGTTATAGAGGAAGGTGCGGTGAAGTTGAAGATGAACGGATTGGCCGCAGGATCTGAGATCACATCGATCACCTCACCCGTGCCGGTGAATGTGCCGTTGCCGTCCCAGTCTATGAAGAGGCCGGCCGCTGTGGTATAAGCTGAGTGCTCCACCTCTACGGTGTAGTTCTGCCCGGCCTCGAATACAAGACCGTTAGAGTACGAACCCATCATGTTGGAGTAGTTGTACATGGTGACCGTACCTCCGGACTGAATACCGAAGAAACCCACACCACCTCCATTGTCTATCACGGTTCCTCCAGGACCGCTCACCACAACCCGGGATATGTTGACCTTGTCAGCAGTGGAGTTCACCAGCACGTTGTTTCCGTTGCCGTTCACGCCATTGCACACCTGATTTCCGATGCTTGGCAGGATCTTCACCATGAAATCCTTGGTCTGGGAGCTACTGTAGGCCGTGCAGGGATCCAGCGCGCCCACGTTGCCCCTCACTACCCTCATTCGGATGCGCACCATTCCGCTGCTGCCGGCAGGAACGGTGAAGTAACCCGCATAGGAGTTCCCAACGGTGGAGGTATAGTTCGCATTTTCCATTCTTTCCCCCCCGGATGCGAAAGTCGTGTTGTTGAACACACCGTCACCGTTCCAGTCGATCCAGTAGGCGAATGTGGTGGAGTTGCCCGCGGTTCCCTGCGCACGCAGCACTGCGGCCAAGTGATGATATTGCCCGGCCACCACGGTCGCATATCCGTAGGTGGTGGTGTCGGTGTAATCAAGGTAGTTGTTGGAAACGTAGTTGTTCGTTCCGCCAACGGTCGGGTCGAGCCACTCGTGAAAGCGGATCCCTTCGAGGTGGTTGTTGAGCACAGCATTACCTGTGCCTGCCCCGCTGCAATAGGTCGGAGCTGCGGCCACATTGACCTCCACCACATTCGACTCCTCGGTGCAGGCACCCTCAGTGGTCACTGCACGGAAATAGTAGGTGCCATCGGCAAGCGCACCTGTGGTGTAGGTATCGGTGGTGGCACCGCTGCCACCGGATACATTGGTCCAGCCAGTGCTGCCATTGGGTGAGCTCTGCCATTGGATGCTCACGGAGGGCGTGTAGCCGGTCAGCTCCAAGGTTGCTGTGCCGTTGGTGGTCACGAAGGCCGGGCCTGAGGCTGTGCCTGCGAAACATGCGCTGGCCACGGTGTAGTCAATGGCGAGGTAGGGGCGGTTGGCAGAGGTGTGATTTGCTATGGTGAAATTGGTCGTACCAGACCAAGTTCCCATGGCATATACCGCCATGGCAGCAAAACCATCGCTGAAGGCGTTCTCAAGATACGTGCGTCCACCCGGACTGAAGAGAGAATTCTGCCACCCGAGACAGCATACCACTGTTGTAGCAGATTGAGCAGCCGTCATTGAGTTGTACAGCGCTACCCCAGTGGTCGATAAAGGGTCGGCCGAGTTGACAAATGCCCAGGTTCTTGTGGTGATGTTTGTTCCGGTCCCGGCTGTGATGTTGATGTATCCGGTGGCAGTGTTCACTGTGGAACCCGCAGGTATGGAAGAGGTATTGAAACGCACATAGCCGGCATGCCAACCGAAACTTGGATTAAATCCGACTCTCATCTGACTGTCGTCTCGAAATCCGTCACTCCAGATCTCGCCAGTCCATAGATTCGTATTGTTTGGAAACACATTCACCGTTGGATCCACAAGCACGGGGAAAACCCTATTGCTGTCGAGCAGCCATGAGGTCTTCACTTTGGTATGGATGGTCAGGATGTTGCCCGAGAGGCTTGCGGTCATCACGGTGTTGGCCTCCCTGTCCAGCGTTTCTGTAGCATCGGTGGAGTAGGGGTGCTCATAGGCGTAGATGGCCTCACCGCTTGCGTTTTTCAGCAGGATGCCTTTCCTGTCGTCCGTTTCATAGGTCCATCCCTCTGGCAACTCCACATCCTCTGAGAATACCAGGTAGTCCGCACCGGAGGGGATGTTGCTCAACGCGCTCAATTGCGGGATGACATAGTTCAGCTTCCTGCGGCCGCTCTCTATGGTGAATTCCGCGCTGATGCCGCCCAGAAGGCCGTTGTACACAGCCTTGTCGCCTTCTGCGCTGACGGGCACATCAGCCGCAAGGATTACCCCCAGCGGTTGGCCTTCCGCCTCCCAGTGCATGCTCACATTCAAGAACTCCCTGACCTCACCTTCGGCAGTACTGTTTCTGAGGCCAATGTCAGCGGTTGCACCGAAGTGTGACCGGAGCAGGTTGGTAGTGTTGGCGTACGCATAGGTCGCATCACCAGTAGGCTGAATGCGATGATCGATGTCATGCCAGGCCCCGTTGTCCTCATAGTGCAAGGGCCCTGCTGCAAGGATGGCCGATACGGTCCCGTCCTCATTGAGGAAGTGCTTGGAGGTCATGTCGCGCTTATGGGCCAGCTCTCGCTTGTTGCCAAAGCCCTCAGGCAAGACGAACCCGTACGCGGTGCTCTGAGCAGAGGAAGGTGTCAGGTCTGATAAATGACCGGCCGCATCATCGGACACGCTTGCAGGGCGCTGACCGTCAGGATTATGGACTTGGGTCTGCACAGCTGCCTCAAGACGTTTTCCCCCGGTGCTCGTTTGTGCCACAGCGATCTGGGAACCGTAGAACATGGCAACGCTTGCAAACGCTGCTCTTAGTAAGGCATTGGTGGTCAGTGTGGTTGTCATTGCGGTAGTGTTTGTTTTACAGTCGCGGTTTCTCGTAGAGCCTTAGATCCTGCTAACCGAAGGTTAACAGACAGGTAAGGTTGTCTTCATGCTCAAGCCGAGCAAAGCTACCGATGCCTCTCAGCGAACTCAAAAATTCCTGTTCGATATTATTAAAGCTCAGTCGGTAGCTTTGAGTGCTGATTCAGTGTACCCGTCAGGAACCGACCACCCCATTTGCAACAATCCCATGCCATGCATTCACAGGATAAGCTCTATGAATTGATACACGCTCTGACTCCTTCAGAGAAGCGTTATTTCAAGGTCTATATATCTCATAATGAGGTAGGTGATAAGGGTAACTACCGGGTCCTGTTCGATGCCATGAGCAAGTTGGCCGTTTATGATGAGTCGCAGTTGAAAGCACGATTGAAGGACACCACTGTAGGCAGGAACCTGTCGGTGACCAAGCACTATCTCTATGGACATATTCTTAAAAGTCTGGAGCTGTATCACCACCGGGCGGATGTGGACAAGCAGTTGTACAGTCTTAAAAGTCAGATACAGATCCTACAGGCCCACGGACTGTATCAGCAATCAAGTGTGTTGATAGCAAAGGCCTTGGAGCTGGCCCGCAACAATGAAAAGTGGATGGAGGTGGCGGAGCTGGCCCTCTGGCAATTGAAGGCAATGACCCACAACTATGAGGTGCGCGACCTGGAGGATAAGTTCGATGCCATACACCAGACGGTCACCACTGCACTGAGCGAGATCCGCCAGCACTCCATGATGAGTTATCTGGACACCAAGGCGCTGCTGCTGGTCAAGAAATTCGGTATCGTGAGAGATGGACAGCAGCAGAAGATGTTTGAGGAGCTGGTGGCCAGTCCCAGCATGGCAGAGGGCCTGCAGCACACTTTCATGCACCGCTACTACTATCACCACATCCTGAGCCTCTACTACTTCTCTCTGGAGAAACATGATGAGAACTATACGCATCGCAGGACATTGGTTGAGTTGTTTGAGCAGAACCCTGAGATGAAGCAGCGGCACGAAGGGCATTACATCACAGCGCTGAACAATCTTGCCTTGATCTGCACGCAACTCGGAAAGCAGGATGAGTTCCACCGTTGGCTGGCGGTGCTGGAGTCGCTCAAGCCTGCGCTTCTTACCGATCAGGTCAAGGCGTTCACTAATGTCAACACCTTGTATTTGATGGATGCCTTTGGCCGGGGCGACTCCGAGGCGGTGATCCTGCGTTCAGCCCATATACTCGAACGGCTGATGCATTTTGGCACTAAAGTAGACCTGTCGAATAGGGTGCTTTTCCACTACATCATCGCAGCCTCGCACCTCTTGGCCGGACGTCACGAAGATGCCCTGACTTATTTCAACCGCTTGCTGAACATCCCGCAATGCGAGGAGATACAGGACCTCTACCGATTTTCCCGGTTGCTGCTGCTGGTGGTGCATTTTGAGTTGGACAATGACCGCATCTTCGAGGCACAGCTGCAGTCGATACAGCGTTACCTCCGTTCCAAGAAGAAACTATACCGTGGCGAATCACTTCTGATCGACCTGCTGCGGTCGCTACGGGGCAATGCGGAGACTGATATGCAGGTAGCAGCTTACCGTGCTTTTCTTAGCGCCTATCGCGACCTGCAAACGGACCCGTTCGAGAAAAGGGTCAATTCGTATTTCCGTTTCGAGGAGTGGGCCGATTGCAAGCTGAGGGGCTTGGGCAAGAGGTGAATTCAGTTGCAACCCTTTATTGACATGATGCTATGGCTGGAAAAATAGGAGCGATCCGGCTGTCAGCATTTCCACCTCACGTCTGCCGATAGCAGCTACAAGGTGCTGCGCGGTTAGCAGAGCGACAGTGCTCAGCCCTCAGGCGCACCGCACTTGAACCCGAGAATGCAGATGTCGTCCACCTGCTCCGCCCGTCCCTTGTGTTGCAGGAATGCACGGTGCAGATGTGCTTTACGTTCGGACATGGGGAAATCCTCTATGTCGAGCAGCATCTGCCGGAGCTTGGGTTGACCGAATTTCTTGTCGTTGGCGCCTCCGAACTGATCGACAAAGCCATCGCTCATCAGATAAACCGAGTCGTCTTGCAGCAGTTGCAGCTCGTGGCCCACAAACACCCTTCTGTCCTCATGGCTCACGAAACCGAGCGGCATGCGGTCTCCCTTGATGACATAGAGATGATGGGTGTCTGAGGAGCTCACAGGCGAGAGCGAATGAGGCCGTCCGTCAGTGATAACCTTTAGCTGGTCTCCATTGGCCTTTGACCGGATCAGGATGAGGGGAATGAACGCCCCGGAAAAGTGCAGGTTGCAGCTGTTGTGATCCAAACGGCAGAGACCGATGTCCATCCCGTCCTTGGCTATGTTGCCTCCGGAGCTCATTTTGCGGATCAGCACACGCCTGAGCTGGTACAGCAGGTTCTCAGGAAGGGAGTTGCGGTCCTTGCCCACCGAGGCATTGAGCAGGTCAAGGCCAAGGATGCTCATCATGGCACCGGGCACCCCGTGGCCCGTGCAGTCTGCCACCGCGAAGTAGCTGATCCTGTCGCGTGTTCTGGCCCAATAGAAGTCACCGCTCACAGACTCCTTGGGAAGGTAGAGCATCAGGAGCCTGCTCATGGTGAGCACGCCTATCTCATCGACACTGGGCAGCATCACCGATTGTATGCGCTGGGCATAGGCCATGCTCTCCTGTAGCTCTGTGTTGCGCTCGGCAATGATGGAGTTCTGATGCTCGATCTGCTGCCCGCTGTGCCTCAGAGCAGCATTGGTGCGTCTGAGCGTGATCAGGAGGATGAGCATCCCGATGGTGAACACAAGCGTGAGCACCATACCGATGATGATGACCCGCGTGGACCGATTGACCTCGCGCATCATCTCGCTTTCGGGCATGAGTATGGCCGCATAGATGTGATTCTTACGGTCCAGGTCATAGCGCATGAAACGGCCATGCCACAATCCGCTCTCGAGTTGCGCACTGAGAATGGTCTCGGGCTTCCAGTGATGCAGTTGCGCGGCAAATGCGCGGGTCATGGCGCGGGCAGCCTGCGCTATGGGCAGTGTGGTGTCTGAAGTGAGACTGATGGGTTCCAGGTCGCGGGTAAGCAGAAAGCCGCCCCCGTGTTGGCCTATGCGTATGCTCGACATGAATTCTGATAACCTCTGAAGGGTCACATCGAGCGCCACCACCTCGGCCTCACCTTCTGATGAGATGCGCATGGACAGGGTCACCCCGTAGAGCGAGTCGGTGTTGTAGAGGTAAGGGCCGGTCCAGTAGAGGTCGCCTTTCATCTCCATTGCCCCGGTGAACCATGGCCGCGAACGGGGGTCGGCACGCAGGGGTTCGCAGTGGCTGCTCAAGAGGCTGTCGAGCCGGTCGTTGAACAATCCCCAATGGTTAAGGCAGCTGCTGTGCTCGGCACGCACGGTCCGCGTTCGCCAAATGCTGTCCGTGCGGATCAGGTTGAACTCGTAGCCGTGGCTGTCTGCCACACCCATCGAACTCACATTGTCGAAGTGCCGCAGCAGACCCTCAAAGTAATTCACTGTCGATGCCGTGTCCTGAACGTCATAGAGGCCCTTGGCGGCATGGTCACGGGCCATTTCCGAAAGCTGTGACAACGGCAGGAAGAACCCGTCCAACTGATGCCCTACGGCTTCCATCGGCCGCTGCATGAACGTGTGCAGCACGGCCTTGCGCGTCTGGCGCAGGTCATGCAGCGTGTAGACCGCCATCGCAAAACTGATTGCGAGCAGCAGGTAAACTACGGCCAGTAGCCAACGCAGATCCTTCTGTTCCATGGGGTTCCAAGTTTCCTGGTCAGGGCACCACCACTGTTATTCGGATTCAAATGTAAATCAATAATCCAATTCTTAGGATGTTTCGAGCGTTTTTTCTATGAATAGCATGTGCGTTATGTACACAGTGGGGTCTGCGTATCATTATCCAATGTCATTGCCGGAAAAACGGATGCGAACGATCCGTTGCGGGGTATCAGTCGATCAGCTCCTGCAACCTGCCCGGGTGTACGGGGTTGAAGTTGTCCCAGAACCCCGGGTCGTTGTGCTCGGCCTGCGAGGTCATCGGCTTCTCGCTGTCATAACGCCTTTCTTTTCTTATAGGCAGTGCATTGTTCACTTGCATGTCATTGACCACAAAACCCTGTTCTATGAAAAGGTCGCAGTGCTCGTTCTTCTGGAAGAGGGCTGTGGTGCTCATCTTGATCCTGATGTCCTGATGGGCGCTTGCCATGTGCCACACCCCATCATGCTCGCGGTAGCGGGTGCGTATGTGGAATGTGGGATTGTCTATGGACAGCCCTGCCGCCATGCTGATAAGCGGCTTGATAAGTAGCGGGATGATGAATTTCCCATCGTATTCCAAGCCCACGAAGGCGTAGCTGTCCGCATCGAGGTACAGGCGTCCGCTGGCCTTCATGTGGTCAAGTTTCCTGCGCTGGGCAAAGCTGATGATAAGCAGTTGCCTGCCTGCGTGCATGGTCAGTCCTTCCCAAGCGAAACGGATGTGCTTGAACTGGTTGGTGTCGAGGAATTCGGGCAGGTCGCGCAGCGGGTCCATGCCCAGGATGTCCGATGGTCCCCCCAGCCCTTCGCTGGTCATGGTGCTGTCGAAGAGGGGTTCGTAGTCCTTGTCGCGCTTCTTTGCCCGTTTTTCCTTGCGGGCCATGGTGCGTTGCATGAATTGCAAGGTGCCCACGTCCTTGGCGGAGCGTGCATGCAAAATGGCAGAGTGGCCCTTCACGGTGTCCTTCAGGCTGGGCATGTAGGAGTCGGTCACCGCTTCATCGAACCGCAGGAACACATCGTTCTCCGTGATGAGCTCGTAGTAGTACCCCGTGGCGCGCACCGGAGCCGTGGCATGGTTCCGGGGTATGCGTCTCACAGCCAGCCGCACATAATCCTCCGGCCTCAGTGGGCGTACCACGGCCTCGGCCAGCAGGTAGGCCTCCTGTTTCAATGCGATGTCGGTGGGGGCCTTCATCAGGTCACTTACGGCATAGGTGCGCATGGCATAGCCGATGAACGAGAAGCGCACGGAGTCCGAAGTGGCCGCTGCGTTCAGGGTGATGGCAAACTGCCCGGCATCGTCAGTGATGGTGCCCCTGTGGCCGCGTAGCAGTCCGATGCTCACAGCAGGCATCGGTGTGCCCTTGGTGGCATCGCGCACGGTGCCTTTGATGGTGATGGACTGAGGGGTCTGTGCTGCGGCAGTGGTGCAAAGTGCCGACAGGATGAACAGTAGAAGCAAGGTGCGCATGGGTGTCAAAAGTATCAGGTTGCGCACAGGCCCAATGGACATTTGCATTTTTTGGGATGAAGACCGGTACAGATTGGATCTCTATCTCCGAACCGTCTTCAACATCGGTTTTCGTCACTCTATCTTTGCCGCGCATCAAAGCAGATGACAACAAGAATGGCATCGGGCATTTGGCCGAGGCTCCTCTCGGGCCTCATGTCGCTGCACATCCTCAACATGAGCGTGGAGGTGGCCGACATCGGCAACCATCAGCTCTTGGAGGACCCCACCTACAACGACCAGGAAAGTTTCCTGGAGCTGGTGGTGGAGCAGGTGCTCGGATTCGAGGATGCGGTGATGGAGCACGAGAGCAATGACACCGGGAATCACCATCAGAACGGACAAGTGAAGGTACACCTGATGAATGCGCCTGCGGCCCTGGCCGACAGGTGGCAAGTGGCGGCCCGTGCAGGGCGGGTGTCATTCCCCGACCTGTGGCAATACCCCACGGCCGGATTCGGTGAGATGGACGGGCCTCCGCCCAAAGGTTAAGCAGGTAGCTGCCTGCGTGCAGCATTACCCGCGTTCCGTTCGGAGCATCGGGCATTGCTCATCCTTTACATCATCACCCCATGAAAACAAGACACCTCCTGGTGCCGGCAGTGCTGCTGGCATCTTTCACATACGTACATGCACAGCACACGGCTGCCGAGAAGGACAGCATTTACATCGATCATATAGAAGAATTGAGAGAGCCCGATAAGGTGCTCCATGCCGAACCGCTCTACATCGACCTGATCCGCGACCTCGGTGCGAGGAAAGGCGAGAAGGAATGGAACTTCGGTATGGGCCTCACTGACAAGCGCAGGTACGATGAGTACGAGTTCCTTGTGGAATACGAGTTCGCCCCCATAGACCGGCTGGGTCTGGAGATAGAGGTTCCCTTCAGCATCGTGGCACCCCGGCTGGGCGATACGCCTGCCGATGCTCCCGCCAGCCGCATGGAGAGCATCAAGGTGGCCGCCCAGTGGTCGTTCCTGGTCTCAAGGAAGCTGCAGGCCAGTTTCGCCCTCGGCTACATCAATGAGTTCCTGCTCTCCGACTTCCGGAACTTCGGCAAGCCCGTGTTCACCGGCAACCTCTTCAACCCGTTCCTGATCGCTGCCAAGCGCATCGGCAACAACTTTCACACTTTACTCTACACCGGGCCGCACATAGAGGTGCCCTTTGATGGTGGCAAGGCCCATTTCCAGTATGAGATACACACCAACTTTCACTACATGATACGCGGCACGCGCAACTTCATCGGGGTGGAGGTGAACAAGTACATCGACAACGGTCGGCTCGACATGACGATTCGCCCGCAGATGCGTGTCGGCATAGCAGACAACTTCCTTGTCGGCATCGTCACGGGCATTCCAGTGGGCAGCAATACCACGGGCCTGAGCATGTTCACGCGGGTCATCTGGGAGCCGGGGCATCGGCACAGATAGGGCAGGGGTGACCACTGCTGCACGAAGGCGAAATAAGCAAGTGCCAAGAAGGCAGGCAAACCGCTTCACTGCATCTGCCCACTTCCATCATGCACAGACCTTGAGTGAGACCATGAGCAGGTCAGCTCTCAGCCTTCCGTTTTCTCGTGCGTGTTTCCTTTCTCGGGCGCATCATACAGCCTGTAGCCCACAATGGCCTTGAACGCCTGTATCAAGGTGTACATGGTCACGATCGTTAGGATGAGGGCCGCTGCTGCGATGCCGACCACAAGCTTGGCCGTGGAGCTCCATTCCTCGCTGACGGGCTGCGGTGCATCGACAGTTCCCGTTGCTGCGGCTGGTGCAGCTGCGGTGGCCACGGTCTTGGCTACTTGCACCTCTTTCCAATCCTTCATGTAGGCGACCAGGTCGCTGAGCTCTTGGTCGGTCAGGTAACTGTAGTTGGGCATCACCTGCTTGTTGTATTCCTCATAGATGGCTATGGCATGGGCATCACCGCTCTTGCGGAGTTCCTCGTTATTGTAGATCCATTTCCGGGTCCATTCCTCTCCCTGCTCTGAGACCACATTCATGAGCGATGGGCCGATGAGCTTCGCATCCATCTTGTGGCAGGCTGCACAGTTCATCTTGAAAATCTTCTCACCTGCCTCGAAGTTCTGTGCGATGGTGGCCACACTGCTCAGGGTCATGATAATGGTTAGCGCTGCGTTTCTCATGTTCGTAGGATGTGTTGTGGGCCTCAGCTTCGTGCAGAGCCCTTATTCTGATGAGAACATGATGTCTGATGATTTGGTTTTCAGTGAAATAGGGTTTTGTATGCTGCGCTACAGACCCTGTTTTCTGTGCGCGGACTCGCATTGTTATGTTTTCGATTCAAATGGCTGTTTTACAAAGTTTTACTCCGTTTCCGGTCGATGTCATGGGCATCGGGCTGCACACGAAAGCCCCCGTATGTCTTGGAGCGGCACAAACAAATACTGGCCTGCTCAAGTTTCCCCTACTCACTCAAAAAACACAAACATGAAAAAGACTTTGATAGTATTGGGGCTGGTGAGCGTAGTGGCCGTATCCTGCTCCGATCAGGGTAACCAGCAAACAGCCGAGGCACCCGTCACGACCACGGAGGCGCAGCCAGCTCAGCCCGCTGAACCCAAGGAGGAGGTGACCGTGGTGATCAAGGCCAATGACCAGATGAAGTTCGACCTGAGCGAGATCAGGGTGCCTGCCAACAGCGCGGTCACACTTACGCTGGTCAACGAGGGTGAGCTGCCCAAGGCGGCCATGGGCCACAATTTCGTGCTGCTTGCCAAGGGCACTGATGTGGCAGACTATGCGCTACGGGCCATTCAGGCAGGCATAGCGAAGGAGCATATACCATCTGGCACTGAGACTATTGCCTACACCAAGCTGCTGGGCGGGGGCGAGTCGGAAACGATCACCTTCGATGCGCCACCGGCTGGCGAATACGACTTCATCTGCAGCTTCCCGGGGCATTATGGTATGATGAAAGGTAAGTTCATAGTGGGTTAGTATCCGGGAACGCGCTGATGCAGGTGCGGGGGCTCATCGGGTTAAAGCCCGGTGGCCCCCGTTTTCTTTGTGGCAAGGCCACGGACGTCATCGGTCCTGTCACGCAAAGGCGGGACTCTTCACAGCAAGAGAAGGTGCTTTGCGAGGTGACCGGCTCCTGTCATTGATGTTTCCTCTGCGATGGCAGGGCATCGCGCAGCAACGCATGCCGTCAAGGGTTGCAATAGTCGCAATACATGGGGTCTTCCGTTGTCTTTGCGTTCGGATACATGTCCTCTTTGCTGAAACCGCAGTGCTGACAGACAGAGATGTGGCTCAGGATGGAGTTTGTGGGCGAGCTGCAGAGGCTGCACTGAAGTCCCCTCTTGGCGTCTGTAATCCCGAAACCCGGCATATGGCACCGAGGGCAGGTCGAGGCGATCCGCTGGACCAGTTTCTGCACCGCGGCCGAGATCACCACCATGCGAGTCGGATTGCACATGGCCCTCATGTCCGTTTCCACGTATGCCTCACCATAGCGGGAGAGGAGCAGCTCAAATGTCCGTTCCAGCGTCTCTGTGTCGGTGATGCCCTTGAAGATGTCGGTGTGCGCTTTCTCCGACCTGCGCAGGATCAGGGCATGGTCGGGAAAACCGGCCCGCTGGGCAAAATCACGCAGCTCGCTCACACTGCGCACCTGCATCGCGTTGAAATTGGTGGATGCGCTCAATTCCCTGACGATGACCTCGATGTTGTTCAGCGCATCGATGAAGATGAGGAATTCATCGTCTGCACTGACGAAGAACATCGTGGGGTGCGACCCGAATGAACCCTCGCTGGCCACGCCCAGGTCGCAATTGTTCTGGCGCATGGCCCGCAGGCACTTTTCCCTGACGGTGGCGATGGGGTCGAGTGTCCGCTCCACCTCTCCGGTGAAGGTTCCCAATGTGTCTGTGTCAAAGTGCTCATCCACAAAACAATGAACGCCCAGCTCCCGCTCCAGCACAGGGGCGATCACCTTTTCTTTCTGGTGCTTGGTCGCGATGAGCAACCGCCTGTTCCGGAACATGGGCATTGCGCTCATCTGCGCTCTGTTGTGAGGGCCATTCCTTTTACGGTCTCGTCAAATTCCCCACGGCTATAGACCATGTTTCCGTTCACGAATGTGTGCAGCACCTGCGTGTGGAAGGTGGTTCCCTCCAGCGGGGACCATCCGCATTTGGACAGGATGTTCTCTTTGCTCACCGTCCATTCAGAATCGAGGTCAACAATGGTCAGGTCGGCACGGTAGCCCTCGCGGATGAAGCCTCTTTTCTCTATGTGGTAGAGCATGACGGGATTGTGGCACATCTTCTCGACCACTTTCTCCAGCGAAATGAGGCCCTGCCTATGGAATTCGAGCATGATGTTGAGAGAATGCTGCACGATGGGTGCGCCTGACATGGACTGGAAGTAAGGTCGCAGCTTCTCTTCCAGGGCATGTGGGGCGTGGTCTGTGGTCACGATGTCTATTCTATCGTCCAGCAGGGCCTGCAGCAGTCCTTTCCTGTCTTTCTCGGTCTTGATGGCAGGGTTCCACTTAATCAGCGTGCCCAACCGTTGGTAGTCGGCATCGGAGAACCACAGGTGATGGACCGATACCTCAGTAGTGATGTTCTTCTCGCTCAGCGGGATGTCATTTCTGAAAAGATGCGTCTCCATCTCTGTGGTGAGATGCAGGATGTGAAGCCGTGCTTGGTGCCTGTTGGCGATCTCGATGGCTCTTTTGGTCGCCTCGTAGCATGCTTTGTCGCTTCTGATGACCGGGTGATACGCTATGGGCACATCCTCGCCATACCGTGCCCTGTACATCTGCTCGTTCTCCTCCACGATCTGTTCCTTCTCGGAATGAATGGCAATGATGGAGCGGCAATTGGCAAAGAGTTTCTCCATGGTGGCCGGGTTGTCGGCAAGGAGGTTGCCTTTTTTGGTGAAGTACAGCCCGTCATCGGAAACGCCCAAGAGCGATGAGGTGTCAAGCTGGATCACCTCATCGATGTTATCGCCATTGACCCCCAAGAAAAAGCCGAAGTTGATGAGCGACTTCTCAGAGGCAAGGCGGTACTTCTCTTGCAGGATCTCCATGGTCAGCACGTTCGGAACCGTGTTGGGCATGTCGATGAACGAGGTGACACCGCCCGCTGCGGCCGCCCTGCTTTCTGTGCGCATGTCGCCTTTGTGCGTGAGTCCGGGGTCGCGGAAATGCACCTGTCCGTCAATGATCCCCGGAAACAGGTACTTTCCGGTTCCATCGATCACGGTCATGTCGGAATCGGTGGACTGCGACCCGATCTTCTCGATCAGGCCATTTGCTATCAGCAGGTCGGTGACCGTTATCCGCCCCTCATTGATGATGCTGATCTGCTTGATCAGAGTTCTTGCCGCCATGGTCTATGTCTTTTTCCTTGTAGTAGAGTGCACTTCCTATGAGTGTGACCCCGAGAAACATGCCCTGCATGTACTCAGAGAATTCAGCGCCATTCGCTGCCGAGTATATCCCTGCGACAGCACTCAATGCCCCTATTGTAACGATGAGCCTTCTGGCCGATCTGTTCATCCTTTCGTTTCCTCTGTCAACTGTTCATTTTCTCTTTTCACGTGTTCTGCTCTTTGCAAGGCGACACGACCGTATCGCCTGCGCGTGATGCAGGATCTGAGGGCGATCATGGCCTGCCTGCCCAATAGTTGTAGAATGTGATCCTGGTCATATCGACATCTTAAACCCTCTGATGCGTTACCCTTCTGTGCGCGGCATGGCTGTAAAACACTGACGCAAGGTAATGCGTTCGCCTATATCTTTCGAAGGGCAGCGGTGGCCCCTGCGCATGAGTTGGCCCCCTGCCCGTACGTCCTCCTTTCTGTGGGATGTGGATTCCAGACGACCGGGCAATAACCCCGCTCCTTTCATTTGCCCCATTCCTGCTGCATGAACATAGCCTGCCTGTCTGTCGTTAGGGCCTATGAACCCCACGCGGTTTTAAGCAGATGAATCCCATGCACAACATCAACGACCCTGTGCTTCAGAAGGTCATGGCCGAGCTGGATCTCCCTGTCATCGCATCCACCCGCGATGTGTTCCATGATGTGATGAGTTGCATCATCGAGCAGCAGATACACTACCGAAGCACCAAGAAGACCTTTCAGAAGGCACTGGAGCTTGCAGGCATCGGGCATCTGACCATGGAGCGGTTCCACTTGCTGGAGGAGCATGCCTTCCCTCACATGAGGCTCTCGGAAGGCAAGTATGCCACCATGATGGCCTTCATGGACCACTGGAGCACCCGCACGGTGGACCTCCATGCACTGCCGGACCAAGAGGTGGTGGCAGCGCTGTCGTCCATCCCGGGCATCGGCAGGTGGACCATCGACATGGTGCTGCTCTACACCCTGCAACGACCGGACATCTTCCCGGCAGACGACTTTCATCTCAAACAGGTCATGACCTCGCTCTACGGGCTGGACCCTTCAACGCGGTTGCGGTCGCAGATGCTGGAGGTGGCCTCGCGGTGGGGCGGTCAACGTTCGCTGGCCGTGCTCTACCTGTTGGAGTGGAAGCGGTCGCGCACGCAAGGGCCGCGCGGCTGAGATGCAGGTCCCTTTGCCTCGGGGTGGGTGAGGGGCGGTCAGTGTACCAGTCCCTCGCGGATGGCGGTGGCTACGGCCCCTGCTGAGGACTGAACATGCAGCTTGCCGTAGATCTTGCTGATATGCGAGTTGACGGTAGGATAGGAGATGCAGCACTCGTCTGCGATCATCTTGTAGCTGTAGCCTTTGACCAGCAGCGTGAGGATCTCCTGCTCGCGTTTGGTGAGGTCGAATTCCTTTTTGGCGATCGGTCTGTTTTGCCTGCCGAAGAGTTGCAGCACCTTGCGGGCCACCACGGGTGTCATGGGCGCACCGCCCTCCAGCACCTCGCTCACGGCCTCCAGCAGCTTCAGTGGGTTGGCCTGCTTCAGGAGGTAGCCATCGGCCCCTGCGCAGATGGCGGCAAACACCTTGTCGTCATCCTCGAACACGGTCTGCATCAATATCTTGAGGTCGGGGTACTTCGTTCTGATCTGTTGCACCCCCTCGATGCCGTTCACGTGGGGCATGTCGATGTCCATGAGCACCACATCGGGTTGCGATGCGTCAATGTGTTCCAGCACATTGCGGCAGTCGTTGAAGGTGCCCACGCAGCTCATGTTCTCCATGGAGTCGATGAGCAGTTGGAGTCCATCGCGCCTTTTGGCATTGTCATCGAATATGACCACCTTGGTTTTCATCCGACCAAAAGTAGGGGAGTGGTCATTTGCTGCCAATCATTGATTCCAATGGATCAGACCGGCACCTCGAGTGTCACGGTGCAGCCTTGTCCCGGTGCGGATTCGACCTTCAGCTGGGCGTTGATCTCCTTGGCGCGGTTCTTCATGCTTTGCATTCCGTTGCCGCCCAGCAGGTCGTTGCCTTGGTTGTAGTTGTCGGGGTCGAAGCCGATGCCATCATCCTTCAGCTGCACGATGAGCCTGTTATCCTCTTGGCGTATCACTGTGGAGAGCAGCCTGCCATCGGAGTATTTCACAGCGTTATTCACTGCCTCCTTGAAGATGAGGTAGATGTTCTTGCGTTTCTCCATGCCGAGTTTCAGCTGTTCGGCCTTGGGGTCTGCCTTGAACTGTAGCACCATGCCCTTGGCCTCTGTCATCTTGCCTGCGAAGGCGCGCATCCGATAGACCACATGCTCGAAGCTGTCGTTGTCGGCCTTGATGGTCCAGACCATGTCGTTCATGCTCTCCATCATCTCTGAGGTGCTGTCTATGATCTTTCCGAGGATGTCGTTGATATTGGCGGGCATCCTGTCTGCCGAGCGTTGCATCACTGCGCTGTAGAGCGATATGCTGCTCAGGGTGCTGCCTATCTCATCGTGCAGGTCCTGCGCGATGCGGTTGCGCATGCGCTCCACTTGCAGCAGCTGTGCCAGTCGGTAGCGGTAGAAGGCGTAGAGCATGGAGGCGAACACCAGCAGCAGGAAGGTCCTGAACCACCATGTGGCGTACCATGGGGGTAGGATGGTGATGTCGATGGAGGCCGGGATGCCTGTCCATTGGCCGAAGCTGTTGAGTCCGGCCACTTCGAAGGTGTATAGACCTGGACTCAGGTCGGTGAAGGTCGCCTCGCTGCGCATGCCGGCATCCACCCAGCTTTCCTGAAGCCCGCGCAGCCTATAGCGGAACTTGTGTCGCTCGGGAGCGGTGAGGTCAAGCAGCGCGAACCGCAGGCTCACGGTGTTCTGGTCATGTCTAAGTGTGATGGCTTTGCAGTATTCCATGGGCGCATCCAGCAGACCTCTCGGATCTTGTCCGTACGCCACCTTCTCGTAAGACACCTCCATTCCGCTGATGAGCACAGGCGAGCCGGCTCCTGATTCTTGAAGATGCTCAGGGTCAAAGTGGACGATGCCGCTGGTTCCTCCGAAATACATGATGCCCTCCTCGGTCATGCTGTACTCATAGCGGTTGAACTCATTGCCGGGCAGCCCTTCTGCTTCGGTGTAGGTGCGGATGCCCCCAGTGGCGATCGCATAGCTTGCCAGTCCGCTGTTGGTACTGAGCCACAGGTTGCCGCGCTTGTCGGGCAGAATGCCATAGATCACTCCGTTGGGCAGACCGTCCTCTGCGGTGACATGGCTGAAGCGTCCAGTGCGGATGTCCAGCCTGCTGAGCCCCCGTCCCTCAGTGCCGCACCAGATGTAGCGCTCCGGCTCCTGTGGGTCAGGGCAAATGGAAAGCGTCATGTCGAGCGGCAGCGATGCGCTGTCGGTGGGGTCATTTCGGTAATGCTTCCATTCCTCGGTCTTGGGTCGGAAATGGAAAACCCCTTGGGTGGTGGCAAACCACCAGTCGCCCTGCCTGTCCTCGTACCAGTCAGAGATGAAGCGGTACTCCAATTTCTTTCGTTTCACAGGGAAACGAAATCTGTAGAGCGAATCCTCAGCCTGAGCGTACCTGTAAAGATGAATGTGTTCGTCTGTGTATTTCTCTCCGAACCACACATCGTTGTCCCGGCTCAGGAACACCGGCTGGGCAAACCATTCAGAGCTGTCATGGTGGGCAGATACCACCTGATGCACCTCCCCGGACCGAGGGTCTATCTTGAGCAGATGCTCCATCCGTTCATCTGAGAAATAGCCGCCCGTCCAGAAGAATCCCCGGTCATCCATGGTAAGGTGGCACTGGGAGTCCGACAGGTTGAGATGAGGATAGCGCGCTTTCACCTTGGCCCGTGTATCGTTCCAGCGTGCTGCGGTGCCGGGTGCAAAGTGATTCTTTGTGCCGGTGCGCTCCGTTCGGAACAGGTACAGCCCTTCCTGATACTTCTTGACCTCATCGGGCACGGCACGGAACCGGTCCACGAATCTGTTGATCTTCAGCAGACCATTGCCCCCGGTGCCTATCCACAGGTTGCCGTTGCGGTCCTGCATGTTGATGCCGGTGTGATTGCGCGTCTGGGGTTCCAGCCGTTGCCAGCGGGGCGAGTACAATTCAAATGAGTGCAGGCCGAGGTCGATACGCAGTAGATCATCGTCTTTGGTCCATGTCCAGAGCCTTCCTTCCCGGTCAAAGAACTGCTTGTGGAGGAACGCGAAGGGCGCAGGCAGCCTCAGCACGACCTCGAATCGGTTCCTTTCAGGGTCGAAACGGAAGAGCTCCTGCCCGTAATCGTGCATGTAAACATCGTCAGACGTGCGGTCATAGATGAAGATCTGGTCGTACCGTCCGCCTTTGAACTCAGGCAACTCGAAGTAGAAGCTGCTGATCTGGCCATCGTGCGACCTGTGTATGCTGTCGCCATCGAAATACCAGATGTCGCCCCGCTGGGAGAACAGGAGGTGCCTGCTCCAGTCCGGTCTGCCTCTGAGTCGCGTCAGTTCGGGATAGACCTCGAGCAGCGGTTTCACATCGTATCTCGCCCCGCCTCCGGTGCTGTCCTCGCCACAGAGGATCACGTTGAACCCATGTTCGTCCAGGGTCTCTATGATGATGTTGCCCCGTTTATCCTTCAGCATCACTCCCATATTGTCCGAGGTGAGCGCATCGGGCCGGTCGCTGCCACTGCGGTAATGATGGAAAATGCCTGTGGCGGGGTCGAGCATGTCCACCCCATGCGACTGCGTGGCGACCCATATCCTGTCCGAGGCGTCCACCGCGAGGGAGTAGGTGAAATTGTCGCTGATCGAAAGGCTGTCGGACGGGTCGTGCCGATACACCTTGAACTCCTTGCCATCGTAGCGGTTCAGCCCTTCCTTGGTGGCTACCCACAGGAAGCCCTTGGAGTCCTCGGCCACATGGTTGATCATGCCCTGCGAGAGGCCGTCACGGATGCTCAGATGCTGCGGTGAGAACTCCTGCCGACCTATCTGCCGGGCTTCAGGGACGCCCTGTGCCTTGCTGCCAAGGACAGGACAGATGACCAGCGCCATCGACAAGAGCAGAACAATCTGTTGCATCTCAACAAATGTATCGCCTTCGCCCTGTTGTAGATGCTTTTGGCTATCGCTAAAATGTAGATTAACCACTAATGGTCAAATATCATTGGAATCAACGATTGCGGGCATTCGGTGCCTCCTGCACCTTTGACCACGATCAAACAATCAACCACAAAGACCATCACCATGAGGAAATTGCTACTGCTCACCGTCTCCCTGCTGCTGCTGCACCCGTTGCAGTCAATGGCATTCAAGGACAAGAACACCGGTTTTACCGAGAACAAGGGCCAGTGGCCGGATGAGGTGAGGTACCTGTTCCAATCGGCCGGGATCAATGCGTGGATCACACAGCAGGGTGTGGTCTATGATTTTCATAAGTTGTCGTATCCCGATGCCCGTGATGAGAACGGTATGCTGAAGGAGAGAGCGGTGGGCGAGCCGCTGCCGACCATCAACATGGAAGGCCACGTGGTGCGCATGGCACTCGATGGAAGTGCAACTGGCGCAATGGCCCAGACCGGTACGGCCGCCCCTCACACCCTCAACTATTTCTTGGGGAATGAGCCTTCTAAATGGGCCACCGATGTGCTGACCTACAATGAGGTGACCCTTCGCGATGTGTATCAGGGCATCGACATCCGCTACTACACCGACCGTGGCATGCTCCGTTATGACTTCATCGTACACCCAGGGGCAGACCCATCCGCCATTGTGTGGGCCATCGAGGGCGTGCGCAGCCATGTCAGTGAAGCAGGGCAACTTGTATTCGAGACTTCTCTTGGCGAAGTGAAGCAGGCAGAGCTGTTGGCCTATCAGATGCTTGACGGTAAAAAGACAGAGGTTGCCAGCAACTTTGTACTGACAGGAGACCGTGCATCCTTCCATATCGGGGATTTTGACAGCAATGAGGCTTTGATCATCGACCCCGTGCTTTACGCAACCTATCTCGGTGGTTCTGGATTGGGTGATGAATGGTTGAACGCGATCGAGGTGAGGCCCAACGGGGAGCGCATTGTGTTCGGTGATTCCCCGAATACAGCCAACTACCCCACTGTGTCCGGTAGCTACAGCCAGAACAATGCAGGATTGGTGGATATAGTTGTAAGCAAGATCAACAGCACAGGAAGTGCATTGGTCTATTCCACATTCATAGGTGGCAATCAGGATGATTTCGGTTTTCCTGGGAACATCTCTCACCTCAACTCGGATGGCAGTGTCACCTTCACGGGAACTACCAACTCACCCAATTTCCCGATGGTCGTTGGTGCCTTCGACAACAGTCACAACGGAGGCTTTGATGCGGTTTTGATGAAATTGGGCCCCAACGGGAATTCCCTTAGTTTCTCCACCTACTTGGGCAGTACTACCGATGATTACGGTCTCTCCCTCTCTGTGGACGGCAGCAACAACCTGTATGTCGTAGGCACCACCTTCGCGGGTGTGAACGACTTCCCCATCACCGGTGGGGCATACGACCAGACCGCCAACGGTGGTGGCGACCTGTTTGTGTCCAAGTTCAACAGTACGGCCACCACACTTACGTATTCCACGCTCATCGGTGGCAACGGTGTCGATATCTCCTACGCAGCGGTGCTGGATGCGCAGAACAATCTGGTGATCGCGGGTCATACTGCCTCAACGGACTTTCCCACCACCTCGGGCACATTGAGCAATACTTATCAAGGAGGTACGTACGATCTTTTCGTTACAAAACTGAACACCACAGGCAGCGCACTTGTAGCTTCTACCCTGCTTGGTGGCGGTGACTCGGAACAATGTCGAGGTGTGGACATCGCTTCCGATGGCACTATTGTGATCACGGGAAACACGGTTTCCTCGAATTTCCCGACCATGCAGGCCCATCAGGTCGCAAAAGGGGCTGAATCCGATATTTTCGTTTCCAAGCTGAACGGGGCATTGACCAGCTTGGTCTATTCCACCTACTTCGGTGCGAGTTGGAATGAGCTGGCATACAGTGTAAGGTTGGATGTACACGGCACGGCCTACATCACCGGATGGTCAGGCAGTAATGATCTCGAGACCACATCAGATGCCGTGCAGCCCGCAATCAACGGTGGAGGTGACCTCATCCTCGCCCGCTTCAGTCCATCCGGTCAAATGCTCTATTCGACCTACTACGGTGGCAATGGAATTGGTGGTGTGCTGACGTATGCCAATGAGGAGTTGGGGTCGTCCGTTCAGGTGGACAATGCTGGCACTGCTCACATGTGTGGACGTTCGGTCACAGACGGATTCCCGGTCACTGCTGTCAATCTGCAGGCTACAGGTACCGTAATTGCCGAAATCGATAACAACACCACCGAAGGCATCCTCGTTTCCCTCAACACCTGCTCCGATGACTTCGCCATGGCCATGATAAGCAGCGGTGCTGCCACTTGCGTGAACAGCACAGTGGAACTGATGGCAGACGGAGGGCAGACCTACAGCTGGAGCGGCCCGAACGGCTACAGCTCCAACCAGCAGAACCCGACCTTCACCGCCACAGCGCAGAGTGCAGGCACTTACACGGTCACCGTGTCAGAGTACGGCTGCACCAGCACCGCTCAGGTGACGCTTGCAGTGAACCCCGCACTGGGTACTTCCATCATCGGCCCGGGCAACGTGGACCCGCTCACTCCAACGAGCTATCTGGTATCACAGAGCATCGGCAGTTCTTACACATGGAGCGTTTCGGGCGGTGCCATCGGCAGCGGTCAGGGCACGAATCAGGTGAGCATCACCTTCCCCAACGTAGGGCAGGCCACTGTCACGGTCACTGAGACCAATGGCAACTGCTCTGAAACGGTCTCACTCACAGTGAATGTCGGTTGCACCAGCTTCCCTGCTTCGCCTTCCATCACAGGCGTTACCACTGTCACGCCTAACAGTTCTCAGGCGTACTCTGTGCAGGCGCAGTCGGGCTTCTCCTATGTGTGGACGGTATCTGGCGGCAACATCATCTCAGGTGCAGGCACCAATGCCATCAACGTGCAGTGGGGCAACCCCGGTCAAGGCACGGTATCGGTGGTGATCGCAGATGGCAACGGCTGCGAGGCGGCACCTGCGTCTGTCAATGTCACCATCCAGGACAACACCCCGCCACCGGTGCAGTGGACAACCATCGCCACCGACCCGGCAGGCGATGGTGCCAACCCGCAGCTGATGGACGGCACCCTGTTGGAGTACCGCTACGATGCGGTGTCCGATTCGCTCTGGTTCCGCGCCACCGTGGTTTCCATGAGCACGGTGAACACACAGGAGGTGGGCATGAACGTGCACCTCTACTACAGCGGTGGCGGTCAGACCTTCGATTTCTGGAGTCCTGATGTGAACAACGCATCGAACAATGCTTTGGGCTGGCATCGTATGCTCACCACTTGGGTGACGGGCACCCCGCCATCCAACTACAGCGGTACCATCGGTATCTGCGATCTGGCTGGATTCAACAGTGAGAATTTCACCAACCTGTCATCCAATAATATCAGTGTGCGTATCGATCAGTCTGCCCGCACCATCACCCTCGGACTGCTGCGCGCTGCGGCCATTCCGGCCAGTGCCCTTACTTCGCCCATTCAGGTGGCTGCCGCAGTGGGTGCGCACAACGGATGGAATGATGACATCTACGTTTCAGGCGCCACGATGGACCTTAGTCCGTCAAGCATAGGCGATGGCGCTGGCACCACTGTGCGAGTGATGGCCTACCCCAACCCCAACACAGGCCAGTTCCGTCTCGACCTGCAAGGCAGCGGCTTCACACCCAAGGCCGAGGTGATGGTGATGGACAACACAGGACGCATCGTCTTCCGCTCAGCGGCCAACTCTCTACAACCTGAGGTGGCCTTGGAAGATGTTGCTGGTGGCATCTACCTGCTCCGCGTGAGCGAGGGGAATCTGCTCGGTACCACAAGGATTGCAGTGGTCAAGTAATGTCCACAGTATTTTGACCCTGAAAGGGCCGCGTCAGCAATGATGCGGCCCTTTTTCATTTGTGGACTTGGGCAATTTGAGGGGAGGGGAGAGAGCTGTTCACGAGGTGTATCAATGATGTCGGTCAAAGGAGAGGCGTGAACTGTTGTGCCCACACCTCCCTGACCGACTTAAAGTGCTATCTGATACTGAATCACCACCATGCTTCTTCTGTCCGACTGATAGGATATGTTCGCAGCATTGGTTCTGAACACTGGTCTGTTCTGGTAGTTGAGACTCAGCTTGCTGTTATGTGTTCCGGTGACGAACACATTGAGGCCCCCCTCCACCATCACCATTGGGTTATCCAATGCTTCGAACAAGCCGATCTGCACAGCTCCGTATGGCTGGATGGTGCCATTCTTGGGGATGAGATCGTCCTTGAACTTGTAGCCTAACTGAGCATAAACGGTAGATCCTGTCCCGACCATTGGAAATGCGTCCCCGGCCCCGTTGAACGTGCCCTTGGCATCAGTGCCATTGGCGGGGTTCATCACCCCGATATTGCGCACGTAGTTGGGACCGAGATCCATGTAGTGATAGGAGGCATAGGCCGTAATGGCATTGCGTTTCTCGGTGTTCAGCGGTGCATCAATGAACACATCGGCTGCTAACAGATTCATGGTGGTGATCGAAGTATCGCCACCAGCGTTCAGATGCCACATGGCCTCGGGCTGCACTATGAATCCTGCTCCAACGTTCAGCACCTTCTTCTTGCCCAGATAGCTGCCGGTGGTGTAAGGCGTGAGATTGCTTTCCTGATCAAAGAATTGCCACATGAGATAACCTTGGGCCTGAACGGTGGTGGGCAAAGGCGAAAACTCAGACACTTGGCTCAGGTCCCTTACGGCAATCACAGCGTTCTGAACCGCCATAGGCTTGGTAACTGCCAGTCGGTAATCCAGTTTATTGAGCTTGCCCTTGAAATGAACGCTCAGTTTTCGCAGGAACTGATCGTTCACACCATTCGTGACCTGCTGAAATAGCGGTGCGTCCATGGTCAGGATGCTGCCCACGCTTGGTGAGGCATAGCGGCTAAGACCGTTCCATCCGCTGAGTCCGGCACCTATGAACAATCCTTGCTTGTGTACGGCATATTCAGCATAGGCATCGTGGATGAAGAAGCCTGAGAACTGCTTTGAACTGGAACTGAAGTTGTTCATCCCGAACTGTGTGAAAATGAACACCCTGTCCGTGACCTGCGAGAACAGTGACATACGCCATCTCCTAACACCAATGTCGAACGTGTGGGCTTGAGCATTGCCAAAGACCGTACTACCTGGATTGTTGTGATCGTAGCGAACCCACAGCTGTCCAACCATGCTCAACTGCACATAGTGGGTTCCTTCTTCATTGAACTTGAATTTCAGCTGTCTGTCTTTCAGGAAATTCTGTGCCTTTGCCTGACCCGCCATCAGGCAGACAAAAAGGCATATTGAGGTCAGAAATCGTTTCATCTTGCTGGTCTATGCGGCATGTGCCTTGGTTTTTCGGCCAGGTTTAAGGGTTCTCGTGGCCTGTGGGTGTTTGGACAGCGGTCGATGGTTGTCCAGCCCAGTAAGCTCTATCGCTCCGCCACGGGCTTGGTATTCTTTCTGAAAATGAGAGAGGAATGCCGTGAATGAGTGATCGATGAGCTTCGCATTGCTGAAATCGATGCGCACCGCAGCTCCTTCAGGAAGAGATGTGAGCAGCGTCTTGTAGCCGATCAGATTGGAGAACACGGCCGATTCGTTCACGGTGAGCACGAATTCCCGTTCACCTGACCTCTTGAGGTCATAATTGGCGCTGAACAGACTTTTGAGCGTGGCACCGTTGTAGAGGTGGAACAGGAACTTGACCAGGATGCCCGTAGCGATGCCCAGCAGCAGGTCCTCTGCCAAGGTGACGATGATGGTGGCGAGGAAGATGGCCAGCTGCTCCTTGCCGATGTGGTAGGTGTGGATGAACTCTTTCGGTGCGGCCAACCGGTAGCCCGCAAAAATGAGCATGGCCGCCAGTGCAGCGTTAGGGATCATCTCGATCACAGGTATCAACAGCAGCATGGCAAGCAGAAGGAAACCTCCATGGAAGAAGTTCGACCATTTGGTCCTCGCCCCGAAGCTCACGTTACCCGAGCTGCGCACCACCTCCGATATCATTGGAAGCCCACCCAGCAGACCCGAGAGCAGGTTGCCCGCGCCTTGGGCCTTCAGGTCACCGTTATAGTCTGAGACCCTCCTGTAGGGATCAAGGTTATCGGTGGCCTTCACCGTGAGCAGCGATTCAAGGCTGCTTACGAACAGGAACATGAACACGTACTTCCAGAAGGCGAACGTGCCGATCTGCGAGAAGTCGGCATTGAGGCTCACGGATCCCCAGAAGTCTCCAATGGTGACGAGCGAATACGCGGGCTCTGTTTCCCTGAAATGCCAGTAGAGCGAGAGTGGTATCGCCATGAGCAGCACAAACAGGGGGCCAGGCACCTTCTTCACGAAACTGAACTTCAACTGCGGCAGGATGAACAGAATGGCCAGTCCGATGAGACCCACCACCGCGATGTGCCAATGGGCGTGAGTTATGAACTTAGGGATGTCGAGAAGCAGCTCTATCGGCCCCTCGCCTTTGTAGATGCTCGGGTCATCGCCCAGCAGCACCGGGATCTGCTTGGCGATGATGATGATGCCGATGGCGGCCAGCATGCCATGCACGGCTGAGTGGGGGAAAAAGTCGCTCAGCGAACCGAATTTCAGCAGTCCGAACAAGACCTGTATGACCGCCATCACCACGATGATGGCACTTACCGTATGCCATCCCTCTTCGCCACCCCCGAACTCCAGTACCGCGGCCGCGCACACGGTTATGAGACCTGCGGCAGGACCCTTGATGGTGAGGGACGAAACGTTGAAGAAACTGGTGAACAGACCGCCCACCATGGCAGTGAGCACACCCATGGCAGGCGGGAATCCGCTGGCCTTCGCGATGCCCAGACTGAGCGGAAGTGCCAGAAGGAACACCATGAAACCGGGAAGGATGTCATTCTTCCAGTTTTCTTTGAATCCTGCCCAACCTGTGGCAGGGGCAGTAGTTGCTTGCTTTTTCATTGCAGTGTGTTTTTGAATGAGGGTTTGATTTTCAATTCGTTGAAGAAGTGTTGGTCATGGGATGCTGCGGACCGTCATGCGGCCCCAGGAACAGCCGCGCATACATCCTAATCAGTGCAAGTCCATCGACAATGAAGCTTGATGCTACGAAGAAGGCCAGTGCCAGCTGGTCGGTGTGGATATGGCTGAAGATGAGGTCCTCGCCCACGAAAGATGGCGAGATAGGGAACCCTGCCATGCCGAGACAGGCCGCCAGGAACATCATGCCCAGCCTTGGGTGGCGGTCCGAAAACCCATGGAAGCGGTCCAGATGTGAGTCGGGCTCCAGCCTGCGCAGGCGGTTGATCGTCCCCATACCCAGAAGGAAAGCCACTCCGATACCGCTCAGGTAGATGAGCGTGTGGTCATACCCGAAATGCTCGTTGAACGATACGGCCAGCGCGATCCACAGGTGGTTCATCAGCACGAGTGTCCACGCTTTGCGTGTGCTGCCCCGCTCCGTGAAGGCCCGCATCACCATCACCAGCCCGATGAAGGCAAACAGCGTGGGCACAAAGGCCAGCACCTCCTTGGGGAGGAAGCTCTGGTTGAAATAAAGCCAGATGCCGCCCAGTAGCACCGGCACCGTGCCCAGCAGGAAGTTGCGGAAGCTCACCACCGTCATCAGCCCGCCCACCTGCTTCATTGGCTGCCAGAGCAGGCGGAACAGCAGCACATCGAGGTTCCATTCACGCAGACTCAGGATGTAGAAAGTATTGTGCAGCCGTTTGGGCATGAAACGCTCCATGGCCGGCCGCTTAGGCTCGAAGTGGTAAAACTGGTCGCGGATGAGGTATGTGACCGCGCTGGGCGACACCAGTAGCTGGTACGTCCGCAGGAAGGCGTTGCCCGCGAAGTGAATGAGGGCCAAGGTCTCCCATCCGGCCGCCACCTCTATGAAGATGAGCCCGATCTGCGCGATGCTCGAGTATGCGATCTGCGCCTTTATGCTGCTCTGCACCCTTGCCGTGGGCGTGGCGATAATGGCCGTCAGCAGACCCATGCCTCCCACAATGAGGCGCACCAACGGCTGCTCCTCCCAGAACGGGAAGGTCCGCAGCATCAGGAACACCCCCATGTGCACCGACAGCGAACCGTAGAAGATGGCGCTCGATGGTGTCGGCCCTTCCATCGCCCTTGGCAGCCAAGGGCTGAAAGGCAGCTGGGCCGACTTTGCAGCGGCCGATACCAGCAGCATCAGCGGTATCAGCAGGCCGATCCACGGGTGCTCTGCGATGTGGGCATGCACGGCCGCATCGTTGTTCAGTACGGTGAACGGGATGTTCGCCTCCCACAGGTGGTGGCTCATCCACATGGCCAGCAGCAGTCCCACATCGCCAATGCGGTAGATGGAGAAGACCATTACCGCATTGCGCACGGGCAGATACCGCTCCCGGTAGAACGCGATGAGCAGGAAGGATGAGATGCCCAGCACCTCCCAGCCTATGAACATCGTCTCCAGATTACCTGAGAAGATGACCGCGTTGTAACCGAAGAAGAAGAGCAGGATGGTGTTGAAGAACCGCTTGTAGCCCTGCTCGCGGTGCAGGTAGGTGCGACTGTACACTGCGATCACGAACGTGAGCAGCGCACCTACCAGCAGGTAGGTGGCCGTTATCCGGTCGAAGAAGAAGTCGAGGTAGAACTCGTAGCCTTCAGTGCGGTAGAGCACCAGCTCCTTGATGTTGAGGTCAGGTGCGCCCTGCCACAGCCACTGCACCGTGAATGCCGAGGCCACAAGCAGTTGCAGCCCTGTGGTCGTCACCGCATTGCGCGAAAGCCACCGCTCGCTCCTCGCGCTGATGAGCACGCTCAGCACCATGCCGATGGCAGGAATGAGCAGGAAGATGTACAGCAGACGTTCCATGGCTCAGGCTTCTTCAAGGATGTGGACGGGGATGTTCTCCGTCTGCGATTCTATGAGCGTATTGAGATGCCTCACGCTTGGCAGCTGCTGCGTGAGGGGCGTGTAGGGATGAAAAGCCCCATCGCGGAACAGGAAGATGTCCCGCGTCTCCGGATGCACGGTGGCCAGATACACCCATCCCTTGTCGAACCACCCGAAGGTGGCCGCATCGTGCTGAATGGTGGTGAGTACTACTTCTGGCACATGCTCCACCACGATCATCAGCCTCACGGGGTCATGCACCTCGATCATCTGGCTTGGCAGCCCCGGACGCAGGTCGCCCCCTATGCCGTTCGCCACCCCGATCAGTCCCATCACGTTGTGGGGCAGCTTGGTGCCCGCCCCCAGTTTGTGGTTGTCCACCCGCGAGAAGAAGTACTCCAGATTGATGCCCCCGCACACGGGTGCGGCCGCTTTAAGGATGTTGAGCAGAAAGGTTCCCTCCGGGTCGATTTGGTGGTCGTAGCTGTTGAGGAAGGCCCTACGGTCCAAGAACAGATGGTCGGTAAGCTGCCTCCGGCCCACGATGCAGAGGGCGTTGGTGGCATGGTTCAGCTCCGGACGCGGTTCGAAGAGCGACACCGTTCGGGTGCGTACCCGGTCGTGGATGCGTTTTGCGCTCTTTGCCGTGTCGATGAGTTCAAACCTCCTTGACCGCTCCTTTGCGTTCTGGTCCAGTGCCTGTTCAAAGGCCTTCAGGTTCCGCCTGTGCAGCACTGTCTGCTCCTCGGTCAGCAGTTCCTCATCGAAAAAGGTCACCTCATCGCGTGAGGTGTCGTGCAGTGCCCCGAGGAAGGTCGTGCCAATAGGTATGCAGATGCCTGTCTCTGCCAATGCGGCCCTCACTTTCGGATGATTCGCCATGGTGCAGAAGGCCCTTGCATTGACCGACCCCGGCCGTCCGGAGCAGGCCCCGCAGTCATAGCCGGCATAGTGCGTGTTGTTCACGCTGCTGCTGCCATGACCCACGGCATATACCAGCGGGGCGAAGTCCTTCACCAGCCCGATACTCATGAGCACACTCCGCACGATGCCGGTCATTTCCTCCACCGTGAATCCCACCTGAAGGCCATCATCCGCACCGTGCTTGGGCAAGTGTTCCACCGTGAGGCCCGATGTGGGCGACATGTGCTGGGCCGACAGCGCCCTGCTCGGCTCAGTTGAGGGCCAGAAGACCTGCGTCAGCAACTTGAGAGCTGACCAGAACCCTATCGTATGCGTGATGAGCCAGCCGCCCACAAGTCCGTGTGTGTGGCGCGTGAAATGAAGGTCCTGTCCGTTCTTTCTCCCGGCATCCACTTCCTTTATCAGGTGCTTGGGCTGCACCGGGGCAGGGCAGACCTTGGTGTTGAACTTCCCGTGCTCGGGCCGGTAGTATGCCGGAATGCCGAAATGGCCGGGGGTGCCGAAGGTGGCGCATCCCGGGGCCGACCGTTCCACATGTCTGCGCACGGAGCATTCGCGGTCGTCTATGCAAAATAGGGCTTGGAAGGCCGTGGCCTGCCGCTCCTTTCCCGTCTCGGGCGCTAACGCCAAACCTGCCAGCACCTGGTCATGGTAGGTCCATTCGAAGGCCTCCTGCCATAGTTGCAGCACATGGTCCAGCTCGGTCATGGGCACGTCATCGAACAGTAGTTGCGGGCGGTGTGTCAGCTTAGTACCAAGCGGGGCCCACTTGCTGCCCAGCGCGGTATCCAGTCGGTCCAGCTCCATCAGCAGCTCCAAGGCGATGAGCTCCTCCAAAGACACCTTTCGCCTGTCCAACAGACCCTGCGGCTGCCCCTCCAGGTTGGCCACCATGCCCGACCAACCCGCGTGGGCCAACTGCTGGTCGAACACATATTGCGCATACAGTGCCTCATCGCCCACCAGCAGCTTGAGCAGTTCCGTTATGCACGGCCCGCCCGATTGCAGCATGTCGCGTGCACGGTCGGTGCGGAACAGGCTCACCAGCGACTCGCGTTCCATCTCACGCAGGTCGGCCAACAGCCCTTTGGCGGTCTCAGGGAATCGCCAGATGGCGATGCCTTGGTCCAGATAGCTGTTGAGCAGGCGGAACAGGTCGGGATGCACCAGCGCATTCAGGTCGATGTGGTATTCCTGCTTCCACGCATGACGCAACGCACCGATGCGTTTGTTCGGCTCTTGGACATAACCCTTTTCCAAAAGTCGGTGCCGCCATTCTGCGAGTGTTCCGTTTCCTTTTGAAACATGTCTCTCCGCGATGAGTCCACTCAGCACGGCATCGTCAATCCTGTTGTTCCGATAAAGTTCCCTGAACTCCTGCAACGGAAACAGGGTGCGATATCCGAAGATGACCGATGCCTTGCGTGTTGCCTCAAAGAAGGGCAGGTGCTGAAAGGCGTGCAGCGTGTTGTGGTGAATGAAATCCTTCAGAGGGGCCTGCGCAGGCAGGTAATGTCTGAGGTCGTGCAGCAACGCATGCACATTGAATTCAGTACTGGACTGGTTCATTGTTGTTCTGAAAACTGATTTCCTGATGAATGAGTGCGCAGCGGATGCGCAGGTCGGCCCGTCAGCAGAGGACAGGACGGAGCACGGCAGAGCGGACAGAGTCTACCCGTCAGTGCGGTTCAGGAAATGGTATCAGATACGCAGCACGCGCTCATCTATGTAGACGGGCACATGATTGCCATGCGGGGTGCTGCCTTGTGGTCTTTGGATTCGGATAGGGCTGAAGCTGCCTGAATCTCGCAGAACCATAAAGGCCATCAGCACAGGAGCAAAGCCGTTCACTTCTTTCAGCTTCAACTCAAGCGTCTCTGCTGTCTTCTCGGCCTCTACCTCCAGGAGGTCACACACTTCTGTCCGGCTATCAATGGTAAGCGCATAGCTCATTGCCACCTGATTGAAGGTGAATACTGCCAATAGCAGTGCGACCACATGACAACAAAGCTTGCTCATTGCGGCTGCAAATGTATAGCACTTGTCGCCCCATGTGCTGATCATTCTCAGTTGAAGCAGTTCTTTCGGGTGGATCAGGAAAAGGCGCGTGCCAGTTCCGTCTCGATCTGCAAGGCAGTGGCTTCACACCCAAGGCCGAGGTGATGGTGATGGACAACACAGGACGGATCGTCTTCCGCTCAGCGGCCAACTCTCTACAACCTGAGGTGGCCTTGGAAGATGTTGCTGGTGGCATCTACCTGCTCCGCGTGAGCGAGGGGAATCTGCTCGGTACCACAAGGATTGCAGTGGTCAAGTAATGTCCACAGTATTTTGACCCTGAAAGGGCCGCGTCAGCAATGATGTGGCCCTTTTTCATGGGCATGGGCAGGTGTTTTAATTCTCTCTTTCAGTGGTCTTTCATCAGGAATCCTCCCAAATAATGCATCACTTATCTTTAGCGCAGCGATCATCAATCATCAATCATCAATCATCAATCACCAATAAATCAGAACACGCATGGGATTTTTCTCTGGATTGCTCGGCAATGCGGGCGCAGTGAGTCAGGAAGACCTCAACAAGGAATTCGGCACCCTGCTTTGCGAGGGAGAGCAGTTTGAACTCGGCTTCAAGCTGATCCGTGACATGTTCCTATTTACCAATAAGCGGCTCATCCTCATAGACAAGCAGGGCATCACCAGCAGCAAGGTCGAATACCTCTCGGTCACTTACAAGAGCATCTCTCGTTTCAGTGTGGAGACCGCAGGCACCTTCGACCTCGATGCCGAGCTCAAGATCTGGGTGTCGAGCGAGCAGACCCCGAGCATCAAGAAGCAGTTCAACAAGTCGGTGAACGTCTATGATGTGCAGCGCGTATTGGCGCAGCACGTGCTGAAATGACACTGTGGGCGTCCCCTGTTCAGGACAGGTTAAAGTAGAGGGTTTTCGTTCAGAGATTCGTTTGGTCGAGAGACCCTTTTCGGGACGCGCCCCAAAAAGGGTCTTTCGGGCTTGAACGGTCGGGGGCGGCCCTCCGAGGCTGTCATGCGGTCTGAGTGAGGGGGCTGCTATACGACCAACGCTACCAGCGGGACGACAGCGACCTGCTGCATGTATCCTGTCGCTAAACAATCCCGCCTCAGCAGGACGCCTTACGCCTTATGCCTTCCCCATTTCCCACGGCAAACGCATTGTGATTCACCGCGAAGGATATGCCTTTCCGACTTCCTGCGGAAGTCACTGTGTTTCAACACAAAGGGCACAAAGTGCATTTCACAAAGGAACACGAAGCATATCCGGAGGATGTGCAGGCTTTTTCAACGCTTTCAAAAATATATGATTATCAATTAGTTATGTGCAATCATCAGCGTGTGGGCGGTTTTAATGCGTTGGCCCTTTCCCATTTCCCCATTTCCCACGGCAAACGCATTGTGATTCACCGCGAAGGATATGCCTTTCCGACTTCCTGCGGAAGTCACTGTGTTTCAACACAAAGGGCACAAAGTGCATTTCACAAAGGAACACGAAGCATATCCGGAGGATGTGCAGGCTTTTTCAACGCTTTCAAAAATATATGATTATCAATTAGTTATGTGCAATCATCAGCGTGTGGGCGGTTTTAATGCGTTGGCCCTGTCCCATTTCCCCATTTTCCATTTTCCCATTTTCCATTTCCCCATTTCCCCATTTCCCCATTTTCAATTTTCAATTTTCAATTTTCCATTTCCCCATTTCCCCATTTCCCCATTTCCCCATTTTCCATTTTCCCATTTCCCCTCTTGTTGAATCCCGCACGTGCGGGAGAAATCCCGCCCATGCGGCACAGCTCTCAGCTTTTCCAAGCACCCAGTGCCTTGACGAACGCCTTGCGGAACGAGCGCCCCACTTTGATGCCCTTCATTTCAAGGTCCACGCTCAACGTGAGTCGCATCTGCTTGTCAATGCCCTCCACGAAATCAATGTTGAGGTAGAGCCTGCGGTGTATCTGCATGATGGGCCCGTTATCGGGCAGCCGTAGCGAGCGCAGCGAGCGGTAGCAGAGCTGCTCTACGTGTACGCGGTCTCTGTGCAACGACTGGTAGGCCAGTTGCATGCACTTCCCGGAGTGCTCCTCCTCGATGTAGCCTACATAGATGATACGGTCGGGGCTTAGGACGCGGATACCGCTCATGGTCCTGAAGACCAGACGCTCGACCGGTCGCTTGGGGGTGTCTTCCTTTTTCATGTTAAGGGGTATTGGATGAAAAAAGCAACACTAAAGTAGTCTTTTCTTAATATGTGACATCTACTGGTATAAAAATTTTTGGGGGTGCAAGAAGTCCGTCAGTTCGGTGCAGCGCTGTGCGTCAGGTATACGTTCTGCACCCCGTTTGCCCCGGAATCAGCGTCCAAAACCCGTTTTCATGGCCGGAATCCCCAAAATGCCGTTGCCGTTCGCTGCACATTTTGAGCCGTTCGCTGCACGTTTTGAGCCGTTCGCTGTCAAAATGCTGCCGTTCGCTGTTTCGTGTCGGGAACATTAAAATATCCCGAAACTTTGGAGTGCGTTCTTTGAAAATCCTGACCCCTGGGCCTTCTTCTTTCGCGAAGGAAGGTCATTCAGTCGCGACTGAAAGCCGTCCAGTCATGTCTGAAGGATTTGTTTTCGCGAAGAATTGGGCTTCATTGATAAATGAACGGACATTTTTCGCGAAAACTATTTCTTCTTTCGTGAAGAGAGTGTTTTCTGTGACAAAAGAGAGCTTATCTCAGGCGAAAAATATCGGCCCAGTGGCGAAGGAAAAATCTTCGGCTCTCAGGAAATCAGGAAGCGTTTTAACTGACCACGCTACCTAAATCATTGTTCAACAAAAAACTACATGCCCATGACAGCAACTTGAAGCACCATGCCGCCCGTTTGTACAGGTACAGACCCGGCACACGAAAAAAGAAGATTCAATTACAATTCAATTTCACTTGACGATTCACTAAAACTTAAAAGCCATGTCAAGAAGACCAGATTACATCCCGACCAAGATGACGGAGTTCTATTCGTTCATCCAAAACCTGTCCGCTACGGTGGGGGCCAATGCGGCCGCATGGAACCTGCCCCCGCAGCCGGTGACCGACTTTCAGGATGCCATCACGGCATTCGGCCCGGTGTTCAGCGCGGTGACCAACAAGGAGAACCGCACCCGGCAGCAGATGGTGGCCTACCAGACCGCCCGTGCGGAGCTGGAGCGCATTGTGCGTGCGTTCGTCCAGAGCTTCCTGGTGAACAATGCGACCATCCCATTGGCCGACCGCGTGGGCATGGAACTCAACCCTCGCGGATTCACGCCCCGGCAGCCTAAGGGCGACATCACGGTGGCACCTGTGATCTCGCTTACTGCACTGGGCGGTGGCAAGGTGCGGCTGCGTTTCAATCGGCCAGGCGTCAAGGGCAGGGCATCGATGCTGCCCGACAGCACGGGCATAGCCTTCTACTTCCGCTTTCAGCCGCTGGGCACTGCGCCCGTGCCGCCTCCGCCAGCACCGCCAAAGCCCGTGCCGCCCGTGCCGCCAACGCCCATGCCGCCAACGCCCGTGCCGCTGAATGAGCAGGGCACCGCGCCTGAGGCGGAGGGCAAGCAGAACCAAGTGGCGGGCCTGCCCTCGCACAATGGCTATGAGCTGGAGGTGGTGACCCGCGCGAGCATAGAGCGGCAGGTGTCGCTCGACCGCATCGGCTCGGTGATGCACGTCTTCGCGCAGTACATCAACAGCTCGGCCCCGATCAAGAACGGCCCCTACAGCATGGTGGCCACTGTGGTGGTGGGGTGAGTTGCTGTGGTTGTAGATGCTCCGCCCTGCTTGTCCGTCTCAGGCGGATGGGTGGGGCGGATTTTTTGTTGAGCGAAGCGAAATCCCGCCCATGCGGGAAGCGAAGCGAAATCCCGCGACTGCGGGAAGATTGTTGATTGCTGATTGTTGATTGTTGATTGTGGAGTGGGGATTGTTGATTGCGGAAAAGCTGCAAACCATCAACAGCAAAGCGCCCTACAAGACCCCCCCCGAAGTTGATGAACGCACTGCCGCAGCTCCCCTCCCTTTCGGGGAGGGGTTGGGGGAGGGGCTGGGCGGTTTTTTTTGGAGGGACAGGGGATCCCGCAGTGGCGGGATTTCACTTCGTTCAACAAGGACGAGAGCTGGGAGATGAGGGGGAATTAGCAGTTAAGAATTGGGGGTGGAGGGGAGGTTGGGGGGAGTTTATGTCGGAACGCGGTAATGGGACGATGAGCAAACCAAACGCCTTCGGGCGATGGGCGTGCTGCTTTTCGAGTTATTCTGTGATTGGGAGGTGTTGAGAATGGAGAGACGATTTTTTTTCAAAAAGGAGCAGACCGTAAATAGGTTACGGTCTGATATACTTTTTTTGTCCCATAAAGTCAGAAACCACTAAACTTGATGTTATGAAAAACAACAGCATCTTTTCCGAATTCACCAAGCAGTACTCGCTCTCCAAGACCTTGCGGTTCGAGCTCCGACCGCAGGGCGACACCTTGAAACACATCAAGGAAAAAGGACTTCTGAAACGCGATGAACAGCGGGCTGCGGACTACAAGTTGGTCAAGAAACTCATTGATGAATACCACAAAGCATACATTGAACATGCATTATCGAACGCACGGCTGACTGATGAAGGGCTGCGAGCATTCTACGATGCCTATGTGCAGCCGGAGCGCGATATGGATGCACTCAACAAAGCCGCAGAGAAGCTGCGGAAGGAGGTGGCTGCCGCGCTTAGGAATAACCCGCTAAAGGACGAGAAAGCACTGATTGAAAAGATTGTCCCTGCCTTTCTCAGGGAGCATGGGAGAGAGGAGGAGGCCAAGCTGGTGGAATCTTTCAAGGGATTTACCACCTACTTCAAAGGGTTCAACGAGAACCGCAACAACATCTATACAGACAAGGAGCAGAGCACGGCCATCAGCTTCCGCATTGTGAACGAGAACCTGCCCAAGTTCATCACTAACCTGCGCGCATACTACAAGTTGACGGGTCAGCATGGCCTTGACCTTAGTCGGGTGGAACAGGACATGGCCGAAAACCTTTACGGTGAAACCCTCGACAGCTTCTTCACCCTCGACAGCTTCAACCTCTGTCTCACGCAGTCGGGCATAGAGCGATACAATGCCATTTTGGGTGGAAAAACAGAGCAGGATGGCACCAAGCGCCAGGGCATCAATGAGAAGGTGAACCTCTACCGTCAAGTGGCAGAGGAAAAGGCAGACAAAAAGGCCCCATTCCTTGCTCCACTGTTCAAGCAGATACTGAGCGATAGGGAGCAGACCTCCTACCTGCCCGAGCAGTTTGAGGATTCCAACGAGGCCGTGACGGCCATCCGCGAATTCTATGAGAAGGATGTGGCAGGCTACGAGACGGACAAGGCCGCTGTGCATCTGGTGGAGGCCATTGAGGCATTGCTCATCCGCTCCCTGCCCGACATGGACGACCTCAGCGGGGTGTGGCTGCAATCGAAAGCCCTGACCGACATCTCGCAGCAGATGTTCGGGTCATGGAGTGTGATACCCGATGCGCTGAGAGTTTACACGGAGGCCCGTTTCAAGACAAAGAAGGACGTAGAAAAGCAGCAGAAGCGCAGCTATGTGAGCATGGCCGAGGTAGAGGATGCGCTACGCACCTTTCTTGAAGGGAACGAAACGATGGAACCCGCCCTGCGCGATGCCGTGCTGGCCCAGCGCAACCCCGTAGCCGACTATTTCAGAAAAGGCATGCGCAATATCGATACGGGCAAGGACGGACACGAGCGCGCCAATGTGTTCCGTATGCTCGAAGAGCGGCATGTGGCCGCGCAACCGCTGCTCAAAAGAGATTGGCCCGAGAAAGGGTTGATTCAGGCCACAAGTGCGGAAAAGGCCATCATCAAAGACTACTTGGACAGCTACCTGCACGTGCTGCATTTCATCAAGCCCTTCCATGTGGCCCCGCCCAAGAAAGAAGGGGGCGAGATGCCGGAGAAGGACACTGGATTTTACAACGCCTATGATGAGCTGTTCCGACACCTCGACACTACAGCCGTGCCGCTCTACAACAAGGTGCGCAGCTTCATGACCCGCAAGCCGTACAGCGTTGAGAAGTTCAAGCTGAACTTCGAGAATGTACAGTTGCTGGCAGGATGGGACGTGAACAAAGAGGCGGACAACACCTCTGTGATCTTGCGGAAGGACGGCATGTACTACCTCGCCATCATGGACAAGAAGCACAACAAGGTTATGGCCAAGGCACCGAAAGCCGAGAACGGAGAGGATGGCTTCGAGAAGATGAACTACAAGCTGCTGCCGGGAGCAAATAAAATGCTGCCCAAGGTGTTCTTTTCCAAATCACGGATAGAGGAGTTCGCACCCTCGACTGAGATTCTGCGGATACGCAACCATGCAACCCACAGCAAGAACGGCACACCGCAAGAGGGGTATGAGAAACAGGATTTCAACCTCAAAGACTGCCACGCGCTGATTGATTTCTTCAAGGCTTCCATCGCCAAACACCCCGACTGGAAGAATTTCGGTTTCAAATTCTCGCCCACACCGAGCTACGAGGACATCAGCCAGTTCTATCAGGAAGTGTCGCAACAGGGCTACACCATCACTTTTACGGACGTGCCCTCGGCTTATGTGAATGCACTGGTGAAAGACGGCAAACTGTACCTCTTCCAAATCTACAACAAGGACTTCTCGCCTCACAGCAAGGGCCGACCCAACCTGCACACCCTATACTGGAAGGCGGTGTTTGACGAGGCCAACCTGCGCGATGTGGTGTTCAAGTTGAATGGCGAGGCCGAGGTTTTTCATCGGCCAGCTTCCATTGAAGCGGGGCAGCGCATCGTTCATCCAAAAGGGCAGTCCATAGCCAATAAGAACCCTGAAAATCCCAAGCGCAGCAGCACTTTCGACTACGAACTGATAAAGGACAGGCGTTTCACCGAGGACAAGTTTCAGTTCCATGTGCCCGTTACGTTGAATTTCAAGGAGGGTAATGCCACACCGGGTGCTTTCAACAAGAAAGTGGTCGATGCGCTCAAGGCCCATCCCGGTGTCAACATTATCGGCATAGACCGGGGAGAGCGGCACTTGGCCTATTACACCGTGATAGACCCTCAGGGCCGCATCAAGGAACAGGGGTCGCTCAACACCGTGACCAACAGCCACAATGGCATCGACCACAGCTTTGACTATCACGACAAGCTGGACGGGATGGAGAAACAGCGCGATGCCTCGCGGAAATCGTGGGATGCTATCGGCAACATCAAGCAGGTGAAAGAGGGCTACCTGAGCCAGGTGGTGCATAAAATAGCACGGCTAATGATTGACCACAACGCCATTGTGGTTTTTGAAGACCTCAACTTCGGATTCAAGCGTGGGCGCATGAAGGTGGAGAAGCAGGTGTATCAGAAGCTGGAGAAGATGCTGATGGACAAGCTCAACCACCTGCTGTTCAAAGATGCCGAGCCTACCGCACCGGGCGGACTGCTGAACGCCTATCAGCTCTCAGCACCGTTCGAGAGCTTCAAGGCCATGGGCAAGCAGACAGGCTTCATCTTCTACATCCCTGCGGCCAACACCAGCAAGATAGACCCCGCCACGGGCTTCATCAACATGCTGTATCCCAAGTATGAGAATGAGAAGAAGGCCAAGGAATTCATGGCCCGGTTCGATGGCATACGCTACAATGCGGCCAAAGGGTGGTTTGAGTTCGTGGCCGATGCCAACCGATTCACGGGAGACAAAGCCGCGAAGGTGACCAACGGCAAATGGACCATCTGCACCCGTGGCGACCGCTGGCAATACCTGCCCACGCAGCGCAAGAACGAGCCTGTTGACGTGACCCAACGCTTGGAAAAACTGCTGGATGATAGCGGCATTGCATACGGTGACGGCACCGACCTGAGGGCAGTCATCGCTGCCGTGGACAGTGCGGCATTCTTCAAGGAACTGCTGTGGCTGCTGCGCCTCACGTTGCAGATGCGCTACACGGACGACAAGGGCAAGGATTACCTGCTCTCGCCCGTGGCGGATGCCAATGGCCGTTTCTTTGACAGCCGACAGGCCAAGGAAGACGAACCGAAAGACCCCGATGCCAACGGAGCCTATCACATTGCGCTGAAAGGCCAACTGCTGGTGCACAAGATGAAAAGGGGCGATAAGGACCTGCGCATCACGGGTGCCGAATGGGCGGATTATGTGACGGACAGGTTGGGGTGAATCATAGGGCCGCCCAGCCTGATGTGGGCATGAATGTATCGTAGTGGGTCGCAAGGCCACCATACGTTCGCCCCGATGGGGCTTGTATACGCGGAATTGGCTGCATGGCTACCATAGGGTCGCCCCGATGGGGCTTGACGCAGGAAAAAAATCCCGTAGGGATGTCCTTATGGTAGAACCGAAAGGCAAACAACGGTAAGGTAGCCCCGTAGGGGCGAACATTTGGTAGAAAAAGACCCCGCCCAATGGAAAGCTACATCCCCATGTCGTTCCTCAACGACTTCATCTTCTGCCCCCGCAGCATCTATTTCCATCAGCTCTATGGAAGCAGGAAAAGCGAGGTGTATCAGCAGCGGCCACAGGTCGAGGGCAAGGCCGCACACACCACCATAGACACGGGCACCTATTCCACCCGGAAGAACATCCTTCAGGGCACCGAGGTCTATAGCGACCGCTACCGTCTCTGTGGCAAGATAGATTTGTTTGATGTTGAAATCGGAAAGCTCTCGGAGCGCAAGCGGCACATAAAAGTCATTTATGATGGCTATGTCTTTCAGGTCTATGCCCACTACCATGCGCTGACCGAGATGGGTTATGAGGTGAAGAGCATTGTGCTCTATGACATCTCGCAGAACCGCTCACATCCCATCCCGTTGCCACCGGACGACCCTGTCATGCAGCAGAAATTCGAGCAGCTCATAGCCGATATCAACAGCTTTGACATGAGCGCGCCCGGCTTCATCGCTAATGAGAACAAGTGCCGAAACTGCATCTATAATAACCTGTGCGACCATAGCCTATGTTGAGCCTTCCCGATTTCAGAGCAAAGAGCGTTGTCATCTGTTTTGCCACCGAGGGCCAGCGCATATCGTTCAAGAACGACAATCTCATCATCACCGACAAGCAAGGGGAAGTGGTGCTGCAGACCACCTGCCACCGCATGTTCGCCCTGTGGGTGGTGGGCAGTACCACCATTACATCGGGCGTGCTGGAGCGCAGCCGTAAGTTCGGCTTCTCGGTGCTGCTGCTATCCTACAGCCATCGGCCCTACGGCATCTGGAACAGTGCCACCGAGGGCAACTTCCTACTGCGCAGGATGCAGTACGGCTATGACGGGCTGGAGGTGGCCCGCCACCTTGTGCAGAACAAGATCGCCAATCAGGCCGCTTTGCTGCGCACCCTGCGCGGAAAGTCGCCCGAACTGAAGGCCGCCATCGCCTCAATGGACGGCCTTGCGGCACAGGCAGTGGAGGCGCGGGACCTGCATTTGCTGCTGGGCACCGAGGGTGCGGCTTCGCGGCTCTATTTCGGCCATTGGTTTGCCGACTTGGACTGGAAGGGCCGCAGGCCGCGCATCAAGTGCGACCCGCTCAACGCGACCCTCGACATCGGTTACACCTATCTGTTCAACATGGTGGAGGCCATGCTGTGCCTCTATGGCTTCGATATCTATCAGGGCGTTTATCACCGCTGCTTCTATCAGCGCAAGTCGTTGGTGTGCGACCTTGTGGAGCCGTTCCGCTGCATCATAGACAGGCAGGTGCGCAAGGCCCACGGGCTGTATCAGCTACGATCGGAGCATTTCAACCTTGTCAAAGGGCAGCACCTGCTCAGCATTGAGCACAACAAAGACTACACTCGCTGGCTTGTCAAGGCCATTCTTGACCACAAAGAGGAGATGTTTACCTACGTGCAGGAATACTACCGCTGCTTCATCCGCCAGCGCCCCATTGACCAGTATCCTGTGTTCAACATAAACGACTGATAACCATGCTACTCGTATCGTATGACATCTCTAATGACAAGCTTCGCACCAGATTCTCGAAGTTCCTGAGTAAATTCGGAGCGCGATTGCAGTATTCGCTCTTTGAAATCAGGAACAGTGATAGGGCACTTGAAAATATCACTGTAGAAATCAAATACAATTTTGCCAAGAAGTTCAAGCAGAGCGACAGCGTGATGATCTTTGAAATGAGCAAGACCTGCAAGATCACGCGCTACGGCTATGCCAAAAACGATGAGACCGATCTGCTTATCATTTAAAAAAGGGGAGGGCCAAAGAAGAATTGCAAACCTTCGTCTTGATGCCAAAAACGGAAGGGCACACAACAGGAACCTGTGAAAAACAGAGGACAAACAGGGTGGTTCAGAGGATTTTCGCCAGATATGGGCGCAAAAGGGCTGATTTCAGCCATGGAAGTCTCTAAGCCCCCCCTTCAATTTCTACTATCGTAGATATAACCCTGAAAAGCTCATGCACAAGCTCTAAGCCCCCCCTTCAATTTCTACTATCGTAGATAATCGTGTCATCATTGTATGTCCATACTCTAAGCCCCCCCTTCAATTTCTACTATCGTAGATATGTCGTAAAATTCAGCGTCAAGGCCAGCTCTAAGCCCCCCCTTCAATTTCTACTATCGTAGATCGGGCGAGGGATGCCGTAGGTCTCATACTCTAAGCCCCCCCTTCAATTTCTACTATCGTAGATCCGTCAAGTACGGAGGTGCATACGCTGCTCTAAGCCCCCCCTTCAATTTCTACTATCGTAGATACAAGCACAAAGGCAAGCGTCTGAACTCTAAGCCCCCCCTTCAATTTCTACTATCGTAGATTGCAAGCTGGGTTGTCCGCGAAGGAACTCTAAGCCCCCCCTTCAATTTCTACTATCGTAGATAGGAGCTGCACGCCCGAATGACCAAAACTCTAAGCCCCCCCTTCAATTTCTACTATCGTAGATTGGACGAACCTGCAATAGGACGCAGATCTCTAAGCCCCCCCTTC
>CAZCNS010000014.1:0-122750 GCA_964500205.1 uncultured Chryseobacterium sp. | reverse complement strand
AGATGTAGATGATTGTTCTTCAGATGAAGACGATTGTTCTTTAGATGTAGATGATGGTTTTTCAGATGAAGATGATTGTTCTTCAGATGAAGATGATTGTTCTTCAGATGAATAGCAAGGCAGCTCATATTGGGGATATTGGTGAAAATCCAGCGGATGTACACTCAGGAATTTGGGATGTATGGCATTATGCACGTGATAAAAGTGAAAAATCATAATTGGTTATGACTGACGCATGTGTTTAAATCACTTGCATTTTCCTCCATCTATTATTTTTGTCTGAAATTGGTTAATAACAAGCAAAGGCGCCATGAAACGCATAACAAAGAAGGAAGCAGAGCAGCTACAGAAGACACGGCTGGGCAACCGCTCGCGTGTGAGAGGGGAGCTGGAGGGGATGCAGGTGGGTGAGATCCGCCTGTTGACGAAAGAGGAATGGACGCGGCCCACGCAGCCGCCCTATCATATGCTGCGGCAGATAGAGAAGGGGTTGGGTAGGAAGTACACTTGTGACCGACTGCTCGATGGCAGCGGATGGGTGATAGAGCGTGTGGAGTGATCTGAGGACCGCAGGATATCGAATGAGCGTGCAGAAAAGCTGCCGATCATCCTCCTCTTGGCGGCAGTGATTGCCTCATGACCCACACCGGGCCGATCGGAAACCCATAACAGACGGGGGACTGACCCTCCGATCACCCCTGGTTCGGGAATTTATCCCGCTGAAGGCGGGAACATGGGCTTAAATCGCAGTTCTGCAACTGCGTTTAAGCCTTAGGTGTTGGCATCAGTTATTTTAAAATTTCTATTTCCTTAACCATTTCCCTGAACATTTCACGGTTGCTTGTCGCCATTTCAGACAGCATCAAACTATCAGCGCTTAGTAATTCCCTGTCCGCTGAATATAGGGCGACTGGGTCGCCATTTGAATAGCCTAGATATTTGGCGCTATCGTTTACATTTTTCGTGTAGTCCTCCAAGTAAAATGGTTTGTCATAAGTGATGTTTCCCACTTTATAGAAAAGAAGTCTGTCCATATGGTCGTCAGTAATGTATAAATGATTAGAACGACCCATTTCTCCATATATCCAAAAATCAAACACCATAAACGTGTCTTCAATATTATGGAAGACAGCTAAATGTCCACCTTCGGTGGATAAATGATTTATTTCAAAGTTGTCCGTTCGAAATGAGTCAATCTTACTTTGAAATAGGTCATACAACTCAAAATGCGGATTAGATTGTTCCTGCTCAACAAGACTAGTTTCTTCCGAAGTACAGCCGAGAATTCCGATAAAGCTTAATATGAGTAGGATAACCTTCATTTTATTGATGCCAACGATTGGCTAAATGCAACTAATTACATACAGCTGGATTTGCCAAAATTACTCCAAACGTTTGTTTTTCAGGGCCTTCTCGTCAAAAATGAGGTCGAGGTGACTTTTTATCTTCTTGTATGTCGCGGGTGCTCGGGTGGGCATTCAGCCCGTTGGATCTGTTCATCATTTGCTGCGCTCAACCTTTGTATTGCTTTTCAAGATCCCACAGGCTAAAATGGCGGTTGTTTCCAAGTTGGCATGACCCAACAGTTCCTGAATGTTGCGCAAGTCAGTTCTATTCTCCATCATAGGCGTGGTCAGGGCCTTGATGTGTGATGCTTAACGCATGTGCAGACAGCGCGACCCGCCTTTTGGGACGGGTGAACGCCATTTATTAGAAGCCGATGAGGAAAGCAACTCTCGGCCGGCATGGATGAACTTCCAACATCCAGCAGTGTCGTCCTTTGCATTCGGTGCTGACCAAAGATCAACCAAAAAATACTACGATGAGGAAGATGAGCGTGCCCATAGCCTTTATGTTCAGTGTTTTGTTGTGCTCTGGCTGCGTGATCATAAAGCCCGGGGAAGTAGGCGTGAGAAGAACGCTGGGCAAATTGCAGCCGAAGGTGCTTGAGCAAGGCGTACACGGTGTGAATCCCTTCGCGACCACCGTGATAAGAACTCCTATCCGAACAGTAAATCTGGAAGTGGCACTGAATCTTCCGAGTAAGGAAGGTTTGAACATCAACTCAGAGATCTCGATCCTCTGTAAGATCGAAAAGGCGTCTGTGCCCACGCTGATCGAGAACATCGGTGGAAGCTATGAGCCGATCATCCGGTCGGTTTTCCGTTCCTCGTCCGCAGATGTCTGCGCTCAGTATATGGCCAAAGACATGCACTCTGGCAAACGGTCAGAAATTGAAAGCCAGATCGCGGTGACCATGAACAAGATCCTGCAACCGCAAGGAATTCTCATTGAGGCGGTACTTCTGAAGGCCATTCAAATGCCGCCCGGTCTGTACGGTTCGATAGAAAGTCGCTTGGAGGCTGAGCAGCAGGCCATGCGCATGCAGTTCATCATAGACCAGGAGCGCAGGGAAGCCGAACGAAAAGTGATCGAGGCCACAGGAGACAGAGATGCGCAACTGATAAGATCTGAGGGTCTAACCCAAGAAATCCTCGAACTCAGAAGGATAGAGGCGCTTCAGAGGTTGGCAGAATCTCCCAATTCAAAATTGGTATTTGTAGGGAGTGAGGACAAGTCCCGCATGGTCATTGACCCGCTGAAGTGAGCGGGGGCGTGGGAGCGTCCGAAAAGAAAGCTGTGGGCCTATGACCCTGCCGCCTCGGTGAGGTACCGCTCCACGTTCTGACGCACGCGCTCTTCGATGTCGGCTGAGGCTGTGCCGTTGAACGCCATGCCTGTGACCTTCTCGTAGAGTTCGATGTAGCGCTTGGAGACGGTGTGTACGAAGTCATCGGGCATCAGTGGATTTTTCATCTCGGTGACGGCACATATGGACACGGCATGCTGAACGCATTTTTTCCAAAGCTTTGCATCCAAAGAGAGTTGACATTGCCGACACAGATCCCCGTCATTGATATTTCCTGTCTGCGAGACAAGGAGCGCCATCAGGCCATCATTACATCCATGGCTGAGGCTTTGCACCGCGCCTGTACCGCGCCTGGTTTTTTCTACGTCAGCGGCCACGGTGTTGATGCTGCGCTGATGAAGCGATTGGAGGAACTGAGCCGTCAGTTCTTCGCCCTGCCCGAAGAGCAGAAGATGCGCATCTCCATGGCACTCGGTGGAAAACCGTGGCGGGGATATTTTCCTGTTGGTGGAGAGTTGACCTCGGGCATTCCCGACCTCAAGGAGGGCATCTATTTCGGCTCTGAGCTTGGCGATGACGACCCCCGTGTGCTGGTCGGACTGCCGATGCACGGGCGTAGTCTTTTCCCAGAGCATCCGAGTGGTTTCAAGAGCACGGTGCTCGCCTACATGGACGCTGTGACGCAGGTGGGGCATTTGGTGATGGAGGCCATCGCATTGAGTCTTGGTCTGGGCGGGGATTTTTTCCGTGAAAGACTTACTGATGACCCGCTCATCCTGTTCCGGATCTTCCATTATCCGGTCCAGGAGGGTGAAGAAAGTTGGGGAGTGGGCGAGCACACCGACTACGGCCTGCTGACCATCCTCCTGCAGGACGGGAATGGCGGACTGCAGGTAAGGAGCGGTGGAAGGTGGGTGGATGCCCCGCCCATCGAGGGCACGTTCGTGTGCAACATCGGTGACATGCTCGACCGCATGACTGGCGGGCTGTATCGCTCCACACCTCATCGCGTGCGAAACACCTCGGGCCGGGACAGGCTCTCGTTCCCGCTTTTCTTCGACCCATCGTTCGATGCCGAGGTGCAGCCCATTTCCGGTCTGGGAGCCCGCGATGATGACCGCGACCAGCGTTGGGACGGGGCGAGTGTCCACGACCTCAGCGGCACTTATGGCGAGTACCTGCTGCGCAAGGTGCGCACCGCATTCCCGCAGTTGGGCGGAGACATGCTGCGCGGCTGAGGGGTTACCTTTGCACCCCGCCATAGTCCAGAAACAGAAAGCCATGCGCCAGCTTTACCGCATTCCTCACCCCAAGCTCTCGATTACCGTGTTCGGCATGAACGAAAGGTTCATCCTCAAGCTGGAGGCCGGGCCGATGGAGCAGACCTACAAGATCCCTGAGGAGTCGGTGACCGGACCGGAGGATGTGAAGCTGCTGCTTGATGGGCCTTTTCTCACCGAGATTCTGGCACATTTCAATGCCATGTACCGTTCGCTGCTCGATGCGCAGCAGCGGTTCTCAGCGCAGGGTGGTGCGGCCTGAGTTTTTTATTCCTGACATACATCTGCTTCTTTTTCCGAGAAAATGCCCCTCGCACTTGCCATCTTTCTGCTTGTCGTCATCCCAGCTATGGCGACTGCACAGGAGAAGGATGGCGGGCCGAAGAAGCGCAGGATCGAGCTGCTCCATGCCGATGTGCTCGAGTACGATGAGGCGCTGGGCAACAAGGCACGGAGGTTGATCGGCAATGTGTCGTTCCTTCATGAGGGTGCAGTGATGGACTGCGACAGTGCCTACCTGTATGGGAACAACAGCCTTGACGCATTCTCGCGGGTGAAAGTGAACAAGGGTGACAGCATCAAGATGACCTGCGAGAAGCTTAACTATGACGGCAATGCAGAGTTTGCCAAGGCACGGGGAAAAGTGAGGTTGGAGGACAGGAAGATCACGGTGATCAGCGAGGCACTGGACTACGACATGGAACGCGACCATGCGTGGTATCTCAATCACGGCACGGTGCTCAATGCCGAGAACACGCTTACCAGTCGTATCGGGTTCTACTTCAGCAACCTGGAAGAGGCATACTTTGAGGATTCTGTCAAATTGGTAAACAGCCGCTACACCCTCTGGGCCGACACCTTACGCTACAACGCCCGCACCGAGGTGGCCTTCTTCCTGGGTCCCACCCGCATCGTGAGCAAGGAGAACACCGTGCTCTGCACCCGTGGCTGGTACGATACCGACCGCGACATCTCGCAGTTCAGCGAGCGGCCCGTCATGTTGAGTGCCGACCAGAGCATCATTGCCGATAGCATCTACTACAACAAGGTCTACGGCTACGGTCATGCCATGGGCAACGTGGAGGTGGCCGATACATCGGAGCAGGTGGTGCTCACGGGCCGTAGGGCCAAGTACCTTGAGAAAGGCTCGGTGGTGCTCATGACAGACAGCGCGCTGATGGTTCAGGATATGAGCGGTGACTCGTTGTTTCTCCATGCCGACACGCTCCTGAGCATAGTGGACACGGTGATCGACATCCGGATTCTCTTCGCATTTCACCGCACCAAGTTCTTCAAGAGCGATATGCAGGGCAAATGCGACTCGCTGGTATACTCCTATGTGGACAGCACCATCCGTCTCTACCGCGACCCCATCATCTGGAGCGAGGAGAATCAGCTCACCTCAGACAGCACATGGATACAGATGCGCAACGGCAAGGCCGATAGACTTTATATGAAGCGCAACGCCATGATCCTCTCTGAAGAAGATAGTGCCATGGCTCTCTTCAATCAGATCAAGGGCCGCGAGATGGTGGGGCATTTCCTCAACGGGAGGCTCGACCGTGTGTATGTGGATGGTGACGGGGAGACCGTTTATTACGGCAGTGAGGAGGGCACGGAGCCCGAGAGCGTCAACCTCGCCAAGAGCAGCAGTCTCGTCATCAGGATGGACGGCAGCAGGGTGCAGCAGATCACCTTCTTCACCCAGCCTGATGCCACGCTTTATCCCATAGACGATCCCAAGGCCAAAGACTTGCGGCTGGAAGGCTTCCGTTGGCGGCAAAACGAGCGGCCTATGAGCGTAGAGGACATTTTCATCTGGGAAACATCAACCGAAAACAAACAACAACCATGAGCAACGTTCAAAGAAGATTCAATCCTTGGCATCACGTTTCCCCAGGAGGCAAATTACCCCAGGTGGTCAACGGGGTAATCGAGATTCCGAAGGGCAGTCGTGCCAAGTACGAACTGGATAAGGACAGCGGACTGCTGAGCCTCGACAGGGTGCTGTACTCCTCGGTCTATTACCCGGCCAACTACGGTTTCATACCGCAGAGCTATTGCGATGACAAGGACCCGCTGGACATTCTCATCCTATCACAGATAGACGTGGTGCCGATGTGTATCGTGCCCGCCAAGGTGATCGGGGTGATGAGGATGCTCGACAATGGTGAGGCCGATGACAAGCTCATCGCGGTTTGCGAGGGCGATCCCAGCGTGAGCCACATCAACGACATCTCTGAGTTGCCGAACCATTTCATTGCGGAGCTGCGGAATTTCTTCGAGGACTACAAGAAGCTGGAGAAGAAATCGGTCGTTGTGGAGGATTTCCTAGGCAGGGAGATGGCATGGCAGATCCTGCAGGACAGCTTTGAGCTTTATCGCCTGAAATTCGGTGTAGAGTAGGCACATTTCATCGCCCGTACCTTCGCGCCATGCCCTCTCCACGTGAATTGCTGATGCGCCACCTCGCCCCGACCTCCGAGAGTCCGATGGGGTTGGAGATCGAACGGGCCGATGGCACGCACATGTATGCACCGGACGGAACAGCCTACCTCGATCTCATAGCAGGCATATCCGTGAGCAATGTGGGCCATTGCCACCCGAAAGTGGTCGAGGCAGTGCAGCAGCAAGCGGCCACCCACATGCACCTGATGGTCTATGGCGAGTACGCCCAAAGCCCGCAGGTCAGGCTGGCAGAACAGTTGGTCGCATTGCTGCCGTCATCGCTTAATTCGGTCTATCTGGTCAACTCCGGCAGCGAGGCCATCGAGGGGGGCATCAAGCTGGCAAGGCGCGTCACAGGCCGTCCGGGGCTTGTCTCTTTTCATGGGGCCTACCACGGTAGTAGCACGGGTGCGCTCAGTCTCATGGGCAGCGAGGAGTACAGGCGGCCGTTCTATCCACTGCTGCCTGATGTGCGGCATATCCATACCAACGACTTTGATGGCCTGAAGGTCATTGACGGCACGGTGGCGGCAGTTTTTCTGGAGACTGTGCAAGGTGAGGCCGGAGTGCGCATTCCTACTGAGGAGTTTCTTCATGCGCTTCGCGAAAAGTGTACCGAGACAGGAGCACTGCTTGTGCTCGATGAGATACAGTGTGGCTTCGGTCGCACAGGCAGCATGTTCGCCTTTCAGCAAACGAGCATCATTCCTGACATCCTCGTGCTTGCCAAGGGCATGGGCGGAGGTATGCCGATCGGTGCTTTCATTGCCGAGCGCAGTCTGATGCACACCCTCAGCCGTGACCCCATCCTTGGCCACATCACCACCTTCGGGGGCCATCCGGTGAGTTGCGCAGCTGCATCGGCCACCATTGATGTGCTGATAGAAGAGAAACTGGTGGAGCAGGTGCCTGCCAAGGAGCGGCTGTTCCGTCAGTTGCTGGTTCATCCGAAGATCCATGAGGTGCGCGGCCGCGGCCTCATGCTTGCCCTTCAGCTCGACAGCTTTGAACAGTTGACGGCCGTTATCAATACCACTATTGCCAACGGTGTGGTCACAGACTGGTTTCTTTTCTGCAATGACGCCATGCGCATCGCCCCACCGCTCATCATCACCGAGGACCAGATCCACCAAGCTTGCCGTGTGATCATCGATGCCATTGATTCCGTAACCCTTACAAACTAAAAAATGACGATTTGTTTTCATCAACCGTTGCGCGCAGCGGCAATGCTGTTCTTCTTTCCGCTCTCCCTGTTGGGGCAGGATGCATCGCTGCTCTACAAGGTCACCACTGCTGAGGGTGGCAAGCCCTCCTACCTATTCGGCACCATCCACCTGCTGCCAGAGGACAGGTTCATGTTCACTGATAAGATGGCCGATGCCTTCAATGTGTCTGAGACCCTGGTCCTGGAGATGACCCTCGACATACCCATGGGCCAGCAGCTTGCCATGGCCAAGGAGATGATGATGCCCGATGGGAAGACCTGGGTAGACTTTATGACTGCCGATGAGTTTGCACTGCTCAGATCGGCCTATGTGGACTCGCTGGGTGTAAAGGCCAATAAATTTGACAAGCAGTACATCAAGATCAAGCCGATGTACCTCTCCGGGCTGGTGCTGACCCAGCTTCTCGGCAACGTAAAGGCATACGAGCAGGAGCTTTCGGCCGAGGCCAAGAAGGCCAAGAAACCCATCATCGGACTAGAGACCCTGGAGCAGCAGATGTCTTTCATGGCCTCCGTGACCCTCGAGGACCAGATCTCTCAGGTGAAAGAGGCGGGTGCATCGTTGCTGCGAGAGTATAATCGCATGTTGGACGCGTACCTCAGTCAGGATCTTGCTGCATTGGAGGCAGTGGCGCGCGAGAGTGGCGACCTCGAAGGGATGGAACAGGAGCTGCTCATCAAGCGCAACGAGGCTTGGATCCCGCTCATCCTCGACCAGATGAAGCAGTCGCCTACCTTCTTTGCCGTAGGTGCGTTGCACCTTGTGGGCCCGAACGGGGTGATCGAAAAGCTGCGGGCTGCAGGGGTCAAAGTGGAAGCTGTCAACTGACCGTGTGCTGACAGGCGTTGTAACGGTAAGTCCGTAACTTTCGGCCTCCCTAATCAACCATTACATGAAAACCTTTTTCCTGCTTGCAGGCACGATTGCGACCATGGGTCTGTCGTCCTGTTCCTCTGACAATGCCACCGACAAGCCCCGTGCTGGCGATGCGCTGGTGGATTCTCTGCTCGGAGACACCGATGCAGCTCCACGTGCCTCGGCAGGAGGCGATGCCAGATTGAACCCACCGCACGGTGAACCAGGTCATCGCTGTGAGATCCCAGTAGGTGCGCCTCTCGATTCTGAGCCGGGCGCCTATGTGGAACCCAATCTTTCGGTCACGCCTACTTTGGAGCCGCCAGCGCCCAAGATGGAAATGCCTGCGCAGCCAGAGTATGATCAGAGCCTGTCACCGGCCGAGATGCTGGCACAAGGAATCAACCCGCCTCACGGTGAAGCCGGTCACAAGTGCGAGATTCCAGTGGGAGCTCCCTTGAAGTGACCTTTTCTTTTTCAGGATCAGTAACCGCCTGTGCGCAGCAGAACCAGCGTGCAGGCGGTTTCGCATGAAATACCCTCGGCTTCGAGCCTTCGCTGAAACTCCATGTTCTCGCTACCGGGGTTGAAGATGACCCTTCTGGGGTTCAGTGCTACGATGGCATCATAATAGTCGCGCTGCCGGGCAGGGGAGAGGTACATCGTTACAGTGTCCACACCTTCTGCAGGACATGCCATGGTTATCGGCACATCGACCACCATCCCTGCAGACCTGCCTATGGCCACAACATGGTGACCATGGAGTCTCAATAGTCTGATGGCTTCAAACGAATACCGTCCCGGATCGGTACTCGCGCCAAGCACCAATGTTGTGTTGCTCATTTTTCATCAAAAAAAATCCCGGACCGCAAGGTCCGGGATCATGGTGTGCTTGAGCGGAGAAGGAGGGATTCGAACCCCCGGTGCCTCGCAGCACGGCTGTTTTCAAGACAGCTGCAATCGACCACTCTGCCACTTCTCCGAGGGCAAAAGTACTGTAAACGGATCGTTGGAAGTGCAATCTTGGGCCAATTTTGTCAAGCCGTTGGTTTTGAGGACAAAACAACCATGGGTAACTTTAGGCCATGAAAAAAGATGTTCTTGCCACGCTGCTTTTGGCACTGCTCACGGTCTGCTCTGCCGTGGCATCGGATTTACGTGCAGAGCTTGCACTGTCCCGATTCTACGCACCGGGCGAAGGGTCGTTCGTTGAGACGTATCTGTTGGTCAAAGGAAATTCGCTCGCCCCGGTAGAGGCCGAGGGCGGTCAGTTTTACTCAGAGGTGGCCATCGTGGTCAAGGTCAGCAAGGGCAGCGAGGTCGTTTTCCAGGATGCTTATCGTGTCAAAGGGCCGATGAGTGCCGGTGCGGCCATGCCCGATTTCATCGATCAGCAACGCATACCGCTCAAGGATGGTAGCTATGAGTTGGACATCTCCGTGCAGGATGTCCATGCGGCTGATGCCACGCCCGTGAGGGTCATTCAGGAGTTTGAACTGAATCATAAAGGGCGTGCAGTTCAGCTTTCAGATATTCAACTTGTCGGGTCGTTCGTCAAGGCGCAGAAGCCATCACAGCTCACCAAGGCAGGGCATGACCTTGTGCCGTACACCTCAAACTTCTTCCCTCAGGCGGTGGACGAACTCAACTTCTACTTCGAGGTGTACAATACTGATAGGAAGGTGGGCGATGACAAGGAGTTCCTGCTCGATGTTTTCATTGAGAATGCCGATGATGGAAGTCTTGCCGGCAACCTTCGCAAGTATTCCAAGCGTACAGGTGCAGCCGTGATCCCTGTCCTTCAGACCTTTCCCATCAAACATATCCCCAGCGGCAACTACAACATCGTAGTAGAGGTGCGCGATAAGAAAAATGAGGTACTCGATGCCAAGCGTTTTTTCTTCCAGCGAAGCAATCGCCTGCCAGAGATTGATGTTGCATCAGATGAGTTTGCGCTCGCTGGAGATGGCCTTGCTGACCTGAGCAGCACCTTTGTAGGGCAGTACAACAGGGCTGAGGAGCTCAGACATCATGTGCGATGCCTCCTTCCTATTGCCACCCAGGCAGAGGGTGTCCGTATCAATCGTCACATCAATTTCAACGATGTGGACATGATGAAGCGTTTCCTCTATAACTTCTGGGTGCTGAGATATGCCAATACCGCTGCTGAGGAGTGGGAAAAGTATCTGAAGGAGGTGCGAAAGGTGAATGAGTCCTACAGCAACAACATGGACATGGGCTACGAGACCGACCGTGGCCGTGTTTATCTGCAATACGGACCGCCCGATGCCATGGCCGACAGTTATTTCGAGCCGAATACCTATCCCTATGAGATATGGCACTATTACCGTCTTGAGAACAGGAATCTCAATGCCCCGCAGAGCAACCGCAGGTTTGTCTTTGCCAACATGAGCGGTGCGGGTGAATTCATGCTCATTCACTCAGATGCTGACAACGAGTTGTTCAACGCTCGTTGGCATTTTGACCTTCAGAAACGAAACGAGCCCAATATCAATCTGGACGATAACATGGGGCGTCAGCACCATGGCAGCAGGGCCTTGCAGTACTACAACAATCCCCGTTGACGCCCGCCTTTCTGTCTGTATCCGCACCAAATGCATCTCCGCCCCCGATGAGGGTAGCCGTGGTCATTCTCAACTGGAACGGGAAGCGTTTTCTCCAACAGTTCCTGGGCAATGTGGTAGAGCACAGCCGCCCACTTGGCCGCGTCTATGTGGCCGACAATGGCAGTACAGACGGTTCGCTGGCTTATGTGCGCAACCAACATCCCGAAGTACAGATCATCGAGATGGGAGGCAATCTCGGCTATGCAGGGGGCTATAACGTGGCCCTTGCCGGGCTGGAGGAAGAGTATGCTGTGCTTCTGAACTCCGATGTGGAGGTCACGCCTCATTGGCTCGACCCGGTCATCCGACTGATAGATTCAGACCCTGACATTGGGGCATGCCAGCCTAAGCTCATCGATCATGCTGACCGTTCGCGTTTCGAGTATGCGGGTGCAAGCGGTGGTTTCATTGATCGCTTCGGTTTCCCCTTCTGCCGCGGACGATTGTTCAACCACCTGGAGGAGGACACTGGGCAGTATGACGATGTGCGCGAGGTGTTCTGGGCGTCTGGTGCGTGTTTGTTCGTGCGGCTTTCCGCGTTTCGATCCGTAGGTGGTCTTGATGCCGATTTTTTTGCCCACATGGAGGAGATAGACCTCTGCTGGCGGTTGAAAAGGGCGGGTCACACCGTCTGGGTGCAGCCCGCATCGGTGGTGTTTCATGTAGGGGGCGGCACGCTTCACAAGAGCAATCCGCATAAGACCTTCCTCAATTTCCGCAACGGACTCGAACTACTGGCCAAGAATCTTCCGGGCCCCGCTCTCCTTCCGATCATTCTACTTAGAATGATACTGGATGGCATCGCTGCCCTACGCTTCCTTTCACAAGGCCATGGCAAGGATTTTATGGCTGTTTTCCGTGCGCACGTAGCCTTTTATGGTCGGATGAGGGCCACTTTGTCCAAGCGGTCTGGCGCATATCCCAAGGTCAGTGGAGTACTGGCAGGTTCCATCGTATGGCGACATTTCGCAAGCGGGGTGAAAAGCTTCAGCGCACTCGGCTGGGATGGCAGGTAGGGCCTTCAGTCCGTCACAATCACGAACGTATTGCCCGCTACCAGTTCAATGTGGCAGCAGTCGTGGCGGATGAGCAGCGCCTCGCTCACTTTCTGCTCTCCGCCCTTGTAGCCCCTGAAGGTGAACGACTCGCCAACGGTGTTTGTGTAATCCATGTGGCTGTCCGTGAAAGCCGTGTAGACACCATCTTGCAGAAACTGCTCCTCGATGGGTAATACCTCGCCCGACTTGGCCATGATGGTAACCGCAGAGTCGAGCACGTAAGGGTTGAGCAGCGAGTCGCGCACTTCGATAGTGATGAAGCGGTACTCCATAGTGCAGGCACGCTGGAGGTCACATTCGCCATTGGACTCGCATCCCGCCAGAACAGCGGTGAGAGCGATAAGGATAGGAAGTCGCATGATGAGAGGGGTCTTTGGTCATGCGAAGATAGATCTGTGGACATACTTGGAAGAGGAGGTTACGGGTTAACGTTTCCAACATTCCACGTCATCGGCTGTTTTCTCGCTATGATTCAGCGTGAGGGTGTTCAGGTGGTCTGGTTCAAGCGCGACTTGCGCCTGACCGACCACGCACCACTGGTCGAGGCAGTGGCCTCGGGGGTGCCCACATTGCTCCTGTATCTCTTCGAGCCTATGTTGCTTGCGGCAGATGACAGCGACACACGCCACTGGAGATTCGTTCGGCAGTCACTGGTGGACATGCAGTTGCGGTTGCGTCAGCTGGGCCTCACCCTTCATGTTTACCATGCCGATGCCCTTGTATTCTTCCGTTATCTGTGTGATGAGCTTCCTGTGATCCGTGTACTCAGCCACGAGGAGACCGGCACGCGCATCACCTACGACCGCGACCTTGCCCTCGCGGCATTTTTCAAGGAGAAGAACATTGAATGGAAAGAGTTTCAGACCAATGGCGTGGTGCGAAGGCTCCCCAACCGTAGCGATTGGGCCGAGCGGTGGACACGCACCATGCATGAACCGCAGCACACCGTTGACCGTGCACGGATTCGCGGTTTTATCTGGGATGGTGGAGCGGATTTCCGATTGCCAGCTCAATTGAAGGATTCATGGTCACAGCCCGCACCGCAGTTTCAGAAAGGTGGAGAGACCGAGGCTTGGCGCGTGCTGAACGACTTCTTGTCGAGGCGACACGTGGGCTACAGCCGCCACATCTCCAAGCCCGAAGGTTCGCGGGAGCATTGCAGCCGTATCTCGCCCTATCTTGCTTGGGGCAATATCAGCATGAAGCAGGTCAACCAGGCCATGTGGGTAGAGACGGCAAGAGAGGGCACTTCCCGCAGAGACCTCCACCAGTTCCGCTCAAGGCTTTATTGGCACTGTCATTTCATTCAGAAATTCGAGCGTGAGGATCGCATCGAGACCGAGAACTTCAACCGTGCCTTCGATGCGCTCCACAAGCCTTTGCGACCCGACCTCATCGCAGCTTGGGAGCAAGGCCGCACGGGCTTTCCACTTGTCGATGCTGTGATGCGATGCCTTGTACAGACGGGCTACATCAACTTCCGGATGAGGGCCATGCTGGTGAGTTTCTTTACGCAGGTGATATGGCAACCGTGGCAGGCATGTAGCCGTTTTCTGGCCCGACAGTTCCTTGACTATGAGCCAGGCATCCATTACCCACAGATCCAGATGCAGGGCTGCTACACGGGTGTCAATACTTGCCGCATCTACAATCCTGTGAAGCAGGGTCTCGACCATGATCCCGATGGACATTTCATCCGAAAATGGGTGCCTGAGCTTGCTGCGCTTCCGGCCCCGATCATCCATGAGCCTTGGAAGCTAACGCCCATAGAGCAGGTCATGTACAACTTTGAGCTTGGACAAGACTATCCACATCCGATTGTGCCTTTGGAGCCTTCTTTGCGCCATGCGCGTGAAGAGGTGCATCGCGTCAAGAAAACGATAGAGGCGAGACAGGAGGCGCATCGTATCCGCAAGGTGCACCTGAAACTGAGAGACGACCTGCGTCATGGGCAATGAACCCCGCAATCCACGGCCCTCGAAGACCTGCGCGGTGTGCGGTCGCGACTTCACGTGGCGCAAGAAATGGGCGCGCGATTGGGAGCATGTGAGGTATTGCAGCGATAGATGCCGAGGTTTGCGGAATGTTGAAGAAAAGAATGAACGACCGTTGAAATGAAGGAATTGAAGGATGTCCCATGGACGGATTTCGGGGGCGATGGCCAGCATACCATCCATTTTGCCCACGCCAACGGCTTTCCTGTGGCTTCGTACCGTCAGTTGGCCAATCAATTGACGGATGATTTCCGTGTCATAGGCATGGATGCGCGGCCCATGTGGCCGGGCAGAGCGCCATCTGAGTTGAGAAACTGGTGGCAGTCTGAAGAGGACATCGTTCGTTTCCTTGAATGGCAGAATACCGGACCGGTGATCGGGATGGGCCACTCCTTCGGTGGCGTGTGTACGCTGTTGGCCGTCCACATGCGACCCGACCTGTTCAAGGCAGTGGTGCTGATAGAACCAGTGGTGCTGCCGAGATGGGTGTATCTGATGAGCACCGCGCTGCCAAAGGCGGTTACGCGCCACATTTCGCCCGTTGCGAGCAAGGCGCTGAGGCGCAAGGACACCTGGGGTTCCCGTGAAGAGATGTTCAGCTATTTCCGTGGCAAGGAGTTTTTCAGTCGGGTGAATGATGATGCCCTGCGCGATTATGTGAACGCAGTGGCCATGGATGACGGTAATGAAATGGTTCGGCTGGCATACTCCAAGGAATGGGAGGCACGCGTTTTCCTTACCGTTCACAATCCGTATGCAGCACTGAGAGAATTGGAGCAGCCCATGTTGGCACTTCGCGGGGAGCACAGCGATACGATTCGTCCGGAGGTCTGGGAGCGTTGGCGTGCTGGCGACCGAAATGCTGCCAATCGGTTTGTGGAGGTGGCAGGAACAGGCCATCTGTTGCCATTTGAGGATCCTGTGCGTGTAGCCACCGAGGTACGTGCATTTTTGCATCATATTCATCTTCTTTGAGCGCTTCAGATGCTTTGCATCCTTGCTCCCTCCAATTCTCAAGTGCACTGTTCATTCCGTTTATTCGTGCTCTAGGAAAGTGCCAGGGTGCCGGTCTTTCCATGTTCTGAAAAACTTAAGCCTTGCAGAAGAAGGAGATAGTTGATGCCAAGGTGATGAGCGGTATGTTGTTACTGTCGGTAGCAGTGTCGCTGTTCAACAGAGCCTGGGCGACATGGAACTACAACCTTCCGGTGATTGACATAGATGAGTCGCTCATGCTTTATGCGTTGCATGAGATGGCCGGGCTTCGCTTTCACGAACCCGCGTTTTATGGGCAGACTTATAATTCCGTGTTCGAAGCCCTTGTGGCTGTGCCCCTGTCTTGGGCGGGCATACAGGCTCCTGCTGCACTTGTCTTTGCCACTGCTTTCCTTGCCTTGTTCCCATTCCTTCTGCTGGCTTTTCTGTTCAACAAAAACGACCGCCCGGAGGCAGCTGTCGGGGTGATGGCCATCTCCTTGGCGTGTTCTCCCGAATTCGATTGGGTGACGGGAATGCCGCGTGGTTTTGTCACTGGAGTGTTCTTCTCTTCGCTGCTTTTCCCCGCACTGTTCAGGCCGGGTGGGGTCAATTGGCTGCTGTGTGGGTTGGGTTTGGGACTTACGATGCTCACTACGCCCAACACATTGCTGTTCGCGGTTCCGTTGATGCTGGTTGTCTGTTGGCGGCATTGGCGTTCCGCGAGGTTTTATGCATCGGTGTTGGCTGGGCTTTTCCCTGCATTCTATTTCTGGATTTACATAGATCATTTCTATTCCCAACATCCCGAGTACTTGGTCTATCAAGCGGTGCCGTTGATGGTCAGTTGGGACAATTTCGCAAGGGGCATAACCATGTTGGACCGATTGCTTGGTGATGCCATTCCCCTTGTCTGGTATCAGGGAACTTTGGCAGCAGTGTTGCCGGTCTTGCTGATGTTCCTTGGCTTTTTCCGTAAAAACATATCCCTGTTCTTGTACGCTGGTGGGGTGCTTTTTATCATGCTTGCGGCTCTGGCAATGGAGCGCACATACAATGGGAATACATCGGTGCATTACGCCTACATGCGTATCTATCTTGCGTTGCCTATGGCTATTTGCTTGTTATTCAGTTTTATCCGTGTGCCGAGAGTTGGTGTTCTCGGATTGGCTGGTGCTGGCCTTTTACTGGTGGGCTACAAGGTGGCAGTGTCCTCGCAGACGGTGCTAAGGCATGCGGATAAGCTCAATTGGGAAGCAGAGGGGCCGGTCTATCCCGGCAGCCTTGAACGGGTCACAGAAATATGTGAGATCATCCATCAGCTAGAGTTGGAGCATAGTGCTGAGGTCACTTTTGTTGGGCCGGGTTTTGTGGAGAACCATTTGAACATCACTTATGGATGCAAGGCCATCGTGCCGGCCATGAACGAGCTTTTTGCCAACGGGGACCGCAGGCGTTGGCTGGTCGATAGGCTGGGGGAGAGGCGGTACGATAAGATTCTGTTCGTGTCCACAGAGCCGCACGAACTGTTTGCCCCAGAGCGTTTTGGTCGGTTTGAGCATGTAAAGGTTCACGGCAACCCGGATGTTTATCTGGTCTCGGGCGAGGACATTGACCTTGTGGAGGAATTGCAGGCAAGCGGTTTTCTCCAGCTCTGACCATTTTTTTGAGGAACAACCCCGCGAAGTCTGCGTTCTGTGCTTCATGAAAGCATTGTATTGGTTCCGCTCAGACCTGCGGGTAGCTGACAATCTGAACCTGCTCCTTGCGATTCAAGAGGGCGTGCAGCTCACATTCGTTCATGTGCTGGAAGACCGCAACTGGATTGCTGCCGCGCCATGGCGGAGGAAGTTCATCTTGGAGTCCGTGGTGGCCTTGCGCGAGCGACTGCGTGCCTTGGGAAGCGACCTCGTCCTGCTCCGTGGAAAGGCCGATGAGCGCATCACCGAACTGTGCCGAGAGGTGGGCACAGACACGGTATTTGCCATGCGCGAACCCGCTTTTGATGAACAAAGAATCGAACGAATACTCACTGATCGTGGTCTCAACCTGAAACTTGGCTGGGATGGTTTCTTATTGCATCCTGATGACCACAAGGAATGGCCTGACAAACTACCTGATGTTTTTACCGCCTTTCGCAACAAGGCTGAGAAGAACCTGACCGTTTGGCCCGTGGCTCGTGAGCCTCGTAGTATCCTGAACACCTCAGCCATTTCCGTTTGGGAATGGCCCGAGGATGGTGATGCGACCCTTGAACTGGAGCCTGACCCTCGAAGCGCAGTCCCATTCAGGGGGGGCGAGTCGGAGGCGTCCCGTAGGTTGCATAACTACCTGTGGGGCTCGGATGCGGTGGCTACTTACTTCGACACGCGCAATGAGCTCATAGGCACGGAATACTCCACCAAATTGAGCGCTTGGCTGGCTCTGGGGTGCATTTCACCGCGACAGATTTTTGTGGAGTTGAAGCATTACGAGCAGTTGCGAGCGGCCAACAAGAGTACCTACTGGGTGGTGTTCGAACTTTTGTGGCGCGACTACTTCCGTTATGTCACGCTGCGACACGGCAGTGCCATCTTCTCTCGAAATGGTTTCAATGGAAAAAAATCAATAGTTCCGCCAGATGCCGAAAAACTTGGCGCATGGAAGCAAGGCCGCACAGGCGATGCCTTCGTGGATGCCAACATGCGCGAGCTGCTGGCCACAGGTTTCATGAGCAACCGGGGGCGGCAGAATGTGGCGAGTTACCTCGTCCACGACCTTCAGCAGGATTGGCGGGAAGGCGCTGAGTGGTTCGAGCAGCAACTCATCGATTATGATCCTTGCAGCAACTGGTGCAACTGGGCCTATTTGGCAGGTGTGGGCAACGACCCGCGCCCCGACAGGAGATTCAACACGGAAAGACAGGCCGAGATGTATGACGTGGACAGGGCCTATCGCACACTGTGGGCCCAATGACTCAGCGTTTGGAGATGCGGTTGCCGCTGATCTGCCGCTGACGGCTGCATCTGAACCGTGTCATCCCTTCCGGCCGATGGATGTCGTGCTTTGTGCTTACACCCGAATTCACACGTTTGCGCCAGCGGTTGAAACTCGCTCTTTTCAGTTCCGAGCGCATGAGCTTTATGACCTCTGCCTCTGAAAGCCCGAACTGCACCTCGATGGCCGAGAAGGTGGTTCTGTCCTCCCACGCCATCTCAATGACGCGGTCGGTATCGGCCTCGGTGAGTTGCGGAAAGTCACGCATCATAAGTCAGCGGGCTGTTCTATCTCCACGGCCACCTCATTGCGTCTATTAGTGAGCTGGAAGGGCGGATTGTAGGCCATGAACCACGGCTGGCCTTTTACCGTAAGTCCACTGGCAGCTACCTTTTCCATCAGCTCATCCGTGAAAGTTAGGATGCGCCCGTCATCGGCCCAGCCCCCGAATCGAAGGGCCACCACGTATCTGCTTCCGGTCTGCTCGAAGCGCACACTGCCGTCATTGGGTTTCGGCAGTGCATCCACTGAGAGGTCTGAAGGCATCACGAAGCTCATCTCCGAACCCGACTCATCGAATTTCATGTGTACGGGTGTGGTCATGGCGATGGACTGCTGCGCTTCGTTTCCCCCGAAAATGTAGCCTGCCAGAACGCGGAAATGGCGGTTGGAAGCGGCCTTGTAGCCACTGGCCGCACTGCGCACGGTGGCCAGCACAGCCTCCGGATAGTAGCGTGCCTCGATTCCGTTGCGCTCCCACAGCACGGTGTAGGGTTGTTGTTCGGTGTCAGCCACGCTCTTGTTCATGTAAGCTTGCGCCACCAGCAGTCCAACGCCTGCCACGGCCGCAATGGTGAGGATAATTCGGAATGCCATGTCGCGGGGTGCTTATCAAAGGTAATTCATTCTGAATGGTCGGAACTGCGACCACGGAAGGAGAACCTGCACCTTCGCGTTTTGTTCGTGGCCAATAGGCTTTGTCCAATAAAGCAGAACACTCACAAGTAGGGCGCATCAGGAGGATATGCTCCTGAATCATTGCCTTAGCCTGAACAGGCTTATCATCGATTCGTTGACCTTCAACATCTCAGCAGAAGTCAATCTTCCAAGCCTTCCGATGACAAGGTCGCGGTCTATGGTGGTGAGCTTGCTGAGGCGCACGAGCGATTCGCGCTTGAGTCGATTCAGATGGGCTGGGGCAATCAGCACATCATGGTTCTCCTGCCACTTCATCTGAGTCGTGATAAAGGCGATGGTGATGTCCAGCTCACCCGCCAGAAGAACTAATGCAGGACGGTTCTTCACCCCACTGAGGTCGGTGAAGGGGAAAGGAACGAGCACAATATCTCCCTTTGTCATTTGTACATCTCCTCCAAGTCGTCCACCGAATACAGATCCTCCTCCTCATCCAGAAAACGGAACGCCTCGGCATCGGCCGCGAGCATTTGAATACCTTCAGTGGTAAGCCTGACCTCCACTTTGGTAAGGAGGAATTCCGCAAAGTCCGCCACCTCGCTCAACTTGCTTTCTGGCAACTGGGACAGGCTTTGGAGTGTTCTTCCGATGATTGCTTCGCGGTTCATGACGGTAGTGTTGATGTACAAATGTAAATAATCAGTAATGAACGAGTTACTTCGTGTATCCGTCATTTGCTGTAGAACTCGTCCCAACCGCTATCCTACTCACTCAGCCATTCCTCTGCCAGCGATGACTTTGAGATGGCTGCAAAAGCAACCTCGTTCTCTTTCGCCTTTGAGGGCAGGTAGTTGACGGTGATGTTGAGTTCTTATGCCAGTTTTAGCAGAAGCACCATCCGGTAGTCAGAGCTTGAGGTGAGCAGTGCGCGTGTCATGTTTAAAAGGTAAACCAAAGATGCCGCGTTGAAGGTCGGGCACTTGATTGGGTTGGGGAGCAGCGCAAACGTGAGCAGAACGCTCAAAAATTAGTATTCACCAGCGAAGACGCTGGCGCTGGTGAATGAATCGGGGTGAGCAGACGCACGCTGCCTCTTCATTTACCCCGCAAATGAGATTTCCGAACGGGGGCAGGGCAGCTGTTGCTTACTACCAGTTGGACAGGGCGACCAAGCCGAAATGCTGGTGTGGGAGGGAATTCATTCTGAATGGTCGGAACTGCGACCACGGAAGAAGAACCTGCACCTTCGCGTTTTGTTCTGAAAGGGAACTTAACCACAATGGCGATGGCGACTCTGGAGAAACTCGTAGGAATCGATTTCGGGAGCAAGCTGGCGGGCACCACCGTCATCTGTTCCTATTTCAAGGGAAAGCTGCATTTCGATGCGAGCAAGCTCCGCGAGGATGCCGATGCTTTCATTGTCAGGAAACTTGAATTGCTGAGACCGGAGCTTGTATTCCTTGATGCACCATTGAGCCTACCGGGAAAGTATGCGGGTGGCGGCCAATATGAGGACTATTTCTATCGCGAGGCCGACAGGGAGCTGGGGGCCATGAGTCCGATGTTCATCGGGGGACTCACAGCCCGAGCCATCCGTCTCAAGGACCAGATGACCGCACAGGGCATGATGGTCTTCGAGACCTATCCTTCCTACCAGGCAAAGCTATTGGAGTTGAACCCGAAGGCATACAAGGGCGATGAGAAGCACTTGGCACTGCTGGCGTTGGAGGTAGCGGAGAAGACGGGTCTGCAGGTGCCGTTGGCTGCCATTATAGACTGGCATCATTTCGATGCGCTGCTGGCCTTCGTGGCAGGAATGCGCTACATCAACCAACAGCATCAGGCCATAGGTCGTGAGGATGAGGGATTGATCTATGTCTGAAGGCCGCACCCTTCGCCTCATCCTTGGTGATCAGCTCAACCATCTGCATCCTTGGTATACAGATGGATCGGAAGCCACCTACCTGCTCATGGAAATGCGGCAGGAGACCGACTACGTGCGTCACCATGTGCAAAAGGTAATTGCCTTTTTTCTGGCTATGCGTGCGTTTGCGCAGCATCTGCGGGAAAGGGGTCATGAAGTGACCTACCTACGACTGGATGATGCGCGGAACCATCAGGACCTGGAGATGAACGTCCGCACGCTCATCGAGGAGCAAGGCTTTACCCGTTTTGAACATCAACTGCCCGATGAGTACCGATTGGACGAGCAATTGCGCAGATTGGCCACAACGCTTCCTGTCCCTGCGGAGGCATACGACAGTCACCATTTCATTGCACCGAGAGATTATCTGCCCAATCTTTTCAAGGGGAAGAAACAGCGGCTTATGGAGACCTTCTACCGTCAGGTACGCAGGCAGACGGGCCTTTTGATGGCAGGTGATGAACCTGTTGGAGGTCGATGGAACTTCGATGCCGAGAACAGGAAATCCTATAGCGGAACACCGCCTGTGCCAACCACGCCATGCATCAGCCGCGATGTGACGGACATCGTGCAGATGCTTCAAAGGCATGGTGTGCAGACCATCGGCACGGTGAATGCCACTGATTTTCCGTGGCCTGTGACCCGCGATGAGGGCCTGCTTTGGTTGGAGTTTTTCTGCAAAGAATTACTGCCATGGTTCGGCACCTATCAGGATGCCATGACCAAGACGCACCGCACGCTGTTCCATAGTCGGCTTAGTTTTCTGATGAATGCCAAGCTGTTGTCGCCCCTTGAGGTGGTGGAGCGTGTGGTGAAAGAGTGGGAGAGCCGACCTGACGAGGTTTCGCTATCGCAGGTGGAGGGCTTCGTGCGGCAGATCATCGGTTGGCGGGAATACATGCGTGGCATCTACTGGGAGCGAATGCCCGACTACGCTCACATGAACTTTCTGGAACACCGCAATCCCTTGCCGAGCTGGTTCTGGGATGGCAACACCAAGATGGCCTGTTTGCGCCACGCTATCACCCAAAGCTTAGAAACGTCTTACGCGCATCACATACAGCGGCTGATGCTCACAGGGAATTTCGCTCTACTGGTCGGCACTGACCCTGCCGAGGTGGATGCGTGGTATCTCGGAATCTACATCGATGCCATCGAGTGGGTGGAGCTGACCAACACGCGGGGAATGAGTCAGTTTGCCGATGGCGGAATCGTAGGCAGCAAGCCCTATGTCTCATCGGCCAACTACATCAACAAAATGGGCGACCATTGCCGAGGCTGTCACTACGACCCGAAGCAGCGCACGGGCGACCGCGCCTGTCCGTTCAACAGCCTTTACTGGCATTTCCATCATCGCCACCGCGCACTGCTGGAGAAGAATCCGCGCATCGGCATGGTCTATCGCACGCTGGACAGGATGGAATCGCAGGAACTCGATGCCACACTTCGGCAGGCGGAGCAGTATCTCGGCAGGGTAGGGGAGTTGTGAAGTTCGCCACAGAGACCTTGATTCAAGTGGATTTCTAAGTGCGATTCTAGCCGAGAAAGACCAGAGTTCCGGGTAAATCTCCGAAAAAGGCCAATCGCGTAGCCTCCGATTATTCATAGGATGAACCTGATGCCTGCCAACTCTCGCCCTACCTTCTGAATTCCTTCAAGGATGCGGTGGGTCTGTGCTGGTGACGGACGTTTTACGCCATTGATGTACTGTGACAGCAGGCTCTGGTTCATCCCGATACGCTCAGACAGGGCTGATACGTTGATGACCTTATAGAATTCGAAGAACTGCTTGAGATCTAATCGAAGCTGCAGATCATTCTCAGTTATCCTCTTACCACTCTCCTCGAAATAAAGGTTCATTGCCTCCAGTATATTGGCCTTCAGTTCAGGTAGGTCGCTGCCCACGGTATAAACCGGGAATTTCTCTGCAAATGCTGAGTATCCTGTTCCTGTACGCTCAATAATGACTGATACTTTCATGTTACTGATGTTCAGATGAGTCCAGCATCCTTCTTTATCTTCAACTCAAGACCCTTGCCCACTTCCTTGCTACCGTGATTCGGACAAACGACAGGTCCTTTCTTGGTAGGGTGCTCCATGATCATGTGGCTCCCTGACTGTCTTACCACGACCCATCCGTCCTTCTTCAGCAAGCGGATGAGTTCGCTCGATTTCATGCTTCAAAAGTAATGAAATTGTTACTCGTGCTGATTGAGTGAACCGATGGTCACGTTCGTTGGAGTGCCCTGACTAATCCCGCGCTTTCACGTCAAGTGCGTCCCGCAGGCCGTTGCCTACCAGCGTGAATGCAAGCACCATCAGCAGGATGGCCGCGCCCGGCACGATTGCGAGAAATGCCTTGTCCATGATGATGTAGCCGTAGTGATCCTTTATCATGCTGCCCCAGGATGGAACGGGCGGCTGCGCACCGATGCCGAGGAAACTCAGTCCCGCCTCAATGAGGATGGCCGAGGCGAAATTGGCCGCACTGACCACGATCACAGGCCCCATGATATTGGGGAGAATGTGCCGCACCACGGTACGCCAGCCCCCGAATCCCAGAGCGCGGCAGGCCTCCACGAACTCCTTCTCGCGGATGGCCATGATCTGCCCGCGCACGATACGCGCCACCTCTACCCACATCGCCATGCCCACAGCCACGAACACCTGCCAAAAACCCTTGCCCATGGCCATTGTGATGGCGATGACCAGCAGCAGCAGCGGGATGCTCCAAACCACTGTCACGAACCACATCACCACCTTATCGACCCATCCGCGGAAAAATCCCGCCAGCGAACCCAGCGCGATACCGATGAGCAGCGAGATGCCCACCGCGATGAACCCCACGCTCAACGAGATGCGCGATCCCAGTACCATTCGACTCAGCATGTCGCGGCCAAAGCGGTCGGTGCCCAGCCAGAAGGTCCTAGTGATGATTGGTGATTGATGATTGATGATTACTGCTTTGGCAGTGAGTTCGCTTCGCTCAGTTGACGATTTTCGATTTTCTCCCGAACGTTCGGGATTCGATTTTCCGTCTTCCCCCAGAATCTCCTCGGCAGCGAACGCCATCAGCTCTCCATCGTTCGGCACATCGCCTGTGTAGCGTTCGATAATGAGGCTATCGCTCTGCCATTCGTAATGATGGATGGGGATCCAACGGTGCTGCTCAGGTTTTCCGGTGAAGAGATGCGTCACGCGGAATGGTTCGACTTCCTGCCGCAAGGGCACCTTTAGGAAAGTGAAGGTGGAACCGGGTGGACTTGCGGCCAGCTCGATCACTTGGCGGTTGGCGTTGGGAGTACTGTCCGGAATGAAAAGGTAGGCGGTCACCGCCAGTAGGACCGCTACGCAGATCACTACCAACCCGAACATGGCCGTACCATCACGCATGAATCTCCTCCGCGCCAGTTGACCTAATGATGTGCCTCTCTGGTTCACTGATTAATGTTCAATTGATATTCTGCAATCCTCACTTACCAATCGTCACCTTTCTCCCTTTCCAACGGTATTCCCTCACATTGCCAACGATGCCCAAAAGTGAGGTATAAACAAGAATGAACAGCTCGGCAGGGATGATTTCGTGGATTCCGCACGATGGCATGAGGTCGCGGGCCACCATGCGGATGAAGAAAAGGTCGGCCATGGTTTTGATAAGAAGGGCCGAGAGGAGCAGGTCGGCAGCGGTGCTTGGGAAGATGAACGGAACGGTAAGTAATGCCACAAGCCCACCGAGATTGGCGAGATAGGTGAGGATGGCCGTGGCCTTCACGTGAACATCCGTGTAGCCACTCTTTTTGGATATCCAACGTTTGCGCTGCTGCCAGAAGTCTGAGAGGGTATGCATGGGCGGAGTGCTGACGAGGGCAGATGGGTCATTTACGAATGAGATCCTTTGCTCTTCTGGTATCCCCTTTTCAATGGGGAAGGCGTTCGTGCCATCCCGCAGCATCTCATTCTCTGGTGGGTTGATTCGTTGGCCTGTTGACAACCCTCGTCTCTCGTCCCCCATATTTCGTCCCTTTATCTTCAACATGAGAAAAACATCATCTCCCGAAGGATTCTCGCTACCAGAATAGCCACCTGCCTCTATGAAGGCGTTTCGCTCAAAAAGGAGGTTGGCCCCGTTGGCCATTACGGGGTGGCCCATGGCAGCCGAGCCGCCTGTCACGCCTATGATAGCGAGGAACTCCATACGCTGGACGCGTTCAAAGAGAGTAGGGGCGGGGGTCAGCGCCACTGGGCCGAGCACCATCTTTGAACGGCCACGCTGCTGCGCGGCTACCATTGTGCTGAGCCATGTGGGTGATATGCGGCAGTCGGCATCTACCGTAGCGATGAGTTGCGATTCTGTGGCATTGATGGCCTGTTGCAACGCTTGCTTCTTGCCTGCGCCCGTTGCCAGCATCACTTGGAGGATGGGATGCTGCGTGGCAAGTTCCTCTGCAATGGAGACGGTGGCATCGTCTGAGCCATCGTCCACCATCACGATCTTTATGAATTCATCAGGATAGTTCTGCTGTAGCAGGTCGGTGAGGCAGGCACGGAGGTTCGATTCCTCATTTCTTGCGGGAACGATCACCACCACGCTCACAGGCACAGGCTCATTCTCAACTATATTCAACGCTTTCCAGCCCTTTGCCAACCGCCACAGCATCACCACGTAGGAGGCGATGATGGCGAAGATGATGAAGGACAAGAAGAGCATTGGGAAATTAGAAGTCTGAAAGAGGAAATCAGAAAATGGAAAATTGAAAATGGTATTGCCGGATACGGCCGAGCGCGTTTGTCAGGGTAAATCGGTCTTGCATGAATCTGTGGATGACCTTAAACCCGAAACATTGAACCTTGAACCACCCCTCATTTCCTAAAGAACCTTAGTCCGAATATCGTCACCACCCCGAAAAGTGCTGGAATCACGAGATTGATGAGCCAGAGCAGCGAGCTGGCACTCACGATTCCACTCACGTTATCGCTTATTTGAGAGAGAAAATACACTGCCACCGATCCACGGGTCACCACCTCGGTGATGGCGATGGTCGGGATGCCCGTCATCACGAAGTAGGTCATTGCGATCATCATCAGTGCCTCTCCATAGCCTACATCCACGTTGAAGATGCGAAGCAGGAGGAAGAACTGCGCGGTGAAGATGGCGTAGCGGCCTGCACTGGCTATTAGCACTCTGGCAAGCGACTGAGGGCTGTGGGCTTCGAACACCCGCGCGTAACGCATCATGCCTTTGGGAAGGTGTAACTTTCGGAGTACTACCGAGAGCAAGCGGGTGTTCAAGAACAGAAGCACGAGAAAGGCACAGAGCGCTACCATGCCCAGCGCAATGAAACCATACTGCACACTGGACAAAGGTCCTGTGCCCTCAAAAAGAGGTAGGTAGAACATCAGCCCCAGCAGCCCGGACACGATGGTCACCGTAAGCTGTGCGTAGCTTCCCACTACGGTGAGCAACACGGCATCGATGCGGTCGGCCTTTTGCAGGTGAAACACGCGTCCTCCATATTCGCCCACGCGGTTCGGGGTGAAGAAGGCGATGGTCACGCCCGAGAACACGGCCTTCATGGACCTCCAGAGACTGATGTCCTCGATCGAAGCGATCAGCACTCGCCATTTGTATGCCTCCAGTGCCCAGTTGGCAAGCATGGCAAGCAGTAGAATGGTGAATTCCTCGAAGCGAGGACGCTCGTAGAGAAACCGGAGGTCGTCCAGCAAATCAGTCGTGGCATCGCGCATGCGCAGCTCGCGGATGATGAAGCCCACAGCCAGCAGTGCGATAACGACTTTCAGCGCAAGACCGATGTCACGTTTGGAGAATCTCATTGCCACGCTGCGAAGTACCATAAAAAAAGGACGGGTGTCGAGGCCCGTCCTTTTTGAGTACGCTACCAGTAATGGTTCAGCCTCGGTCGGCCAACGACACGTAATCGCGCTTGGTGGCACCAGTATAGATCTGCCGCGGACGTCCGATCGGCTCCTTGTTGGCGATCATCTCTTTCCACTGTGCGATCCAACCGGGCAGACGGCCCATGGCGAACATCACTGTGAACATCTCTGTGGGAATGCCGATGGCGCGATAGATGATGCCGCTGTAGAAGTCAACGTTCGGATAAAGCGAACGGCTCACAAAGTAGTCGTCATTCAGAGCCACTTCCTCCAACTGCTTTGCGAGGTCCAGAATGGGGTCGTTGATGCCCAGCTTGTTCAGCACGTCATCGCAAGATTTCTTGATGATGGTGGCCCGTGGGTCGAAGTTCTTGTAAACACGGTGTCCGAAGCCCATGATGCGGAATGGATCGTCCTTGTCCTTGGCCTTGTCAATCCATTTCTGCATACCGCCACCGTCTTTCTGGATGTTCTCCAGCATCTCGATCACAGCCTGATTAGCACCACCGTGAAGCGGACCCCAAAGGGCAGCCACACCGGCAGCTATGGCCGAGTAGAGGTTGGCCTTGGACGAACCAACTATGCGCACAGTGCTCGTGCTACAGTTCTGCTCGTGGTCGGCATGGAGAATGAGGAGCTGGTCGAGGGCTTTTACTACCACTGGATCTGGCTCGTAATCCTCAGTAGGCATAGAGAACATCATGTTGAGGAAGTTCTCGCAGTAATTGTACTTGTTTTGAGGATAGACCACTGGATGGCCAACAGAGTTTTTGTGAGCCCACGCAGCGATGGTGCTGATCTTGGCCATCAGGCGGATTATCGTCAGGTCCACTGAGCTCTCCTCCCGTTCAGGGTCCAAGCTCTCGGGGTAGAAGGTGGAAAGCGAGATGAGGTTGGAGGCCAGCACGCCCATAGGGTGCGCCTTGCTGGGGAAGGCCTGGAAGAAGGTCTTCATGTCCTCGTGGATCAGCGTGTGGCGCGTGATCTTGTTTGTCCAGCGAGTGTACTCCTCAGTGTTCGGTAGCTTACCGTAAATCAGCAGGTACGCCACCTCCAAGAAAGTAGACTTCTCTGCCAACTGCTCGATCGGGTAGCCTCCATAGCGCAGGATGCCTTGTTCACCATCCAAGAAGGTAATGGCACTTGTGGTGGCACCAGTGTTCTTGTAGCCGCTGTCCAAGGTTATATAACCGGTCTTGGCTCGGAGCGCAGTGATGTCTATCGCTTTCTCATTCTCTGTTCCTGTTACCACCGGGAATTCGTAGGTGCTTTCTCCGAGGGTGATTTTTGCAGTCTCGCTCATCTTCGTGCTTGTAGTTGGTTTGGTTTCTTGGATGCGGCCGCGATAATACGAAAAATGCCTCCGGCAAACGTTAAGCAGGTCATGGCTTTTCGATGTTTAAGGGCTTTTTAATGGATGAACATCGTTTTATGTCCGACAATCATTTTCAGTTACTTCAAACAGTACGTCCATATCCTTTGTTCGCAAATTCAGAGCAATCTGATCGCTTCTTGCAGCAGTGATCGGTGGTCATCGTCCAGAACCATGTTTCCCCCGTTTCCAATCGCAAGTTCGTTCAAATGAACAGGCAGCTCTGCCACAACACTTGCCTTGCTTGCGCTCAGAGATTGCAGCAATGACCGCATGGCATGTTCGCCTCGTGGTGCGCGGGGCGTGAGCGTGATAGCCAGCACAGATTTTCCTGACAGCTCCCCCGAGGTGGTCATCCATTCCAGCGCGTTCTTTAGCACTGCTGGGATGTTGTGCAGGTACTCTGGGGTGGAGATGACCACCCCGTCTGCAGCTGCCACCTTCGCACGCAGATGCTGTGCGGGTTCTGGTATGCCTGCCTCCTCCCGCTCCGGGGTGTAAAGCGGTAGTTCCCAGAGGCCATCAAGCACTTCTGCTCGGCAACTGTCTGCGAACGTATCGGCCATCAGTCGCAGCAGTTTTGTGTTCGAGCTGCCCGCACTGGCCGAGCCGCTTATCAGCAGAAGGGTTTTCATGAGTTCGAATCAGGTCAATAAAGGTGGCCTGTTCTGCTCCTCGGATCAGGCTTCAGGGAGAGGTGAAGATTGATTCAACCGCTTCGGTAAATTCGGTAAATAATGAGGTGTGAGAATGATAGATGCGGTCAGAGAAAAATTACCGCCTCATGCACTCGCCATTATAGGCCAACAGTGTTTATTTCAAAACAGCCCATTCACCTCAGCATCTATTTTATTGATGATGAGGCCAAGATCCTCGGGCTTCTCCGAGAAATTATTGGTGTCCACGTCCACAATCAGCAGCTTGCCCATGTCGTAGGTGTCGATCCAGGCTTCATAGCGTTCATTGAGCCGCTTGAGGTAGTCAAGGCGGATGGTCTCCTCATACGCCCGTCCGCGCTTCTGTATCTGCTCCACCAGCGTAGGGATGCTCGCTCGCAGATAGATCAGAAGGTCCGGTGCGCCCACGAACTCGTTCATCAGCTTGAAGAGGGACATGTAGTTGTCGAAATCGCGCGTGGTCATCAGGCCCATGGCATGCAGGTTGGGCGCGAAGATGTAGGCATCCTCGAAAATCGTGCGGTCTTGGATTACCGTCTTGCTTCCCTTCTTGATCTCCGTGATCTGGCGAAAACGCGAGTTAAGGAAGAACACCTGCAGGTTGAATGACCATCGCTGCATGTCCTCGTAGAAGTCGTTCAGGTAGGGGTTGTCGTCAGCCGCCTCATACTGGGCCTCCCAGCGGTAGTGTTTGGCCAGCAGGCCAGTAAGGGTGGTCTTGCCGGCTCCGATATTGCCGGCCACTGCGATGTGCTTCATTCCGTCCATTTGAGGCCAAAAATAGGCGATCACTCTGCCGTGGGCACATACCTGAAAACAGACACGCCTTTCTTGTCGAGTATGAAAAGATGCTTCTTGTCGATTCTCACAACCCGGAACTCTGCCACCGGAAGCTCAATGGCCTCTTCTTCAAGCAGCAACGGGTCAAAGCGGAAGAATCCGTCATCTTTGGTGAGGAAGATCCCGTTGTCGCGCACCTGCATCGCTCGAGCCCCTTTCACGGGTATGAGTTTGGAGTAGGTGCCGAAGATGTCGAAGCGGAAGATGCCATGCGCAGGATCGTTGAGGTACAGCCAGTCGCCCTCCTCGCGCAGGTGGGTAGGGTCCAGTGACAGACCCACGAGCTGGTTCACTGGGCCTATCTCGTTCGTCACGTTCATGTGCTGGTCGAACCGCAGCAATCGGAAATTCACCGGGTCATAAACCCAAAAGCCGTTGTCGAACGAGGTGCATACCAGCTGCACCAGACTCAACTGAAGGCGGTCGAGTCGCAGCGACTGCTCGCGGTTCTTGCTCAAAGTGTTGTCCAGGAAAGCGATGCGGCTGAAGTCCGGGTAGAACACCGTCACCTTCATAGGGTTCCTCGTGTCTATACTGCCGATGCGTCCATAACTGAAATCGCTGAACTGGTAAAGCATCTCTCCTGTAAGTGAATAGAGGAAGATCTCATTGCCCCGTGTCAGGTAGAGCTGGCCGAGGTTGTCGGTGGTCATGCCATCGAACTTGCCCTCGATCCTGGCCTCTTGCCGCAGCGACTGTCCATGCACCGATACGGTAGAAGCAAGGAAGTAAAGGAGTAGCAGCATGCTCATTTCGCCCCTAAAGTAACGATGTGTTGATGACCTGTGCGCAACCCTTGTTTTCCACAGACCGTGCCGTCCCCGTGGTTTTGATACTTTTGGCGGCAAATCAACAACAAGCATGGACCTAAAGGGAATCCTCAGCATTGCCGGCCAGCCCGGTCTTTTTAAGCTCGTAAGCCAAATGAAGGGCGGTCTCGTGGTAGAGTCGCTGCGTGACGGCAGACGCATGCCCGCTTACACATCGCAGCGTATCCTCGCCCTTGAGGACATCAGCATGTACACCGATGCCGAAGAAGTGGCCCTCTCGAAGGTTTATGACACCATCATAGATAAAACGGGTGGCAAGGCGGCCATCGACCCTAAGAAGGCTAGCGCGGACGAGCTCAAGGCGTATCTCGAAGAGGTACTACCCAACTTTGACCGCGAACGCGTCTATGCCTCCGATATCAAGAAGCTCTTCACTTGGTATAACGAATTGGCCGAGAAAGGTCTCACAGTCAAAGAGGCCGAGGCCGAAAAGACAGAGATTAGCGAAGGCGATGACTCCAAGCCCAAGAAGGAGACCAAGAAGGCCGCCACCAAACCAAAGGTCAAAGAGACCGCAGCACCCAAGGCCGCTGCTCCGAAGGTAAAGCCCACCACTGCCGTGCGCAAGTCGGGCAAGGGCTGATCCAACCGCAACTTAAAATGCATACTGACACACCCGTCAAGGCAGGACGCAGATTTCTGCCCAAAGATTTTTCCATCGAAAGCTGGAATGTCCTTGAACCCTTCTTCGAGGAATTGCTTCACAGGGAACTGCCCACGGCAACAGACCTGCACGAGTGGGTGCTCGACCTCAGCGAACTGGAGGCTGTGCTCAGCGAGGAGACCGGGTGGCGGTACATTCGCATGTGCATCGACACCACTGATGAGGAGAACCGCAAGGCGTTCGAGTTCCTTGTTACGGAGATAGATCCCAAGGTGGCCCCGTACAACGACAGCTTCAATCGGAAACTGCTCGATTCTCCTTTCGTTGAGAGCCTCGACACTGAGGGTTTCGCCATTCATCTGCGCTCTGTTCGCAAACAGGTCGAGATGTTCAGGGAAAAGAACATTCCGTTGCAGACCGAGGTGCAGCAGCTTCAACAGAAGTACGGAGCGATAACCGGTGCCATGACCATCGAACACGATGGTGAGCGCATCACACTGCAAAAGGCTGCCAATCTTCTTAAAAGTACCGACAGTGCGCTGCGCGAGCAGGTATACATGAAGATCAGTGCCGAGCGGCTGGGCAAGGCAGATGAGCTGGATACTCTTTTCACTGACCTGGTCAAGCTCCGACACAGCATCGCCCGCAATGCCGACTACGCCAATTATCGTGACTATAAGCTCGATGCGCTGGGCCGTTTCGACTACGGGCTGTCGGAGGTGCTGAGCTTCCACGAGGCCATTGCTGCCGAGTGCACGCCCATCCTCCGCAGGCTTGATGCCGAGCGCAAGGAGCAGCTCGGTGTGGACAGCCTCCGTCCTTGGGATCATGATGTGGACCCGCAGGGTAGGGAAGGGCTTCTGCCATTTTCCAACGAGGACGAGCTGATCGAGAAGACCACCGAGTGCTTCGACCGCATACGCCCATCATTCGGTCAGTATCTGCGCACCATGCGCGAGATGGGTCACCTCGACCTCGGCTCGCGCATCGGCAAGAGCCCGGGCGGGTTCAACTATCCGCTTTACGAGACGGGCGTACCCTTCATTTTTATGAACTCTGTCGGAAATGTCCGCGACCTCGTCACCATGGTGCATGAGGGCGGCCATGCCGTACACTCATTCCTGAGCCGCGACCTCGAGATCACGCCCTTCAAGAGCCTCACCTCAGAGATAGCCGAGCTGGCAAGCATGGGTATGGAACTCATCTCGCTCGACCATTGGGACGTCTTCTTCTCCGACCCCGAAGAGCTGCGCAGGGCCAAGAAGGAACACCTTGCCAAAGTGCTTTACATCTTGCCTTGGACAGCCACTGTGGACAGCTTTCAGCACTGGGCCTATCAGAATCCTGAGCACACAGTAGAGCAGCGCGATGCCGCTTGGACGGCCATCCAGCAGCGTTTTGCCAGTGATATCACCGATTGGTCGGGTCTTGACCGGGATCTTGCCAAGATGTGGCAGCGCCAGTTGCACATCTTCGAGGTGCCCTTCTACTACATCGAATACGCTATCGCCCAGCTCGGTGCCATCGCCCTCTGGCGTAACTACCGAAAGGATCCCGAGCAGGCCCTCGACCGCTACGAGGCTGCGCTTAGCCTTGGCTACACCAGGCCCATTGGACAGATCTATGAGGAGGCAGGCATCAGCTTCGACTTCTCAGCTTCCTATGTACGTCAGCTCATGGCATTTGTGTGGGATGAGTACCGCGTGCTCTGAGATGCTTTAGTCATTCTGGAAACGGAACATATTCTCACTTTTGCGCCCCGAATAAAAAACGAGACATGAGAAAACTCTTTACCCTCGCTCTTCTGCTGCTTTGCATTTCAAAGGTCTTCGCGACCGACCCACCTGTAGTTGGGCCAGTTCATAACGCGGAAATCCTGAACACGGTAGTTCTCGCTAACGAAGACACTGCGCCTGATGGATGGAAATTCGGTGGGTTCGCAAGCCTACAGGTCAATCAGGTGGCGTTGGTCAATTGGAATGCCGGTGGTGAGAACTCGTTCTCGGGCACTATCCTTGCCACTGGATTCGCAAGGTACAAGAAGAACGGATGGCTTTGGAACACATCTCTTGACCTTGGCTTTGGTCAGCTTTATACCAAGACGTTCGGATGGCAGAAGAACGAGGACAAGCTCAACCTGCTGTCCACTGTGACCAAGAAGATCGGGAAAAGCCAGAAGTTCAGTTATGCGGGTGAGCTCAACTTTCGCACACAGTTCGCACCCGGTTTCCAACTTCCGAACGATAGCGTGGCCATCTCCCGTTTCATGGCTCCAGGCTATCTCATTCTGACGCTCGGTGTCACCTACCAGCCTGCCGAGTGGATCTCATTCTACCTTTCTCCTGCTACTGGCAAGTTCACTTTTGTGATGGATGAAGCGTTGTCCTCTATGAGTGCTTTCGGAGTAGACTCGGGTAAGACGGTCAACCCCGAATTCGGTGCTTATTTCAGGATGACCTTGGCGAAGGACATATTCAAGAATGTGTCGCTTCAGACCAGCGTCAACCTCTTCAACAATTACACCAGCAGAGACCCTATCAACCAGCGCAAAGTGGACGTGGACTGGCAGACCACCATTAACATGAAAGTCAACAAATTTCTCGTTGTCAGCCTGTTCACCCATCTTATTTACGATTACGACATCAAGCAATTGGTATTCGATGGTGAGAATCCCGTTTGGCAGACCAACGAGCAGGGGCAGTTCATCACCGATGCAGATGGAAACAAGATGCAGAAACGTGATGCCCTTGTACAGTTCAAGGAGGTGCTCGGAGTTGGTATTTCTTACAAGTTCTGATTGAAACAGACCTAGCAGGTTCTTAATACCTAGTGGGTTTTAATTTTTTGAAAATGAAAAACATCACGGTAATTGGAGCAGGGACGATGGGCAATGGCATCGCTCACGTGTTCGCTCAGAACGGTTACAAAGTTGCCCTTGCTGATGTGGCACAGACATCGCTCGACAAGGGCATGGCGACCATAGCTAAGAATCTTGACAGGCAAGTGGCCAAGGGTGGTCTCACCGAAGAGCAGAAGGCGCAGACCCTGGCTAACCTCACCGCTTTCACGAATGTGGCGAAGGCCGTGGCCGATGCAGATCTCGTGGTGGAAGCCGCCACCGAGAACATTGACCTCAAGCTGAAGATCTTCGGGCAGTTGGAAGAGGCGTGCAAACCGCATACCATCCTCGCCACCAACACCTCGTCCATCTCTATCACGAAGATTGCAGCGGTAACCAAGCGGGCCGACAAAGTGATCGGGATGCACTTCATGAACCCTGTCCCCGTGATGAAACTTGTGGAGGTCATCCGCGGATATTCCACCTCGCAAGAGACGCTCGACCTGATCTTCGACCTTTCGAGGAAACTTGGCAAAGTGCCCGTGGAAGCGAACGACTACCCCGGTTTCGTTGCCAATCGCATCCTTATGCCTATGATCAACGAGGCCATCGAAACGTTGTACCACGGTGTGGCGGGTGTGGAGGAGATCGACACGGTGATGATGCTCGGCATGGCACACCCGATGGGACCGCTCCATCTGGCAGATTTCATCGGATTGGACGTGGTGCTCAGTGTGTGCCGTGTGCTGCACGAAGGATTGGGCAATCCCAAGTACGCCCCCTGCCCGTTGTTGGTCAACATGGTTGCCGCAGGGAATCTCGGTGCCAAGACGGGCCAGGGTTTCTATACCTACACGCCTGGCAGTAAGGAGAAGACGGTGAGTCCGTTCTTCAAGAAGTGATGGGTCGGGCAGACGTACCTTTGCCCGCTCATGACATTTCTCCGAAAAATCATTGTCTGTGCGCTACTTGTGCAGATGTGCGTCTTGTCAGCATGGGCGCAGCAGGATGACGACTACTTCGATGAGACCTTTCTCCGCTATGAGGACAGAGTCTATCATCCCGCCATCCGCACCGTGGTATTCGGCATCAAAGGAGTGCGTCTGAGCCTGCCCGTCATCAGGTTGGACGGTGGTGAGCAGTTGCACCTCAAGTTCGATGACATGAGGGGCGATTACCACGATTTCTCCTACACCTTGATTCACTGCGACCGCAACTGGCAGCCATCAGACATCCCTCCGATGGAGTATCTGGACGGCTTCCTCGATGTGAATGTGACGGACTACCAGTTCTCCATGAACGCATCGCAGCAGTACATCCACTACTCGCTCTCCGTGCCGAACCGCGATATGCGTGTCAAGCTGTCGGGCAATTACATCCTGCTGGTCTATGCCGATTTCGATAAGGAGAATCCTATCATTACAAGGAGATTCCGTGTATTTGAGAAAATGGTGGACATCGAGGCCGAAGTACGGATGCCGCTGGAGATTGATAAGCGCAGGACGCATCATCAGATCAATATGACGATCAGCCATCCGGGACTGAATATCCGAAATCCGATGGGCGATATCGAGGTGCACATTCAGCAGAACTATCGATGGGACAATATGGTCACCGATCTCAAGCCGGTGTTCGTTCGAGATCAGCGGTTGGTCTATGACAATATGGGTGACCTGATGTTCGAGGGGGGCAACGAGTTCCGATGGATCGACATCCGCAGCCTGCGCTACCAGGATGCCAATGTGCGCACCATCTGGCGTGACCGAGATTCGCTGCTCACCCACGTGTTCCTAATGGACGACAAGCCGCTGCGCAAGAACCAGTATGTGGCCATGCCTGATATCAATGGATCGTTCTACATCGACTTCCGAGAGGGTAATTTCCCCGACACGGAGAGCGACTATGCCATGGTGCATTTCAGACTGATGTGCGAGACCCCGTTCATGAACGGGGGCATCTACATTTTCGGTGGACTTTCAGATTGGGAAATTGATCCACGGTTTCGCATGGAGTACAACTACAAGGCACAGGCTTATGAGGCCAATATGCTGCTGAAGCAGGGCTACTACAATTATCAGTACATGTTCTTGGAGGACGGACAGACCGAGGGGACGGTCGAACCTATTGAGGCGTCATTCTTTGAAACTCGACAGATCTATACCTTCTACGTCTATCATCGCCAGATGGGCCAGCGCTATGACCGGCTTATCGGTCACGACATTATCGGATCGCGCAACTAAGGGTCACTCTCCCTGTTCGCGTGCACGCAGACTGACTATCCATTCCAGTGCCTCCGCCTCGGTGGCGAACAGACGGATGGGATGATTCCTTCTTCTGCTTCTGGCGTAGAACGTGCCCAGAATCCTGTTCGGCAAGGAGGTTACAACGATGGCCTCTGCTTTTTTCCGTACTTCCACTGACGGGTCTTTGTACTCACGGGCCTCTTTGGTATACGTGGCCGTCTCCTCGGTGATGATGATAACGTAGTAATGCCGCTCCCCTGTCAACTGCTTGGACGCCTCGATATTCTCACGGATGCCATCGATGTCCATCTCCACACCGGGCTTTGAAATGGACCGAAGCAGGTCCGGTTCCTCAAAGTGGAGCACCGAGCACCTGGTCTCAATAGTGGAATTCATCGATGAAATCAAGCTTCTGATGAGGCAAAGTTATGCATTCATCGATAGTACTTTCGTTTCTGACGTTAATAACTGATGATAATCACACAGTATCGGTTGATTTAATCTGAATCAGATGTCAAGAACGATTCCAACAGGGCAATGGTCTGACCCTTCCACGCCATTCAGTATGTAGGCCTCTTTCACATTGGGGACAAGCGCCTCTGATACCAGCATGTAGTCGATGCGCCAACCGATGTTGCGCTGGCGGGCATTCATGCGGTAGCTCCACCATGAGTACTTCACCTCATCGGGGTGCAGGTGGCGGAAGGTGTCCACCAGTCCTGCAGCGAGGTATCGGTCCATGCCATCGATCTCACGCTGGGTGTAGCCAGATGTCTTGTTGTAGTTGGCCTGCGCGTTCTTGATGTCGATGGGGCGGTGGGCCACGTTCATATCGCCCATCAGGATCACGGGTTTCGTCTTTTCAAGTTTCTTCACGTATGCCAGAAGAGCCGCATCCCACGTTTCGCGGTAGTCGAGGCGCGCCAATTCGCTGCCTGAGTTCGGTACATAAACGTTGATGAGGTGAAAATTATCGTACTCGGCCGTGATGACACGGCCCTCGGTATCATGCTCCGCAATGCCTATACCATGTGCGACTTTTAGCGGGGCGATACGTGAGAGTAATGCTGTGCCGCTGTACCCTGCCCGCTGCGCGCTGTTGGCATGTAGTTCATAACCATCAAGCCCGAAGAGTGTTTCGCGCACTTGCTCTGGCGTGGCCTTGGTCTCTTGAAATCCGATGATGTCAGGGGCCATTGTGCCGATGCTGCCCAGTAGATCCTTTTTGGCCGCTGCACGGATACCGTTGACATTGAAGGAAATGATTCTCATGATGTGGTGGGTTTTGGCCAAAAGTAAAGCTTGGTCGAAGTCATGTATAGCCGCCAGATACCTATCTACTTTCGTACCCGCCAAACACTGTTCGTATCATGGAGATCTTCATGCACTCAGAGACCTGGGTCGCTCTACTCACCCTCACTTTTCTGGAGGTGATACTGGGTATAGACAACATCATCTTCATCTCCATTGTGGCAGGCAAACTGCCGGAGGAGAAGCAGGCCCGTGCTCGCAATATCGGGCTGCTATTCGCCTTGGTGTTCCGTATTGCCCTGCTGCTGGGCATTTCCTACATCATTACCTTCACACGGCCGCTGATCACCGTGATGGACTTCGCCCTCAGCGGCCGCGACATCATCCTGGCCGTTGGCGGAATTTTCCTGCTCTTCAAGAGTACCATGGAGATCCACCATAAGATGCAGGGAACCCCCGAGGAGGTGAAGGCCAACAGTGCGAAGAGCGTGAGCGGGGTCATCGCACAGATCATCCTGCTCGACATCATCTTCTCGTTCGACAGCATTCTCACCGCCATCGGCCTTGTGGATGAGGTGCTGGTGATGATCGTGGCCGTGGTCATCGCTCTCGGAATCATGATGGCATTTGCGGGGGCCATCAGCCGTTTCATCAACAAAAATCCCACCTTGCAGATACTCGCGCTGTCATTCCTGATCCTCATCGGGTTCATGTTGATGATAGAAGGCTTTCATGTGGAGGTTCCCAAGGGCTACATCTACTTCGCGGTGTTCTTCTCTTTGGCCGTGGAGATGGTCAATCTGCGTGTGCGGAAATCCTCTGGTGGCGAGAAGGTGGAACTCAATCCCCGTCTCAAGGAGGATGATGGCGATTCTTAGCGCTTCATCGCCAATCTAATAGCCGTCTAATTGAGCACCCCTCGTGCCGGGTCTAACTTTGCCGCGCATTCTTAAAGCCACTGCAATGAAAGTCCTGGTATGTGAAGATGAGGTCAATGTCGCCAATTTTATTCGAAGGGGGCTCTCAGAGCAGGGCTTTGTGGTGGATGTGGTGCATGATGGCCGTAGCTGTCTCACAAAGGTTGAGAAAGAGGACTATGACCTGCTTCTACTCGATGTGATCATGCCCGAGAAGAACGGTCATGAGGTGAGCGAATACATCCGGAAGGTGTTGCGGTCAGACCTCCCCATCATTATGCTCACGGCTCTCAATTCTACTGAGCAGGTGGTAAAGGGACTCAACACCGGTGCTGATGACTATCTGCCCAAACCATTCAAGCTGGAGGAGCTCGTTGCCCGTATGAATGCCCTTAAGAGACGCTACACCATGCAGGTCTCAACCACTGGAAAGCTCGAATTCTACGATGTGGTGCTTGACCGTGACAAGCGCGAGGTCACGGTCGGAGGCAATGAGGTGACGCTGACTGCCAAGGAGTATCGCCTGCTGGAGTTCTTCATGCAGAATCCGAATATCATGCTCACCCGCGACCGCATTCTCAATGTGGTGTGGGGCATCAACTTTGATGTGGGTACCAACATCGTTGACGTGTATATCAATTACCTGCGCAACAAGCTGGAGAAAGATGGACGTCCGAGGCTGATACAGACCAAGGTGGGTATGGGCTACATTCTCCGTGAGCCTGCCAACTGACTCTTCAGTAATCGAGCAGTTCTCTGACCTTTTGCGCAAATCGCTGTTTCGGCAGGAAATTCCACTCCAGTTCTGATACGAACGGCACAGGCGTGTCCAAACTTGCTGAGCGCATCACAGGCGCATCGAGGCTGTCAAAAGCATTCTCTGTGATGAATGCAGAGAGTTCCGCACCGATGCCGCCCGTCAGCGTATCCTCGTGCAGGATGATGGCACGTCCCGTTTTATTTACGGATGACAGAATGGCCTCGCGGTCGAAAGGCAGTAGCGTCCGCAGGTCGAGCAGGTCGGCACTGATTTCGGGATTTGCATCGAGGAAGTCCAGGGCCCAATGCACCCCGATTCCGTAGGTGATGATGCTGCAATGCGAGCCCTCACGTACGAGTCGAGCCTTACCGATCTCAATGTTGAAATACCCCTCTGGCACATCCTCCCTCACACTTCTGTACAATGCCTTCTGCTCGAAGAAGATGACGGGATTCGGATCCTCGAATGCGCTGATGAGCAGACCCTTCGCATCCGATGGGAATGCCGGATAGACCACCTTGAGGCCGGGCGTGTGGAAGAACCACGCCTCGTTGCTTTGAGAGTGGAACGGTCCTGCCGCCACGCCTGCGCCAGTGGGCATCCGCACCACCACATCGGCATTCTGCCCCCAGCGCCAGTGTGATTTGGCGAGGTTGTTCACAATCTGTGTGATACCCTCGCTCACGAAATCTGCGAACTGCATCTCCACCATTGCCTTCATTCCATTGATGCTCAGGCCGAGGCCCGCACCGAGAATGGCCGACTCGCACAGCGGGGTGTTGCGCACCCGTTCTTTTCCAAACTCCTCTACAAAGCCCTCCGTTACTTTGAAGACACCCCCGTAATCCGCGATGTCCTGCCCCATAAGCACGAGGCCGGGATGCTTCCGCATGGCCTCACGCAGTCCATCAGATAAAGCATCCACCAGCCGCATCTCCTTTTTGTCGGATAATGGGTTCTCAGGAACATGCTTATGCTCACGATACACGTCAGCCAGCTCCGTCTCGGTCGATGGGACGATCTTTTCTTCAGAGTACGCCCTTTCGAGTCCCACCTCGATCTTCTTCTTGATTATGGCGCGTATGCCGTGCGCCTCCTGCTCCGAGACGATGCCTTCTTCGATCACGAATCGTTCAAAGTTCTCCACGGGGTCTTTCTTGGCCCATTCCGCAAAGAGTCCGTCAGGTACGTACTTGGTGCCCGATGCCTCTTCGTGACCGCGCATCCGGAAGGTCAGGCATTCCAACATAATGGGGCGTGGATTCTCGCGTAGGTCTGCCGCGATGCGCTTCACGACCGCATACACCTCCGCCACGTTGTTGCCGTCCACCTGCACACCCTCCATGCCGTAGCCGATACACTTGTCAATGAATTGGTTGCACCTGAACTGCTCGCTGCTCGGGGTGCTTAGGCCATAGCCATTGTTCTCTATGATGAAGATCACGGGCAGGTCCCACACGGCTGCCACGTTAAGGCTCTCGTGAAAATCGCCCTCGCTTGCGCCCCCGTCACCGGTGAAGACGGCCGTGACCTTCTTTTCCTCTTTAAGAAGATGACCGAGAGCGATACCGTCCGCCACGCCCAGCTGCGGGCCGAGGTGAGAGATCATACCTACTATATGATGTTCACGCGATCCGAAATGGAAACTGCGGTCGCGGCCCTTGGTGAAGCCGCTCATCTTGCCCTGAAACTGAGCGAACAGCCGATGGAATTCGATGCCGCGTGAGGTGAACACACCGAGGTTGCGGTGCATGGGCAGGATGTGCTCGTCTTGCGCCAAAGCCTGCGCCACGCCCACGGAGATGGCCTCCTGACCAATACCGCTGAACCATTTACTGATGCGCCCCTGTCGCAGCAGCACCAGCATCTTTTCCTCTATCATTCGGGGCTCAAGCAGGGCAGTGTACAGCTGCTTCAGTTCAGCGGCATCGAGGCTTTGGCCTTTGAAGTTCATGGGATCTTGAATGGGGTGGCAAAAGTAGTAGGAGGCATACCCGATTTTTCCTCTTGACAATTCTCTGTTGAAAAGACCTCATTAAGAATGATGTCGCATCAATTGCACCGATCAGATGGTTTTCTACATTTGCCCCGTTCAACTAAAACCAAAAACAAAATGAAAAACAAACTTTTCAAAATTCTCGGAGTTGTAGCCATCGGCATGTTCAGCTTCTCTTCTTGCGAGACTGATGCTTGCAAGGATGTAGAGTGTGGTGCTAACGGTACTTGTGTTGACGGTGATTGTATCTGCGATACTGGTTTCGAGGGTAACAATTGCGAAACATTGGTGCGCGCCAAGTATCTCGGTACTTTCAACGTAGCTGAAACTTGCAGCCAGTCAACTGATCAGTATGCAGTTACTATTGCGGCTGGTTCTTCTGACGTTGCTGTTACCATCAGCAATCTGTACGATGCAGGATTCGTTGTCAACGGCACTGTGAATGCAGAAGGTGGCATCACTATCGCAAGCCAGTCTTTCGGTAACGGTACTATCTCTGGTTCAGTGACCCGTGCAGGTGGTGTGACCACTATCAACTTCACCATCTCTGTAGGTGGTGATTCTGATACTTGCGCTGCTGTTCAGCAGAACTGATAATCAGTATCTCTTATTGAAAGCCGTTCTGGACCATTGGTTCAGAACGGCTTTCTCGTTCTTCCACATTTCTGTTCTCTTTTCCTTGTGACATAGGAAACGTGAACTGGGATGTCGTTTGTTCGTGATCGTTACTTATTCACAGTGGTGCTTGCTGGAATGAGGGGTACGCTGTCAGGCACGTTCTGCTCATCGGTTGCAATTGATTCTTTAACGGATGTTTGGGAATAAGGAATGCTGCACTGTAGCGTTGCTTATGATGCCAGCGGCATTTCAATCATGTGCATGAATCCCGTTGAGTCTTTGTGCTCGATGTCAGCAACCTTCTCTTGTAGATAAGTCCATCGCACTGGAATTTTCACAGCACATAGACAGCAGGGCAACGGTTGATAGTGGCATCACACAAAAAAGGGCTGCCTCTGATGAGACAGCCCTTTTCGGAGGATTGTAAAGGGTTTAATTACTTCAATTTAAGTTTTTTACCTTCTTTACCACCTTCTTCACCAGATCCCTTTACGTCAAGCTTAGAACCGGTACTTTCCTTATCGTCACCTTTAACGTTGAGCTTTCCAGACTCCTCCTTCTTCTCCTCTACGGCAGGCTCTTCTACAGGGGCAGGCGCAGGCGCTGCTGCTGGACTTGGTGCTGGAGCTGGAGCAGCAACCACCTCTGGTTCCTCCTCAACCACCTCCTCGATCACCACTTCTTCTTCCTGTGCTGGCTGCTCTCCTCCTCCGCAGGCCGCGAAAAGGAACAGACCACCGATCATGCTGAACAGATATACTTTTTTCATGATTGCTTGATGTTTTATGGGTTAGATGTCGGACAAAGGTAGTTTTTCAGCCTTTCCGCCCTGCGGATGTTGAAAAGTCTTTCATAACCCGGAGATCACAACACTGCTGTTGTTTCCCCCGAAACCGAACGAGTTGGATAACACGTGCCGAAGTTTTGTCTCTAAAGGCTCCGTGACCGGCAACCAGTCGTTTTCCGCGATGGGTTGGCTGTGATTGAGGTTGGGCAGAAGACGTTGGTGCAGCAATGACATCACACAGAACACAGCTTCGATGGCACCCGCAGCTGCCAGTGTGTGGCCCGTGTATGCCTTAGTGCTGCTGATGGGCGGCTTTTTATTCTCGAACAGACGGTCGATGGCGATGCTCTCGCTCTGGTCGTTGTTCGGTGTTCCTGTGCCGTGTGCGTTGATGTAGTTGATGTCTGAGGGAGAAAGCCCAGCCTTCTGCAAGGCAAGTTTCATGCTGCGGTAGGCCCCGTCACCATCGGGCGATGAGGCCGTCTGGTGATAGGCATCGTTGGTGTTGGCCCAGCCAGAGATGGTGGCAAGCACTTCTGCGCCCCGCGCCTCGGCTGCTTCCAGCGGTTCGAGGACGAGATAGGCAGCACCTTCACCGAGGTTGAGTCCTGCGCGGTTGGCAGACATCGGGCGGCACCATTCCGTGTCGAGGATCATCAGGCTGTTGAAACCATTGGCCGTGAGGCGGCAGAGACCGTCCGTGCCACCAACAATCACCTGCTTCACCATTCGTTGTCGTAGCATCCTTGCGCCCATCGCGATGGCATTAACCCCCGAGGAGCAAGCAGTGCTGATGGTGTTGATAGGCCCACCTATGCCAAAATGCTGCGCTACCTGCCGCGTGGTCGTGCCACCGTCATGTGTGATGATGCGCTCCACTTCCGCTGTATTCCCGCTCAGAAGAAAATCACCCAGAAACGATTCGCTTCGGTCCATCCCGCTGACACTGGTGGCAGAGATGAGTCCCACCTCTGAAAGGTCCTCCATATCAGCACTTTTGACCGCTTCAGCGATTGCGACAGCACTGAGCAATGAGGTGCGCGAGACGGCCGTGCCTTTCCAGTTCAGTTGCTTGCAAAGCTGGTCGTTGGTGAGCTTTATCTCACCGAAAAGATGCGTTTGCGTTAGCGCTGAATCCAGCACTGTGGCCTTGCCGATGCCTGTGCGTTTCTCCATTAACGCAAGGAAGTTCTCTTCGGCACCGCTGCCAATGGCCGAGATGATACCGATGCCTGTTACTGCTATTCGCATGGGTGTTGGGTTAAACCGCCAAGGCGGACTTTTTTGACCATGAAAGCGCACAAAGTCCCTCAAATGCGGGATTTACAAAGGTTGAGGACCGATAGGTTTTGAAAATCTGTGAGGTCTGAACCTTGGCTAATGCATTTTATACAGCTTATTCAATTCATCTGAAGTAATCTCCGTTCGTTCGTCCAAGAAAACGAAGAATCCGTCATGGTGTTCACCATCCGTCTCTACCCACGCAAGCAGCACCGCCTCGGCCGCGCCCTGCTGTAACAGCATGTTGGCATTGGAGGCCATGGTCTGCTCATCAAAATCTTCTGAGATCAGAAAGCTGTTCTCACCATACAGTTTGTGACGGATGCAAACTTCTCCCATCCCGATGTTGGGAAGGGTATAAACGAAGAGCGCGGGGCTGGGTATGCCGCTGTCGAGCGTCTGTTGGAACTGCCCGTCTGTCATCAGGCTACTGCTGCGATTGGCGAAAAGCAGGGCCACCTCGTCATCCGCGAAGCGTTCCATCTCCGAACGGATGAGCACCATCTCACTGCCGAGGAATGCCAGCCGCGATAGCTCATCCATCTTGAAGAACTTCGGGTAGCTGAGACCGAGGTGGCGATAGACACCTACAAGAAAGGGCTCATCTCCCATGTGCTGACAGAACAGCTCACCGTTGATAAAGACCTCGCCCTCGCGGATGTGGCAGTATGTTGGGGAAGAATTCAAGGTTCGATGTTCAGAGTTTCAGGTCAGTATCCGAGTCACCTTTTGTGAAGGAGAGCGTGTTGAAAATGGCTGCGGCATTCCCACCCCCGAACCCTGATCCGGTCTTCAGAAAAACACCTGCTGGAAATGGACGCGGCTCGGTGATGATGTTCATTGGTTTGGACACGCCATGCTCCACGTATCCCAGAGAGGGTAATAGTTTCCCTTGTTTCATGGCCTCTAGGCCGAGTAGGGTCTCGATGACGCCCGCAGCACCCAGCGTGTGGCCGATGTAGCCCTTGAGGCTATTGACAGGCGTGTCTGACAGTCCGGCCCTTTCAAGGGCGATGGATTCCATCTCATCGTTGAAACTCGTACCCGTGCCGTGGGCAGAGATGTAGGCGACATGATTGGGCTCAACCTCCGACTCCACCAACGCACGGGAGATGGCCCGGTAAAGCCCCTCGCCAGTGCGCGATGGCCCGCTGATGTGGTTGGCATCGTTGGTGATGGCCCCTCCGAGATATGCCACACAGCGGCCTTTGAAAAGGTCGCGGTCGGCACTGAGCACCAGCCCTGCGGCCGCCTCACCGAGGTTGATGCCTGTGCGCTGCGCATCGTAGGGCTGGCATTGCCCATCTGCCAAGGCTTTGAGCGATGCAAACCCGGCAAGGGTGAACTTTGAGACGAGGTCTCCGCCCAGCACCAGCACGTGCTTCACTTCGCCTGATTGGATGATCCTCGCGGCAGTAATGATGCCTGCCAGCCCGCTGATGCAGGCGTTGGACAGCACCATGGGCATCCGCGAAAGGCGGAACTGATATTGAAGGAAGCTGCTGAGGCGATGCAGCGGAAGCCGGGCATCGTCAGGATTGTCAATGTGGTCGATATTGCCTTTGGTGGTGCAGATGATGACAAGCCCACGGTCGTCCAAAAAAGGGTCGTAAGCCAATTTTCGAACGGAATTCTCAAGGCACATGGAGAGCAGGTTCTCCAATCTGGTGGCGTCCATGCTTTCCTCGCGGATGTATCGCTCGGGTATCTGGCCGAGGTAAGGTGACATCTCCAGTCCGAACGGTTGCTCGTTTAGCCGGAGGCCGCTCTGTCCCTCCAGCATCCGTTTGAACACCTCAGCAGGTGTATCGCCCAGGGGGCAGACGATACTCTTCGCTCCTACATAAACGTACTTCATCTGAGGCCGTGCTTTTTCTTCCATTCTTCCAGAAAAGAAGGTGTGAAGAGCTGAAGGTTATAATTCAAGTCGGTGAATACCTGCACGGTCTCGCCTTCCACTTTGAGCTGCGTACGCTGCTCATCGAATATGCGATAGCGGAAGATGGCCTTGGCCGCCAAAGAGTCGATGAAGGTGGTCTCTATGAGGCCAATGTCACCGTAGCGTAGCGGCTGCTTGAATTTGAGGTCTGTGCTCACCAGCGGTGCCAGCAGGCTGTGCTCCTCGTAAACTTGAAGAAAGTCGAGACCGAATTGCTTGCCCCAACAATCGCGTCCATCTTCAAAATACTTCAGGTAGTTTCCGTGCCAGACTATGCGCATGGTGTCCACCTCGCTGAAGCGGACGCGGAAAGTTGTGGTGTTGATGAGGTGGCTCAAATCTTGATTGGTGGCAGGGGTGCAAGTTTAACCAATGTGGTTGGGGAAAATAGAAAATGGGGAACTGGAAAATGGTGCGGTCAGCGGCAGATGGCGGCCACGATTTCCCATTTTACGATTTCCCGTATGCTCTTAATGGACTGATACAATCTACTCCGTCAGATTGTTCAGTCCCTTGTTGCGTGCATCCAGATCCTCGATGAGCACCCATTTGCCTTTCTCAAACCGAAGACCGTCATAACTGAAATCAGGGCCGTAGAACTGGTACTGTCCTTTGAGCTGTCCGTCCTCAGGGGCGAGGTGATCCATCACTATCATCTTTTGCCTCTCATCCCAGTTCAGCGACATTGTGGCATCATTCGCATATTCATAGACCAGCCTGTAGGCGGGCCGTCTCTCTTGGGTGAACATTGCAGCACCGAGGGTCATCTTTTTCCCATCCACATTAAGCACATCCACCACCTTGCGGTTGGTCAGGCTGTTGTGACCGTCCCACCCCAGAAGGGTGTAGAAGGTTTTTCTCTTCCTTTTGTTGGTAACGATGCGGTAATAGAGCGCGCCATACCAGTCCTGCGGACTTACTGACTTGCGGGTGATCTTCTGCCAGTCGGTGTCATTGTGCTCGAAGGGGGTGACCATGATCGCATCATTCTTGTTTCCTCGGAAGAACGCGATGCAATGGTAACGGAGCTGCCCTTCTTCCTGAACGAGATTCCAACAGATCAACAAGAGTTTTCCGTCAGACGACCGAAGTTGTCCGAGGTAGGGAAGGGAGTCGAGATCGTTAGGGAAGTTGGCAGGTTGGGCAAACCATTTCTCCAGCATCTGCTCCATGCGCATGGCGGCCATCATGCGGTCGCTGTCATCGCCTGTCCTCATCTGAACAAAAAGGGTTGCAGCGGAATCGCTCACGGTGCGGGCGTCTTGCAGGACAGCTTTTCCTTGAGAGAAAACAGAAATTGAAATCTGGCAGACAATCAGGATAAGGCGGATTGAAAGCCGCACCATCAGTTGTGTGTAACTGTATTTCATTTTCATATTCCCTATTTTCTTCAAACGCACCAGCGGTCACGAAATTGCCTAATTGTGAAGCCTTTATCCTTTTTATTTAAGACAAGTGCTAAGTTAGAGACATGGTTGGTTTATATAGTGGGGACACGGGCGCATCCTTTATTTTCAATGCAAGCTGAATTGTCTCTGTGTCGTTCCCCTCAGGATAAAGTGAGGATGTTGTTGTTTGCAATCATATGCCCGTAGCTCGGCTATCAGTCGCAACTGGTCCGATGATGCACGCGTCAAGCACATCCTCCCTCAACGGGAATAAGTTTGGATAGAAAAAAGATACTTCAGCGTAGAAATAAGCTGCTTTTTTTGTTGAAACGCAATAGTTTGACTGCATTATCGAAAATACTGGTGCGGTACATTCCCTTGAGAATCTTTATTGTTCACGATTACTTTGAATCGGACATACATACTACGCTCGGGACATAAGCTTGACCGCAGTACACGTCACTATTTACCGCACCATATATATCATTAAAAATGTGTTATATAAATTAAAATCGTCAGGATCCTGTTAAATGTTTGCACTTGTGCTAGCATGATAAAGGTAGGATGACTGAAACTGGATGCCAGATCCCTCACTCCAACCCCACCTCTTTGCGCCTGTCCACGATGGGCAATTCCACGTGCGAGGGATACTCTGGGTTGTGCTGCACCTGCCATTCGCAGTCCTCGGTAAAGACCACATTGAAGTTGTCGCGGTCAACCCCGGCAAGACGGATCTGCATCCGATGGCCGGGCAAGAACAGGTGCGAGGTTGGCAGCATGTCGAATGATAGCAGCTCCACGGCCGAGGTGTCCATCGGCTCGGCATCGATCTGACGGAAGCCGCGGTAGGGCACACAATCATCGTAGTGGACAGGTGCATCGTGCAGCTTGCGATGAACGAAACTCAACTGTCCATCAGTGACCTTCCAGACTTTGCCGTTCTCATCAACATCCTCCAGATAGGCGAAGATGCTGCCCTCTTTGCAAGAGCTTCTCAGGTAGATGTTCACCTGCGGATGGCCTGTCACCTCGATGGCCTCGGTGAGCACATTTCCCGTGAACACAAGTGTAATGCTATCCTCTGACGTTACATCTTTATAAGTTTCACCGAAACGGGACGTGTTGAAATTCCATCGACATCCTGAGCCAAGGCCATGCGTGGTATCTATCATATAGCGTGTCTCTCCCTCAAGCACATGCTTCCATGAGAGCAAACCACCATTGTTCAGATGCAGTGGCAAACGCTCTGCAACAGGCGGCCATGTGTCCGAGGTCTTCCAGCGGTTCTCAACCATGGTGTAGTAATGGACGCGAGGCGAGCTATCGAGGCCGTTGTCCATTCCCTTGAGGTGAAAATCGAAGAAGCGCACCAGCTCCTTCAAGTCATCAAACTCCGACCTGCCTGCGATATTGGGACTCACATTGGCACCGCCACCATGGTTCCAAGGGCCGAGGCGCAGGCGGTTGCGGCCGTCATCGAGGTTGATGAACTGCCGAACGGCCGACTGCGCGAAAGCCGCGTCCCACCATCCACTCCATGAATAAACTGCTGCACCTGCACCCTTGAGGCGTTCGCGCAGATGATGAGGACTCAACACGTCCTTCACATACAGACTACCGTCTATGGTGAGGGTATCGTCCATGAAATAGGCCGTACCGCCCTGCGTACGCTGGTAGATGTTGCAAGTGTGCGTGGCCCAGATCGGTTCCATGTCCTTCTTCGAGTAGCCTTTTACACGTTGGATACCGTAGGTTGCAACCTTGGCCGCTCCTTTTCTGCGGCTCTCTGGAAGTTGCCCTTGATCCAATCCCTCACAGAAATCGCCATAGTGCGAGAGGAACTGATGGAAGTAGAGACCGCCTGGTGCAGACACGTCATCATAGAGATCCCAGAGCGAGTAGGTCGGGGCAATGGCTTTCACGGCAGGGTGTTGATTGTAAAGGAGGTAAAGCGATGTATTGCCGATGTAGCTCACACCAGTTGCCCCCACATTGCCATCGCTCCAAGACTGCGAGACAATCCAATCGACCACATTGGCCCCGTCCATCACCTCCCGCATATCGGCCATAGTGAGCATCTTATGCCCCTCGGAGGCACCGCTGCCGCGTACATCGACCGTTACGAGAGCGTAGCCATACTTCACGAAATCGAGCGGGGGGAAGTTGGGCGTGCTCGGCACCATCTTCATGAACCAGTTGAACGGCCACTTGAAACCGACAGCCCGCCAATAACGGGTCTGGTAGAGGATGGCAGGGATCTTCTCACCCTTTTTGAGGCCCTTGGGCAGATAAACGTTGACAGCGAGTCTCACGCTATCATCCATCATCACATAGAAGCTTTGCTCCTTAATGCCCTTGTACTCCTTCTCTCTATCATAGTGAGGAGCGGCCACCTCGCTAAAGAGCGGAGCAGAGGTCTCTTGGGCGGTAAGGGAATAGGAGGCTACGCATAGAAACGCGGCAACGGTAAGGGATACGGTGCGGGGCATGGCGAAAAAAGGATGTGCGAAGTTACACTATCCGTCAGCGCTCATCAACGAAAAACATCGTTAACTGACTGATAATTAAATCAAAGCATCCAACTGACGGATAAAACCGTCTGACTGTTCTATTGGCTACGATTTTCCCCGTGGAAATCAACCCAGATCATGCATCACCAGCATTGGTACCTTGGTGTGTAGGGCCAGTTTGCGGGTCACGCTGCGGTGGAAGATGGCATCAAAGAAGTTGTTCCTGCGCGGCACGGTGACCAGCATGTCAATGCCGTTGTCCGTAGCATGCTGCTCAATGGCAAGAGCCTTGTCCTTACCTGAAAGAAACAGATAATCATGAGGGATATCCTGCAACAACTGGTCGATCTTCAGACCTGCAATAGCCTCGTCCAAGGTGATGGTATGACCCTCATCAAGTACATGCACGATCTGTATAGAGGCTCCGCTCTGCCTTGCGATGTCAGTCATGGGTTTGGCGAGGACAGGGTCACTTAATCCCTTATTGTCCGTGGCAAAAAGGATGCGCTGCGGGAGTTTCACTTCCGAATCCTCGGGCACTGCTATGACAGGGCATGACGCATTGGAAATCACATCGGCCGCGTTGCTTCCGATGACCGCACCGAGCAATCCTGTGGCGCCCTTAGTGCCCATCACGATGAGGTCGGCATCCTCCTCCTCAGCAAGCTCATCAAGGCATGGGGCAAGGCCACCGAGTGAGGCTTTCACCTCAAAGATGACCTCATCCGATACAAACTCCTTACGGAAGGCATCTGTATCGCGCTTGAGCATGGCGACCGTTTCGTCCACACCGATCACATCTACCACAGGCAGGTCAGCACCGTAGCTTGCGACATCCACAGCCCTGAAGATGATGAATCTTGTCTGCTGACCTTTGAAAAGACCTACAGCATAGCGCATGGCAAGCTCAGCATTCTTGCTTCCGTCTGTGGGGAGGATGATGGTTTTCATGGATTCTGTTTTGTTTTCACCACTTTCAGCATTCCGAACCCGGTCAGGGCGAGAATGGACTTCAGGCGGTCAAGTCGTTGGGCAGCACAAGCAGCGGCATCTTGGCGGCCTGTATCATCTCTCGGGTATGACTTTGGCCGAAGAGGTTGGAAAATAGGTCTTTTTTTCTGCGCACCATGGCCATGAGGTCAGCATCGTTGCCCTTAGCGAACTCCGCCACCACCTTGCCGATGTCCTTTCCTGTCTCAAAATGATACGAATGGTCAATGCCGTCAAATGAGTTACTCGGCTTGCGACCGTCAGAACGAGAGGATTCTCCATCGGCAAGAACGTTGAGTATCATCACCTTGGCATTGTTAAGTCCCGCCACATAAGCCAACGCATCAGGGCAGCGGTCGCGGGTCAGGGTCTCGTCATCAGCTGCCAGAACAATCCTGGCAGGGGCTTTGGCCTCGGACTCGGCTGGCACGGCAAGTACTGCGCACGGTACGTTCTGTATGACATTGGATGCCACGCTGCCCACAAGCACGCTCTTGAGGCCAGTGGCCCCCTTGGTGCCCATTACTACCAGATCGCAGCCATTCTTAGCGGCCAATTTCCGCAGAACAATGTCAGCATGACCCATCTCTGCCACCACATGCAGATTGTTTACAAGGTGCGGGAACTCATCCTCCAGCCTTATCAGCTCCTCTTTCAGCAATTCCTCAGAATCCCTTTTCAGGATATCCGAGATGGAAATGAGCATGGTGCTGCCTGAATGCGGCACCTGAAAGGCATTGACCAAAGTATAATGAGCGGTATCACCGAAAACCCCCAAGGCATATCGAGTGGCTTTCTGCGCATTCTCGGAGAAATCAGTGGGGATAAGGATCTTCTTCATGTGTGTCAATGGGTGATGTGCTTCGGCTTTCTTGATCGTGGACAAAGGAATGTGCAGAGGGGGTGCAAGGTTGTGAGACGCGTCAGCGCAAAAACTGATTTTCGTCAGCAATCCCTGAAATCGGATACTGTGGCGGCTTTCCGACATTTAAGGAGGCAACGGAACATCCTAAGTGTCTGTCTAAGGCCAAAGCCACGTTTTTCTCAGTGCTAATTTTGGAGATTCTTAAATTGATGTGAAACATCACCAACAATCTAAAGTACACATGACCCGAATTCCCTTTCTGTCCCTGGTATTCGCCTCGCTTAGCTTTTTCGCAAAGGCGCAAGATCTGCCCTGCGGCACTGCCGAGATCAACAACGCCATCTGGGAACAATTTCCCGAGAAACGTGCATTAGCAGAGCAACTCGAGCTGGAAACATGGGAATACACGCAAGCTCAAGCGGGGCGTTCGCGTAACGCTGTGAGGGTCATACCGGTTGTGTTTCACATCATACACGGCAATGGACCGGAGAACATATCTAAAGAACAAGTGCTTGATGCCATGCGCATCATCAACGAGGACTTCCGTGGCGCCAACGAGGACCTCTCGGCCATTGTTCCCGAGTTTGCGAGCATTACTGCCGACTCTGACATAGAATTCCGCCTTGCGAAGAGGGACCCTAGCGGCAACTGTACGGACGGCATCACGCGTACGTTCTCACCGCTCACTTTCAGCGCAAGTGACAACGTTAAAGACCTGATCAGCTGGAACACCTCCCGCTACCTCAATGTGTGGGTGGTGCAGAGCATTGCAAGTGGTGCAGGAGGCTACGCTTACTATCCGGGCACGGCTCCAGGTGCGAGCAGAGAAGGCATAGTGGTGCGCAACTCTCAGCTGGGGAGCATCGGCACGAGCAGCGGAGGCAATTTCTCGGCACGTACACTGACCCACGAGATAGGGCATTACCTCAACCTACGCCACACGTGGGGGAACAGCAACGAGAACGCTGTCCCTGAGAACTGTTCAATTGACGATGCAGTAGGCGACACTCCAAATACCGAAGGCTCCCAGCAGATATGCAACCTTGCGCAAGTCACCTGCGGTAGCCTCGATAATGTTCAGAACTACATGGACTACAGCACCTGCGCGCGGATGTTCACACAAGGACAGGCCACAAGGATGAATGCTGCATTGAACTCATCTGCCGGAAACAGAAACAATCTTTGGACAGAAGCGAATCTCATTGCTACCGGCACCAATGACGGCTACGATGAACCCTGTACCCCGCGCATCGAGTTCAGCTCATCAAAGACCTTGGGATGCTCCGGTGTGGAGGTACAGTTCACTGATCAGTCTTGGGGGGCAGACGAAGATGACAGTTGGGAATGGCAATGGTCATTCCCCGGAGGCACTCCCGAAAGCAGCACAGAGCGCAACCCGACCGTAACCTACCTTAATCCTGGCACCTTCAATGCAACCCTAAGTATCACCACGGGAGCGGGAGTCAATACGCTGACCCGAAATTCGCTGATTTCAGTCTCAGAATTCGGCACAGGTGAACCAGCTCCTTATGTAAACGAATTCGAGGATGACAGTTGGCCGAACAACATTGCGGAGCCATCAAGGAGCTATATCATCGAAGCGGGAAGTCAGAGTTCATGGCGGCATACGACCGCTGCCTCGGTATCAGGCACGGGCAGCGTGCGGGTGAACAATCGCCTCATCGATGCCAACATTGAGAACAGCTTCATTACTCCACCTTTCGACCTCACTGGAGTGCCAACCTCGGATGCGCGGCTTACTTTTCAGATGGCGCATGCACCAAGAAGTAACGGAAACCATGAGGAGAGACTGCGTGTGTACGTATCCTCAGATTGTGGTGCTACGTGGTCCATTAGACTAACGCGCTCAGGAACCCAGATGAGCACCGTGAATGGAACAGTGACGGGGAATTTCGTTCCCAATTCAGGTCAGTGGCGCATGGAGAATGTGAATCTCGGCTCGGTGGCCGGTTCTCCACATGTGATGCTGAAATTCGAGTGCCGCAGTGGTGAACAGAACTATCTCTACATTGATGACATCAACGTAGTGCCGGCTCTGATCAATAGTCTTGATGTGGTGGACAGCCCCATTTTCGGTGCAGTGGTGTTCCCAAATCCCATCACAGACGAATCTATGCTTGTTGTAGAATCTGCGATTCATACAGATGGATCGGTGAGGCTGACGGATGCCGTTGGCCGTTTGCTTTTCCATAGAACAGTCTCTCTCGCGCCTGGAGAGAATCGCTTCCCCATCAGCGATGCTATTCCTGAGAGTTCCTCGGGAATCTATCTGCTGCATTTGGAAGCCAATGGTCACCGACACACGGTGAAGATGGTGAGATGACAGCGTTCGAACATCCCCTTAGGAGAAGTGTTTTGCATCCATGAGAAGTCTGCTTGTCCTTTCGATAGTGTTCTCGCTGACTTTCACCTCCTGCGCGCAGGAGCGAAAAAGTGACCCCGACAAGGTTTTTGAGGGCTGCACCGGTAAACTCACCGAGCTCCAGTATAACGTCACTCGCAAAGGCGCCACAGAACGGGCATTCACCGGAGAGCATTGGAACAGGAAGGATGACGGTCTTTACGTCTGCATCTGCTGCGAAACACCCCTTTTCGACTCCAAGACCAAATTCGAAAGTGGTACAGGCTGGCCAAGCTACTGGTCGCCTGTGTCAGAGAAGAACGTGGGACGGGTGTCAGACCGCTCGTTTGGCATGGTGCGCACGGAGGTGACCTGCGCTAACTGTGATGCACACCTCGGGCATGTGTTCGATGACGGCCCTCTTCCCACAGGTCTGCGCTACTGTATCAACTCTGCATCGCTGAGATTCTCTCCTCGCTGAGACAAGTTGTGGGCATCTGGTTGAAAAACGTGCCTAAGGTCACCGTGGGCAGACAAGTCGTTGGGCTACATTTGCCAACGGCTGTAAATGCCCAACCGTTCAACCCAACCTGCTCATCATCTCCCCAAAATGCAGAAATTGACTGAAGACCGCGATACCCGTTCAGGGTTCGGTGCGGGGCTTTTAGAACTCGGAAAGACCAACTCTGATGTGGTAGCACTATGTGCCGACCTCACAGGGTCGTTGAAAATGGACGCGTTCGAGAAAGAGTTTCCTGAGCGCTTCTTCCAAGTAGGCATTGCAGAGGCCAACATGATCGGCATTGCAGCAGGAATGACCATCGGAGGGAAGATCCCATTCACTGGCACCTTCGCCAATTTCAGCACCGGAAGGGTCTATGACCAGATAAGACAGTCGGTGGCCTACTCGGACAAGAATGTGAAGATCTGCGCCAGCCATGCTGGTCTTACGCTCGGTGAGGACGGGGCAACGCACCAGATCCTGGAAGACATCGGCCTTATGAGAATGCTACCGGGGATGACGGTCATCAACCCTTGTGACTACAACCAGACCAAGGCTGCCACCATTGCCATAGCTAAACATCATGGCCCCGTGTATCTGAGATTCGGTCGTCCCAAAGTGGCTAACTTCTATCCTGAGTCAGAGCCGTTTGCAATCGGGAAGGCATGGAAGGTGAGTGAGGGATCGGACGTGAGCATCTTCGCCACGGGCCACATGGTATGGAAGGCTATCGAGGCTGCTGAGGTACTCAAAGAGAAAGGCATCAGCGCAGAGGTCATCAACATCCATACGATAAAACCACTGGATACTGCCGCCATCTTAGCCTCTGTGGCCAAGACAGGCTGTGCGGTCAGTGCTGAGGAGCATCAGCGGCATGGCGGTCTTGGCGATGCGATCGCGCAGGTGCTATCTCTGCACATGCCCAGTCCCCTGGAACTGGTGGCCGTGAACGATTCATTCGGGGAGAGCGGAACCCCAGAGGAACTTCTGGAGAAGTATGGACTGAATACCGAAAGCATAGTAGCCGCTTCCGAAAGGGCGATCAGCAGGAAGTAATCGAGACCGTTGAAAAATGAAAAGGGCAGCTCTTGAAACATCATGGGCGGCCTTCTTTCATGTCTTCAAGGTTGTAAGATACCGCTCCACGTTCTGGCGCACGCGCTCTTCGATGTCGGCTGAGGCTGTGCCGTTGAACGCCATACCTGTGACCTTCTCGTAGAGTTCGATGTAGCGCTGGGAGACGGTGTGTACGAAGTCATCGGGCATGAAGGGCATCTGCTGGCCGTCCTTTCCCTGAAAGCCGTTCTCCATCAGCCATTCGCGCACGAACTCCTTGGAAAGCTGCTTCTGCGCCTCGCCTGCGGCCTGTCTTTCTGCGTAGCCGTCAGCATAGAAGTAGCGTGAGCTGTCGGGTGTGTGGATCTCGTCAATGAGGATGACTTTGCCGTCACGCCTGCCGAACTCGTATTTGGTGTCCACGAGAATGAGGCCCTTCTCAGCCGCCATCTCGGTGCCGCGCTGGAAGAGCTTGCGGGTGTAGTCCTCCATCTGCACATACTCTGCCTCGGGGACGATGCCCTGCGCCAGTATCTCCTCGCGGCTGATGTCCATGTCGTGCCCCTCGGTGGCCTTGGTGGCGGGTGTGATGATGGGCTGTGGGAAACGGTCGTTCTCCCTCATGCCGTCAGGCATGGGTACACCGCAGATGATGCGCTTCCCGGCCTTGTACTCGCGCCAGGCGTGGCCCGCGAGGTAACCGCGGATCACCATTTCCACGGGATACGCTTCGCAGCGGAGGCCCACGCTCACCACGGGGTCGGGTGTGGCCTGGAGCCAGTTGGGCACGAGGTCGGAAGTGGCGCGGAGGAAGTGGGCCGCGATACCCGTGAGTACCTCGCCCTTGAACGGGATTCCCTTGGGCAGGATGTGGTCGAAGGCGGAGATGCGGTCGCTTGCCACCATCACAAGCAGATCATCGCCAATGGAATAGACATCGCGGACCTTGCCGTGATAGACTGCGGTCTGGCCGGGGAAGTTGAAATCGGTGCGGGTAAGGGCGTTCATGTTTTCTAAACAGAGAAAGGAAAATTGAAAATTGGGAAATCGTAGATGAATGGACAAAGGAAGATGCAGCGAAATGGGGAGGTCAGACCATTTTCCATTCTCTATTTTCCTCCTTTCCATAAACATCCACTATCCGCTTCACAAGCGGATGGCGTATGATGTCCTTGCCGTCCAGCTTGATGAAGGCGATACCTTTCACGTTGTGCAGTGCGTCCCAGGCCTTGCGCAGGCCGCTGGAGACTTTCTTGGGAAGGTCGATCTGGGTGACATCGCCCGTGATGATGAATTTGGCCGAATTGCCCATCCGCGTGAGGAACATGCGCATCTGCGGGTCGGTGGCGTTCTGGGCCTCATCGAGGATGACGAAGGCGTGGTCGAGCGTCCGTCCGCGCATGAAACCGAGCGGTGCTATCTGTATGACCCCGTTCTCGAGCATCTCTTTGAGTTTGGCTGCCGGGATCATGTCCATCAGCGCATCGTAGAGCGGCTGGAGGTAGGGGTCGAGCTTCTCTTTCATGTCACCGGGCAGGAAACCTATGCTCTCGCCAGCCTCCACTGCCGGTCTGGTGAGTATGATGCGCTTCACCTGCTTGCGTTTCCATGCACGCACTGCGAGGGCCACTGCCGTGTAGGTCTTGCCGCTGCCAGCGGGGCCGATGATGAAGGTCATGTCGCAGGTGTTCACAGCCTCCACGATCTTACGCTGGTTGGCTGTCTTGGCCTTGACCATGAGTCCGCCCGGGCCGAATACCAGCACATCGTCCGTTCCAGTTCCTGTGGGTTCGAGTGCGCCATCGCTGAGGATGCGGTCCACCTCTGTGAGTGCGAGGCTGCCGTACTCATCGTAGTGTTCGAGCATGTCTTTGAAGCGTGCTGAGAACTCGAGCACGGACACATCGTCTCCAATGACCTTGATCTCATCGCCCCGCGCCACGATGCGCAGCTTGGGGAAATGCTTGGTGATAGCCTTCATGTTGCGGTCGTTGACCCCGAAGATGTCGAGGGGTGATGCACTACCGAGGCTGATGGTCTTCTCTCTGGTCAATGTATTGTCTGTGAATGATTGTGCTGCTGCTTTCTGCCGAGCAATGTCCTTAGCTTTGATGCCACCGCAAAGAAACGCCAAACTGCGGGTGTGAGCAGCTTGCTTCATACCACCCTCAGGCCGCGTTCAGCGGGTCGTTATCGCAATAGCACCCCGATGCCCCTCATCACGCTCCTTACTGACATGGGCACTTGCGACCACTATGTCGCGGTGGTGAAGGCGGCCATCTATCGCCACATGCCGGATGCGCAAGTGATCGACATCAGCCATGCCGTGCGACCCTACGATATCAACCAGGCCACGCTGCTGCTGCGTGCCAGTCTGCCAGATTTCCCGAAGGGCACGGTGCATATCGTGGGGGTCGTGCCTGAGCGTACCCCGCTGCATGAGCATTTGGCGGTGGGTTTCAAGGGACAGTTCATCGTTGGAGCAGACAACGGTGTTATCGGAGCCGTGGTACAGGACAGCCCGGACGTGGTGCATTCATTGGAGCACGTCTCGCGCAGCGTGGGTGACTCGGTGTTTCCTGTTCGGGATGTCTTCACTGTGGCCGCCTGCCACATTGCCAAGGGCGGCACGCTGGGGGTGCTGGGCAATCCTGCCACCATTCGCCATAGGGGCGATTCGGTGCAGCCCACCGTGCTGGAAGACACCATCCGCGGCATGGCTGTGCATACCGACAACTATGGCAACGTGATCACGAACATCCACCGCAGCCTCTTCGATGCGGTGAGGCGCGACCGCGCATTCGAGGTGCAGCTCAGGCGCAAGGTCTATCGCTCATCGCGTATCCGGGTGCATTACAATGAGGTGCCCGTAGGTGAGATGGCCGTGCTCTTCGGGGCCTCCGGTTTCATGGAGGTCGCCCTTAACCAGGCCAACGCGGCTCAGCTGATCGGCATGAAGCACGGTGACGCGGTGATGGTCGTATTCAAGTAGCCGTCACCTCAACTGCTGCATCCTGTAGGCATCGAGTTTTATCAGGATGAAAAGCAGGATAGTAAAGCCGAACAGTGATGAACCTCCGTAGCTGAAGAAGGGCAGCGGTATGCCGATAACGGGCATCAGGCCGATGGTCATGCCGATGTTCACTGCGAGATGGAACAGGAAGACGCACCCTACCCCGTAACCGTAAATGCGGCTGAAGGCCGACCGTTGTCGCTCCGCGATGAAGAGGATGCGCAAGATGAGCAGGGTGAAAAGCCCAATGATCACCACACTGCCCAGAAAACCCCATTCTTCGCCCACGGTGCAGAAGATGAAGTCGGTGGCCTGCTCTGGCACGAAGTCGTACTTGGTCTGCGTGCCTTGCAGGAAGCCTTTGCCCAACAGCCCGCCCGAGCCGATGGCGATCTTGCTCTGGTTCACGTTGTAGCCCGCGCCCTTGGGGTCGTCCTCGGTGCCCAGCAGCACACTGATGCGGATGCGCTGGTGCGGTTCGAGGATGTTATTGAAAACGTAATCTACGCTGAACACCACTCCAACAAGCATCACCAGCACCCCGGCTATGGCGAGGCCGGTCCTCACATTTCTTCTTCTCTGAAGAATGAACAACAACGCGGCCACTGCCAGCAGCACCAGTGCGATGGCCTTCGGGCCGAAGATGAGCGCGAGGATGAACAGCACCACAATAGCTGCACCAAACAAGAGGAAGTTGCCCGAAAGGCCCTCGCGGTACATAACAAGCGTGAATGCCGAGAACACGAGGGCAGACCCCGTGTCCTTCTGAAGTAGGATCAGCAGCATGGGAAACACCATTATGGACGCAGCGATCAGCTTGGTCTTGAACGCCTCCAACCGTATGCCGAACGTGCTGAGGTAGTGCGCCATGGCCAGCGCAGTGGCCGATTTGCTGAACTCCGAGGGTTGCAGCTTGAACGGTCCGATGTCGAGCCATGCGCGGGCACCGCTCACATCGCGTGCCAAGAAGATGACCACCACCAGCAGGGCCATGTTGAGCAAATAGATGGGCCATGCGAAGGTGCTGTAGAACTTGCCGTCCACGAGCAGCAGCGTGAGGGCCAGAAACACCGATGCCCCGATCCAGATCAGCTGTGCCCCATACCGCTGCGAAGTGTCGAAGATGCTCTGGTGCTCCTCGTTGAAAACGGCCGCATAGATGTTGACCCAGCCGAGCAGCAAAAGGACCAGGTACAGGCCGACCAATGCCCAATCAATGTTGGTGAAAATGCCTGAGTCGCGTCTCATTGGTTCTCAGGAGTCATTGGACGAAGGTCGGCATCGAGTATGGTCTTCTCGAAGTTGGGTCTTGAGATGGTATCTCGGAGGTACTTCTCCACCATCAGGCTGGCGATGGGCGCGGCATACTTACTGCCACCTCCACCGTTCTCTACAAAGACCGCCATTGCTATTCTGGGTTCATGCATCGGGGCGAAGCAGATGAATATGGAGTGGTCCTCGCCATGCGGATTCTGCGCTGTACCCGTCTTGCCGCACATCTGCAAAGTGTCGAGACGGCTACGGTAGCCCGTGCCGCCCTGTTGGAAAACCATTTCCATACCCTCGATGACCGGCTCGAAGAACCTCGGCTCTATGGTGGTCATCTGTTTCTGTTTGAAAAGCGATGGAATGGTGTCGTCCTCGACCGCCTTGACCAGGTGCGGAGGATACCAAAAGCCCCTGTTGGCGATGGCTGCCGTCATGTTGGCCAGTTGCAGCGGGGTCATGCCCAACTCTCCCTGCCCGATGGCCATAGAGATGATATTGAGCGCCTTGAGGCGGTTCTCCCCAAAAAGTCTGTCGAGCCGCTCCTTGGTGGGCAGCACACCGCGGTGCTCAAAGGGCAGGTCGGTTCCATAGATCTTGCCGATGCCGAAGCTGCTCACATGCTCCCGCCAGCGCACATAGCCCTGCCATGGTTCCTGCGGCTTCTCGATGATATTCTTGAAAACGTTGCCATAGTAAGCGTTGCAGGAGTGCTGCACCGACTGTCGCAGGTCGAGTGGCCCTGTGTGGGGGTGGCAGCCCATTTTGAAGCTACCCTGACGGAACCCACCTTGGCAGGGATATTTTGTTGTCTCGAAAACAGTGCCCTCCTGAAGGCCGATGAGCGCGTTCAGCACCTTGAATGTGGACCCCGGTGGGTTGGTTCCGCTCTGCAGCGCACGGTTGAAGAGCGGTCGCATCGGGTCGCGGTTCAGCATGGCGTAGTTCGCAGAACGGGTGCGGCCCACCAGCAGGTTGGGATCGAAGGTGGGGGTGCTCACCAGGGCCAATATTTCGCCTGTGGCAGGTTCTATGGCCACTATGGCCCCCGACTTGTTGCACATCAGCCGTTCGGCATAGGCCTGCAGGTCGGCATCGATGGTCGAAACGAGGCTTTTGCCCGCCACCGCCAGTGTGTCGTACCGACCATTGCGGTAGCTGCCCTTGGTGCGGTTGTGCACATCTACCATGAGCACCTTCACTCCTTTCTGTCCTCGCAGTGCATACTCGTAGGACCGCTCCAGTCCCGCGATGCCGATGTAGTCACCTTGCCTGTAATACAGGTCACGTTCGAGGTCGTCCTTGCCTACCTCACCCACATAGCCGAGGAACTGAGCTGCGATGGGACGCGGGTATTTGCGAAGCGTGCGCACCTGCACGAAGAAGCCATCGAATGCATGCATCTTCTCTTGAAGCTCCGCGTAGGTCTCCACGCTCAACTGCTTCTCGAAAATGCTCGCCTTACGGTAGGAGTGAGCCTTGGCTTTCTCCATTTTCTTTTTGAAATCCTCTTTGGAAATGCCGAGCACACGGCACAGCGCGAGTGTGTCGATGTCTTTTCGAACCTGCTTTGGCACCACCATCAGGTCGTATGCCGCTTGGTTGTAGACCAGCAGCTTGCCGTTTCGGTCGTGGATGAGGCCCCGGGCGGGAAACTGCGTCTCGTAGCGCAGCACGTTGTTGTCTGCCGAAAGGCGGTAGCTGTCATCGATCACTTGAATATAGAAGAGCCTGAGCAGGAATACGATCGCAATGGCCAGTGTTATGCCCATCAACACATACAACCTCTCGCGGTATCGGTTGGAACCGTAGCTCATTTTCTCCTTCGCTCCCTTGTGGTCATAAGTTCCATCATCATCATGATAGTGAGGGTCATGCCTCCGCTCAACAAGGTTCGTAGCAGCACCCTGAAGAAGTCACCGAAACTGAGCACCTCCAGGATGAAAAGTGCGAAATGATGCATCAGCGTGAGCAGCGCGGCATATCCTACGAACCAGCCTATGCCGAAAAGGCGGATGTTGGGCACGGCATTCAGCTCAAAGCCCTCGCGGGGCGATTGAGCTTTCAGCAGCAGCGGACGGTAGTAGGCTATGAGCGTGGTCGCGGCCGCGTGCATGCCGCCTGTACCTGAGAACATGTCCATGATCAGCCCCAGCGCAAAACCTGTAAGCAGCAGCCACACCCGCCCAATGGTGACGGGTAGGATAAGCACCAGGTAGATGTAAGGATATGGGTTGATGAAACTTCCCATCTGCACATTGTCCAGTATCATGACCTGTAGCAACACAAGTGCCACCGATCGCAGGGCATTCTTAAAGATCTCAGTCCCTGCCATTGTCCTGTACCTCCAATTCAAGTTGTTCCTCGCGCATGCGGTTGTTCACCACATAGACCGTGTGCAGTTTGCGTGGGTCGGTGTTCAGCCTTACCGTGATAGAATGGAAATTCTCACCCGTGTTCTCCTCAAAATGCTCCACGGTACCAATGGTCAGCCCTTCAGGAAACATGGCCGAAAGTCCAGATGTCTCCACCTCCATGCCACGTTGGAGCGGTACATGCACAGGGATATCATGCAGTTGCAGCAGTTGTGGATCCTTGCCATTCCAGCGTAGTGCACCGAGGTAGCCGGGCTCGCGCAGCCGTGCACTGATGCTTGATTTTCTATGGATTAGTGGCAGCACTGTGGCGAAATTCTTCGATACCTCGCGCACCACGCCAACTACGCCACCAGCTGAGATGACGGCCATTTCTGGCCTCACGCCTTGATCGGAACCCCGGTCTATGGTCATGTGATTGGCCTGACGGGTCACCGTCAGCCGCACTACGGTGGCGGGGATGTAAGTGTAGCGCTGATAGTACACCGTGTCGCTTATCATCACCGCATCGCAACTGTCTGCGAAGGTGTATTGTGATGACCTCAACATCCCGCGCAGCAGGGCGTTCTCCTCGGCCAGTTCGCGATTCACAACGCTTAGGCGGAAGTATTCGGTCACGTTGCTATTGAAAGCGTGTATCCCTCCCACAAAAGCATTTGATGACCTGAACCAAGCAGTGCTGTGCAGTGTGCTGACACCGATGGTCAGGGACATCGCTATTCCTTCCAGCAGCAGGAATGACAATAGCACATGGTACTTTAGCAGGAAAACGAGAATGTTCCGCATCGGGCAGTAGGGAGGCCAAGCTCAGTGTGCAAAGGTACTTTGTCAAAGTGCCGATGACTTTCGTGCGGTCAGCACATTTCACCATCTGAATGTTGAAAGCCTTGTCGGTCAGGCCATTTCCTTGCTGCGCACCAGTTCCAGAACAGTGATTTCTGGGCGGATTCCCACTCGCCCCATGAAACCGAGGAATCCGAGACCCCTGTTCACGTAAATATGCTGTTTTCCATTACTGTAAAGCCCCGCCCATTGGCGATAGACGTATTGCACAGGACTCCATTTGAAGCCGGGGATATCCACTCCAAACTGGAATCCGTGCGTGTGACCGCTAAGGGTCAGGCCCACCTGCGGGAAGTCTTTCACCACCTCAGCTTCCCAATGGCTCGGGTCGTGCGATAGCAGCAGCACGAAGGGAGTTCGCTCTGTGCCATGGGTGGCCTTGCGGAGGTCTCCGTACTTGGGAAAACGCATGGCCGCGCCCCAGTTCTCCACCCCAGCCACTGCGATGCGCTGCCCGTCACGCTCAAGCATGCGGTGCTCGTTGACAAGCAGGTCCAGTCCTGCTTCTTTTTGAAGGGTTTTCAAACGGTCAAGGTTGGCTTTCTTCTCAATGGCGCTGTCCCATGGGACGTAGTCACCATAGTCGTGATTGCCCAGCACAGAGAATACGCCCATTGGGGCCTTGAGCCGCGACAGCACTTCCCGGAATGGCTCGGCCTCCTCGGCTTTGTTGTTCACCATGTCGCCTGTGAAGCAAATGATGTCAGGCTTCTCGTTCATGATGAGTTCTACCGCCCTCTCCACACTGTCGGTCGAGGCGAAACTGCCGCAGTGCATGTCCGATATGTGGGCCACTCGTAGTCCATCGAAGGCGGACGGGAGGTCAGGAATCACCACTTGTTCTCTTCTCACAGCAAAGTTGAAGGCCGTGCTCACCATGCCGTGCAGCATCGTGGCGAAGGGCACAGCTGCAGCCATCAAGGTGAATTTGGCGAGAAAATCGCGTCTATCGGGAATGGCCGCCCCATCCGTGCCACTCACTGTCCTCCAGATGGCGATAACTCCACGCGACAAGTCCTCACCCAGCAGTATGACGATGCCGACCAGCTTGGGAGCAGTCATCACCATCACGACACTACTAAGGTAAAACCGCACGTAGGGCGGTACATCTGTCAGCAAGATCGCGGCCACCAATGCAGCGAACGACAAGATGGTCAATCCCCAGTATCCGAACTTTATCCAGCGGCCGGTGGATAAGGTAAGACCCTCTGTCAAGTGCCTGACCGCCTGAAAGAAGTACAGGTCGATAGCGAGGATAAGCAACAGGGTGAAGGCGATGCGTACGATCATTTTTTCAGAAAGATGTCAAAGTTACCGCCCGGTCGCGACTTGACGGGGTTAAGGCGGCAAGGAGGGCTTTAGACCGAAGTTAAACTTGTGTTCAGAACCCCGAGAAGGGAACTTTTGTTGGACAAGTGCCGTTAGATTTGCGGAACGATTCAAAAAAAACTCTGGACATGACAACAGCAGCTGTAACAATTGAGAAGGAGTCTCTCGAAGGACTCGTGTTTCCGAAAGAAGAAGTTGTTGTCGATCCTGTTGAAAGGGTCGAATTGCACCAGCAGCTTCAGAAAGCATCAGCCCTCGGCAACACCGAGAAGCATAAGGTACGGATCACCTTCGAGGATTCAGAGGGCCTCAAGGCGGTCAACACGACCATCTGGGCATTCACAGAAAAGATGATCGTGCTCAAGGGCGGACGGGGAATCCCGCTCCACCGCGTCAGGGCCATTTCCTTCACGTAGTAAAAAGGAGCACATTTAGGATGAGAAAGGTGGGGTCGGCTTTTTAGCTTTGACCCCACTTTTCTTTTTCACCCTCACCCATGCAACACGCCACTGCCGACCTCTGCGATGCCCACATCGAACGCCTGCAAGTGCTCGACCCAACTTTGATGAGCGACCTCGGTGGGGTCGGGATGTTCGAGGGGCAGGTCGTCACCCTCAAGGTCTTTGAGGACAACACACTGGTGCGCTCCATGCTTGAACAGGACGGCACGGGCAAGGTGCTCGTCATCGATGGTGGGGGCTCTTTCCGTTGTGCGCTTGTGGGCGACAACCTTGCTGCATTGGCCGTGGACAATGGCTGGCGAGGCATCATCGTCTATGGCTGCATCCGCGATGTGCGGCAGATCATGGAGATGGAGATAGGGGTGAAGGCCCTCGGTGTCACGCCCGTAAAGAGCGTCAAGCGCAACGAGGGGCAGGAGAACATCCCCGTGCGCTTCGGAGGAGTGGATTTTATTCCCGGTCATTACCTCTATGCCGATGAGGACGGGGTTGTCGTCTCTGAGTTCCCACTTGTTCTCGCAAAGTGATTTTCGACTTGTAAATGATTGTTCAACATTAGTTTTTTCAGCAAAATCTGCCCAAAGCCCACGAATGCAAGAGACCATCCTCATCCTCGATTTCGGTTCACAATACACGCAGCTTATCGCCCGCAGGGTGCGCGAACTGAACGTTTACTGCGAGATTCATCCTTTCAATAAGATTCCTGAATTCGGGGAGGAGGTCAAGGGTGTGATCCTAAGCGGCAGCCCGTCCTCGGTACGCGATACCAACGCTCCCGCCCCCGACCTGTCCTCTTTCCGTGGGAAATTGCCGCTGCTGGGCGTGTGCTATGGGGCACAGTACCTTTCCATGGCGAATGGCGGCAAGGTGGAGGCCAGCGACAGCCGAGAGTATGGCCGCAGCGATCTGAGCTTCGTGAACCATGACAACGTCCTGCTGAAAGGTGTGCCCACAGGTTCAACCGTCTGGATGTCGCACGGGGACACGATCACCGCCCTGCCCGGGAACTGTGAAGTGATTGGCAGCACTGCTGATGTGAGAGTGGCCGCCTTCCAATTCACAGATGAGCAGACCTGGGGCATCCAGTTCCATCCGGAGGTTACACACTCGGTGGATGGGCTAACGCTGCTGCGCAATTTCGTGGTCAATATCTGCGGTTGCGACCAGAGCCACACGCCCGATTCCTTTATCGAGATTACCGTTTCACAATTGAAAGAGCAGCTTGGCAACGACCGCGTGGTGCTGGGCCTTTCTGGCGGGGTCGATAGCAGCGTGGCGGCCATGCTCCTTTCCAAGGCCATCGGGAAGAACCTCTACTGCATCTTCGTGGACAACGGCCTTTTGCGCAAGAACGAGTTCGAGACCGTGCTGGAAACGTACCAGGGTCTCGGGCTCAACGTGAAGGGCGTGGATGCGAAGAAGCATTTCCTTGATGCGTTGAAAGGCGAGTCAGACCCTGAGACCAAGCGCAAGATCATAGGCCGCGTCTTCATCGAGGTGTTCGACCGTGAGGCGCATTCGATACAGGACGTGAAGTGGCTTGCGCAGGGCACCATCTACCCGGACATCATCGAGTCGGTCTCGGTCAAAGGCCCATCGGCCACCATCAAGAGCCACCACAACGTGGGCGGCCTGCCCGATTTCATGAAGCTGAAGGTGGTGGAGCCGCTCAAAACCCTCTTTAAGGACGAGGTACGCGAGGTGGGCAAGCACCTCGGTCTGCCCGAACGGCTGCTGGGCCGCCATCCGTTCCCCGGGCCAGGGCTGGCCATCCGCATCTTGGGCGACATCACCGAGGAGAAGGTGCGCATCCTGCAAGAGGTGGATCACATCTTCATCTCCGCCCTCCGCGAATTTGACCTGTATGATGACGTGTGGCAGGCGGGGGCCATCTTCCTTCCCGTGAATACCGTGGGCGTGATGGGCGATGAGCGCACTTACGAGAATGCAGTGGCCCTGCGTGCGGTCACCTCGCGTGATGGCATGACAGCCGACTGGTGCCATCTGCCTTATGAGTTCCTCGGCACGGTGAGCAACCGCATCATCAACAAGGTGCGGGGCATCAACCGCGTGGTCTACGACATCAGTAGCAAGCCGCCCGCCACGATCGAATGGGAGTGACGGGATATTGAAACCCCAGTTAAGATTAACAGTAGAAGAGGAGCGATACAATTTCAAGCAAGCAGAATGCTTCAAACGCAGTGTTTCAGATGCGCTTGATTTTTCCGTACTTGCGCCACCAAATCATTCTTTTCAGATGATGAAGAAAAACGTACTCAAGACAGCAACAGGTTTCATGGCAGCAATGGCTGTATGTCTTGTTGGCTGTGTATCCGATGTTCAGAAGGACAGTAGTGGCCAAGGGCCAACTGAGCCGACCGGTGATGCAGATCGCATACTCACGGTCGGTGGTGCTGTGATCAGCATCCCGTCCCCCATTCAGACCGCGATGCTCATTGAGCGATCTGGTGCGGACTATAACAAAGGCTTTTTGAACGATGCCAAGAAGGTAGGCAGCTATGCCACCAACTTCCGCAAGGCGCTCAATCTTGGTGTCTATGGTGCCGATGTGGGCTACGTGACCATGTATGATCAGAGTCAGGATGCGTTGAAGTATCTCAGTGTCATCAATAAATTGGCCGATGAGCTGGGCATCATCGGTGCTTTTGATGAGGAGACCATCAAGCGTTTCGAGGCCAATTTTGGCAAGCGCGACTCAATGTTGAATCTTGTGTCTGTGGCTTACCGCAACGCAGATGCCTTTCTGAAAGACAACGACCGTCTCAATGTGGGTGCGCTTGTGCTCGCTGGCGGTTGGTTGGAGACGCTGTATTTCACTACTCAGATCGCTAAGAAGCATGGCAATCAGGACGTGATCAATCGCATAGGTGAGCAGAAGTATACGGTCAACAACCTGGTGAAGATGCTCACGCCTTACTACGATCAGCCTGAGTATGATGTGCTGGTGGATGAGTTGATAGAACTGGCCTATGACTTTGATGCCATTGACATCAAGTACACCTACGAAGAGCCGGTGGTCGATATTGCTGCCAAGACCACAGTCATCAATAGCCGCACAGACGTGGTCATTAGCAAGGCGCATCTTGATGCCATTGCAGACCGTGTGGCTTCCATCCGCAGCAAGATCGTAGGTTGATCCATCAATACTGAACCCGAGACATCAAGACATGAGAACTTTCATCATAGCACTTGTCGCAACGGTAGGCATCGCATTCAGTGCCTCTGCCCAGTGCGATACCATCGCCACCATCTGTGCCCAGAAGGTCACAGCGGATTTCATCTCTGACGGACAGTCTTACCGTGCCCTGTTGAACGGTGATGAGGTGGCCGAGTTCCGTGCCACGTTCTATGGAGGCAGCACCTATCGCATTGCTGGTTGCAGCGGATTCACAGACGGCAATCTCATTTTCTCTCTCTTTGACGAGGAACACAACCGTCTTTTCACCAGTTCCGACCACAAGAACACACCCTACTGGGATTTCAAGTTCACTTCAACAGTCGATTGTATCATCGAGGCAAGGCTCAACACGAACAATGTGAAATCGGGTTGTGCAGCCATGGTGATTGGCTTCAAATAAGACCTCCTGAAACGTAACCTGCGACCCCGATACCCCGTTGTATCGGGGTCGTTTTTTTGACCGCACCACCCACTGACAGATGAGCGAACGGATACTCCGTGCATTGATGCAGCTTTTTGCCCTTGTGGCCAAAGGTGAGAGTTCATCCGGCCGCGATGTGGTAAGGGTGTTCTTGAGCCAGCAACTTGGCAGTGCGCTGGTGGATCGCTATCTGGCCGTGTACGATGAGTATTTCAAGGAATATCACGGTGCAGAGGAGGAGCAGACCGAGAAGAAGCGCAAGCGGATCTCGCGCAGCTCAGTGAAGATCCTGCGCATCTGCACGGCCATCAATGCCGAGCTGGTGCAGAAGCAAAAGGTCATCGTGCTGTTCCGAATACTGGAGTACATCAACACCGATGGGGACATTGACGGCCAGGAGCTGGATTTCGTCAGCACCGTGGCCGATACATTCAACATTGATGAGCAGGAGTTCCTCCGTTGCCTGCATTTCGTGAAGGCGAGACGCGATGATGTGCAGGACTCTGAGCACATTCTCATCGTCAACAACACAGACGGCAGTTACCTCGAGAGGTCTCATCAGATTCGTTCAGAGGGCCTTAATGGGGAGGTTCGGGTGCTCAACATCCCCAGTGTTTCGCTCTATGTTCTCCGCTATTTCGGTACCGACACACTGTTTATGAACGGCCAGCCGTTGCGCCCGGAGCGGATCAATATCCTGGGGCAGGGGGCATCCATCAGGGCATCTGGCATGTCGCCCATTCACTTTAGTGACATTGTGGGCCGTTTCCTGCGCTCGTCCGTGTCTGTGGACATCACATTCAGCATCAAGGACGTAGAGTTCTTCTTTCCGAGTGGAAGACGGGGTCTTCATAAGATCAATCTGTGTGAGCCCTCGGGTCAGCTCCTCGGTATCATGGGGGCGAGCGGGGCTGGTAAATCGACCTTTCTGAATATCCTCAATGGAACGGAGAAACCCTCGAAGGGTACGGTCAACATCAACGGTATCAGCATCCATGAGGAGCCGCAGAAGGTTGAGGGGCTGATTGGTCACATCTCGCAGGACGACCTGCTGATGGAGGAGCTTACCGTGTTTGAGAATCTGTTTTACAACGCCCGCCTCTGCTTTGACGGGTATAGCAAATACAGGTTGGCCAAGATGGTGATCGCCACACTCAAGAGCCTTGGCCTGTATGAGATACGTGATCTGAAGGTAGGCAGCCCGCTTAACAAGAAGATAAGCGGTGGACAGCGCAAGCGGCTCAACATCGCGCTGGAGCTGATCCGCGAGCCGAGCGTGCTGTTTGTTGACGAACCTACATCGGGCCTCTCTTCACGCGACAGCGAGAACATCATGGACCTGCTGAAAGAGCTCGCGCTTAAGGGCAAGCTCGTTTTCGTGGTCATTCACCAGCCGTCAAGCGACATCTACAAGATGTTCGATAAGCTGATGATCCTCGATACGGGCGGATATCCCGTCTATTATGGCAATCCTATCGAGGCCATCAGTTATTTCAAGTCGCAGATCAATGATGTGACCAGCGATGATGTGGAGTGCTTCAACTGTGGCAATGTGAACCCCGAGCAGGTGTTCAATATCATAGAGAGCCGAGTTTTGGACGAATACGGCCAACTCACTGAGAACAGACGGGTATTGCCCAAGGAATGGGGGGCTAAGTTCGCAGAGTCGGGTTTACTGGAAAAGCAGATCGCCCCTGATGATGGTGCAGGCAAGCCCGTACCCAAGGGTGGCAGCATCCCGCGCTGGCTGGAGCAGTTCAAGGTGTTCTTCACCCGCGATGTGCGCTCGAAGATGGCAGATGCGCAGTACATTCTCATCAATTTCTTGGAGACACCTGTGCTTGCGGTCATTCTCGCATCTCTGGTCCGCTACTTCGCCAATGATGACGTGGGCTATCTTTTCCGAGAGAATGATAACATCCCAGCCTACATGTTCATGTGTGTGGTGGTGGCCCTGTTCTTCGGTCTGACGGTGAGTGCCGAGGAGATTATCAAGGACCGCAAGATCCTCAAGCGCGAGGCGTTTCTCAACCTAAGCCGTTCGGGCTATCTGATGTCCAAGATTGCCATCATGTTCGCCATTTCGGCCGTTCAGACACTGAGTTTCGTGCTCATTGGTAATGCCATCCTCGGTATCTCGGGCATGAACATGGCCTATTTCCTCGTACTGTTCTCCACCGCCTGCTTTGCCAACATGTTGGGGCTCAACATCTCGGCCAGCTTCCGCAATGCGGTCACGATATACATCCTTGTTCCATTCCTCATCATCCCTCAACTCCTCTTGAGCGGGGTGATCGTCAAGTTCGATAAGCTTAACCCGGGCTTCGCGTCCGATGAATATGTGCCATTGACCGGAGACATCATGGCATCGAAGTGGGCCTACGAGGCACTTGCTGTACATCAGTTCAAGAACAATGCCTTCCAACAGCCCATTTTTGAGTTCGAGAAGGCGATCAGTGAAGCCACTTTCCGCAAGGACTACTGGGTACCCGAACTACGCAAGCGGGTCATCCTGCTTGATGAGCAACTTTCGTCATCCGAACCCGACCCAGAGATGGTGGAACGACTGTCAGAACTCGTAGCGCATGAGGTAGGCAGGGAGCTGTCACGAAACTCTGATGTGGCGTTGAGCGATGCCGACAGGGCAGGGGAGAGGCCACTTTCCAAGGAGTTCCTCTCCGATGTGCGCGATTATCTTGACCGCATCACCCGCCACTACGTGAAGCTGCGCAACAGAATTGACGGAGAGAAGGATGCCTTCGTCAGCAAGATGGTCGCCAATCCGGAACAGCAGGAGGCTTACAACAAAATGCGTGACGACCATTTCAACGAGAGCCTCTCTGACCTGGTACTCAACAGCAATGACTTCTATCGCATCATTGAGCGCGATGGTAAGTTGATACAGCGGTTGCATCCCATCTTTCAGGACCCCGATAGCCCGTTGCTGCGTTCACAGTTCTTCGCACCGCGCAAGCGTCTGCTCAACGTTTATGTGGACACCTATTGGGCCAACATCCTTGTCATCTGGTTGATGACGCTGTTCCTTGCCGTCACGTTGCACTTCGATGCGCTGTCGCGACTGCTGGGCCGCATGGCCGAGCTGGGTGACCAGTGGATGCTGGTGCGCGACCGGGTGCTCGGCTATCTACCTGAGAGGCTGCGCCAGCGGTTTGCCTGACGATGTTATTTCGTGGCGTAGTCCAAGCGCATGGTGATGCTTGCGGTCTTGTGCTTGTCTGAGGTGTTGTAGGCACCGCCCCAGCTGTACTCCTCGGTGCTGTTCTGTCCCGTGATCTGAAACACGCCCATCCTTGCCGACCGCAGTTCACCAAGGCTCCCACCGCTGTTGTTGGCGATGTTCTCAGCTCTGATGCGGGCGTCCTCCGTGGCTTTGGCGATCATTTCGATCTTCAGGTCCGCGAGTCCGGTGAAATAGTAGCGCGGAGCATCGGAGTAAAAGGTGACCCCTTGATTCAGCAGCTCGGTGATGGACCTCGACAGCTCCTCCACCATGGCTACTTCCTTCGATTCTATCTGAATGGACTGAGTGAGTTGGAATGCTACGAATTCCTGACCTGCGTAATCCCCGTTGCGATAGATGGGGCGGGTCTTCTCCAATGTCTCCACCGCACTCCAAACAGTGCCTGATGCCGGAATGCCCTTGGATACGAGGTATTCCTGCGTCACCTGCTTGTCCCGTTCCAGCTGCGCGTAGGCCTGCTGTAGGTTCTGGTTTTCGCGTGTAAATCTTCCAGACCATACGATGAGGTCGGAGGAAAAATCCTTGCTGCCCATGCCAGTCACGCTGATGGTGCCTGACGAACGCGTTCGTTCAACGTATGCTCTGCTGAGGAATACGCTCGAGATGACTATGGCTGAGGAAAAGAGGATGGCAGGAAGATGTCTCATCACATTGGGTTTGATGTCCGAAAGGTAGGTTCAGGCTCTGAGAATATCTGCTCAGAGGGCCAACGGATGTTCATCGATATTATTTCCCAATTAGTGCTTAGGATGGTGGGGTCTTGGTTGAAAAATGATTGAAAAATGTTCTATGCCCCTTATATATTGAGGGGTTGTTATTGAAAAAGCATTTTATTCCTTTGCGAATCTCAAAATCAAAGCTGCCATGTCGAAGAAAATGCGCTCCGTTTATGCCAAGATCAGTCTTGGCCTCTTACTTCTCGTCTGTCTGATAGGTGTGATTTTTCCCGCCTTCCATCCAGAGGGAGATATGGCGGATTTCAACTCTGGCGATCTAGCTTGGCTCATCACTGCTGCGGGCCTCGTGCTGCTGATGACCCCCGGGCTTAGTTACTTCTACGGGGGCATGGTCTCACACAAGAACATCATCAGTACCATGTTGCAGAGTTTCGTGGCACTTGGAGTCATCAGTATTCTGTGGTACGTGGTCGGGTTCAGCCTGAGCTTCGGTGATTCCATCGGGGGTTTCATCGGCAATCCGATGACCTTCTTTTTCTTCGACAATGTGGGAACTGCCGCGCACCCTGGGATCGGAAGCACCATTCCTTTCATTCTGTTCGCATCGTTTCAGCTCAAGTTCGCGATCATAGCCCCGGCCCTTATAACCGGTGGTTTTGCAGAGCGTGTGAGGTTCTGGGCCTACATCCTTTTCATGGTGCTTTTCTGCGTGTTCATTTACTGTCCACTTGCGCATTGGACATGGCACCCAGACGGGTTTCTGATGCAGTGGGGCGTACTTGATTTCGCTGGTGGAACGGTGGTTCACATCTCTGCCGGTATGGCTGCTCTTGCGGGGGCAATGTTCCTTGGCCGCAGAAAGGTGCATCTTGAGCAGGGTCACGTAAGCAATCCGGTGAACATCCCTTACGTGCTCTTAGGCACTGGGCTGCTCTGGTTCGGTTGGTTCGGTTTCAACGCTGGCAGCGCACTTGCTGCGGACACTTTAGCCGTCACGGCTTTCGTCAATACCAACCTCGCCTCGGCTGCGGCCATGCTGGCGTGGCTGCTGTTTGATGCGGTTCAGGGGCGCAAGCCGTCAGCGCTCGGGGGGTGCATCGGTGCCGTGGTGGGGCTCGTGGCTATCACACCTGCCGCAGGTTTTGTCGACCTGGGGGCCAGTATTTTCATCGGTGTCATTGCGAGCATCATCAGCAACGTGGCCGTTCACATCAAGTCACGTTCGTCTCTTGATGATACGCTCGATGTGTTTCCCTGCCATGGAATCGGTGGAATCGTGGGCATGATAGCGACCGGGGTTTTTGCCACCGAAGGCGGACTGATAACCGGTGAGACCGATCTGTTCCTCAAGCACATGCTCGCACTGGTCATTGTGGTGGTGTTCACTTTCGGAGGCAGCTACTTGCTCTATGTCATCACCAATGCGTTGATTCCCATGCGTGTGAGTGAGCAGCAGGAGATCGATGGTCTCGATGTTAGCCAGCATGATGAGCGGTACATCCTAGCGATGAGGGATTGACGGCAGTTTATGAAGGCGATTGCTGATTTCTTATTGTCGCCTCTATCTCCGACCTCAGTCTCGGCAGATGGTTGATGACGATGCTCCAAAGGAGTTCGTCTGAAACGAAATCATAGCAATGCGCAATTCTATTGCGTGTCCCTATGATGTTTCGGGCATGGACTATCTGGAACGAACGGTCTTTTTTAAGGATTCTGTTTACGGCCTCACCAATGATCTCGAGGTCGCGTTCCACGGCCCGTTTGGTTCTCGTGTCTCCTGCAAATTCTGCGAAGAGCTTCGGCCTGTCCTCGAAGTAGCCATCGATCTCATCAATGGCCATTAGGATGTCATGCAGCCATGCTCTGATCTCCTTGTCCATAGATGAGTTTTTTGGACCGTTCGATCTCATGTAGAATCACCGGGTTGCGAATGGCCTGTTCCTCTAAAAGGTCAATGTTTCGCTCAAATAGTTTCTCAAGTCCTTCTTTGAGACTGAAATAGTTGTCGGCATAGGTCTCAAGGTCTATTTCCCTGAACCTCACCACCATGTCTATGTCACTACGCTCTGTGAAACGGTCGGACGTCACCGATCCAAAGGCAAACAGACTGCCCACCTTGTGAAGGTTGCAAAGCATCCTTATCCCGTCAATGTTTTTGTCGAGTGTCAGCATGGTGCATTGTAAATGTTACGGATTCAAAGTTATGAAAAGCTTCAGCCCCTCTCCCTCATCCAATCCACTACCATGGCGAAGTGATCTTCAGGCGCATCCTTGTGGGTCACAAGGTCGATGTGGTCGTAGTCATGGCGATGGCCGGTGGCCTTGCCGATGGACTTGAACGTGCCGTCTGATGTATTGATCTCGTTCATCAGGTTCTGGCAGTCACGCGGATGGCCCAGCACCTTGTCGGCAGTACCTGTGAGCGATAGCACAGGCGGGACTTTGAGCTGTCTCAATGCCTTTCCGTAGTCGAATCCGTCCCTTGGGTCGGTCCATGTCTTGTGGTCCAGCCAGAAATTGGTCTCGGTGAAAAGCAGCCGGCTCTCGTTGTCGGCCCCCATCTTCATGCTAACGGCTGGCAGATAGCCGTTGAGGGCAATGGCCAAGGGGGCCACGATGCGCCATCCGAAACTGAGTTTGAAGAGCCGTTCCGCATTCCATACGGTGACCCTGCGCTTCACACCGAAGAAGATGAATCCTTTGATGTCGGCCATTTCCGGAAACCGGGCATAGGAGGCCATAGCGAGATTGCCGCCCCAAGAGTGCGCACCGATCCACAGCGCATCATTGCCCTTTACCTCCTTCACATGGTTAATGAGCAGCGGAATGTCGGTAGCTACCATGTCCATCTGTCCGAAGTCCGCATCTGGACCGATGGCGGGTGTGCTCTTGCCTCTGCCGCGCAGGTCGGGCACGAACACATCGTAACCCAGTTCTGCCAAGAAGGGTGCGAATCCTTTTCCGCTCTCGGAGTAGAAGATGCGCCCGTTCTCGATCGAGCCGTGTATCAACAGCACCGCAGGGCCGTCAGGGTCGGTGCGCCAGCGCTTGATATGCAGGGTGTCTGTGCTGTTCACAGGTAGGAAGATGCTCTCGCTCTGCGCCATGGCCGCGAATATACCGTGAGGTGTTTCCGGAGTTTTGTTGGCTGTTCATCATCTTTTATGTTGCTTGTTTGTTAACCTGTTTTAAGCGAACTTCACGGCAAGTGTGCCTTTGGCGGCAAATTCCTATTTTATTTATTGATAATGAGTGTGTTGAGAGGTTTTTTCGTGTTGTTGTCCTTGGCTCCGGTCTTGTTTTGGAGCAGCTGCGGCATGCCTGCCCGCTCTTTCGTGCTTTTGGCCCCTGACTACAAGGATGTGAACCGGATGCCCGCGTTGGAGGTGAAGGCCCCGGAAGTGCCATTCCGTTTCAGAGATGCCTCCACGGCCGATCTGGGCAGGAAGGTTCTGGTAAACGACTGGTCCTCGCGCTTCTACGACCGACTTTATCTCGATAGCCTGTTGAGTTATCATCCCAGTCAGGCGTTTGTCATCATCCGCAACGACACGGTGGTCTACGAGCGCTACCGTGAGGAAGACCCGCAGGCACTTTTCCCGTCTTATTCCGTGGCCAAGTCGTTTGTTTCAGCTTTGGTGGGCTTTGCATTACAGGACAGTCTCATCGGCTCTGAGTGTGACCTTGTGGTCGATTACTTGCCCGATCTGAGCGATGACCCCCGCTACCAGAGGCTTACCATCGAACATCTGCTTAACCATACTTCAGGGTTGTTCCATCCGCTCACGGTCGATGGGCTGCTCTACTACGGCAACGACCTCCGCAAGGTGAGGCGGCACATCCGTTTCCACCATGAGCCGGGCAAGGTGCAGGCCTACATGAACATCAACACGCTACTGCTGGGGCTTATCCTCGAGAAACAGACAGGCGCACCGCTCAATGCTTATCTGGAGCAGAAGCTATGGAAGCCTCTCGGCATGGAGCAGACCGCCCGCTGGAGCACCGACCGCCATGACCGCGTCAAGCCATACTGTTGCCTTCAGGCCACCGCCCGCGATTATGCCAAGCTGGGCCGTCTCTACCTCAATGGAGGCAATTGGGAGGGGCAGCAACTGCTCGATCGCGACTGGGTCAATCACTCCATTTCCCGCGATACCACCGAGGGCGGCACCTTTGGTTACCATCATAGCTGGTATATCGGCTACAAGAACTACGATGACTTCATGGCCATAGGGCTGTACAGGCAGTATCTGTACGTGAACCGAGCCAAGAACATCATCATCGTATCGCTGAACCGCAAGCCGCGCAATGCCCGCCAGAAGCGCTTCAACTGGGAGGACGCCATCAGGCAGGTGGTCGATCAGCTGTGACCTTTGGCGATGATGTGGTCTGGTTCAGGCGCAGCCTCAACTTTTTATGCTTCGGGGTGTTCTCTCATCGATGAGCACTACACTCCGGTTGGCAGCGGTCTACAACCTCCTTTGGGGTGCTTGGGTGGTATTGTTCCCGCAGCATTATTTTGAGCTTACGGGCATGGAAGCGATCAACCATCCTGTGGTCTGGCAAGGAATGGGAATGGTGATAGGGGTCTACGGACTCGGATATTGGTGGGCGAGCTATGATCCTGTTCGGCATTGGCCCATAGTGGCAGTCGGGTTCCTGGGTAAGGTTTTCGGGCCTATCGGGTTTGTGGTCAATTATGTCCAAGGGCATGTTCCGTTCAGCTTCTCATACATGCTGATCACCAACGACCTGATCTGGTGGATACCTTTCTTCGTAATACTCAAAAAGGTTCACACGGAACATAGATGGTCATTGACATGATGCAGAGCGCGCTTACATATTCCTTGGGGTTGTTCTACGCGGTCGCTGGGGCAAACCACTTCATCAATCCTGATTTCTACCTCCCGCTGATACCGGATTATCTGCCTTTCAAGGATTTCTTGAATTCGGCTTCAGGGGTGATAGAGATCATGCTGGGCGTGGGAGTGCTGTATCCGGCAACAAGGAGGGCAGCATCTCTCGGTATCATTGTGTTGCTGGTGCTGTTCGTTCCCTCCCATGTGCATTTCATTCAGATCGGAGGGTGTGTTGGCGAGGGATTGTGTGTCCCTCAATGGGTGGCTTGGCTGCGGTTAGTGGCAATCCATCCTTTGCTCATCTATTGGGCCTTCGCGGTGTCGCGCACCGTGCGCAAGTGAGCTTGGCACAAACGGTCGTCAACCTTAATGGGCAGCAAGCCATAAATCCGCAGGGCCGTAGACTCATGCCGATCACTGATGCCGGGCTTATGTTCCGATTATCGTATCAGCACCAACCTGCCGGTCGCATTTTCACTTGGCGTTGCTATCCGGACGATGTACAGGCCGTTGGGCATTAGACGCCCTTGGGTATCCGTGCCGTTCCACATGAATTGACCATTGCCATTGGAGTCAAGGTCAGTCACAAGACGGCCGTCAGTGCTAAAAATCTCTGCAACAGCACTTGAATGACCATTGCCCAGTAGTTGGATGATTGTGGCATCTGAGAATGGATTGGGTTGAATGCTCAGACCGGCCTCATCGAGGGGTTCATCAACTGTCAAAGGCGTATCCGTGTAATATCCATTTAAGAAGACCTCCAAGTTGGTGTAGTTTTCTTCGCTGAGGTCAGTACCGTTTCTGTCAGATGCGTCTTCAGGGTTCAGCCCCTGTGCGAGTTCCCAGTCATCGGGCATGCCATCGTGGTCGTTATCTGTGTAGGGCTGGCCGTTGACATAGACGGGATATCCGTTCAGTGTGTTAAGGCAATAGGCCGAGATGCGGAACTGCGAGGTGGCATCGGGCGCCTCTTGCCATGCTGCATCGACATTGGAAGTGATCACTTGGTTCAACTCGTCCACCACTGTCATATCAAGCCCCGTGCGTATCTGTCCTGCACCTGTACCACTGGTAATTTGAATCCTGCGACCTTCGGGCGAATACTTGATGGCATCGTCCAGCAGACTGTATGTGATGCTGTTGAGATTGGCAGAGATGACCGTTCCGCTGTCGAGCGCAATGGGGCCACTGCGCACACAGTCGAGCAGACCACCTGTGCTGTCTGCCAACTGCTGCCAAACGCGCAGGTCGGTGGCATCGCGCTGCGGGTGGATGGCCCCTGCCCAAGCAGGCACTGCGGTACGTATCTCTGTAACTTCATCGGCAGTCACAGTGGAAGCATCTGAAAGCACCGAACTGCTGGGGAACAGCGCACCATTGGCCCCGAACGAAGCTATCTGCTGCTGGGTGAGGAAAGGTCCGCCTGGCCAAGTATTGCCGCTGATGTGGAGCAGCGAACCAAGGTTGTTGTCAATGTCAAAGTCGATGGAGATCGGTAGTTCATCCAAATCTATCACCCCTGTAAACGGTATCCAAGTATTTCCCACAATGTCGGCCCTGATCTGCGCTCCACCTTCGTGGTAACTGCCACCATGGCCCCAGTCAAAGACAAGATTATTGATGAATTCCAGGTCCGTTCCGCCCACAAAGAGCGGATTGCGGTCGTTGTTGTGGGCAAAAAGGTTGTGATGCACCGACACACTATGTGAACCGTCACCCACCAGCATCCCCATACTGTGGGGGCCTTTCGGATGCACACTTTTATACAACGCCTCGCTGATCACACACCATTGAATACTGGCATGGTGCGAACCTGTCCACAGATTCACGTTCTCATCTATCGCCCAACTGAACGAGCAGTGATCCACCATGATGTTGTACGCACCGTTCTGCAAGCTGAGGCAATCCCGATTTTCAGGACTCAGGGTATGCAGCCCGTCCGCAGGACGGATGCGCAACCCACGGATGATGACATCATGCGTGAATATGCTAAGGCCGAAGTTGCGCAGCACGATTCCATCACCGGGAGCGGTCTGAGCTGCGATAGTCACGAAGGGGTTATGGATCTGTAGCTCGCTATGAAGGTCTATGACGCCTCCCGTGCGGAACACGATGGTGCGCGGCCCATTGGCATCCAAAGCCGCCCGCAGCGATCCCGGCCCCGCATCGCTAAGGTTCGTCACCTCAATTACGCTGCCTCCTCTTCCGCCTTGTGCCATACGTCCATAACCCTCGGCACCCAGGAATGCGGGCAATTGGGCATGCGCCTGTCCTACAATAAGGAACAGCATGGCGGCAACGATTTTCAGATATGATATGGACATGGTATCAAAGGTAGTGGTGTGTAAAGATGAACGTCCTTCCTGACCGTAAATAGGTTACGGTCTGCCAGTGCTGCTTTGTGGCAACATGACGCATTGCCACCTTTCTCTCTGTGAACAACTTTTTCCTGTCTTGCGACTGTCCTCGGACATCGGCAGCACTTCACGCGCACCTAACTTCAAGCCCCCGTTTTTGCAAGGGCGTATCAGGGTTTCAGCCTATCAGGTTTTCAGATGTCGAGTCCAAATCATCAATAATCACTCATCAATAATCAATTGAAGAGCATCATCCACATAGACCTCGATTCGTTCTTCGTCTCGTGCGAGCGGCAGTTGGACAGCCGGCTCAACGGCCGGCCCGTGCTCATCGGTGGCATCACCGACCGGGGCGTGGTGGCCTCGTGCAGCTATGAGGCGCGGGCATTCGGCATCCATTCGGCCATGCCGATGAAGATGGCGCGGCAGCTATGCCCCGAAGCGGTGGTCATCCGCGGCAACAGCGGTACCTACAGCCGTTTCTCCGACATGGTGACCGACATCATCAAGGAGGATTCGCCCCTTTTCGAGAAATCGTCCATCGATGAGTTCTACATAGACGTGTCGGGCATGGACCGCTTCTTCGGGTGCTACAAGTGGGGGCAGGAACTGCGTCAGCGCATCATCCGCGAGACGGGACTGCCCATCTCCTTCGCGCTATCGACCAGCAAGACCGTGGCCAAGGTGGGCACGGGCGAGGCCAAGCCCAACAACCACCGCGAGATTCCCGAGGGCACCGAGAAACCCTTCCTCGCACCGCTCTCCGTGAAGCGCATCCCGATGGTGGGCGACCAGACCTACCGCCTGCTGCGCAGCATGGGCGTGGAGAAGGTGAAGACAGTGCAGGAAATGCCCATCGAACTGCTGGAGCGCGTGATGGGCAAGAACGGCACCTCGCTCTGGAAAAAGGCGCAGGGCATAGACAACACGCCCGTGGAGCCGTGGCACGAGCGCAAGTCCATATCCATAGAGCGCACCTTCGAGAACGACACATCGGACATGGTGAAGCTCGAAAGCATCATCCGCGCCATGGCCGAGAACCTTGCCTATCAGCTCCGCAATGGCAGCAAACTGACGGCCTGCGTTTCGGTGCGGGTGCGCTACTCCGATTTCCAGACGCACAGCAAGCAGTTGCGCATTCCCTACACGGCATCGGACCACGTGCTCATCGAGACCGCCATCTCGCTCTTCCGCCAGCTCTTCGACCGCAGGGTGCTGCTCCGGCTCGTGAGCGTGCGGTTCAGCCATCTGGTAGGTGGTGGCGAGCAGATGAACCTCTTTGACGAGAGCAGTCATCTGCTGCAGCTCTACAGCGCCATGGACAAGATCCGCAACCGCTATGGGCAGGACGCGGTGAAACGGGCCGTGGCGATGGGTTCCAAAGGCATAGGCCGCTCAGGAAACCCCTTCGATGGTCAGCCCATTGTGATCCCCGCGCACAGGAGGGCGTGAGTTTTCGGTCAGAATTTCCTTCTCCGTTTGCCTGAGCGGGTATCAAAGAAGTTCAAGAGAATGATGCCATCCTCTGTGACCCGATAGAAAAGTCGATTGTGCTCAGTGATGGGAAAACCGCGAATCTGTTCCTCAACCTTCTCCAGCGAACCAAGAGAGGGATGTTCTGCAAGAAGTTCAATGATGCCGTACGCTCTCCTCACAAAATTGACTGTGACACGTTCGCCCCATTCTTCCTCAAGAAAGGAAATGATGCGGTTGAAGCTTTTTCGGGCGCGTACAGTCCAGACTATCCGTTCAGCCATTTACCGTGTTCCCGCTTCACCTCGTTGTGAGGAATCAGATTCTCCGCATCGAAACTCTCATCGTAGGCCACCATCAGCTCCTGTTGCTCACTGGCAGAAAGGCTTTTCCAAAGTCGACCGGTTTCCTGCTGCCGCAATTTCTTGAACAACTCATAATAGCTGCTTAATGCCCGCTCATCCTCGATCTGGTCTATCAGAATATGGAAATTCTCCTTGGTGCTCATCGCTTGGATTTTCAACTGCTGTGCAGAATCCAAATTTACACCTTTGGTCGTTTGCTACCCTGAACGCCATTTCCGATTCCCATTAAGCACTCCCTTGCCCCAGTTCGCCCACACCCATTTCAGCCTCCTCTATGGCACCATGTCACCCGAGGAACTGCTTGCTGAGGCGCAGCAGCGGGGCATCACGCGGCTGGTGGTCACCGACATCAACAACACCTCCGCCTGCCACGACCTGCTGCGACTGGCCCCGAAGTATGATATCGACCTCTCGCTGGGGGTGGACTTCCGCAACGGGGCCGAGCGCATGTTCGTGGCCGTGGCCCGCAGCAATGACGGCTTCCGCGAGATCAACGCCTACCTGTCGCAGTTCCTCACCACCGAGAAGAAGCGGATTCCTTGGCATGCGCCTGCGTTCAGGGATGTGGTTGTGATTTATCCGTTCCGAAAAGACCTCTCCCCGAATTGTATAAATGACCTCCCCCAACCCCTCTCCCGAAGGGATCGGGATTTTCAACTTTCCAGGAGGGGAGCTGCTGCGGGCGGGGAACTCCCCCCCTGGCAAGGGGGGGAGTCCGCCATAGGCGGACGGGGGGGGCGTTTAACTGTAACGCTGCGCGTCAACGAATTCATCGGTATCACTCCCTCCGACCTCCGCCAGCTTCCATTTTCCCCGTGGAAAGACCATCCTGACAAACTGGTGTCCCTGCCCACCGCCACCTTCCGCACCAAGACCGATTTCAACGCGCACCGCCTGCTGCGCGCCATGGCCTGCAACACGCTCCTGAGCCGACTGCCGAAAATGGAGGAAGGAAACCCCGATGACCTGCTGCGCACCGATGCGGAACTGCGCACCGCTTATGCCGATTTCCCCGTATTGCTTTCCAATACGGAGCGCGTGATTGAAAACTGCCGCGTGGCCTTCGCACCTCTGGAGCAGCACGGCCATCGCAACCAGCGCACTTTCACAGGCAATGACGGGGATGATTTCGAACTATTGAGAAAGCTCTGCCTCGATGGCATCGCCTACCGCTACGGCAACAGCCCCGCCACTGAGGTGGCCGACCGCCTCGACCGCGAGCTGCAGACCATCCGCGACAAGGGCTTCGTGTCCTATTTCCTCATCAGCCACGAGATCGTGCAGTATGCCAACAGCCAAGGCTACTTCCACGTGGGGCGCGGCAGCGGGGCCAACAGCATCGTGTCGTATCTCATCGGCATCACGGACGTTGACCCCATCCATCTCAACCTCTATTTCGAGCGGTTCATCAACCTGTTCCGGAAGAGTCCGCCCGATTTCGACATCGACTTCTCGTGGCGCGACCGCGAGGATGTCACGCGCTTCATCTTCGAGCGGTTCCCGCATGTGGCCCTGTGCGGGGCCTATGTCACCTTCCAGCGCAAGTCCGTCATCCGCGAGCTGGGCAAGGTGTTCGGCCTGCCCTCGGACGATATCGTGCGCTTGCAGCAGACCATGACCGCAGAGGACCAGCTCGGCCGTCTCGTACTCCGCTATGCCGACCTGCTCCACGACCGCCCCAGCCACCTCTCGCCCCACTCGGCAGGAATCCTCATCAGCGATGCGCCCATCCACACCTACACCGCCACCTTCCTTCCTCCGAAGGGCTTCCCTACCGTGCATTTCGACATGGTGGTGGCCGAGGACATCGGGCTGTTCAAGTGGGACATCCTCGGCCAGCGCGGCCTCGCCAAGATCAAGGACACCCTCACCATCATCCGCCAGAACAGGGGAGAGGAGGTCGATATCCACGATGTCAAGCGGTTCTACCAGGATGAGAGATGCAACGCACTCCTGGCCGCAGGCAACGCCATCGGGTGCTTCTACATCGAGTCGCCCGCCATGCGCATGCTGCTCACCAAGCTGCGCGTGGGCGACTACCTCGGCCTGGTGGCCGCCAGTTCGGTCATCCGGCCGGGCGTGGCACAGAGCGGCATGATGAACCAGTACATCATCCGCCACCGCAACCCCGAGAAGCGCAAAGAGGCCCATCCCATCCTCCTCGAACTCATGCCCGAGACCTATGGCGTCATGGTCTATCAGGAGGATGTCATCAAGGTGGCACACCACTTCGCAGGGCTTTCGCCCGGTGAGGCCGATGTACTGCGCAGAGGCATGAGCGGCAAGTTCCGCAACCGCGCAGAGTTCGACAATGTGCAGGTGCAGTTCATGGAGAACTGCCAGAAGCTGGGCCGCGATGAAGGAGTGGCGCGTGACGTGTGGCGCCAGATGGAGAGCTTCGCAGGCTATGCCTTCGCCAAGGGCCACTCCGCCAGCTACGCGGTCGAGAGCTACCAGTGCCTGTTCCTCAAGGCATACTACCCGCTGGAGTACATGACCGCCACGGTCAACAACGGAGGCGGATTCTACTCCCGGCAGATCTACCTCCACGAGGCCAGCAAGCACGGGGCCACCCTCGAACTGCCCTGCATCAACCGCAGCGGCATCGGGGCCGTGCTGCGCGGTTCGGTCATCTTCATCGGCCTCGGTTTCATCCACGGGCTGCGCGAGGAGACCATGAAAACCCTGCTGCGCGAACGGGAACACCACGGCCCCTTCGCAGACCTCCGCCATGCCGTGCAGCGCACCGCCATCAGCCTCGATCAGTGGATACTGCTCATCCGCGTGGGGGCCCTGCGTTGCGCAGGCAAGAACAAGAAGGAACTGCTCTGGGACATCCACTACCTCCTCGGCCACGCCCCCAAGCGCGAGCCGTCACCGCAGCTCTTCCGCCCCGAGACCAAGGATTTCACCCTGCCCCAACTCTGGCAGCACCCCCTCGAGAACGCCTACGATGAGGTCGAACTGCTCGGCTTCCCCATCACAGCCTCACCCTTCCAAATGATAGACCGCACCGGCCTGCCCACCCTCACCGTGCGCCACATGCGCGCCATGGTCGGACAGGACATCGAGATCCTCGGCTACCGCGTCCACGTCAAGCAGACCAGCACCGTCCACCGCCAGAAGATGCACTTCGGTACGCTCATCGATCTGGAGGGCCAGTGGATAGACACCGTCCATTTCCCACAGACTGCCGCACGCTATCCCTTCCGCGGCCCCGGATGCTACCTGCTGCGCGGCAAGGTCACCGAGGAGTTCGGCCACATCAGCCTTACCGTCAATTGGTTAAGAAGAATAGACAGCCTTGGGTTGGAATAGACATACAGCTCACTCAGCAAGCTCCCGTAAAAAACCCAGATAGTGGCAGGCCGCACCGCCCAGCACCAGCACATGCCACACCGTGTGCGCCCATTTCAGGCTCTTCCACAGATAGAACACAGCACCCACCGTGTACAGCAGCCCACCACCGATCAGCAGCAGGGCCGCATCCTTCTTAAGGGCAAGAAGAAATGCCCACGGGTCAAGCAGCAGGATATACGCCATCAGCACATAGATCACCGTGCTCAGCACATTATACCGCTGCGCATACTTCGCCTTGAACCAGATACCACCCAATGCCATCGCCCACAGCACAGCCAGGAAAGTGAACCCCGTGCTGTCAGCCATACGGTTCAATATCACAAACGTATAGCTACCCGCAATGAGGAAGTAGATGCTGATGTGATCCAGCTTCTTCATCACCAGCTTGCTGCGCGGCCCCGGCAGCGCATGATAAATGGTGGACGAGGAGAACATCAGCAGCAGCGAGAACGCATAGGTCACCGTGCCCACCAGACCCACCGTGGTGCTCTGCCCGTGGCTCACCACCACCAGCAGCGGCAGTGCCACCAGCGACAGCAGCAGTCCGATGCCATGCGTTATGGCATTCGCCATTTCCTCTCCGAGGGTCAGTGTGCGTTGTTTCAGCATGAATGAGTGGTCAAGGCCGCGAAGATACCCGCACCCTGCCCGTTGCATCCTTGCCTTCTGTCAGTTGTGGCCCCGCCATGTATCAACAGACCGCTTACATTTGGGACATGAAGCACTTCTCCTTTCCCCAAAAAACGTTCGTTCTCCTCATCATGGCCGCCCTGCTGCCATCCCTCGGCATCGCGCAGTTCCTTCCCAAGGGCCTCACTGATGAGGAGCGCAACATGCTGCCACTCGCACTGCCCGAGGTCTCGGGCCGCGGCATCACCACCCCGCCCACCGGGCCCGTGCGCGTGCCCGGAGAGTGGGAGGAGATCGATGGCCTCGTCATCCGCTGGAATGGCACTTGGGTGCGCAACCTCCTCCGCGACATCGCCCGTCATGCCAAGGAAGAGACCACCGTTTACATTGTCACACCATCCTCCTTTCAATCTGAAGTGGAGGACCATCTGCTTGAAGGGGGTGTCACCTTGGCCAACATCGTCTTCGTCAACGAACCGAGCAACAGCATCTGGATACGCGACTACGGCCAATGGACCATCTATGACAACATGGTGGGCGATGCCAGCTGGGTCGATTGGATCTACAACCGTCCCCGCCCGCTCGATGATGTCATTCCCGTAGCATTGGCTGAAATGCTCGACAGACCCCTGTATCGCACATTGGTTGCGCCCAACGACCTGGTCAACACAGGTGGCAATTTCATGGTCGATGGTTTCGGCACCGCCTTCTCATCAGAACTCATCCTCGAGGAGAACGAACCCGGAAATCCTTACGGGGTCAGCGGAAAGACTGAGGCGCAGGTCGATCAGATCATGCAGGATTTCATGGGCATAGACCGCTATATCAAGATGACCAACCTGCCCTACGATGGCATCCACCACATCGACATGCACATGAAGCTGCTGGACGAAGAGACCCTGCTCGTGGGGCAGTACCCGCCCGGTGTGGCCGATGGTCCGCAGATAGAGGCCAATCTGCAATACGTGCTCAACAACTTCATGTCGGTCTATGGTACGCCCTACAAGGTCATCCGCATCCCGATGCCGCCCCACAACGGGCAGTATCCCAACAACCCCAATGCACACTACCGCACCTACACCAATTCGGTCTTCGTGAACAAGACCGTCCTCGTCCCCACCTACGAGGAGCAATGGGACACCACCGCCCTGCGCATCTACCGCGAGGCATTGCCCGGATACAAGGTGGTCGGGCTCGACTGCAATCAGGTCATCAGCGCATCAGGGGCCATTCACTGCATCACCAAGGAGGTGGCCTCCAGCGACCCGCTCCTCATCTCTCATCAGCCGCTCCGGGACGTGCCTTTTCAACAAGATGATTTTGAGGTGAATGCGCTCATCACCCACGCCTCCGGTATTGCCGATGCCACACTTTACTGGACCACTGACACCACCGCAGGCTATGCACCCGCATCCATGACCCTGACCGATGCCACGGCCCACACGTGGACGGGTTTCATCCCATCGCAGCAGGCAGGCAGCGAGGTGTTCTATTACATCCATGCCCAGGCCAACAGCGGCAAGCAGCAGGTGAGACCCATGACCGCCCCGCAAGGCTGGTGGAGATTCAATGTCACCGGAACTGTCACAGGGCTTGACGCTCACGCAACAGATGCCTTCACCATGTTCCCGAACCCGACAGCCGACATGCTGAACCTCACCGGCCTGACAGCCGAGCCGGCTCACATCACCCTTCTTGACATGGCAGGCAGGACCATCCTCACCCAGTCAGTGAGCGATGGCAGATTGCAGATGAGCCTGGCCGGATTGACAAATGGTCTTTACATCATCAGGTTCGAAAGCATGTCAGCTTCTTCCTCCCAACGTTTGGTTGTGATCAAATGATAGTGAAACTGACCGTTCTCATGTCATTCCAATAAGGTACTGGTCATCTTTGTCGAAAGCACAATGCTCACCTAAACAAAGATGGATCATGCTGAAAGAAACCCTCGGTCACCTCGCAAAGAAGAAAGGAGCGCCCTGCCTCACCATCTCTTTGAACACCCATCGCACACATCCTGACTGCGCTCAGGATGTCATTATGCTGAAAAACCTCGTTCGTGAGGCGTCTGAGCGATTGGAGTCAGAGTTCGGCAAGCGCGAGACGGTGGCACTGATCGAAAGTCTGAATGCGCTGGCGGGCACCATCAATGAGCGCGAGAACTTCGACAGTCTGCATCTTTTCGTGGCCGATGGTGTAGCTGAGGCGGTGCGCATCGCCTACCCGGCAGATGCACCCGGAGTGCATATCTCCGACTCGTTCGCCATCCGTCCTCTTCTGGTCGCCTACAATCGCAGCGAGGAGTATCTTGTGCTTGTGCTGTCGCAAAGAGGTGTGTCACTGTTCGAGGCCATGAACGATGCCATGATAGGGGAGGTGTACGATCAGGATTTCCCTTTTTCCGAGAACCCGCATTACGAGACCAATGCCGCCCGTCAAAGCGACTCGAAGGCCATGGACAACCTCGTGCGTGAATTCCTCAACAAGGTGGACAAGGCCGTGGTGCGTGTCAGTGCTGAATCAGGTCTGCCATGCGTGGTCATTGCCACAGAGGACAACCACAGTCGACTGATGCAAGTGGCCGACCGCCCCGATGTGTACGTGGGCAAGGCTGCCATCAACTACAACGCCACCTCACCTCATCAGTTGGCCGCTCAGGCATGGGCTGTGATGAAGGAAGTGCAGGCCGAGCGCAAGCAGCAGGCAGTAGATGAGCTTAAACATGCCATCGGGCAGGGCAAGGTCGTGACCGATCTGGCAGACATCTATCGGGCCGCCAAGGAAGGCCGTGGAGAGCTGATTATCGTGTCCAATGGTCACACGCAGCCTGCACTCATCACCAGTGATACCACCTTCGATGCGGTGTCTGATGTCAAGGCTGCCGGAGTAGTAGAGGATATCGTGGGCCTGACGGCTTGGGAGGTGGTAGCCCGTAAAGGCCGTGCTGTGTTCGTTGACAACGGTCAGTTGGGCGAACTCGGCCCTGTTGCGCTGAAGGTCAGGTTCTGAGCAGTTGGCTGCCGCGTGCAGCGATTCGCCACCTTTGCCGCCCATGTCAAAGGGGGTAGGTTTCATGCTCATCAGCACGTTCGCGTTCTCGCTGATGCAGCTTTGCGTCAAGTTCCTGCCGCATCTTCCCACCCACGAACTCATCCTGTTCCGCAGTCTGGTGTCGCTCGTGCTGTCGCTCGGTTTTCTTGTGCCGAGGCGCATCAGCCCTTGGGGCAATAATCGAAAGCTGCTGGTGCTTCGCGGTGTATTCGGCATGTTAGCCCTTTCGCTGTTCTTCGTCACGTTGCAGGAACTGCCGTTGGCAAGCGCGGTCACCATTCAGTACCTCTCGCCCATTTTCACCAGCATCTTCGCAATCTTCCTATTGAAGGAGCGCATGAGGCCCCGCAAGTGGGTCTTCATCGCCATCGCATTTGCAGGTGTGGTGGTGCTCAAGGGGTTTGACGACAGGGTATCCACGACCTACTTCTCTCTGGGTATTCTCAGTGCGCTCTTTGCAGGAGGGGCGTACAACTGCATCCGGCTGTTGCGCGGTGTGGACCACCCGGTCGTGGTGGTGTTCTACTTCCCGCTCATCGCCACGCCTGTGATGGCTGTGCTGTCCTTCTATGATTGGGTCATGCCGCAGGACATGGACTGGGTGTGGCTTCTCTTGCTGGGTATTTTCACGCAGGTGGGGCAGGTGTATATGACCAAGGCATTGCAGGCCGAGAATGCCAACATCGTCACCAGCATGAAATACCTCGGTGCGGTGTACGCCTTGCTTTACGGATACTTTCTTTTCGATGAGACCTACGGCCTCATGTCGTTGATCGGCATAGGTATGGTGCTCTTGGGTGTGGTCCTGAATGTGCTGCTGAAGGAAAAGCAGACCGATACGGCTACATAGTAGTTTCGATTATTAGTTTTTTCTTTTCAAATTTGACTCTTGAATGACGTGATAAGTCATCTGAGGTCATGCGTCTGTTGCTGGCATTTCCGGTACTCAGGGTCATCCTTCCGTTTGTGATCGGAGTGATCGCAGGCGCATTCTTGCTCGATGCACAGCCGTTGGAACCTGTCCATCTGACAGTGCTCTCAGTGGTAACGTTGCTGCTGGTCAGTGTGCTGTTCCTTATTCCGAAAGAGCTGGTAGGGCGGCCGATCTACGCGGTCTTTGCGCAGTTTGCGGCATTCTTTACCGGGCTTGTGCTTGTCTGCTCAGTGTCGGATCAGTTGTATCCCGACCATCTTGTCCATGTCGATCTCACCGAGGAGCGCACTTGGGTTTTCACCGTTGATGGTGAGACGCAGGAAAAGCCCCGTTCGCTCTCCGTGCGAGGGGATGTGGTCGATGCTGACGGCTCAGCCTACGGCCGCGTACTGCTTTACCTCGCCAAGGATTCGCTGATGCCCACCCTTCTTCACGGAGACCGCCTCTTGCTGCGGTGTTCATTCACTGAGGTGAGTCCATCGGGCAATCCCAACGAGTTCAACTATGCGCGGTTCCTGCGCTTTCATCACATACACCATCAGGCATACGTGCCCTCGGGCGACTGGATGTTCCTTGAAAATGGCACGTGGTCCCCGAAGCGGTTTTTCATCACCCTACGTCAGCAGATGCTCGATGTGCTGAGGCGGGCGGGCCTGAGCGATGATAAGTTCGCAGTGGCCGCAGCCTTGGTTTTGGGCTACAAGGCCGATTTGGAGCAGACCCTCGTGCAAGCATACGCTGGGGCAGGGGCCACACATGTGCTCGCGGTGTCGGGGTTGCATGTGGGCATCATTTATCTCATCATCAACCGACTGTTGTCTTTTCTCTCCAGACTGCGGCACGGTGACCGCATCAGGGCGGCCATCACGGTGGGCATTCTTATCTGCTACGCCTTTCTCACCGGGCTCTCCCCTTCGGTCACGCGGGCGGTCACGATGTTCTCTTTCGTGGCCGTGGCAAAGAGCCTCAACCGCAGGGGGAGCATCTACAACACCCTTGCCTGCTCCGCCATCGGGCTCATCATTTTCGACCCGCTCATTGTCATGCAGGTCGGGTTCCAGTTGTCGTATGCCGCTGTGCTCGGCATTGTGATCTTTCAACCCTGGCTGCTGAAGCAGGCCTCTTTCCAGAACAAATGGGCCGACCGTGTGTGGGAGATCACCTGCGTGTCAGTGGCCGCGCAGATCAGCACATTCCCGCTCGGACTGCTGTATTTCCATCAGTTCCCCAACCTGTTCTTCGTCTCGAACCTCTTTGTGATACCAGGGGCCACCATCGTGTTGCAACTGGGACTGGTGGCCATGGTGGCGCAGGTGTGGGACCCGTTGCTGGCCTTTGTTGGGATGTTTCTGAAGGTCATCATCTGGGCCATGAACGGACTCGTGGGCGTCTTCAATACCCTGCCTTACGCGGTGACCAGCGGTATCGACATCTCCATTGCGGAAACGGTGCTCATCTATGTGCTCATAGGTACCACGGGCTGGATGCTCATCGGCAGGCAGGTACGCATGCTTTTCCCTTCTATGCTGGCCGTGGTGCTGCTCTTCGTCACGCAGACATGGGAACGCGTGGAGCATGACCATCAGCGGGAACTCACCGTTTACAACATCCGCAAGCATACTGCTGTCGCGATGATGGACGGCACGCAGCTCAGTTTTCTGGCAAGCGATGACCTGATTGAAAACGAGCAGTCCATGCTCTTCCATGTGCGCCACCATTGGTGGGCAAGAGGCATGAAGGAAGAGCAACATATTCCGCTGAATGACTCCACTTTCAACCGGCCGTTCGTGTGGGGCGGGCATCGCATCGCGGTCATTTCAGTGCCGCCCGAAGAGCAACGTATCGAGCTGTCGGACAGCCTCGACATCGTTATCGTGCATGGCGTGCGCTGGCAGGATATTCCCGAACTGGCCGACAGGATGCCGGGCACCGTGGTGCTTTCCTCGGCACTCGGGGGCCGAACGCGCGACCGTATCCGTGAATCTCTCCCAAGCAACGTCCGTGTGTGGGATGTTGCCGATGATGGGGCTTTCCGCCTTCGCCCAAAAATGGATTGAGAAAGGTCACTTCCCCCTCACGAATTTCGCCATCGTCTTCACCCTGCTCGGCTGGTGCTTTGACCTGGTATAAAATCAGTATCCCTACCTTTGGCTTAAAGATCTGACCATGAACCTTCAGTCAAGGAAACTTCAGGTGCTTCAGGATGTCATGCTCGTGGATGATGAGCAGACCCTTCACGGGATAGAGGAACTGCTCCATTCGAGAAGGGTCGGGGCGTATGAGCGTACGCTTGTACCGATGACAGAGGACGAACTGCGCGAGCGTGTGCGGCAGAGTGAGCAGGATTTCGAGCAGGGCAGGGTCGTGGAGGCGCAAGACCTTCTGAACCGCTTCAAGTGATGCCGTTCAAAATATTCTGGTCGGTGACAGCGGAGCTTCGGCTGCTTAGGATTCACCGCTACTACTGTGATAAAGTGGGAATCAAGGTCGCCAACAAGCTTGTGAGGGATGTGGTGAGTGCAACCATCCGTCTCGGACACCAGCCCAATATCGGCCCGATAGAGCCGCATCTGAAAGGGATGACGACCGAATACCGCTATCTGGTAGAGGGCAACTACAAGGTCATCTACTCAGTGAATGAGGAACTGCGCGAGGTGAATGTTGCTGATGTCTTCGACTGTCGGCAGAACCCGACCTCGATGCTCAAAGGGTGATTTCATTAAGCGTCTCACTTCCCCCGCACGAATTCCGCCATCGCTTTCACCCAACTCGGATGGTCGTTCAGGCTGGGCACGAGCTGGATCTTCTCGCCACCGTGCTCCTCGAAAATCTCCTGATACTCGTCCCCGATCTCGATGAGCGTTTCCAGACAGTCGGCCACGAAGGCGGGGCTGAACACCAGCATCCGCTTCACGCCCGCCTTGGCCTTCTCCTCCACCACCTTGTCTGAGAACGGCTCCAGCCATTTCTGGTCCAGCCGCGATTGGAAAGCCACGGTGTAACGGTCGGGGCTGAGGCCCAGCTTCTCCGCGATCATCCGCGTGGTCTCATAGCAGGTGGCCTTGTAGCAGAACTTGTTGCTGTCGTCCACGCCCAGCTCGCAGTTGTGGTCCTCGCAGAGGTCGTTGTCATACACCTTGTCCACCTGACGCACGGGCAGCCCGTGGTAGCTGAACAGCACGTGGTCGTAGCTATCGAGGTCGAATTCCTTGGCGCGTTCCACGAAGCTGTCCACGTAGCCCGGAAGCTGATAGAACTGGTTGATGAACACCATCTCGGGGATCACCCACCATTTGGAGGCAATGTCCATCACCTCCTGCATGCAAGTGCCTGTGCTGGATGAGGCGTAATGCGGGTACATCGGCAACACGATGATGCGATCGGGGTTGTTCTTCCTGATCTTCTCCAGCCCCTCCGCGATGGAGGGACTCTGATAGCGCATGGCGATCTCCACCTGGTATGTGTCGCCCAGCTCCTTCTGCAAGGCATCTCTGAAATTGCGGCTGTGAATGAGCAGCGGACTGCCATCCTCCGTCCACATCTCCTTGTACAGCTTGGCCGACTTCGGTGCGCGGAAAGGCACGATGATGGCGTTCACCAGCAGCTTGCGCGCCAGCCATGGGATGTCGATCACCCGCGGGTCGTTGAGGAACTGCGAAAGGTATTTGCGCACATCACCCACGCTCGGGCTGTCGGGCGTGCCGACATTCATCAATAGGACACCGGTCTTCAATGTGGTTGCGATTTAAGAATATGCGAATAGCCGATAGGTCTAACAGGCCTTAAGACCTGTCAGGTCTGGTGATGGAAACCCATCAGTCCGGGATATGTTCGGGGTCACATGTGCAATGCCCGCTTGTCCGTGGCATCGAGGCAGGCCTCCTTCATCGCCTCAGCGAAGGTCGGGTGGGCGTGCGACATGCGCGAGATGTCCTCGGCCGATGCACGGAACTCCATCGCTACCACGGCCTCCGCGATCAGGTCAGCGGCACGGGCACCGATCATGTGTACCCCAAGGATCTCGTCCGTCTCCTTGTCGGCCAGCACCTTCACCAATCCGTCAAGGTCCATGCTGGCGCGGGAGCGGCCCAAGGCGCGCATCGGGAACGAGCCCACCTTGAACGCACGACCCTCCTCCTTCAACTGCTCCTCTGTCTTGCCCACGGCCGACACCTCCGGCCACGTGTAAACCACGCCCGGTATCAGGTTGTAGTCAATGTGCGGATGCTGACCCGCCATCACCTCGGCCACGAACACGCCCTCCTCCTCGGCCTTGTGGGCCAGCATGGCGCCTTTCACCACGTCACCGATGGCATAGATGCCAGCTACGCTGGTCTGCAGCTTCCCGTCCACAGGGATGCGACCGCGCTCGTCCACACTGATTCCTGCATTTTCCAGCCCCAGGCCGTCCGTGTAAGGTCTGCGGCCTACGGAGACAAGGCAGTAGTCGCCCTCCAGCACAACTTCCGCGCCCTTCGGGTCATCGGCCTTCAGGGTCACGGTCTTGCCTTTGGCGGTCACCGCTTTCACCTTGTGGCCCAGGTAGAACTTCATGCCCAGCTTCTTGAGCACCTTCAGCAGCTCCTTGCTCATGGTGCTGTCCATGGTGGGGATGATGCGGTCCATATACTCCACCACCGACACCTCCGAGCCCAGTCGTGCGTACACCGAGCCGAGCTCAAGTCCGATCACACCACCGCCCACCACGATCATGTGCTTGGGCACCTCCTTCAGCTTCAAAGCCTCGGTGCTGGTAATGATGCGCTCCTTGTCTATGGTGATGAACGGCAGCGATGCGGGCTTAGACCCGGTGGCTATCACCACTTTGGTCGCGTTCAGCACCTCTTCCGTGCCATCGGCCTTGGTCACCTTCACCTGATTCTTGGAGACGAAGCTGCCCGTGCCATGATGCACATCGACCTTGTTCTTCTTCATCAGGAAGTCGATGCCGCCAGTGGTCTGGTCCACCACGTCCTGCTTGCGCTTGATCATCTGCGCGAGGTTCACCTTGGGTGCGGGTATGTCGATGCCGTGCTCCTTGAAGTTCTCTACCGCGTTGTGGTAGTGCTCGCTGCTGTCGAGCAGGGCCTTGGACGGGATGCAGCCCACATTGAGGCAGGTGCCGCCCAGCACCGGGTATTTCTCTATGAGGGCCGTCTTCATGCCCAGTTGCGCACAGCGCAGGGCACACACGTAGCCACCGGGGCCTGAACCTATCACTACAACATCATATTGCGCCATTTTGCGGGTCTTTATGGTTTTGAGGGCCGCAAAGGTAAGGGCCGTGCGCGGGGTGCGGAAATACGCGGATCGAATGGCCGGAGGTCAACAGACGGAGCAGGAGGGAAGATGCCTTCTTGAACACCCCGCCCGCAGGGCCAGCGTTCCTTCCCCTCCGCCTTTTGCGGAATGAAGGAATGCAGGAACGAGGACGGTTCGGCAAGCTCACCGCAGGCTGTTACAAAAAGCGTGAATTCCGTTGAAAAGGAGGTGCGTTCAACGGCCCTGGCTATGGCAAGTGCGGGATTTTGAAACCGAATCTTTGTCCGACAGACCGAATGTTGTTTAGTTGTAATTTATTCATTTTTAAGTAGTAAGCCCGTATTTGCTATAGCAGATGTTGTGCACTGGGTTTTATTTTTCCAAGATGAGTTTCATTTGATATCGATGACTTTCAGCCAAGTCGTGTAACCAAGCTGGCCAGTCCCAGTCTCCACTTCTACCCATTGCCTCCGCTTCCTTATCGTCCATTGGCTCGATGTGTCGTTCTGCAATCAGGTCTTTCCATTTATCGCTTGGCTGTGTGAGTAGTCGAAATGTGGCAATTTTTGATGTTGCTATTGAAGTGGCAGAAGACGGCAACGGTCTTTCATCAATTCCAAGGTCTGAGTATATCTGGAGCGTATCCATCAACCGATATTTTAAATGTTGAGTTGAGGTTTTCAATAATATAAGATCCGAACCTGAGCTATCAAATTCGGTTTCCCAATCAGGCCACTCACAAGTTTCATTGTACAGAAAATACACTTCTTCGTATTCGCCAAACTTTTGTTCCCAAGTTCCATAGAAAAGTCCAATCTCAAATAGCCGCGGATGAATGGTTGGGTATTTTTTATTCCTTGTCGCAAATCCGTGTGGGTGATATCCGCAGTCCATTCCTTTGTCAATCTGGATAATTCCCTCAATCGTTTCACCAGATTTTAAAGTGATTTCGCAAATGGCATATACGTCAGGCGGGTAGTCGGCACGAACCGACATTGAAACCGTCAAGGTCAAAAAGGTGGTCAATATGACTTGAAGTCGCTTCATTTTCACCTTGTGCATAACGGTTTTCAGCTATACGCAGGCAGGGATTTTACCACTGAACTTCCTACGAAGAACTGAACTTTAATTTTACTACGTTCCTGTCCTACGAAGCACGAAAACCCTGCTTGCGTATAGGTGATGTTGTAGCCAGTTTTTCTATCCGATTATTTTTTTCATTATCCACTCTACAGGTCCATTTTCTCTTCTTTTTAGCCAAAAAGTTGCAAATAACACACACAATAAACTAAATATTAAAGCATAACCTACTGAAAATTCTATTGGATAATTTCCCATTTTTTCTGGGTTAATGACTTCAATTATTCCCATACCGATAATTACGTGTGCCACATAAAAAGTTAAAGTCAGTTTCCCCGTTTTATTCAGAGCCAAAAGTATTTTGTTTGATGAAAATCTTTTGCCGATTATGATGCAAGCTGATATGATTAATATGGAAATTGTAATTCCATTAAACATATATATTGGTAATGGTGGCATTGGGTTTGTCCCAATAATTTCTGACAATTCACTTGCTGTTTGTTCACTTCCTTCTGAAAAAAATGAAATTGACAAACGAGATAAAATTTGAATTACAACAAAAGCAAATGAACTAAGCCAAAATGCTTTTTTGATAAATCGGTCACTATTAAGCTCTTGTTTGCCAAACCAAAAGCCAAAAAGCATAAAAGAAATCCAAGGCATTACTGGATGAAAACCATTGAAAAGTAGATTTCTGAAAAATCCATTAAATGTCCAAAAATCCTGATATTCTAAGGTGTTAAAGTTCCAACCTGTTTCGTAATTAAAAAAAGCAAAAAGTAATGGATAAATTAGTATTAGCGTAATTGCCGAAATTAATATAGTTTTTTCCTTGCTCGATATTAAAAGTAAAATGACAAGCATATAAATTCCATAAAAATGCAAAATATCTGCTGGCCATATAACTATATATGAAAGTCCAACAATGAAAAGGAACAATGCTCTTTTGGCAATTCTTATTCTAGCGGTTTTTAACTTTTGACTGTCTTTATTTTTCAATGCAGAATTTGTCATCAAGGCTAGTCCAACACCTGCTAAAACCACAAAAGTTGCAGCCGCCTTACCATCAAATGCACTTGCAAAAGATTTTACCCAAGTTAACCCATTTTCGCCAAGTACTATTTTAAAATTAACTATTATCATTCCGATAACGGCTAATGCTCTTGCGATATCAATTCCGATTATTCTTTCTTTCACGGTTTTTCTTAAATTGGCTACAACGGTTTCGGGCTTGGCGAAGGTGGCGATTTTCACCACAAATGTTGATGCGGAGAACCAAACTTTGATTAACCACAAATGTGTCTGCGGAGCACTGAACCGCCACTTTTGCCAAACCCGTGTTACCAGCTGGCATTCTTGTCTGTCCGCTATGGTTTAAGGAAGTCAAACGCTTTAAATAATTCATTGTCTGCCGGTTGTTTTAGTTCTGCTTCTTTGTCAAAATGATATGAAACCCAACGAACGTCTTTACTTTCGATACTTGTATAAAAGTAAATTGCGTCTGATGCTTCAATGAATTTTATAAATGGAAGTAACTCCAAAGGTTTAGTCTGTTGCGAGTTGCTTATGTAAAGTTTCTTTCTGTCAAGCGGAATTAAACTTTTGATTGTAATTTCATTGAATGGTGTCCTTGCTCCAATTAATTCCTTTGCATTAAATGTAAAAATACCATCTTCAAAACTGCTTGTTGTCGGTGAAAGCATTCTTGTGTCGTCAAAAGCGTCTGCGATGTATTTTCTGAATTGATTTAACTGTTGTTCAAGTGTAAGAACTCTTTGGTTGTTTTCTTCTTCATTTGTTATGCCACCGTGTCCCTTCCATTTATTTCTAAGATTGGCAACTTCAAACAAAACATTTACAATTCCCTTACTTGTAATCATTGATAGGAATGCTTCACTTGGATTTCCGAAAAGATTTTTACAATAATCCTTTTTGTCGTTCTCTGCTAAATATGCTCTAATAGCTTTTGAAAGATTTGAAGTAAGATTATTCCAATTACCGAAAGTTGCTCTTAAATACCAATTCTGAAATTTTTCATCTTTACCAATCCACTTATGACTTTCTTCTTTATAAAAATCTTTGTCTTGCACCAAAGCACTTAACATCAACATTGAAAGGAATTCTGAAAAGGCTTCAAAGAAGTGAAATAGGTGTTCAATTTTTTTACTGTTGTCTTTTGTTGCATAGTAACGCCAGAGGATTGAAGAAATAGGAAAAGGCAATTTGTCAATCCAATTTTCGAGTTTCTCTTCTTGATTAATTGACTTCAATTCCTTAGAAATTGTCTTATAACTTTTAGGTTGCTTCCAAAGGTTGCGTTTAAGTTCGTCAAGTCTGAATGTGAATTGCTGAATTTTATTATCGACTTCAATTAACTCGGCTTGTGTAGTTAAATCGGGTAAAAAGAAAATACATTTTGAAAGTTGTGATTTTGAAATCTGTGGAATTACTGCACCAACTTCTAAACTTTCTCTAAGTTTTTTACCTACTGGTGTATTGAAATAATTAGCAACATAAATTGAATTGGCTTTTGTCTCGTCAAGTTGAATTTGGAAATAATTCTTAGGTTTTATTTTAAGCTCCGATAGACTTGCAACTACTGGGCTATTGCCGACCTTAGGTAAATAAATAGAATTTGCTAAATGCTCCACTTCTTCTGAATTGTCGCCTTTAAGTGCATTTATAGAAACAGAAATGTCAGTTAAAAGAATTGGCGGGTAGCCAATTCTTTTAACTAATTCTTGCATTTCTTTTTCAGAAACCAATGCGTTTAAAGATTTAAAATCTAATAGGTCAACAAAATATCCAAGTTGAATTGCTTTACCTTCTTTTTGATTTTTAAAATTTTGAAGAATTGTTTTGTTTGTTATTTCGTCTTGTGAAATTTCTGCAACAAATGTTTTCTCTTTTATCTTTTTAGAAACAAGAATTAGGTTTGAAGGAATGTTAGTCATTGGTGCAAATGCACCAGAAGGAATGGCAAAAACAGCTTCAACAAAAAGTCCTGCTTTTAACAATGCTTCTTTTCCTTTATCGTCCATTAAGAACGAATTTGAAACAAGGAAGATTACTTTACCATCATTTTCAATTTTTTCACCGCATTTCAAAAGTAATGTAGTATCAAAATCAAACGGACTTCTTGTTCCGTTTATGCTTTGTGTCCGCATACCAAAAGGCGGAAAAGAAAGAACTAAATCAAATTTTTCATCTGTTTGCGTAAGTTCGTTTAATGTGTCGCCAAGTTTAAAGTTTTGGCTTTTCTCCTTGAACAGAGTTTTTATTGTTTCAAATTCCGTTTGATTTATGCAAGTTCCACTCAGGTTGTCTGCTTGGATATATAGCAACGGTGATGAAATGGTTAGCCAAGGGTCAAGGACTGCTGTATAACTGTCAGTTTTTATTAGCTCTTCTATGAATTTAAAAACGTAAGCAGGTGCTGTAATTGAAAAAGTGTTTGTCAGTTTGGAAAGCAAGGCTTTGTCTTGAAAAATAGCATCAAGTTTTTCAATACCCAATGTCGCCCCAATTAGTTCCAATAATTTGGTGTCACGAAAACCTGAATAATTTTGGTCAGTCCGAAGTCTGTCCAGATTGCTCCAAATTTTATTCTTGATGTCTGTTTGTTCCATTGTTGTCATGTCGTTTTATGCTTGCTGGTAACTCGTTTATAGGTATGACTGCAAGACTGCGCAGTCATACTTATCCCACCCGATTCGGGGAAATATGTATGGTTTGTCGTTGCGAACGTACATACTTTATTCAGATGTCCATCCCCTCGATGGGGCTTTTGATGTCGGTCAGTTTCTTGGTGCTTACGTGGGTGTAGAGCTCTGTGGTCTTGCTGCTCTGGTGGCCCAGCAGCTCCTGTATGTAGCGGAGGTCTGTACCACCTTCGAGCAGATGGGTGGCGTAGCTGTGGCGCAACCAATGGAGGGTGGCGGGTTTTCTTACTCCGCTTTTGGCCAATACCTAGTTAAAGCGGAAACGGATGAGCATGACCTTCTGGCCGTTGTGCTCGCCCGGCACGAATGTCACACCGCCCCGTTCAATCCTGAGCGTCTGTCCTTCTGTAATCGCAGTTGCAGTTTCCACGCTGCCAAAATAGCGAGAATGCTGTTTGAGTCGGATGTTTTGGGCATTTCGAGGTGTTTGCGCTGTGGGGCTGTGCTCATACGCCCAGTAGTGGCGCATCTCCGCGCTGTATTTGCCCACCTGCGTGCCATAGCATTCGGTTTCCAAGGACTGGTGGCGTGTTGCTGACGGGGAGTTGTGCTGGCGCGGCCTTGTCCTCAGCTCTGAGGGCGGTGTAGTCCACCCATGCCTTGCCTTTGAAGGCTGTGTAAACGGTGTTGACGGTTGCACGGTTCCATGGCAGCCACCACATCTTTTTGGAAGAGCTGTAAGTGGCCTTCAGGTCGCGGACAATGGCGTTGAGCTCTGGCAGGTTGGGTTTAGCCCGTTGGATCTGGTCTCTGGACAGTGTTTTGACCGGTTCTGACGACATCTTTGTTATCAATCGTGATAGCAATGGATTCTCAACCGGGATCCTACGGGCTGAATAGATGCTGAGCACCTGCTGATGGCGGTGCTCCTCGCGCTTCAGTGTGACGGTGGACTGCGTCATGGTAGCTAAAGTAGTATTTCCAAATGTACGAAGTGGCAGATTGCGGCATTGCAAGATGAAGGCAGATGGGTAAGGGCTTCCGCCTTCGTGAGCGTTCATTCACGCAAAAATGAACTGCTGCATATAGAAGTGCCAGCAAATTGCTGGGTAGTCGGACTCCTAACGCGTTTGAATTTCTTACGTATCCAAATGGTTTCTGAAAGTGGCTGAAACACCAGAAGTGCCGCCAGAGCGTATTTCGGTCGCATTAAATTTTGTTTCTGTCTTACATCAATAGGCTTCTGGCGTACACGTATTTGTTCCTATCGTGTCGGGTTCACCTTATTGTGCAGGCTTTTGTCCTTACGTAATGCGCTCCAATGCTTCGGGCATACTTTATCGGTTCATGTCAGGTCACCATGGGCTTTCGTGCTTTGCTGCAGGGGCTTCGGTCGTGTTCCATGTCTGTTCACAGCTAAGCATTCATGCTCCAAGGCGGGTGCGTGGTGCTCGGTTCTTCGGATTCTTACTCCTCGTAACTGCTTATCGAAATTCTCGTGGTACGTCAGATGAGCTGACCTGAGCCGTCCCAAATTCTTGGGACGCGTGAGATGAGCTGACCTGAGCTGTCCCAAATTCTTGGGACGCGTGAGATGATCTGACCTTAGCTGTCCCAAATTCTTGGGACGCGTGAGATGATCTGACCTGAGCTGTCCCAAATTCTTGGGACGCGTGAGATGAGCTGACCTTAGCTGTCCCAAATTCTTGGGACGCGTGAGATGATCTGACCTGAGCTGTTCCAAATTCTTGAGGCGCGTGAGATGAGCTGACCTGAGCTGTTCCAAATTCTTGAGGCGCGTGAGATGAGCTGACCTGAGCCGTCCCAAATTCTTGGGACGCGTGAGATGAGCTGACCTGAGCCGTCCCAAATTCTTGGGACGCATCAAGTGTGCCATCAGAATGTGTGGTGTTCGTGTTGTAGTTTGTTTTCACTGGATTTTCAGGTGGAGCGGGCTTTCTGCGTATATCGGTTCTTTCCATCCTCCCCTTGCTGAGGCCTGCCGGGATGTTTCGTGTCGCTGTTGGGGCATTGGGCTTCTTGTGCTGTTGACCTTGTTACCGTAATCCTCAGGTGGTAGGGCATTTCCGCGCTGTATTAGCGCACCTGCGTGCCATAGCAGTCGGTTTCCGCTGGCTGGTGGCGTGTTTCCGATGACGCGTTGTACGGGCGCGTCCTACCATTGCGGGTTTCCGCCCTACGGAAGCCCTCTTCCGTTTCTGGAAATGCAGTGCTGGCGTGGGTTTCGGGCAGTTTTGGGTTGTAAGGTGGTGAAGCTCCGCTGGATGACCAGAGGTCCACAACTCACTTCAGGTACCCTCGGCTGCGCAGGTCCTTCTGCATCTCTGCGATGTTATCAGGCACCTCGCCATGGAGCAGCCAGTTGACGTCCAGTCCGTGATGCATGGCTGTGCGCGTCATGAAGTCATGGGCACCCATCCGCTCACCGATGGTCTGCAGGTCGCTGCTGAAGTCGGTGTGCAGGTCGGGGTGCAACTTCTGCATCAGCACCAGCATGTTGAACACCTTGGCGACCACATAGACACAGAATTTGTCGAGACGTCCGGAGGTTGCGATGCCGAGCCGCTCCGCATTATCTGACAGGGCAAGGGCAAGCATGCGCAGGTTGAGATGCACCTCGCCATACTTGTCGCGGGTCACGCGTACATGTTCGCTTATCTCCCCGCTCAGGTAGCGCAGGTCCATCATCAGGTAGCCCGGTGAGTGATACGTGTCTGTGGCCTGCTGCACCATTTCGTTGACGCGGGCCTCCATGCGGGTGCGCCTGTCGTCCACATCGGCATCCTCCATCAACTCGAAGTAAAGGCGGTTGGCCAGGGTGAGGTCTTTCTTGAGCAGCCGCAGCAGCAGTTTGTCCTTCTCCGGTTCGGGGAGGTTCTTCAGGGCTTTCTTGAAGTCGTCATCAAAATGCATGGGAGGTGTTGTTGCTGCACGCGAACATAGCACACGTTTCCACTGCATCGGTGACGTTGACCATGGCCCTAAAGGGTCATTGGTTGGATGACGGCAGCGTGTTTCTTTTGCAAGTCTCAAATACCCTTGACGACATGCTCACTTTGAATATCCTTTCTCGCATTCTCCTGCTGTCCCTACTGGGCGTTTTCATCACACTGTCCTCCTGCGACAAGGAAGAAGACCCCACAGGCCCTGCCGATGCATCAGTCATCTACTTCAGCGGCCAGACCGGGCAGACCAACGGCATCGTGGCTCAGGTGGCCGACCCCGACCAAGGCACCACCACCTCCGTCTACGGCACCTATGACGCAACGGGCGCACCGGCCACCATCACGAGTTTCCGCGTAGCGCGAGCAGGCACCGACACGGTGGTCACTCTCGTCATCGATCCGATCACCAACAACTTCGACCGCGCCATCTTCGAGCGCAACGGCCAGCGGCTCAATTACCTCATCACCTTCGATTTTCCAACGGGCGACACCAGCATGGTGCTCAACCACTACGACTATGACTGGGCCACGGGCGAGCACGAACTTATCTATGCCGGTGAGTTTTACAGGTCGCAAGGCACGGCTGGGGAGCGGCCCGTGCAGCTGCGCATGGACGGCACGCAGGATTTCATCACCAATTTGGGCACTTTGGGTGTGGGCGTGGGCGTTGGCATCGGTGTGGCAGAGTTGGCCCTCGCGGCAGCACCGACCCTCATTGGCGGGTCAAGTCTCGTGGGCACGGCAGTGGGTGCAGTGGCCACGGCTGTGGTCGCTGTCAGCTCGACCACGCTGCTCACTGTGGTGGCCGTGGGAGTGACCCTTGCTGTCCTGACCAACGATGCAGGTGCCAGTGAACTGACGCCCAATACGGGGGCGCCTCAGGGCACTCCCACCTCCAACGCCACCGCAGAGGAGCCTCCCGTCAATCCGCCCACACCCAACCCCTGCATAGAGAACCGTGTGCAGGTGAGCGTGGGCGTGGATCCCGGAAATGTGCTGGTGGCCTTGGCGCAAGGGGGCGATAACGGGCCTTATACCTTCTATTGGAGCAACGGACAGAGCGGGGCCGGCATTGTTTCGCACTCCATTCAGGCTGCACAGGAGGGCGTGTATACCGCCACGGCTGTGGATGGCAATGGCTGCGCTGGAAGCGGTTCGGCCTACGTGGGGCCGGAACTAACGCTCATGCAGAAGCTCACCCAATGGGGCCCTTGGCGGTCGGCAGATGACCTTATCGGAGACAATGAGGAACCGGGTTTTTACGTCTTCACCTTCTCGGGTCTCGATTGCATCTGCTTCAGGATAGACTACTATATCTACACCTCTGGCAGCGAATACGAGGAGTATAGCAGCGCATCATCCTGTATCATGGAGATCACTGCACCCAATGTGCTGGGCTTCGACTATCCGACCTGTCCGTATGCTGGCGACCCGATGGACGCGGAGGGCATCATCACCATCCTGTCCGTCACACCCGATGCCATGTCGCTTGATGCCGATGGTGGTGAAGGCCTGATCCAGTGTATGCCTTTCTGACGTCAAGGGTGGGGGTCATATCCCTGCCCCACCCCCGAGGGTGCGGTAGAGCACTGTGCGTAGCACTGCGCGTTCCCGTTCGGCCTCGATAAGTGAGAGTCGTGCGCGGAGAAGGCTCTCCTGAGCCGTCACCACATCGAGGTAGGTGGCCCGCCCTGTGGTGAAGAGCTCCATCGATATGCGCACAGCCTCCTCGAAACGTTCCGTCTCTTCGAGGGTCAGTGCGCAGACGTCCTCTGCAGCGCGGAGTTTGGCGAGGGTTACATATACCTCACTAACCGCTCTGGTCACCGTCCGCTCATAGTTCAGCAGTGCGCCTCTCTGTGCAGCTGTGGAGGCCATCAGTTCTGCCATCAGCATTCTGCGGTTCAGCAATGGCGCGGTGATGCCGCCAAGAACAGACCATGCAAGGGATGCCGGAGTGCTGAAAAGCAGGGCCGCATTGAAGGCGTCATAGCCTATCCCCGCAGAGATGGTTAGCGTTGGAAAAAGGGCCGCCCTTGCGGCAGATAGGTCTGCTCGGGCCGCCTCCAGTGCTCTCTCGGCCGCACGGATGTCCGGCCTGTTGGTGAGGAGTTGCGATGGGATACCGGCACTCGGCAGTCCTGTATCGGGCAAAGACAGGGCATTGGTGTCCTTTTCTACCCTGCCGGGCATCCTTCCCAGTTGCATGCTCAGCTCTGCCTCCAGGGTTTTCAGGTCTCTGATGGCCTCGGCCTCCAGCACCTGCGATACGAGCAGCCTGGCCCGCATCGTCTCTACTGCAAGTTGGTTGGCACGGCCTGCATCTTTGAGGATCTGCACTGCCTCCACCTGGTCGCGCTGAAGTTTGATGAACTCCCTTACCACCTTGAGTTGTCTATCGGCTGCCACCAGATGGTAGTAGCTCTCTGCAACCTGCGCTATCACCTGGGTCTGCACCAGCAGGGCCGCCTCGTTCGATGCTGCGAACCGCTCTACGGCTGCCCGCTTTCTGTTCTTTAGCTTGCCCCAAAGGTCCAGTTCCCAATTGGTATGAATGCCGAGCGAGTAGATGGGCATCGGGTCGGGAATGAAGCGGTTACCCTGTGCGTTGGGCGAGAAGCGGGTGTCATAGTTGCCAACCCCGTCCATAGTATAGTCACCGAACCGCACGGCACCCGCATTGGCCACTGCATTGAGGTCTGGCAGGCGAATGCCCCTAACATTGACCAGACCTGCCTGCGAGGTGCTTACCGCGATAATAGCCTCTCGGATGTCAAATCCGCTCTGCAGCGCCTCTTCCGTCAGGCTTATCAGGGTACTGTCAAACAGCACTTTGCGCCATTCAGGGAGTTGAAGGACCGTGGAATCGACCCCCGTGGCAAAACTTGTCGGGATGCTCGAATGCACTGCATCGGTGGAAACTTGTTCCACTTTGCAGCCCGAGAGGCCAATGGCCAGCGTCAATGCGATGGTTAATCGGATACGGTCAAACATAGGCTCCGGTGCGTGTCTTACTCCATTTTTTTCTTCGGTATCTGGCCTCAATGCCAGAGAAGATCACAAAAAGACCCGGGATGACCACGATGCCCATCACAGTGCCGAGCAACATTCCTCCGGCTGCGGCCGAACCGATTGTCTGGTTGCCTATGGCACCGGCACCGCTCGCCAGCATAAGGGGCACGAGGCCCGCCACGAATGCGAACGAGGTCATCAGGATGGGGCGCAGTCGGGCCACAGAGCCCTCCACAGCAGCCACGGTCACCGTGCGTCCCTGTTTCTGTTTAAGCAGTGCGAATTCGATGATCAGGATTGCATTCTTTCCTAAAAGACCTATGAGCATGATCATGGACACTTGGGCGTAGATGTTGTTCTCCAGCCCCATGAGCCAAAGCATGCCCATGGCACCCGCTATGCCCACGGGAAGCGACAGGAGAACAGGCAAGGGCAGCAGGAAGCTCTCATACTGCGCGGCAAGCAGCAGGTACACGAAAAGGAGGCAGATGGCGAAGATGATCACCACCTGATTACCGCTCAGAATCTCCTCGCGGGTGATGCCCGAGTAATCATGCACATAACCTCTCGGAAGATGTTCGGCCATCACCTCATCAATGGCCCTTACGGCATCTCCACTGCTGAAGCCTTTGGCAGCCTCTCCGCTCAACAGGGCTGACAGGTACATGTTGTATCGGGTCAGCTGCTCGGGTCCATACACCTTCTCGATGCTTGCGAAAGCGGAATAGGGCACCATCTCGCCACTGCTGTTCTTCACCTTCAGCCTGAGCACATCAGCGGGTTCCTCACGGTATTCGGGTGCGGCCTGTACCATCACCCTGTACATCTCGCCATAGCGAATGAAGTTGGTGGCGTAGGTGCTTCCTATCAGGGCCTGAAGGTTGCTCAATGCACCGTCAACCGTTACACCTTTCTGTGCCGCAGCATCCTGGTCCACATGGATGAGGAACTGCGGGAAGCTCGCATTGAAGCTGGTGAATGCCTCTTTGATCTCCGGACGGTTGCGCAATTGAACAAGGATGTCTTCCGTGACCTCAGATAGACGTTGCATGTCACCTGTTCCGGTCTTGTCCAGAAGGCGAAGCTCAAATCCGCTGGCATTGCCGAATCCCGGCACGGGGGGCGGAGGTATGAACTGTATCTCAGCCTCCTTGATATGCGAGGTGCTGTTCTCCAATGTGGTCACGATGTCGTCCACGCGCTCAGACCGCTCATTCCAAGGCTTGAGGTTCACCGTGCTCATGCCGAATGAGGCGCCCACCCCTTCCGTCATCAGGCTGAATCCGGACAGGGCACTTACGGACTCCACCGCGTCAAGCGACAGCACCACTTGGTCTATATCATCCATCACCTCCTCGGTGCGTTCGAGGGTGGAGCCATTGGGCATTGTCACGTTCACATAGATGGTGCCTTGATCCTCCGTTGGGATGAAGCCCGATGGCAGCATCTTGGTCAGACCCCAAGCCATCGCCATGAACAAGACCAGTCCGCCTGCGGTGCCCCATCGGTTCAGGGACGTACGTCTGATGACCTTACCATACGCTGAGGCAAACCTGTCATATCCCTGATTGAACCGCGCGAAAAATCCCCTCATACCGCCCTCTCCGATTTGCGGTGGCTGGTGTGGCTTGAGCAGGATGGCGCAAAGCGCAGGTGTCAACGTGAGGGCATTGACACCCGAGATGATGATGGATACGGCCAATGTGATAGAGAATTGCCGATAGAAAACGCCCACCGGCCCCGACAGGAACGCCACAGGAATGAACACGGCCGACATCACTAAAGTGATGGCGATGATGGCACCGCTGATCTCATTCATGGTAAGGAATGTGGCCGTTCGGGCGTCACAATGCTTCTCCTCCATCTTGGCATGAACGGCCTCCACCACTACAATGGCATTGTCGATCACAATGCCCACGGCCAATACCAGAGCGAAAAGTGTGAGCAGGTTGATAGAGAAACCGAAGGCCTGCATGAAGGCGAAGGTCCCGATGAGCGCCACAGGAACCGCCAGAACTGGAATGAGGGTGCTGCGCCAGTCCTGAAGGAACAGGAATACTACCAACGATACGAGGAAGAATGCCTCTATCAGCGTCTTGATCACCTCTTTAATCGATGCATCGAGGAACCGCGACACGTCATAGCTGAAACTGTAGTCCATGCCCGGCAGGAAGGTGGTCTCCTTTAGGTAGGCCATTCGCGATTTCACCTTCGCGATCACCTCGCTTGCATTGGACCCAGGTCGCTGTTTGAGGAGGATCGCAGCTGATGGCTTGCCGTTCTCTTTGCTCAGCACGTCATATTCCAAGGAACCGAACTCGATGTCGGCCACATCACGCAGGCGAACAAGGTCACCGTTCTCTTCCATTCGTATGATCACATCCCCATACTCAGCCTCCTCGGTCATTTTGCCCTTGTATCGCAGCACGTACTGAAGCGATCTTCCATCCCGTCCCGATGCATCACCCACCTTACCGGGCGCAGCCTCCACGTTCTGCATTCGCAAAGCGGTGATCACCTCGTCAGTGGATACCCTGTAGGCATCAAGTTTTTCAGGTTTAAGCCAGATGCGCATGGCATAGTCGCGGCTTCCCATGATCATGGCATAACCGACCCCATCTATCCGCTTTAGCTCCTTGAGCACATTGATATCTGCGAAGTTGTAGATGAACTTCTCATCCACTGTAGTATCACTGCTTATGAGATTGATATAAAGCAGCACGGCATTGACCTCCTTCTCGGTCTGCACACCCGCCTTGATCACTTCCTCAGGAAGCTCGTCTATCACCGTGAGTGCGCGGTTCTGCACGTTGACAGCTGCCAGGTCAGGGTCGGTGCCCACCTCAAAATAGACCGTAATGAGGCTCGTGCCGTCATTTCCGGAGGTGGAGGTCATGTATGTCATGCCCGGCACTCCGTTGATGGCCCGTTCCAAGGGGGTAACCACTGCTTTGGCACACACCTCCGCACTGGCACCTGTGTACTTCGTGGTGACAGTGACGGCTGGCGGGGCTATGTCCGGATACTGCGTCACAGGCAGCACCGTCATGGCCAGCAGTCCCAGAATGGTTATGAATAACGAGATGACCAGCGAGAGCACCGGTCTGTGTATGAATATCCTGAACATGAAAAGCGTGGTGTCAGTTGGTCGCTGCTACGATTTCGTTTTCAATGTCAGACATTTCAAGTACGATGGGTACGATACTGTCTCCCTCCTTCACACTTTGAATCCCCTCTAACAGAACAAGGTCTCCGGGTTGGAGTCCTTCCTTCACCAGAAAGTAATGTCCCATGCGGTACTCGGGCTGGAAGTTCTGCATCCGCACTCTGTTGTTATCGTCCACTACCATCACATAAAATCGGTCTTGCACTTCAAAGGTGCTGCGCTGCGGAACCACAATGACATCATCGGCACGCAGAGGCATGAGCACCCTGCCGCTCGAACCATGGCGCAGCAGTCCGAGAGGATTGGAGAATCTGGCCCTGAGCGCGATCTTACCGGTGCTGGGGTCCATCTCACCTTCCATGGCGTCTATCCTTCCTTGAGATGGATGAGTCTCTCCGTTGGCAAGCAGCAACGACACCTGGCCGCGTACCTTACGTTCTTCCGGTGACGCCATCATGAAGTCAAGGTAGTCTTCTTCCGAGAGGTCGAAGTACACCAGCATCTCATCCGTCTGGCTTATCGTTGTTAGTAGGCCGCCTTCGTCCACCAGGCTTCCTTCGCGCAGCAGCAGCCGGTTCACATAGCCGTTGAAGGGTGCACGTATCTGTGTGAACGTAAGCATGGTCTCTGCCTCCCTCACAGATGTCTCTGCCTCCTCAAGCTGCGCACGGGCCTGTGACACGAGGTTCGAGGCTTTATCAAACTCCGTGGCTGAGATGATGTTGCCAGTGCGCAGACTGCGGGCATTGGCTGAGTCGAGCATTGCGGATCGAAGCTCTGCTTCGGCACTTTGAACAGAGGTTAATGCACGGTTCAGGGCGTTTCTCGCATGAGTCGCATCCAAGGTGAAGAGCAACTGTCCCGCCTCCACCTGCTGACCTTCGTCCACCTCAATGGTTCTCAGATGACCCGCTATGCGCGACCTGACCTCCACTTTCCGAACTGATTCTATCTGGGCGAGATAATCCTCCGTTATCACCGTGTCGATGGTGAGCAGTTCTACAACCTCGAACGACTCGGTTTCGTCAACTGACTCTCTGGGTGGTTTGCACCCGGTGAACATCTGGCTTGACAAGGCAACCGATGCGAGTACGAATAGGGAGTAGCGGTTCAGTGAACCGAGAGGATTGTCAGAGTTTTCCATCGTTTGAATGAGGCCGCAAATTTCAGCGGCACCGTATTAAAACGGTGTTGAAATAGCAGGTGCGAAGAGAAAAATACAGGCTCTGTCGCTTGCTATTTCCATTGGTCGGAAGCAAGGGTTTCCAAAAATATATGGACTCAGTTCGAGCGGTCTCAGGGGAAGGATGCCCGATAGCGCATCATCGCTCTTTCATCACCATTGACGGTCAATGAACAGGTCTCCAAAGTCTGTGGTAAGCCCGTCCCTCGGCATCTATTGCGGTGACCACGTAGGTCTGTGGCAACAGCGTGGGCAGCTGTGTGCGCGTTTCGCGTGCTTCTGCTGTCATAACGGTGCGGCCCAGCAGATCAGCAATACGCACCCTGACAGGCAATAGCATGCCCTCGAGGGTGAGCCGCCCGCCAAAGATCGCGATGCCCATAGGCACATGTTCTGGCTGCTCCGCTGCGGTGAGCAGTCCGGCTGTGCAGTCGGGCGTGTTCCATATCTGCGTGGTGGACGAAGTCGCGCAGGTCTCGCACATCACGCCTTTCAGGAAGCATGCCGCCTTGGGTATGAGGGCGTTGCGCGGGTAGGAGCAGTGAGGTGCTTGTAGTAGGCCGTTCACCACCGTGTTGAGCTGCGAGCAGGTGCCATTGCCCGCCAGCCGGTTGTGGATGCGCTGAGATCCGAATGCCCCCGTGAGGCAATTGACGAACTGGCCGTAGCCATATGGCACCACAATGTCCTGATTATCGTGGAAACTCACCACCGGCACGTTCCATTGGTCGAGTATGGTGTCGCTGATGCCCAATGCTCCGCAATGGTTCACCACTGCCGCAATGGAAGGCATGGACGTGTGGCTGTTGCCTGCTGTGTCGAGCAGCCCGACCTCGTCTCGGCAAGTGGGGCACCACTGGTCTGCGATATCCTGTGAGAGGAAGGAGGCATGCAGCGCATTGAGTGCGCCTGCACTCTCTCCTTGCAGAAAAACGAAAGAGGTGTCGATGCCCAATTCTTCGGCACGCGAGGCGAGGTGGCGGATGGCAGCACGTGCGTCCTGTGCACCACGGTACATGGCCACACGCCACTTGTGTGTCATGCTTTGGCACATGCCGCATATCCCGAGCAGGTCGTTGGCCGGGCAATCCCAACCCAGTCGGTAGGTCACTGTGGCAGCCACAAATCCCCTTCGGGCCATCTCCATGCAGTAGTATGCCATGTCCTGCCGTTGGCCTGTGAGCAGCGCCCCACCGTGCATCATGACGATGAGCGGCCGCTTTTCCACGGGGTCGATGTTGGCATCGGGCATGTAGATGTCAAGGCGCAGTGAATCGACCTCTGTGCCGGGCCATCGTACCGAGGTGGCGTAGTGCTCACCGGGTATCATGGCGATCTGGGTGCTGTCAAAAAGTGCGGTCTGGGCGTAGCGGTCGTCCAAGCAATGCTGTCCCTGCAACGCCAATGGCAGGGCAACGAGCAGGAGGGAGACGATAAGTATCATCTCTCAAATGTATGCGATCGCTCAGAAAGGAGGCGGGGCCGTGACGCGCACATTGACCCCTGGGGCGTTGATCTCGATGCCTGGGGTGGGAGGCGGCATGTGAACAGGCACGTGTACCGGAACAGGTACATGCACCGGCACCTCCTCGCGGACAATAATGGTCTGAGGTGGGGGAGGGGGCGGCAGCGGATTGCTGGAACGCCAACGCAAAACCAGCTTTCCTTTGCGTTCCACCAGCTCATAGACCACCGACTCGGGTATGCCCATGCCGTTGTCTGCACTGCGCAGTTGCAACACGTTCCTGCGCAGTTGTGGTATCGACTTGTCCTCGAAGTTGAGCACCACATGCACGAACTCGGCCATGATGTCGGTGGCTAGCACAGTGCTTTGCGGCTCCTCGTTCACTTGCCAGCCATTGACCACCAGGTTGAAGCGGATGCCATCTGAGGAGAATACGGTGAGTTCATTGCCCACCTGGGCCATCGTGGCCAAGGGCAGCAGCAGGGTGAGAAGGGCGGTGGTGATGTGTCTCATGGTGTGTGCTTTGGTAACTTGCTGAGGCCGCGTTTTCCCAAAGGCCATGCCAAAACGGGTCAAAAAGGTCATTTTTGGAATGCGAAAAGGCTGAACTCCCCACGAGGGTCATCGTGCACCGATCGGAGTCCCGCTGCGGCCATCACGTCCTTGTGCACGGGGTGCATGTAAACGATTCGGAGCGGGCGTATGCGGGTCTTGGTCACGTGATGCATCCATTGCGATAGCAGTTCCCTGCCGAAGGGGTTGAAGAGGTAAGCCACGTCCACATCATCCGGCACTCCGAATGCGATGGCATCTGCCTGTAGCACCTGGAAGGCTGTGGTGCGATAGCGGTGCTTCACCCGTTCTATGTTGCTGCTGGCGTCAGCACAGAGTGTCGGGTCGAGGTCGATGCCGGTCACACGCGTGAAACCGGCCTCAGCGGCCAGCACCATTACGCGTCCTTTACCGCAGCCCACATCGAGCAGATGCGATCCGTGTACAGGGATGTCGAGCTGCTGTATGGCCTTGGCGAACAGCACCGAGCTGCTGGGCTGGTAGATATGCGCGCCCACTCCAGCACTGCTGCAGGAGTTTGCCATCCCGAAGGTGTTTATGCCGAGTTCCCTTTCTTTCTTCCATTCTTGGAAACCGAGCAGGCAGGTCTGGCGCAGCCCACGGTACCGCACCGAGTAGATGAGGTGATGAAGGACAGCGAAGGGGCCGGTGCTGGTGAAGTCCATTTTTGGAAGGGTGAAGATAGACTCCGACCCTTAGCAGTCATGTTAATTTTACGGCCTGTCAACTCGCCCCTCCTTCCCATGTCCTACCGTCATTTTGCGCTCTGCCTGCCGATCTTGAGCCTTCTGGTTATTTATGGTTGTGATACCGATTCGGACAACCCGCCTGTCGATGGTGGCAGCGGCACTCCTCTTTATACCACACCCGACAGCACCTTCGGTTTCGGGGTTCTGGAAAAGGTGGTCGGCATCTGGAACGGCCCGGTCACATCCACCACACCGCTGGGCGGCTACAATGAGTGGATAGTGGATTTCAGGCCCATAGCCGCCTCGCAGGTCTCTGCCAAGAATGAGTTGGACAGGCATAATGACATCCACATGAGTTTCTTCGTGACGCGCTACAAGGGCAGCTACCGTGTGGCGTTCCGCAATGGGGGCATGTTCGGTGGGCAGACCCGTGTGTCCTATTTCCTGGCCGACAGTGTGAGCGAGACCGCTACGCAGTCCTACTACCGGTTCTCGGAGGTGGTGCGGGGCGCGGAAAGGGCCTTCACCGAGGTGATTCGTAGGCAGGACAGCCTCATCGTGCGGTCAGCCACCAACCGCTACAACATGCAGGCCACCTCGTCTCCGCACATGGAGTGGAGGGCGCGGCTGCAGGACATGAATGCGTCCGAGGCCGCAATTGCCACACACGATTTCCCGCAGAAGGAGCTGACCATCGACCTCACGGAGGGGCTGCAGAATCGTACCGAGGCCATCTTCTACACTTTCTCCGATGGCGACCCCTACACTGAGCAGCAGCAGCCTTACCTCGGGCAGGCGGCTGTCACTTATTCCTTCGCAGGTGGATTCACTCCCGACCCTGCGCGAAAGGTGTTCATCGTCATCACCACGCAGCCGCTCATATCGGGTTTCAACTTCGACACCGCGGCCATGCGCTACCGCTCCCGCTACGTGCTGCTCGATGCTGACGATGGATCGTTCACCTTCAACTACATGCACCCCGGAAGCTACTACGCCTATGCCATATATGATGCCGATGGCAGTGGTGGATTGAGCAGTGGCGACCGGGTGAGCGCGGCTAATACGGCACTGAATCTCGCTGCCGAGGGAACTGCCAGTGGATCGCTGTCCATTAACTTCACCATTCCGTGAGGTGAATCTGGTCGATGCGCGCAAGACGGGCTTTTGATCCTGAAACAACTGTTCAGGTGTTTCAAACTCTTTCTCTGGAAGTTTTTAGTGACCCACAGAAATGAGAGTGTCATTTTCACGGTCCTCTCTGAACTCACAACACGCCTTCCGATTCTCTCAGGTTCACCGAGTGGGGCACAACTGATCCGTTTTCCGCAACTTCGCGCCCCGCTGTCCCCCGAAGGTCTTGAAGCTCTCTGTCGTCATTGTCAACTACAACGTGCAGCACTTCCTGGAGTCCTGTCTCCAGTCGGTGATGGTGGCATGCGAGGGCATTGAGGCCGAGGTCTTCGTGGTGGACAACGACTCGGTGGACGGCTCGGTGGAGATGGTGCAGAGTCGTTTTCCGTCTGTCATCCTCATTGACAACAAGGAGAATGTGGGCTTCTCGCGGGCCAACAACCAGGCCATGCGCATCGCCAACGGGGAGCTTGTGCTGCTGCTCAACCCCGACACACTGGTAGAGGCCGATACCTTCACCAAGTGCATCGCTTTCATGGACAGTCATCAGGATTGCGGTGGTCTCGGCATCCGTATGGTCGATGGCAAAGGCAATTTTCTTCCTGAGAGCAAGCGCGGACTGCCCACACCCGAGGTGGCGTTCTACAAGATCTTCGGGCTTTCGTGGCTCTTTCCCCGCTCCAAGCGGTTTGGCCGCTACCATCTCACCTACCTCGATGAGCATGCCACGCATGAGGTGGAGGTGCTCTCGGGTGCGTTCATGCTGATGCGTAAGGAGGTGCTGGACAAGGTGGGACTGTTGGACGAGGAGTTTTTCATGTACGGGGAGGATGTGGATCTTTCGTACCGCATCATTCTTGGAGGTTGGAAAAACTACTACTATCCCGATGCGCGCATCATTCATTACAAGGGAGAAAGCACCAAGAAGGGCAGTCTGAATTATGTGTATGTGTTCTACAACGCGATGGCCATTTTCGCCCGCAAGCACTTCTCTGCCGAGCGGGCGCGGCTGTTCTCGATGCTCATCAACCTTGCCATCGTGTTCCGTGCCACAGTGGCCCTGCTGAACCGCTTCGTGAAGGCGGTGGCCCTGCCTTTTGCCGATGGGGCCTTGGTCTATGCCGGACTTGCCATGATAGCGGGCTACTGGGAGCGTAGTGTCCGGGCCGATGAAGGATTGCATTATCCCGATGAGTTCTATCTGCTGGTGCTGCCGGCTTACGTGCTGATCTGGCTGGCGGGCGTCTGGTTCTCAGGCGGCTACGACCGTCCTGTCCGCGTATTGCGCATCGTTTATGGGCTGGTGGCGGGTTCTGCGGTCATCCTGATGGCCTACGGGCTGTTGGCGGAGGAGGTGCGTTTCAGTCGAGCGGTGCTGCTGCTGGGGTCGCTTTGGACCCTTATCATCGTGCCTGCGCTCAGGTTCCTGCTCCACTGGTCTGGCATAGGCAGTTTAGAACTTAACGGCAGTCGTAACCGCAGATTTGTCATCGTTGGGCAGCAGCGGGAGGCGGAGCGCGTGGAGTTGTTGCTTCGAGAGACTTTCCGAGGGCCGGAGTTCATCGGCCATGTGTCTTCCACCGATGTGGGGTTCGATGGTGCACTGGGCACGGTGGTGCAGCTCGATGAGGTCATCCGCATTCACGCTGCAACAGAGGTCATTTTCTGTGCGGCCGACATGCCCGCGCGGCAGATCATCGACATCATGACCCAGACAGCTCACCAGCAGGTCGATTTCAAGATAGCGCCCCAAGAGGGCATGTTCCTAATCGGCAGCAACAGCATCAACACCGCAGGTGACCTTTACACCTTTGGGATCAACCCGGTGTCCAAGGCATCGAACATACGGCTGCGGAGGCTTTTCGATGTGACGCTCTCTCTGCTATTGATGGTGCTTCTGCCCTTGGTCATCTGGACCATGCGCAGGCCGATGGGTCTGTTCAGGAACATCATGCTCACTTTCATCGGCAGGCGCACATGGGTGGGCTATGCCCGCGATGGCGGTGCCGACCGCGATTTTCACCTGCCTAAGCTTGCTGCCGGTGTGCTCAGTCCGCTGGACGGCCTCGATGGCGGGGAGCTCGATGCTGAGGGGCTGGTGCGGATCAACCTGCGATACGCCAAGGACTACAGTGTGCTCAACGACCTTGCAGTGGTGCTCAAGGGCTTCCGGGAACTTGGGCGGGTGTGATCAAGGTCCCAGTATTCGGGAGGCTCGACTGCACAGCTCAATTCTAATTACTTTTGCCGGCCATGTTCAAAAAGACCATCCTCGCGCTGCTTATTGGCCTCGGCCTTATGCAGACTGGTTGCAGCAAGTATCAGCGGATACTTAAGAGCAACGACTTCGAGAAGAAGTACGAGATGGCCAAGCTCTATTATGAGAACAACAAGCATCAGAAGGCTTACCCACTTTTGGAGGAGCTCATTACCGTATTCCGTGGCACCTCGAAGGCTGAGGAGGTCTATTTCCTTTATGCCTACACCAACTACAAGTTGGGCGACTTCATGCTGGCTGGCTACCACTTCAGTAATTTCATCAAAACCTTCCCGCGAAGCACCAAGGCTGAGGAAGCTCAGTTCATGGTCGCCAAGTGCTACTTCCTCGACTCACCCGAGGAGACCCTCGACCAGTCGAGTACGCTGAAGGCCATCAGTGAGATACAGCTTTTCATCAACCGCTATCCCAACAGCGACCGCGTGGCAGAGTGCAACGACCTGATGGACCGCCTGCGCGCCAAGCTGGAGGCCAAGAGCTATCGCCACGCCAAACTGTACTACCGTCTGGGTGACTATAAAGCTGCTATCTTTGCACTCCGCAACACGATAAGGGATTTCCCTGATTCGCGCCACCGTGATGAACTAGGAAACATGCTCGTGAAGGCAAGCCTCGAACTTGCGGTCAATAGCATTGAAAGCAAAAAGGAGGAGCGTTTCAAGGACACTATCCGTGAAAGCGAGGATTATCTTGAGAAATACCCGGAATCGATCTACTGGCGGGAAGTCTCCCGAGTAAGGGACGAGGCCAAAGAACAATTGCAGAAACTGACATCAATCTGAAAACATGGAATACAGAGGTTTGAAAGCCCAGCGCAACACCGTAACCCGCGACCTCACCAAGCTTGAGGGCGAGACCGACAACATCTTCGAGACCATCGCCATCCTTGCGAAGCGTGCCAACCAGATCGGCACAGAGATCAAGGAGGAGATCAACAACCGGATGGAGGAGTTCGAGCAGCCTGCCGACAGCCTGGAGGAGATATATGAGAACCGCGAGCAGATCGAGATGAGCAAGCAGTACGAGCGCCTGCCAAAGCCCGTGAGCTACGCGGTGGAGGAGATGCTTCAGGGCAAGGTTTATCACCGCAACCCGTCCAAAGAGGAGTCCGCTGAGGCGTGATCTCTTTTTTGAATCGAATCTGAAGACCCGGCATCGCTGTCGGGTTTTCCTGTTTTTTGGCGAATGAAAGGCAAACGCATACTTGTTGGGGTGACTGGCGGCATAGCGGCCTTCAAGGTACCAATGCTCATACGCCTATTGGTGAAGGAAGGTGCTGATGTGCAGGTCATCGCCACACAGGCCGCCTTCGATTTCGTGACCCCGGTTACGCTTGCCACCGTATCAGCAAAACCGGTGCTGTCGGCCATGACCGACCCGACAACGGGCCTCTGGCATGATCATGTGCATATGGGAAACAACGCTGACCTGATGGTGGTGGCGCCACTCACGGCCAACACCCTGGCCAAGATGGCCAACGGCCTCTGCGACAACCTGCTGCTTGCCACCTACCTCTCGGCCCGTTGCCCGGTGCTGCTGGCCCCCGCCATGGACCTCGACATGTGGAAGCACCCTACAGTTGTGCGCAACATGGAGATCGTGCGTGGATATGGTAACCATGTTGTCGGACCCGGAACGGGAGAACTCGCCAGTGGACTGATGGGCGAAGGGCGCATGTCCGAGCCGGAAGAGATCCTCACCGCCATTCAGAACATCCTTGGGAAAGCTTGACGGAAAACGAGTGCTGATAACGGCCGGCCCCACGTACGAGGCCATCGACCCCGTGCGTTTCATTGGCAATCATTCCTCGGGGAAAATGGGCATTCGCATAGCCGAGGAGGCCGCAAGGCAGGGAGCTATCGTCACGCTCGTCTGCGGGCCGTCTGCCATTGCATCAGACCCCGCTGTGAAAAGGATTGACGTGGTCAGTGCGCAGCAGATGCACGATGCCACGGTGCCACTTTTTGCAGATGCGGACATCGCCATCCTCTCCGCTGCCGTGGCGGACTACCGCCCCAAGCACGTTGCAGGGCAGAAGATCAAGAAGAAGGACGCAGGCATGAGCATCGAGATGGAACCCACGCCCGACATCCTCGCCACCCTCGGCTCCCTCAAGCATGAACAGATTCTGGTCGGTTTTGCGTTGGAGACCGAGAATGCACTCACCAATGCCCAAGAGAAGATGTCGCGTAAGAACTGTGACATGCTGGTGATGAACACCCTTGCAGATGAAGGCGCGGGATTCAGTCATGACACCAACCGTGTGACCATCATCGACAGCCGTGGCAATGTCACTAACTTTGGGCTGAAGTCTAAGGAAGAGGTAGCCTGCGACATCATCCTTCATCTCGAAAATTTCTTATGAGACTCATCTTGACCCTCCTCATGGTAGCCCTCGTTTTCATGGCGAAAGCGCAGGAGCTGAACTGCACCGTCTCGGTCATTAGCCCGCAGCTTCAGAACGTGGAGAAGCGGATACTGGAGTCCATGCAGAATGACATCCGCGAATTCCTCAACTCGTACCGTTGGACCAACGACACTTACAAACTTGAAGAACGTATCGAGTGCAGTATTCTCATCAATATCAGCGAACGCATCGGGGGAGACCGCTATCGGGGAACACTGCAGATCCAGGCCAGCCGCCCCACCTTCAACACCTCTTACAACACCACGCTGTTCAATATCAACGATCAGGATTTCACCATCATCTATGTAGAGAATCAGCAGTTGCAGTTTCAGGAGAACCAGCACATTGGCAATCTCACCTCGGTGCTCGCCTACTATGCCTACCTGATCATCGGCTGGGACTACGATACCTTCTCAGAGAGAGGCGGTGAACCGTATTTTCAGAAATGCCTTCAGATCGTGAACAACGCACAGAATGAACCAGAGCGCGGCTGGAAGGCTTTTGATGGTACCAAGAACCGCTACTGGATAGTGGAGAACCTGCTCAATGCCCGTTTTGAGGACTTCCGAAAGGCACTGTACCGCTACCATCGTCACGGACTCGATCTCATGAGCACCGATATTGAAGGGGGACGTAGGGCAGTCTTCGAAATACTGCCAGACCTCAAACGCATACGTCAGGATCAGCCGAACTCATATCTGCTTCAGATATTTTTCACATCCAAGTCTGATGAGCTGACGAATATTTTCTCTGAGGGCATGCCCGATGAGAAGAGCCGCGCAGCGCAGCTGCTCATGGAGATGGATCCCTCCAACTCTAATAAGTATCAGAAGATCACCAAGGGGTAGTCATGCTCCACCGACTGCATATCCGCAACTACGCCATCATCCGCGAGCTTGAGGTGGAGTGGGGCAGTGGCCTCACCATCATCACGGGCGAGACGGGCGCGGGCAAGTCTATTGTGCTTGGTGCGCTCTCGCTCGTGCTGGGTAAGCGGGCCGATACCGCTGTGTTGCACGATGCCGATGGCAAGTGTGTGGTCGAGGCCGAGTTCCGCACCGATGGTTTTGACCTCGATGATTTTTTCTCAGTGAATGACATCGACCGTCAGCCGGTCACCATCCTGAGACGTGAGATCACTCCCGATGGCCGTTCCCGCGCATTCATCAACGATACGCCCGTAAACCTCCAGCAGCTCCGCGCACTGGCCGAGCGGTTGGTCGATGTGCATTCGCAGCATGAGGTGCATACCCTCAAAGAGTCTGCTTTTCGCGCCCGTTTTCTCGATGCCTGTGCCGACCGTGGCGTTGCGTTCAAGGCTTTTGAAGCTGCATTCGCCAGCTACGAGGCCACCCGCCAGCAATTGGGAAAACTGGAACAGGTGGCTGCCGAGGCCCGGTCTGAGGAGGACTACCTCCGTTTTCAGCTTAATGAATTACAGGAACTGAACCTTGTCGAAGGCGAGATGCAGGAGATGGAGGAACGGCTTTCCATGCTGGAGAACGCGGGCGAGATCAAGGCCACGCTGTCGGAAGTGAACGCAGGCCTGTCCGAGGCCGACCGCTCCGTGACCGATGCCCTGCGCGAGATAACGGCCTCTGTGAGCAGACTGTCGCGGAAGTACTCCCCCGCTGCGGAGTGGGCATCTCGGCTCGGCTCCGCGCTGATCGAGCTGGACGACCTGGCCGCTGAGATGGGCCGTAGGCTCACCGATGTGGATGACGACCCCTCGGAGCTGGAGCGTGTGCGTGAGCGTGTGGATGCCGTCAACCGTCTGCTCCTTAAGCATCGCAGGCAAACCGCAGAGGAACTCATCTCCCTTCGCAGCGAACTCTCCTCGCGGCTCGGAAACATCGAGCGGTCGGAGGAGGAGTTGAATGCGCTCCGCGAAAGACTTTCCTTGGAAAAGATAAAGATGCAGCTCTCGGCCGATGCACTGACCAAGGTCCGCGCGGCCAGTGCTCAGCGGCTCGGCCCACAGCTTGGCTCTGAACTGCACGTGCTCGGCATGCCCGATGCCCGCCTCCAGATCGATCTTGTGGAACGGGATATTCCGAGTGCTCTCGGCCAAGACGATATCCGCATTCTGTTCTCCGCCAACAAAGGCCAGCCCATGCAGGACATCGCCAAGGTGGCCAGCGGGGGCGAACTCTCGCGGCTAATGCTCACCGTTAAGGCCGAGATGGCCCGAAACGCGGAGCTGCCCACCGTCATATTCGATGAGATAGACACAGGCGTGTCGGGCGAGGTGGCCGATCGCATGGGCGACAGGATCCGTGGTCTGGGCGGTCACATGCAGGTCATCTGCATCACCCACCTGCCACAGATCGCAGCCAAGGGAAAGCAGCATCTTTTTGTTTTCAAGGAAGGCAATGGCGACCGTACGGTGACGGGTGTCCGCTCTCTCAGCGGCAACGAACGCGTCACGGAGATCGCCAAGATGCTGAGCAATGACAATCCATCGGAGGCGGCCATCAGCCACGCCTCGCAACTGCTGGCCGAGACGCATTAATGATTGCACGGTGGCGAAATATCCCTGTTGGAATTGCTCTGCTCACGGTGCTGGCCGGATGCCTGACCGATCAGCCTGTGGAATGTGAGGCGTTGACCGGTCCTGAAGGAGAACTTTGCCGAGAGTACCGCTTTGAGAACGGCACCTCGGTCGGCTACATCCAATACACCTACCGGGGCGACACGGCCATCGACCTCAGCCATTTTGACCCGATTCATTCTTTAAGAAAAACAGAGACCCGAAGTTTTTGGCTGGGACAGTTGCGTTCGGTCGTTGAACGGTTTCCAGATGGAAGTCGTGTGGTGCGCAGCTACAACTATCTGTCCAACGACAGTCTCGAATGCATCGTCTATGGTACGGTGGACAGCACAGTGTGCCTGGACTATGATGGCATGGGCAGACCTGTGCGCCAGACCTATGCCATTGGTGATCTGGTGACGGGCAGTATCGAATACCGCTACTTTGAGGACGAGGACAGGCTCTACCGCATCTCCTTCCTGGATGCCAACGATAGCATCACCGAATACCGCAATCACATCTATTTCTTCGATGGCACACTGCGTATCGAGCATTTTACGGGAAACAACGTCTTCATAGGTCATGCTGTCGAGCGCGTCAGGGCGGATGGCAAATTGAGCTCGAGGCAGTTCTCCACTGCGGATGGGGTGGTCTTCGAGAATACCGAATGGAGCTATGACGCGCTTGGCAGGCTAATAGAGCGCAGTTCTACCGAAGCTTTCTCCAATAACCGGACGATTTTCCTTTATCACTGAAAAAACGCTTGATGGCAGACGACCACACCCTTCACTCCAAGATATCCGCAGTGCAGCACTTCCATGAGGTGTTCGGGATCGGCAATGGGGACAGACCTACTGCAGACCTCGGAGAGGATGACTTCATGCTGCGCTACAAGCTGATGCGCGAAGAGAATGAGGAATACCTCGAAGCATGTCGCAATGGTAACTTGGTGGAGATTGCAGATGCCCTTGGAGATATGATGTACATCCTGTTCGGCACCATCTGCAAACATGGACTTCAAGAGCAGATGGCCGATGTCTTCGATGAGATACACCGCAGCAACATGAGCAAGCTGGGCGCAGACGGCAAGCCGATCTATCGTGAGGATGGTAAGGTTTTAAAGGGTGAAGGATACTTCCGACCCGACATAAGAGCCATTCTTGGACGCTGAGGTTCAGACCATCAACTCTGCCTCTGCCATGTACTCACGGAAGTATTTCCTGCACCACTTCAGTGCTTCGGCCTCATCATCGAATGCTTGCACCGGGAAACTCGGTCGACTCACGGTGAGCATCAAATTGGCAATTATCTTCGAAGGATACGATTGTGCAATAATGGCCGTACACACAGTAAGCCCACGCTTACTTGTTGCCTCACTGAGCCATTCACGAGCCTCCTTGGATGCATACGTGACTCCCGTCAAGTCAAGCACCACAGCATATGGAAGTTCTTCGCTGAGGTACATCACAGCTTCGAGGTATTCACGTGCATCGTCCACGCCAAGTTCTGTGTTGGCGAATGTGCGGACATGAATCAAACCATGCTCCCTCAGGGAGACCTCTGCTGCTTTGGTCTGTATAGTGCGGAATGGGTTGTTCATTACTTGAGTCACGCAAATATACTACGTGAAACACGCAGCGAGCGGATTTTTGACTTTTTGTGAGTGGGCGATGCCTGTTTGCGCTTTGGCAGCACTCTTGCAAGAACAGCGGTCTGTTTGCAGTGTTGCAGATCATGACGCGGTCCGTTCATTTTACTGCAGTCTCGTGCTGGCAGAGTGCATCTTGTTCTTATTCTGGGCAGTCATACCGAATCTGCTCAGTGGTGAGGGTATTGAAGTTGGGTGTTTACTCAGCTTTCATTATCACTTGCCCAATCAATAAACTGCCAAATGTTTTACCCAAGTTTTACCCAAAGTAAAAAATCCGCTGTAAGTACCTGACTTACAGCGGATTGAAAATGTAGGTGTGACCCTGTAGGGATTCGAACCCCAAACCTCCTCATCCGTAGTGAGGTGCTCT
>CAZCNS010000013.1:0-131107 GCA_964500205.1 uncultured Chryseobacterium sp. | reverse complement strand
CCGGCAGGACCACAGGGTGCAGTCGGACCAGCAGGAGCAATCGGTCCCGCAGGACCGGCAGGACCACAGGGTGCAGTTGGACCAGCAGGAGCAATCGGTCCCGCAGGACCGGCAGGACCACAGGGTGCGCAAGGCATTCAGGGTGTGGCTGGACCGCAAGGGCCGGCAGGTCCTATTCAACAGGTGACAGGACGAAGCAGTGGAATCTTCTTTGTTCCGTCAGCAAGTGCCACTTGGCAAACTGCTGCCACAGTAACAGTGACCTCCAATGGCAACAATGTCTATGTATCTGCATCTGGCTGGAGTGATCTCGCTGCCGACTTTGTCGGTTACCGAATTTTACGAGATGGAACAGTGAACGTAACCGAAAGCTTCCATGATGCCTTTGTTATGGTCGGAGGACAGTATGCTTGGAATTTCGCGCTTTCAGGTTTGGATGTTGGCGTGGCGGCTGGTTCTCACACTTACACGCTTCAGATGTACGTAAGTGACTCACCAACATTCAACGCCATACTTGATGGCGAAATGGCTGTCATTGAAATAAACGAGTAAGAATTCCTCACCTGTCTTTCGAATTAAATACCTCAAAATGAAGACCCTCATTTTTTTCTCTGCTTTATTGTCGTTGTCATTGATAACCTCCCTGAATTGTTTCGGGCAGATTTCGCGTTCAGGGCAAATCGAAAAGCGCCTTGCGGAGCGAAGTATTCCAAATGCGCAGCTTGGCTCACTTGCCTGTGAGGACAATACCGGAAAGTGGACCCTTTGCAGCGGTGCACTGGACGAGACCGTTCTCGGAGTGGTGACCAACGTTCCTTACATCACAGTGAACAAGCCAGCTGATCCAAAGGGAAGCAAGAGCATTTTCAATGCCTTCGTTTCCGCAGAGAATGGAGCCATCAAAACTGGTGATCTGCTGGTTGCTCACAGAGGCGGAATGCTCGCTAAAGCCAAAGATGATGCGCGATTCGCGGAAAACTATGCTGTTGCACTCGAGGATTTTGACGGTGGTAACGGTCAAATCAAGGTTAAGGTGATAGGCCGATAAAACCAAAGCACGGTAAGTTCCTTCAAAATAAAAGTCAATAATGAAAAAGGCTCTTGTATATGCGTTGGTTGGATCTGTCTTCTCAACAGCATACACTTTGGATGCCCTTGCCCAATTCGTTGTTCAGAACAATGGGGCCATCGTTACGATGAACCCTGGCTGCGTAGCTACGGTCAGGACTGGCAACCTGGTCAATGGCAACGGCACTTTGGATAATGCAGGTGACCTCACTGTTGAAGGTAACCTTGTGAACAATGCCCAACTCTCTGGCGGAGGTGGCAATAGCGGTACATTCCGTGTGCAGGGCAACTGGATCAACAATCAGAACTTCAGTGCCGATCAGAGCCTCGTCATCCTCAACGGAGGCAACCAGAGCATCACAGGCACAGCAGTGTCTGAGTTTCATAACCTTCGTGCTCAGGGCACTGGCATCAAGTCCATGACATTGGACGCGGCTGTTTCCGGTGTACTGGAACTCAACAATCTTGAGCTTGCCACGCAGGGTAACATCCTACACGTGCAGAACCCCGCCCCGAACGCAATTACAGCGTCAACAGGTTTTGTGAGCAGCACAGGCAACGGAAGGCTTGCATGGGACATGAGCAGCGGCAGTAATTACGTCTTCCCGGTCGGTAGTAGTGCTGGCACACCCCGCATACGTCCGGTAGCACTTAGCCCCGCAGGTTCGGGAAGCCACACTTTCGCTGTAAGGATGGCCAATGTGAACCCCACATCTGAGGGCTTCAACACTGGACTCACAGCTCCGGGCATCTGCGACATCAATGATCTGTACTTCCACTTGATTGACCGCGAAACAGGCATTGGCCCTGCAAACGTGACCCAGTACTTCAATCCGTTTCAGGACGGCAGCTGGGAGCAAGGTGCCACTTGGCAGGGCGCGCAATGGACCGGGATGGGTGCGGCAACTTCCGGAGCAGCAGCTCCCTACACTACCGTTACCACCGCTGGTCACAACGACTTTTCCACCGCCTTTACACTCATCAACGTAGGCGCGCAGGCTGTGATGGCCGCCCTTCCAGAGACTGTCTGTTTGAGCACGACTTCCATCGCGCTCAATGCCTCTCCCTCGGGTGGTCAGTTCACGGGACCGGGAGTGTCTGGGGCGCAATTCGTTCCCTCCAACGCTGGAGTAGGAACCCACTTGATCAATTATTCCTACACTACTCCCTCTGGTTGCATCTCCACTGCCTCGCAGAGCATTCAGGTAGTGGCGTTGCCTCAGGTTTCCATCACCTCCGACCAACCTGCTCCGTTCCAAGTGTGTCAGGGCACGAGCATCACATTGAACGCAACTTCTGGTTTTGACAGCTACACATGGAGTAACGGTGCCGTGGGCTCTTCTATAACGGTTTCCTCATCAGGGACCTTCACTGTTACTGCTGTTTCGGCCAACGGCTGTTCAGCCACCTCAGCTGCTGCAAGTGTTCAGGTGAACCCCTCCCCCGCCCCGGTCATCACGGCCAATGGCCCGCTCACGTTCTGTCAGGGCGGTTCAGTGCAGCTGTCCACGGCCACAGGCTTCGGCAGCTACAGCTGGAGCAACGGGGGCACAGGCGTATCCACCACTGCGACCGCTTCGGGAATTTACACCGTGACAGTAACCAATCAGTTTCTCTGTTCAGGCACGAGCGCAGAGGTTGAGGTCAGCGTGACGCAGCCTGCCACAAGCTTTATCGACAACGTGGTCGATTCCCTTTTCGCTGTTCCCACCAATGGCACCAACCATCAATGGTTCTTCAACGGCAATCCCATTCCTGGTGCTACGCAGCCGTACTACCTTGCTACCGAAAGCGGCAACTACGTGGTTCGTTTCAGGGATGAGAATGGGTGTATCACCAACAGCTTCACCAATGAGTTCACGTACTCAGGTGGAAACGTAAGTGTTATTGAACCAGGGGTCATTACTTCTTTGGAGCTGTTTCCCAATCCTGGTGCAGGGATATTCACGGTAAAGGGACTTTTTGCACAACATGTCAACGTGCATCTTGTGGTCACGGACATGCTGGGCAGAGAGTTGATGCATCCACTGTTTGCAGGTAGCACCAACCAGCTCGATCAAGAGGTTGACATCACTGGATTTGCGAATGGTGTCTACTTCGTGAGAGTTGCGGTGGGCAACGGACTGCACACGTTCAGGTACATCAAGACCTGAGGCAGAAAAAGGAAGCTCACCCCTCAACTCGCCCTTATCGCCTCCACTGGACTAAGCTTCGAGGCGAGGTAGGCTGGAATGATGCCTGCCACCAAGCCGATACCCACTGAGATGGTGATTCCTTTCAAGATGTTGGCCCCAGTGAGATAAAGATTCACATCGAAGACGCTCGAAGCCAACAGCGTGAGCAGATAGACGATCAGCAGGCCCGCCAACCCGCCCAGCAGGCTGAGGAACACAGCCTCGCTGAGGAACTCCATCAGAATGAACCAGTTCTTGGCACCGAGCGACTTCTCGATGCCGATGAGGTTAGTGCGCTCCTTCACGCTCACGAACATGATGTTCGCAATGCCGAACCCTCCTACAAGAATCGAGAACCCACCTATGATGGTACCTGCTATGTTGATGATGGCGAAAAGGCTGTCCAGCGACTTGGACAACACACTCACCTCGTTGAGCGCGAAATTGTCCTCGGCCAAAGGCTTGAGCCTGCGAAGGCTGCGCATGATGCCCCGCAGCTCGTCTATCAGCTGATCGGTAGCCACACCTTGTTTGCCTCGCACCATGATCATGGGGCCAGAGCTGCTACCATCGAGTTTGATAAGCTGCTTGGCGTAGTTTACAGGCATCAGCAACTGATTGTCGAGGCTGTTTCCAAAGATGCTCTCTCCCTCGATATCGAACACACCGATGACCTCGAGCTTCCTACCGAAAGCCTTGACGGTTCGACCCACAGGGTCTGACGTGCCGAAAAGCCCCTGCGCAACCGCCATGCCGAGGATGCAGACATTCTTACCTGAATTGGACTCTAATAGGGTGAAATAGCGGCCAAGCGCGATATTGAACGACTTGATGCGGTCAAAATCGTGCGTCACGGCCACGATGTTCACATTCTCAACGGTATTGGCAGCGTGTTCCACCGTCTTATTGGCTGACACCTGAAACACAACGGCATCGGCAGCACTGCTTCTGCGCTGTAACTCCTTGAACTCACTAAGGGACGGATGTGGCCGCTGCCAGTATTTCCACCAAGCGTAATCCCGACCAGTGGCCCACGGCCATTTCTGGACGTAAACGGTATTGTCTCCCAGCGACTGCACATTCTCACGGATATTGCGCTCCATGCTATCCACGATCGTGAAAACGGAGATGATGGCAAGGATACCGATGGTGATACCCAGCAAGGACAGCATGGTACGGAGCTTGTTGACCACGAGTGCATTCATGGCCATCCGAACGCTCTCCTGAAGCAATTTGAGAAATACGCCCATGCTGTTAAAAACTCAGGTAAAAAGGTGCAAGAAGAGCTTGCAAAGGTAGGCTTGCGCTCGAGGCATCGGACTACTTTTGCCGTAGCGCGGCTTCGCTGCCCGCAACACCCTGAACTGACCCGAATTACACCTGAAGGAGGCGGCTGATGCCGCTCCTGTCCTCATTTTTCAAAAATCATGACTGATAAGGTACTCATTAAGAATGCACTCATCTCTGTTTATCACAAAGAAGGTCTGGAACCGTTGGTGAAGGAACTTGTTCGCCACGGGGTGAACATTTACTCCACTGGCGGAACACAGACCTATTTGGAAGAAATCGGCACCAAAGTGCTCCGGGTGGAGGATCTTACAGGCTACCCGAGCATTCTGGGCGGACGTGTGAAGACCTTGCATCCTAAAGTCTTCGGTGGCATTCTCGGCAGACGGAAACTTAATGACGACATCGCGCAGCTTGACGAGTACGAGATTCCACAGTTGGATCTTGTCATTGTTGACCTCTATCCTTTCGAGCAAACGGTGGCATCGGGCGCCTCAGAGCAGGACATCATTGAAAAGATCGACATCGGTGGCATATCGCTCGTCCGCGCTGCGGCCAAGAATTTCAAAGATGTGGTGATCGTGCCCTCCAAAGACCAGTACGCCCCGCTGGCCGAGATTCTCTCTGCGTCAGCGGAGACCACAATGGAGCAGAGGAAAGCATTCGCTACAGCCGCATTTGCCGTCTCATCTCATTATGATACTGCCATTCATGGCTACTTCAGCGGTGATGGTGGATTCTCGCACCGCGAATCTGGCTCCAAGGTGCTCCGCTACGGGGAGAATCCGCACCAGAGAGGCTGGTTCCACGGTGATATGGACGCGCTCTTCGAGCAGTTGCACGGCAAGGAACTCAGCTATAACAACCTGTTGGATATTGATGCGGCAGTGAGTCTCATTGCCGAGTTCGATGAACCGACCTTCGCCATTCTCAAACACAACAATGCCTGCGGACTGGCCAGTAGAGAAACCTTGGCGGATGCCTACCGAGATGCGCTCGCTGGCGACCCGGTCTCTGCCTTCGGAGGTGTGCTCATCGCGAACCGAGAGTTAGATGAGGCAACAGCCGCGCTGATGAACGACCTCTTCTTTGAAGTGATCATCGCCCCTTCATACGCGGCCGATGCCCTCAACATTCTGAAGCAGAAGAAGAACCGCGTCATCCTTGTTCAGAAGCCGTGCGTCCTTCCTGACCGCCAATTCCGAACGTTGCTCAATGGGGTGCTGGAGCAGGACCGCGACCTCAGCACGCAGACCGCTGCCGACCTGCAGCCCGTGACGGAGCTTACACCCAGCGAAAGTGAGACCGCTGACCTTGTATTCGCCAACAAACTGGTGAAGCACACCAAAAGCAACACGATCGTGCTGGCCAAGGGCGGACAACTGCTTGCAAGCGGTTGCGGTATGACCTCACGGGTCGATGCACTGAGATTCGCCCTCACCAAAGCAAAGAGTTTCGGCTTCGACCTGAATGGTGCGGTAATGGCCTCGGACGCTTTTTTCCCATTCCCGGACTGTGTGGAAATCGCTGGAAAAGAAGGCATTAAGGCAGTGGTGCAGCCCGGTGGGTCAATTAAAGACAACGACTCTATCACCTATTGCAACGACAATGGAATCGCGATGGTGATGACCGGAGTAAGGCATTTCAAACATTAACAGACAAGCAAACTACTCGCTACCTTCGTCCCATGGGTCTGTTCAATTTCTTCCGCCAAGACATCGCTATCGATCTGGGTACTGCAAACACCCTTATCATCTTCAACGACAAGGTCGTAGTGGATGAACCGAGTATTGTCGCCAAGGACATTCAGACAGGCAAGATCGTGGCCATCGGCAAGAAGGCCCAGCAAATGCATGGCAAGACCCACAAGAACATCGAGACCATACGTCCGCTGAAAGATGGCGTTATCGCTGACTTTGAGGCCGCAGAGCAGATGATAAAAGGGATGATCAAGATGATTAACCCCGGTAAGCGGCACTTCTTCCCTCCGCACATCCGCATGGTCATCTGCATCCCTTCGGGTATCACTGAGGTGGAAAAAAGAGCAGTTCGCGACTCCGCAGAGCACGCTGGTGCGCGTGAACCATACCTCATTCAAGAACCCATGGCCGCTGCCATCGGCATCGGCATTGACGTGGAGGAGCCGATGGGCAACATGATCATCGACATTGGAGGCGGCACCAGCGAAATCGCTGTGATCGCGCTCGGTGGTATCGTCTGTGACCGGAGCATCCGCACGGCCGGTGATGATTTCACTGCCGACATTGAGGACTACATGCGCAGACAGCATAATATTCTTGTCGGTGAGCGCACTGCCGAGCGCATCAAGATCGAGGTTGGGGCCGCCATCACCGACCTGGACAACCCACCGCCCGATCTTGCAGTACATGGACGTGACCTCATGACCGGTATCCCCAAAGAGATCACGGTGTCTTATCAGGAAGTGGCCCATGCGCTTGACAAGTCCATCACGAAGATTGAGACAGCTATCCTCAACGCACTGGAGATGACCCCGCCTGAGCTTTCGGCAGACATTTACCGCACAGGGCTCTACCTTGCTGGTGGAGGTTCTATGCTCCGTGGCCTCGACAAGCGCATCAGCATGAAAACAAAACTACCCGTGCACATTGCCGAGGATCCATTGCGCGCTGTGGCAAGAGGCACGGGCATTGCACTGAAGAACGTGGACAGGTTCACTTTCCTGATGAAGTAGCCTGCATTTTTTTGCAATATGCAATATGTAGAAAGGGCCGTGGGGAGAAATTCCCCACGGCCCTTTGTGTTGACCGCACTCACCGTCAACAAGAAACTATCTGACCACCACGAACCTTGTGCTTCCCAATGTCTGTGAATCACTGAACATCCGCAGAAAGTAAGTACCACTGGCAAAACCATCGAGCGATACTCTGGAGATGCCAGTACCGGTGGAGAAGGAAGCAAAAGGCACCGAACTTACCAGCACTCCCATCACATCATAAACCTCGAAGCGCACACGCTCTGACGTACTGAGGGTGAATCGTATGTTCAGTTCGCTCTGAGCAGGATTGGGGAACACATCAAGTGCCATGGTCTCAGGAGCTTCCTCAATGCTGGTGTTCACGCTCTCACAGCTCTTGGGCTGAATGCCGACCGCACTTAGTTCATTGGCCACAATGCTGGCAGAGAACGGCCAGATGTCCTGACTTACGATGGACCGATCCGGAGCAATCATCACAAACGTAGGATAAGCGGATATACCGTAAGCGATATCCACGGCCTGCCCTCCACCCCCGAGGCCACTGACAACGGGAGAACTTCCCTCAGAGCCAACATTCTCCATGAAGTTAGCAGTCTGAGCATCTGTGCCATCTCCTTCAATTTTCAGAAAGAACACATCACCCGAGTTGCACCCGAAGTTCTGATAAGCAGTCTTGAACTGAGGCGCAAGGTTAGCACAAGTGCCACACCAGTATGCGAAGAAATCAATGACCACATGTTTGCCGTCATCAAGCAGGTCAAACAGGTGAATCTCCTCTCCATCCATGGTGGTCACCGTGAAATCGGCAGCGGTGGTTAGAGGGGTCTGGGCAACGGAAAGTTGCACAGTGGCAAGCATGGAAATGCAAATCGTGTAGAATTTTTTCATGAACCGAAAATTTGATTAGAAGATGAATTGATGAAAATCAAAAGTAAAACGAGTTCAAGAAAGAATTCACTGTCGGCTTAAAATTCTTGCCATATACCCTGATTGTGGTATTTTTGCGCCCGCTATTTAGAACTAATCTAAATAAAAACTGTTGAGACACTGAGCCATGATAACAGTGACAGAGAACGCCAAAAAGAAGGCCGTGAACCTGATGGAGGAAGACGGTAAGACACCAGCAGAGGCTTTTATCCGTGTAGGAGTGAAAGGCGGTGGGTGCTCGGGCCTAAGCTACGACCTGACCTTCGACACCGACCTCAAAGAGGATGACAAAGTCTTTGAGAACAATGGCATCCGCGTGGTGGTCGACAAGAAGAGCTTCCTCTACCTTATCGGCACCGAGTTGGATTACAGCGGTGGGTTGAATGGAAAAGGCTTTGTATTCATCAACCCGAATGCAAGCAGAACCTGCGGATGTGGGGAAAGCTTCGCGGTTTAATCAGAAAGATTGACCCCTTCACCGAGTCAGTTAAACATCAGATAGATGGCAGAAGAAAATCAGCTCCTCAAGGAGTTCACAGAGAAGGAATACGAATACGGTTGGAGCATTGACATCGAGGCAGATGAACTGCCGATGGGTCTCAATGAGGAGATCGTGCGTGCCATCTCGGCCAAGAAGAACGAACCCGAATGGCTTACCGAATGGCGGCTGAAGGCTTACCGCCACTGGCTCACAATGGAAGAGCCTGAGTGGGCCCACATCCACTATCCGAAGGTCGATTTCCAGAACATCATCTACTACTCAGCCCCGAAGAAGAAACCAGAGATCAGCAGCCTCGATGAGGTGGATCCGGAGATGCTCGCCACGTTCGAGAAGCTGGGCATTTCATTAGAAGAACAGAAAAGATTGCTCAACGTGGCAGGGTCGAACGTGGCTGTGGATGCGGTTTTCGATAGCGTATCAGTAAAGACCACCTTCCGTGAGACCCTGCGTGAGAAGGGCGTCATTTTCTGCTCCTTCAGCGAGGCGGTTCAGGAACACCCTGATCTGGTGCGCGAGTACCTCGGCTCGGTGGTGCCGATGACGGACAACTACTACGCTGCCTTGAATTCGGCCGTGTTCAGCGATGGGTCTTTCTGCTACATCCCCAAGGGTGTGCGCTGCCCGATGGAACTGAGCACCTATTTCCGCATCAACGCCATGAACACGGGGCAGTTTGAGCGGACGTTGGTCATTGCAGATGAAGATAGCTATGTGAGCTACCTCGAAGGCTGCACCGCGCCTCAGCGCGATGAGAATCAGCTACACGCGGCAGTGGTGGAACTGGTGGCCCTGAAAGGCGCGGAGATCAAATACTCAACCGTGCAGAACTGGTTCCCTGGCGATAAGAACGGTAAGGGCGGCATCTACAACTTCGTCACCAAACGTGGCATCTGCGCGGGTGATTACGCGAAGATCAGCTGGACGCAGGTCGAAACAGGTTCGGCCATCACCTGGAAGTATCCGAGCTGCATTTTGAAAGGTGACAACAGCATCGGGGAGTTCTATTCGGTAGCGGTAACCAACAACTTCCAACAGGCCGACACGGGCACCAAGATGATCCACTTGGGAAAAAACACCAAAAGCACCATCATCAGTAAAGGAATCTCTGCGGGAAAGAGCAATAACTCGTACCGAGGACTCGTGCGGATAGGCCGAAACGCAACCAATGCCCGAAATTTCTCGCAATGCGATTCGCTGCTGCTGGGCGACCAGTGCGGAGCTCACACCTTTCCTTACATCGAAACGCAGAACAGCACAGCCAAAGTGGAGCACGAGGCCACTACCAGCAAGGTGGGCGAAGACCAGATCTTCTACTGCAACCAACGCGGCCTCGACACAGAGCAGGCCATCGGACTCATCGTGAACGGATACTGCAAAGAGGTGCTGAACAAACTACCGATGGAATTCGCAGTGGAAGCGCAGAAGCTGTTGGCGGTGAGTCTCGAAGGTAGCGTGGGATAATTTTTTCACTCAGAGAACACAAAGGAAAAGCGCAGAGAACGCACAGAAAAAAATAACCCGATAGTAAAAGGCTTTGCGCTATTTGCGAAACCCTTTGCGCCCTTTGCGTGAAACCATCAGAAATTCAAACAGAAACCAATGTTGATAATTAAGAATTTACATGCACGGGTAGAGGAGAAGAACATCCTGAAAGGATTCAATCTCACCGTGAACCCCGGGGAAGTACACGCCATCATGGGCCCAAACGGCTCGGGCAAGAGCACGTTGGCCTCAGTGCTGGCGGGCAACGAGAACTTCGAGGTCACTCAAGGAACCGTTGACCTGGACGGAAAGGATCTGCTCGAAATGGCACCAGAAGAACGCGCAAGGGAAGGTGTTTTCCTTGCGTTTCAGTACCCCATCGAAATCCCCGGGGTGAGCAACACCAACTTCCTACGTGCCGCGCTCACTGAAGTGCGCAAGCATCGTGGACTGCCGGAGCTGGACGCAAAATCCTTTCTCGCTTACATGAAAGAGAAGAAGGAAATGGTGGAACTGACCGCTGACCTTGCGGGCCGTGCGGTGAACGAGGGTTTCTCTGGCGGAGAGAAGAAGCGCAACGAGATCTTTCAGATGGCGATGCTCGACCCCAAGTTGTCCATCCTAGATGAGACCGACTCTGGCCTCGACATTGACGCGCTACGCATCGTTGCCAACGGGGTGAACAAGCTCCGTGGCAAGGACAAGGCCTTCATCGTCATCACGCACTACCAGCGGCTGCTCGACTACATTGTGCCGGACTTCGTGCATGTGCTCTACAACGGCCGCATCGTGAAATCAGGGACAAAGGAGCTGGCGTTGGAGCTGGAGGAGAAGGGGTACGACTGGATAAAGGCGGAACTGGAAGAGGCTGTTTAATCGATGATTTGATGGAAGTTCCAGTAATCCCGATAGTGATCTTTCTGATATTCGGGGTCATCGGAATTGTGCTCTACCTGCGCATGGTCAGAGTGCTGGAATTGAAAGGATATCCATCTTCCTCTGATAACCTCCTTTTTGCTAAGCTCTCCGATTATCGACACTTCATGAAAGTCATAAAAGATGAGAGTGATGGTAGGGAAAAGCTTCGTTATCAACTAATCCTTTGGACTCAAATCGTACTCGTTGTAGCTTATATCCCTACCATGCTACTTACGTTACGTTTAGAAATAGCCCCCTAATCATGGCTTACCCGACAACCGATTCTGTGCAGGATATTCTCCCTCGACTTGATTTCATCCGTGCCCTCCGACAGCCATTTCGGCATCCGCGAGGAGGCGGGATCGATGCTGCGCGAGAAAATAAAGATTGAAATGGAAGAGGCGTGAAATGACCAAGCACGAGGCTATAAAGGTTTTTGAGGAGAGGAAAGTCCGTACCGTTTGGGATGCGGACAAGGAGACGTGGTTCTTCTCCATCATCGATGTGATTGCTGTTCTTACGGACAGTGACCGTCCTCGGAAGTACTGGAACGACCTGAAAAACAAGCTCATGAAGGAGGGAAGTCAGTTGTCCGAAAAAATCGGACAACTGAAAATGATGTCCTCAGACGGCAAGAGATATATGACCGATGTGGCCGATACTGAGCAGATATTCAGGCTGATCCAGTCCATCCCATCACCCAAGGCCGAGCCATTCAAACTCTGGATGGCGCAGCTTGCCAACGAACGGTTGGATGAGATGCAGGATCCCGAGCTCACCATCGACCGCGCATTGGAGCAGTACCTGAGACTGGGCTACTCCGAGAACTGGATAAACCAGCGGTTGAAGAGCATCGAGATCCGTAAGGAGCTGACTGACGAATGGAGAAAACGGGGGATGAAGGAGGGGATACAATTCGCCACCCTCACCGACATCATCACCAAAGCCTGGGCGGGGAAGACCACCAAGGAGTACAAGACCCTGAAGGGATTGAAGAAGGAGAATCTCCGCGACAACATGACCAATACAGAGCTGATTCTGAACATGCTGGCCGAGGCATCCACAAAGGACATCTCTGAGGTGCAGAACCCCGAGACCTTTGAGGAGAACAAGCAGGTTTCGCAGCAGGGCGGAAATGTGGCAAGAGTGGCACGTCTGGAATTGGAGAAGAAGACTGGCAAAAAGGTGGTGACCGCGCTGAATGCCAACAACCTTCAAGGCGGCAAAGGGACGCTGAAATCATAGAAAACTCTCAGAGCTTTTTGAAATAAGATAAAAAATGACAGTACTGACAGGTAACTCGATTCCTCAACAACTTCTGGAGGCCATGCCCTCCGACAGCCTTTTCGGCATCCGCGAGGAGGCTGCATCGCTGCTGCATGAAAAAGGCATCCCCAGCAAACGCCACGAAGACTGGAAATACACCAACATCAAGCGGCTCTTCGACAATGGACTTTCGCCTATGGCGGGGGGCAAATCCCTCGTCCCTCGTCCCTTGACCCTCGTCCCTGATTCTCCGACCGTTCGATTCATCAACGGCCATGTCATCAGCGAGTGGCCTACCATCGAAGGCGTGACCTTCACCACCCTCGCAGAGGCGGGAGACCTATTCAACCACATCGGCAAGAGCGGCATCCACGCCAAGCAGGAACTGGCTGCGCTGAACACGGTGCTGTTCACTGATGCGCTCATCATCCATGTGAAAAGGAATGCTCAGGTAGAGGGCACACTGCTCATCGATCACGAGGTGTGCACGAAGGAAGGGGAGCTGTTCAGTCCTCGCATCCTCATCGTGCTGGAAGAAGGGGCGGGCCTCAAATGTGTGCATCATTTCAACGGGAAGGAAATCTCGGGGAAATCACTGGTGAACCATGTTACCGAGGCATTCATCGGGGCGAATGCATCGCTGGAGATGAGCATCCTGCAGGAGCTTCCTCATGGCAATCTGGTGAACACTGCGGAAATTCAAGTGGAACGTGACGGTCGGTCCGTGACAAACACCGTCCAGCTGCAGGGCAAGCTGCTGCGCAACAATGTCAACGTGCGCATTGCAGGGCAGAACGCCCAAGGCGACCTCAACGGCTTCTACATGCTGGACGGCACCGACCTGTTTGACAACCACACCATCGTGGATCACCTCGTACCGAACTGCCTCAGCAACGAGACCTACAAGGGGCTGCTTTCGGGGAAATCCACGGGCGTATTCAACGGCAAGGTGCATGTGCATCGCGATGCGCAGAAGACCAACGCCTACCAGCAGAACAAGAACATCCTGTTGAGCGACACGGCCACCATGAACTCCAAGCCAGAGCTGGAGATCTATGCCGATGACGTGAAATGCAGCCACGGCAGCACCACGGGCCAGCTGGATGAGGACGCGGTATTCTACCTCCGCTCACGGGGACTTTCGCACCACGGGGCCATCGCGCTGCTGCTCACTGCGTTCGCCTCGGAGGTGCTGGACAGCGTAAGTGACGAGGCGTTGAGGGCGGTGCTTGAGGAGAAGGTGCAGCAGAAGCTGGCTGGGATGTAATGAGTAACTTTGATAAAAGCAACTGAGGCCATGAAAACAGCACAGACCATTGAGGATGTACACCTCTTTAAGCTCCATCTCATGCAGCAGCTTCTGACCGAAGACAGCACAACCATTCTCAAGGAGATAGGCGATGTGTTCGAACGGAACCGCATTGTGGCGCACACGGTTGACGGAAGGCCGCTGAACCGTGAGGCTTACATAAAGGAGGTTGAGGCGGGTCTCAGGGATGTGGCTGAAGGCCGCACTTTCTCAAGCAAAGAGGTCAAAGAGAAGATCAGGTCGTGGAGAACAAAGTGACCGCTGTCCGTTGGACGCAGAAAGCCTTGGACTCACTTCAGGCAATCCATGACTTCTACGCCATGAAATCCGCCCAGGCTGCCAATCGAGTTGTGGACGATGTGTTTGAGACAGCTGAATCAATTGTGTTTGTGGAACAATATCAGATTGACGAGTACCGCAAGGATTGTAGAAGGATGATCTGCCGCCATTTCAAAATCCTCTACAAGGCGGAAAGCAGCACTGTCAACATCGTTGATATTTTTGATACTAGAAGTAATCCTGAATAAGAGGATGCATCGATTTATTTCCTTGAAAAAACGCCAACGTGGACACGCTTGCTTCCAATAAGTTGAACCTCACCGCCCTCCGCGCGGAGTTCCCCATCCTCCACACCGAGGTGAACGGCAAGCCGCTGGTCTATCTCGACAACGGGGCCAGCTCGCAGAAGCCGCAATCGGTCATCGACACCATCAGCAGATACTACGAGCGTGAGAACAGCAACATCCACCGCGGGGTGCATACGTTGAGCGCGGAAGCCACCGTTGCTTATGAGGAGGTGCGGAAGAAGGTGCAGCGGTTCATCAACGCGAAGCACGACCACGAGGTCATCTTCACCAGCGGCACCACGGGCGGCATCAATCTGGTGGCTTCTTCTTTCGGGGAGAAATTCATTGGCAAGGACGATGAGGTCATCATCACCGCAATGGAGCACCACAGCAACATCGTTCCTTGGCAGATGCTTTGCGAACGGAAGGGCGCGAAGCTGCGGGTAGTCCCCATTTCAGACGAGGGCGAAATTGACCTTGCGGATGTTGAGAGGCTGCTGTCACCCAGGACCAAACTGGTCTCAGTGGTGCAGATTTCCAACTCACTGGGCACGGTGAATCCTGTCGAGGACATCATCCGAATGGCACATGCCAATGGTGCGCTTGTGCTGGTGGATGGTGCGCAGGCGGTGCATCATGCACCCGTTGATGTGCAAGCTATGGACTGCGACTTCTACGCGTTCTCGGCCCACAAGATGTATGGCCCAACTGGCGTTGGAATCCTCTACGGCAAGGAGGAACACCTCAACGCCATGCCTCCCTATCAGGGTGGGGGCGACATGATAAAGACTGTCTCTTTTGAGCGGACGGTGTACAATGAGTTGCCCTTCAAGTTCGAGGCTGGTACACCGAACATCGCGGGCGGCATGGGCCTCGGTGCGGCCATTGACTTCATCAATGGCATCGGGCTTGAGGCCATCACCATACACGAAGGCGAACTGATACGCTACGGGATTGAGACATTGGGCAACATCAAGGGACTTCGGCAGATCGGTACGGCAAAGAAGCGCGCTGGGGCCATCTCCTTTCTCCTCGATGGCATCCACCCGTACGACACAGGCGTGATACTCGACAAAATGGGTATTGCGGTGCGCACGGGCCACCACTGCACCCAGCCTGTGATGGACCGTTTCGGAATACCGGGCACGGTGCGGGCATCATTCGCGGTCTATAACACCAAGGCCGAGATTGACCTAATGGCCGAGGGGCTGGAACGGGTGGTGCGGATGTTCAGTTGACTCCACAAAACCCTTTCGTACCTTCATTTTTTTCAAACTGAAAGCCATGACAACTGTTCAGCTTAAAACCAAGATTCAGGAAAGAACCGACAGGACGCATGACACGCTTCTACTTGAGGCCGTCTACGACATGCTCGGGGCCGTTGACGGTGAGGTGGTGAAGTTCACTCCCGAACAGTACAGGCGGGTGATGCGTGGATTGGAGCAGATGAAAAACGGGGAGGTGGTCTCAGAAGAGGAAGCAGACAGAGAGATTGAAGAATGGCTAAGAGAAGGGTGATATGGACTCAGGAGGCCAGTGGAGAGAGAAGGGGAATTCTGCAGTACTGGGCCAAAAGAAACCACTCGAAAGTCTTTTCCGAAAAGCTTTTCCGAGAGTTCCAACAACCATCAAGGACACTAGCCAGTCAACCACACATGGGCAAAGAGGCTGAGGTGGAGGATGTCCGCTAAATCATTGTTAGGCACTATGCTATCACTTACCATGTCTCTGAGAACATCATCCACATCATCTCTGTTTGGGACGAGAGGCGCAACCCGTAGACCAAACCAATTTGACGAAGCAAAATGACCACAGCATTGGAAGATACCATAACCGTTCGCGAGGCGGAGATCATAGAGGAGTTCGAGCTGTTCTCGGACTGGATGGACAAGTACGAGCACATCATCTCGCTCGGAAAGGAATTACCGCTGATCGGTGAGAACCTCAAGTCGGACGAACTGCTCATTAAAGGCTGTCAAAGCCGGGTTTGGCTCCATGCCAAGCTGGTGGACGGTAAGGTGGTCTTCACGGCCGACTCGGACGCCATCATCACAAAGGGGGTCATCAGTCTCCTTATACGTGTGCTCAGTGACCAGACCCCGCAGGCCATCATTGATACCGAACTCACCTTTGTGGATCGTATCGGATTGAAAGAACATCTTTCCCCCACCCGCTCCAACGGGCTGGTGAGCATGATCAAGCAGATGAAACTCTACGCACTCGCCTTCAAGGCACAGCAGCACTGAATCATGGCAGCAACATTGGAAGAAAAGAAACAACTGGAGGAGCGCATCATCGACATTCTCCGCACGGTCTATGACCCCGAGATTCCCGTGGACATCTACGAGTTGGGGTTGATCTATGAGATTAAGGTAGATGATGACTTCAACGCCCATGTGGTGATGACCCTGACATCGCCCAACTGCCCTGTGGCAGAGAGTATGCCGCAGGAGGTAGAAGAGAAGGTGCGGGGCGTGAAGGGCGTTAATAAAGCCTCTCTTGAACTCACCTTCGACCCGCCCTGGGACAAGGACATGATGAGCGAGGCGGCAATGCTGGAACTGGGTTTCATGTAAACCGTGTTCAATTTCTAATGTTCAAAGATGCTTGCAAGCGTTGAGCGCAAAGCGAAACATGGAAGAGATCCGAAACAAAGTAGCCGAAAGCAGCCTCATCACTTTCAATCTGGAAGACCTGTATCAGGTGGGGCCACGTTCCACCTTCGATCTGAAGGATTTTCTGTTTGAAGGACTGGTTCTCCGTGAAAAAGATTATCGCCAGCGATTGATGGAGTTAGATTGGACGCGTTATGAAGCGCATTTCGTCAACATCCAATGCTCCGCAGATGCCATTGTACCGCAATGGGCCTTCATGCTGGCCGCCACCTATCTGCAACCTGTTGCGAAGCGTGTAGTGATGGGCTCGTTAGAAACATTGGAGACCGTGCTTTACCAAGAGGCTCTTTCCAACCTCGACCTGGATCAATTCAGGGACGAACGTATCATCGTTAAAGGATGTAGCAAGTATCCTGTCCCTACGTCCGCATACGTGGGGTTTGTGGCCAAACTTCTGCCTATCGCCAAGAGCCTGATGTATGGCGAGGCTTGCAGCACAGTTCCGCTTTTTAAGCGGTGAGTCAATCCACCTGCACCACCTTCAGGTCCTTGAGCCGCTGCGTGAGCCTTGCCATGGGAACAGCACTCAGCAGAATGAAGATCCCACAGATGGCATAGGCCCACACCACATTGTTGCCAACCGAGAAGAACGGAAGCGCAAACAAGCTCAGAAAGGCCGAGCGGGCCATGATATTGTAGAGGTAGAAAATGCTGTTGGCCCGCCCGATGATGTTGTTCGGGATATGCTCGAATAGGAAAGTGACCCGAAGGATGCGAGTGCCAGCATTCGCAAAACCGAGCAGCGCAGAGAAGACATAAAGCACCGCCACACTCTGCACCGATGCCGCCCAAAGGAACAGCAGCCCCGCCAGCACCATCAGCATGGCAATAGCCCTGGGTGGCGCGATTTTCTTGGTAATACTGCGAATGAACAGTCCAGATATCAGACTGCCCAGTGCGAAATAGACCTCAGCGCTGGCATAGGCATCAGCCCCAACACCAAGGTGGCGATCGGCATAGAGTGCCAGCAGGAACATCGTTTCCACAAGTATGGTGATGAAGATGGCATACGATGCCAGCCCGAACATCAGGATGCCGCGGTTCACGGTCAGGAAATGAATTCCTCGCTTGAGCCGCGCTACAATGGGTTCCGTGTCAATTTTAAGCTCACCGATGCGTTGATACCGGATGAATGGGATGATGCAGGCAGCAGCGGCATAAGCCGCGGCATCGAGCGCGAAGATCTCCCATAGCTCCCAAGGGCGCACATCGAACGGAAAGCGCACCGTCATACCCATCAGGTCCACGTTACCCGCCTCTGTACCAGAAAGCAGCAATGCCCCTACCCCACCAGATAGCACACTGGTGCTCTGCCCTACCACCTCAATGATGGAATTGACACGCCCGTAATCCCCCTTGGCGGCCAATTCTTGGGTAAAAGCGTACAGATTCGGATAATGAATGTTATACCCGAAAAAAGTGATGACGAATGCAAGGGCCACCATTCCGATCGGCATGTCACCCATCACACCGCCATAAGCAGCAATACCCCCGATGAAGGTCATACCGCATAGTGCAGCGATAAGAAAAATGTTCTTTCGGGGGTATCGGTCGATGAGCGTGCCCGCGTAGAGGCTCCAGAACAGACTCAGCAAAGTTGCCATCGCCAGCACCTTGCCGAAAACCTGTGACTCACTGACGACCGAGGTGAAATACCACGGAATGGCCAGCATCGTTATGCCATGCGCAAAGCTCGACACCATGTGGGCCGAGAATAGCAGCATGATGGCCCTTCTGTTTTTCACCGCTTTGCGAAATGGAGCGCAAATCTATGCCGTGCCATCATCTGATGACACCTCCACCGATCTGTTGATTTTCTTTGCACAGATGGAATTCACCCCCGCCCAGCAGCTGGAGAAGATGCGCAAGTACTGCGCCTTTCAGGAGCGTAGCCATCAGCAGGTGCGTGACAAGCTTTATGACGCGGGGCTGCATGGGGAGGATGTGGAAGAGATCATCACCGCGCTCATCTTGGAGAATTTCCTCAACGAGGAACGCTTTGCCCGAAGCTATGCCCGAGGCAAGTTCAGGATGAACGGCTGGGGACGTGTGAAAATCGTCCATGGCCTGAAGCATCACCGCGTCCACCCGAATGGTATCCGTGCGGCCATGACCGAGATCGGGGATGACGAATATCGCGATGCCCTACTCACCATCCTCCAGCAGAAACAACGCGTTCTGAAAGAGAAGCATCCACTGCGCAGGAAGGCGGCCCTGATGCGATTCGCAGCCCAGCGGGGCTTTGAAGGCGACCTCGTGCGCGAGCTGCTCGAAGCGGAATGACACCTCGGAGTTGAACATTCCCGTGTTCACAAATGCCCTGACCGCGCTGCCCGACCTGCAGAGGTGCAGGGTAATTTCGTTCGCGTCCGTGGCATTGTTTCCATGGATGAAAGAAAACGTCAGAATCAACGTTAAGACCCTCAAACAAGGCATCATGCTATCCATGTTCATCACCCCCGCACTCGCACAGGAATCCGTGACCCTCGACATGGCCGAACCCATCACCGAGGAAAAGACCCTTTCCATCCTCGATCTGATGATGTCGGGCGGTGTGGGCGGTCAGCTCATCATGCTTGCGCTGCTCATCCTCAGTTTCATTGCGGTCTACATTTTCGTGGAACGCTGGCTCACCATCCAGCGAGCAGGCAAGCAGGATGCGAACTTCATGAATTCCATCCGCGAGCATGTGCAGAAGGGCAACCTCGATGCCGCCCGCAGCCTCTGCAACCAGACAGACACACCCGTGGCACGGATGCTGGAGAAGGGTGTGTCACGCATCGGACGGCCGCTGAACGATATCTCTGCCGCTATAGAGAATGTGGGTAAACTGGAGACCTATAAGCTGGAGACCAACCTCGCCACGCTGGCCACCATCTCAGGTGCTGCGCCCATGATCGGCTTCCTTGGCACGGTCATAGGGATGATCCTCGCCTTCCACGAAATGGCCAACGCGGGCGGACAGGTGAACGTAGAGATGCTGGCAAGCGGCATCTACACCGCCATGACAACGACCGTAGCGGGCCTTGTGGTGGGCATCATGGCCTTTCTTGGTTATAATGTTCTCGTGGCCAAAGTAGAGAAGGTGGTCTTTAAAATGGAGGCGGGAAGCACGGCATTCATCGACCTGCTGCACGAACCCGCTTAAGTTCATCCAACAAAAGCCTCATTCGCTAATTGGCTAATTAGCTAATCATCAAATCAATATGGCACTTCGCACAAGGAATAAGGTCAGTCCGAACTTCTCGATGTCGTCCATGACAGACATCGTTTTCCTGCTGCTCATCTTCTTCATGCTCACCTCCACGCTGGTCACCACCAATGCGCTCGACCTCGTTCTGCCCAGCAGCAAGGCCAAGAGCGTGAAGAAACAGACCATATCGGTAAGCATAGACAAGGACCTCAACCACTATATCGATCGCGACCCGATTGAGCCCGCTTTTGTGGAATCAATCCTCAAACAGCGTCTTGCAGACACGGAAGAGAAGGTTGTGGTTCTGCGGGTGGAAAGGGGTGTGCCCATCGAACATGCGGTCATGGTCATGGACATCGCCTACCGCAACCAGTTCAAGATCGTGTTGGCAACAAAGCCTGAGTGATGGTGAAGAAAATGGGAATGAGGAAAATGGAAAACGGTAGTGACAAGATAGATTGGTGCGCTTCGCTCGCAATGACGATTCCCGTTACCCCGCCCCTTGTCCCAGGTCCCTCGACCCTTTTTTGAAAAATGCAGATTCAACTCACCCACGACAAGGACAAACGCAGGGGACTCATCGTCTCGCTGACCATTCATGCCGTGCTGCTGGTGCTGTTCTTCTTCTTCGGGCTGAAATACATCGTCCCACCGCCTGAGGAGGGGATGCTCATCAACTTCGGCACTTCGGAGACGGGCCTCGGACAGGTGGAGAGCGAGCCGATGAAAGCGACCGAGGAGGTTCAAGTGCCTGTGGAGGAAGTTGCCCCATCCCCTCCATCAGAGACCACACCTGTGGTGGCCGAAGAGGAAGTCGTGACACAGGAGACAGAGGAGGAGATCGCCTTCAAGAAAGAAAAGGAGGCGAAAGAGAAGGCTGAGACCGAGCGCAAACTTCAGGAGGAGCGCAAAAGGCAGGAGGAGCAACGCCTGCGCGAAGAGCAGAAGAAGAGGATGGAGGAGCTTTTCGCCAAAGCCAAAGCGGGCGAAGGCAAGGGAGGTGGTGAAGGTGACACGAAGCCAGGAGGAAACCAAGGCAGTCTGGACGGTGTGCCCAACGTGCCCCAAGGTGGCAAGGGCGGCAGTGGCAGCGGGGTCTCATTTGATCTGGGAGGTAGGAAAATGGTAGCTCCACCTCGTGTTGTGGACAATTCTCAGGAAACAGGCAAAGTGGTGGTGGACATAACTGTGGACAAGTACGGCAAGGTCGTGCAAGCGACTCCGGGCGCACGTGGCAGCACCACCACCAGTTCACACCTCTACCGTTTGGCTCGCGAGGCAGCACTCGACACCAAGTTCAACGCTAACCCTGATGCCCAAGTGCAACAGAAAGGAACGATGACCTTTGTATTCGTGCTGGAATAGCTTGGTCTAACTTCTAATTCTGACGAAATCACTCCCGACTGGCCTTCACCGCTGAACCCCTGATTTGTTGAAAAGCCGATCTGTCTCTCTTAATGTCCCGCTACCAGCAGACCCTCGATTACCTCTTCGCCCAACTGCCGATGTTCCAAAGGCAGGGCGCAACGGCCTTCAAGAAGGATCTCGGTAACACCATCGCTCTCTGCGAGGTGCTGGGCAATCCGCACCATGAATTCAGGAGCGTCCATGTGGCCGGCACGAATGGTAAGGGCAGCACCAGCCATTTCCTCGCCAGCATTCTTCAGGCAGCAGGCTACAAGACGGGGCTTTACACCTCGCCCCACCTCAAGGATTTCCGAGAGCGCATCCGTGTGAACGGGGAAATGATAAGCGAGGAGGCTGTCATTCATTTCACAGAAACGAACCGCGCTCATTTCGACCTTATTCGGCCTTCCTTCTTTGAGATGACCGTGGCGATGGCCTTCCATCATTTCCGCGAGGAGCAGGTGGACATCGCGGTTATAGAGACAGGCATGGGCGGTCGGTTGGACAGCACCAATATCATCACCCCACTGCTGTCTGTCATTACCAACATCGGCCACGACCATCAGCAATTTCTGGGCGAAACGCTGCCCGAGATCGCAGGAGAGAAAGCGGGCATCATCAAACACGGCATTCCTGTGGTCATCGGGGAGCGGCAGGATGAGACCATAAAAGTGTTCTTCCAGAAAGCCACGGAAATGGAGGCTCCCATCCGCTTTGCATCCGATGAACTGGAATTGTATGACTCCAAAACGCAATTGGGCAAGGACATGACCCTCACGCTCACCTACCGCGATGTGCACTCGTACGGAGCGGTGAGAGCACTTTCGGGACTTGCAGGGCCTCATCAGCACAATAACGTACGCACAGTGCTTTGTGCCGTGGATGCATTGCGCAAAGAGGGAATCATGATCTCGGACGAGGCCCTAAGCATCGGGCTGAGCGAGGTGGTGCCGCGAACAGGGCTGCTGGGCCGCTGGCAATGCTTGAGTGAGAATCCGCTCATTCTCTGCGACACGGCCCACAATAAAGAAGGCATCGCGCCCATTCTTCAGCAATTGAACACCATCTCAGAAGGAAGAAAAATCCACATTGTCTGGGGCATGGTGAGTGACAAGGATCACGGTCCTGTTCTTGCATTGCTGCCGAAGAACGCTACCTATTATTACTGTAGGCCAGATATTCCCCGAGGGCTTTCTGCCGGAGAAATGCACAAAAAAGCCATGGCTTTCGGGTTGCACGGAAAACCCTTCGAGTCGGTGAATGATGCGCTCGTTTCAGCCAAAGCCAATGCATCCGCGGAGGATGTCATCTTCGTGGGGGGCAGCACATTTGTGGTTGCGGAAGTGGTATAGCCGAAATAAAGAAACTGTCGTTTCAACCGAGACGTCCGTTTACACTCAACTCACCTCCACTAAATTTTGATTATCAATTAATTATCGGTCATCAACAAGAAAATGCGCGCAATAAAAAAAGGACTGCCACGTTTCCGAAGCAGTCCTTTCATTAATGTGGGCCCTACTGGGTTCGAACCAGTGACCCCCTGCTTGTAAGGCAGGTGCTCTGAACCAGCTGAGCTAAGAGCCCGATTTGGGGCTGCAAATGTACAACCATAAATTCAGCGCCCGCAGAAGGGGGCAAACTTTTTTTTCGTGAATCCGATCACAGCGCATACTTCCGACCGATCGCCTTGGCCGTAGGCAGGTATTCACGGATGGCCTTGGCGCGATTCTGCGGGTCGGGATGCGTGCTGAGGAACTCAGGCGGACGGGCACCCCCTCCGACCCTCGACATGCGCTGCCAGAATGTGGCGGCCTCGTCAATGTTGTAACCAGCAATGGCCGCGAACACAAGGCCCAGCTTGTCCGCCTCGCTCTCATGTAAACGCGAGAACGGCAACACAGCCCCTACAGTAGCACCGAGGCCATACGCTTGCGAAAAGAGTTGCCGGGTGAGCTGCGGTCTTTGAGAGAGAGCAACATCAAGAGCCATACCCCCAGCCTGCACCAGAAGTCCCTGGCTCATACGTTCATTTCCGTGACGCGCAATCGCATGGGCCACCTCATGTCCCATCACCACGGCCAGACCGTCAATGTTCTGGGTGATGGGCAGAATACCTTGATAAAAAACAATCTTCCCTCCGGGCATGGCCCACGCGTTGACCTCGTTGCTATTGACCAGATTGAATTCCCACTTAAAGCCCGCCACGCGGTCGCCAGCCCCTTTGGCACGGAGATATTTGGTGGCAGCGCGGGCAATGCGGTCGCCCACCTCGCGAACCTGGGCCGCCTGCGGGTTATTGACCGGCAGAGCAGGGTTCTGCGACAAGAACTGTCCATAACTGGTGATAGCCATGCCAACGAGCTGGCTTTCGGGCAGCAGGTTCATCTGCCGCCTGCCTGTGACGGGAACGGAACTGCAAGCTGCGAAAAGCAACACCAAAGACAGTATCAGCAACTTTCTCATTTTAGTGCAGAGTTTGAGGTGTGGTCAAATTTAGTCTGGGAAATAGCCACGGTCAAAAGGCACTCGCAGCACTTGCGTACCTTTGCCGTCATGTTGAATGTGAGACAGAAGCGATTCAGATTTCCAATGGCGATGGCCGTTGTTTTCCTTTCCATCTGGACAGTGCTACTGTTCACCTTTTCAGCATCTGGCCCACATGATGCTGACCTTGAATTCGAGGAGCGTTTCAACAAAGACTACCGTATTTACAGCATTCCGATGCCGGAAAGCGTATCGTTCTGCGGAAACGCGGTTCCACTCTTCGACACGGATGTTCGGGAACGGCTTGACAGGGAGCTTCTTGTGAACACCTATTGGCAATCCAACACTTTGCTGCTGCACAAGCGGGCACACCGCTGGTTCCCTGTGATCGAACCGATTTTGAAGGCCAATGGCATCCCTGACGATTTCAAATACCTTGCAGTGATCGAGAGCGGACTGACGCAGGCCGTTTCACCTTCTAAGGCGGTGGGATTCTGGCAGTTGCTGGAGGCGACCGGCAAGCAGTTTGGACTGGAGGTGAACGATGAGGTGGACGAACGTTATCACATCGAAAGGTCCACAGAGGCGGCCTGTAAGTATCTCAATGAGGCATTTGGGAAACTCGGAAGCTGGGAAATGGCTGCCGGTGGCTACAACATGGGAATGGGCGGCATGAACAAGCAAATGGGCCGGCAGGGCACAGACAACTACTACGACCTCATCCTCAACCAAGAGACCAACCGTTATCTGTTCCGAATCATAGCAGCCAAGGTTATTCTGGAAAACCCTACGCGCTATGGTTTCCATTTCAGGGAAAAAGATCTGTACCAACCAGAAGAGACGTATGAGGTAACCATCAGTGGCCCGGTTGAGGATTTCGCCAAATTTGCTGCGGAACACAACACGTCTTACAAGGTATTGAAGATATTCAACCCTTGGCTTAGAGAGAACTATCTCACAAACAAATCCGGAAAAACTTATAGTGTAAGGTTACCGAAAAAGGGGTATTTCAGCATCTCGGGAGCAGACCGTGAGCTCTTGATGGACACGGCCCTGTGGACACCGCCATCTCGTGATGACGCACCTTCCGAAGAATAAGGAAGCGACTACTCTGCTGTCATCGCCTCGTCCAGCAGGATTCTGAAAAACGCTCCGAGCGTCATTCCGGCATGAACCACCTGCTGTGGGAGTATGCTCTCCTCCGATAGTCCCGGTACTGTATTCACCTCAATGAGAAAGGGTTGTCCCTGTTCATTGACGATGAAATCTACACGCGACATCCCTTTCAGTCCGAGGCGGTCGAACACGTGGACAGTGGTCTGTCGAAGCGTAGCGGACACCTGCTCTGACACGCGTGGCGGAGTGATCTCTCGACTTGCACCCTCGTATTTCGCCTGGTAGTCGAAAAACTCATTGGCCGTCTCGATCTCGGTGCCTGCGAGCGCCACTGTCTTACCCTTATGTCTGTAGACCCCTACGGACACCTCCGTTCCTTTAACAAACTGCTCGATGATGACCTCAGAATCGTGTGTCAAGGCAAACGCGATCGCAGGCACAAGTTCCGTTACAGATTTCACTTTGGAGATGCCGAAACTGGATCCTGCGCAGCTTGGTTTCACAAAGCAAGGAAGGCCCACCTTGGCAATGATGGTATCTGTAGCCACTGCATCGTCTTTGTGCAAAACGAGGGAATTTGCAATGTTGACATCGCTGTATTGCCTCAGATAACCGTTGCACAAGGCCTTATTGAACGTGATGGCAGAGGCAAGCACACCGGGCGAGGTGTATGGAATACGGAGCATGTCAAAATATCCCTGCAGCCGACCGTCCTCTCCCGGGGTGCCGTGGATGGCGTTGAACACGACATCGAACTGCCTATGCTCCCCATTCACACTGATGGAAAAGTCATTCTTATCCACCGGAAACTCACCTACTCGGTCTACAAAAGCCGTCCAAGCATCCTGAGCGATGCGAATAAGGGTGCAGTCAACGCCCTCAGAGCGCAGATGGTTCAGCACCACGTTGGCACTTTTCTCGGAAATGACCCATTCCGGGCTGTATCCTCCGAACACTATGGCTACCCTCATGGAGACCCTTTTTTGATTGCAGGCAGCGAATGTAGCGTGATCAAGGCATTGGCGACCATACTCTACGCAGACGGGATCGCCTATGGTATGCGCTATCTTTGCGCCACCCCGTTCGGTCTCAATGAGTCTTATCCGCTTCGTTTTCAGCACCCTGTTCATCAAGCAACTGTTAGTCGCTCTTGTACTGGGCATCGGTGCACTGGTGGGCCTTCACTACTGGATGGGGTACCTTACTGAGCATGACACGGTCATTGAAGTGCCTGACCTCCGTGGCATTGCCACCGCAGAGCTGGAGGCGTTCATGGACACTGTTCCGCTTCCGTTTCTTATCATTGACTCCATTTATAGCGATGAAGTGCCCAAGGGGACTGTGGCCGACCAAGACCCTCTGCCTGGTACGGGGGCCAAGCGCGGGCGCAAGATCTACCTCACCGTGAATGCCCTGATGCCGCAGCAGGTGAAGATGCCCGACCTGCGCAACCTTTCTATCCGACAGGCAAGGGCCATCCTCGAAACGGTCGGTCTGAAGCTGGGCGATATCTCGTTCCGCCCGGACATCGCTCGGAACGCTGTGCTCGATCAGGAAATCGGTACTCGCACCGTGAAACCGGGTGCCCTGATCTTCAAAGGGACAAGAGTTGACCTTGTTTTGGGTGACGGTCTCAGTGATATTGAAATGCCGATGCCCTATCTTCTTTACCAGTCAATGGATTCAGCTATTGCCATGCTTCGAACACTATCGCTCAACCTCGGTGCGCTGGTAATCGACACTCCGATAACAGATTCCTCGCTTTTGCGCGTTTACCATCAGATTCCGGCCTTCGACCTGAAGAGAACCATCCGTGGTGGAAACAGCATCGACCTGTTCGTAACCGAGGACACCACTTCCATCGATTTCGACCGCGAGCTTTATCTGAACGCTTGGCGCCAGGAAGAGGAGTTGGACACAGATTCCCCGGATTTTGAAACAGAGGAGGAAGAATTCTGAGTGAAATGAGAATCCTGCAATTTGTCACATTGATTCTGTTCGCTCTGCCTTCTACGCTGAAGGGACAGGAAATGCTGTTCCCGCTCTCAGACAATCCACACTTGGGGGCGGCATCGGAGGCTTTGAAATGGGCAGGCACGACTGCGTCCCGGTCGGGCGACACGCTGAATCTGCCGTTCTTCGATGACTTCTCCGAACCTTTCTCCCGTGAGAATTTCCCCTTCGACCTTTACCCAAATCAGGAGAAATGGATCGGCCGCAGCGTGTATGTGAACGACCACATGGCAATAGACCCCATCTCAGTAGGCGTGGCCACCTTCGATGGGCTTGACAGCGCAGGACTGTCCTATGGCTGGGGGTTCACCATCCCCACGGCATCGGACACGCTGTGCTCGCGCCCCATCGACCTGTCGAACACCACGGACAGCGTCTATCTCAGCTTCCACTATCAGGCGCAGGGACGCGGGCTGGCACCCGCTTTCAACGACATCCTCTCTTTGGAATTCCTCGATACGGCAGGGACTTGGCAGCAGGTTTGGCAGGCCAACGGCTACGTGCTGCAGGACAGTCTTTTCCTAAGGGCCATGATACCCGTCTCAGGAGGGGAGTTCCTCTACAAGGGATTCCAATTCCAGTTCATCAATTATGCTGCACGAGCAGGCGCTGTCGACCATTGGCATGTTGACTACGTTACGCTGAATGACCAGCGGACGTACACCGATACGATCTACCAGGATGTCGCACTGGTGGGGGGAACGCTCTCGCTACTCACGAATTATTTCACAGTTCCGTGGACGCATTTCAAGACAGACCCTGCAAGATATGTGGCGGGCAACCGTTTCTTCCGTCTGAGAAATAATCTCGATGCCACTGCACCTGTCACCTACAACTTCCGAGTGAGTGACCGTTCCGACAATGCCATCGGCAACTTTCCGCCATCCACGGCTCAAGTGCTGCCACTCACAGTCTGCGACAACGATCGCAACGACTGCGGTCTGCCGGGCGAGATCTTTTTCAACGACCTTGATGATTTCTCATTGCCCATTGACAATGAGACGTCTTTCGATTCGAGTCATTTCTTCATAGAGACGAACATCTCCTCTACAGACGACACGGAGCCAGCAAACAACGTAATCCTGAAGAAGCTCCGATTTTACAACTACTACGCTTATGATGACGGCACAGCCGAGGTGGGATACGGCCTCGGAAACCTCCAGTTCCCTGGACTTGTGGCCATCCGATATGACGCTATGGTTCGGGATACTATTCGAGCCATCCAGTACTATTTCAACCCGGTGGGGGCAGACCTCTCAGAAGAGCCTGTGAGGTTCTACGTCTGGTCGGGCGACTCCATTCCCGAACAGATGATTTATGAGTCGGAGGACATCACGTTCGATTACAGCACGGGTATCAATTTCATGAACCATTTCTTTCTTGATGAGCTGATTGATGTGGAAGGCACATTCTTCATCGGATGGTCGCAGCAGCCTGTCTCAGGACAGAAGTTCTCGGTGGGACTGGACAGACAGCATGACGCTTCGCACCGTGTGTTCTACAACCTGGGGAGCGGGGGCTGGATCCAATCTGCCATCCCGGGCGCGGTGATGTTCCGCCCGGTGTTCGGCCGTCCGTACGACTGGACCATAGGGGTGGGTGAGCAGGTGGAAATGCCAAGCATCACCATTTTCCCCAATCCCACGAGCGACCGAATTTACCTGCGCTGTGGGCAGCCGGGCTGCGAAGAGAACATGGAGGTGCGCATCTCCGACCTTGCGGGCCGAACGGCACACACCCAGCGTGGAGTAGCATCGGGTGTCGATGTGACACAACTGAGCCGGGGCACCTACATTTTGGCAGCCACCCTGTCCGATGGAAGCACCAGCGCTCATCGCATCATCCTCGCCCAATGATTGAGGACGAGCTGGAGGACGATGGCATACTCGATGCCGATGAAGGAGGTGGGTCGGAGCTTTTCGAGCATTTCTCATGGAAAGTCGATGCGGGGCAGGAGATGCTTCGCATAGATAAGTTCCTCTTCGACCGGATGCGCAATGCCTCGCGCAACCGCATACAGGTGGCGGCCAAGGCAGGCAGTGTACTGGTGAACGGCACTGCGGTGAAGCCCAACTACCGCGTGAAACCCCACGACCAGATTTCGGTCGTGATGTCCTACCCACCACGGGACAACACCATCATCCCTGAGGACATACCGCTCAACATCCTGCACGAGGACGGTGACCTGATGGTGATTAACAAACCGCCAGGACTGGTGGTGCATCCTGGCCATGGGAACTACAGTGGCACTTTGGTCAATGCCTTGATGTTTCACCTCAAGAATCTGCCGGACATGGGTACTGAGGAGGAGCCGCGCCCAGGGCTCGTGCATCGCCTCGACAAGAACACATCGGGTGTAATGGTGGTGGCTAAAAGCGAACTCGCCATGAATCATCTTGCCCGTCAGTTCTTCGACCGCACTACCGGCAGACTTTACCACGCACTGGTATGGGGCGATTTTGACGAAGATGCAGGCACCGTGACCGGACATATCGGCCGCTCATTGAAGAACCGCCTTCAGATGGATGTTTTCCCTGACGGAGATCACGGTAAGCACGCGGTGACGCATTGGCGTGTGCTGGAGCGATTCGGTTACGTTACTTTGGTAGAATGCAAACTGGAGACAGGTCGCACCCATCAGATCCGCGCCCACATGCGCTACATCGGTCACCCCCTCTTCAACGATGAACGATACGGTGGCAATGAAGTGCTCAAAGGCACTACCTTCACCAAGTACAAACAGTTCATAGCCAACTGTTTAGAGCTGATGCCCCGCCATGGCCTCCACGCCAAGACCCTCTCCTTCATACAGCCCAGCACCGGTCAGCGGCTCAGTTTCGACTCTGATATCGCCCCTGACATGCAGGCACTGATCGAGAAATGGCGCGGCTACGTGGCCTCACGAGGCGATATGTGACCACCTGCAACGTTTCTTGGTCGAATGGTACAATTCTTGGAAACACGGACGCATCAATCAAAACGACCATGAGAAATATCCTCATCCTCCTCATTGCAGCAGCATCCCTGAGCTCCTGCTCCACCAATCGCATATTGTTCACCGTTGATACCAAGAAGCAGGTAGAGGGCGCGAATATCCCGCTGACCAAGGTGCAGTTCTACAACTCGGATGACATCGTGTTGGTACGCCAGCTCTCGAAGGAGGACATCGGGGTGGACAAGGGCAGGATTCAGATAAGGAATGGTCGTCAGGTAGAAGAGATCATCATTCCGCGCAACACTCCGGGCATCTGTGAGCTGCATGATGAACGAACCCTTAAGATCAGCTTCGAGAAAGGCAATGATAACGCCATCGCCTTTCTCGTTGACCGCAGAAACGGTGTGGTGACCGAAGGAAGCCACTTCAAGATCGCGGCCCGAGAGTGGGTAAACACCGACCGTGGCAGTCGCATCGGCAAGATCGACTATCAGGGCAAGACATTCGACCTAGTGCGCGGTTTCAACAGTCGCCTGCTCATAGACAAGTCGATGCTCAACAAAGTGGAGCGCGACACCAAGATCGTCAGAGGACGAAAACTGTGAGCGACTTGAGGGTGCAGTCCACTTACCGCGTTCATCTTTACTGTTTTTGAGCGTAGCGAAATCACGCGACTGATGGACAACTTTCCTGCCTCTGATTTCACTTTCATCTTTCCTGTTTCAACTTTCATATTTCCAACAAAATGGAGCTTCTAATGACCAAAGTGTGCATGACCAAAGACATCGGTGTGCATGGCAACCTTTTCGGTGGCCTCATGCTCTCGTGGATAGATGAAGGAGCAGTGGCCATGTCCAATCGCATCTGCAAGACCCCGAACATGGTGACCCGAAAGATGACTGAGATCCTATTTGAGCGCCCAGTGAAAGTGGGTCATACCATCAACATCTATGGCGAGGCCATTTCCATGGGCACCACCTCCATTGCACTGCGCATTGAAGCGAGACGCTACAATGTCTACACCGAGGAGGAGGCACTGGTCTGCACCACACAGGTGGTTTTCGTGCGCATAGACGAGGAAGGACACAAGATCCCGATCGCAGGAGAGGTGAGAAGGCGGTTTGAGGAGCAGCAACGCGGCAACTGACCCTCCTCTCGCCCACCCCGAAGCACTGCCTACCTTTGCGGCCCAAATCCAGATACTGATGGCAAAGCTGAATGTGGGCGACATGGCCCCCGATTTTGAATTGAAAGACAAGGATGGCAAAGCGGTCCGTCTGAGCGATTACCGAGGCAAACAAAGCGTGGTAGTCTATTTCTATCCCAAGGACGACACACCCGGCTGCACTGCGCAGGCCTGCTCTTTCCGCGACAGCTATGAGGATTTCAAGGCGCTCGGTGCGGAGGTCATCGGCATCAGCAGCGACACGGGCAAGGCACATGTGCGCTTTGCCGACAAGCACAACCTTCCGTTCGTCCTCTTGAGCGATGCAGGGGGTAAAGTGCGCAGATCCTACGGTGCGTCTGACCTGATGGGGCTTATTCCCGGCCGCGTCACCTTCGTGATCGACAAGGAGGGCGTGATCATCCACAAGTTTGACTCACAGCTCAATGCCACCCGCCACGTGCGCGAGGCGATGAGCAAACTCACGTGAGTTTTCACGTGAAGAACGCGAACGCTTGACGTAAATCCGATTGAAGAAATGATCTCTTGCCAAGGGAGCACCTGAAACCAAAAACAAAAGAATTTTTCGTGAAAAACACATCCCTCATCATAAACGGAGTGCTGGCAGTAGCTGTGGCCGTGCTTTACTATCTCCATTTCTCAACTCCACAGAAAAATTCGTCAGCTCCCTCTAAAGTGAACATGGCGGCTGTGGACAGCATCTCGTCCAATCTGCGTATAGCATACGTAAACACAGACACGCTCTGGAGGCAGTTTGGTCTGATAGACGAACTGCAGGCGGAGCTGGAGGAAGACCGAGCCAAAAGCGAGAAGCGCATCACATCGCGCACAAAGTCCCTGGAGGCCGAGTTCACAGAGATGATGACCTCTCTGCAGAAGAAGGCCGAGACCTTCGAGAAAGATGCTCAAGGAATGAGCGAACTCATCTACAACACAAGGATGCGCGAACTACAGGAGCTGGAGCAGAACGCCCGCGTATTCGAGATGCAGGCGCGCGAAGAGGTGGCCGAACTTCAGGAGTCGCTCACCGACAAGCTGTTGGAGAAGGAGGCCAAGGGCACACAGGACATCAATGACCGCCTCAAAGCTTATATCAAGGAGTACAACAAGGAGCAGGGCTTCACTTATGTGCTGGCCTACTCATCGCAGGCAGGTGGCATCCTGCTGGGCGATCCCGCACTGGATATCACCGCAGACATCGTGGCGGGCCTGAACGCGGAATACGAAGCCGAGAAAGCCGCCAAGGCCAAGAAGAAGTAGTCCGTGGCAGCTGCCGTGCTCAGACTCATACGCTGGCCGAACCTGGCCATCATCGCGCTGATCTTCCTCCTGCTTAGGTTCGGACTGGTGGAGGGTTTTATGGCAGTGTCTATCATGACCCCCTGCCTCACTGACCTGCAATGGCTCCTCATGGCTCTGGCCACGGTGCTCATCGCGGCATCTGGTAACGTGGTTAACGACATCTTCGACACAGACATAGACCGCATCAACCATCCGGACGAGCGCGTGGTGGGCGTGACCGTTGGCGAGGAGCAGGCATGGAATCTCTACTACGTGCTTTCAGGATCGGGCCTATCACTGGGCATCTACGTAGCGTGGACGCTCGGCAATATCTCCAATGCTTTGGTGTTCATGCTGGCCATCGGAGGACTCTGGTTCTACTCCTACTCGTATAAAAGACAATTCCTCATCGGGAATCTGGTGGTGTCGGTTCTGGCTGCGATAACGGTGGGACTGCCCCTGTTCTTCGAGGCCGTGTGCAGCCCCAACGACTGGGAACTACAGCCTTGGGCACCGTTCGTACTGGCCTATGCGCTCTTTGCATTTCTCAGCACCTTGGTGCGCGAGGTCATCAAGGACATGGAGGATATGGAAGGCGATGCTGACATGGACTGCCGTACCCTGCCTATCGTACTGGGTGTAAAAGGCGGAAAAACTGTGGTCGCGCTGCTTACGCTGGTGCTCATGGCCGCAGTGGCGCGGTACCAATGGGCGCGCTGGGAAAGCAACGACATCCTGTCCTTCCTGTGGCTGCTCGGAGGAGTGCAAGCACCGGCAGTCCTGATGCTCAATTCATTTCTCAAGGCCACCGACCGCAGCGGATTCCACGGTGCCAGCACCCTTGCCAAGGTGATGATGGTGGGCGGCATCAGCTCGATGGTCCTGTTCAGATTCACACTCGAATGACATCGCGCAAGCTTATACTTGCCTCGGCCTCGCCACGAAGGAAGCAGCTCATGGAAGGGCTGGGCATCCCGTTCGATATAGAGCCGCGCCACGCAGACGAAACTTTCCCTGAGGAACTTGAGAGGGAGCACATTCCGCTTTTCCTTGCAGAGAAGAAATCGCGTGCCTTCTCGGATATTGAGCTGACGGACAGACGTGTAATCCTGACCTCTGACACGATTGTGTGGATTAATGGTCAGGTCCTGAACAAGCCCGAGAATGTGGAAGATGCGAAGCGTATGCTGAGGATCCTTTCAGGCAATATGCACGAGGTCTATACCGCCATTCACCTGCGCAGCAATGAACTCACCATCTCCGATTTTGACCGCACAGAGGTCTATTTCCGAGAACTGAGTGATGCGGAGATTGACTTTTATGTAGAAAAATTCCGACCACTGGACAAGGCAGGGGCCTACGGCATTCAAGAATGGGTCGGCTATGTGGGGATAGAACGCATCAACGGATGCTTCTTCAATGTGATGGGCCTGCCGCTGCGCAAGGTTTACGCTGCGTTGAGGAGGTTCGGGGTCAGCGTTTGAGAGGAACGTAAACCATTAAAACGGTTCGCCAAAATCACCCATGTCCATCATGCCAAGGTTGAAACCGAGGGCTATTCACCCCCCATGCTTCAGGTTGAGGCTGTCCACAACTTGGATAACATCGCCTGTGGCGTAGAAATCGACCATCACGAAGTTGGGACGCTTGTCGTTGGCCTGCCAACACTGGATTGTTCGGTTGTAGAGCAGGTCGTATGCATTGGTCGAGGCCGCACTATTGGGCTGAGGTGTGACGTTAGTGAGGAAATGATTAAGCAGGAAAAACGCCCCGTTGGGATTTCCGCGGTCGAACTGGCAATCGAACGTGGCAGTGGACTGATGGTCATAGTTCACATCCACTATATTCTGCCACATGCCATGAAAACCTGGGAATGACGACACATCAGACCTGTTGGCGAACACCACAAGTCGCTTGCCGGATTCGATTATCTCAGTGAGTGTGGGCCACTGACCGCCACCATGCACATACATGAGGCCATCCAGTCCCAAATGGCGAAAAAGGCTATCCATGCGAGCGGTAGGTGCGCTTCCCTCAATGGTCATCACCACGCACTCGCGGGGATTCGATTGCAGAAAACTGAGAACGGCTGACAAATAGTCTTCGAATGGTTCGCAGCCGAGCACAGGGAATCCGTGGTAGAGGTACAATCCCTGCGAACCACAGCTGGCATCGCCCGTCCAGTAAGGCTTGATGTTCAGTCCGCGAACACCCGCCACGAGCTGCGCGGTCACGTCTCCGTCCTGATTGGCGGCAAGTGGAGAATAGCTGCCATTGTCCGCATGGGAATTATGCGTCATGGCGAAGAACAACTCATCCAGCCGCCTGTCGCACAGCTCTGGATGACCGTTGCAAGGAAGAATGCCGGCAAGGGAATCCTCATCACTCGGAAGGATCGTGTCCCCAACGAAGATCACGGTCTCATCATCAACCACGATAATATCATCCTTGGCGCAAGACGCCCATTGCAGAAAAACACCGAGTGCCAGCAGCGGCAGGAGGTTGCGAAGCTTTGTTGACATTGTGTAAATGTAATGATAACACTCACTAAACAGTCAACAGTGAAATCAGTTCACGTCTTTGGTGCGGCAGGCGGACGGTTCATAGCATCAAGAAGCTCACGAAGCATATCATCCAAGGTTCCTTTGCCGCTCAGTTCGCCCACCATTCCGTAGAGCGGGGCGGTCTTGGTGCTTCCACCCTTTTGGTCGGGTATGGAGTCGATGCTCCGCTTGGTGGCCGAACGCACCCAGCTCTCTGGCAGCACTCTTGCAGCGATGGTAGCGGCCTTCTGAGCGGCCATATCCGCCAGGTTGGACATACTCGCACCAGTCACCTCTGCCACACTGGACCGGAGATCAGCGATGAACTCATCAACGAACGCCACATTCCCGAAAGTGACACTCAGGTGCAGACTTGGAGGCGACAGCTGTCGGTCGAGGTGCCATCCGCGAGCAGACAGGGCATCACCCAGGCGATAGATGTCCACCTTACCATCGGACATGATGGAGAACACCGGGAGCAACGGCTCGCCTGTTATCCTAATGCCATCCGTCCCATTCACGGCCTGTTGGATCCTTCGCGTGGCTTGGACCGTTTGCCGTGCATAGTCTGTATAACCCTGCTCCCCCATGTGCCGCATGACGGCCCACGCAGCTGCTATAGCACCTCCTGAGCGCGTGCCGCTTACCGATGGTGATGCATAAAGTCCGCCAGCCCACTTTGCATACACATAGTATTGTCCCTTTCTCAAGGCCGGCTCACGATAGATGATGACAGAAGCCCCCTTGGGAGCATAGGCGTACTTATGAAGATCGAGCGAGATGGAGCAAACGCCCTCCACTCGAAAGTCGAACGGCATGACAGGCTCACCGATGCGCTCGATGAAGGGAATGAGGAATCCGCCAACACAAGCATCGACATGGAGCCAGATGCCCAGCCGAGAAGCAAGTTTCCCGATCTCTTCCACCGGATCGATGATGCCATGCGGATAGGCTGGCGCAGAGGCCACCATCATCACAGTGGCATCATCCACGTATTGGGCCATGGCATCGGCAGTGATGCAGAGCGCATCACCAGTTCCCGGAACAATGCGCAGCTCGAGACCGAAATAGTCAGCCGCCTTGTTGAAGGCCGGGTGGGCGGTCTCCGGCATCACCAGGTTGCCCTTGCGGCCATGAGGGATTCTTGAATCCGCAAAGGCCATGGCAGCGCGCACTGCGCAGAGGATGCTCTCAGTCCCCCCCGATGTCATGTTGCCCACCGCGCCAGCAGGCGCGTGCAGCAAGGAAGCGGTCATGCTCACCACCTCGCTCTCCATGCGGCTGAGGCTGCGAAAACTCGCAGGGCTGAGGGCATTCTCCATGAAAAACCGGGTGTAGGCCAGCTTTCCAACCTCGGCCACCTGCTCGCCAGGATAGAACACAAGGCTGAAAGTGCGGCCTTTGCGCCAATCTGCATCGTTGGCCGAGAGGTCATTCATTTGCCTGAGAAGGACATCAACCTCAGTTCCTTTCTCTGGAAATGGTATGTGCATGATTCGGTACTAATCTCTCAGAACCACGTGCAAAAGTCGTATGTCAGAAACTCTGGAAGATGTCTTCCATGTCCTCGAACGTGATGGGCTGATAGCTCTGCGTCACCTTGAATTCATTCTCATCAAACTTCTGTCTGGTCACGCTCTTGGCCACCATGTGCATGTCGATGTTGAACCTGTTGACCCGTGCTTCCATCAGCACCCCCTTGATCTCATGGAACGGGGTACACCAATTGGGGTCATTGATCGCGATCTCGGTGGTGTAGTACAGGTCGAAGTCACGTTCAGGATGCTCGTCAAAAGTGACACGGGCATGCTTGCACTGAAAACCGGCAATGACCTTGGTCTGATCAGTGAAGGCGATATGCATATCATCGGGGGCCTTTCCGTACTCATTGACTATCTGAGCGCTGTCCATCACCAAACCGGAGTATTTGCTTGCAATGCGCACCAAATGCGTTACGGTGCGCTTGTCGTGCTCGGCAAGCAATGAGGTGCTGAAGACGGCCATAGAGGTCTTGAGCTCGCTTTTGGTGTGGTCACCTTTGAACTTGAAGGTCATCTCCCTCGGAAACATTGAGGTGAAGATGTTGTCCTCGGTGAACTGCGGGTAAGTCAGCTCGTAATGGATAACGCCTTCATCGATCTCATCGGAATCGTTGGAGAAGTCCCCTCCGCACGAAGTGAGAACAGACACCAGTGCAATGAACAGGAACCGGACAGTAAGGTCTTTTTTGAGATGCACCGTTTTTTTCTTGGCTTAGTGACAGTTCCAATGCCTGGCCCGAAAATACGATCGCGCTAAAGTAGGACTAACTTTTCTTCGCAGATAGAACTACGCAAATCACGTAGTCTTTTTTCTCAAAGATGAGCTCTCTTTAGAGGTAAGCCTGCACAGGCATAAAAAAGGGGCAGGCACACGGCCCGCCCCCTGACACTGCATCACTCCCAGATGACCTGGTCTTTGCTCTTGTACCATTGCTCGTAGCGATCCTTGTATATCTTCTCGATCGGGTTGCGCTTTATCTTCATGGTCGGGGTTAGGAGCTCGTTCTCCACGGTCCATGGGGTGCTCACCACCACTGCGCCCTTCACCTGCTCATGCTGATCGAGCTGCGGATTGACCTCAGCAATCGTTCGCAAAATGCTATCCGTGGCCTCGGTCTTGCTCTGCTTCATTCCCTGCTCGGATAGCACGACAAGTGCAATAGGTTGCGGAATGCCATCACCTACCACACAAACCTGCTCTATATCGGCATTGGAGGATATCTTCATCTCAATGGGTGATGGCGCCACATATTTGCCCTTGCTGGTCTTGAAGAGATCCTTGACCCGGCCTGTGATCTTCAAGAATCCCTGCGGGTCGATGAATCCCTCATCACCAGTGTGGAGCCATCCATTTTGCATGGTCTCAGCTGTCATTTCCGGTTCCTTGTAATAGCCGTCCATGAGTGCTTCGTGCTTCACAAGAATCTCCTTCTGCTCACTGAGTTTCACCTCGCAATCCGGAAGTGGCTGCCCAACATAGCCCACTTTGATATTGGTGTTGCGGGTAACGTGGCTGTAGCAGCAGTTCTCCGTCATGGCGTAGGCCTCCTGTATGTTGATGCCCAGCTTAGCGAACCACTCGATGAGAGAAGCCGGGGTCGGTGCCGCACCCGTGAAGACGTTCTGTGCCTCGCTGAGGCCAAGTCCTGCCTGGATCTTCTTCTTGACGATACCGTTCAAGATCGGAATCTTTAGGAACAGGTCGAGTTTCTTTTGCGGCATCTTTGTAAGGATGCCTTGCTGGAATTTGGTCCAGATGCGCGGAACACCCAGGAAAACCGTGGGCTTGCTCTCTGCGAGGTTGGCCGCAAATGTGTCCAGCGACTCCGCGAAGCTGCATTGGCTGCCCGTATAAATGCTGCCCATCTCCACCAGAACACGCTCTGCGATGTGGCACAGCGGCAAATAGGAGAAGAAACGCTGGGTATGCGGCTGAAGCTTCAGTTCATTGAGTGCCTTGGTGGATGCCCATCCGAAGTTATGAAACTTATGCATCACGCCCTTTGGCATTCCTGTCGTACCACTCGTGTAGATGATTGTGGCAAGGTCCTGCGGGTCACGGTGCACCTCGTCACGGAGGGGCTGAACGTCCTTGAGCAACTCATACCATTCGGGATATCCCGGCTCTGTGTAGAACGGGAAGGCGATGCACTTCACTCCCTCAGGAACTCCGGGACGCATGCTCGCCCAATCATCCAGTTTACCCACAAGCAACACTTTAGCCTCGCTGTGGTCAAGAATCTGCTTGACAGTATCCGAATTGAGGTTCGGGTACATCGGCACGCTGGTGTGGCCCGCCATCATGATCGCAAGATCGCTTATGACCCAGTGCGCACAGTTCTTGCTGATCAGACCGATACGACTGCCAGGTTCAAGATCGAGGCTCTTGAGGTAAGCGGCCATCTTTCTCACCTCCTGTCCAGTCTCCTTCCAAGTCCATTCGTGCCATTTACCATTGATAGGCTGGCGCATGTATACGAGATCGGGAGACTCTTTCTCCCAGCGGTAGAGCATGTCGAGTGGCAAGGGGTACTTCATGGCAAGTGATGTTTTTTGGGTTAATAGGTAGGTTCTGTCTGCCAAAACGCAGTCCGCCAAAAATATGGTCTGAACCTATATGAGTATTCAAACAGAATTAGAAACATCTGAAAGCCGTTCTCATTTTCGGGTCTGGGTCACGAAAATGCCCTGAACGCTCTCATTCTACTCAATGCTGAAACCCACCCTGTCTCTTCTGTATGGAAAGAAATCGGCCAAACGGCTATCCTTGTGCATCTCCTGCATCGATTTCCAGAAGGTGACATCGAACAGGTCTGAATGACGCTCTTTGAATAACCTTCCAAGTTCACCGAGCGGGGCCATGAAAGCATCGAACTCCTCGGGGAAGACATCGTTCTCTTCCACGGTGTACCAAGGCTCGCCCGAGTACATCTGCTCCATCCTGCGCGGGCGGGGAATCCTGCGAAAATTGATGCGGTCGAGGAAGCACAGCTCATCATAGTCATAGAACACGACCCTTCCCTGACGCGTCACACCGAAGTTCTTGAGCAGCAGGTCGCCTGGAAATATATTGGCAGCGGCCAGTTCTTTCACCGCAAAACCGTAATCGACTACCACCTCCCAGAGTTTCTCGGGCGGGGCAGATTCGAGGAAGAGATTGAGCGGCACGAGCTTTTTCTCGGTGAACAAATGTCTGATGACCAGCTTATCGCCCTCGATGAAGCAGGTATTGCCACACTCGCCCAGCAGCTCATCGATTACCGGCTGCGAGAAACGGTGGAGATCCAGCTTGATATGGTCAAACTCCATGGCATCGGCCATGCGGCCTACCCTGTCGTGCATCAATACAAGGCGGTAACTGTCTATGACATGCTGCCGGTCAAAGTTCTTCGTAGGGCCGAACTTATCGCGTATCACCTTGAAAACCACATTGAAATTGGGGAGTGTGAACACGGCCATGACCATGCCCTTGGTGCCGGGTGCCACGCTGAAATGGTCGTCAGACCGCTCGAGGTGTTGGTGTATCTCCTTGAAAAGAACGGTCTTGGAGTGGCGGTCGTAGCCGATGCTTGCATAGACCTCTGAGAGGTTCTTGTGCGACATGAGCGGCCGAAGGAAGTGGATGAGGTCCACAGGGCTGTCGCTCTCTACAAAGAAGTAGCTTCGACTGAAGCTGAACACCACCGCGATCTCATCCTTGGTGAGCAGAATCCCATCCACAGCCACCCCATCCTCATGATGGAGCACCGGGATGACCACCGGTATCTGCACATTTCCCCGTGTCATCTTCCCCACGAGATAAGCCCCTTTGTTGCGGTAGAACACGGAGCGCACCATGTCCAGCTGATCCACATCCTCCGGCCTTCCGAACTTCTCGGTGATGGCCGATCTCACAGCCTTGGCAATGCGCTCCACATCGCGGTCGAAGTCCTGAAACTCTGCCCGGAACCCGTACGAACGGAGAATGCGCGCCCACATGGTCTCCAGCTCATCGGAGCCGGGATAGAAGCGGTCATAGACAGGTTCCGGTGAGGTGGTGCTCACAACCAGTCTGCGCTGCAGGTCCATGAACTCGATTTCACGGTCTATTCCCTCTGTTCGAAACACCTTGCGCAGCACCGAGTTGAAGTACGACTCCATGATAGGAGCATCCCTCCTGCCCCGCACCATCTCGGCAAACGCAGGTTTGAGGTGTACCCAGGTATCATGGTCATCGAGGGCCGCGCCAAGGATGAGGGCCGCCTCCTGCGCGGTGCTGTCGATGTAGTTGCGGTACTGGCTCTGCCGCGAGCGTGTCATATCGGGAATGGCACTCCAGTCGCGCAGCGCGAACACCTTCGCAGCATGGCGCGTCAGTGCCTTGAACGAACCGTGATAGTCATCAAAACTGCGATAGATCGCCTCCGCAGCAAGCTGAATGCTATCCGTCCCGCTCCTCATTTGGTATAATGGATGTGAACATCAGTGATGCTGTCCGTGTGGGCCAAATTAGCCACCACATTGCCCATCAATCCCGTCATCACATCCAAGCTATTGCCTCTGGCGCCAAGCAGCAAACCATCTGCACGGTCGAAGAACAAGCGCTGATACAACATGCCGGGCCTGATGAGATTCAGATAGTTCGGACTGTATGTATAATGATAAAGGCCATTCTCGTGAGCGATGAACCAGTTCTGCCCCTCACCTTTAACCGCATGCAGCACACGGCCCTGTGGAAGCTGCCTCGGCTCCCAGAATCCGTTGCTCCCGGTGTCGTAAAGCAGCACCCGCCCCTGCCCCGTCTCATTGCCGAAGATGAAAATATCGCTGGCATTTCTCGTGCAAAACGCTACCACCTCCAGCGGCAGGCTCACGATCCATTTCTCGGAGAAATTGTTCCTACGCAGCACCTGAAGCCGTCTCTGCGTGCCGCCTGTGCCGCGAAGCTCCACGAAAAGATGCTGTGCATCGGCAAAGAGTGTGTGGGGCCTGTCCTCTTCGTAGATGCGATTGAGAATGAGTCCACCGTTGAGACCGTAGCCCTTGAGCTCGCGGGTAAAGAGACTGGCGAAGATGTCATTGCCCTGTCCTGTCATATCGTGAAAGGCCGGAGCGTTGGACTGCGATGGCACCCCGGCAGACCACGCAAGTCCAAGTCCATCGGCCCTATACTGGTTGATTGCCGGGCTGCGCACCCCTGCCACTGTGATGCGGTCCTGCGCTGAATTGACCCACACACGACCCAGATCCTGCCCTGGCATAACAACCGTGGTGATGGACGAGAACAGGGAGTCGATACGACTGAGACCTCCTTGGCCAGCACCTCTATTGTCAGTGATATACAAAGCCCTGCGGGCAAGCGGCAACGCCTCCAGACGGATAAGTCGGAAACCATTTCGTTCGTTGACACCATCGCTGGCCGTAACCATCACATAATAATTGCCCGACTCCAGCTGACGGTCAGTGATGGGCACAGACGCAAAACCATTGAAGGATGGTCTGCCAACGGACTGCTGCACCTGCGCACTAACGGTGATCAGGTCGGTGTTGACCAGCTTCACGGTGACGGTCTCCACCTCGCGGTCGTCAAACACGGTAAAAAAGACCTCCAGCGTGTCCAGCACTGCGAAAGATGCATATTCCGAGGGAGCTGTTATCTCCACATTCGGGGGAGTGCTGTCCTTCTCCTCGCATGATAGAGAAAGCATCAACCACACGGCAAGAAAGATGACGGAGACGGGCCTTTGAAACACGGAGTAAAGTTATCCACCGCTTATGAACGATGCGCCTGTGCATAAAACAAAGCATCTGACCACGGTCTAAAAGCGTTCCTTTGAGGTCTTGTCAGAATGCAGTCGACCAACGTATGGAGCATCAGGAAGAGGAGCCGGGACGCAGAAAGAAGCGCACCCGTGTGAAATACCGCGAGCGTGTGCGCCTCAAGGAACGGCCAAAGGGCTACAGCCTGAAACGGTTCGTGAGGAAAAACAAACAGTTGAGCGCCTTGCTCATCGTATCGGTCGTTATCGGCCTGATCCTTTACTTGGTGGGACTTGACAAGACCTTGGAAGCTTTGTCCGCATTGTGGTCTGGGTTCACTGACCTGCTTTTCAACAGGGACTGAGGCCCGATAGAAGCGACTTTTTCTTCTTCAAAAAAAATGCCCCACGGATAGGGGCGGGAATGATGATCTAATGGCACAAGAAAACAGACAGGATTTCAAGCAACGTATCGGGGCGAAACGCAACTACACTAACCCCATGCCCGTGATGGAGCACGGCAAGGTGCCGCCCAATGCGGTGGAGCTTGAGGATGCTGTGCTGGGTGCGCTGATGCTGGAGAGCGAGGCACTGACCGATGTGGTAGAGATCCTGAAGCCTGAGAGCTTCTACAAACTGGAGCACCAGCGCATTTTCGAGGCCATCCTCGACCTTTTCAGCAAAAGTGAGCCTATCGACATCCTGACCGTTTCGGCATGGCTCAAGAAGGCAGGCTACCTTGAACTGGTGGGCGGCCCATACTACGTGAGCAAGCTTACCGACCGCGTGGCGAGCTCCGCAAATGCTGAATATCACGCCCGAATCATTGCCCAAAAGCACATCCAGCGCGAGCTGATCCGCGTTTCGGGCGACATCTACAACGAGGCGTTCCAGGACACCACCGATGTGCTCGAACTGCTCGACAAGGCGGAGTCGAGCCTCTTTGCCGTGGCCGAGGGCAACCTCCGCAAGAGCTACGACACCATGTCGAGCCTCGTGACGCAAGCGCTCAAAGTGGTGGAGGAGGCGGGCAAGAAGGAAGGCGGTATCACAGGGGTGCCGTCCGGTTTCACCGACCTCGACCGCATCACAGGAGGCTGGCAGCCGAGCGACCTGCTCATCATCGCGGCCCGCCCGGCCATGGGCAAGACCTCGTTCGTGCTCACCATGGCGCGCAATATGGCCGTGGAACACCGCAGGCCGGTCGCTGTCTTCTCTCTCGAAATGGCAAGCATCCAGTTGGTCAATCGTCTCATTGCCAGCGAATCGGCCATCGAGGGCAACAAGCTGAAGAAGGGTGATCTGAGCAAGGCCGACTGGGACCACTTGCACACCTCACTCAAACAACTGTCGGAAGCTCCACTCTTTATTGACGACACCCCCGCCCTATCGGTATTCGAGCTGCGAGCCAAATGTCGCAGACTCAAAGCGCAGCATGGCATCGAGCTTATTGTGATAGACTACCTCCAACTGATGAGCGCAGGTGGCAACGGTGGCAACCGTGAGCAGGAGATCAGCACCATTTCACGGTCACTCAAGAGCATTGCCAAGGAGCTGGAAATACCCGTGATCGCGCTGTCGCAGCTCAGTCGGGCCGTAGAGACCCGTGGCGGTGCCAAGCGGCCCATGCTCTCCGACCTGCGCGAATCGGGTGCCATTGAGCAGGATGCGGACATGGTGATGTTCCTCTACCGTCCGGAATACTATGGCATCGAGATCTCTGAGGAGACCAACCTGCCCACAGCAGGTCTCACAGAACTGATAATCGCCAAGAACAGGGCGGGCGAGACGGCCACTGTGCCGCTGAGATTCCTCAAGGAGCTGACCAAGTTCACAGATTATGACGACCCTTCTTTCGACATTTCCACACCGGCCAGCATGCCTCGATCCAACGAGTTTGACAGCGGGCCATCGGTGGTAACTCGGATGTCCAAGATGGACGACCTCTCTGACCTTGATGATGAGGATGCACCGTTCTGAGGCAGGGTCCGCGACCTCGCACTTCATTCATTGCCAGTGATTGAAAGCGTACCTTCGCGCAAACTAATCTCACTGAATGAAATTTTCCGAATTGAATCTCCATCACGATTTGATGGAAGCACTGGACTCCATGGGTTTTTCGGAGGCCACCCCGATACAAGAGCAGTCCATACCCGATCTCATCAGTGGCCGCGACATCATCGGATGCGCGCAGACCGGCACCGGCAAGACAGCCGCCTTTCTCATTCCCCTTATCGAACGCATTCTCAAAAGTGACCGTGACGGGGTCAAGGGCATCATCATTGCCCCCACCCGCGAATTGGCGATCCAGATCGACCGTCAGATGGAGGGCTTGAGCTACTTCTGCGGCATCGGGAGTATAGCCATCTATGGCGGTAAAGACGGCATGTCCTGGGAGCAGGAGAAGACCGCCCTGAGCCAAGGTGGGGCCGATGTCATCATCTGCACGCCCGGACGTCTCATTGCGCACCTCGGCTTCAACTACGCAGACTTCAGCAAGGTGGAAGTGGTGATCCTGGACGAGGCTGACCGCATGTTGGACATGGGTTTCCATGACGACATCATGAAAATCGTGGAGACCGTGCCCCCCTCGCGGCAGACCATGATGTTCTCGGCCACCATGCCGCCCAAGATCAGGACGCTGGCGGAGAAACTTTTGAAAGATCCACTTAGCATCTCTATTGCCATCTCCAAACCCTCTGAGAACATACGGCAGGAGGCTTATATGGTCTACGATACACAGAAGGAACTCCTCATCGAGAAACTGCTGGAGGGGCAGGACATCACGAGTTGCATCGTGTTCGTAAGCACCAAGAAGAATGTACGCAGCATAGAGCGCAGACTGAGCAAGAAAGGCTGGAAGGCCGCCTCCATAAGCAGTGACCTCGAGCAGAAGGAGCGCGAGGATGTGCTTAACGATTTCCGCAACCGCAGGATCAACTACCTGGTGGCGACAGACATCCTGAGCCGTGGTATAGACATTGACGAGATTCAGGTGGTGGTGAACTACGAGGTGCCACGCGATCCCGAAGATTACGTTCACCGCATAGGCCGCACGGCACGTGCAGGTGCATCGGGCCGAGCCATCACCTTCGTCAACGAGATGGACATGCAGGCATTTGCGCGCTGCGAAAAGCTCATTGAGCGCAGCATTGAGAAACCGCCCCTGCCCGATGGTATGGAAGGCCCAGTGTATGACCCCAAGCGGTCGCGTTTCGCACCATCCTCAGAACCGGCTGGTCGCAGAGGTGCTGGAGGTGGTGGCAGAGCTGGTGGTGGACGGGGCAACGGCCCAAGACGCGACCGCCCGGCAGCAGCTCCCAACGGGCAAGGCCCGAAGGCAGAGGCAAGCGGGCAAAGCTCACCCGATGGGCCGAAGAAGAAACGTAAGAACAAAAAGCGCAGAGGGCCACGGCCAGAGATGCCAAGCGGAGGCGGTCAGGGGTCTTGAAGCACTGGGCTCAAATGCACTACATTTGTAAGCAAGCTCTCTTCTAACATGATTGAAAGGGAAAAAATCGTCACTACGATTCAGCAAATGCCCGAGCAGGTCTCTGTTGACGAGCTCATTGACCGCATCATTCTGCTCGCAAAAATCGAAGAGGGGCTGAAACAGAGCTTGGAAGACCGAGTTGTTCCAGACAGCGAAATCGAGAAGCGACTGCCCGAATGGTTGAGTTGAATTGGACTGAGAAGTCTCTTTCAGACCTTTCATGTATCGCCACATACATCTCGGGTGACTCTCCAACCTATGCGAAAATCATGTCGCGAAGAATTCGGGAAAGAGCTCAGCAGTTAAAGTATTTCCCGAACAGCGGGAGAATGGTTCCGGAGTTTGGAGACCCATCTGTCCGAGAACTGATGTGCGGAAGCTACAGAATCATCCACAGAATTGTTACACCGTACAGGGTGGACATCCTGACAATCCATCACTCTTCACGTGTTCTTCAAGCATAAACAGCCTTAATTGTCCGTCAATGATCACTCGGACATTACAGTCCGAACCATACAGGAAATTGCCGTAATCACCACGACCTTAGCGCACGAATAGCTATCAACGAATCATGCCCAAGCATTTCATCCACAACCGGGACGAGAGTCCGCCCATGTTCGAGAACAAGTTCCTCGACCTGTTCTCACGTGTACACTGGACGATGCCGCTATACGTCTTCATTCCAGTGTTCATCTACTTCACGTACCTCAGCCTGTTCGAGGTCGGTGTGAGCCTTTGGATGTTCGTCCCTCTGTTCTTGTTGGGTGCGTTCGTGTGGTCCTTTGCCGAATACACGCTGCACAGGTTCGTGTTTCACTGGTGCCCTCCGGGCAAGATCGGCAAGCGCATCCATTTCATCGCCCATGGCGTGCATCACGATTATCCCAGCGACCGCTTCCGATTGGTGATGCCGCTTCCGTTCAGCATTCCGATCGCCTTCGGTTTCCACTCGCTTTTCTCTTGGATACTGGGGCCGGAGCTTGTCACCGCCTTCTTCCCCGGTTTCGTCATCGGCTACCTGACGTATGACATCGGACACTACGCTCTCCATCATTTCACCTTCAAGCACCCGCTGCTGCTGAAATTGAAGAAGCACCACATGTTGCACCACTACAAGGATCCCGCCAACGGCTTCGGGGTGAGCAACAAGTTCTGGGACGTGGTATTTGGTACCAAACTGGAAGGCAAGGCTTCTGAGGCGCAGGCTGTGGATTGACAATTATCAGGGGACTTAGCATGATCGCCCGATAATTTCGTTCGCAGTTGAGACCATCATGCCCCCTCGATCATTACTGCCATGAAAATATCCTTCAGACAATCCATGCTGTTGGGAAGCTCGCTCATCGTGATGCTGATCGCCTGCGGCAAACTCAAAGACCTGCTCAACCCCGAATGGCGGGCGTTCAATGACGATTCCAATGACGTGAAGTTGGAACTGGACGATGTGGACTGGGAACTGAACGAGCACCTCGGCAACTTCGGGTCAGGCAAGACAGACGAGAACGACCACGTGGCCTCCAGTCCGCTCTGTGGCGCGCTGATAGACTCCACGGACTATGCGCAGAACATCCTTTACATCAACTTTGACGGACAGACCCCCTGTTTCAGCCCATCGCGCACACGCACCGGGCAGATCAAGGTGGAGCTGGTCAGCGGAAACAGTTGGCACCAGGCAGGTGCGGTGATCCGTCAGACCTTCATCGGCTACAAGATCACCCGTATGAGCGACAACCGCAGCATCGAGTTCAACGGGGTGAAGACGCTGAAGAATGTGAATGGCACCAACTGGATAGGGTTCTTCCTGAGTATGAATTCCCTCTCTTTTGCGGAGCGTGCCCTGAACATAGATGTGACCTTCGATAACGGGCAGACGGCAGTCTGGAACAGTGCCCGTGAGGTTGAATGGTCTTGGGTGCAGGGCAACAGTGTGCCTGGCATACAGCAGCCTTTCCTTCGTTTCCGTGCCAGTGGTGACACCACCATCCTCGGCCATGCGGTGACCGACTCATGGGGTGTGAACCGTTTCGGGCAAGACTTCGTGACCTACTACAATCAAGACATCGAGAGCAATACCTATTGTGGCCTGTGGCGACCCGTGGCGGGCGAGCTGGTACATGAGGTAGAGGGCAACACTTTCGGCCTCCGGATGGGCGTTGACCAGAACGGCAACCCCTCCTCGGCCAACTGCGCTTACGGCTACGAGGTGAGCTGGGACGTGAACGGCACGGCCAACAGTCAGGTGTTCAGCTACTGACCGCGTTGCCTCAGTGCCTCAAAGACCAGCACCGCAGCGGCATTGGACACATTCATGGAGTCGATGCTGCCGCGCATTGGGATGACCATGCGTACGTCAGCACCAGATAGCCAATCCTCTGAGAGTCCATCGGACTCTGAGCCGAGAACAATAGCCGTTGGACCGCTCATATCAACGGAATGATAAGTAACGGCATCTGCTTTGAGGGCCGCTGCACAGGTGCGCACACCATGCTCACGGAACCATTCCTGTAGCTGCTGCGTGTCGGTGACAATGGTCGGCACGGTGAACAGACAGCCCAGTCCGGATCGGATGACATTCGGGTTGAAAAGGTCAGTCGCAGGGTCACAAACAATGACGGCCGTGACACCCGCTGCATCGGCTGTGCGCAGCACCGCTCCTATGTTCCCGGGTTTCTCCACCTTTTCCAGCACCACGAAAAGCGGATTGTCGACTGATGGGAGGTCAGCAAGGTCGAAACTGCGATATTCCACCACAGCGATGATACCACCTGTACCTCCACGGTAGGCCACGCGGGCAAACACCTCTGCCGAAACGTGGGTGACATCCATCTCATCGAGCGGAATGGGATAGGCCGCATCATCCGAATAGACCTCGGGACACACAAATACCCACCGCACCATATATCCACTTTTGATACACAAGGACACCTCGCGTACACCCTCCACCACGAACAATCCTGTTTCCCTCCGCTCGCGGGACCTTTCCAGCGCCATGAGCTGCTTCACTCGCGGGTTCTTGATGCTGGTGATGAGGTCGGGCATGGGTGCAAAGTTGGCCAATGGACGCCAACGGAGCACTGCCGCCAAACCGTAAATTCGCATCCTATGAGAAAGGAGGCTTCAAGGGTGTTCGCAGTGGAAAGCACAGACGAACTGACACCCGTGGCGCACCATCTCTCAGCACTCTGTTCAAAGCACCCACTTCTCCTTTTTTTCGGGGAAATGGGCGCAGGCAAGACCACCCTGATCCGCGAGTTGGGACGCGCACTCGGAGTGACCGACCCGATGAGCAGCCCCACGTTCAGCATTGTGAACGAACACCGCTCCGCTATGGGTACGGTTTGTCATTTTGACCTTTACCGATTGGAAAGTGAGGAGGAATTGGAGGCCATCGGCTTCGGGGAGTACCTCGACAGTGGATACCTTTGTCTTGTGGAGTGGCCGGAGCGCGCTCCTTTTCTTTTGAACGAACCCCACGTGCGCATCGACATCCAAGCGAATGAAAACCTGCGCACCATTACTGTGACATCAGACGAATGAGACAGACCGAATACGGAAAATTCACCCTAACGGCTTCTGCCGGCCTCCTTCCCAAAGAAGAGATGCTGGAAGTGGCTAAAAGCAATCAGCGGCTCTACATCGGCATTCCGGCCGAATGCACGCTTCAGGAGAATCGCGTGGGACTGGTGCCCGAGGCAGTGGCACGACTGGTGAACAATGGTCACGAAGTGGTCGTTGAGACCAATGCCGGAAAGGGTGCGCACTACGAAGACCACGACTATAGCGAGGCCGGTGCCCGCATAGCCTATGACCGCGAAGAGGTTTATCGGGCTGACACCATCATCAAAGTGGACCCGCCCACACTGGAAGAGATCGGGCTTATGCACGCAGGACAGGTGCTGGTATCCGCCCTGCAACTCTCCGTACAACCTGAAAACTACCTCAAACAACTGCTCAAGAAGAAGGTGACAGCCATCGCTGTGGACTTCATCCGCGACCGTGACGGAGGCTATCCTTTCGTGCGGAGCATGAGCGAGATCGCAGGCAACACGGTGATCCTCATCGCTGCCGAGTACCTCTCCAACGTGAACGGTGGCAAAGGGCTGATGCTGGGTGGTGTACTCGGAGTGCCTCCCACCGAAGTAGTGATACTGGGTGCTGGCACAGTGGGCGAATATGCCGCCCGTGCCGCGCTGGGCCTGGGCAGCTCCGTCAAGGTGTTCGACAACTCACTTCACCGACTCAGCCGACTTCAGAACAACATCGGGTCGCGGCTTTACACCTCTACCATTCACCCTGATGTGCTCGCAGATGCGCTGCGCAGTGCGGATGTTGTAATAGGGGCCATCCGGTCCATGAAGGGCCGCGCACCTGTGCTGGTCAGCGAAGATATGGTGAAGGACATGAAATACGGTTCCGTCATTGTGGATGTTTGCATCGACCAAGGAGGCTGCATCGAGACCTCAGAGGTGACCGAGCACAGCCGCCCCACTTTCACACGTTTCGGGGTGGTACACTACTGCGTGCCCAACATCGCATCGCGGGTGGCACAGACCGCCTCCATGGCGTTGAGCAACATTTTCTCACCCATGCTGTTGGACATGGCGGACAATGGCGGGGTGGAGCAGAAAATCAGATTCGACCAAGGTTTCCGCAACGGAATCTACACCTTCAACGGTGCTGTGACCAATCAATATCTGGCGAAGACCTTCGACCTGCCCTTCCGCGACCTGAACCTTCTATTCTCCGCCTTCTGAACTGCCGATGTCATTTGACCGCGTACAGACACCACAGGGCTTTGAGCTGATTCCTCCGGTGGTCAAGAATCTGCTCATCATCAATGGTCTCTTCTTCTTGGGCACGATGGCCTTGGGGTCGTCCATGAACATCGACCTGGTGCGATGGCTTGGACTGCACTCTTTGGAGTCGCCCAATTTCCTGCCCGTGCAACTGGTGAGCCACATGTTCATGCACGGGGGCTTCACGCACATCCTGTTCAATATGTTCGCCCTGTGGATGTTCGGCAGCTCACTTGAGAACATTTGGGGTGGCAAGCGTTTCCTGGTCTATTATCTCATTACAGGACTGGGGGCTGCCGCCATGCAGATGGCCGTAAACGAGACCCAGATCCTGCTGGCGGCCGCGGAGATGGATGCAGCGCGGGTGCAGATAGTTGAGGATGAAGGACTGGGACTGCTGCTAACGGGCCGCAACTACGTTGACACTGCCATGGCGGCCTACAACCGGTTGATCAACACTCCGATGGTGGGTGCATCGGGCGCGGTGTTCGGGCTACTGCTCGCGTTCGGCATGACCTTTCCGAACGCCATCATCTACTTGTACTTCGCTATACCAATCAAGGCCAAATATTTTGTTATCCTTTATGGCATTTTCGAGCTGTACTCGGGGGTGAGCAACACTGGGGGCAACATTGCCCACTTCGCGCATCTGGGCGGGATGGTCTTCGGTTTCCTCCTTCTAAAATATTGGAAGAAACGACCCACGCGATTCATGTGACATGGCCTTGATCGAGGACATAAAGTTCAGATTCCGCACCGGCAACGTGCTGATGCAGCTGATTTATGTAAATGCCGGCATCTTCCTCGCGATGATGATCGTGCGTGTGCTGCTGCACCTCTTCATGCAGGGACATCTCTATGGTGAACTTGAGAAGCTTCTTGCCGTGCCCGCCTCTCCGATGCAACTGCTCGCCCGGCCATGGACATTGCTCACCCACATGTTCGTGCATGCCGGATTTCTCCACATCATCTTCAACATGTTGTGGCTGCATTTCGGTGGCAACATCTTTCTCACCTTTTTCGACAGCAAGAAACTGTTGAGCACCTACGTGATCGGTTCGCTGAGTGGGGCAGCGGTTTTCATGGTGGCATTCAATCTTTTCCCGGTCTTCAGTCAGACCGCTGCCTTGGCCTCTGCTGTGGGTGCATCGGCAGGGGTGCTGGCCATTCTGATGGCAGCGGCCACAATGGCCCCCGACTATTCGGTAAGGCTCATCCTCATTGGTAATGTGAGGCTGAAGTTCATTGCGATAGCAGCAGTGGCCATGGATATTCTACTGATTCCCAACGGCAATGCTGGCGGGCATTTCGCGCATCTCGGTGGCGCGCTGTTCGGCTTCCTCTATGTGACGATGCTGCGCAGAGGTACAGACCTCACAGTGGACGTTCTGCGGCCTTGGCATTGGCTTTCGGAACGTTTTCCAAGAAGAAAGAAGACCATCAAGGTGGTGCATCGCAGCAATACCCGCAGCGATGCGGCCTTCAACGAGAAACGCGTATCGCGGCAGGAGGAGGTGGACGCCATTCTCGACAAGATCAAACAGTCGGGCTACGACAGCCTCTCCAAGCACGAGAAGGAAGTGCTTTTTCAAGCCAGCAAGGAGATCTGATCCCACTACCATGCTGAGGAAGTTGATACTTGCCCCGCTGCTGCTTGCCGACCTGCTGGTGCTCGCAGGACTTTGCTCCACTTACTTGGCGGGCAGTGTAAGCCCAGCTACTTTCTGGCCATTGGCTTTCGCGGGTCTCTCCTACGCTGTGTTCCTCGCGCTCGCTTTGGCCTTCGCTGCTCTGTGGGCCGTTCGCGGAAAGTGGCTTTTACTGGGACTGCACATACTTGTGATCGGGGCGCGTGCAGACCTGGTCTCTGCGCATCTCAAGCTGTTCGGTCAGGATGTTGAGACTGAGAGCGGAATATCTGTGATGAGCTATAACGTTCATCTCTTCAACTCTATATCAGGTGGCACGGCAGACAACGCTCGGGGCACAGTGACGGAGAATATCGCTTCACTCAATACGGATATCCTCTGCATGCAGGAATACTTCCAATGGGGGCCGAACAAGATTTCTGACACCGAAAAAAAGCAGTTCGACCGGATGTTTGGGTCACGGAATGTCCACATGGTGGGCTACAATAATCCTATAGGCAGGTCATACACCGGAGGAGTGGCACTTGTAACAGCCAGTCGATTCCCGATTGTAGGCAAAGGACTACTGGAGGCCACCAACAGCCGTCTGATGCGGGGCATTTTCACCGACCTGCGCATCGGGTCGGATACGGTGCGTGTATATAACGTCCACTTGGAGAGCGTACGGATCAGAAACGAGGACTTCAGCGCCATGAACCGTGTGATCACCGAGCGCGATAGCTTGGAGCACCTACAGGTGATAGCCGATAAGCTGCGAAAGGCATTCGTGAACCGGGCCGAATTGACCGATACCCTCGCGGCCCACATCTCACGCTGTCCCTACCCTGTCATAGTTTGTGGGGACTTCAACGACACTCCTGCTGCATACAGCTATCAGACCGTGGCAAGTGGCCTTAACGACACATTCCGTGAGGCCGGGCGAGGACTTGGCATCACCTATGCTCGCATCCCGCTGTTCCGCATCGACCACATGCTGCACTCCAGTCATTTTGCCACGACCTCGCACAAAGTGCACCGCTGGCCTCACAGCGATCACTTCGCCATCTCCGCGGTTTTGACCAGAGACACAGGTCAGTCCCTTGCCCGATGACCAAGCCACACGAGCAGCAGCACCGAGGGGAACATGATGATGCTGTAAATGGCCGAAGGGATGGTCATGACCGAATTGCCCATGATGCCTGCCGCGATGGCAATGCCGAGGGTGCCATTGACAACACCTACCTCCACTCCCACCGTAACGGCCTGCTGCTTGCGCCCTGTGACAGCCAACGTGCCGAGGTAGCCCAACATCATGCCCAACAGATTCAGGAGTAAAGCCACCGGCCCTGCCTGCTGGAAAAAATCAAGAATGTTGGCCCGCTCCTTCAGCAAGGCTGCCGCAATGATGAGCACAAGAAAAACAGCCGATACCAGCTTTACCGGTTTCTCAGCCCTGACGCTTATCTCCGGTCGTTTTGCCCTGATGACCATGCCCAGAATCACCGGTACAACCGTTATGGCAAGTATCTGAGCGATGGTCTTGCCCAAAGGCAGCACGATCTCCCGACTCTCACCCATGAACTGAAGGAGTCCGAGATTGACGATCACCGGTATGGTGAAGACCGTGATGATACTGGCAATGGCGGTAAGTGTGATGGACAATGCCACATCGCCCTTGGCCAGATGCACAATAAGATTTGTAGTGGCACCACCAGGGCAGGCGGCCAAGAGCATGAACCCCACCGCCAGCTCGGCATCCATGGGCAGCCAGAGCAGCAGTCCGAGAGTGACGATCGGCATCACGGCCAGTTTGAGCACCAGACCTGCCGCCACCGCTGAGGGGTAACGCATCACCCTTCGGAAATCATCAATGACCAACGAAAGGCCCATGCCCAGCATGATGATGAACAGGGCACCGGGAAGAAAAACCTGTGTGATGATATTACTCTCCATATCTCGTTCAGCGGTCTAAAGTACGGACAAGGCACTTCAATCGATAATGGCTAAGTTTGCAATTCACTCACCAAAAACCTTTAGGCAATGGGAAAAGGAGATCTCAAATCAAGAAAGGGCAAGATCGCCCGTGGATCATACGGCAACACCAGGAAAAAGCGCAGCACACCTGCTGCAGTGATACCTGCACAGAAGCCAGATAAGCCAAAGAATACTGATAACGAAGCGGTTGCAGAAAAGCCTAAAGCGGCAAAGAAGCCAACCACAAAGGCCGCAGCCACGAAGAAAACGGCTGCCAAGAAGCCTGCAAAGGCTGCCGCGAAGGACGGTGAATGACCTTCACCTGTCAATTAAAAAAGCCCCTGCTGCATGGTGCAACAGGGGCTTTTTCTTACCCGACAGTCAAACCATCATGTGCTGCTTCCACCAGTACTGAAACACAATGAGGTTCCAGACTTGGAAGGCGGTGTCCTCTGGGTCGGAGGATTCGAGCTGCTGGAGCAACAGACCGACCTTTTTCTCTGAGAAAACCCCTTGCTCTTTCAGAAAAACGGGGTGAAGCAGGTCGTCATGGATCATGCTGCGCAGCTCTGTGCGAAACCACTTGAGAAGTGGAACTTCAAAGCCGCGCTTGGGCCGTTGATACAGTTCGGGCGGCAACATGGGGCGGAAAGCATCCTGCACGATGCGTTTGCGCATCTCTCCGTTGATCTTGAAATGCTCGGGCAATGAGCAGGCGAACTCCACCACCTCGTGGTCGAGGAATGGGACGCGTACCTCCAGGCTGTTGGCCATGCTCATCAGATCCACCTTGGTGAGCATGTCGTTGCGCAGCACCTGATGCAGGTCGGCATACAGCATCTCGTCCGTACCATGTGTTCCGCGTATCTCCTCCGTAAGGTCCTTTTTGCGCGTCAGATATTCCTCGGAAAGTTGAATGTCCGCACCCATGAGCTCGGCCACATCTTTCTCTGGGAGAAACGAGGCCCACGACCAGTAGCGGTCTGCCGGGCTGAGGCTCATGCCGTCTGCGAACTTGCGGAGTTGTCGCACCGTGTTGCCCAACTTGGAATTGCGCGATGACGGCAACAGGTGCCACAACGGGCGCAGCGCAGCTACCAAGCCGTTCGCAGCTCCACCTGACCTGGCGCGGAACTCGGCCGCGTGCTTGTTGTAGCCGGAGAACAGCTCATCCGCGCCATCACCTGAAAGCGCGACCGTGACATGCTTCCGCGTTTCCTTACACAGGATGTAAACTGGAAGGCACGAGGAATCTGCGAAAGGGCGGTCGAGGTAGTCCAGCACCGCGTGCAGGTTGGCGAAGAGGTCATCGTTCGTCAGCTTGAACACCGTATGCTCCGACCCGATGCGTTTTGCCACGGCCTCAGCGTATGAAGTCTCATCAAACAAAGGCTCATCCGCGTAGCCGATGCTGAAGGTCCGCAGCTTGTCCGTCTGCTCGGCTGCAAGCGAAGCAATCACCGAGGAGTCGATGCCCCCGCTCAGGAACGAACCCAGCGGCACATCGCTCACCATCCTGCGCTGCACCGAGAGGCGCATCAGCTCTATGAGTCGCTGCTGGGCGGCTTCGTATGTGAGATTCGTTTTTGGGGAAGAAGGCTTGGGGATGCTCCAGAAAGATTGGCGAAGAACGATTAACGATTTGCGATTTGCGATTTCCTCAACACCTCCGCTTTCCCTGTTTCCTATTTCTGATTTCTGATTTCTGATTTCAACGTAGTTGCCCGGTTCCAATTCAGTGACCCCATTGAAAATGGTATGCGGGTAAGGGGTGTAACTGAACTGGTGGTAAAGGAACTGTGAGGTACGGTCAATTTCCTTCGGGATGCCGAACGCCATCAACGTTTTCATTTCGCTGCCGAAGAGGAGCACATCCTCATCCTGATAGACCAGCAGCGGCTTGATGCCCATGCGGTCACGAGCGAGGAAGAGGCTGTCGGTGTCGCGGTCGTGGATGGCGAATGCGAAGAAACCATTGAGACGGTTCAGCATCGCATCGCCATACTTGATGTACAGGTGCAGTAACACCTCGGTGTCGGAGGTGGTGGACAAGGTCACATCAGGGAGGTCGGTCTTCAGTTCGCGGAAGTTGAAGATCTCGCCATTGAACACAATGGTATAGCGTCCCGATGGGTCGTGAAACGGCTGATCGGCCGCAGAGGACGTATCGAGGATCGCAAGGCGGGCATGCCCCAGCGCGATATGCTCACGAAGGAAAGTCCCACTGCCGTCTGGCCCGCGCAGCTTCAGGGTCTCCACCGCAGCATCGAGCTTCCTGAAGAAGTCCTTTCCCTTCTCAGTGAAAGCGTATGCCCCGGCTATTCCGCACATGAATGATGGGTTATTTCACGCAAAGGACGCAAAGTGGTCACAATGACGCTGCTTCTGTCCACTGACTGAACTCACGTCCCTTGTCCCCCGTCCCTCGCCCCATTCTTTACAAGTGAATCACCTCATCGTAAGCCGCAGCGGCAGCTTCCATGATGGCCTCGCTCATGGTCGGGTGCGGGTGTACGGTCTTGATGATCTCGTGGCCGGTGGTCTCCAGCTTGCGGATCGCTACTATCTCTGCAATCATCTCGGTGACGTTGGCCCCGATCATGTGCGCACCCAACAGCTCGCCATACTTGGCATCGAAGATGAGCTTCACGAAACCGTCCTTCGCCCCTGCCGCGCTGGCCTTGCCACTGGCCGAGAAAGGGAACTTGCCGATCTTCAGTTCATAGCCCGCTTCCTTGGCCTTGGCCTCGGTGTAGCCGACCGATGCAACTTCTGGCGAGCAGTAGGTGCAGCCCGGGATATTGTTGTAGTCGAGCGGTTCGGGGTGGTGACCAGCGATCTTCTCCACGCAGATGATGCCCTCAGCACTTGCCACGTGGGCCAGCGCAGGACCAGGGACACAATCACCTATGGCATACACGCCCGGTATGTTAGTGGCGTAGTACTCGTCCACCACAATACGGCCCTTGTCGATGACGATGCCTGTCTGTTCCAGTCCAGCATCTTCCAAGTTGGCCTCGATGCCCACCGCGCTCAGCACAATGTCGCACTCGATGATCTCCTCGCCCTTCTTGGTCTTCACGGTCACCTTACAACCTGTGCCGCTGGTATCGACCTTCTCCACACTGGCCTCGGTCATCACTTTCATGCCTGACTTCTTAAAACTGCGGGCGAGCTGCTTGCTCACTTCCTCGTCCTCTACGGGAACGATATTAGGCATGTACTCCACCAGCGTCACCTCCGTGCCGATGGCGTTATAGAAGTACGCGAATTCCGAACCTATCGCGCCCGACCCGACTATCACCATGCTCTTCGGCTGCTTCTCCAGCACCATCGCATCGCGATAGCCGATCACCTTCTTGCCGTCCTGCTTCAGGTTGGGAAGCTGGCGCGAACGCGCACCGAGCGCGAGGATGATGTGCTTGGCTGTCACCTCGGTCTCCTTGCCATCGGCATCGGTAATGCTGACCTTGCCCGTGCCTTTCACACGGCCGTGCCCTGCGATGTGCTCGATCTTGTTCTTCTTGAAAAGGAACTGAATGCCTTTGCTCATGCCATCGGCCACTCCCCTGCTCCGCTTCACCATCTCCTTGATGTCGGCCTTGGGGTCGCTGACGCTGATGCCGTAGTCGGCAGCGTGGTTCATGTACTCGAACACCTGTGCGCTCTTGAGCAGTGCCTTGGTGGGTATGCAGCCCCAGTTGAGGCAGATGCCGCCCAGTTCGGCCTTCTCCACCACGCCTACCTTCATCCCAAGCTGCGATGCGCGGATGGCCGCCACATAGCCCCCGGGGCCGCTTCCTATCACTATCAGGTCGTAACTCATTTTCTCTTGCTGTTTTCTTGTGATGCCCGCGAAAGTACGGAGGGTTTCAAAAGGGGCGCATGCCAATGGTGATGCTCTCAAGGAACAAAACCCTGCATCTGGTGCTTATCCTTTTCCGCTCGCGCCCGAAAGCCGCCCCTAACTTTGGCCCTCATGAAGAAGTTCGACATCCCTGAGTTCTACCGCTCACCCATCATCGGCCCCATCAAGGAAGCTCGGAAGAATGCCGACCCCCGCAAGCAGGACTTCACTCCCACCGTCATCGACCTCGGCAGCGTGCAGTTCATCATTGCGCGCCACTTCGGTTTCTGCTATGGGGTGGAGAATGCCATCGAGATCAGCTACCGCGCCATAGCCGAGAATCCCGGCAAGCGCATCTTCCTGCTCAGTCAGATGATACACAACCCGGATGTGAACGAGGACCTTCAGGGCCATGGCATCCGATTCATCATGGACACCGAGGGCAACCAACTGATCCCTTGGGAGGAGATCGATGCGGATGATGTGGTCATCATCCCGGCATTCGGCACCACGGTCGAGACCGAGCAACGGCTGCGCAGCATGGGCATCGAACCTACCACCTACAACACCACCTGTCCTTTCGTGGAGAAGGTCTGGAAACGGTCGGCCAAGCTGGGCGAGGACGACTTCACGGTCATCATCCACGGCAAGCATCAGCACGAGGAGACCCGCGCCACCTTCTCTCATAGCATGCAGAACGCGCCTTCCATGGTCATCAAGGACATGGAGGAGGCCATCATCCTCGGCCGCATCATCAAGGGAGAGCTGGGCGCAGAGGTGTTCGAGCAGCATTTCCGCAGCCGTGCATCAAAGGATTTCGACCCCGCCCTGCACCTCAGCCGCATCGGGGTGGTGAACCAGACCACCATGCTCGCCACCGAGACCCAGGCCATAGCCGACCACCTGCGCTCGGCCATCGTGGAGCGCTACGGGGAGAGCAGCTACCGACAGCATTTTGCCGACACCCGCGACACCCTCTGCTACGCCACCAACGACAACCAGAGCGCCACACTGGCCCTGCTTCAGGAGCAGGCCGACCTGGCCATAGTCGTGGGCGGCTACAACAGCAGCAACACATCGCACCTCGTGGAGCTGTGCGAGACACGCTTCCCCACCTACTTCATCAGCACCGAGCGCGAGATCATGGACGATGGCAGCGTGCATCACCACGAATGGCGCAGCCACCAGATGCTGCACACCGAGAATTTTCTCCCAGAAAAAGAGGTGCTGCGCATCGTGCTCACATCGGGTGCATCATGCCCCGATGCCGTGGTGGACAGGGTGATGCAGCGCATCCTCGCCCTGCGCCCGGGCACCGTGGCCGTGGAGGACGCGGTGCGGGATGCCATGATGTGAAAAGGTCAGAAATCGTCATTGAGGATACGCACCTGCCGCTGGCGGTTCTTCTCCTGACGCTTGCCGTAAAAATCAAGGTTGTGGTAGATGCTAACACGTGGAACATGCCTGTGCTCATACCTGTTGGGCGCACCGGCATGACGGAATGTCCACATGTAACCTGCCTGAACTTGAAAACTCTCGTTGATGATATAACCCAGTCCGAGGAACACTCGGTTATCCTCAAAATGGTCGTAGATGATGGAGTTGCCTGCCTGGATGAATATCTCCTCGTAGGCTGAGAAGAACAGGGTACGATTGACAAGTGTCGGCCTGTTGAGCGGTATGTAGGTCATGATCTTGTACCGGAACCTATAGGTGAGCAGAAAAGGGGAATCCTTCACATAAGAGCGTCTCCATCGCTGCTCAAAACGCAATTGGTGATAAAGCTTCAATCGCTTGAATCGCTGAACGAACAGCAACTGCTCCCAGAGCCGGTATTGCATCACCACAGGGTCTATGTTCTCGCGGGTACGGTCCGGGGCCCAATAAACGGGAGTAACCACACCGGCCGTCACCTCCAGGTTCTTATTCACGAGGTAGGTGGCTCCGAACCTGAGATAGACCTGTGCCATGTCGCGCATGAAATTGCGCCTACGGTAGTGATATTCACCGTAGTAGAAGACCTTCTCAGTCACCCTGTACTTGGTGTACGCACCGAACCAGCCTTCCATGGTCTGGCGGGACTGCTTGGAGCTGAGGTCGATATCCGTGCTCTGTGCCCTGGATCCCTGCCAAGCTTGCATCAGCACCATCAAGAGCCAAAGTGTCCTTACCATCTCCGGTTAATCGATGCCAAGCAGTTCAAGTCGCTGTTCCAGGGTCATCTTGGTGCGTATGCGCCTCTCCATGCGTGCGGTGTCCTCATTGAGCACACTTACAAGCATGCGCTGCATATCCTCTATGCGCTGCAGCCATCTGCGCATCAGGGCGGCATCGGTCGCACGCAGCGCCTCGGCCACCAACATGGCGAAGGTCTCTTCGGCCGCAAACTGATACAGCCTCCTCTTTATCCGCCTCGGGAACCGGTCGTTGAAAGTGTAGGGGTCGAACACATACTCGGTGTAAAGGGTGTCTATGGCATCTGCCCTGCGATATATACGGGATGCCACCTGAAGCATGTCCTCGACCTCCGCGTATGCCGACACGATAGAGTCTCCGAATGCGCGCTGCACCTCCCTCGATGCATTGAAATCACGGAAACGGGACACGGCCTCGTTCAGCTGCGCATCGACATAGACACTCCTCATCCGGTCTGCGAAAGGTGCCACCCGCTCATCAGTCACTCCGTCACGCAGGGCCTTGCCTGTGCTGGCTGCCACCTCCTCTATGCGCGAGGCCAGTGAGGCGATGCTCTCGTCAAGCGACAGACCCGCTATCACGTCCTGATAGAGACGCTCCAACGAATCGGCATAGAGCATGCGGTCCTCCATATTGGCAGTGACGAACTGAAGCAGACCCTCCTCGCGGGACGCTTCCCCGAAGAGGATGATGACCTCACTGTGCGGAAGGTGAAGGGAATCCATCAGCAGGGTCTCTGCGGCATGGTCCAGCAGCATGCCCTTGCGGTCGTAGAACTCTATCTCCTTATTCTCAAAAGACCTGCCCCAAGGTGCTATGCTTCCCAACACGTCCTGCTGCAGGGCTACCCAGCGATGGATGTGCTCCAAGGTATCGTTGGTCGCAAAACGCGAGAATTCATCCTGCAGCGAGGCCAGACGCATCACCGACTCCTCGTAGTCCCTTACCAGCTCAGGCCAGCTTGCCAGCAGCTGCTCCTCGGTGTCTGATAGCGGATGGATCAAGCGGTTGGTGCCAAGCGGCAACCCGTTCGTCCTGTACACGCCATCATCGTTCTTGAACACCTGCTTCAGCACCTGGTCTATCAGCGCACCACCGGGGCGCTGCACCGACAGGTAGGTCGAACTGCGGGGATAGCCGTCACTGAAATTGAGGCTCAACGGCACATTGGCCGGCCGCAGCGATGTGCGACCACCCTCCATCACCTTCTGCACCTCTTTTGATAGCGGAAAATCTACCACAAGCAGCGTGTCCCCGGTGCCTGCATCCATCCTCCGCAGCGTCCGCAGGAATCCCTTCACATAATCGCGCACCTCGCGCACAACGCTGCCATTCACCGTCAGTTCCAGTTCCCAAGGGCCTACCATCAGACCATCCAACGCCTCACCGGATATGCGGTACGGATGCCCGCGAACATCCGTTCCTGCCGCCTCGAACCTTCCAGAGACCTTGGCCTGCGACATCAGCAGTGAGGCGGAGCTGCCGGCACCTATCGGACGGCCGTTCTCGAATGCCCTGGAAGAGAGGGTCCACGGTCCCTCGGGCACCCCTTTGTCAAACGTGCCTCTGATGCGTTCTCTCAAAGTACTGAGCAGCAGATTCACCTTAAAGGTGTCTGTGAAACCCACCACCTCCACCTCCTGCAACAGCTCGGTGTACTCCCATGCCCCGTCCTTCAGGTTATCCTTATAGCTGCCGGTCCACACCACATCCTTAGCCCGCGTGGCGCACGTGGTGTCCATCTGTGCTGCCACGAAACTGAACGCCCCCTGTCGCAGCGGTGTGCCGCTCCTGTCCTTGCTGTATTGGAAGTCGGCTTTCCCAAGAAGCCCCTCCTTCACCTCGTAAAGGCTGTCATACCTGAAGAGCTCCTGCGCCCTGCTGTGCTGCGTGTATGGCAGAAGGAGTGCAAGCAGTACGATGATACGCGACATCACAGCGTTTATGTCAGGATGGGCACGCGGCCGTCACCGTCAGAACAAGGCCGCGAATTTACTGCCTCCTTCCGATATCAGAGTGCCAGTCCTGTAGTCACGGCAAAGAACCTGAGATACCAGAACCCTGTCAAGTAGAGACCATCGTACACTCCCGCACGGAATTGGGGCTCCATGGATGCGCTATTTTGCCACCCGCACGCAGGTCGCGTCTCCTATGGCATGACATCATCGAGTCGCTGCTCGGTTTCGAGATCATAGACGAGAAGGACAAGGTGGACGACATGCAGCAGTATGCCCTCGAACGCTGGAAGGAAAGACAGCGGAAATACGAGATGCTCAAGGACATGACCCCTTGATGGTCTTTCGGTCACCCCGCCCGAAGCCACAACCTGACACCGACTTAAAAAAACGCCCCGCTGGCAACTTCACCAGCGGGGCGTCAGGCCACATCAGGGCGCGGGGGGCGGTGGTGTGGGTGTAGGGGGCGGTGGTGTGGGTATGCTCTGCGGCATCAGCAGTGAGTCAACCACCTGGTCTTCCCCAGGCACCAGGGTCAACAACTCGGTACGGGGCGTGAAGCCTGACAGGCTGAATGTCACTTCGGCCTCCTCCGACTCATCCAGCTCCAGCTCTCTAAACTCGAAATTGCCTTGAAGGTCGGTGGTCATCGTGCGCTGACCATCAGCGAGCGTCAGCGTGACCAGCGCATTGGCAAGCGGGGCAGAGGTGACCGCATGGCGCAAAGTGCCGCTCACTGTAAGCTGCTGTGACACCTCGGCCTTCGACCGCAGCAGGGTAAGGTCAAAATAGTTGTCGATATGACGCCTGTCTGAGCGGTATTTGAACATCAGCGAGCCCAGTATGCCATAGAGTGTATCGGCCACCAGCACACGCTCATTCTCGCGCAGGTCGCTCATGCTGGCCAGTGCCCCCTCATCCTGCTGCTGGGCCACGCGGGTGCCCAACGCCATGTTGTAGAAGCTCTGTACCTGTGCACGCGTGCTCGCAAGGGCAGGTATCGTGCTCAGTTTCTGCGCCAGCGAGCCGATCGCGCTCAGGCGCTCCTCGTATGTACCTGACTGAAACGGACCCCGCTTATTGGGGAAGATGGCACGCTCCTCGGGCGTGTCCTCAAAATGTATGGCACGCACCCCGGCCTCCCATATCCGGAGCTGCGCGGGTATCTGTGCCATCACATTCTCGAACGCGAGGGTGCCGCCTTGCCGGTTGCCGGCCACCACATCAAAGTCGATGCAGATCTGCCGGTAGTTGTTGTAGATCGGGTCAAGCAGGGCAAATAGAGCCTGTATGTCCGGATCCGCGTTGCCTACGCTGAGCTTCGCGTGCGTGTCTGTCACCAGCGACAGCATCTTGCGGTTACTGCTCCTGGTGTTCACCTCAAAGGTGTTGATCATGAAAATCCAAGGTCGTTGTGCCATGATGTTTGTTTTATGTGTGGCACAAATTTTTAGAAAACCTCCATAAAACGCATTTCCCAAAACATCATTTTTAACATTCATTATGAATTCACACATTTTCAGACCGCTCAATAGCAACAAGATCATCAATTGCCACATGCCCCAAGCAACCGAAGATCCCTAAAAAATTGAACACCATTGAACATCCGGTTTTTCGGAGCATTGCTGTGGAAACCACAGAACCCCTTTGATTTTTCCAAGTCCGTCTGTGGAAACCACAGAACCACTTTGATTTTTCCGAGTGCGTCTGTGAAAACAACAGAACCACTTTGGTTTTTCCAAGTCTGTCTGTGAAAACCACAGAACCACTTTGATTTTTCCAAGTCCGTCTGTGGAAACCACAGAACCACTTTGATTTTTCCAAGTCCGTCCGTGGAAACCACAGAACCACTTTGATTTTTCATGTTCTCTCCAAACAGGCAACTGAGCGCACCCCTCTCCTACCCGATGCACGATGTACATCCGTATGATGCAACTGCTCAGATCGGAGGATGAGAGGGATGAACCGCATTGATGACACAGCCCAACCAGCCCCTCCCTATCGCGGCAGTGTCGCGACTACAGGTCAGGAAGCTGCATTAGCAGACTGCCTACCTGCGACAGTAGGTGAACGACCTACGCCCCAAAAACACGGCTCCCAACCCGAAGCATCACCCTGACCGAGCTGCCGAAGCGAACAGTACAAGCCCGTGGCCCATAGATTTTTCCCCACCTTAGCGGTGCAGAACCAAACGCTTACACCATGCCCTACTACGATGACGGGAACCCAAAGCCTCCCCGACCGCCAAGGCCCGCGCCACCTTGGGCGACATCATCGGAACAAAGCGTATTGCTTGCGAGTATGCACCGCCAAGGAACTCAAACACAAACGTCTAACGCAAACTGACAGAGTCAGCTAACGATAACTGGTTATCTTTAGCCAGTCGTTGTGCTTAATTGTGCGAAACTTCATGGGAGTATAAAAAAATGATTCAAAACTGTAGCATTTCCTAATGCCCTTAACATACACTCAACCAGATATAAAAGAAGCAACCAACAAACCTGCGGCTTTGCCCAATAAGGGTTACCCGTACTCTGCCCTTAACGACAGAAGGTTTGAAGAATTGCTATACTCAATTGGCAAGCTACGACTTGAGAAAGACTGGAAGGGTAAGTATGACGAAATCAATCTTCTGCAAGGGGTTCGGGAACGTGGGCGAGATTGTAGTTTGCATTTGGATGGCAAATCACTTGGGCTAATTCAGTGCAAGCATAGTATCGATAGCGGTATTAGAATTTCGAGGCCAGAATGTGCAAGGGAGATCATCAAGTTTGTGCTGCATTATCTTTTGGACAAGCGGTTGATTCATGACCCTAAGAAATTTACATACTGATTTGCCGTTTCCTACGGTTTCAATGAAAAGGCTAAAGATTTACTGGACGACTTCAACAACGAGATACTAAAACAGAAAGAACTAAAAGACTGGACAGAAACTGTAATAAATGCCAATGAAGAACTTAAACACCTTAAATACAACGACATTGAGTCTGACCTAAAAACAGTACTCGCGTCAATTACCATAAAGAAGATTATCCCACAAGACTTGGACACGCTGCTAAACGCTGACGGTTTCCAATCAATAATCAAAACCTTTTTCGAGGTTAGAACGGTGGTTGAATCGAAGCCAGTTGAAAAGCTGGCGGAAGAGCTAAAAAAGAAGAGCGAATACCAAACCACCTCCAATATTCCGGTTGATGTTATTCTGCAAAAATTTGATCATGCCTCCCATTACCTAACGGATTACAACAGCTCTTTTGAAGGGGTGGAAAATTCGCACATTGACAGAAAGGAAACGACTGATTTGCTTCAATGGATCAAATCGCCAATCGGAAAAGATGAGCAACCAGTGGTTTTGCTAGTTGGCGGTGCGGGAAGTGGAAAAACGGTTATTCTGAAAGATGTGTTTCTGAAACTCAAAGAAACCAGAGTACCTGCAATTGCCTTAAAAGCTGATAGGCTTTATGCTGAAAGTATTACCGACCTACAAAACAAAATTGATCTCGAAGACTCATTCGAAAAAGTAGTTCGAACGCTAAGCGAAGCCAGCGAACGAGTAGTTGTGCTCATTGACCAGATAGATGCACTTTCCCAGTCTTTATCAGCCAAACGAGAATACCTCGATGCCTACAACCTTCTTGTTAGAAAGCTCATTTCCATTGATCGGGTAAGAGTGGTTATTTCCGTTAGAGCATACGATCTCGATTATGACAATGAACTAAAGTTCTACAAAAATCAAAAAAGCTTCAAAGTTGATTTATTAGATGCGGGCCGGGTGAAACAGGTGCTTGCCAAGCTCGGAATAAGAGAGAATGAAGTCCCTGGGCAATTGCTCAACCTTCTGCAAACGCCACATCATCTAAATGTGTTTTGCAAGGTGTACGATTCCCAAACCAACCTTCGATCAATAACCACATTACATGACCTGTATGAAAGTCTGTGGGTGCGGCAAATAGTCAAGGTTCCAACCACTTCACCGGCTAGTTCTGATAAATGCACAAACCTAGTTTTTGCCATCGCAGAACAGATGCACAAAGAGCAAAGAATTAGCACCTCCTCAAAGCCATTTTCTGGGTCGTTCACAGACGAGTTCGACTATTTAAAAAGCAACGGGATCGTAACCGAAACGGATAAGGAAGTCCAGTTTTTCCATCAAACATTTTTTGACTTTGCCTTTGCTAAGCAATTCGTTCAGAGTGGAAATTCAGTAACAAGCTACATACTTGAAAACCATCAAGGTCTTTTCATTCGATCCAGCCTGAAAATGATCATTGGCTTTCTGCGTGAACAAGATCACGCTGCATACATAAAAGCCCTCGAAACCATTCTGCTTTCCTCGAAGTACCGCTTCCATATTAAACTAATGCTGTTGAACCTGCTTGGTTTTGAAGAAGCCCCAACAACAGAGGAAAAGGAACTAGTGAATACCCGCATTCTCCCGAGTAAAGAGTTGAAACTACCTTTTTTAGAATCGGTTACAGGCAATAATTGGTTTACGTTTCTTCTTGAAGAAGGAGAGCTTGATAAGCTGATTACTCAAAAGATTGGCTGGCACAACAAACTCGCTGAACGCGATTGGGGAAAGGCGAATAAGGTTGTGGACAGAATCAAAACCCTTCTGCATTACAAAAGCACCTCTGAAAGGTGGGATGCACAAATTAACCTGCTGTGGCAGATTTTGATTAAACAACTACCCAAAAGCAGACAATCTGTTTGTGATTTTCTTTTGAATTGTCCTGATTTTAAAGGGAAATCAAGGTTCATTTTCCGGTTGCTCTACAATGTTAAAGAATGGGATATACCAGCAGCTTTCCAGCTCTTCGAAAAACATGAAGCTGAAGCAGGTACTGATCGCTTTGGTTACTATAAGACACTCGAAGATGCGTTGAATTTCAATGTTGATTGGGTGATGCAGAAGTACAAAGCCCATTGCCTTAGTAAAATTGAAGCCATCAAGGGCAATAACGACAAGCCCCATTTTGAACATCAGGACGAAGAGCTATTTAAAAAGATGTTCGAGGCTAATACCACTAAAGCGCTCGACTTCGCATTGGATATTATCAAGCAGATTTCTGCAAAAACAAGTGCCGAGGATAAATCTAAGCTGTATATCGACTTGGGTTTCTGGCTGTTCGACTATGAGCGCAATGCCCGTTCTCACGGACACGAAGCTATATATCATCTGCTCGTGGATAAAGTGCAAGAGCAAGCAGAACAAACTACTCCGTGGTTTGACCAGTTCTTGGCAGAGCATCAGAACAGTAATTCCATTACCATCTTAAGGTTGTTGTTCTTTGGTTTGTTGGCAAACCCAGCCCATTATACAAACGAAATATTTCAGCTAATGGAACTGTTTCACCAAAAAGATGGGCTGGAAGGACACGACAAGATTCAGTTCCAGTTCCGGCAGCTATTAACGGCAGTTTATCCGCACTTCAATCAAGCCCAAAAAGATACGATAGACAAGATCGTTCTTTCAATTAAGTCGAAGTACGAAGTCAGAATATATACTGATGACAACAACAAGAAGCGGCATACTTTAATGCGATATGGCCACCACCAATTTCTCTATTTAAGTGTCATACCACTAAACGAAGTGATGGCAAGGCCGCAGCTAAAAAAACGCTTCCAAGAACTGCAACGGAAGTTTAAAACTGTAAAGGATAAAGAACCTAATAAATTTAGAACGTTCGGTGTTGGCCCACCTATGGACAGCTCGGCCTACCATAAGATGACATTCAATCAATGGGAGCAGACGTTTGAAAAGTATGATGCAGAATACAAAGCCGAGTTCGCATCGTCCAGAGGGTCTCTTTTGGAGCACTCCCGTGCATTTCAGGCAGAGGTAAAAAACAAGGCATCACATTTCTTTCCATTCATCGAAAAACTGATAGACGAGAACAAAGTACCCTACCAATACATGGTCGCTGGCCTTACAGGCTTAAAAGAGGCAAAATACGACCCAGCCGAAGTGCAGCGCATTTATAAAAAGGCCCTTTCCATTCCATTCGATCGGGAATACACGCTTTACTTCATTTGGGTATCCTCATACTTCATAGAAGCCAAAATCCTGGATCAGGATGTGCTGGAATACCTGATCGAAATTGCCAAGAATCACCCAGACCCGGAAGGCAACACCATTCGCAACGATGCGCTGAATGATGGAGCAAATAATGTACGCGGATCAGCCGCAGGGAGAATCAGTGAGGTCTATTTCAACCCCGCTTTTGAAAACCTCGTATTTGATGCGCTACACCAAATAGCAGAAGACCCAAATCTAAGTGTTCGGGTAGCAATAATGCCACGCCTTGCGTGGCTTATGCACCTCAATGAGCAAAAAACACTAGAAGTCTTTCTAAAGCTGGTAAGCACCAACGAACCGGAAATCATGAAGCATTCCATCTGGTCGGTTCAATACTTACTCAACAACAATTTCGATAAGCTTACCGACTACTTCCAACGAGCTATAAAAATGGAGTCCATACACGGAACAATTGCCGTTGTTTTGGGAGGAGCATGGTTAAAAGAAAAAGAAGGAAGCTATCAGCTTTTAAACTCGCTGCTTAAAATTAGTAATGAAGTAAAAGCAAAACTGGTCGATATGGCCGTCAAAAATCTTGGAGATAAAAAAGAAAGCGTTCGGGTAAAATGCCGCCAGATCTTTCTGAGGTTCCTACACTCTGCCGATGAAAAAGTAATACGAGAATATTCGTCTGCGTTCTTCGACCTCACCCCAGAAATGTTCTTGGAGGTTTACCCATTGCTTAAAAAATACGCCCGATCAAATGTCGCCAGAAAAGAGCCACACTACTATTTCGAATACTTGCTTAAATGTGCCAAAAAACATCCGTTTGAATGTCTTGAACTTCTACAACACGTGAACACCTACGACAAACCCGATATTTCTCAGGCAGGCTATTATGATGATGAACCCATCAAAGTCCTGATTGGGATTTACAACTCGCTATCCAGTTTGGGAATGAAGAATTCTAAGCATCTAAACAAAGCAATAGCTCTGTTCGATAAGATGCTCAAAACTCAAAAATTCAGAGGTGCGGCAAACAAAGTGATTGACCAGGTTGAAAGGTAGTGCTGCTAATAGACTCTAATTGTAAATTGAAAGATTAAATAAAACTAAGCACAACAAAGTATATAGTGCATGGCTTCCTTTCGTCAGCCACGACACCATATACAAATCATTGGGGGTAACTGTAGAGCAGCCTCATGAAGTTTGGAATCATCGCAGACACGCTTTTTCCCTTTTTCCCCACCTCCCTACCTTAGCCCCCACCGTCCCCCTGTCATCCCACGCTCAGTCGAAGGACCATTTTCAATTTTCCTATTTCCCCATTTCCACCTTGCTTTCCAAACTCCTCTACAGCCTCGCAGTGCTCTTGGGCATCGTCACGGTGGTGTTCCTGCTGTTCACCGCCCTGCCGGGCGATCCCGCCCAGTTGATGCTTGGCCAGCGCGCCAGTGCAGAGGAGGTGCAGATGATCCGCAAGGACCTGGGCCTCGACCTGCCCATCGCCACGCAGTACCTCGTCTATCTCAACGACCTCTCGCCCGTCTCCTACTTCAACACCACGGACAGCGGCAGCCCGTTCTATATGGATGCCAGCAAGTACGGTGCGCCTGTGCATGTGCTCGGCCCCGTGCATCTGAAGGCGCCCTACCTGCGCAGGAGCTACCAGAACCAGCGGCCCGTGGCAGACATCGTGCTCGATGCCCTGCCCGGCACGGCCGTGCTGGCGGTGTCGGCCATCAGCATCGCCACGCTGCTGGGCATCGTCTTCGGCATCATCGGGGCGTTGAACAAGGGCCTCTTCCTCGACCGCGCGCTGATGGTGCTCTCCATCTTCGGCATGAGCCTGCCGAGCTTCGTGGCTGCCATCCTCGTCATGTGGGTGTTCGCCTTCCTGCTGGGCGAGTGGACGGGCCTCCCCGTCACGGGCAGCCTCTATGAGATCGATGAGTTCGAGGGCAGGCGGCTGGTGCTGCGCAACCTCATATTGCCCGCCATCACGCTGGGCATGAGGCCGCTGGCGGTGTTCATGCAGCTCACCCGCAACTCGATGCTCGAAGTGATGGGGATGGACTATGTGCGCACGGCCACCGCCAAGGGGCTGCACTTCCGCACCGTGGTGCTGAAACACGCGCTGCGCAATGCCCTGAACCCCGTCATCACGGCCGTCTCAGGCTGGCTGGCGAGCCTCTTGGCCGGGGCGGTGTTCGTGGAGATCGTGTTCGGGTGGCAGGGCCTCGGTCAGGTCATTCTCAACGCCCTCAACACCTACGACCTGCCCGTGGTCATGGGCAGCATCATCCTCGTCTCGGTCATCTTCGTGGTCATCAACATGATGGTGGATGTGCTCTATGGGGTGTTCGACCCGAGGGTGCGGGCTTCGTAGGCGGGGGGAAGAATGGCGACTGTAGGCTTCCCGGTAACCTCAGCTGCGATGCACCACAAGCTCATCGGGATGTAGTTCGATGAGGTCAGAATGGATGAAAAGGTCCTCAAGCGTCCGGTGATGTGCTCGGAAGAGATCGAGAAGAACCCTGTTCCTGATATTGCCGGTACGGACGAGCAGGAGTTTTCCCGGAATCCCTTTCACCAGGTGGGACACAAGAAAATCCGTGTCTTTGGTAATGACCACCCTGCTCTCCATCAGTGCAAAATCCGCAATGGAGCTGTCGGGAGTCCTGTTCTTGTGCGGCAGGTCTAAGGTATGGATGGCGTCATGTCCTGCCGCTGCAAGCACCTCAGCGAGCTTTCGGGGAAGCTGGGCGTCAATGATGAATCTCACGATGCAAGCCTGTAGATGCTATTGACGCTTGTTAGTCTGGCCGCGTATTCCATGCAGGCCAAGAAGTCCTCTTCCACAAGATCGGGGTAGTCGTCAAGCAATTCCTGCATGGTCATGCCCGATGCCAACAGCTCCAGCATATTCTCCACAGGGTAACGAAGTCCTCGGATGGTAGGCTTCCCGTGACAGATATCAGGGTTGATGGTTATCCGTTGAAGCAGCTCCTTGCCCATGTGTTCTGTGAATGATTGCCCTACAAAGGTAAAGATGCCCATCAGTCACTTTCTCCACGAGAAAAAGTCGAGATGCGAAGGGCGCGTAGAGAACTTCGTCAAACTTCCAAAGTTTGACGAAGTTGGATCCTGCGTGAAACAATTGTTCGGGGCGAGGGACGGGGGACGAGAGTGGTGCAAGACCACACACTTGAGCTATTCCTTTGCGTCTTTGCGACTTCGCGTGAACCGAAGCGCAGCGATTCTCTTTGGGCAGCAAAAATGGGACGAGGGACGCGGGACGGGTGACGAGAGTGGTGCAAGACCACACACTTGAGCTATTCCTTTGCGTCTTTGCGACTTCGCGTGAACCGAAGCGCAGCGATTCTCTTTGGGCAGCAAAAATGGGACGCGGGGCGAGGGACGGGGGACGAGAGTGGTGCAAGACCACAGCTTTGAGCTACTCCTTTGCGTCTTTGCGACCTCGCGCGAACCCATTTTCTCAGTTGCAGAGCAACGCCTCTGTGCGCTCTCCTTCTCTGCGTGAAACATTATAGAACCTGCGAAGCAACGTCTTTGCGTTCTTTGCGCACTTCGCGTTAAAACCAACCCTGCTGCCGATCGCGCTCGAAGCTTGAGGCTAAAGGCTTATAGCTAAACGAACATGAAAACAGTAGCCGCCAATTGGAAGATGAACCTCACCCGTCAGCAAGGCATCGACCTTGCCGCTGAAATTGTTGAAGGTCTCGGTGACAAAGAGCATCCGAAGGTCATCTTCGGAGTGCCATACCCCTTTTTATCGGAGATTTCATGGCTCATGGACGGCAAGGACAACGTCCATGTGGCTGCTCAGAACTGTTCGCACGAGGAGAATGGAGCATTTACGGGCGAAGTGTCGGCTACGATGCTGAAGTCTTTCGGAGCAGAGTACGTCATCCTCGGTCATTCGGAGCGGAGAGAGTATTTCAGTGAGGATGACACGCTCATCCTGAAGAAGATGCGGGCGGCCATGGCCCATGGTATCAAGCCTATCTATTGCTGTGGAGAGCGGCAGGAGCACCGCGAGGCGGGCAGGCATTTCGAGGTCGTTGAGCAGCAGTTGAACGGCAGCATCCTCCAACTTCAGCCCGCAGAACTCAGCGGCCTCATCATCGCCTACGAACCCGTGTGGGCCATCGGAACGGGCCTCACCGCATCGCCCGAGCAGGCCGAGGAAATGCACCAGTTCATCCACCAGAAACTGAAAGCCCACTTCGGAGACCTTGCCGACAGCATTCCCCTGCTATATGGCGGAAGTGTGAAACCCGCCAACGCGACCGAGCTCTTCTCTCAGCCGCATATTGACGGTGGCCTCATCGGTGGCGCATCGCTGGTGGCAGAGGATTTCTTGGCCATCGTGGCCGCCAGCTGACCCGCTTCAGTTGCCGAACTGGTAGATCCGCTTGAGCTGCTTCTCATTCTCGACCACGATCATGCTGCCCTTGATGCTCACAAACCCTTCGTCTCGGAGGTCTGAAAGGGTACGGATCAGCGATTCGGTGGCCGTGCCTACCATGGACGCAAGGTCATTCCGAGAAATACTGATGCTGAAACGCTCCTCGCCCTCCTTGCGATACTTCAAGCTCAGCTGCAGCAGCGCCTCAGCCACCCGCTGCCGCACCGAGTTGTAGGCGAGGTCGAGCAGTTGCCGCTCCTTATCCGCAAGGTCATTGGAGAGCATCTTGATGAATTTCATGCTCACATCGTGGTTGCGGTGCACCAGGCTGATGAAATCCTCCTTGGGGATGATGCACAGCTCGGTGTCCTCCATGGCCGTGGCCGACACATCCTGTGATGTATCTGTGAGCAGCGGCAGGTATCCGAGAAACTCACCTGGCCCGAGCAGCCCCACGGTGTACTCCTTGCCCTCATCGTTCATCTTGGACATGCGCACCTTGCCCGATGCGATGAAGAAAAGATGCAGCGGTTCATCCCCTTCCAGGAAAATGTTCTCGCGCTTGGTGTACCTGCGCACCTTCCGGTCCTTGGACAGGTTCTCAAGCTCCTTGATAGCCCTTGCCTCATCAATGAAGGCATTAAGTCCTTGCAGACTTCTCGCAGACGCTGCCGCGAAGGTCTCTTTGCGCTGCAAGCGGCTGTTCACAGCGTTGAGCAACTCCTGCTCCTCGAAAGGCTTGGTGAGGTAATCGTCAGCCCCCATCTCCATGCCCTGACGCATGTCCGACCGTTCGGCCTTGGCCGTAAGGAATATGAAGGGGATGGAAGCGGTCTTGGTGTCACGACTGAGCAAGTAGAGCACACCATGCCCGTCCAGTTCGGGCATCATCACATCGCAGACGATGAGGTCGGGACTGGCGGTCTGCGCCAGCTCCACGCCATACTTGCCATTCTGGGCGGTGATCACCTCGAAATCAGCGAGTTCGAGCATTTCAGCGGTGTTCTCCCGCATCACGCGGTCGTCTTCTATCAGGAGGATTTTTTTCTTCATTGAGGTATTGTTACTGTGAAAGTGGATCCCTTCCCCTCCTCACTTCTGAATGAGATGGTACCACCGTGAAGGTCAACATATTTTTTGACAATATTCAGACCGAGTCCTGTGCCTTGAACATTGGTAACGTTGCTGGCGCGGAATAGCCGCTCGAACATGTGCTCCTGTTCATTCTCAGGAATACCGATTCCCTGATCAACCACTTCTACAACAAGGTCTTTTTCTTTTCGTGAAAGTCGGACAAGAACCTCCTGCCCCTCGCCTGAGTACTTCAGGGCATTGGATACGAGGTTGATGAGTATGTTCTTAAGTAGATGCCTATCAGCCAGCACCATGTCCACATTACCATCGTCCTTTACAGTGATGTACTGCCCGGTCTTGCAGTTGTTCATCATCTCTGAGCAGAACTCCTCCATGACAGGCTGGAGGGGAAACTCTTGAACATTGACGCTCACTTTTCCTGACTCCAACTTATCGAGGCTGAGGAAGTCGTTGAGAATGCCGGTGAGATTGCGCACTGAGCTTTTGATGGTGGAGATGTGCTTCTCGCGCTTGTCGGCATGCTCCGGGCCGGTATATCTGGCAAGCAATGAGACCGAGGTCAGGATGCCCGACAGTGGTGTGCGGAACTCATGAGATGCCATCGATACGAAACGGGTTTTCATCTCATTGAGCTGCTTTTCCTTCTCCAAAGCGGCCAAGGCACTTTCCTCAGCCTCCTTTCTGCGGGCGATCTCGCTTTCCAGTCGCACGTTGAAAGCCCGGAGATGCTCGTTGGTCTCTTCCAGTTCCTTGGTTCGCTTCTCGACCTTGCGCTCCAAGTTGACGTTGGCCTCCTCCAGCTTCCGTTGTGCGAGTTTCACATCCGTCAGGTCATGTATCAGCCCTACGTACATCACCTTGTCGCGCAGTTCGACCTCACTTACCGCCAGCGAGAATGGGAACACGGTTCCATCCTTCCGCTTTCCCATCACCTCACGACCCTTCCCAATGATATTCCGTTTACCTGTCTCTTTGTAGCGTTGCAAGTACCCGTCATGACGGCTGTGATCGGGCTCCGGCATCAGCAGTTTGATGTTCTTCCCGAAAAGCTCGCCTTCCTCGTATCCGAAAAGCTTTAGTGCGGCAGGGTTCATCAGGTCTATGCGACCGCGCTGATCCATGATGATCATGCCTTCGACCGCTGTCTGCAGAATGGCCCGGAGCTTATTGTCAGCCTCCCTATAGGCGGTCTCGGCAAGTTTTCTCCCGCTGATATCGTGGATTACACCCACATAAACCTTATCACCCTCCGCCTCCACTTCATTGATGCTCAGGAATATGGGGAACATCGAGCCGTCCTTGCGTTTGGCAACAACCTCCCTGCCACCACCCATGATGTGACGCTCTCCCGTGCGCTGATAGTTGCGGATGTAGTTGTCGTGCTGGCTGTGGTAAGGCTCCGGCATCAGCATTCGCACATTCTGACCTACCACTTCACTGTTCTCAAAACCGAACAGTTCACTCACAGCTGGATTTACGTGCAACACGATACCCTTCATGTTGATGACGACCACCCCGTCAATCAGCTGATCCACCACAGCCGCCATAAATCCCCCGCTCAACAACATGTCAGAAACTTAAGTTGGACAAAAATAGAACGCCTGCCGTCTCAGCAGCCCGGGGTTCGAATCGTTTCGAGAGTAATTTTGCACGACCATGAATTCCTTCCGCACTGTCTCTCTATTCTATCTCCTGTTCAGCGTCTTAGTTCTTGATGCTACAGCCCAGACTGCTCAAGAGTTGTACAATCGTGCACGAAGCAAGGCGGAGATGCAGAATTTCAAGGGTGCGCTGAACGATGTGAATGCTGCCATTGAGAAGGACCCTAAGTTCATCCAAGCTTTCAACTACAGGGGCTACGTGAAAGATGAGCTCAATGATTACCAAGGTGCGCTTGCCGACTACAATCTGGCCATCGCATTGAAGGGTGACTATAGCGAAGCCTATGCTAACCGCGGAAAAGCCAAGCAGAAGATGAGAGACTTCAAAGGCGCTGTGGAGGATTACACAACTGCCATCACGCTGAATCCACGTGAGAAAGACGCGCTCATTGGCCGGGGGGCAGTTTTCAGCGAGATGAACCAGCATGATGCTGCACTCAAGGATCTCGACAGTGCGGTGCAGCTCGATCCTCGCTATGGGAAAACTTATTCGATAAGAGGACAGGTGCGCCTGCTCAAGGGCGATATCCTCGGAGCATGCAGTGACCTTATGCAAGCACAGAAGCTGGGGTACACCCCACCGATGGCAGCATTCCGCGACAACTGCAACTGAATCAACCAGCCTTGTTGATTACTCATTGAATTTTGCTCGGCAGCTCACCGTTGGCTATCCCTATTTTTGGCGGCCAACTAAGCAAAATCCATGGAAAAGCTGATTCACCTGCTCATCATCTCAGCCCTGACCCTGACCTTCTCTCCGCTGAGCGCCCAAGATGCCGAGACAAGCTACAAAGCGGGTGTCACCAAATTCAATGATGGTGCTTACCTCGAAGCACTTGCAGATTTTGATGCGGCCATCGGGAAAGACCGCAAGAAGTCAGGCTATTTCCTGAAGCGCGGAGAGACCAAAATGGCCCTCGGCAACGACATCGGGGCCATTCAGGACTTCAACAAAGTGATCGAGCTCGATGCGAAGAACAGTATGGCGTATGCCAACCGAAGCGCGGTGTTCGTAAACCTCAAGGATTTCAAGAGCGCCATCGAGGATTGCAATACCGCGATTGGTCTCGACCCCAATAATCCTGTGGCCCACCTGCGCCTCGGCAATGCCCTGAGCCGGCAGAAGGAGTATATCGAGGCGATGAAAGCATACAATGCCGCCCTCAAACTCGATGAGTACAGCCTTGAGGCATACTACAACCGAGGCGAGGCCAAGATGGCGCTGGGAGATTACATGGGTGCGGTGCAGGATTTCAACCGCGCCATCAAGATCGACTCCGAGCATGGCCCGGCATATCTCCAGCGCGGTATTACCAAGAGCTTCCTTGGGGACAAGGCCGGTGCCTGCATCGACTGGAGCATAGCCGGTGAGTTGGGCGCATCGGAGGCTTACGATTACATCAGGTCGAAATGCAATCAATGAGGTCATGAGGTCTGCTGCGCAATGGGTCACCGAGGGCGACCTGAAATTCGAGAGCAACGAGTTCGAGGGTGCCATAGCCGACTACACCGAGGCCATCAATTTAGAACCCGACAATCCTGACTTCCACTACAACCGAGGTCTGGCCAACTTCTTCGCCAAGAACATTGCAGCCGCTCTTCAGGACCTTGGCCGTGCCCTCGAATTGGCCCCGAACCATGAGGACGCACTCTTCAACCGCGGTCGCATTGCGGCCATGCTCGGCTCCAATCAGGTCGCGCTCCGCGACTTCACCCTGGCCATCGAACTGAATGATGAGGACGGTGAACTGTTCACCAACCGTGGTGCAGTGCGCATGCAGATGGGTGACCTGCAAGGAGCCATCAGAGACTTCACTCATGCACTCCATCTCAACCCATCAGATGGAAAGGCGTACTACAACAGAGCACTGGTGCGTCTCGAAACAGGAGATTCGCAGGGCGCGATGAACGACCTTGCCTTCGCCTACGACAACGGAGTGATGCAGGCCAAGGAAAAGCTGGTGTCGCTCCAGAACTGATCACTGGCAACCTTTTCTATTCATGTCCGTACAACGTCCACTCAACCAGTGGAATGCGACCAACTCTACTTTGTTGGATACTGATGCTGTTCGCCCTGCCAGCAATAGGGCAGAACTCCAGAGATGCCTACCTCCAAGGTCTGTACAAGACCAACGAAGGCTTGGACGAACAAGCCATTCAACTTTACTCCAAGGCCATCAGTCTGAAGCCTGACTACGCTGATGCCTACATGATGCGCGGGGCCACCGTCCTTAAGTTGGGTGAGCCTGGCCGCGCACTCAACGACCTTGACAAGGCCATTGAATTCAATCCTACGGAGGTCAAAACTTACAATTACCGAGCGCACTGCTTTCTCGAGCTGAACGATCTGAGGCGGGCGATGGAGGATTTCAGCAAGGTCATTGAACTCAGTCCGGACTACCCGAACGCCTATGACAGCAGGGCTCAGATATGGTTCCAGCAAGGGAAATACCACGAAGCACTGCCTGATTTCGACAAGGCCATCATGCTGAACCCTAAGTTTCACGAGGCATTGCACAGACGGGCCCGCGCGGAACTGGCAATCGGTGACACCACGTCTGCCCTGCGCGACCTCAACAATGCGATCAAGATCAATCCCAAGCAAGCGGAGTACCTGACCCTTCGGGGCATCATCTTTTACTTGAAAAAAGATGCCAAGTCGGCCATTAAAGACCTCAACAAAGCCATCAAACTGGACGAAAAAGCACCCCTGCCGCTTCTGTTCAGAGCACGTATAAGGCTCGATGAAGATCAACTGAAGCAGGCCTGTGCCGATCTTGAGACCGCGGCCGGACTGGGTAGCGAGGAGGCTTCCGAACTCAGCGGGGTGTACTGTCTCCTCCCCGATGAGGAAGAGGCCCTTAAGTGACATCCCTCCGCTTTTCGCAGACCTGATGTCACGGAAAGGATTTCCGCATACATTTGTCCCCGCCTACGGTTCCTGACCATCAGACCTGATGTGAGGGATTAAAAGGGAACCCCGTGAGAACCGGGGACTGTTCCCGCAGCTGTGAGCCCCTGTCCCGTCCTTATGGCCGGGACTCTTCCGTAACCAGTGCCACTGCTTCGAGAGGTCGGAGTGGGAAGGCCAGAGGAAGAGCGGGGCGAGTCAGAAGACCTGCCAGAGGCATCATGTTTCCACCCCCTTCGGGAAGAAAGGGCGGAAATGAGATGTATCGATGACCAGAGTGTCCCTTTTATGCACGGCTGTGTGCCTGCATTGTGCTTTGGCACATGCGCAGGTGGCCGATTCGGTGTCCTTTCCTGAGGTGCGGGTGGAGGCATACCGTATCGCACAGGCGGTGGGCACGCGCCAGACCGACACCGACACTGCGCTGATGCAGCACATGGCGCACCGCGACCTGAGTGCGCTCCTTCAGCTACAGGGCAACATCCAAGTGCGGAGCTACGGGCCGGGCGGCATAGCCACGTTCTCGATGCGCGGCACAACGGCAAGCCATACGCAAGTGCTCTGGATAGGCATCACCATCAACGACCCGATGCTTGGCGTGAGCGACCTCGGCACCATGCCACTCAACGGACTGGGCGGGGTGCGGCTGCTGGCAGGTGCTGCAGCCATGCCACACCATTCGGGCGGGATAGGCGGCACGATAGAACTTACCGAGGACGGCCCGCGCACTGAGGACGGCATTACGGCCAACGTATCGGGCGAGGCCGCTGCTTTCGGCACCTACTCAGCGGGGTTGAATGTCAAGCTCCGCAAAAAGAGACTGTGGGCCAACACGGCCTTCAACCATCTGACGGCCAAGAACGATTTCACCTTCAAGGACCTTGGCAGGATCGGGCATCCGGAGAGACGGATGGAACACGCCTCGGTTCGGCAGACCGGTATGGTGCAGAGCATCGGGCTGGACATCGACCGGAGAAATACCGTCTCTGCACACCTCCGCTATTCCGAGACCGACCGCCTGCTGCCAGCCACCATGCTGATGGCCTCCACACAGGAGACCCTCTTCGACCGCGATGTTTGGCTGGCAGTGCGTTTCGCGAGGAACGGGGAGCGGTCGGAATTGGAGGCCACGGCCGCGTACATCCGTGGTGAGCAGGAATATGTCGGGAATGACAGCAAGACTTACCCGTATCTCTATCAAGGCAGCCGGAACATCGTCCGTTACAATTACCGGCTGCACAGGAAATTGGAACTGCGCACAGGGGTGGACATCACCTCGGAGAGTGCGAGCAGCGACAGTGTCTATGCTGACGGGACGGTTTGGCGGCATTGGCAGGCAGCATTCGCATCGCTCATCTACTCACCAACTCCATGGCTGCGAGGTCAGGCACTGGTGCGCGAGGATGTGATAGACGGACGGTTCAGTCCCGTTCAGGCGCTCGGTGGCGTGGAGGCCGATGCGCTGAAATGGTTGAGGGTCTCAGCCAACGTGTCGAGAAACTTCCGCGCTCCGACTCTCAACGACCTCCACTGGAACCCAGGTGGAAACCCTGACCTTAGAAGTGAGACGGGCTTCTCTATAGAAGGGGGCGTGAAATTCCATAAGAGATGGGAACGGTTCAGGTTCGATGCACATGCAGACTGGTTCAGGACAGATGTGAACAACTGGATACTCTGGACGCCAGTCGAAGGCGGCCTCTGGTCGACACGCAACATGCGCAGGGTGCTGGCGCAGGGTGTGGAAACGGGGGTGAACCTCCATGCCATGGTGGGCAAAGTGCGCCTCGGACTGAACGCGGAATACCAGTACACCAGCTCCACAGTGCGCGCGAGCGATGTACCGAACGACAACGCAGTGGGCCATCAGCTCATCTATGTGCCGATGCACAGTGTGCGGGGCCATATCTCGGCACAATGGAAAGGGCTACTGTTGATGTACGGGCATTACTGGACGGGCGAACGGTTCATCGCCTCAGACAACACGGCCTCCCTCACACCCTTCCATGTGGGTTGGGCATCGGCATCGTACCGTCTGCCGCTGAAAAAGCACGCTCTGCAACTGGGCGCATCCATCGACAACATCTTCAATGAGCAATACCAGATGATCGCGTGGCGGCCCATGCCGGGACGGGCGTGGCGGCTGTCGTTGGCTTACACCTTTAGCTCCTGATGATATTGGCGAAGAACAATTATCGATTAACGATTTGCGATTTACCTGAAACATTAAACGTTGAACCTTAAACCAAAACCATCATGAAAAAAATCCTCTTCTTCTCTCTCTTCGCTTCGGTGATACTGACCTCTTGCGAGACCGATACGGACGACCCGAACGGCAATGTCAATTCATTCACGGACGGGGTGTTCATCCTCAACGAAGGCAATTTCATGGCGGGAAATGCCTCGCTATCGTTCTTCAACAATCAGAACGACTCGTTGAGCAACGGGGTGTTCACTGCGGTAAATCAGATCCCGCTGGGCGATGTGGCACAGTCGATGGTGGTGCGTGGCGACAAAGGCTATATCGTGGTGAACAACTCGGGCAAGGTCGAGGTGGTAAATCTTGAGGACCTGAGTTCGGCAGGCACATTGAGCGGGCTTACCTCTCCGCGCTACGTTGCTTTCGCCAGTAATTCTAAGGCGTACGTCACCGATCTGTTCAGCGGTAGCATCACCATTTTCAATCCAGAGAATCTGAGCACTACAGGCAGCATCGCAACGAACGGATGGACGGAGGAAATGGTGATCCACAGCGGACATCTGTACGTGGCAGGCACGGGCAGCGGCAACGTCTATAAGGTGGACATTGCGACCGACCTAATCACCGACAGCGTGGCCGTAGGCGTGGAACCGACAAGCATGGCACTGGATGCCAACGGCAAGCTCTGGGTGCTGACCACGGGCGGATGGCAGATTGAGGAGCCGCGCCTCGTCCGTGTGAACCCCTCGGACCTGGGCATAGAACTGAGCCTGACCTTCCCCTTGATGGACAACTACCCCGGCAACCTGCAGACCAACGCATCAGGCAACGTGCTGTACTTCCTCGATGGCAGCGTATTCTCCATGCCGGTGACGGCCACCCAACTGCCCACCGAGCCTGTGGTGAGCGGCTTCTTCTACAAGCTCGGATTTGAGAAGGCGGCAGACCGCCTGTGGGTGAGCGACCCACTTGACTTCAACTCCAACGGCAAGGTATATCGCTTCACGGCCACCGGCACGGCCATCGACACGCTGAATGTGGGCGTGATACCCGGTAATTTCTGCTTCGCGGGGCAGTGATGTCCGCTTCCCTCATTTTTTGGAAGTGAAATTTAAGCAGGGTCGGTGGGAGGATTCCCCATCGGCCCTGTCCCGTTGATTGTCAGCGGTTTGATGTTGCAGGAAATGACGAAATCTCCTCCTCTGCGCCCAAAATTCGGACGTTCAGAAGTGTCATTTATGGAGATGATCTGGTAGTCAATTATTTGATTTCAAGGGAATTGCTTAGGTTCTTTGTGTGGTGAAACAAAAACAAGAAGCCATGAAGAACCTTGTATCCCCAATACTGCTGCTTGCAATCTGTGCATCTGCGCATGCGCAGTGCCCGCGCCCTACAGGTCACAATTTCCTTGACATCAACAATGTGCGGGCACGGATGAATGTGTCCATGAGCCACTGGTGGGATGAGGAGGGCGCACCAGCCTACGAGGTACCGCAGGGTGGTGGGGCGCATTCATTGTACGCTGGGGCATTGTGGATTGGCGGTGTGGATGAGGACAGCACCCTGAGACTCTCAGCCACGCGTTTCCGTCAGGTGGGCGAGGAGTACTGGCCCGGCCCGTTGAGCACTGACGGAGCCATGCCAGATACCAATGGATGCCAGACCTATGACCGTGTGTGGAAGGTGAGCAAATGGGAGGTGGCAGAGTTTCGGCAGCGGCTCAATGAACCGGACTATGTCATCCCGCAGGACATACTGGAATGGCCCGCCCATGGGAACATCCTGCTCGGACAGGCCACGCATCTCGCTCCTTTCATTGACACGGACGGCAACGGCAGCTATGACCCGCTGAACGGTGACTATCCCGCCTTCATCTTCGATGGAGAGCCTGACCCAGACAGACATCTCATGGGGGATCAGGCCTTGTGGTGGATTGTGAATGACAGGCATGATATTATTCAAGGTCAATGGCCTTCGGAATCAGGAGGTCTTCCTATCGGCATGGAGATTCACGGCATGGCATACGCCTTCAGGCGGTGCGATGCGCTCAACGACCAGACCTTCTACCGTTATCAGGTAATCAACCGAGGACAGCACACCCTCTCAGATACCTACATGGCCCAATGGGTGGATGTTGACTTAGGTTTCGCTCAGGATGACTACGTGGCATGCGATGTACAACGTGGACTGGGATACGGGTACAATGGATTTCCGATTGACGGTATGGCAGGTCCGTTACAATACGGGGTTTTACCTCCGGCAATAGGTATTGACATGCTGAAAGGCACGGTGCATGCGCCCAGCGGTTCCCAATCGTTCAACCCCATGGCCAAATTCATGTTTCACAACAATGACGGTTCGGTAGTGGGAGATCCCCATTTAGCTCAAGAATACTACAACTACATGCGCGGCATGTGGCGCGATGGCATCCCTTTATGCTATGGCGGCAATGGCCACCCGAATAGTGGATGCAACACAGACGTGCAGTGTGACTACATGTTCCCTGGCAACTCCGATCCAACGGGTATCGGCACGGGTGGTGTACCGCAGCCGGAATGGACAGAGCAGACCGCTGGTAATTTGCCGTTCGACAGGCGTTTCCTCATTTCCGCAGGGCCGTTCACTTTCGGTCCGGGCGACACGGCCGCGCTGCACCTTGCGGCAGTTTGGGGACGCAGCAACTCAGATGATGACCCGCTTTCCATCAACGCGCTCAAGGAGGCGGACGATTTCGTTCAGGCGAGGTTTGATGCCAACTTCCAGAATCTGGACTGCTGTCCACCGGATGCGGCCATCTCTTACCAATGGCCGGGCGAGCAGTCGTTACTTTTCGCTTCGATAGAGGAAGGCGACAGCTACTTCTGGGATTTCGGGGACGGTACTTTCAGCACGGAACGTTTCCCCACGCATCAGTATTCCGCAGCAAGTACCTTCAACGTTTGCCTTACGGTCACAAACGCCTGTGGCACTGGCATCCATTGTGAGACGCTTGACTTCAACACGCTGAGCACTTCCTCATTGACCGATATCTCACCGACTGTCTCCATCTTCCCCAATCCCGCATCCAGCGGATTCCACGTGCGGCTTGAAAAGGGTGCGCTGCAAGCGGTGCATCTGACCGATGCGCTGGGAAGGGCGGTGCGTGAGATCCCCGCCAATGGCAGGGCAGTCTTCATCAGCACCGAGGGACTGGCACCGGGGCTTTATGTCGCCACAGTGAGGACAGAGGATGGAATGTTGTCGAAGCGGGTGGTAGTGGAGTGACGCATCACTGCACCACGACCCTGCGGGTGACGCGTGCCTCTCCGCTACGCAAGGTAACAAGGTAGAGCCCTGCGGAAAGTGCGGGGAGCTGCACCTTGGCATTGGCCTCTGCTGACATCTGCGTATGCAGCGTGCGACCACTGAGGTCTGATACGATGACCTCCACAGGCAACGCGTTGGTCAATTGCAGCACACCGTCAGTGACAGGATTGGGGTGCATCTCCACAGATGAAAGCACATTCAGCTCATTGACCGAAGCAGGGCACCATTCCACCATACCATCGAACCACACCTTGGAGAACAGCAGCGAGGGATTGGCGCACTCGAAGTGCCCCAGCTCCTCGGAGCGGTTGACAGACTCAATGTCCGTGGCACCCAGCCCTATCATGTGATCTACAGTAAATATGGTGTTGAGGTAGGTGACCTCCTCATCAGAGCTGCAATAGTTGAACAGCACCGGGGCGTCTGGCACCCAGTCGTAAACATCGTTGTCGCGCAGGGCCAGCATGAAAGGGTGGTCGGGATCGCTGAAGAACGCCTCCTCGTAGTCCGGGTTGATGCACAGCCTCGGGATCTCGGGCATGGCCTCGTTGATCTGCCACATGTCATATTCCCCGTTGAAGAGCGGAGGCAACGTCTCGTCATAAGGCGAAGCAAACACTTCAGAATACTCTTCGAAGAAACCACCGTATACACTTTGATAGGAAAGAATAACGTACGGCAGGTAACCGGGCACGGAGTACGGCTCCAAGGCCGCAACCATATCGAACTGATGGCCCGACATGTCGTAGGGACCACTGCCAGGCGCGGAGGCCGTCACAGTGAACTCATCGCTCAGTTCCTCCTGAATCATACGGTGAGTGGCAAGGGTGGCGTGGCCGCCCTGCGAATAGCCGGTGATGAAGAGCTGGCCGTTAAGCTCCACCTCTCCCTCAGCGCAGATGGTACGTGCCACCCGCAAGAGATCGACCGATGCCGTGGCCTGCGAGCGAGCATGCTGGTACGGATGCAGACCTGGACTGAAACCCAGACCGAGATAGTCGGGCATGGTGGTAACGTAACCAGAGGAGGCCATCACCGCACCGAGGAACCACTCGTCCTGGAGGTAGTAGAAGGTCTGTTCCTTCTTCACCTTAGTTCCGTGCAGATAAGTGAAAAGCGGCATGGGGCAGGGCACCTCGCGAGGCACGAACACAAGCCCTGAGGCGTAGGTCGGGTTGCCGTTTGGGTCGGGGGTGTCATACACGATGCGATGCACATCGACCACATAATTCAACGGCAGGATGCCCGAAGGAATGCCCTGCGATGCCAACAGGTCGTCAATGTCTTGAGTAGTGAGCTGGCGGACAATGGTATCCTGAATGATGGTGCCCTGAGCGATAGACAACAATGGCAGCAGCGCAAGCGCGGAGAGAGATAGCAGTTTCTTCATGTGGCGAATGTAAATGAAAAACGATGCATGCATGGTTCTGCATCCGCCAAAATGGACGCTTCAGCGCTGAGGCAGCAGTGCCCGCAGTTTTCCAGTCCATTCTGCACGAGAGAATCGGCCACTGTTGGCAGCGGCAATGCCTCCACGGTCGAAATCTGTGGTCACGGCCCGTAGAAGTGCTTCCCTCCATGCAGAAAGTCTGTTGGGCACAAGCATCCCATTCCCCTCTCCGCCAAGGATGGTGGACATTCCCTCCACATCGGAGGCAAGCACCGGCACACCACAACGCAGGGCGGCCGGCATGGCGTGTGGGTGGATGGCAAAGTCGGCAGGGTGCAGGAACAGATCGGCCCGCTGCAGCTCACGGGCCATGGCCGTATCACCCAACTCACCGAGAAAACTGGTGTGGACCCCGGCACCTTTCACATAGTCCTTGAGCTCCTGCAAACGCTCCCCACCGCCTATGATGCCGAGGATCAGTGGTCTGCCGAGTTCGCTCTCGGCCTCGGCCAAGGCGCGGATGACCAGCTTGGGCCGTGCCACCACGGGATCCTCCTCTGTCCAATTCCACGCCATCACCACATACAGGCTGCTTCCCATGGGCATGGGCCTGAACCTGAAAACACCATCGGGCAGTGGAGGCGGAAGCACCACTGTCGATGCGTTGTGAGGTGAATGAGAGAGAAGCACCTCCGAATCGACCACCACGGCCGATGCCAAGCTCAATGCCTCATCTTTGATGGATGATGCTCTGGCAGAGATCGGTTGCGAGAGCAATTCACTGGACGAGGGGAACAACAACATCGGGACTAGCGCAGCTTCGCATATCCTACCCATGACACTGCCCAATGGACGGATACCGAAGACCAGCACCGCGGAGAATGCTGCCAGATCACCCAGCTTTTTGTCCAATTCCTTGGCCAGCACAAACCTCAAAGAGCGGTTCCTATGTCGCAACAGCCCACCTACCCGGCCACTGATTCTCACCTCCAGCCTATCACCGGTCAAAGCACTGCGCACAGAGAACAGCCCGCCACGCTCGAAGCCCACAATGCCCTCGGTCACCTCAATACCGCACTCTCTGAGCGCAAGCGCAACATTGGCCGCGTAAGGCCAGTGACCCTGCTCATACATGACCAACACCCTCATGGCCGCCCGCGTTTCATGCCTGTTCGCCTCCGGAAATCCTCCACCAGCTCTGGTACGATGCGGAGCGCTATGGCTCCAGCACCATAGGTCAGTGTTATGAGAAACGATCTCAGCACAATGGCGACAACCTCAGAATCTCCGGGCATGGGAACGAAAAACAGCAATCCGCAGAGCGCTATGAGCAGCACGTTCCTAAGGTTCCGCGCATCGAAAGGCTGCATGCCCATGCGCTTCCAGATATAACCGAACTTCAAGAGATTGTAAAGAAACACGGACGACACAGTGGCAAAGGCCGCCCCCTCCATACCCCACAGCGGAATGAACACAAGATTGAACCCGAAGGCCAACAGTATCAAACCGAAAAGCATGGCAAGGCCGGCCCGGTAATGATTCGAGTAAAAAAGCACGGACGTGTTGGCCCCGGTCGCCATGTTGAACAGCACCCCTGCCGAGAGGATGTACACCACATTGAGACCCACACCGTAGGAAGCAGGAAGCAGCGAGAGCAGATCTTCCACACTCAAGTTGATGCCGAGAAAAAGCAGTCCACCGAGCAGTAACAGGTAGCGCGAGGAGAGCACGTACATGTTGCGCACCTCATCCCAGCGGTCTCGCTGAATGGAATCGGAGATGCGCGCACTGAGCACCTTCTCCAGGGCTGTGATGGCCCCTTCGATGACGGCAGGGATGGTGGCCACCACGCTATAAACCCCGACCAGCGCGAGATCGACACTGCGCCCCAGCATCACTACATCCAACTGCCGCAATCCGAGCGATGCCAGCGCTGCGAACGAGAACAGCATCGCGTAGCCGGCTATCTCTGTGCTTACACCTTTGGTAAAAACATCCCTGTTGAACCGCAGCACCGGTCGTTCGAAAGTGAGCAGATAACCCAGCAGCAGCAACAGTTGAAGCCCATAGACCCCCACCATGGCCGCCACCAGCAGATCGAGGTCGATGAGACGCACGAAATAGGCCGACACGATCAGGATCATGCCGACCCGCGTCACCACATCCTGAAAGAACACAGGCACCACAGTGCGGAAATGCGCGAAGCAGTACACATTGACCACACTCACCAGATTAAGCACCAGCGACAGCGGGAATACATATCGGAAATACTCGGTGAACAGCGGTGACTTTGACGCGTACTGCCCCACTATGACATCACTGAAACCATAGACCAGCCCACCGATGAACAAAAATCCGAGCACAGGGAACAACAGGACAAATCCGAGGAAACCTGCGTGACCTGTGGCAGGGTCGCGGAAGCGCGGAAAGAAGCGAGTGGTGGCGTTGGTGATGCCCAGCGGCATGAGCGTGGACATCAGCATGGAGAATGAATACAGCACCCGCACAAGCCCTACCTCCTCGGTGGTGAGGAACATGGGCTGGATGACCAACAAGTTGACGAAACCGATGACCACCCCTGTGTAGGACAGCACCGCGTTGAGTATTCCCTGTCTTTGAATAGCTCCCATTGCCTGACGCAAGGTGGCAAAGGTATCTGTTGAATGGCCCAAGACTCCGAAGGCAGTCCGTATGTGGCTACCTTTGCCCGCGATGAGCTTTGTCTATCCCGGGTTTCTGTTCGCCCTTGCGGCCATCTCCATCCCCATCATCATTCATCTTTTCAATTTCCGAAGGTATCGGAAGGTCTATTTCAGCGACATCCGTTTCCTGAAGAATGTAGAGATGCAGACCCGCAGCCGCAACGAGCTGCGGCATCTGCTGGTGCTGCTGGCGCGCATCCTGGCCATCGCTTGCATGGTGCTGGCATTCGCACAACCTTTTATACCGGTGGGCGGTGACGATGGCGCCACCGCAGCAGACGCGGTCACCATTTATGTGGACAATTCCTTCAGCATGACAGCAGATGGCGAACAGGTAATGCTGCTGGACGAGGCCCGTGCCAAAGCGCTCGAAGTGGCCGAGGCCCATGCGCAGGGCAACCGCATCAGCCTGCTGACCAACGATTTCGACCCACGCCACCAGCGGCCCATGAGCCTCGCGGAATTCAAAACCGAGCTGGCCGCTGTGGCTCCATCGCCTGTGGTGCGGAAGATGAGCGAAGTGGTGATGCGCGCCTCCACAGGCCGTGGTGCGGACGAGCGGCACGACATCTTCATCATCTCAGACATGCAGCAGGGGCAGGCCGACATCGCACAGGTGGCCGCAGACTCGATGGTTGGCGTCTATCTGCTGCCGACCAACGCTGCCGCCATGGCCAACCTTTTTGTGGACAGCTGCTGGTTCACCACACCCGTGCGCCTGCCCGACCAGCCCGACAACCTCATGGTCCGCATCCGCAACACAGGCGACCGCGCTGTGGAGAACCTGCCGGTGAAGCTGACCGTCAACGGGATGCAGCGCGCCATCGGCACCGTGTCGCTGGAGGCGCGGTCATTCGAGAATGTGGAGCTGGCATTCACCAACCCAGCGCTCGGCATCCAGCTGTTGGAGGTCTCCATCGAGGACTATCCCGTTACCTACGACAACCGCTACCTGCTCTCCTACACCGTGACCCGATCGGTGCGGGTGATGCACGTGCGGGGCGAGGACGCGGGCAATGCCATTCCACGTCTATTGCAGGACGATGCGGCTTTCACATTCACCTCTGCTGATGGCCGTGCACTGGACCTCGGAAGCCTTGCGTCCAACGACCTTGTGGTGATTGACGGTGTGCGCAGCCCCAGTACCGGGCTGATGCAGGAACTCAACCGCTTTGTCACCGAAGGCGGGCATGTGATGGTCGTTCCGACCCGAAAGGCCGACCCCGAAATGCAGAACGAACTGCTGCGCTCATTGGGCGCAGAGGTGTTCTCTGGCATGGACAGCACCTCGCAGCGCGTAGACCGCGTGAACTTGGACAGCGACATCATGCGCAACGTGTTCCTCGGATGGGGCGAGCGCATCGACCTGCCCACTACCACCGCTCGTTTCAGGACAGAGACACAAAGCCGCAGCGGCCGCGAGAACCTGCTCACCCTACCCGATGGCAGCCCCTTTTTGAGCCGATACCCGCTGGGGGTCGGCATGACCTACGTGCTGACATCACCACTTAACGACCGCAGCACCAACTTCCACCGCCACGCGCTTTTCGTGCCAACGGTCTATAACATCGCTCTGCACAGCGCGAGGGGCAGCGTAAGCGCAGAGACCATCGGCTCAGGACTGCCCATCGCTGTGACCGATGCATCCGAACGCAACGGGAACATCACCCTTGTGAGCATCGGCACAGGCGAGCGGTTCATGCCCGAGACCGTGCGCAGGAGCGGCCAGACCGCAGTGCTGGTGCATGACCAGGTGCGCACGGACGGCCACTACCTGCTGATGAGCGGGAATGACACCCTGCAGGCCATCAGCTTCAACCACGACCGCTCAGAGAGCGACCTTCAGCACCTCACAGCCGCTGAACTGAAGGCACAGGCCGAGCTGGCGGGCCTCGTCCGCTTCGGGATGGTGGACGGCCGGGAGGGCACCATCACACAAGCCGTGCGCGAGATGCAGGAGGGCAAACGGCTCTGGAGGCTCTTCCTTGTCTTGGCCCTTGTCTTCCTCGGCATTGAGATACTTTTGATTCGACTTTTCCGATGAAAATCGACTTTTTTTTCCAAAAAAACATTTTTCAAAAGAACAACAGATGAACCGCAAAGAGCGGAATCCCGCCCTTCGGGATTCGCAAAAGGCGCAGGGGCTGTCCAGCTCATGTGTAGACTGAGGGTTGCCATCTTTGAATCATCTGGTGTATGTAAATTCTAAATGGATGCTTGGAATGTGTGTTTCAAGAAGTCTGCACTCCCATGAGAATGACCCCGAAAGGGGTCGAATAACAATAGCCATCGGTGAAACCGGTGGTATCAGAAGCGCACAGGAGGACACAACCCTGAAAGGGTTGAAAAATCACACGGTATCGGACTTTGGAAATTGGACCCCGTTGGGGTCGGCAGCGATCCATCACCATCACCCCCGCACTGCGTGCGGGGCTATTGTTGTTCAATCCTTTCGGGATTACCCAGTTTCAACACTTGATTTGCATTTACCATGAGAATATTTGTCCGCAACGCCCGCATCACCGACCCGACCTCGCTGCACAACGGCCAGGAGCTTGACCTGCTCATTGAGGACGGCATCATCGCCCAATTGGGGAAGGAACTTGACCCCACGGGTGCGGATGAGCTGATCGAGGGCGAGGGTATCCATGTGTCGCAAGGCTGGATCGACCTCTTCGCCACGGTGGGTGACCCCGGACTGGAGCATCGCGAAACGGTCGCTTCCGCACTCGATGCAGCGGCAGGAGGGGGTTTCACCCGGATGGCCGTGTCGCCCGAGAGCTTTCCAGTCTCGGACGGCAAGAGCGGTGTGGAGTACCTGCTCGGCAAGGCCAAGGGGCATACGGTGCAGCTCATACCGCTCGGTGCCATCACCAAAGGGCTGAAAGGCGCGGAGATGGCCGAGATGTACGACATGGTGCGGGCCGGAGCGGGCGGTGTGAGCAACGGCAAGCACACGGTGTCCGACTCCAAGCTGATGCAGGTGGCGATGCAGTATGCGCTGGACCTCGGTGTGCCGTTCTATAGCTATGCCGAGGACGTGCGCATGGCGGCAGGCTCGCAGATGCACGAGGGCGAAGTGAGCACGGTGCTCGGCCTCAAGGGCGTTCCCGCGCTGGCCGAGGAGCTGGCTGTGGCCCGCGACCTCTACCTCGCGCGCTACACGGGGATGCCCCTCCATTTCTCGCACATCACCACGGCAGGGGCGGTGCAGCTCATCCGTGAGGCGAAGGCGCAGGGGCTACCTGTGACGGCCTCCGTCCCCGCGCACCACCTGTTGCTCATCGATGCCAATGTGGAGACCTTCGACAGCAATTACAAGGTGCGCCCACCGTTCCGAGACAGCAGCCATGTGGACGCGCTCTGGATCGGCCTGCTGGACGGCACCCTCGATGCGGTGTGCTCCGACCACGAGCCGCTGGACAGGGAGGCGAAGTTCATGGAGTTCGGGCAGGCCACGCCTGGCATCGTGGCGTTGGAGACCCTCTTCCCTACCCTGCTCAAAGCGGCCGAGGGAAGGTGTCACTTGGAGGGCATCATACAGATGCTGACCACCGGACCGCGCAAGGTTTTGGGTATCGAGCGGTCGCCCATCGCAGAGGGTGCGAAGGCCGAACTGACCCTCTTCAGCACGGATATGGAATGGAATCTTGGCCCACAGACCTCGGCCTCGCTCTCGGCCAACAGCCCCTTCTTCGGAAAGACGCTGACGGGCCGTGCCATCGCGGTAATTCGCGAGGGCAGCATCGCGTTTGGGAAACTCTAAGCCACCTTCTCGGCCTTGCGCTGCTTGGCCTGAAAGAACTTGCACAGCTCGGTTAGGCCACACGCTTCGCACTTGGGCTTCCGGGCAAGGCAGGTGTATCGCCCATGCAGAATGAGCCAGTGGTGTGCCGTGGCAATGTGCCGCTCGGGGATGAACTTCACCAACTGCTGCTCTGCCGCCAGCGGGGTCTTGGCATTGGTGGTGAGGCCCAATCGCTGCGACACGCGGAACACATGCGTATCGACCGCCATCGCAGGCTTGTTGAACACCACGGAGACGATGACATTAGCCGTCTTGCGTCCTACTCCGGGCATCTTCTGAAGGTCCTTGATGTCTGAAGGCACTTCTCCCCCGAAATCGTTGACCAGCATCTGCGCCATGCCAACCAGATGCTTGGCCTTGTTGTTGGGATAGCTCACGCTGCGGATATAGTGGAACACCTCGTCCGAGGATGCAGCGGCCAGGCTCTCAGGCTCTGGAAACCGCTTGAACAGCTCGCGGGTGACGATATTGACCCGCTTGTCGGTACACTGTGCCGAAAGAATGACCGCCACCAGCAGCTCATACGGACTGCCATACTCCAACTCGGTCTCCGCCACGGGCATGTGCTCAAGGAAATAGGCGATGACCCGATCGTAACGCTCCTTTTTCGTCATGCCGCAAAGATGGGCAGAATGACCTCAGACAAAGCCCATCATATATCGGTTCAGCTCACGGATACTGCTGTTGAACCGCAGCATGTTGTTGACCTGAAAGTAGTTATGCGGGTCAATCACATAATGATATGCGAACTTGGCAAGCTGAAGCCTGCGCGACTCATGGCTCAGCAGCGACATCAGCTCCGCCACCTGTGCACTGGTCGCCCCATGGTGCATGATTCCCTGCTCGGCAATGGCCAACCGGTCGCGGTCGAGAGCCTGCCACATAATGCTGTTGCGCAGCGATGTGAAGGTGACCGGGTCCATGCCCATGGCGACCACAGGACGCTGCGGTAGCGGCCGCTGGCGGTGAATCGGTGGCGCAATGGGAAGATGGCGCACTGTGACCTGACCTAGGCGGCCCACATTCATCTTCACACGTGTATGCGCAGGGATGTTCACATGACCGTTGTAAATGACACCGCCCATCGGGCCACCCGGCCCCATCACACTGACCGGATAGACGCCCGGGACAAGCCCCTGCAACTCGACCACCTGACCGATGGGACGATAGACCTGACCGTTGAAAACAACCGTGGTGGCAGGGTGCTGGCCCGCAAGGATGATCCGGACCGAAGAACCGGGCACAAAGGCCATAGACACCAAAGACAGCAAAAGGAGGATTGGAGTGAGGGCGAACGTTTTCATGACTTGAGGATTAAGAGATTTCTCAGCCCGCGAAAGCAAACGCTGTGCCAAGTCAAATGGGGATCATTGCAGTAATCCTCTGCCTATACCTTTGGGCCGCTCGCCAACAAGCCCTCATGCTAAAAAGTCTGCCCCTGCTCATCATTTTTTCGGTGGTAACCACCGCGTTCGCATTCCGTGCTGCATTGCGCAACGAACCGCCTGTGACGGTGGTATTCTACAACCTGGAGAACCTCTTCGACACCATAGACTCACCAGATACCTTCGATGAGGACTTCACTCCGCAGGGTAAAAATGCGTGGACCGCAATACGCTACGAGAAGAAGCTGAAAGACCTCGCCAAGGTGCTTGCAGAGTCCCATGGCACAGAACTGCCCGCGGTCATCGGTCTCTGTGAGGTGGAGAACAGGCAAGTGGTAGATGACCTCATGCGAGTGGAAAGACTGAGAAAAGGGAAATACAAGGTCGTTCACCACGACAGTCCTGATGCCCGTGGCATTGATGTGGCATTCGCCTACCGTGCATCGTCCATGGTTCTTCTTCATGATGAGGCCATCAGCTACGGTTTTGATTTTGAACCCGAAACCACCACCCGCGACATTCTTTACGTGAAGACCCTTGCAGGGGCCGACACCTTGCATTTCTTCGTGAATCACTGGCCCAGCAGGCGCGGTGGACAGGAGGCGAGCGAACCGAAAAGGCTGATCCCTGCGAACATCATCCGGCAACGCAGTGATTCGCTGATGCGAATCGACCCCACGGCCCGCATCATCATCATGGGCGATTTCAACGACTACCCCGACAACCGTGCCATGACGGAGGTGCTGCGCTGCGTCCCCGGCACCGAGTCGGGGCTCACGAACCTCACCTATCATTTCCACATGTCGGGCAAAGGCACGTACAACTACAAGGGCGAGTGGGGAATGCTCGACCAGTTCATCGTCTCTGACGCACTGCGCAATGCAAAGATTGGGCTTGCAGTGACGGACTCCTCGGCTGGCATCTTCAGCCCTGACTGGCTGCTCTACACAGACAAGGAGGGCAACCAATCGCCAAGTCGCACCTATGGAGGGCCCAACTACTATGGCGGATACTCCGACCATCTGCCCATCGTGCTGACCCTGACCCCTGCATTGGGGACAAAGTGAGGAAAACTCAACAACGGGGCGGTGTGTGAAGCACGATGAGCGACCTTAACTTTCGGCCTCTCAACCTTAAAGCCCCTGTCATGTATCTCAGACCCTTCCTCGGCCTTGCCCTGCTGCTGTCCGCGCTTCTGCCCGGATGCACAGACGATGATGACGATAACGGCAGTAACCCTGCTTCCAACCGCATCTTCGTCCAGTTCGTGGCCAATGGCGATACCATACGCTTCGAGGACGGGAAGGAAGGCTATGGCAACGGCCCCGGCTTCAACTCGTATGATGATGCCAACGGCAGGCTGCACAACCAGTTCACCACATTCGGTCGCAGTGCTGAGGACCCCGAGTATCAGAAATCCATCCTCAGCATTCAGATGGTGCGCTACTTCGAGTATGACACCATGCCTGTCTACAGCACTGAGTTCGGCATGTTCGGGGTGGGCAATCATCCTTACGGCTCTTTCAACGAGGATTCCACCAACGTGGGCGTCAGCGGGGTGGTGATAGCCTACACCGATGCGGAAGGCAAAGAGTGGAGCAGCGACCTTCTGTTCGGCAGCCAGCAGAGTGGGGCAATGTTCGAGGTCACCGAGCACCAGGCGGTAGATGAGGAGCTTTTCGGTGCACTCACACGAGGGGTGTTCTCCTGCCACGTGCATGACGGCCAAGGGGCCTCCGTTTACCTGACCGCTGGCAGCTTCCACGCCCGAACCATCTTCAAGAGAGACTGACCCATGCATCAATACCACGAACTCATGCGCCATGTGATGCAACATGGCACCGACAAGGCCGACCGCACAGGCACGGGCACCCGTAGCGTATTCGGCTATCAGATGCGATTCGACCTGAGCGAGGGCTTCCCGGTGGTCACCACCAAGAAACTGCACCTGCGTTCGATCATCCACGAGCTGCTGTGGTTCCTGAAGGGAGAGGGCAACATCGCATACCTGAAGGAGAACGGGGTGAGCATCTGGGATGAATGGGCCGATGCGGACGGGAACCTCGGCCCCGTCTATGGCGTGCAGTGGCGCAGTTGGCCCACGCCCGATGGCGGCAGCATCGACCAGATACTTAAACTGGTAGAAGGCATCAAATGCAATCCGGACTCGCGAAGGCACATTGTAAGCGCATGGAACGTAGCCGAGGTCGATAGCATGGCCCTGCCGCCCTGCCACACGATGTTCCAGTTCTATGTGGCCGAGGGGAAACTCAGCTGCCAGCTTTATCAGCGCAGTGCGGACATCTTCCTCGGAGTGCCGTTCAACATCGCCAGCTACGCGCTGCTCACCATGATGGTGGCGCAGGTGTGCGGGCTGCAACCGGGCGACTTCGTTCACACTTTTGGCGATGCGCACATCTACAGCAACCACTTCGAACAAGTGGAGCTGCAACTTAGCCGCGAACTGCGTCCCCTGCCGACCATGAACATCAACCCTGCGGTGAAGGACATCTTCGGATTCCGGTTCGAGGATTTCGAGCTGGTGGGATATGACCCTCATCCGCACATCAAGGCCGCTGTGGCGGTGTAGCCCATGCTGAGTCTCATCGTAGCGGCAGACCGCAACAACGTCATCGGGAAGGACAATGCCCTCATCTGGCATCTGCCCAACGACCTGCGCTATTTTAAGGAGAAGACCACGGGCCATGCCATCATCATGGGACGCAGGACGTTCGAGTCGGTCGGGAAGCCGCTGCCCAACCGCAGGAACATCATCATCACCCGCAATCCGGGTTTCAAGGCCGAGGGCTGCGAGGTGGTCACCTCACTGGAAGCCGCGATGGCACTGGTCAATCCGCAGGATGAGAACTTTATCGTGGGCGGTGAGGAGATCTACCGCCAGGCGCTGCCATTGGCCGACCGCGTTTACCTCACCCGCATCGACCACGCGTTCGAGGGCGACAGGCATTTCCCCGAGCTCGGCCCCGAATGGGAATTGACCGCCAGCACAGAAGGTGTTTTGGACGAGAAGAACCAGTTTGCCCATACTTTCCTCATTTTCGACAGGAGGTGACCGTTCGCACGCTGTTTTTTCACGCAAAGGGCGCAGAGTATTTCGCAGAGGGCGCAAAGAATTTGATTCACCACTCTCGTCCCTCATCCCTGTCCCACGCCCCTCGCCCCTCGCCCCCATTCGTAAATTCGTACCGATTCGTAATTCGCTGATAAAATGACCAAGGAAGAGATCGTACGCAACTGGCTGCCCCGCTACACAGGCATGCCGCTGGAAGGGTTCGGCAAGTACATCCTGCTGACCAACTTCAAGAATTACCTTGAGAAGTTCGCGGAGACGAACAAGGTCGAGATACATGGTATAGGAAAAGCCATGCCCTGCGCCACGGCAGGCGACATCACCATGATCAACTTCGGGATGGGCAGTGCCAATGCGGCCACCGTCATGGACCTGCTGGCGGCCGTGGAAGTGGAAGCCTGCCTCTTCCTCGGCAAATGCGGGGGATTGAAGAAGAAGAACCAGATCGGTGACCTCATCCTGCCCATTGCGGCCATTCGCGGTGAGGGCACCTCAAACGACTACATGCTACCCGAAGTGCCCGCCCTGCCCGCTTTCAGCCTCCAAAAGGCGGTGAGCACCACCATCCGCGACTACAACAAGGATTATTGGACAGGCACCGTCTATACCACCAACCGCAGGGTGTGGGAACATGACGAGGAATTCAAGGAATACCTGCGTAAGACCCGCGCCATGGCCATCGACATGGAAACGGCCACACTGTTCGTGACCGGTTTCCACAATGAGATCCCCACGGGCGCACTCCTGCTGGTGAGCGACCAGCCCATGACCCCAGAAGGCATCAAAACGGCCGAGAGCGACCTCAAGGTGACGGCCGATTTCGTGGACCTGCACATCCGTATCGGGGTCAGCTCGCTGGAGCAGCTCATCAACAACGGACTGACGGTGAAACACCTGAAGTTCGGGTGAATGCTGCCCCGCAGTCGCGGGATTTCGCTTCGCTTCCCGCTTAGGCGGGATTTCGCTGTGCTCAACAACTGGGAAAATGGAAGATTGAAAATGGGAAAATCGAAAATGGGAAGGCGTGAGTCCAATACTCTAAGGAACACCTCCGTCCTCTCAATCGATAATCGCCAATCGATAATCGTTCTTCGCAAATCGATTCCAACATTCCGCAATCAGCGATCATCAATTGAAAATCATCCATCCAAAAATGCGCTTCACCTCTCCCCTGCCCTTTCCGCTCGAACTTGGCGGTGAGCTGCCGCAACTGGAGGTGGCCTACCACATGTGTGGTACTCCGAGACCTGATGGCAGCAACGTGGTGTGGGTGTGCCATGCGCTCACGGCCAACTCCGACCCGCTCGACTGGTGGCCAGGACTCTTCGGCACAGACAAGCTCTTCGACCCGCAGCACTGGTGTATCGTCTGCGCCAACATCATAGGGTCGTGCTACGGCAGCAGCGGCCCATTGAGCACCGACCACAGAACAGGACAGCCCTATTCTGCCACCTTTCCCACGGTGACCATACGCGACATGGTGCAGGCCCATAGGCTATTGCAGCAACACCTGGGCATCCATCGGGTAGCGATAGGAATCGGAGGAAGCATGGGCGCCTACCAACTGCTGGAATGGGCGGCCATCGCCCCGGAATTCTTCTCGCGACTCTGCGTGCTGGTGACAGGCGCACGCGAATCGGCATGGGGCATAGGCATCCACACCGCCCAGCGCATGGCCATCGAGACCGACCCCACTTGGAGAGAGGACCATCCCGATGCCGGAAACAACGGCCTACGCACCGCACGTGCCATCGGCATGCTGACCTACCGAAACTACGAGACCTTCGTGCAGCAGCAGTCCACACCGGACGACCGCACCGAGAACCATCCCGCCTCAAGCTACCTCATCTACCAAGGGGACAAACTCGTGAAGAGGTTCAATGCGCAGAGCTACCATCTGCTCACACGCGCCATGGACAGCCACAATCTTGCACGGGGCAGGGGAAGCATGGAAGCCGCCTTGGCCTCCATCACAACCGAAACGCTCGTGATCGGCATCAGCAGCGACCTGCTCTGCCCCGCCTCAGAGCAGCGGCAACTGGCAGCCGGCCTGCCCCACGGCAGCTATGTGGAGATAGACTCCCCCTACGGGCATGACGGATTTCTGGTGGAAGGCGAGAAGATCACCTCTGCTCTACGGGGTTGGATGGGTGCGTAGGGCCAACCTTGAGCGCAGCCTTTAGCCCGATACCTGCCGCGCAAGAGGCCACCCGAGGAACTTCACATTCCAAAAGCACAGAACCGCCCCGAAACCCACGCCAGCACTGCATTTCCAAAAACGGAAGAGGGCTTCCGTAGGGCGGAAACGCCCTTCCGGTGGGCGGAAATGTCCTGCCGTAGCACGGAAACCTCCCACCGCTGAGCGCGCCCGCGCAGCTCCCCGTCAGCAACACGCTGCCGGCCAGCGGAAACCGACTGCTATGGGACGCAGGTCCACTATTACAGCGCGGAAATGCGCCACTGCCGGACGCATGAGCACAGCCCCACAGCGGAAACATCCTGCAACGTCCGAAAACACTCCAATCCCCCCCCACAAACCTAAAGGCCCGCCCAAGTGTTCCACTGCGCTCGCGCAAGTCTTCCTAAGGACGACTTGTGCGGCTGTCTACTCTCTGCCGCGGGAGAAGCATGCACACCAGTAAGTCCTGCTCGCAATAGGCTGTTGCGTTGGAGTGAAGGTCTTGCCCTCGTGCCAACAATCGGGTAATCGCCTGTCAGCCAACTCCTTTCGCGGACTCTGAACAATCTCATCTGCACCTCCCTGTTCGAGTACATCACCCCGGTGATAACAAACCCGCTTTAGATTGGCCATGCATCCACCTCCCTATTTCTGAATCCCTATCTTGTGGCTTCCAACCGATCAGCAACCTCATCATGGGAAAGTTCATCATCAAACAGCGTGTCAACGGAGACCATCAGTTCAACCTCAGGGCCGCCAACGGGCAGGTCATCCTGACCAGTCAGGGCTACAGCAGCAAGCAGGCCTGCGAGACAGGTATCGCCTCTGTGAAGGCCAACGCCCCTATCGACAGGCACTTCCATCGGCTGGAGGCCAAGGACGGCCGTCCTTATTTCAACCTTGTGGCGGGCAATGGCGAGATCATCGGCACCAGCGAGATGTACAGCAGCATCGCAGCCCGCGACAACGGTATCGCCTCGGTGAAGACCAACGCCCCCGATGCCACCATAGAGGAGCATATCTAACCATCACCGAAGGAGAACATCAGGTGTGGTGGCGCATTGCGAAGGCCCGCATCCGTCAACGAACGTTGCAGCACCTTTCAGAACGAGATCTCGTCCAACGAGAAGGTGTGGCTGAACCGCTGCCCACCGCCCACCGCATGCACGGAGTAAGTGAGCTGCACGGGCGCGGCCTGCCAGTCGATGGTGAGCTTGCCGAAATTCCGCTCTGCGATGGCCGCGCCTATGCGGAACTGGTTGTCCACAGGCTCATCGAGTTCGGTGAGGCCGCTTGCCGTGCAGTCATAGAGCGGATAGCAGTTGGCGAACACCTGCCGGCTCAGCTCCGAGTAGTGTACATCCCCAGTGATGAAGACCACACCGTTGGCACCGGTCTCCGCGATGAGGTCTGCCATGCGCTGCTGCTCCAACGGGAGGTTGGCCCATGCCTCCCAACCATTGTGCTCGATGGCAAACTGCGTGCTGGAGGCGATGACCCGCACCTTGGCCGGAAGGCGCAATTGCTCCTGCAGCCAGGCCCACTGCTGCGCACCGAGAAAAGACCTACCTGGGTCGCTATCGGGAACATAGCCACCATTGCCGGAAGAGAGCGGGGAACGGAAGGTGCGCATGTCGAGCAGGATGAGCTGCACACGCTTGGCGGTGTCTCCGAACATCATGCTGTGGTAGATGCCCGCATGGTCGAAACGTGAACTGCCGACCGGCTCCTGCCAGAACCGCATGAAAACATCCTTGGACTCGTTGCTCAGCAGATAGTCCTTGCCTGCATCGTTCTCCCCGTAGTCATGGTCGTCCCAGACGGCCACGGTGGGCACGGTGGTCACCAGCCGCACGAACGGTGGCTTGCAGGCCAGTTTGGAATACTCCTCGAAAAAGACATCGCAGTCCTCGGAGTCCACATACACATTGTCACCAAGGAAAACGAACAGGTCGGCACCGCTCTGTGCAGCATCGTCCAGAATGGGCTGCTGCTCATCCTGATGTCCACACGAACCGAAGGCGATAACGGAGAGCACCCGGGTCGTGTCCACCGCCTTGAATGCGGGCACACACTCGAACTCCTTGTCAAAGCGGTCATCCCAATCGCAGCAGCCCACCATGAAGGTGCAGAGACAGCCGCCCAAAAGCAATTTCAACAGGTGCATGGCATTCATGTATGGATTCAACGCGGGCCGATGGCGAGAAATCTCTCAGATGCTTGTGCCCGCGCAGCGTGTCGGCCCGGACAGTGCAACGAATCCCGCCATGTCGTGCCAAAAGTAGTCCAGCGGTTGGCGCGCAGGCCCATAGCAGTGGGCAAGGCAGGGATGAAAGCCCAGTCTCCCGAACAGGGCCTTGCCTTGAGCGGAACGATGGGCACCGCCCCATGATGGCCGACCTCCATGCCGCGTAACAATCTTCTTTTACAATGATTTACGCTCGGTTTTACACCCTTCGGAAAGGCAGCACGGTAGTTTTGCCACTGAACCAAAAACCACCCGCCATGTACCTGACCTCCCCTACCCTCTCGCTGGCCATGCTCACGCTTATATCCATGCTGTGCCTCTCGTGCCACGCGCAGCCCTTCACCGATATGTCTGCCACTGATGGACAGCACGCATCAGCGACCGATGCAGACACCTACACCCTCACCATGCGCATGGAAGGGTCTGCAGCAGCAGGCTACCGGCTGGTGGCTCACCTGGCCCTCGACAGCGGAAGCTATTTCGTGTCGCCATACTCGTCAGACCGGTATCAGGGATACTTCAACCTGAGCCTCACGGACAACGAGTTCCTGCTGCTGGACCGCAACTTCGAGGAGACGCCCTGCTCGTTCCCCCGGCCCGACAGATGGGAAGGCGGCCTCAGTCATTTCGTGCATGAGAGCACGTCCTACGCTTATCCGCTCCACCCCCTGACCAAGGAGGATTTCAAGGTGCAGGGCATGGTGCGTTTCGTCATAGAACCGAAATGCACGCTGGAGGAGATACCGTTCTCTGCGTCTCAGAAGGACGGGGTGCTCTCCGTGATGCGCTATCCTAAGCTGGACAAGCGCACCTGCACCAAGACGAACTGAGGGCGCTCAGGGAGCGGTGGCGTCCGCATCGCTGCCCACGACCAGCCGGTAGCCCACCCCGCGCACATTGACGATACGGATAGTGGGGTCGGCCTCCAGCTTCTTCCGCAAGCGGGAGATGAAAACGTCCAGGGTGCGGCCCACATAGACGCCTTCGTCTCCCCACACCTCGCGCAGCAGGATGTCGCGCTCCACGGTGGTGTTCACCGCCTCAAGGAGCTGTGCCAGCAGGTCGGCCTCCTTGGAGGTGAGCTGTTCCACCTGTCCGTCCAGCCGCAGTAGCATGTGGTGCCTGTCGAAAAGATACCTACCGATGGCCGCGTGCGCTGCATGGGATGCTGCAGTTGGTGACACCCTGGCCCTCTTCCGCAGATGAATGCCTAGGCCCAAGGCCGCGAAGAACGCCACGGTGAACGCCACAGGGAGCAGGGGCGCAGGTTTATCGATGGCCGCCAATGGCGGGGCGGCCTCCGGTGCTGAGATGGTGATGAAAAGCCGGTAGCAGTCCTTGGGCAAGGCCCTTGCGCTGCAGGCCACCGCCTCGGGTCTGATGGCCCTGTTCACCTGAAAACTATGAACCACCTCGCGGGTGGAGCACTGCTGCACCTCCACGAGATAGCCGTCCTCCACGCCATGGAGCTGCATGACGCTGTCTGTGATGGCGATCAGCACCTCGGGGTTGAAACCGAATTCGACATCGAAGCGCACCACATGGCCACCACCCTCCTGCACAATGGGCATGACGCGCGAAAGGCTATCGCCCGCAATCAGCATCAGTCTGTGGCCTATCATGCGGGCGATGACCCTGTGCTGCCGTACCGCGCCCTCATCGCTTTGCCCTGTCTCCGCGGCACCTGCCATCGGAAGCAACATGGAAATCAGGAACCATAGGCGAAGTGACATGCCGCAAAGCTATCGGGAGACCAAGGCGGCAGCAAGCGAACCACGTGTGTTTTACACTCTTTTACAAACCAGCGTAACGACAGGCATGGGTGCAAACCTTCAGCGAGCAACTTGCGGTGGGCCTGCCCATGGAAACGCTGCCACCAGCTTTGTCAGACTCCCAAAGTTTGACAAAGCTTCGCATCTCGCACCGCACAACGGAACGTTGCAGGTCTCATACGTATCCACAACGGCAGAAAATGCTTACGTTGCAGCCTGTTAAGTTCCCTATCACAATCTGAATAATGAAATGCTTCTTATGGGGCCTCACGGCCCTCTTGGGCTGGCACGCCACCTCGCTGGCCAACAACGGCAAGTACACCTACTCCATCACCGTTGACCCCAAAGACGTCACCATAGCCCGCGACAGTTGGGGCGTGCCCCACATCTTTGGAAAGACCGATGCCGATGTTGCGTATGGACTGGCATGGGCCAATGCCGAGGACGATTTCTTCACCATGCAGGAGCTGGTCATTTCGGGCAAGGGCCTTGCGGGGAAGCTGATGGGTGTGGAGGGTGCGGAGCGCGATTTCTACACCCATGCCATCGCCTACCGGGAGAGGGTGGAGCAGGACTGGCACCTGCTGTCTGAGGACTACATCAAGTATCTGGAAGGCTACTGTCAGGGCATCAACGCCTACGCCAAGGCCCACAAGAAAGAGGTACGGGTGCGGGGCATGTTCCCTGTGACGCCCAAAGATTTAGTGGGGGCCTACATGTTCGCTCTCAGCGCATTGATCAAGACCCCCAAGGCCGTGGGCAACATCATGAACGGCACGTATGACGCAGATGTGACCGCGGACACCCCTTACGGCTCGAATGCCTTCGCCTTCAACAGCAAGAAGACCGAGGATGGCAGCACCATGCTGTGCATCAACCCGCACCAACCGGTGGAGGGGCCATTCTCGTGGTACGAGGCACATCTGCACAGCGATGAGGGACTCAATGTGCATGGGGCCATGTTCCCGGGAAGCAACACCGTGTTCCTCGGCAACAACGAGCACCTCGGCTGGGCCCACACCATGAATCACCTCGATCTGGTGGACGTGTTCCAACTGGAGATGCACCCGAAGAAGAAGCACACCTACCGCTACAACGGAAAGTGGAAAGAGCTGGAGAAACGCCCCGTGTGGCTGAAGGTGAAACTGGCCAAAGGACTTGTCATCCCCGTGAAAAGAATGACCTACTGGAGCGTTTATGGGGCCACACTCGAATCGCCCAACGGGAACTTCTACGCGCTGAGACTGCCCGCCAATGAGCGGGTGCGTGTGGGTGAGCAATGGTACCACATGGACAAGGCCACGAGCTTCGAGGAGTTCTATGCCGCCATGCAGATGGAATCCATCTCCATGTTCAACGTCATCTATGCCGACAAGGATGATAACGTGATGTTCCTCAACAACGCCATCGTACCCAAGCGCCACCCCGGTGTGGACTATACCAAAGTGGTCAAGAGCAATTCTGACAGCACCCTCTGGCATGGCTATCATCCTGTGGAGGACATGGTGCAGACCGTGAATCCGGAGTGCGGATGGGTGTTCAATACGAACAACAACCCCACCCGCGCCACAGCCCGCGAGGAATGGCAGGACATCAACGACTATCCGGCCTACTTCGGCTGGGGCGATGACCTCGGCATGAACAACCGCGCCATACGCTTCCTGGAGCTGATGGACGAGCAGGAATCGGAACAAATGACCTTTCAAAGAATGAAAGACATCAAATTCGACTATGAATTCCCGTCATGCAGCCCCTATCAGAACTCGTGCGACAAGCTATTCTCCATGAATGCCGATGACTTCCCTGAGCTGCGGCCACTGATCACCGCCATCAATGACTGGAACAAGCAGGCGGAGAAGACCAGCAAGGGTGCAGCGGTATATCTGCTCACTTTCCAAAGGATGTTCGCCATGCTGGGGTTCAACGACACCTCGTTCAAGAAAGAGGTCAACGTGCCCGACACCACCTACCTGAATGCCCTGCGCTGGGTCAAAGGGCAGATAGACACGCACTATGGTGGGGAGATCCCACAGCTGGGTGAGGTACAACGCCACGTGCGCGGTGATGTGAACCTGCCACTGAGCGGTTTTCCTGATGCGCTGGCCGCCAACTACAACGAGGAGTGGAAGGACGGACGCTACAAGCCTTGGGTGGCCGACTCCTACGTCCACTTCGCACAATGGAAAGACGGCCAACTGGTGCGCATAGAGACGCTGCACCCCTTCGGAGCGTCAACCCGCCCCGACTCACCGCATTACACCGATCAGATGCAGCTCTACACCGACCAGGAGACCAAGTCCATGACACTGGACAAGCAGCGGATATTGGATGAGGCCAAGCAGGTCTATCAGCCTATGCCGTGAAGGTTGAGGTGGTGGTAGATGTGTGCTGTGGTCAGTCTGATGAATCCGGAATCCGGTCCGCAGGACGGTCTTGACACCGAAGACATCGGTTCATACGGTCATCCGATCGACCTGCCTACCTTCGCATCATGCAGTCCCCGAAGCCACGGCCCGTATTTGACAGACGCATCTTCTGGGATGTGGACTTCGACCGGTTGGACTATGATGCCAAGTGGCGATTTGTGATAGAGCGTGTCTTTGAGCGGGGCGATGTGGAAGACATCCGCCAGTGCCGCGCAGGTACTATGGAGACGACCGCGTGACCAAGGCCCTGCTGGAGGCCAAGTTCCTGCCGCTCGACATCACGCATTTCGACAGCTCATTGTTCAATCTTCCTTTGGATAGATTCCGATGTTACACGTTGAGACAGTCGAACCCAGAACTCTTGCCTTACTGAGGGAGCTGATGGCGATGCCTGAGCTGGCGGATTTCAAGGACGATCTGTCTTCAGTGACAATTGCCCGCTTGATTACTTTTGAGGCATGGACGCTTCATTGGCCAGTAAACTGCCCGAAATGAAACGACTGCTCCTATCGCATGGAGTAGAAACGTGTCATCTCTTTGGTTCTGCTGCTAAGGGTGGCATGCACAAGAACAGCGACTACGACCTGCTTGTGCGCTTCTCCGAACAGGTGCCGTTGCTTCACTATGCTGACAACTATTTCGAGCTACTGGAAAAGCTTCGGCTGCTGCTGGGACGCGACATAGACCTCGTGACCGAGCGTTCGCTGCGTAATCCTGTGCTGATAGAGGAAATCCGCAACACACGTGAGCTGATAATGCACGCCTTACGTTAGCCCGTTACCATGAGCCCGTGGGCGTGAAGGATGCGATTCGCGCCACCGTGCGGGAGTTCCTCGCCTGACCTTTCAGCTCACCACTTGTGGCTTGCAGCTTAAGGCTTACAGCTTTCCGCCCCCCTTACCTGAACACCACATATAGCCCCGCCACGGCCACAAGCACCAGCGCACTCCAGACCGCGATCAAGGGGTGGATACCAGTGGGGTAGTCCTGCTTCACGGGCAGTGTGACCGGAACTTTGAGCGGGCGCACCAGCGTAGCGATGACAATGTAGGCTGACACCACCGCAAAGGCCACGGCCATGTAATGAAGGAAGGCCAGTTTCTCCCCTTCGGGAAACACGAACTCATCCACCAGCAGTAGCGTGGCATAGACCGGCACATTGACCACCATCGCCACCTTGACGGCATGGGCGGGCACTTTCTTCCAAAGGATGCCAAAGACGAACGCACCGAGGATGCCTGGCTGTATCAGCCCACCGAACTTCTGGATGTAGTCGAACACACTATCGAAACTGCCCACCACGGGTGCCCATAGGCAGCCGATGAGGACGAGCACCATCGTGGTGATGCGGCCCACACGGACGTATTGCGCAGAGGGGGCATCTGGGGCCATGTAAGGCCGGTAGATGTCCATGGTGAAGATGGTAGCAGCCGAGTTGAGCAGCGAGTCGAGGGTGCTCATCACCGCCCCGAACAGGGCCGCGAACATCACGCCCATCAGCCCGGAAGGAAGCAGTTGGCGCAGTAGGTAAGGATATGCGCCATCACCCGTGCCGGTTGCGGCCATCACCTCATCGCCATAGAGCAGGAAAGCCATGATGCCCGGAAAGACCACGATGAACGGAATGACCAACTTGATGGTAGCCCCGAACAGGATACCCTTCTGCCCCTCCAGCAGGCTCTTGGCCGCAAGGGTACGCTGGGTGATGAACTGGTTGAGGCCCCAGTAGTAGAGGTTGGGTATCCACAGCCCACCGATGAACACCGCTACCCAAGGCAGCTCCGGGTGGTCTGAAGGAAGCACGGTATGGAGGCGGTCACCGGCCAGTTTCATGAAACTGCCGATGCCGTTCGATACATTGGCAACGAATCCACCCGCATCGCCCCCCGCGAAACGGATACCCATCTCCTGGAAACCGAGGAACATCACCAGCACCCCACCGAGGATGAGGGCCGTGCCCTGTATGAGGTCGGACCACACCACGGCCTTCAGACCACCGTACACAGTGTAGGCCCCTGCCAGCACCCCGATGATCCAGATGCCGAGTGTGATGTCGATGCCGAAGATGGAGTTGAGGGCCAGCGCACCAGAATAGAGCACCGTGGCAAGCGTCACAATGACATAGAACACCATCATGTAGAACGCCATGATGAGCCTGGTGGTGCGGTCATAGCGGTACTCTAAGAACTCAGGGATGGTGTAGATGCCCGCCCGAAGAAAGCGCGGCAGGAAGAATAGCGCCACGATGATCAGCGTGACAGCGGCCATCCATTCATAGCTGGCAATGGCCAGACCCAGTGTAAACCCCTTGCCCGACATGCCGATGAAATGCTCGGAAGAGATATTGCTGGCGATGAGCGAAAGCCCGATGAGCCACCAGCTCAGGCCGCGCCCTGCGAGGAAGTAGTCCTCGGAGGTCTCCTCCTTACGCGATGCGTAGAGCGAGATGCCCACCACCAATGCGATGAAGGCAACAAAAGCGATGATGTCAATGGTTCCGAACGCCACGCTTCACCTTATCAGCATCATTTTACCGAAACCACTCTGTATCCAACGGTCGGCACCGCTCTCGCGCAGTTCGATGCTCTGACCGTGGAGCTTGGCAACCACTCTGTAGAGATAGACCCCATTACCAAGCTGGTCTCCGAAGCGGTCCTTGCCATCCCAATAGTATTCAGTCACGTTGCGGCCTATGTTCATCGGACCGATCTCATCCGAGGTGATCTCCTTCACCACCTTGCCCGTGATGGTCATGATCTGGATCTTGAAGTAGGTGGGCGTCTCCTCGCCTGTCATGGTGAACACGAACTGGGTGCGGGTGCTGAACGGGTTGGGGTAATTGAGCACATTGGTGATGGTGGCCCGGTTGATGATCTCGAAGCTGATGCGGAAGTACGTCTGTCCCGATGCGTTGCCACTCTTGTCATGCGCCTGCACCCAGAGTTCATACATGCCGTCTTCAAGAAACTGCGGTGTCCACTCAATCTTAGCACGATTATCTGTCGATTCAGCGGGATAAAAGACCAACTGGGAATTCCCTACGACCGGTATCACCGTCATGGTACTGGCATCAGGCATTTTCAGCAGGACTTGAACATCCTCAGGGCTGTCCAACAGGCGGAACTGGTTCTCGTCCTTCACCTCCATCACCACCATGGGCCTTGCGCTCACAATGTCGCCATCGAGGATATGCACCCCATCGAAGGTCACATCGAGGATGGGGTTGATGCGGTCGCCCCCTACTGTGAAGGCCACACTGCCGATGTTGTTGAAATGGTATTGCTCCAGCTGGTCGTCATTTGGGTTCACCTCCACCCAGAAGCGGTTGATACCCACATAGTCGAGCGTGTTCACGTATACTGTGTCCAGCAGCGTCTCGCCCACGAGCAGCGGGGCCTGGCGCGGATAGACGATGTCGTGGCGCACACCGCTGGCATCTTGCACCCAATAGTGTACAAGCAGGCTGTCCATGTCGTAATCACCGATGTTGGTGATGGCCGTGGCGAACATGATCTCCGACCCCTCTCCCACCGAATCTGTGAAAGCATAGCCGATGTGCGGATTGAGCGCAGCCTCGGGCACGCCCTCGAACAGCACCTGCCAGCGGTCGAGCTGCGGAGGCGTGTTGGTGAGAGAATCATCGAAAAGCTTGGCCCGCAACTGAAGACGTGGGAACTCGGTCGCACTGACCTGAGAGGCAAGATTCAGGATGTCCTGATTCCATCCCTCAATGCCCGGGATCACCACCTGCTTCGTACCGTTCGGACGGATGCCTATGACATCCACCGCGATGCTATCGAGATTAGGGGTCTCCAGCGGATCGGCCCGCAGATGCAGCGAATTCCACTCAGTGGCCGGACCTATGACGGGGGTGGTGATACGCCCCTCACCAAAGCAGCCTACAAGGTCGCGGGTGTAGTTGATCTGATCGGAGAGCACCGTACCGAAGACCTCTGCGGCAACAGACGGATTGCCCTTCTGCGTGTATAAGATGTAAGGCACACTAGACAGCGTATCGACCGCAGTGGCACCAAGATCGGCCAACAACTGCAAGTGCTGTGGGGCTAGAGTGGTGAAGTTCACGTCCAGCCAGCTCATGATGATCACATGGTGGCTGTCGGGCACCACGTTGGTCAGGAAGTTATTGAATGCGTTCATCGAGTTGGCATTGTTCGCAAGGAACGTGTACCATTTCCTCGGACGGTTCGGGCTGCAATTGGTGAGCTGGCCATGGTTACCATTGCCCGGATTGAAATTGCCGGTGACAGGTTCCGTTCCGGGAGTCTGCCAAGGAATGAGGGTGCAGGGATCAATCACTGCCACGATGAGCTGTGGAGAGAATACGCTCGGGCCGGGACAAGCGAGATACTCCTCACGGCCGTTGTCAACGAAGAAGTTGATCTGCTCTCCCTCGGCCAACGTGGTAGGCGTGCCCCAGTTATTGGCCGCGAGCTGCTTGAGCGATTGCAGAAAGTCGAAAGTCCGGGTACTCCGGTTGTAATCTACGTTGTTGAAATCGTCCTTCTTGTACTGGAAGAAATGGGCCTGTCCCCAACCGTGCTTGTCCACAATGTATTGGAAGGACTTCTCGCGCCACTTCGATGGCTGGCCACTGGTGACCGAATCGAGGCTTGCACGCCAGAAATAGACCGTGCTGTCCGGCATGTTGGCCAGCAGCGAAGGCGTCCACTCCACTACCCCACCTGCTTGGGTTACGGTGGTGAACTGCTTGATGGGACTGTTGAAAAGGTCGGTGGTGTCCAACTCAAGCCTGTAAGTTCGCGCTGGTGCGAACGGGTCGCCTGTGCTGGCCTTTAGAGTTATGCCCTGCTCTGGCATAACCGCGAAATCATACGGGTAGACAGGTATGATGTCCGGTGAAATGACATTCACCTGAAAACACACCTGATTGTTCATATAATTCGATTCCACCAGCTGCTCCGAGGGGTTGAGGTGTACACAGATGTTGTTGATGCCAATTCCATCGATACCGTCAATGGGTATCATCACTGTGAGGGTATCGCGGTAATAGACTGCTGGTGAGAGCACATCGATATTGAAGTCCAATTCACCGGATGGCAACTGCCTCGCAATGTTCACCGAGAAGGAATCCGTGAAAGCTCTGCCGAGGTTCTTGATGTCAATGCGCAATGCGAAGGAATCGGCTTCGGTGGTCACCTCCACGGGATCGGTGAACAGGCTCTGTTGGGTCACCTCCAGGTCTGGCAGCGGCCTGTCGGTGATGTTATGCGCGGGATCGCCATGCAGAGTGAACTCCAGATTGTGGATCCGCGTCACGGCATTGTCAGACTGCGCATTCTGCCTCACAGTGCGCTTGATCGCCATACCGATTCCTTGTCCGTAGGTACCGTAGGCTATGTTGCGTACAAAGCGCGATGCGTAAGTGTGCAGGTACACCTTATTGCCCTGTCCAACAGTGCTGAAAAAACCCAGTGCACCCCGTGGATAAAGCACCCACTCCTCGGATAGCGACTGGATGGAAGTGGTAGGCTGGTGTATGTCTCCCGCGAAGCACGAGTTGGCGATCATGAACGGATACTTGCCGTTAGTGTTCTGGAACTGCGAGGGATGATCTATGCTTACATCGAAACCCACCCCGGATCCATGACCAAAGAAATTGGTCATTTGCACCCCGGCATTGATGAGCTGCCGGATGCTGTCCACCTGCGTGATCTGAAACGGCTGCGAGCTGGTCTTCCTGAACGTGATAACATCGCCTCCAAAAAGCGTGTCCTCCATCACAGCCTTGTAAGAATTCATGAAAAGAAGAATCTGGTTCACCTCGCTCTCGATGCCGCCACCTGAGAAATGAAGGATGCGCTTCATCCACAGGTCCGGTTCCTGCGACTCATATTCCTGCATCTTGTTCAGATACTCCAACACCTGCTCAGGGTTCTGCGCGGCAAGACGGCCTGTAGCAAAGGCCGGCTCCTCCAGCAGTGTATTGCCCAACCTGGAGGTATACATGATGTCACTCGGTGGGAAACCGTAGGTAGGCACCTCGGTCATCGCATACTGTGCAGGGTTGGTGCGGATGAAGCGAGAGGGCACCGACTTGCCCACAAGAAACAAGTATTTCGGGTCGTCATAGTTGTCAATCGCCCAGCGGCAGAAGTTGCGGATGCCTAATGGATGCTTGCGAATGCCCCAAGCGAACTGCGAGTACAGCTCATCGGCATCTATGGCGATGGCATTATGACCCGTAGTGCTGCGATAAGCGGCATACTGCTGCGTGGCTTCGAGCAGCTTGCGGCTGGTGATGGCAAAGTAGTCCGTCTCGGAGCCCAACGAGGCGAAATCAGTGAAGAAAGGCGAACCCGCAGGCCCGGCCGGCAGTATCGGTCCGATGATATTGGCCGCTATCTCCGCCTCACCACTGATGAAACACTGCTTCAGCGAGCCATTGTCGGGGATGAGGAACGCATTGCCCGAGGTAGGGATGCGCCTGTTGTTGGTCAGGTCGTAAACGATGGCATTGGTACCTGTGAATGCCGTGTACTGCACAAGGCTCTTCTGTTGTGAAGGGTAATTCGGGTTGTCAGGCACCGCAAAACGGAAGGTGCCTCCACCACCGAAGTTGGGTGTCATGGGGTAAACGACCTTCACGTAAGCAACTAACGCCCTGAATTGAAAAGGCACCGGACTGTTCAATATCCTGAACGTGAAATTGGTCGTGTTGGCCCCGAGAGATGACGTGGGAACTGTGAACGGATAGCGATAACAACTGAAACCCTGCATTACCGTTTCAAAGGTCACCCCGGCACCTGTGATACGCAGGTTCTTGTTGTCGTTGGAAAGGCCCACCAGGCTGCACTCTATCTCCGCATCAGGCCCCGTAGTGTAGCGGTTGGGCGTGGGGATGTTCCAGAAGCTGTCTACAAAGCCGCCATCGAAAAGGTAGCCGTACCACCCCTCTCCACCGGTGTATTCAGGGCTGGTGCTGTTGCCCACCAGTCCGTATCCTCGCCCAACGTAATACGTATCGTGCAGCTCTTGATGCGACTCACGGATCACGTAAGGCGAAGCGGCATTCCCACCGAAATTCACATCGGTCTCCACGGTCATCCGCGCATTGTTCAACGAGCTGTTCCACGTGATGAAATATGCAATCGTGTCGTTGAAATGGCTGTAGTACGGATTGGCGTGGAAAGACGGATCGTTATAGATGGGCGTGTCGTACTCACCATCGTTGCCACGGGCATAGAACTCTATAAAGTCGCCTGCATCAAAGCTGCCATCCCCCTCGCCCTGAATGTGGATGTGCTGCTCCTGCCCACGGGCGAAGACCTGAATGTTTCTTGGGTCGATGCTCGCAAGGCTGAAACCGTTGGCCGCGAGTGCATCGGACAGGGTCTGCTGGTTTATGCGATAGATGCCCTCCTGCGTGATATCGAAACGGAAATGCGGCTGCGAATGGTTCACCCATTCATTGCCGAAAGGCTGCCCCCAAGCAAAGGCGGACATGAACAGCAGACCAATGTGTAGAAGTCTTTTCATGCCCATTCACCTGTTCAGTTGACCATCAGGCGGTTGTAGTCCAAAATTAAGCTTTCAAAACCTTTCATCCGCAACTGATCACAGGGTCTTTAACTTTCAACCACCTGTGCCTTTGTCTTTCCTCTTGAAAATGTCCCGATGCAGATCCACCCTCAGTGAGAACACGTTGCTGAACAGCGCGACCGACTGGTCACCGATATCCGTGAGCGCATAGTCGATGTAGAACCCTTTGATACGGACTCCAACCCCGATGTTGGGTTGCCAAGACCAGATGGCCTGACCGTCATCATCGGTATAGTCTTGGATGTTCGAAACACCAAACCTCACGAAGATGAAGTCCGAGTAGAATAACTCCATTCCCCATTTGGGCTCGATGCTTATCGGGTCACCCTTGATCAATACTGGGCGCTTGCCATCAAAAGTGAAATCGAGATTGACCTCGGTGTATAGCCCGAATTTCTTATAAATGTCAAACCTTCTTCCTGAAGCAAGGATGAGCTTAGGCAGCGTGACCTCCAGTGAGTTGTTGGGGATCTCGTTGCCCGTGGCACGCCAAACCTCCTTGGTGCGGTCGTTGAGCGTGAAGGTCCAAGCGTTGAAGGTGGATGTGACATCGCGGGCCATCACCCCGAACTTCCACTTGCGATGGTCGTACTGCGCGCCCGCATCGAGGCCGAAACCCCATGAGTTGGCGAAGTCGCCCACGTGCCTGTACACCACCTTCACCGTGCCACCGTAGCGCAGCCCCTCTATCTTGGGACTCCTGCGTGCCACGCTGAACTGGAAGCTGTAATCCGCAGCGGTGAAGGCCGTGACCCTGTCGTAGTTGATGCGGCCATTGTCATCGATCAGCTCTGTGGTGTTGGGAATATCGTCCACCCCGAAGCGGATGAAGGTGAACGCCCCTGTGGTGTAATCGTCAATGATCGGGGCGGAAATGCCCACGTAGTCATACTTGGCAATTCCTGCGAAATACTCCGCGTGCATGAGGCTCACCTGAAAATTGTCGCCCGCCAGTGCGATGCCCGCAGGGTTCCAGTAGCCGCCCGTCACATCATCCGCCCCCGCCACCATGGCATTGCCCATACCGAACGCACGCGCCCCGATGCCGATGGCGAGGAACTCGTTACTGAACTTGGGGGCCTGCGCCCTCACCGACATGGCCGTGAGCGTTAGGCAAAGGAGTACGGGGAGTGCGCGTGTTATCAAATGCATCCTGAGACAGGGGCTAAAAGTAGAAAAAAGACAACCCTTGCGTTGTCGCGCTCATCAACGGGCGTCATCAAGGATTATTGTCCCCTTCACCGAAAAAAAACTCAAAACCACGCGGATACCACCTCACCGATGGCACCCGCTGTCTTCACCGAGAAATAGATGACAATGCCGATGCAGTAGGCCAGCTTGACGGATGTACCGACCAGAAAGCCGATGAGCGAGCCCACACCACTGTTCACCGCTGCCGCAATGGTGCCTCCAGCGATCAGGTCGCCTACAATGGTGCCCACCAGCGGCCCAAGGATGATGCCGATGGGCGGGAAAAGAAACAGTCCGACCACAATGCCGATAGCCCCACCGATCATCCCTTGGCGAGAGGCCCCGAAACGTTTGGCGCCCATCACTGGCACTACAAGGTCAATGGCCGTTACCAGCGCCATCAGGCCGAAAGTGACACCAAGCGCACCCCATCCGATAGCATGATCAGGCAGTAGGAAGAACAATAACAGCGACAGCCAACTGAGCAACGGACCCGGCAGAACGGGAAGAATACAGCCCATAATGCCCAACCCGTTGAGCACAAGTCCAGTGAGAATGATAAGGATGACGGTCACTTCCATGGCAGCGGACGAATTTAGGGCGGAATCCCTTCTCGTCCATAACTCCCCCGCCCCGCCCCTTCCCTACTTTTGCGGCCTTTACATGGAAAAAGCAGCATGAGCGAGATTGCCAAGACCTACGACCCCACCAGCGCGGAGGAGAAATGGTACAAGTACTGGATGGAGAACGGATACTTCCACTCTGAGCCAGATGAAAGGGAGCCTTACACCATCGTGATTCCCCCGCCCAACGTCACTGGCGTGCTGCATATGGGCCACATGCTCAACAACACCATTCAGGACGTGCTGGTGCGCAGGGCGCGGATGCAGGGCAAGAACGCCTGCTGGGTGCCGGGCACCGACCACGCTTCCATCGCCACGGAGGCCAAGGTGGTGAACAAGCTGAAGGAACAAGGCATCAGCAAGTGGGACCTGACCCGCGAGGAGTTTCTCGAACATGCTTGGGAATGGACGCACAAGCACGGTGGCATCATCCTCGAACAACTCAAGAAACTGGGGGCGAGCTGCGACTGGGAGCGCACGCGCTTCACGATGGAGGACGACCTGAGCGAGGCGGTCATCGATGCGTTCATCGACCTGCACACCAAAGGACTGGTCTATAAGGGTCACCGCATGGTGAACTGGGATCCGAAGGCGCTGACGGCCGTTTCGGACGAGGAAGTTTATCACAAGGAGGTGAACTCGAAGCTCTACCATGTCCGCTATCAGATTGAAGGCACGGAAGATTGGGTGACGATCGCAACCACCCGCCCGGAGACCATCCTCGGAGATACCGCTATCTGCATCAACCCCGAGGACGAAAGATACTTGCACCTGAAAGGCAAGCGGGCCATTGTGCCCATGGCGAACCGCAGCATCCCCATCATCTTCGATGACTACGTGGACAAGGAGTTCGGCACGGGCTGCCTGAAGGTGACGCCCGCGCATGACATCAACGACTATGAGATAGGCCAGCGCCATGGGCTGGAGATCATCGACACGCTGAACGCGAACGGCACCATGAGCACAGCCGCTGGGTTCTACGTGGGCGAGGACCGTTTCATCGTCAGAAAGAAGATAGCGAAAGATTTGGAAGCATCGGGCCACCTGGTGAAGACTGAGGACTACATGACCAAGGTGGGCTGCTCAGAGCGCACGGATGCGGTCATCGAGCCGAGGCTGTCAGAACAGTGGTTCGTGAAGATGTCCGAGCTGGCGAAACCCGCGCTGGAGAACGTGCTGAACGGCAACATCCAGTTCCATCCCAACAAATTCATCAATACCTACAAGTATTGGATGGAGAACGTCCGCGACTGGTGCATCAGCCGCCAACTGTGGTGGGGGCAGCGCATTCCTGCATGGTACGCGCCCGATGGAACGTATGTGGTGGCTAAGACGGCTGAGGAGGCCCTCGTCAAGTTCAAGGAACAATTTTCGATTTTCGATTTTCAAAATACCGACCTCAGGCAGGACGAGGATGTCGTGGACACCTGGTTCTCCTCCTGGCTATGGCCCATCTCTGTTTTCGATGGATTCAAAAATCCCGATGGCAAGGACATCAACTATTACTACCCGACCAACGACCTGGTGACCGCGCCCGAAATCCTGTTCTTCTGGGTGGCGCGGATGGTGATGGCGGGCTACGAGTACCGTGGCGAGCTGCCGTTCAAGAACGTGTATCTCACTGGCATCGTGCGCGACAAGCAGGGCCGCAAGATGAGCAAGAGCCTCGGCAACAGCCCCGATCCGCTCGACCTCATCGGGCAGTTCGGGGCCGATGGCGTTCGTGTGGGCATGCTGCTCTCCTCGCCAGCGGGCAACGACCTCCTGTTTGATGAGGGACTTTGCCTGCAAGGCCGCAACTTCACCAACAAGGTGTGGAACTCTTTCCGCCTCATCGAGGGTTGGGAGGTGGATGCCAACCTCGCGCAGCCCGAAGAGGCCCGCATCGCCATCGAATGGTTCCGCTCGCGGTTCAGCGTGGCGTTGGCAGAGATGGATGACCACTATGACAAGTTCCGCCTGAGTGACGCACTGATGAGTGTCTATAAACTGGTTTGGGACGACTTCTGCTCGTGGTACCTCGAGATCATCAAACCCGTCTTCGAGCAGCCCATCGACCCTAAAACATTGGCCGAGACCAAGGCATTTCTCGGTGACCTGCTTAAACTACTGCATCCCTTCACCCCGTTCATTGCGGAGGAGATATGGGACCACCTCGGTGAGCGTTCGGAGAAGGACCGCATCATCATCGCCCCGTGGCCGAAGGCGGAAAAACCTGATGCCGTGCTGCTGGATGCCTTCGACCGCGCCATGAACGTCATCATGGAGGTGCGCAGGGTGCGCAACGAGAAGCAGCTCGGCCCCAAGGCACCGCTTCAACTGCTGGTGAAAGGCAAGGCCGCTGCGATGATGAATCCCGTCATCACCAAACTGGCCTTCCTCCAAGAGATAGCCACCGCGGAGCAGGCACCTGCCAATGCCGCCTCGTTCGTCATCAAGGGCGCGGAGTTCTTCATCCCGCTCGAAGGGCTGCTCGACCCCGAGGAGGAGAAGGAGAAGCTGCGCAAGGAACTGGACTACACCCGTGGGTTCCTCGCCTCGGTGATGAAGAAACTGAGCAACGAGCGTTTCGTGAGCGGTGCGCCCGCGCAAGTGATTGAGAACGAGCAGCGCAAACAGGCCGATGCCGAGGCGAAAATCAAGGCGTTGGAGGAGCAGTTGGCCGGGTTCGATTGATCCTTTACATGGATGAAACCCATCCTCACCATCGGTCTCTTGGTCATCAGCAACGTGTTCATGACCTTCGCGTGGTACGGCCATCTGAAGCTGAAGGAGACCACTTGGGGGCAGAACCTCGGCCTCTCCGCCATCATCCTCATCAGTTGGGGACTGGCCTTTTTCGAGTACAACTTCATGGTGCCCGCCAATCGGATAGGTTACGCGGGTAACGGAGGGCCGTTCAACCTTTTCCAGCTGCGCATCATCCAAGAGGTGGTAAGTCTGACAGTATTCATGGTAATCGCCATTACCGTTTTTAAGACAGAGACTCTGCGCATGAACCACCTGATCGGATTCGGATTCATGGTCCTGGCGGTCTATTTCATCTTCAAGAAGTAGCTTGCGGCCATTCCATGAAACTTGAGATAGGCAGAAAGCAGTACCTGGATTTTGGGGCCACCACGGCCATCGGGGCCAATCCCGGGACCTGGTTCGCCATCCTCGGCAGGCACTGGCGCGATATTGATTGGCAGTTCTGGCCCAAGGCCGTGGCCGTAAGCATCGTGACCTGCCTCATGTGGCCAGTGGTGATGTGGGAGCGGCTTCTTTACAACCGCAAGATCAAAGCCACAGAGGTGAAGGCCCCGCTGTTCATCCTCGGTCACCAGCGCAGTGGCACGACCTACCTCAACTACCTCATAGGCCGCGACCCGCAGTTCGCGCACCTCACCGTGAAGGAGAGCTTTATGCCGTGGGTGTACCTGACCTCGCAGTCCATCCTGAAACGCATCTACCGCAAGGCCCTGCCCGACACGCGCCCCATGGACAACCTGCGGATGGGCCTGGACCTGCCCACCGAGCCTGAGTACTCGCTGGGCAACATGACGGTGGAGACCATGATACCCGGCTACTACTTCCCGAAGCGTATGTCGGAGGTGTTCCGTAGGGCCGTATTGTTCGAGAGCAACGAGGCTAAAACTCAGTGGCAGCGGACTTCGCACTATTTCCTCCAGAAACTCACGCTGAGGAATAATGGCATGCAGCTGGTCATCAAAAGCCCGGAGAACACCGCTCGCATCAAGGAGATTCTGGAGATATTCCCCGATGCACGTTTCATCCACATCAGCCGCGACCCCTACTCGGTCTATTTCTCAACCGAACGCCTTTACTCCATTACCCTGCCCATGGTGACCATGCAGCACTGCGAGGCCAGACATGTAGAGGATTATATCGTTTTCTCTTACAAGGAGATGATGACGAAGTATCTGAACGAGCGTGCACTTATTCCCGCTGGCCATCTGGCAGAGATCCGGTACGAGGACTTGATCGGCAACGAGACCGAGGTGCTGCGCAAAGCCTACAACGACTGCGGACTGGATGATTTTGAACGGGCAAGGCCCTACATAGAGAGCGAGGTGCGGTCCTACAGCGACTATAAGACCAACAAGTACGACTACCCTGAGCAGCGCAAGAGAGAAGTGTTCGCTGCTTGGAAAGACATCTTTGCTGCGCTGGGCTACAACGGCTGAGTAAGGCTCAGATCAGGGTTTCCTTTGGGATATAGAGCTTGCGTATGCGCTTCTTGGGACCGGGGCAGAACTCCGAATGGCAGTTCATGCACTGATCCACCATGCGATTGAAGCGGAACACGGATGTGGAGTCGCCCTCCTCCAGCTCGCGCACGCTTTGCAGATATGCCTCTGAGAAAGCTGCGAAAACCGGTGTGCGCACCGTGCTGTCGGTAGGTATTGCCGTGTGAATGGCCTGAAAATCGCGCAGGCCGGTGGGCTGCTCGCCCCGCTGCACCTGCTCCTTTATGCGCATGCCGTCATCGAACATGGCGCGCATCAGCAGGGCCAGCTCGCTGTCGCCATTGGGGTTGATGGGCCGTGGTCTTACCTCCTTCTCCGCCTCCTTCGGCTGTGTGCAGGCCACCAGCGCACATGCCATCATCATCAGAAACCTTTTCATGGAGCAAAGATGCCGATTAGTTTGGGCAACTTTGTGCGCACCGTCCCGACCATGAGAAACACCATCACCATCTGCCTGCTTGCCATGCTCACCAATGCCACGGCAATTGCGCAGCAAAATGTGAGAGTCGGCATCTGCGACCGCCAGAACGAGCGTTCAGTAATGGTGTCGCCTGTATCAGGGAAGTTCCATTTGGTCACCAGCGCAGGCGACACTATCTATCGCTTCAGGTCTGATGATGTGGTGTCCGTGACATCGGTGGGTGACAGCATCAAGTTGGTGGGCGTCTATGGCCTGAGGAGCACAGTGAAGGGCATCGATATGGTATCGACCGGGCGACAGCCTTCATTTCTTGTGAAACGCGGCAGCGATGGCCGTGAGCTCCGCTACCCCGGTGCGTTGAGCCTGCGGAGTGTGACCGGGAAACTCATCTTAGTGAACAACATCGCGCTCGATACCTACGTGAGCCACGTGGTGCAGAGCGAGTCGGGCATCAGCGCACCAGAGGAGTACTATAAGATCCAGAGCATCATCTGCCGCACGTACCTCACTGGCAATCGCGATCGCCACGCTGCCGAGGGCTTCGATGTATGCGACCACCAGCACTGTCAGGTGTACGAGGGCAACATGGCTCCCATCGAGGTTGTGGCCAAGGCTGCTGCGGCCACCTCAGGTATCATCATGGCAGACTCGGAAGGCAAGCCGATACTGGCGGCTTTCCACGCCAACTGCGGAGGGCAGACCGCCAATTCTGGCGATGTATGGGCCAAAGACCTCAGCTACCTGATCTCTGTGCAGGACACGTTCTGCCTCAACGAGCGGAGTGCAAGATGGGAGGAGCGTGTGCCACTGACCCGACTGAAAGAAGTACTGCCATCTAAAGCAGAAGATGCGCTGACCGATGGAGGTATGATCGGCAGTGACACCGGGCGGCTGTCGCACCTCGATTTCAATGGTGACGAGATCAGAACTGCAGATGTGAGGCGCGACCTGCGGCTCCGCTCCGCCTTCTTCAAAGTGAACATCTTGGGCGAAGATGCGCTGTTCAGCGGACGCGGATTCGGTCATGGAGTGGGGCTGTGCCAGCAGGGCGCGATGCAGATGGCACGCAGCGGCCTCGGATACCGAGACATCCTCGGACACTACTATCACGCAGTTGCACTTGTCAATCTTCCTTCAGAGTAAGATCATTTTCCCTATGAAAAATATCCTGGCCCTCTTCATGCTGGTTCCTGTGTTGTCCCTCGGACAGACGATCATTCCGTCCACAGCCTCATTTCACGTGAAGGAATCGAACGTGTTCTGGAACGCGCAGGTCATCGACACGCTGGAACTTACTGTCATTGACGCAGGCAACATCGCCATCAGGAATACGAGTTTCCCAAGGGAAAAGAACATCGACAAGGAGGCCAGTTTCAAGCTGACCAACGAATCCGGTGAGGGGCGCACACTGAATGGACGCATCACAGGTGTTGTCTTTTTCAGAGAAAAACAACTCTACACCACCGAGTTGGAGATAGGCTACAACCTCGGTGACCGCTGGGAATACCGCACTGTGCAGTGCATCCTTGCCGACCTCAGCGCTGAGGAGCACAGGCTCATCATAGGCCGCAACTGGCTGGGCGAGGACTTCAGAGTGAAGTGACCTGTTGGCAATTGCCTGCCGGTTTCTGCGTTGTTGTACTTTTCGGCCTGATGGTTGCAACACTCCTTGCCCATGCGCTTCCTGTCCATCCTATTCCTAATGACCGCTCTGTCGGAAATGGTCTTCTCTCAAAAGGCTGATTTCGAGAGCACCACATTCAACTTCGGGACCATGCGCGATTGGGACAGTCCAGAGGCGGTCTTCAAAGTGCGCAACACGGGCAAGACCAAGCTGATGTTCCTGCCTCAGAAGCACAGCCGAGACATACAGGTGATCCTGCCCAACCGCAGCATCGGACCCGGAGAGACCGCAGAGATCAGAATACATTACTACACCTCGGACACAGGTCCGTTCAACCGCACAGTAGAGGTCTATTCCAACGCATCGGACAAGGCGCATCGGCTCACGGTAAAGGGCAGCATCGCATCGCTGCGCAACAACGCGCTGACGAGCTGCCCCACCTTCAGCTCCGACATTCCTGCCGCATCATCCGGTGCGAACATAGTGACCGTGGCCGACCGAAGCTCCGGAAGGCCCATCGCAGGGGCACGAGTGGAGTTCTTCAGCAGGAACAAAAGCCTGAGCACGCTGGAGTCCGATCAGCGAGGGGTGGTGAGAACGCGAATAGGCACAGGGAAATTCACTGTTCAGGCTGAAAGCTCAGGCTATTTTCCCACTGTGCAGGAGGTGGCCTTCGACCGCAGGAACGCCTCAGCATTGGTGCTATTGGAGCCGATGCGATCCGTGCAGCAGCCCATTGTCGAAGATCGACAAGAGCCTCAACGTGAGAGCAAAACCGGGTTGAACCTCAACGCACAATGGCAAGAGGAAGCACCGATGCCAGACCTTGGCATCAGCGTCAACGAGCAGTGGGAAAAACCGCAAAGGGAAGATGAAAGGTGGAGAGAGCCAGAGCAGCTCCCGAAGGTTGACCTCGGCATCGGCATCAACGACCAATGGGAGGAAGAGCCGCCCATAACCGACCTTGGCACCTCCATCAACGACCAGTGGGACGAACAACCTAAGCGCGCGCCCGAACCGACTGAAGTGGTCGCGGTCATCAATGACCAATGGACTGAAACCGAATCTGTGAAACCCGCATTAGCGGTGGAGGATGCAGTGGAAGCGGCCTTGGCGGCATCGTTGCCAGAGCCTGAGTTCGGAGAGGACCGCTACCGTGCCAACAACCTTGTGATGCTGCTGGACGTTTCGTCCTCCATGCGCAAGGAGCAAAAGCTCGACCTGCTGAAGGAAAGTGTGGCCGCCCTCGTCCGCATGATGCGCCCCACCGACCGCTTGACCATTCTGGCATTCAACGCGTCCGTATGGACGGTGCTGCCCTCCACACCTGTCATGGATGCTGAGGACATCATTTCCCGCATCAATGAACTCGAATCGGAAGGCTACACAAGCGGGGTGAAAGGGATGATAGAAGCCTACACGCAAGTGGAACAACACTGGGTGGAGCAGGGCAACAATCAGCTTATTCTCGTGACGGATGGCATGTTCAACTCATCGAGCTTCACAGACAAAGACGCGATAATGCTTGCCGCAGACAACGCATCGAAGGGCATCATACTCTCCGTGGTAGGTTTCCCGGGTGATAAGGACGCATCGCGCATGATGGAACGCATCGCCAAGCGCGGCAAAGGCTCCTATCTGATGCTGGGAGACGGCAAAAGCCCCTCAACAGTCCTTAAGGACGAAATCAAATCCCGCTCGCGCATTCAGTAGGTGGTGCTCTCGGAGACCAGCGTCCAGTCCCGGTCTTTCAGCAGGCCGTCCAACATGCGCTCATAGCCGATGAGGTCGGCAGGGGCGTGCTCCCCGTTGAGAATCTTCTTCACCTGATCTCCCTTTCGATGAGAGGTGATGCAAGTGGGAAAATCGGTGATAGGAGTCGGGTAAGCGTCCTTGAAACCATGGTAGCCAATCTTCTCTGCAAATGAATCTATCTCAGCCAGTTCCTCCGCAGAGATCAGGGTGGTGAATGTGCCCACCATTTCCACGAAACGCCTGCCCACGTAGCGTACTTCACCATTGTCATAGAAAGTGGCACGATAGATCGGGCACTGACCGAAGCAAGCTGTGCGCTCAATGCTGGCGACCACCTGAGGACTATTCTGCGCGGTCTGCGTTTCAGCGGTCGTAATGGACGGGGTCGGGGCGGTCTGCTCCTTGCTCTTGCAACCGGACGCCACAAAGAGCACCATAACAAGCACACGGAGCATTGAATTCCCGTTCTTCATCAAGTTCATCATTTCTTCTTGGGCTTAGGGGCCTCATAGCCACGCTGCTTGGCCATGTCCTCCAACCTTTTCTGGAAGCTCGACTTCTTCACGGGCTTCTTCTTGTTCTCCTGGATCTGAGCACGGAGCTTGTCCTCGTCAATGAACCTCTGAAAAAGGAACTGCTGTCCGAAGGTGACCATGTTCGCAAGGAAGTAATAGTAGCTCAGACCTGATGCGTAGTTGTTGAACCACACCATCATCATGAACGGCATGAGGTAGAACATCCACTTCATCTGCTCCATCTGCGGGTTGCTGCCCGCTGTCATGTTCATGTTCTTGATGGAATAGATGAGCGTGGAAATGGCCATCAGGATGGTGAACAGGCTGACGTGTGCACCGTACATCGGAATCTCGAAAGGAAGGTCCAGCACACTGTCGTAGCTGCTCAGGTCATCGGCCCAGAGGAACGCCTCCTGCCGCAGCTCGATACTGGCTGGGAAGAAGCGGAACATGGCGATGAGGATCGGCATCTGAAACAGCATGGGCAGACAGCCGCCCATAGGGTTAACGCCTGCTTTGCTGTACAGTGCCATGGTGGCCTGCTGCTTGGCCATCGGGTCGTCTTTGCCCTCGAATTTCTTGTTGAGCTCATCGATCTCAGGCTTGAGCGCCTTCATCTTGGCAGAGCTCAGGTAGCTCTTGTACGTGAGTGGAGCAAGCAGGAACTTGAGCAGCAGGGTAAGGATCAGGATGATGATGCCGTAATTCAGCCCCGTGTCATTCAGCAAGTTGAACACCGGGATGACAGCAAACTTGTTGACCCACCCGAAAATGCCCCATCCCAGCGGGATCATGCTTTCCAGACCGAGGTCATAGGACTTCATGGTCTTGTAATGGTTGGGGCCAAAGTAGAACTGCAGAGGCACCTGTTCCATGGGACCGTGCGCGAATGGGATGGTCAGATGCGCCTGGCAGGTCTGCACCACATCGGTGCGCTCCTCATCTTGGATGGTCTCGATTTCGGTAGGAGGTTCGAAGCTGGTCTCTGCAATAAGCACGGTGCTGAAGAACTGCTGCTTGAAACCCACCCACTTGAGGCGGTTAACGAAGCTCTTCTTCTCATAATTACGCTCAGAGATGTAATCCACCTCACCATCGTTGAACTGATAGTAGATGGTGCTGTTCTCGCGCTGGGGTTGCAATGATTTCTCCTGAGATGGCAGGTCGGCTTTCCAGTGCAGGTCGAGGCTTGTGGCATTGCGCTCCACGAGCTGGTCCATACCTACCATGTTGATGGTGAAATCGACCATGAAGTCATCACCCTTCAGCGAATAGACATACTCGAGGTAACGCCCCTCCCCTGCCTCCAGCCTCATGCTAAGATTGCGAACATCGTCACCAGCAACAGTGAGGCCACTTGCAGACGGCCGGAAGTAGAGTTCCTGTGTGGAAATACGTCTGTTCTGAGCGAAAAACTCAAGTGCGAAGCGATTCTGCTCACCCTCGAACAGCATCAATGGCAAGGAATCGTAGGTTCGGTAGTCCTTGAGCTGCACCGACAGCGGGTGGCCACCCTTGCGGCTGACCTCCATCCGCAGGACATCGTTCTCAAGAACAACGACACCGTCCTCGCCTTCGGCCGCTGCCGCGAACGCACCGAGCTTCGATGCCAGTTCGAGCTTGACAATGGAGTCATTAAGCTCCATGGTTTCCACCTGAGCGACCTCCTCCACGGCCTCACGGATGATGGCAGCATCCTGCTGCTGACGCTGTTCCAACTGAACAGCAGCAACAGAATCCCTTGTCCGTTTGGCAGCGGCTATTTCCTCCTCAGATGGTTGGTTGAGGTAACTGAAGCCCAAAAAAATGAGCAGTATGAGTGACAGCCCAATGGCCGAGTTCTTATCCATTCCGTTTGCGGGTGAAGGGCGGCAAAGATAGAAACGCGAGGTGGGCAGGGAAGCCCCTTATTTGCCTCATGTGCAAGACCCGCAAAGTCAGTTAATCGCGAATCAGTATCACCGACCTGCGCACAGCATCAGCAAGTCTGGAAGCCTGTAACTCTGTCAAATCAGTGTATTTAGACTTAAACACCCCTTTTCCGCTCAATATCACACGATTATCACCAGCCTTTGCACTAATGACATAGGTTCTCCCCTCAAACTCCTTGCGCCCCTGCGGGCAGCCAAATGCCCCAACGCATCACTGAGCTGATCGGCAAAATTGGTCACAGCCGTAGAATCGGTCAACATGAGGCCACCGATGTCAATGGCGTCTGCAGGGGAATATGCATTTTGGAAAGTGACATTCAGGTTGGCTAATTCGCGTCCTCCATCAACTTCCTTTCTGATCGAGAGGTCGGCCGCCCCGAAATTGCTCAGAAGCTTAGTGACGGCATCTTGCGCCAGGATCGGAAATGAAAGAAACAAAAGCAGAAGCGTTGATGAAAATTTAATTAGTCCGGTTTGGAACCAAATGTATTTAAAAATACTTACAAACACATCAACTCACACCATCGACCGCATATCTTCCACAAAAAACCCAGCGGTGTTCTCTATCAACTTTTGCCCAGCCTCTCCAACACCCCCTGCGCGGCCTTGGAGATCACCGTCCCTGGGCCGAAGACGAATGCCACGCCTTTCTCATACAGGAAATCGTAGTCCTGCTGAGGGATAACACCGCCCGCCACTACCATGATGTCGGCACGGCCGTAGTTCTTCAACTCCTCGATGACGGCTGGTACGAGGGTCTTGTGCCCGCCCGCGAGGGAGCTTACTCCCACGATATGCACGTCATTCTCTACGGCCTGTTTAGCCACTTCCTTGGGCGTTTGGAACAGCGGACCAATGTCCACATCAAAGCCGATGTCGGCAAACGAGGTGGCGATGACCTTAGCACCGCGGTCGTGGCCATCCTGCCCCATCTTAGCCACGAGGATGCGCGGCCTGCGGCCTTCGCGCTCCGCGAAAGCATCTGCGGCATCCTGAGCCGCTATGAAGTCATCGTTCTTCCTCACCTCGCCCGAATATACACCTGAGATGGAGCGGATTACCGCCTTATAGCGTCCGAAGGCTTTCTCCATCGCATCTGAGATCTCGCCCAACGTGGCGCGCTTCCTTGCCGCGTCCACCGCCAGTTCGAGCAGGTTTCCTTTGCCTGACTTTGCGGCCTCGATAATGGCAGAAAGGGCCGCTTCAACGGCTTTGCTGTCGCGATTGGCCTTCACATCGGCCAGCCGTTTCAGTTGACTTTCGCGCACCGCGTTGTTGTCCACCTCGCGCACTTCCAAAGGCGATTCCTTTTCCAAACGATAGCGGTTCACGCCCACGATCACCTCCTCTCCGCTGTCGATGCGGGCCTGTTTGCGGGCCGCCACCTCTTCGATGCGCATCTTCGGGAGGCCCGTCTCAATAGCCTTCGCCATGCCGCCCAGTTCCTCCACCTCCTCTATCAGCTTCCACGCCTTCTCGCAGAGTTCGTGCGTGAGTTTCTCCACATAGAAGGAACCGCCCCACGCATCGATGCTCTTGCAGATGTCGGTCTCGTGCTGGATGAAAAGCTGCGTGTTGCGGGCAATGCGGGCAGAGTAGTTCGTGGGCAGCGCAATGGCCTCGTCCAGCGAGTTGGTGTGCAGGCTCTGCGTTCCTCCGAAAACGGCCGCCATCGCCTCCATGTTGGTGCGCATCACGTTGTTGTATGGGTCTTGCTCTGTGAGGCTCCAACCGCTCGTCTGGCAGTGGGTGCGCAGGGCCATGCTCTTTTCGCTCTTCGGGTTGAAGTCCTTCACGATCTTCGCCCAGAGCATCCGCGCAGCGCGCATCTTGGCTATCTCCATGAAGAAATTCATGCCGATGCCCCAGAAGAAGCTGAGGCGCGGGGCGAAGTCGTCAATATCGAGCCCTGCGGCCAGCCCCGTGCGGATGTATTCCAGCCCATCGGCCAGCGTGTAGGCCAGCTCGATGTCGGCCGTGGCGCCCGCCTCGTGCATGTGGTAGCCCGAAATGCTGATGCTGTTGAACTTGGGCATTCGTTCGCTGGTGTAGCGGAAGATGTCGCCCACGATCCTCATGCTGGGCAGGGGCGGGTAGATGTAGGTGTTGCGCACCATGAACTCCTTGAGGATGTCGTTCTGGATGGTGCCCGAGAGCCTGTCCGCGCTCACGCCCTGCTCCTCTGCCGCCACGATGAAAAACGCCATCACGGGGATGACTGCCCCGTTCATGGTCATGCTCACGCTCATCTCCCCGAGTGGGATTCCATCGAACAGGATCTTCATGTCCTCCACCGTGTCGATGGCCACGCCCGCCTTGCCCACGTCACCGATCACGTTGGGGTGGTCGCTGTCGTAACCACGGTGTGTGGCGAGATCGAAGGCCACACTGAGGCCCTTCTGCCCTGCTGCGAGGTTCTTCCTATAGAAGGCATTGCTCTCCTCTGCGGTGCTGAATCCCGCATACTGGCGGATGGTCCACGGACGGCTCACGAACATGCTGGCGTACGGCCCACCCAAGAATGGGGGAATTCCTGGCAGGAAATCGAGATGCGTCAGTCCATCGCGGTCATCGGCAGCGTAACTGCCTTTCACAGCGATGCCCTCTGGCATTAGGAACTCGGCCTTCTCCCCGTCAGCTTTCAGCTCTGCGGAAACGAGGCGGTAGTCGGTGTCTTGGAAGTTGGGTTTCAAATCAATGGGTGATTAGCAATTATCAATAGGAATAGAAGTGGATTTACACACTCTGTATCAATTTCTTGAACTCCTCCTTGCTCGGCAGCACGGTCTTGTACTTGCTTGCGTAGATCTGATTGTTGCCTTCGGGCAGGGTGATCTCCACGAGGGCATCGCTCTTGTACTGACTGAGGATGATGCCAATGGTCTTGTTCTCATCCTCCAGCCGCATGAAGCGGTCGTAGTAATTCACGTACATCTGCATCTGCCCGATGTCCTGATGCGTCAGGTCACCGATCTTCAGGTCGATGATGACGAAGCAGCGCAGGATGCGGTTGTAGAAAACAAGGTCGATGTAGAAATGACGCTCCTCGAACGATATGCGCTTCTGCCGCGCCACGAAGGTGAAACCCTTGCCGAGTTCGAGCAGAAAGTGCTCCAGCTTGTCAATGAGCCCCTGTTCCAGTTGTGATTCGGAGAATGTGCTTTTTTCGGGAAATCCGAGGAATTCCAAAACGAGCGGGTCTTTCAGCACATCCTTGGGTGTACGGAGCTGCAGCCCTTCTTTCGCCAGCCTTTTCACTGATTCCTTGTCCCTGCTGAGCACAAGCCGTTGATACAGTGCGCTGTCCACCTGCCGTTTCAGCTCTCGGACGCTCCAGTTGCCGTCCGCAGATTCTATCTCATAGAAACTGCGCTCGTCAGGGTCGTCAATCCGCATGAGGATGAGGTAATGCGACCAGCTGAGGGTGAATTTCCCAGACACTGTCTGGGGTTTCTTCGATAGGTCAGACAGCGTCTGACCAATTTGGTTCTTGGATTCAGCAGACGCTGTCTGCTGTTTTGGAACGATTCCCAATTCTTCAGACGCTGCCTGAAGAATTGGGGAGCTGCCGCTCGGCAACACTTTAAGTGATCCGTCAGATTGGTCAGACAGTGTCTGACCAATTGAGTATTGCAGGTAAAAGGTTCTCATCTGCTTGAGATTGGTCAGAGAGAACCCTCTGCCAAATTCCTTGGTCAGATACTCAGACAGACCTTCCATCAACTGCTCCCCATAACCCGCCCGTTCTTCCCCCTTCTGCTCCTCCTCCACGATCATTCGCCCGATCTCGAAGTACGTGAGCACCATGGCGGAGTTCACCTGACGGGCCACATGGCTGTGTGCCTGCCGCAGCAGCTCTGCGACCTGCGAGAAGAATCGGCTGTCGGGTTTGGTGGTCATTATTGTACGCTTGAGGCTTGAAGCTTATTGCTAAAAGCTCATTTCTCAAAAGACGAAGGATACTTGTTCACCCCCACCAGCACACGCTCCAGCTTTTCCACCTCGGCCTTGTAGGCGGCATCAGTCTTTGCGAACTCCTCCGCGAGGAAACCCGTGGTGGATGCCACATGATAGCCGCCCAACTCCTCAATCTGCTTGAAGAATTCCCAAGCATGACGACCGAAGATGTCCGTGAGGTGCTCCACATAGTAACTGCCCGCTGCGGGGTCGATGACACGGTGCAGGCCCGCCTCATCGCGCATCAGGTGCTGGGTGTTGACGGCCATGCGTTCGGCCAGCTCGGCATCGTCCGATTGGAAGGGCAGCACTGTGAGGCTGTCCGCCCCGCCCAGCACCGCGCTCATGGCCTGGGCGTTGTTGCGCAGCAGATTCACGGGCGTATCAATGGTGCTGAGGCTGCGCTGCGATGTGCGGGCATGAACCCATGTCCGCCATCTTTTTGAGGATGCCCCGTGCTGCTGCATCACCCGCGCCCAGAGGAAACGGATGAGTCTGAACTTCGCAATCTCAGGCAGGAAGCTCGACCCGACCCCGAGGCTGAATCCGATGTTGTCCGCGATCTGCTCGAAGGAGACGCTGCGGTCGCGGAGGCGGTTGACCAGCAGGTTGCCCCAAGCCAGTGCCGCACCGAGCTGCTGTGGGATGTTGGCCCCCGCCTCATGGAACTGAACGCAGTCGAGGCCGATGGTGCCTAAACCGTGGAAACGCGGGTCGCGGAGCAGGGCGGCAGCAAGGTCACCGTTGAGGGTGTCGAACCACATGCCACCGAGCAGTTGGCTGGCCTCGATGCCCGTCCGCTGCGCCCAGTCGAAGTAATCGGCCTGAAAGCGTAGGGCATTGAAGGCATTTCGGAAGGAGATGGACACGGCCTCCACCACCACGTCCTTCATTAGGATGTCGAACTCATCGCGGGCGTAGTCCCTGCCACAGAGGTCAATGCTGATGGCAGATGCGCCCAGCGACAGCATGTGAAGGATGTCCTTATTGGCTTGTTTGGGATTCTTGGCCTGCACCTCGGCACAGATGAGCCAACCGTTGTCGTGCTGGTTGAAACGCAGCGGAAGGATGGTCTGCCCTGCCATCGGAAGCTGTTCAGCCTCCGAGCGGAAGTAGGCGGGACGCGCCTCAAAGCCGTCACTCCTGAGCTGTTGGCTCAGGGTGTCAGGGTCAGTACCCTTCAACTCCTTGGTGAATAATTGCCTCCAATCGCCTTCGTTGGGAGCTTTGAAATCGTTGAAAAGTCCTTGTGCCATGGGTTCAAAGTTAGACGTTCACCCCATCACCCAATTTCTGACCATCTGAAGGCCATCGGGGGTCAGCAGGCTCTCGGGGTGAAACTGCACCCCGCATACATCGAATTCATCGTGACGAATGGCCATCACCTCGCCAGCATCGTCCACCGCGGTGACCCGCAAACAGGCAGGCAGCGTCTGGCGGTCTATGACCCAGGAATGATAGCGTCCGGTATCCAAGCGCTTACCGAGCTGCTGAAACAGCAACTCATCGCCATCCATTACCGTGACCGGCACATTGACACCATGCAACACGTGATCGAGATTCTTCAGCTTCGCCCCGAAGGCCTCTCCAATGGCCTGATGACCGAGACAGACACCGAGTATGCGCTTTGATGCGGCATAGCGGAGAATGAGTTCGGGCATGATGCCCGCGTCTTTGGGCAATCCGGGGCCGGGCGATAGTATGACCGCATCGAACTTCGACACCTCCTCGATGGTAATAGCATCATTGCGTCTCACCGACACATCGTCACAGCATTGCTCCACATAGTGCAACAGATTGTAAGTGAACGAATCGTAGTTGTCGAGAATGAGAACCTTCACAGCAGGGCGAAATACCACGTTCTCAGAAGGCAGAACCTTTGCGCTTCCATTCCTCCATGTCCATCTGATAGACCACTCCCACCCTGAGCATGAACATCGGCTCGAATCTGGAGAACGGATGCTCGGCCATTCTCTGATCAGGAAAAGCCGGGTTGCGCGACTGCACAGTCACCACGTCACCATAGCTACCTGGGCCTGCTCCCAATCCGAGGTGCAAAAAAAGATTGCGGTGAACATTGCCGCGCACGCCAACACCGAAATGATGGGCAAGGGTATGATTTCTCGCATGGCGCACCGCCCCATAGACCTCTCCTTCCGATGAAGTGACCCTGACCTCTCGCCTCGCTCCATGAAAACCATAATTGAGGTCATAGAAAAGATACGGGGCAAACATCCGATGACTGCCGATGGGGAAAAAACTGTAGGTGAACGCAGCACCCAGACGTGCCCAGTTATCATCAGGATGCGGAAAAAGGTCATGATGCCAGATGTGCGTGCTCAAGGCGAACGCATGCTTGCCCCGTGTGTGAACCACTCCTGCAGAGATAAGACCGCTCTC
>CAZCNS010000012.1:116260-131773 GCA_964500205.1 uncultured Chryseobacterium sp. | reverse complement strand
GAGACATCAAGCCTCTCCAGTGGAGATGGAACCCCGACACCGACATTCTGAGCAAGGCCTGTCGCAGCAAAGAGGACAGCAGAAACAGTAAATACAACTACTCTCATCGTTTGTGAATTAAAGAATGGTTATCTATCAACACCTGAAGTATTGATCAAAGTTAACAGATAATCATCCCATCAACAACTATATTTTTAATTGTGATTACTTTTATGCCATGAATTTAAGTATTGAAATTCAAACACATACAATAATGAATAATAGACTTTTGTTACTTACCGAATCACTGACACCTCGTGAGCAACGCCTTTGGCAGTCCATTGGAAAAAGCACGCTGGACAGGAAAGATGAGTCGAGGGATGGCATCAGCAAGAACGCCATGGCGCAGCGGGAACACAGGATGCTCAAAGGACTCCTTCAAGAACTCATTCACATGCACGCTGAGAGCATCCCGAAACTGGCACTGCTATCTTCGCTTCAAGAGGCATGTATTCTAAAGGAAAAAGGGCTGTATGACCATGCACTGAGCATTCTTGGCAAGGTTTATCACAAGGCTATGGAGAGCCAGCAATGGCACATAATGGGAGAGGCGGCTGAGGAACTACGTCAGATCCTGAGTCGAAAAGGAGATACAGATGCTGTTCTTGATTACCTCAGTGAAGGTATGTCCGTGCTGGAGCATCTTGAGGCGGAGTATCGGGCCTCAGAGATAGCCCAGACCATGTTCAAAGAACTGACCATAACGGGAAACGCCAAGAAGAACAGTGCATTGCACAACCAAGCCCTTGCAGCTCTAACGCAAGAAAGCAAGACACTGAAAGTCACATATCACGCACGGTCAGCACTGGCTATGTCGGCTACCGCCAGCGGTGACCACAAGGAAAGAGCGGAGCATCACCTTCAGATATGCCGCTATATGGAAGACCGGCCCGTGCTCATCGAAAGCCGTCCGGACATCTACACCAGTGCGCTCAATAATCTGTGCAATGCGTATCAGGAACTTGGACAGCTTCAACTCATACCGGAGACGGTGGCCAAAATCAGAGCCGCTGCCGACCGCATGCCTATGCAGCAGTCCGTAGACCGGGCACTTTTCTTTGCTGTGAGGCAGGAAGCCGAGCTATTGGGACACCAGCCTGAACCCCGAAAAATAGAGCCCATTGATGCTGAGGCACGCCAAATGTTATCGCGATGGGAGCAAACCATACACCCCTCCAATCTCATCGAACTCTGTTTGATACTCGCAACGGCCTCCTTCCGCACGGGCAACAACAGAAAGACCCTATTCTGGCTCAACCGGCTTGATAGCCTCACGGGGCGCAAACTGAGGAAGGACATGCAATGTGCATCACTGGCACTGAGGCTTATGACCTACATGCAGTCAGGGGATCTGGAGCTTGCTCAAACCCTGACGCGAACGCGGACCTTCAAAAAACTTCAGCCATCGGACAGTGCATTGAAACCGCTTCGCGAAGTAGTGAAGCACCTCATTGCATTGAAGCAAGGAAAGGAAGTACAGGCATCACGGTCCATCATGATCACACCTGAGGACTGCTCCCTATCACCTTGGATTGATGTGGATGAGTGGATAAAGGGCAAACTCCATAACTGAGAGACTGCTACCTCAACGCTTAGGCCACCAAGGCAAGAAAGTGCTGGTATGCCGAACGTACTCAGCGTACTTCGGATTGCCTTCATATTTTCTTTCCAACATCGTAACCCCTGAGACGCGCAAAAGGAGGAAGGTGAGCACAACCGGGCCAATAAATGCCGCATACCAGATTGGACCACTTGCGGCCACCAGACCTATGCCCCACCACAGCACGGCCTCTCCGAAGTAGTTGGGATGCCGAGTGTACCGCCATAATCCTGAGCTCATGATCTTGCCTTTGTTGGCAGGGTCTTTTTTGAACGCCATCATCTGCGCATCACCAACGGCCTCGAAGTAGAACCCTATGAACCACAATAGCACACCAACCCAGACATTCCAGCCCAGCTGACCACCGTCTAAGCTGAACAACACATGTAATGGACTCGCGATCACCAACATGAACAAGCCCTGGAGCATGAACACCTGCAGATAGCTGCGCCATACCACACTGCTCCCCCACTCTTTTCTCCAAGCAGCGTAGCGGAAGTCCTCGCCCTTGCCTCTATTGCGGATGAGGATGTAGGATGCGAGCCTCACCCCCCACAACACTACCAAAGCAAAGGTGAGCCACTGTGACTCTCCCTGCCCGTGTCGCAACAGTCCGACACTGGTGATGATGATGAAACCCAGACCCCAGCCGATATCCACAATGCTGTTATCCTTGATCCGAAGAGCCACAACGAACATCAAGTTCATGAAAATGAACACGGCAACGGCAGCACCAAAGAGAAAATCCCAGTTCATACAGAGTCAATAACCGTTGCGGCTATTTGATGTGAAAATCGAGCATTTTTCGTCCTTCGATGAAGGCTTCCAGTCGGTCGCCCTGCTGCAATCGGCCTACGCCTGCGGGAGTTCCAGTAAATATGAGGTCACCTATCTTGAGCATGAAATAGCGCGATGCCTCGGCAATGACCCGGTTGACAGGGAACAGCATGTCTGCCGTGTGACCCCGCTGAACCACCTCCCCATTCTTACGCAACTCGAAGTGGATGTCCTGAATGTCTCTGAACTCCGTTACAGGAACCGTGTTGCTCAATGGGGCTGATCCGTCAAAACCTTTGGCCTTCTCCCAAGGCAATCCCTTTTCCTTGCACCGCTGCTGTATGTCGCGGGCAGTTAGGTCTATGCCGATTCCGATCTCGTTGAAGTATCTGTGGGCAAACTGCTCTTCGATGTTCTTTCCCTTCTTGTGCATCCGCACGTAGATCTCAGCCTCATAATGTATGTCATCAGAGAACTCCGGGAGATAAAACGGGTCGTTGTTGCGGAGTACCGCTGAGTCTGGCTTGATGAAGAACAATGGCTCCGTTGGCACGGGATTGTTCAGCTCCTTGGCGTGCTCCGCGTAGTTGCGACCAATGCATACGATCTTCATAGCAGTCCTTTATTGAAAGCATCAAATCTGATCTCTGTCAGCACCTTTTTGGTGTAGGCCGGGAACTGAGCATCGAGCATCCAGCCGTAATAGCCGGGGTTCTCACGAAGCACTTTTACTACGCTCACGCCTTTGTATTTCCCAAAACTGAACACTGGTTCACCCTGCTCATTCTCCAGAATATGACCTGCGAAATCGACTGCATTGCCACGCTTGCCGAAATCATGCAGAAATTGAACATCATTCTCCAGTTCATCGTAGCGTTGCACCTGGGCCAAGAGTACTTCTTTAGTTGCGCGGGTATCGGCCTCGGCACTGTGCGCGTTGGTCAGATCACCGTTGCAGTAGAATTTGTAGGCCGCAACTAACGTGCGCTGTTCCATCTTGTGAAAGATGTTCTGCACATCGACTACTCTTCGGTTTCGCATGTCAAGGTCAAGGCCATTACGGAGGAACTCTTCCATGATCAGCGGCACGTCAAACTTCAAGCAATTGAAGCCCGACAGGTCGCTGTCACCAAGAAACTTGATTACCTCAGGTCCGATCTCCTTGAAGCTCGGTTCGTTTGCCACCTTCTCATCCGTGATACCATGGACGGCCGCAGCCTCTTCTGGTATAGGACGAAGAGGGTTGACCAGCCTTGTCATCACCTCCTCACTTCCATCCGGCATGAGCTTGATCACAGAGATTTCCACAATTCGGTCATCGGCCACGTTGACACCGGTCGTCTCAAGGTCAAAGAAGGCCAACGGCCTTTTCAAATTCAGCATTTTCACAATTCAGAAGTGTCAGGGCTTGGAGAGACCATTCTCCACAAGCATGAAGGTGCGCGGAATCAGCTCCCTGAAATCACCTATATCCATCACGTTGACCTTCTCCTTGATGACCTGAAAGCCATCTGCTTCAATGGTGACATCATAGACCATTCCGGGGGCAAGGACCAAGACCAGTCGTCCAGTGTTGTAGTTCGGAAGATAGTCTCCTATATGGTTGCCGTTGGCATCGGTCACAGTTGCGGAGACAACTATCTCGTTTTGGCCCTTAAGTGGACGAACGGTCGGATTCACACCTTTGGGGTTCACCTTATTCTTCTTGACCCGCATGTCCACAAGATCGAAAGTGGCACCTTTAGGAAAGGTCTTCTCATCGTACTTTGACACCTCGCCCCCATTGGCCGCACCAATAATGGTAAACTCGTAAGCCTCACCATCCTTCACTTCCATCTTCTTGGTCTCCACAAACGTGTAACCCTCCTTATCGGTGGGCTGATAGCCTATTTGCACGGGGAACCACTTGACCTGACCGTCTGCACTCTTCCATTCGTGCACGTGAATGTATTCCTTCTCTGGACCTGTCATCACATCGAGACTGATGACCACGGTACTCATGCGTTGATCCACATCACCGAACACAACCTTGTAGATGTCCAGATCACCAAGTCCTTCCGTGCGCAATTGAGAGGTGTAGCCCACCTTAGGGTCTTCAGTAGGGCTAAAGACCAGATTGTCCATAGTATTGTTGATGGGATATCCGAGGTTCTCCGGCCTCTCCCAACGTTCCAGCTTCTCGTTCCATTCACTTCTGTAAATGTCAAAACCGCCCATACTCCGATGACCTTGGCTACAGAAGTAGAGGGTCTTCTCGTCAAAGGAAATGAGTGGGTAGTTCTCATTGTACTGTGTATTCACGGTAGGCCCGAGATTTTCGGGTGTTCCCCAATCTCCGTTCGGGAGCTTTCTTGATTTGAAGATGTCAAAACCACCGAAGCCGGTTTCATCCTCTACCATAACCGAGAAGTAGATGGTCTGTCCGTCCGGTGTACACGAAGCGGCCTGAATGCTCATGTCACCAGTAAAAATGCCACCGAGAGGAAGTGGCTTGGACCAGTTTCGACCAGAGAATACGCTTCCCCAGATGTCTTCACTGGATTCAAGGTTGTCCAGCATCACAAACATGTGCTCACCGAAAGCAGAGATGCCCGCAAGCTCCTCCACCCAAACACTGTTAATAAGAGGGCTGACGGTTTTAGCTCGTTGGAACTGCCCGTTCTTACTTTGAGCCATGAACACATCGGGCGGTTTGTAGCCATCAAAGTCCAAGTTATTCCCCATCACCCCTTTGTCTCTTTTTGTTGTGAACAATAGAAATGATTGATCGAGTGGTACCATAGGGTTAAGGTCCGGCCCCTCAGAATTGACATCCTTTCCAAGGTTCTCAAACCTCACATTGACCGGTGTCTTCATGTAATACTTGGCATTGCCACAGAACTCTATCTGCCGGGTTACGTCCACCTTCTTGATGGGGTCTTGCACCACGAGCAGATACTTGTTGAAAAAAATCAGGGCACTGTCCACCTGATCGGTGACCATGAATGCCAGCCCCATATCATATAGAGCCTCTTGATCGAAACTGGGCATGTTCACCACTTTTCGGAGAAAGCGAATAGAGGATGCCTTGTTGATGTTCTGCCTGTGACGACAGACCCCAGCCATATAGTTGAGGAACATATCATCCGGAGCGGCTTCAAGCAATGCATCGAATTCAACCTGCGCATTACGATAGTCACCGATAGCGACCAAGTTCTTCGCCTTGGCGAGAGGAGTGGCCCCCTTTATGTCATCCTGCGCGCTCGAGGGCCTTGTGATCATCAGGAGCAACAGTACCAACAACAAAGACCGTGACGCACTGGCTATGCATCTTATCGCACGTAATTCCATCACTTCTCCTTATGCCCCTATTGACAACTCACTTACCTACACGGCTCAATTCAAGCTTGTACAGCGACTCGGTGATGGAGATATCTCCATTCTTGAACCAGAACACACCGCCCCAATCCCAAGTCCTCTGCTCATACACTGTAACCACTCCGCTCTGATTTATCACATTACGGATAACTGTATAGTTTTTGGCCTCTACCAGTTCTTCTGTGACACCCTCAGGATAGAGCTTGGCCAGCGCTGATAGGAAGGTCTTACGCTGCTCCTCTTGACTGATGTTCAACTTGGCCACATTCTCCTTCAGACGATCGAATTCCTTAGCCCTTTTCTCCTGCTCGGAAAGTCCTTTATCCTCTTCTGCTGTTTTGACGGCATCAGCAGCGGAGATAGCTTCGAGTCGGGCCAACTCGGCCTGACGCTGTTGCTCCTCGAATTTGCGTTTAGCCTCCTCCTCGCGCTGACGCTTCTTCTCAGCCTCAAGAGCTAACTCTGTCTCTTTATCAGCTATCTGTTGCAGTTTATTCTTCGGCTCAGACTCGTTGGGCTTCAGATTGAGAGCTTCCTGGTAGCGAACCTTGGCAACCGCAAGGTTATTGGCTCCAAGAGCGCGATCACCTTCTTGCAGGAAAACAAGGTACTGCCGCTCAGTGGACTGCCGCTGCTCCTCAGCTTCTGCAAGCTGTGACTCCATGCGCGCTACAAGCGCCAGACCATCTTTTGCATCGCTGTCGTTCGGCTTAAGCGCAGCGGCTTCAGTAAAGGTGGATTTAGCCGCTTTAAGGTCATTCTCACCAACCTGCCGTTCTCCAGTTGCTATAAGCTTTGCATAACGCTCGTCCAATACCTTGCGCTCAGCCTCAGCTTTTGCGATGGCAGCGAGGGCAGCCTCTGAGTCGGCAATGCCTTTTTTGGCAAGAGTGCTGTTCTGATCGAAACCAAGTACCATGTTGAAGGCCGAAATGGCATCATCGTACCTTCTTTCTGAGAATGCCTTGGTAGCCACCTCGCTGTATCGGGCTATCTGCGCATCACGCTCACGTTGCTCGGTGAGGAGTCGCTGCCTTTCCTCCTCCTCTTTGCGCTTGCGTTCGGCCTCGGCAGCCAGCTCTGCTTGTCGCTGACGCTCAAGTTCAGCTTTTGCCGCCTCTGCCGCGAGCCGTTCTTCTTCCTTCCTGCGCTCCTCAGCGGCCTTCGCTGCTGCCTGATCGGCAAGAATCCTGGCCCGCTCGGCCTCAGCGGCAAGGCGTTCCTGCTCTTTTCTGCGTTCCTCCTCCGCCTTGGCCGCGGCCTGTTGTGCCGCAATACGAGCTCTCTCGGCCTCAGCAGCTTTGCGTTCCTCCTCCTTTCGCTGTTCAGCATCAGCCATGGCGGCCGCTTTCTCGGCCGCAACGCGTGCTTTCTCGGCCTCTTGCGCCAAAAGTTGTTCCTCCTTCTTGCGTTCTGCCTCGGCTTGGGCCGCTGCCTTTTCCGCTGCAATACGTGCTTTTTCCGCCTCGGCTGCAAGCCGCTGTTCATTGCGCTTACGGTCTTCCTCAGCCTTCGCGGCTGCCTCAGCTGCTGCAATACGGTTCTTTTCTGCTTCAGCGGCAAGTCGCTCCTGCTCTTTGACTCGTTCAGCCTCGGCTTTACGCTGTGCCTCAAAGGCGAGTTGCCGCTCTTTCTCCGCCTGAGCCAAAAGCCTATCTGCCTCTGCCTTGGCTGCCGCTTCTGCCTTACGTTGAGCTTCCAACTGAGCCGCTGCCAACTGCTCCTCCTCGGTCATCATCAGAGCTTCTCGCTGCTTTCGTCCCTCCTCCAACCGGGCAAGTACAATGTCCTCACGCTCACGCTCCATTGCATCCCGCTTGGCACGTTCCATAGACGCCTGTTGGTCGAAATCCTCCTTAATGCGCGCCTCCTCCTCTAAACGCGCCTGACTCTCCCGCTCCACTTTGGTCACAGTCCTTTGATACGCTATCTCAGCAGCAGCAAGTTCAGCCTTTGCCTGATCTGCCACTTCAAGCGCAGCCTCCTTCGTAGCTACCATACGCTGTTCTTCATAAGCCACTATCTGCGCCTCCTCTTTCAGCAATTTCTCCTCATACTCTCGTTCTAAAGCACGCAGTTCAGCTTGCTCAGCAGCAGCGAACAATACAGCAAAATCAAGCTGTGCCGATCCTCCCGAGGACCGTTGCTTTTTTCCCTCTTCAACGTAAGCATCATAAATTGCCTCGGCCTTCAGTTCAGGTAATTCCGTGTCCTTGGGGAATGTCTTGATGATTTCAGCTACTGTTTTCTGCTTGTCTCCTCCTCCTGCGTCAAGTGCCTGAGCAAGATCCCGCTCACGCTTTGTCTTGGCATCCTTCATCTTGGCCACTTGAATCTCACGGGCCTCTTTAGCAGCCTGCTCTCCAAGTCGGATCTTTTCGAGGCGAGCTTCTTCTCGCTTCTGCTCCAATGCAGCCTGCTCAGCTTCTTTCTGTTTAACGATCTCAAGTTTCTGCTTCTCGGCAGCATCACGCTCCGCTGCCTGTGACGCTGCGAACATGGCACCGAAATCAAGCTCTGAGCCGAACTTGGTCGCCTTGTTCAGTGCCTTTTTCTGCTCAGTGTATTCGTCCAAAAGCACACGCGCCTTTTCAAATCGCTTCGGGTCATCAGAGGAGAAGGATTCTACAAATGCCGCCAATTGCTGATTTTCATCTTTTGCATCCTTCAACCTGTCAGACAACTTCGCACTGAGGGCAAGGCTCTCTCCTCGCTCCTGACTGACATACTGAGCGTACTTCTCCTTCGCCTTCTTCTCACGGTCAGGAGCACCCTCTGGCACAGTCTTGAGGAATACCGCCAATTGAGACCTCTCGTCCTGAGGCGATGATCGCAGCTCCTCTATGAGTTGGTCGCCCCAAACGACTGACAGCGCCTTCTCCCTCTTGCGATAACGCTCAAGTGCCTCACGCGCTTTCATCTCACGTTGCGCTTCACCTTTAGGCAAAGTGTTCAGAACAATAGCCAATTGGGAAGCCTCATCTTTGGGTGCATTCTGAAGCTGACGGGCAATACTCTCAGTAATGATATTGGCACCAGAGCGCTCGTTCAGCTCCCTACGAAAGCCATCGTACAGTGCCTTGGCCTTTTCCTCCCTGCCTTGCATTTCCTTGGGTAGGGAATTCACGATAACTGCGATCTGTGAACGCTCATCCTTCGGAGCGGCCGCTAGCCGCTCATAAATATCCTTCGGGAGATTCACCGGCTCTGACGCAAGCTTTTGTTGTCGCTGGTACTCCTCGAACATTGCCCGCCCCTTCTCATTCCTAAAGGGGTCGGTCTTGGGCAAAGACTCCACAAAAGCGTTCATTCTTGCATTGTCATCTTCGCCAGAACGCTGCAGTCCCGCCATGATCGCATCGGCTATCTTTCGCTGCTCCTCACTCGCACGCTGTTCCTCTTTCTGCAGAAAAGCATCGGTCCGTATCCTGTCCTTTGCATCGGCCTTCGCAATTTCTTCTTTCACAGCTTCCTGCTCTGCCATATCAGCGGCTGCGAACAACTGCTTGAAGTCCATTTGGGCCAGTGTTTTCCCTGTCAGCCTCGTTTTCTCATATTGATCGAAGACTGCATTTGCCTTCTGTTCAGCATACTTGTCATCACGAGGATAGGTCTTTACGATATTGGCAACTGCCGTCTTTCTATCCCCTTGAGCACTGAAGATTGCGAAATAGAGCTTATCGTCTTTCTCCTTCTGCTCCTTCATCCGTTGCTCCTCAGCACGAAGGTTGGCCGCTGCAATCTTCTCGCGCATCTCAACCTCAAGTGCTTGTTGCTGCGCCAACATGGCCGCCTCTTTCTTTCGTTCAGCATCCTCACGAATCGCACGAAGTTCTTCACGCTTCTTGTCCTGCTCTTTCTCAGACTCCGTGACGACCTCTCGCTCGAGCGCATTGGCTGCCGCAAAAAGTCCTTTGAAGTTGATGTCTGCCACTGCCTTCCCAGACTCCCTTTCCTTTTGCAACTCCTCGTAAACGACCTCTGCCTTCTTCTCCTTGAGGGTATCGTTTACAGCAAACACCTCCGTAAGCGCAGCGATGGTCTTCTGCCTATCCTCGTTACCGAGCGTTACAGCAGCCTTGATCTTCTCTTCCATGGAAGCATCGTCCATTTCTCTGAGAAGTTTAGCGGCCTCTTCCATCTCAAACTTCTTCTGAGCCGCCAGCTCCGCAAGTCTCCTCTTCTCCTCTTGCTCGCGCAAAAGTCTCTCCTCTTCCTCCATCTCCTCCTTTGAGTAATCCAACTCATAGTCGAAGGCATTCCGTTTGATCTGGTAGAACACGTTGGCCACAGACTTCTTGAACGAGAGTCCATCCTTGTCCTGCACCATATCTACCTTGAATTCGAACGGAGGCACTTTAGTGTGCTCTGGCCGTGCGAAGCGTACGTCCGTATCAACGTCAATACCCTTTGTAGTGTACCCTGCTTTCTCGACCGTGATGAGATAGAACTTATTTATCTCAAATTTCAACTCAAAAGTCCCATTGCCAGGGGTCACGAGTTTCTTGATCTCGGTCATCTGCTCCTTAGTGCCATCCGCATCCTCATAAACAGTAACGATCGCCCCCTTGATCGCCCTGGTCAATTCCTCTACGGTCCCTTTGAATTCCAGAGGACCTGCTATGTTTGACTTCAAGGTGTCCTTGTCACCTGGATCGAATGCATGAATGGGCTCAGAGCTTGGGCTCAACAACGCGATGGATGCCACCACCGAGCCTATCAGCATCAAAGAAAAGGTGTTCTTAGTAAAGGCTTTCATGGTCATTGGCCTTCTGTGGTGATGATCTTGTCTCCGTCAACACTGAGTATTGTCAGTTCAATCCGTCTGTTCATCTGACGTCCCTGTGGGTTATCAGTACCATCAGGGTTTTCATTAGGTGCAATATGACGGCTCTTTCCATAGCCTTTGGCAACAAGACGCTTTGACGGTACTCCCCGCGCTTTCAACCATGCCACCACGCTTTTGGCCCTGCGCATGGACAACTTGACGTTGTAATCGGCAGTTCCGCGTGAATCGGTATGTCCCGAAATCTCAACAACCACATTGGGATTTGCAGAAAGGAACATCAAAAGCTTATTGAGCTCAATAACCGATTCTTCTCGGATATCCGATTTATCAAAATCGAAATAGATACGCTCCAAAACAATTTTCTGACCAGCTTTCAACTTCTTTACATTGAATAAATCGACATCAAGAAGTTCAGGGTCATAACCCAGCTGCCTCATACGCTCCATCTGCTCAAGTTCCGCCTCAAGTCGCAGGATTTCAGCTTCCAGCTCGTCAATTGACTCAGGTATGGTCTCTGGCTCACTCATCAGCAGTGCGAGTTCTCTTTCTCGAGTATCATCCTCCGGAAATACGATGAACGGAGTGAAGCACACATCATTGACCCTAGCAGTATGTCCGATGTATTTATTGACCTCATCACCTGTTTGCAGGCTCCATGAACGTGGGGTCGTGCCACCGTCCGATGCAAGAACGTACTTCCCGTCAGCTGAGAGGAAAAGACCGTTCACACCATCCTCCAGTCCTACAAGCGCATGCCTGACAGTGGCGTCAGACGCATTCCAAATGTATAGAAATCCATCATCGCTACCACTGACTACCGAAGTGGCGTCAGGTGCTATCTTGACCTTGGTCACGGCAGATGAGTGCATATCAAATGATCTGGACCTCTTTGCCGTAGAACCATCCCAAACAGCTACTTCCTTCTCAGAAGAAGTGCTCACCACATAGTTACCTCGGCTGGCATAATCCACACCTTGTACCTTGCCTTGATGGCCGTCATAGACCCCAACGAGCTCACCCGACATCATTTCCCACATGAGCGCATTTCCATCATCAGACACTGAAACAAAATAGTTGCCATCTGCCGAAAAAGCGAAATCGTTGACCCTATCCTGATGACCGAGATAGGTCTGAATCTCCTTTCCTGAGGCTATGTCAAAAAGCCTTACAGATGAGTCTATGGCAGCAGTGAGTACATACTTGCAATCCGAAGTGAAAGCAGCTCTGGTAATGGCTGATCGATGTGCTTTGAATTCATTGGTTATCAACCCTTCAGGTATGCTCCATATACTTACCTTACCATCTACAGTGGCCGTAAGTGCCTGCTTGCCGCTACGACAGAACGCTACTGCTGTTACGGGCGAAGTGTCATCAAGCCGGAGCATTTGCTTTCCGGTCTGGATATCCCACAAACGCGCAGATTTGTCATCGCTCCCTGACATGGCATAGATAGCGCCAGCCCCATCCTTTCTTCCTTTAGCTCTGCGGATAGCATCCGGGTCAGGACGCAATGTGTAGTCCTTGATGATCTCGGTAACATAAGCATCCTTTCCCAAGACCTCTACGACCGCGGAAGTGTCAAAAAACATCTCACCCTGAACGTAAACGCAGTATTCTCCGGGTTCGAGCACTTGTGCATAGTTACCAGTGCGTCTGTTCGGTTTGTACACCCCGATGAACTGGTCAGTGTTCATGTCAGTGACGGTCATCTCAAAGTTACCGACCTCGTAATCGCGGTCAGCAGCGAGGCTGTCACGTATGTTAGTTATCGCACCCCTCACAATGGTGTAAACGGGGTCAACATCAAGGAATGTCACTCGATAAATATCGCGCTCACCGAATCCTTCATCTGGACGGAATTGGGCAGTGTAGCCGTAACGTCCGGTCGTGCTCATAGAGATGTTAAAGTCATCGTCCACTGTGTTGATCGGATAACCCAAATTCTTGGGTACACTCCATAGGCCCGTCAGATCATCATACTCAGAAGTGAATATATCGAAGCCCCCCATGCTCGAATGGCCCTCCGAACAGAAATAGAAGGTTCGTCCATCAGCTGAAAGGTGCGGAAAGCTTTCATTGAACCGAGTATTAATGACATCTGGCAACTTCGATGGGATCCCCCAGTTCCCATTGGGGAGTTTGCGCGCCATGTAAATGTCTGTTCCCGTTCCACTGCCTTCAATCTCTCTCGAGAAAAAGAGAATCTTGCCGTCAGATGACATACTGGCCGTTGTCTCTATATCATCCGAGTTGACGTTGCGGCCGATGCTATAGTATTCATCAAAGAACCGGCCCTTTCTTGGCGAAACATAGATATCGTCATAGCCGTCATAATTATCGATGTAAACCAAAAGTTCAGTTCCATCAGGAGAAACTCCTACAACCTCTTCATACCACTCGGTATTCACTGAAGAACCTATGTTCCGAGCCTCTCGGAACTGACCTCTGTAGGCACGTGAAAGGAAAATATCTGTGGTCTTGTATCCATCGAAATCTATCTGAAGCCCGAGGCAATCAGGGCGCTTGGAAGTAAAGACCAGAAAAGATTCATCCTCAGGTATGAAAGGATTGAAGTCAGGATAAGGTGAATTGACTAGACTTCCCAAGTTCTCAAACTTCACGTCTCTTGGGAATTTCACGAGTTGCTTGGCATTGAAACACATTTCAATCATCCTCGCACCAGTTATGATGTTATCGTCCTTTCCTCTTTGGATGTCTTTGTACTTGTTGAAGGTTATAATGGCCTCATCAAACCTGTTGGCAAACATGTATGCACGTCCCAACTGGTAAATGGCCTCTTTATTGAATTTTGGCTGTTGAACGACATATTCCAAATATGGTATCGCAGCCAACTTATCAATGTTGGTCTCCAGATAACATGCTCCGATGTAGAAGTTCACGTCTACATCTGCAGGGTCATTGCCGAGCAAAACCAAGAAATCCTCAAGAGCAGCTCGGAAATTACCATTCCAATAGTGCTCCATCGCCCCCTTCTTACTGACCTTCGCCCTGCGCTTCGCCCTCTCTTCCTCTGTTTCAGTGATGTCACGGTTGAGTTCCTCCTCCGTAACTTTCTTAATATCACGCGACTGAGACCACGCCAGCTCAGAATTGAGCATTATCGCCAGTCCTACAGAAAGAAAAGCAAGTAGTGATCTCCTCATTTGATTGTCGCCTGTCCAACACCGAGCGTAACGAATGAAGCTAAGTGAATCACGTAGCCTTCGCTTGCGCAATGTAGGATTTTCTTGTTTAGCACGGACTCCATCATTTTAACTTCAAATCCTCAGGCACCGTCAGTTCTTCAACCTCAATTAGGTCTGCATTGCCACCGGTGACACTTATCTCGATTCTCCGATTCAGTTGTCTACCAAGTGGGTTATCCTCGCCTGATTCTAGAAGATTCCGAGCCACTGGATACTTGTCACCATAGCCAACATATGCCAGTCGAGAGCTGTCTACACCTTTGCTTACCACATAATTCACAACTGCCTGGGCTCGTGAGCGCGACAGACGTAAGTTGTAATCTGGATCGCCTTTCGCATCAGTATGTCCTGCTACGGTAATCTCAATCTCTTCATTGTCTCGCATAAAGCGGGCAAGTCTGTCCAACTCTTTCTCAGATGAACCTCTTAGTCGGGCCTTGTTATAATCGAACAGGATATTCTGAAGAATCAACTTCCTACCGCTTCTCAAAGCATCTGCTGTCTGCTCATCAAGACTACCTCGGTCACCCAATTCGGATTGGAGTTCACTAAGTGTGACGATTATGGTTTCCAACTTGGCATTCACTTCTTCAAGCTTTCGTTTCAGCGCCTCGTTTTCCGCTGCCAGACGTTCTTTCTCTCTGTCGGTCATCACATCCTTCTCAGGCTGCTTACGCGCATCTTCTTCGACCTTAGTTTCTGCAGGACGAAGCAACGTCACCAGCTGATATTTCCGGCTCTCGATCTCCTCCCAAGTAGCCCTACCCACTACTCCATCGGCATTAAGACCCATCTTTTTCTGCAATTCCATTACTAACGCCTGGGTTCCATGACCGAAAACTCCATCTGGTTTCAAGCCAAGTAGCGATTGTAACTCCGATACCTTCTCACCTTTTGACCCTCTGCGCAGTGTGGGGTATCTCGCTGCAAGTGCTTTTTCCTCCTCTAACCGCTTACGTTCTTCCGCCTCCTTAGCCGCTCTTGCCTCAGCCTGACGCTCCTGCTCCTCGGCCCTCAAACGCGCCTTCTCGGCTTTTATCCTCTGTTCCTCCTCGAATCGTGCTTTTTCTGCCGCTAGAGCTGCCTCCCTTTCTTCGCTCTTTGCTGCATCAGCAGCTTCCTGAGCCAACCTGGACGCTTCCTTCTCCTGTTTACGTGCCTCTGCTTCCTGAGCGGCCTTTGCAGCAGATTCCTCAGCCATTTTCAATTGCGCTTCACGCTCCTGCTCCTCCTGTTTTGCCAATAGTTCGGCTGCCTGCCTTGCTTCGTCAAGTGCCTTCACACGAGCTTCATCCTCCTTGCTTTCTCCTTCCTTCGAGGGCAACTCCTCATTAACAGTGTTCATCGAATTATCGTCAGAGACAATTTCTTTTACCATCTCTTGCTTTCTCTGACGCAACTCTAGGAGCCGTTGCTGCAGTGCCAATCTTCGGGCTGCATCGGGGTCATTTTCCAATGACTCATCCGTTTCTTCCAAGTCCTCTGAACCCAAGTCTCTTTCTGACGGAGAAGAACTCGCCTCCACTTTCTGCTGCTCGGCAAGAGCCTCAGCCGTCTTCCTTGCCTCTTCCTCGGCCTTAGCCGCTGCCTCTTGTGCAGCAAGCTGCTCTTGGGACAAAAGTTCCTCCTCTGCCTGCTGCCTTGACTGTAACTCCGCTGCCTTCCGAGCTTCCTCCTCCGCTTTCGCAGCAGCCTCTTGCGCAGCGCGCTCTTGGGCGAGGCGGGATTCCTCCTCTGCCTGCTGC
>CAZCNS010000012.1:0-116160 GCA_964500205.1 uncultured Chryseobacterium sp. | reverse complement strand
AGCCTCTTGCGCAGCGCGCTCTTGGGCGAGGCGGGATTCCTCCTCTGCCTGCTGCCTTGACTGTAACTCCGCTGCCTTCCGAGCTTCCTCCTCCGCTTTCGCAGCAGCCTCTTGCGCAGCGCGCTCTTGGGCGAGGCGGGATTCCTCCTCTGCCTGCTGCTTGGCAAGTGCCTCAGCTGACTTACGTGCTTCTTCCTGCGCTTTGGCAGCAGCCTCTTGTGCAGCACGCTCTTTGGCCAGACGGGATTCCTCCTCTTCCTGCTGCCTTGCTAGCAACTCTGCTGCCTGCCGTGCTTCCTCCTCCGCTTTCGCAGCAGCCTTTTGCGCAGCACGCTCTTGGGCCAGTCGCGATTCCTCCTCTTCCTGCTGCTTGGCAAGTGCCTCGGCTGACTTACGTGCTTCTTCCTCGGCCTTAGCCACTGCCTCTTGTGCAGCACGCTGCTCTTGTGCCAAACGGGATTCCTCCTCTGCCTGCTGCCTTGATAGCAACTCCGCTGCCTTCCGCGCTTCCTCCTCCGCCTGAATTTTCAGTTCCCTCGCCTTATCCGCCTCAGCCTTGGCCATTTGCTCTGCCATGGCAACCTCCTCCTTTTTGCTCTGCTCCAGCGCCTCCATGCGCTCACGCAATTCTGCTGCTTCCTCCTGTTTCCGACTCTCAGCTGCCAGTTGTTGCTCTCGCTTGAGCGCCAGTTCAGTGGCCTTTGCCGCAGCTTCCTCGTCTTGCCGTTTCAACTCCTGCAGGGTAAGCAATTCCTCACCAAACACAATTCTGTCAAGGTCAACAGGGCGATTCAGCTGCCCCAAATCTTTCTCCGAAGAGACCGATACCACATTGGTGACGGGGTCGTATCCTTGAACCGAGTAGGTGATGGAATAATCCATTCCTGGCGTGACGAGAAGCACATATCTGCCTGTGTTTGGATTGGGTCGGTACAGACCCACCTCAGCCCCGGTCGCATCTGTCACTGTGATCTGCGACTTTAGGTTCACGTAATCATTGGCCGGAACTACCATATCACCTCTTAGCACGGCCATGGGAGAACCAATGGCAGCAGGCATCTCAACAGTGTAAATGTCAGTACTTCCTACACCTCCAGAACGACTTGAACTAAAATAGGCAGTCGTGCCATCGGCTGCAAGAATGAAGAAGATGTCATCCTCTGCTGTATTGAGCGGATAGCCGAGATTTCGTGGCTCACCCCACGCACCATCCACAAACTCTGACTTGAAGATATCGAATCCCCCCATGGATGTATGTCCCTGCGAGCTAAAAAACAAAGTGCGGCCATCGAAGGCAAGAAAAGGCGATTCTTCCTCGAAAGGTGTATTCACCACACTGCCCATATTCTGAGCCAGACCCCAGGACCCATCAGGAAGCTTAAGACTGAACCAAAGATCCCGGCCGCCATAACCACCTGACCTGTTCGATGTGAAAACCAACATGTCGTTCTCGGGCGAGACAGAGATGTGCGTTTCCCAGTTGGACGTATTTATGTCACCCCCCATTGTGGCAGGAACTGACCATTCGCCACCATTGAGCTCACTGAAGTAGATGTTTCCGACCCCGTTATCATCTTTATACAGAAAGAGTGTCTGCCCATCTGGGCCCAATCCGATAGCCGCGTCATGGCCATTGGTATTTATCGGTGGCGGCATCAAGGATGGTTTGCCCCAACCTTCATCCGCCTTCTGCCTACTGATATAAACATCATCGAAAAAGGACCCATCCTTATCCTTCTCCTCCGTCATACCACCTTGCCTGCGAGAGGTGAAAATGAGGTGTTCGCTATCGGTAGAGATGATCGGTGCATAATCAGGATAGGAACTGTTGATGGTCGGCCCGAGGTTCTTGATATCGATATCGATCGGAGTCTTAGTTAGCTCCATGGCATACTCTGCGTGCTTGATGACCATGCGAACCTGATTGTAGGTGACCACATCATCAATATCGATGAACGACCTGTAGTTGTAATAATTGCCTACTGCTTTCTCGTAATCGCCCGAGTAGTGATAAGCTCGTCCGAGATACAGGTAAGTGATACCCGGAGCCCGTTTCTCCTTCCAACTGCCTTCACCAAAATCCTTCGTGACGCCTTTGGTGGCCTTCTCGAGATAGTGTATGGCCTTATCATAATTGCGAGTGCCACTGAGGTGGCATAGCCCAAGCATATAGTTGAGGTTCGCGATGCTGGAATCCGCAGAATGTAGTTCCTCCACGAGAGGAAGTGCCTTCAGAAAAGCGCCATTCACTATGTGTCCGTCCGCCTTGCTGAAGTTCTGCTTGTACTTGGAGTCACCAAAGTTCTGGGACGCGACAGGAAGCCCCATGAATATCGGTAGAACGACCAACACCCAACTTCTGGTATTCTCGAGAACAAAGGGAAGTAGCAATCGGAACAAACGCACGGGATGAAGTTTTCTGCTTTGACCTACGCGGCCAAAATTAAAAGAATTACCACGCGAGACGCAGAGTCGCAAGCACTTGTTAAACACAGGAAGTCAACGTCCAACATTCGCCATAAGGAAAACAAACTGCCGCGCAATAATTGCGATCCATGTCACTCAATCCAAACACTTTTCCTTAGAGAAAATGATTTCTGTTGTCGCGCAACTGCACCGACACGCGAAATCTGCTCTCTGGGAGTTTCATCTCCAAAACCGATATCAATACCCGCAAAACAACTTGATGCTATTCGATGGATCATCTTCCTACCGGTACATTTGCATCATGCGTAAATGGCTGGCACTACTCCTCACAACTACCTGGTCGCAGTTCACCATGGCACAGAAGGCATGGGTAGCTGATGATTTCGTCAAACATCCCATTGATTTAAAGGAAGTTACGATGTCGGACATCCATCCAATCATTGGATTGGATACTTCAGCAATTAAGCACCTTCTCCTGGAAAGCGTTGCCAACCTGACCGTAGAAGGCTCGGGACTTCGACTCGAACACTTCAGGAGAAGCCCCAAAGCACTTCATTACCAGTTTGCACAGACTTTTCAGGACAGAAAGGTTTTCAGGGGAACGGTGAAAATCAATGTTGGAAATGATGGCAGGGTGCTGAGCATTATGGACCACACGGTCAAGGTGCCCGAGGACTCGGAGACTGTTTTTCCATCTCATGACGCGTACCATGCGGGTATGGCAGTGCATTATCAGCACAAGGACAATGGCCTGCTTGACCACTACTCGCTGGAGGAGACTTATTTCTGGGACGGGGAAAAAATCCTACCCTGCATCCGACTGGAGGTTTTGGAGCACACTGACCGGTACTACGAAATGGTCCTTAACAGCGATGTGAGGGTCATCTATCAGAATGACCTCATCACTTATGCCGCAGAGCCCAAGGACAGCGTTGTGACCATGTGGGTGTTCAATCCGGACCCACTCACATCAGCAGGAGAAACCTACGGTATTCCATACGCAGACCAAGATGACACCGACATCCTGGAACTGAACGCGGAACGGATGCCAGTGCAGGTTACAGTAACCTACGATGATGGCATTTTCCACCTGCGCAATAGCGCGGTTACAATCACCGACTTCTCGGCACCGACAACCGAGGAGACGGTCTCATCTGATAACATATTCAATCATACCAGGTCAGAACGCGAATTCGAGGAGTGCAATGCGGTCTATCATATCACCCGTTTCAGAGACCACATCCGGAGCCTCGGTTTCGATGAGTTGATGAACTATGCCGTGCAAGTGGATGCTCATGCACTTAACGGAACTGACAACTCGCAGTTCAATTCGGGAATGAATCCGCCATCATTGGCCTTTGGCAATGGAGGTGTGGACGATGCCGAGGATGCCGATGTCATCATCCATGAGTATGGCCACGCGATTATGCACAGTGCCGCACCGGGCACCAATGTAGGAACGCAGCGCAGGGCCTTAGACGAGGCCATCGGTGATTACTTCGCATCAAGTTATTCGCGGGCCATCAACCCTTTCCGTTGGGAGGATGTTTTCAATTGGGACGGGCACAACGAGTTCTGGGACGGCCGTAGCACCGTCAGCGACAAGCATTACCCTGAAGACCTTGACAACAACATTTACAGGGACGCTCCCATCTGGTCGGCCACGCTGATGCAGATTTGGAACGATATAGGACGAGAGGCCACCGATGCCATCATGATGCAGGCCGCTTACAGCTTCTCTCAGGGGATGACCATGCCACAGGCGGCTGTGCTGTTCCTTCAGGCCGACACGCTGCTCTTCGATGGTGCACACTTCTCCCCCATCTTCACACACATGTACAACCGTGGGTTACTGCCTGCCGAGGTCGGCATAGCGAGCACTTCTTCCCAATCGGTCAAGTTTCAATTGCGCTCATCAGATGCCTTCGCGCGTGGAGAAGGGCCTCTTTGGGTCACCGGAACCTCGAATTTCGATATGGTCATGATGGACATCTCAGGAAGGAGTGTGCTACTCATAAGCTCTGAGAATGGACGCGTGACAGTAAGTCCTGAGGGCATTCCGGCTGGAATCTACACTCTGAAAGTTGCAGGGACGGAAGGCACAGCAGCATTCAAGGTGCTACGGAACTGAGCCTCCCCTCAAAGGAGCGACTTTTCCACACGAGGCACACCTTAGGCAAAAATACAAATAGTTTATTTTTAGGTTTTTGCAGCCAATGCACCCTGTGTTTCCAACAGTCGCCAAAGAAGTTTGGGGGGCTGCGTGAGCCACCCTTGACCAACATCAACCACCGCGTGGTGCAATAACCCGTTCCTTTGCGGAGTGAACGCTCACTCCGTTAAGAATGGCAACAGCAGCAGTTACATCAGACAAGCGACAGGCCATCATGGAGGCTACGCTGGAACTGGTGTCCAAACATGGCTTCGAGGGCACCAGCACCGCCCTGATCGCCAAGGAGGCGAATGTGGGTATGGGCACGCTCTACCGCTACTTCGAGACCAAGGAGGATCTCTTCAAGGAGATGTTCATCCAGCAGCGCGAGAAGCTCATCGGCATCATCATATCGGGCATTGCCGGAGGTGAGACCACCATCTACGGGCAGTTTGCCGCCATCGTGCGAGCCCTGACGTCCTACTACGTGCATCACCGCGTGGAATTCGAGTTCCTGCAGCGCTACTCCGATTCCTCCTACATGAAGGAGAGTTATCTGGACGAGAGTGCGATTATCCTATCCCCCATTGCACACATCTTGAGCAGTGGTGGCGAGGACTTCCGTTTTCGGAGCCTGCCTACGCATGTCATTTTCGCCATGGTATATGGCCCGATGATCAGCATCATCCAGCTTGTACACCAGGAAAAAGTTAAGATGACGAACGATATGCTGGACAGCATAATACAATCTCTGTGGAGCAGCATCACCGAGAAAAAGCCTTAACAAATCATTGGAAGAGCGTTCCGCGGAACGCCCCAAGCAGCGTCCGCAACAATACCAAACCCTCCCATCAAACAAGTTATGATAGAGACCACCACCATCGAGAAGACCATCTCCAAGCCAAAAGCTGCTGAGTTCGCAGATGCGTTCACCAAGCGCAGGCCTTATGCCCATATCAGCAATGGCCGGATGGAAGGCGGGAAGTTCCGTTTTGACATCGAGCGTTCGGAGGTGGAAAGCGAGGATGTGTTCGAGGAGGACATGGTGCTGCTCTCCTTTCACATCACCTACATGCCGCACATCAGCAGCATAATGAAGGAGTTCGGGCTGTATGCCGACAAGGAGTTCTTCATCACCGAGGCCAAGGATGTCATCGCTGTGAGTGAGAACCATCAGAACGAGCAGGGTGGCGGCAAGATGAGCTTCCAGAGCTGGTTCCACAACATCCCAGAAAGCATTCTGGCAGTGAACGACCGTGCAGAGATCGTGCTGGCCATCCATCCCGAGAAGGAGGACAAGACGGGCTTAGGCCGCAAATACACCATCGCGGGCTACATCCACGCCAATAACTTCGATTTCCAACCTTATGGTGACGAGCGCATTGAGAAGGGCTACTACTATAACATTCTCCGCGTTAGTGAGAAGATTGTCAATGGCGACAAGATCTATCGCAGGAAGAAGATCTTCTCGTTGATGTTCTCCATCCTGCACCATCTGGTGTATAAGAACGGGGTGAATTTCTGCTTTGCCTGCATGGGCAAGGAGAATCAGAGCATCAAAGAGGCGTTGCACCGCAGTTCGGTGTTCCATGGCGAGCATTACGAGCGATTGCCGTTCACCGTCTATTCAAAGGTGAACCGTTTCTATGGCAGCAAGAGCGAGTTCGCCCATTGTGTGGACATTACCGATGACGAGGCCAAGCTGCGCGAGTACTACAGGCTGATGCACGAGAAGCATCACAAGTTCCTGTTCTACCACCTGCTCACGGTGGACATCTTCCTCGACTTCGTACGGAAACTCACAGCTTACAGCAAAAGCAGCCGTGTATTCGCTATTCTCAACTCAGATGGCAGTGTCAAGGCCGCGTGTCTGGCGATGAACTGGGGCGATTGGCTCAAGTTCGAGATAAAGAACCCGAAAGGCATTTTCAAGATCGTGCAGGCCAGCGGGGTGATGGAGAAATTCTTCCGTCCGATGTTGGGCGTTGGTGACCCGAAAACCTTCTCAAAAATGTTGAAGGGCCTGTGTTTCCATTACCGCGATGCACATGGCGTGGGTGTCACCTTCCTCAGCACCTACGATGGCGATCCCTATAAGCAGATCTACAAGAGCATCCTCGATGACCAGTATGCCTACTTCATCATCTGCAACGACAAGGAGAAATTGCAACAGTTCAAGCAGCGTTCGGCCACCGCAGAGGGGCACCCGAGGTTGTTCTTGGATCAGCCGATAATTTGAGATAATCGACAGGCCTGAGCCTCACGACCGACAATCCGATTCACCGATTTAATTGGGATTCCAATGAAAAATATGGAGGACATTAACCTATATGAACAAGTCGGCTTAAATGACCTAAAGAGCAATGAACGAGCTATTGGATATGCCTTGTTTGGCATGACCGATAGTAAAGTAGGGAATATGCGATTCTCATTTGACGATCAGGGTCATTTGACATTCATAGACGGGGATAGACTTTTATCGGAGCCCGCGTTCCCTTGTACTATAAAGGATGACAAAGCAGCAAAACAACTTGCTGCAAAGTATTTGGAGAACTCGAATAAAAAGCTGGACGAATACTTCACTAATAGGAGAATAAAATTTCCTCCATTCTTTCCACCGTCTAAGAACGTGGATTTCAAACCGCCTTCCATAACCCCAATTCTGCATCCAAAAACCAAACGGATTGATCATTGGCTTTGTAGATATTTACTACTGCTTAGGCCGAGTTTCAACGAACCTTTCGTACCAGTCTTTAATGCTGAATTGCAGCTAAGAATTGGTGGTAAGGGGAATCTATTGGGGCTGTACTATCAATGGAAACCAGTAGTACAGTCAAAAAATGTCAAAAGATATTATGTGTTTATTGAGACGCATAACGCGGATTCCACGCCCATTATTGCTTCCGCAGAGAAGAGCATCCAAACGTATATGTTACACGGAAGATCCTACAATCCGAAAAGAATCTCTGAACCACCTGAAATTGCTTATTACTATGAAGAGGATAAGTTATTTGTTGCTCCATATTATTTAGGATTCTCAGAAGAAAATCAAATTTTGTCCCAGCAAGTGAGTATTCGAAATCACTATTTCCACCAATTGATTTTACACCTCCTTATGACAGGCTCAAAAAAATCTTAGAGAAACTTTCTGGGGTAAGATTACCTGAACTCCCATCCGACCAACGTTTAACCGCTGATTGGCAAGCTATGTATATGTGTTGGTTTTTTGAAACAAAAACTGAATTTGAAGGAGCAAAATGGATTTCTGATGTTGAAGTCGAATTTGATGATGCGAGTCCTTATTCCACTGACCTGAAAAATTCTGTAAGTTATCAAGAGGTTAAGAGAAATTTCCTTCTCGCAGATTTAGACAAACCTAATCCTTTTGGCCCTAAACCTGTAAGTGGTAAGTCAACGGGATTTCGATTCACGGGAGAAGGATCTGGAATCCCAAATTATTACTCTTGGGTTGAATGGTTTATGGGTTCTTATGATGTGACTATCAATTGGACTGAAGTTGCCGAAAGTAAATTTGATATAGAAATTTTTATCTCAAACAAATCAGGGTGGTATTCCGGCACCCGACTGCCTAAAACATGGCAGGACAAAATATATTCAGTTGCTGGAGTTCAAATTACGAATCTTGTCGATGATGCACCAAGGGGCGAGACAGTGAAAGAAAAACTCAATCCAATAGTTGTAAATGCGCTTGAATCATCTGGCATCAACATACCAAGTTTTGGTGGTAATTTTTGGCAGTACTTTCATATAAGGGATACATGGGAAAAATAAAAAGTATATATCCAGTACTTGCAATAATTGCATTGACTGGCTGCGGATTGCTCAATGACAACAGCCCAGAAGCACTGTATAGACAATTTATGCAGATGGACATTCCATCCAATGTAAAAAATTTTCGTGGCGAGGGAGAGGTCGTGTTTCCCGTATTTATGAGCAGAGGTTATTTTATATATGAAGCTGATGATTTCTACTTTGAATATATATCGAATTATGGTGGTTTTACCGAAAGCAATGAGAATAACCAGCCCATCATTATGCAACCTCTTCCTCAGTTAGCAGTTGACTTGGAAGACAGCGTGCGGTTTTTATTCTGGACTAAGAAAACGAATCTTGAAAAGGCAATTTCACTAAAGAATAAGGTTACTTATGTCGGAATAAATTTTCCGTGGATGCATTACCTACTTCGAGATACCGTTACAAATCAAACATATCATCTTGTTTGCGGGATAAAAGATTAATAACTCTTGAATACAACCCTTCCGAAAATCTAAAATCCCTGAAAAGGCCAATCTCCAACAATGACCGAAACCCAGCATATAGAGTTCAAGGCCACTTGGCGTGACGAATACCTGAAATGGGTATGCGGCTTCGCCAATGCGGAGGGCGGGGTGCTTTGCATCGGCAGGGATGACACGGGCAACGTGGTGGGGCTTGCGGATGCTGAACGTCTGCTGGAGGAGATCCCCAACAAGGTGCGCGACATCCTGGGCATCATAGTGGATGTGAACCTGCACAGTGAACCACAGGGTGATTTCTTGGAGATAGTGGTCGGGGCGCATTCCTACCCTGTCAACTACAAGGGGCAGTACCATTATCGCAGCGGCACCACCAAGCAGGAGCTGAAGGGCGTTGCGCTGGACAATTTCCTGCTGCGCAAACGCGGCCTCCGCTGGGACGGTGTGCCCGTGCCGAAGGTCTCGGTGAGCGACCTGAAGGCCGACACGTTCGGCCATTTCCGCAAACGCGCACTCAAGAGCCAGCGCATTGAGGTGGAAGGGCTGGAGGATTCAGACCAGCAGTTGCTCGAAAAGCTGAGACTTGTGGAGAACGGCATGTTGAAGCGGTCGGCATTGCTCATGTTCCATCCCGATCCAGAACGGTTTGTCACAGGGGCGTACATCAAGATTGGACATTTTGCCTCTGATGATGACCTCCGTTATCAGGATGAGATACATGGGAACCTCTTCGAGCAGATTGAGCAGACCATGGATTTGCTTTTCACAAAATATCTCAAGGCGGAAATAAGTTACGATGGAATTATCCGTGAGGAACGCTTTGATTATCCCAAGGAAGTTGTTCGTGAGGCACTGCTCAATGCCATTGCCCACAAAGACTACTCTGGCGGGATACCTATTCAGATCAAGGTTTATCCCGACAGGCTTATCCTTTGGAACATCGGTCAGCTTCCTGAGAATTGGACAGTTGAAAGGCTGCTTTCAGAGCATCCGTCATTGCCCCATAATCCTGACATAGCCAATGTGTTCTTCCGTAGTGGGCACATCGAATCATGGGGACGAGGTGTATCCAAGATGATGAAAGGCTGTTCGTTAGCGGGACTTCCCAGACCAGAGTTCCAATATGATCAGACGGGGTTCAGAGTCGAATTGAAAAAGGCCGAATCTCTCAGGAAAGGGCTGAATGAGCGCCAATTGGACGCCTTGGTGTTCTTCAAGGAGAAAGGCGAAATACTTACCTCTGAGTATGTGAAAAAGTACGGGGTCACGGACAGGACTGCACTCAGAGACCTGTCCGAACTCATAGAGCGTGGTCTTATCAGAAAGGAAGGTGCTAACAGGAATGCCCGTTACGTCTTCAGTGAAAATGTCGGATAACCCTTGAGTAAAAACACTGTTTTTCAATTAGATGAATTGGACTTCAACATTCGGATGACGGATAAATGTCGGATAAATTCTATCGAGAACCACGAAGGATTTGAGTCCTACCATAACCACCTTAAACATTGAACTTGGAACAAACACCCATGAGCAATACAACAAACAACCCGACAACAAAAGAACCCATCGCCATCATCGGCATCGGATGCCGCTTCCCTGGCGGGGCGCACAATCCTGAGCAATTCTGGAACGTACTGGCCGAAGGCGTGGACGGCATTATCGATGTGCCTGCCGACCGCTGGGACTTCCGTAAATTCTATGATGCCGACAAGGAGCGCATCGGGAAGAGCCACGCCAAGCAGGCAGGTTTCCTGCAAACGCGTGTGGATGCCTTTGACCCGTTGTTCTTCGGTATTTCTCCACGTGAAGCGGCCGTACTCGATCCACAGCAAAGGCTTCTATTGGAGCTGACATGGGAGGCATTTGAGGACGCAGGCCTCATCGAAGAGCGGCTGAAAGGCTCCAACACGGGCGTGTTCATCGGTGGTTTCACCTTGGACAACAAGCTCATCCAGCTTGGGCAGTTGAACCGCGAGATCATGTCATCGAACACCGCCACCAGCAGCACGATGGTCATGTTGAGCAACCGCATCAGCTACACCTTTGACCTGCGCGGGCCGAGCGTGAGCATGGACACTGCATGTTCATCATCGCTCGTGGCTGCGCATTACGCCTGCCAGAGCATCTGGAGCGGAGAGAGCGACCTCGCCATCACGGGAGGTGTCAGCATGATGCTCACGCCCGAGTATCCCATCACCATGAGCAAGGGCCAGTTCCTGAGCGACCACAGCCGCTGTAAGGCATTCGATGAGGATGCGCGAGGATACGTTCGCGGTGAAGGCGGTGGCATCATCATTCTGAAGCCACTCAGCAAGGCCATTGCCGACAACGACAGCATCTATGCGGTAGTCCGTGCAACGGGCGCCAATCAGGACGGAGCGACCAACGGCATTACTGTGCCGAACCCTGTTTCGCAGGCCGCGCTGGTGCGCAAGGTCTATGCACAGGCGGGCGTCAGTGCTTCGGAATTGGGTTATGTGGAAGCACACGGCACTGGCACCAAGGCGGGTGACCCCGTGGAGGCTACAGCTCTGAACGAGGCCCTTTCGGAAGGAAGAAGCGCGGACGACAAGTGTTTCGTGGGTTCTGTGAAGACCAACATCGGCCACTTGGAAGCTGGTGCAGGTGTTGCGGGACTCATCAAGGCCACATTGAGTGTGAACAAGCGCAAGGTGCTGCCAAACCTGCATTTCCATAATGCCAATCCGAAGATAAACTTCGATGAACTGTGTCTGAAAGTGCCTACACAGGTGGAAGAATGGCCTGCTAGCAAGGAACGTGCATTCGCCTCGGTGAACTCGTTCGGATATGGCGGAACAAACGGCCACGCCCTGGTGGAAGGCTACGAGCAGAAAAGACTGGAATTCGCTCCCGATAAATTATTGTTGGATGATGCCAAGCGGCTCTATCCTTTTTCGGCTCGGAGCGAAGAAGCGCTGAAACAAATGGCCTTGCGCTATGCCGAGACGTTGGAGGACGGCAACGTCAACATCCACGATTTCCATTATTCGCTGGCGCAACGCAGAAGCGCGCTTCACAGCCGTTTGGCCGTGACCGCTTCTTCTTTGGATGAATTGAAAGACAAGCTGCGCAGCTGGGCAGATGGCGGTTTCCTGCCGGGTCTGGTCAACGGCACAGCACAGGAGGATGTGAAAGGCAAGCTCGTGTTCGTCTACACAGGAATGGGTCCGCAGTGGTGGGCCATGGGACACGAACTATTGAAGTCCGAGCCAGTGTTCCGCAACAAGGTGAAGGAATGCGATGCCATATTCAGAACCATCTCTGGATGGAGCATCATGGAAGAGATACTGAAGCCCGAGGCGGAAAACCGCATGGCCCGCACCGAGGTGGCGCAGCCCGCCAACTTCGTCATTCAGGCCGGACTCACTGCGCTTTGGAACCATTGGGGCATCTTCGCGGATGCGGTTTTGGGTCATAGTGTGGGCGAAGTGGCTGCTGCGTACGCATCGGGTGCGCTCTCGTTAGAAGATGCGCTCCTCGTGAGCTATCACAGAAGCCGCATTCAGCAGACCACCGCTGGACAGGGAACCATGCTGGCTATCGGTCTGGGTGAGGAAGATGCGTTGACGCGCCTCAACAACAATCCGAAGATTTCTGTTGCAGCCATTAACAGTTTCAATGCAGTGACATTGGCAGGCGAAGAAGCCGCGCTTTTGGCCTTCGGAGCAGAACTTACCAAGGACAACATTTTCAATAAAATGTTGAAAGTGGAGGTAGCCTACCACAGCTACCAGATGGAGCCACTGAAGGGCGAGCTGTTCACCAGCCTCGCTTCGGTGAAAGCCAACGTGCCGACCATCCCGCTCTATTCAACCGTTACTGGCGAAAGGGTTCTGGGAGCAGATTTCGGAACCGAATATTGGTGGATGAACGTGCGTCAGCCCGTGCGCTTTGCCAAGGCCATCACCAGCATCATTGCCGATGGCTACACGAATTTCGTTGAAGTTGGGCCGCATCCTGTCACCAAAACGAGCATCAATGAATGCCTTAGTGCAGCGCAGACGCAGGGCAACGCCATCAGTTCGCTGAAGCGCGGAGAGCCTGAGATGCCAACCATGATGGATGCGCTTTCGCAACTGTTCATCATCGGTTACACGCCCAATTGGAATGTACTTGCCCCGAAGGCCAATTTCATCAAACTGCCGAGCTATCCTTGGCAGAAAGAGGTGTATTGGAACGAGACGGACCGTTCGCGGGAGTACCGCCTCGGCACGGCCGGCCACGTTTTCCTGAACGACAATCTGCGCCTGCCCGACCCAAGTTGGGAGGTGGAGATCAATCATCATTTCCTGCCTTGGTTGGAAGACCATCAGGTGGAGAACAAGGTGGTGATTCCCGGTGCGGCATACGTAGAGGCTGGCCTCGCATTGCACGAGAAGGAATTTGGTGATGCGGCCTGCACCTTGCAGGAACTGCGCTTCAATCAGGTGCTGGTGGCAGACCCATCGAAGGTGCAGATGTTGCACACGACCTACGACCGCGACACGAAGATCTATCAGGTGTATAGCCGCGAGAAGGGCGACACGGCCGGATGGCAACTTCACGCCACGGGCCGCATGTTGGAAGATACCGTGCAGCGCACCGCCCCGAAAGTGGACGTGGCCGCGTTGAAGAAAGGCTTCGCCAATCAGGTTGCTCCTGCGGATCTCTACACCACGCTCACAGGCATGGGGCTTCATTATGGCCCTTATTTCCAAGGGTTGAAAGAGATATTCATCAATCAGGATGAGGTGCTTTGCCGCATTCAGGGGCATGAAAATCTGGAAGGCAATACCGACCAGTACATCCTGCATCCGAGCATTCTGGACAGCGCATTCCAGAGCATGGTGGCGTTGGTGGCCGACCCGCGTAATACGACCCCGTTCGTTCCTGTGAGCATCGACCGTTTCGTGTTGTACAAGAGTCCGGGCAATGCGGTGTGGTGCCACGGTACCATCACCGACTGCACGGGTGTGACCATCAAAGGCGACCTTGTTTTCTTCAATGAGAACGGGGAAGTGATGGCCAAACTGACCGATTTGACCTGCCGCGCCATCAGCAACAAGGCTGCTGAGGAAGAAACCGTGAAGGCCGAATGGTTCTATGAGCCACAGTGGGATGCCGCAGAGGCTCCTGTTTCTGAGGAGAAGGCCAGTGACATTCTTCTCATTTCCGAGAAATGGGATGCGAGCACAGAGGCGTTGCAGAAGTCACTGTTCGATGCGGGTGCCACGGTCTATGCCGTTTCGCAGGGCGAGAAATTCGTTCATAGCGTAAATGGCTGGGCGATGGATCTCCAGAGCAAAGATGATTTTGCGAAACTGACCGATGAGGTGCTGAGCAGGAATGTGACGCAGCTTATTTATGTGTCTAACGGAAAGGAAAACCCCACGGTAGAAACGGTTCTCGATACTACTATGCCTGCCGTTCTTTTGGCAAATGCACTGTCTGACAAGGCCCGCGACCGCAATTTCAATCTCTCATTGGTGAGCTTCAATGCACAGGCCATTACGGGCGATGAAAAGGTCACTGACCTCGGCAGCAATGCGCTGTGGGGCTTTGCGCAGCTCATTTCCAACGAGTATCCATGGATAAACACGCGGCTGTTCGACATCACTTCGGGTGAGAAACAACTGAGCGGTTGGGCAGAGGAAGTGCTTGGCAATGCCAAGGACAGCGAAGTAGCCTACCGCAACGGTCAGCGCTACCTGAAGCAGCTTGTCCGCGCCCATGTGGTGGACGAATCGGCTGAGAAGCCCAAAGTGGCCATTTCTACCGATGAATCGGTGGAACTGATGTTCGGCAACTCTGGCCGCATCGAGGACCTGCATCATATCCGTACGGAGAAACGTGCGCCCAAGGCGGACGAGATTCAAGTACGGGTGCATTCATCGTCCATCAACTTCAAAGACCTGCTCAAAGTGTTGGGCCAAATCAGTCAGGACGTGCTCGATGGCACCTTCTTCGGCAATGCGTTCGGCATGGAATGCAGCGGAGTGGTGACGGCCATTGGCAGTGCTGTGACGGAACACAAAGTGGGCGATGAAGTGGTGGTCGCCACGCCAGACGGTTGTTTCAGCAGTTATGTGACCGTGAAACCGACCTACTGGGTGAAGAAACCATCGACCCTCAAGTTTGAGGAAGCACCTGTGATGATCCCGTACATGACCACCATCCACGGACTGGTGAATGTGGCGCAGATCAAGCCAGGCGACAAGGTGCTTATCCACAATGCCGCTGGTGCGGTCGGTCAGGCTGCTATTCAGGTGGCACGTTGGAAGGGCGCGGAGGTGTTTGCCACGGCAGGCACCGAAGACAAACGTGAATTCTTGCGCAAGCAGGGCGTGAAGTACATCTTCAACAGCCGTGACCTGAGTTTCACCGAGGACATCCTCACCATCACCAAAGGCTATGGCGTGGACGTGGTGCTGAACGCCATTGCGGGCGAGGGGCTGTATCAGAGTTTCCGTCTGTTGGCGCCTTATGGGCGTTTCATCGAGATCGGTAAGCGCGACATCGCGCAGAACACCGCCCTTCCTATGAGCGTGTTCAACCGCAATATCACCTTCGCACACATCGACATCGACCGTATTCTGCGCGAGCGCTATGAGCTTTCACGCAGTCTGCTCGATACCATCTATCAGGGCTTCGAGGAAGGGTTCTTCCAAGCGATGCCCGTGAAGGTGTTCAAGGCCGATGAGGCAATCGATGCCTACGATTATGTGCGCAGAAGCCAGCACACCGGCAAGGTGGTCATCAGCTACAGCAATTGCACGGTGGATGTGGATGAAGTGATCATGCACACCACCATCAACCCCGAAGGCACGTACCTCATCACTGGTGGCACGGCCGGATTCGGACTGGAAATAGCCAAATGGTTGGGCGAGAAACAGGTGAAGCAACTCGTGCTGTTGAGCCGTAGCGGCATCAAGAGCGATGAGGCGAAGGCAGCAGTAGCGACCATGGAAGCCAATGGCACCAAGGTATTCGCCCCTGCCACCGACATGACCGATGCCGCGCAAGTAGCATCCATCATCGCGAAGGTGAAGGCCGAAATGCCCCAACTCCGTGGCATCTTCCACGGGGCGATGGTACTCGATGATGGTTTCCTCAACACCATGGACCGCACCCGTTTCGACCGTGTGTTGCAACCCAAGGTGAAAGGTGCGCTCAATTTGCATGTGGCCACGGAAGGCATCACCCTCGATTTCTTCCTCAGCTTCTCGTCCATCTCGTCTGTGATCGGCAATGCCGGACAGGCGAACTATGTGGCGGCCAACAGCTTCCTCGATGGCTTTGCGCATTGGAGGCGGAGTCAGGGACTTGCAGCTACGACCGTCAATCTGGGCGTACTTGCCCAAGTAGGCGTAGTGGCACGCAACAGCGATGTGGGCCATCTGCTCGAAGGTGCGGGCATCAAGGGTTTCAGTACCGCGATGGCGTTGGAATCATTGGAACTTATCATCGCCAGCGGCAAACCGCAGGTCGGTCTGTTCGACATCAACTGGCGCAAATGGGCTGCGGGCAACCCCACGGGGGCATCGCGGTCGCTGTTCCGCACCATGATAGATAGCCAGCCGGTGGACAACGCCATCAGCGAGAAAGTGCAGCAGTTCCTTGGCGAACTGACGGTGCTCGATCAGGCGGGCCGTCAGCAGTACATCGAACAGATCGTGGCAGGCGAGATTGCGCAGGTGCTCCGCATCCCCATCGAGAACATCGACATGAACCGCGGCATCAACTTCCTCGGCATCGACTCACTGATGGCCGTAGAGCTGGAGCGTGGCATCAATGGCCGCACAGGTGTGGAGATAAGCACCATGGAACTGCTTTCAGGCCCAACGGTGCCGCAACTGGCCAACGTTATCACCAACAAACTTCCAGAGATAGGCGAGGTGAGCCTCGAAAGCGAACTGGACAACTTGAGTGAGGAGGAGCTGGATGCGCTGCTGGCTGCGGTGTCGTAATGTGAGCTTCGAAAAACTTTGGAAGTTTGACATAGCTGGGAAAAGGCAAGGGCGAGGGACGAATGGGTCTTTCGCCCTTGCCTTTTCCCAAAAATCAAAGCAGATGAACATTTCAATTAGAATGCACGCATTCCTTTTCCCTATTTTCGCCCTCCAAAATCAACAATCATGACACTGAAAGGCGGTTCATTCCTTATCGGACAGGGAAATCCAAAGGACATTTTCATCAACGAGGAGTTCACAGAGGAGCAGCGCATGATCGCCTCCATGGTGCGCGAATTCTGCATCAAGGAGATACAGGAGCCGATGCAGAAGCGCGGCAAGGAGCTGGAGGCCGACAAGGACCGCGATGAGATCGTGGCCCTCTTGGAAAAATCGGCCGAGCTGGGCTTCTGCGGGGTGAGCATCGCGGAGGAGTTTGGGGGCATGGACCTCGATTTCAACACGGGTCTGGTGTTTGGTGAGCAGATAGCACTGGGGTTCAGCTTCGCCACCACCATCGGGGCGCAGACCAGCATCGGGTCGCTGCCCATCGTCTATTACGGCACACCCGAACAGCAGGCCAAGTACCTGCCGGGCGTGGCATCGGGGCAGCTCAAGGCCAGCTACTGCCTCACCGAACCCACAGCGGGCAGCGATGCCAACAGCGGCAAAACGCAGGTGAAGCTCAATCCGGAAGGCACGCACTGGATCATGAACGGCCAGAAGATGTGGATCACCAACGGGGGCTTTGCAGACATCTTCATCGTCTTCGCCAAGGTGGAGGACGACAAGAACCTTACGGCCTTCATCGTGGAGAAGGCGTTCGGGGGCGTCACCATCGGGGCCGAAGAAAAGAAGCTCGGCATCAAGGGCAGCAGCACCGTGCAGGTGTTCTTCAACGACTGCCCCATTCCTTTGGACAACATGCTCGGTAAGCGCGGGGAGGGCTTCCTGATGGCGCTCAACATCCTCAACACAGGCCGCATAAAGCTGGCTGCGGGCACCAACGGAGGCTGCAAGTTCGGCATCGACAAGGCGGTGGCCTATGCCACGGAGCGCAAGCAGTTTGAAACGCCCATCATCGAGTTTGGGGCCATGCAGCACAAGCTGGGCGAGATGGCCAGCCGCGTGTTCTGCGTGGATGCCGGCATCTGGCGCGTGGGTCGCAACATCGACCTCAAGGCCGAGGAACTGAAGAGGGCAGGAAAATCCGTTCAGGAATCCAAGTTGGAATCCATCCGCGAGTATGCCATCGAGTGTGCCATCCTCAAGGTGAAAGGCTCGGAGAATGCCGACTTCACCATTGATGAGGTGCTTCAGATCTACGGTGGCATGGGCTACTCAGCCGAGACGGGCATCGAGATGGCCTACCGCGATGCGCGCATCACCCGCATCTATGAGGGCACCAACGAGATCAACCGCTTACTCAGCGTGGCCGAGCTCACCAAGCGGGCTATCAAGACCAAGGAGATCGACCTCGTGGGCGAGGGGAAGAACGTGCAGCGCAGGCTCATCGCGGCCCTCATCCCACGCCTATCGCCCCCCGTCCCCCGTCCCTCGTCCCCACTGTCGAAGGAGGAGGCGCGCATCGTACAGGCCCTTAAGGACACCTTCATGTTCCTCTCAGGCGCAGCAGGCAAGAAGCTGGGCAAGGCCATGGTGGATGAGCAGGAGATGGTGATGAACCTGGCCGACATCCTGGCCGATGCCTACGTGTGCGACTCGGCCTATCTCAAGGTGCGCAAGCTCGAAACCATGGGCACCGACCCCGCCAAGCTCGACATCCAGCGCAAGATGCTGCAGGTCTATCTCTACGAAGCTTTGGAGCGCACCCGCAAGAACGCCCTCGACCTCATCACGGCCTACACCACAGGCTTCGAGCGCAGCATGATGCGCTTCCTCGTGGGCCGCATCCTCAAATCCTACAGCATCAACCCCAAGCAGCTCCGCAGAGACATCACAGGGTATATGCGGAAAGAAGGGGGGTATGGGTTTTGAGGGCTGACAATGGCGGCTTAATATTCCCAACTACCCAACCGCATTTTTGTCTGAAATTCGCAGCGGCTCTTGAACCCAGCGAGTATCTCAACTACCTTTCGTCAGCGAAACCTACTGAGTCCAAATAAAAATGTAGTTCATGAAAGAGGAGTTGTGGAGTGATATGATACCTGATTTAATAAGAATTCCTTTCAAAGTGTACTCTCACAGGTACACACTTAATTTTGTATGGAAGAAAATACTTACCAGGTTTAATCTTGGAGAGACTAATGTTGTCGTTTTAGGCAGACCTTCCGTTGGAAAGTCTATTCTTTGCAGTCAAATAAACGGCAAAGTAACCATTAAATATGATGTTCCTGGTGTATCAGATGATGTCGAAACGGATACTGTGCGGTTTGCTAAATGGAGTAAAATAATCCGAGTCATACCTGGACAATCATCAAGAGAGAGGGAGCGTGGATTAAATGAGGTTTTTCATACTCATGACAATCTGGAAGGAGTGATTTTTGTGGTTGATTATGGTTACACTGATGAGAGAAGTAGCGTTGCGAGGAATAATTTGATTAATAATATAGGAATTGATACAGTTGAAAAACTAAAGCAACACAATTTAAGATTAGAGCTACAGGAATTTTCGGATATTGCTAATAATATCAAGCAATCTACGGCTAATGGTAGAGGACCTAAATGGATAGTTATAGCAGTGAACAAAGTTGATTTATATTTTTCAGAAATCGATGATGCCCACACTTATTACAGTAGGTATGGTAATTCAGGATTTTCTGACATCATTCGTGGTTTGATTAGCTTTGTAGGGGAGCAGCACATAAAAATCATCACGCTACCGATCTGCTGTTTAGCAACTAATTTCCGATGGAACACCGAAGTGATACAATCGAATTTAGATGGATTTGAAGTTCAGCAGGGCATGTACAAGAATTTCATCAATGAAATAATTAAGCTCGATAAATCATGAAATCAAATTATCACCACAGCAGTGCTATTGAAGATTTGCTGGGTCTTATCGAATTGGCTGAGAAGACTTCGGAAAAACATTCCGAGTATCGCGCCAAGTTCATAAAAATTAGAACCTCAATTCTTCAATTATTAACAAGTGGAGTTGTTATTTTTGCAGCATTATTCATATTCTTCATAAGAAATGAATTTGGAGCCGTAAATTTTATTGCTTCGGATGATGTATTTTCCCCTATTTATGCCATGTTTATAGTTATGGGTATGATGGCCATTATTGCTATGTTAGTGACTAGGCTGAAGGAGTTGTATGAAATAAAGGGGGAGATGCTGAGTGAACGGAGAATCTTATGGCAACTGCTTGAGATGATTGATGGAATTAAAGGAGCTGTCTTTACACACACAGAAATAGGTGCAGTTGAAAAAGCACTGATTGAGATGCGGCTAAGTAGAATCTCCTTTTCAGCCAAAGTATGGACTAATGGTCCTTTACTTTCTGATTTCCGTAATGAACCAGAGCGTATCATATTCTGAATAGTTCCCACGATATGCATACACCGAGGATGGACAATCCCCCACTTGCGGTATCCTCCCATCTGTTCACGACAGCTTCCGAATCGGGCATCTTCGCAAGTGTGCAACCCATCCTTGCACAGCGTCTGCCGCAGCATGCTGGGATAGGGAAGGCCCACCGCACGGAGCGGCCCTACGCCTTCGAGTCGGTCTGAGAGACACCTTCGTTACTGACCGAACAGCTCCTTCATCATCTCCTGCTTCGATTTTCCGAAGTGACTGCCCACATCACCGATGATGGAGGAGAAGGTGCCGATGCGCAAAGGGTCGTGGTTCGGGACGGTGATGCTGTGGCGGCCGTTCTGCTCGGTAGTAAGACGGATGTGGCTACCCGTCTGCCGTGTGACCTCGTAACCGAGTGTGCCAAGGGCGCGGATGAGTTCCTGCGCTGAAATGTCGCGGGGCGTTCTCACGCCGCCATCGGGAACAGCTCCTCCCTGGTGAGAATGATGCGCACCACCTTGGGTATGTCATCATCCTCGAAGTGACATTGCACCGCATCACGAATCATGTCCTTCAATTCATCCAATGAGTCGGCCTCGGTGAAGATGCTCTGGCCCACAGCCTTGGCGGTATAGCCGCCCTCTGGGGCCTCAGATACGTGGAAGATTATCTCTGTCATGGTCTTATGACGTTGCAGATGCAAAGTTAAATCATTTCGGTCACCGTGCCTTGCGCAAAGTCTGCCGCAGCTTGCCAAGATAGGGAAGGCCCACTGCGTGAAGCGGGCCTACGCTTTCGATTCCGTCTGCACCAACAGTTTCCAAATCGGCTAACTTTGCACGTATGCAACCGATCCTTGCACAGCGTCTGCCAAATCGTGCCGAATCAGGGAAAGTTTCATTCTGCAAATCACGATTCGTTCCGTCAACAATTCAGAACAATGCCCCAATGCTGATGTTTGTTCCAACTCACATCAAAACACATCCAATATGACCACACTCACCAAAGGCGACAACGCACCAGAAATCAAAGGGATAGACCAGAACGGCAACGCATTCAGCAGCGCAAGCCTCAGCGGCAGGCGCATCATTCTCTACTTCTATCCGAAAGATATGACCCCTGGCTGCACTGTGCAGGCATGCGACCTGCGCGACAGCCACGCAGAATTGCAGAAGCGGGGATTTGAGGTGATAGGCGTGTCTGCCGACAGCGAGAAACTGCACTCCAAGTTCATTGAGAAACATGATCTTCCATTCACCCTCATTGCCGACACGGATCTGAGCCTGATCAAGGCATTCGGGGTTTGGGGACCGAAGAAGTTCATGGGCAAGGAGTATGACGGGATCCATCGTACTACATTTGTCATCGGTGCGGATGGCCTGATTGAAGCGGTCATCACCAAAGTGAAAACAAAAGACCATACGGCCCAGATACTCGAAGTGTTGGGTGAGGGCTGAAAAACAAAAGAAACGATGTCAAAGGATGTGAAAACTGAGAAGCTGAAGGCCCTCCAAATGGCCATGGACAAGCTGGAGAAGACCCATGGCAAGGGTGCGATCATGCGCATGGGCGACAGCAAGGTGGAGGATGTGGAGGCCATTCCCACAGGTTCGCTGGGAGTAGATCTGGCCCTCGGGGTAGGAGGTTTCCCTCGCGGACGCATCATCGAGATCTATGGTCCGGAATCGAGCGGTAAGACCACCCTCGCCATCCACGCTATAGCCGAGGCACAGAAGCAGGGAGGTATAGCTGCATTCATTGATGCCGAGCACGCATTCGACCGCTTCTATGCCGAGAAACTGGGTGTTGACATTGATAACCTCCTCATCTCACAGCCCGACAACGGTGAGCAGGCACTTGAGATCGTGGACAACCTCGTGCGCTCAGGTGCCATCGACATCATCGTGATCGACTCGGTGGCTGCACTGACCCCACGCAGCGAGATCGAGGGCGAGATGGGCGACAGTAAAGTAGGACTGCATGCCCGGCTCATGTCGCAGGCGCTGCGGAAACTCACGGGTACCATCAGCAAGACCGGTACTGTGTGCATCTTCATCAACCAACTGCGTGAGAAGATCGGTGTGATGTTCGGCAACCCGGAAACAACAACTGGGGGTAACGCCCTGAAATTCTACGCCAGCATACGAATCGACATCAGAAGGTCAACGCAGATCAAGAGCGCGGATGATGTGACGGGCAACCGAGTGAAGGTAAAAGTGGTGAAAAACAAGGTGGCACCACCCTTCCGTAAAGCAGAGTTCGACATCATGTACGGATCGGGTATCAGCAAAGTGGGCGAGATCATCGACATGGGCTCAGAGGCTGGCATCATCAAGAAGAGCGGCTCATGGTTCAGCTATCAGGACACCAAGCTGGGGCAGGGTCGCGATGCGGTGAAAGACCTGCTGCTCGACAACCCCGACCTGATGGAGGAATTAGAGAAAAAGATCAAAGAACACTACTCGGAGGTCGGTACACCGGTTGAGGCGGAGTGATGAGACATCATCTCCATGCTGTTTTCCTTGCACTTGCTGCCGCATCGGTCATTGGCTGTGGCGGCAGCCCGACAGAGACAACCTCTGACATACAGGCCGAGAACATTCTTGACACGCCTGAGATGCGTGCGCTCGACAGCATCTCGAAACTCATTGACCGTTCTCCGTCCAACCCAGACCTGTTCAACGAGCGGGCGAAGTTGCTGGTACAGATGGGCGACATCGACTATGCGCTCTCCGATGTAGGCCGCGCAATCCTGATGGACAGCACAAGATCGGCCTATTATGTGACCATATCCGACATCTTTTTTCAGAGAAACGAGCCGAAAAGATGCCTTAGAGCATTGGAGAAGGCCCAGAAGCTCGACCCACAGAATACGGAGGCACTCTATAGACTTGCGCAATTCAAACTGTATGTGAAGCGCCATGAGGAAAGCATCGTCCATGCCAACGACATGCTGCGCATTGACCCGCAGGACGATCGTCCCTTCCTCATCAAAGCACTGAATTACAGAGAAGTGGGCGATACGAACCGCGCTTTGGAGAACTATATGCTGGCAGCGGAGCAGAATCCCGATAACTTTGATGTGCAAATGAGTATGGGACTTTTGCATTGGGGCAAAAAGAACCCTTTGGCCGAATCTTTTTTCAAGAATGCACTCGACATCAACCCACAGGCCACCGAGGCCATTTATGCTTTAGGTCTCGCACAGCAGGGAAGCGGACGCACAGAGGATGCACTGGAAACCTATGACCGACTGCTCGCCATCGACAGTACACACCGCAACGCTCTTTACAACATCGGCTACATTCACCTGATAGAATTAGATGATGCCGAGGAGGCATTGAACCACTTTCTGGCGGCCACGCGTGTAGACCCCGGCTATCATGAGGCCATCTACATGCGTGGTCTTTGCTATGAGGCATTGGGCGACCCTGGTGCTGCTAAGAGAGAATACTCGTACGCTTTGCAACTGGCTCCCGGTTTCAAAAAGGCTGCCGACCGTCTGAATGTATTGCTAAGAAAGAAGTGAGCGAGCGCGAGAACACTTAATGTGAGGTAGTTCGTGTCATTTTCTAATTTCACCGCATCAAACTGAACCATTACCATGAGAAAATATCTGCTTTTGAACGCTATCGGTCTGGCGTCTTTGCTCAGCCCAGTTACCGCTGCCGCCCAGGATGGGGAATGCGACAACCTTAAAGCCATCGTTGACGCAGCGCAGGAGTATTTCAGCACTATCAGAGGCGAGGAGACCACCTTCGAGATCCGCGGCATCTCCAAGCCCTACCAGATTTCAAACGTTACCATCAAGGACGGCATCAAGACCTACATCACAGCCGATGAGTGGTACCCTGAAGTAGTGGCCTACACTGCCAAGACCCGCTTCTACTCAGAAACGCTACAGGATGAGTACGACCGCCTGAAAAAACTCGCTGCCGACTGCCTTGGCGAGGATTGGGTGTTTGTGGAAAAGGACAAGACCAACGATATCTACTTGGAGGACACCGAGTACAAAAAGGCCATTTTCAGCGAGAACAAGAAAGGCAAGAAAGTGAAGGTGCAGATCTTTATGTACAACCAGCGCGAGCTCGACAGCTGGTGCGTAGAGTTCAAAGTGTTCGGCATCGGTAAAAAGCTCTGATATTCTTCTTTGCTCAACATAAAATCCCCGTCAGGTCTTGGTCTGGCGGGGATTCTTGTTCATGCGTGTCCGCCTCTTTCCCTCAAATCATTTTAAGTGACCGGTAAACAATCGAAACTAAGATCGGAAAACCGTTGAAACGGTTTCCCTGACAACGTCTCGACCTACTGACCTGCGGTTGAAACCGCAGGCTACATAAGGATTCTTTGTTTACAGGGAAAATGCTATGCTGCCTTGCGCCACAGAAAGGCCATCCCACTGAAACAAACCGCGGACAATGCCCCGAATGCAAGTGCAGCCAGCGTATTGCCATAAATGACAGAACCGGTGGCAAACAGTGCCGCATACACAGCAAAGCAGCCGATGACCATGCACAGGAGCTGTAGCTGGAAACGCCCACTCCCCTGCCCTGCCTTATTGCCATGACCACTCCAGCCTATGGTGGGCCGCACAGTCTCACTGAACCTCCGCAGCACATCGCTGCTCTCTGGAGGCGTGAGGAGGGTAACGGCCAACCAGCCGAAGGTGGTAACCATCACACCCACGACAAGGTTCCAGTGCGATGCGAGTTCAATAAGTCCCATTCTCGGATTGATGATCTCGAGAAAAATGGCCACAAAGAAGGAGATGACCATGCCACTGATCTCCGTCCATGCATTGATGCGCGGCCAGAACCATCGCAGGATGAAAATGAGTCCGGTGCCCGCCCCTACCTGCAACAGGATGTTGAAGGCCTGCAGCGCATTGGTGAGCATCAATGCCAGCAAGGCGGCCATCACCATCAGCAGCACCGTGCTGACGCGGCCCACCAGGACCAACTGCCGCTCGGTGGCATCAGGTCTGATGAACCGCTGATAGAAGTCGTTGACCACGTAACTACTACCCCAGTTAAGGTGCGTGGAGATGGTGCTCATGAAGGCCGCGATGAGCGATGCGATGACCAGACCGAGCAGTCCGGAGGGTAGAAAGGTGAGCATGGCGGGATAAGCAAGGTCATCATTCACCTTGCTCGCATCTATGAGCGGGAAAGCCTTGGCAATGCTTTCCAAGTCGGGAAAGACGACCACTGAGCAGAGCGCGATGATGATCCACGGCCATGGACGGAGGGCGTAGTGCGCCACATTGAAGAACAGCGTGGCACCCACCGCATGGTGCTCATCCTTGGCTGCAAGCATCCGCTGCGCGATGTAGCCACCGCCTCCCGGCTCTGCACCGGGATACCACACGCTCCACCACTGCACCGCCAGCGGAATGACCATCAACGGGATGAACACATCGAGGTCGGAGGGATCGGGGAACATCGGGGTGAGCCGCTGCACCTCTGGTCTCGCCAAAAGCGCATCGAGACCACCCACCTGTGGCAGATCGAGCAGGGCATACGCAGCCCATACCGTGCCCACCATGGCGAGAATGAACTGGAAAAAATCGGTGATGAGCACGCCACGCAACCCTCCCAGAGAGCTGTAAATGACCGTGACCGTGCCAGCGATGACCAGCGTTTGCACCGGACTGATGCCCAGCAGCACCCCTCCGATCTTGATGGCCGCGAGACACACCGTGGCCATGATCATCACATTGAAGAACACACCGAGATAGAGCGCGCGGAATCCTCGCAGAAATGCAGCACCTCGCCCTCCATAGCGCAGCTCGTAGAACTCGAGATCGGTGAGGACACCCGACCGTCTCCAAAGCCTTGCATAGACGAACACTGTGAGCATGCCTGTGAGCAGGAATGCCCACCATACCCAGTTGCCTGAAACACCGTTCTTGCGAACGATGTCGGTGACCAGATTGGGCGTGTCGGCACTGAAAGTAGTCGCCACCATGCTGACCCCCAATAGCCACCAAGGCATATTGCGTCCCGAAAGGAAAAACTCCGCAGCACTGCCCCCCGCCTTGCGCGAGACCACAATGCCAATTATCAATGAAACGAGAAAAAAGGCCGCAACGATGGACCAGTCGAGGGTGGACAACTGCATGGGCCGAAGTTCGCATGCAATACGCAACATGAAACCAACATTAAAATCCGATATTGCAGACCTAACCCAAACCATTTACCCTTGAGGAAAATCTACCTGTTTGCCATCGGAATGATCGCTGCTCAGGCTACTGAAGCGCAGATCACGTACGAATTCAACGACCTGCCTGTAATCGGTGACCAGATCATCCGCTATCGCGATACCATGACCGTCTATGGCCCGGGGCCGGCCGGGGCTGGGCAACAATGGACGTTTCCGGCACCCGTTCAACATGAGACCGTCACCACCAGCGTAGTTTCGGTGCCAAGCACCCCTCATGCCGCTCAGTTTCAAGGCAGCAACCTGGCCATGACCAATGATAATTCGACCTATCTGTTCTTTGATGTCAACAGCACGGAGATGATCTCAACAGGTGCCGCTGGTGACCTGCTCCAGAACGGTGGGAACATTGTCTCTGTTTTCAATCCTGCACTCACTGTTCATGAGTTTCCGAGGACGTATGAGAGCACTGGCGACCATGAGTATTACTTTGAAGTGATTACCACCGACCATGGAATCCCATTGGTTCACAGTGTACGGTTGCGGCATTACGGCCATGTGTTCGACACAACGGACGGTTACGGGCAGATCACCACTCCGGTCGGCACGTACGAATGCTTGCGTGTGAAGTCCACAGATTTTACCGTGGATTCCGTTTGGATAAAACTCTTCTCTTTCAGCCAATGGGCATTGCAGGAGGATTTTACCGGCCCAGGCGAATCGACCAGCTACAGTTGGTTGGCGAAAGAGACCAAACTGGCTGTTGCGGAACTTTCATTCGACAGCATCGGCAATCCCAAGAATTTCACTTGGAGTTCCATCCCACCTATTGTTGCCCCAACCTCCATTGCCGATGCAAGCGAAACAGATGTACGCATCTACCCACAACCCGCACATGGCATGTTCACGGTAGAAATGCCGCAGCAAGGGTTCATCACAGCCGAGCTGATGACCTTGGACGGCCGCACAGTGCGCTCGGAGACCATACTCGACCGCGACCGCCTCAATGTGGACATACATGGCGTGGCGCCCGGCATGTACATCCTACGTCTGCTGCCCATTAACGGAAGTACCGTGATTACAAGGAAGGTCATCGTTCAGTAACCTGTTTTTCAAGCCAAACAGTTATCAGTCTCAGTTGACTGTGGAGCCCGAAGGTCAGAAAACCTGACCTTTGGGCATGCTCAATTCTGTCTTCTTGCGGGTAATCCCGCTTCTTTTGTTTTTCTGCGCAACGGTCGCTAACGCTCAGGATGTGCGCATCTTGGCCGGTGGCGATCGCGTCAGCATCCTTCAAGACGATGTGGCGCTGATCAACAATTCAACGCTTCATTTTCCAGACTTGACCTTTTCCTATGAAGGGAAACTGGGGTCGTACAAAGTGCGGGAGATAATCGCTTCACCTGTCAAGAACAGTTTAACGGCCAATTGGGATGTGATCGAGGACAACGGGGCGTTGGTGGTCACCATCACTGCCAGCGACAGGCAGAGAACGGTCACCGAATTGGTGTTGGAGACGGATAGGGCTGTCCGCTGGTTCGGTGGCGGGGAGCAGTTCAGCCATGTGGAGCTTTCGGGCAGAAAAATCCCTTTTCTTGTTGAAGAGAACGGCATCGGGCGGGGCGACCGACCTGTGACCGGACTGGCCAATCTCGCAGGTGCGGGCGGCCATGAGTTCAGCACTTATCTGCCAATTCCGCTCATACTTGGGACGGACAACACGGCCTATCTGATCGAGAACGACTGCTTCAGCGAGATCGACCTGAGCCGCCCGGGCCACGTAAGCTTCAAGGTTCACGACAACCGACTGATTCTGCGGGTCTGGAAGGCCGATTCGCCTAAGGAGCTGCTCACAAAAGTCACCGCACATCTGGGCCGCATGCCCTCACTGCCCGACTGGGCCTATGGCACGATACTCGGTATTCAAGGCGGTGCGGACCTCGTGCGTCAGCGCGTGAAGGAAGCAAAGGCCCACGGCAATCCCGTCACGGCCATCTGGATACAGGACTGGGTGGGCAAGAAGAAGACCAGCATCGGCTCGCGGCTGCACTGGGAGTGGTGCCCCGACTCCCTCAGCTACCCCGACTTCAGCCGTTTCTGCAAGGAGATGGAAGAGCAGGGGGTGCGCGTGCTGGGCTACATCAATCCATTTCTGCTGGAAGGGACAGTTATGACCGATGAGGCCGTTAGCAAAAAACTGATTGTGCATCGCAGGAACGGTTTGCCTTACCTCATCCCATTCGGGGGCTTCAAAGGCTACATGCTCGACCTCACCAACCCAGATGCCCGAACCTGGATTAAGGATATCATCAAGAGGAACATGATCGGCAACAGTCTCAGCGGCTGGATGGCAGATTTTGCCGAGTGGCTGCCCTTCGATGCCCTTCTGCATTCAGGCATCGATCCCAAGGACTACCACAACCGCTATGCGGCAGACTGGGCACTGGTGAACCGCGAGGCCATCCGCGAAGCTGGCCGCGAAGGGGACATCGCATTCTTCAGCCGTAGCGGGTGGACCGGCTCCGCTGGCATCAGCGCCCTTTTCTGGGCCGGAGATCAGATGGTGAGCTTTCAGGAGCATGACGGCCTTCCCTCTGCCATCAACGCGATGATTTCCTCGGGCTTAAGCGGTATTCAACTAAATCACAGCGATATAGGAGGTTATACAGCTATCAACTATCCCATTTTCAAGAAGTATCTCCGCGACAAGGAACTGCTTTTCCGCTGGATCGAGTTCGAAGCGTTCACGCCCGTTTTTCGCACCCATGAAGGGCTGCTGCCGAACGACATGATACAATACTACACGGATGATGAGACGCAGCGGTTCTTTGCTCGCTTCGCGAAGATCCACAAGCACTTGGAGCCGTATCTCAGAAAGTTGGTCGAAGAGGCTGTAGAAACGGGTGTCCCCGTAGTTCGACACCCTTGGCTGGTCTGCCCGGACGACCCAGAATGTCTTGACACACAACACCAGTTCGTGGTGGGCGATGACCTGCTGGTGCTGCCAGTGACCACGCGCGGCCAAGAGGTTGTAAGCGGTTATTTCCCTGAAGGGGACTGGATCCATCTGTTCTACGGTACGGTGTTCATGGGTGGGAGGATCAACGAGGTACGCGCACCGCTCGGATCGCCAGCGGTGTTCGTGCGGAAAGGATCAGACCTGCAACGCTTGGCACCAATTGAGTAGCTCTGCGGAACAGTAACGCGACTGCGCTGTTAATTCCCCATACCCTTCCGGCAAAAGCTGACACAATGAACCACAACCCGATCGACAAGGACAAGGTGACCGAGACACCTGGAACGCTTGCCTACCCTCATACCATAGGCGGTGTGGTAATCAGACCGGAAGATGTGGGCCGGATCAAGGCCAATGCCCTCTCAGCCATGACCGAACAGACCGAACTGCAACTCGATCAGATCAGGGAGCAGATCAATCTCTTGGCACAGCAAGTGGAAAGGATCGAGAAACGCAAACAGGTCTCCGCACTTATTTACGGTGCGGAGATGGGCTTCGACCCTATCATCGGTCACGAATACCAACTCTACCGAAAAAGAGACGGAAAGTTGGTTCTCAGTATGGTGAGACCTAAAGAGTGGGGCCGCACCGCGCCCTATGAACATATTGCAGGTGTAAAGCTGCTAAGCGACCATACTTGGGAGGTGAGGGAGGAAATGGGAAGGAATAAATGAGTTCAGAAAACCTCTGAGTCTCACACCTTCCCCCGCAACGCCCTCCCCGTCAACGACCCCTCGCACTTCACCAGTTCCTCGGGCGTTCCTACAAAGACGGGATGTTCACATTTTTCACACCCCTCGCATCCGATTCGGATTCCGTGAGGTATGAAACACCCTTGAGATGATGACACGTTCCTTTTCCACACGGTAAATCACTTTGTAGCTCCATACCACCAGCGAGTAGTACTCGAATTTACGGTGAAGCAGCAACGGCTCGCGGAAACCGAGACGCGGCTGTTGTGCCAAAAGACTGACATCGTGGAGGATTCTATCCAGAACTACCCGTGCGTAGGCCGTCCCCTGCTCATCCTCAATGTAGCGAACTGCGCGTTCAAGCTGCCCTGTGGCACGTTTTGTCCATATCACCTCAGCCATTTCGCGGCCATCTGCTCCACCTCCTTGTGCGTGTATGTCTCACCTCGCTTCACCTCCTCCTCGGCCATGTCAATATCATTGAGTAGGGCAAGCTGGGCATAGACATCCTCCAGACTGGCCTCTACAGGGAGCTGCTCGGCTATTTCCAATAGCCTCGATTTTAAGGTCTGTGTTTCCATGAATCAAAGGTAAGGTGATTTTGAAGTCGCCTTGAAAAGGTCACCCGCCAAATCACACCTTCCAACGCATCGCCCTCCCGGTAAGCGATGCCTCGCACTTCACCAGTTCCTCAGGCGTTCCTTCAAAGACGACCTGACCGCCACCTTTTCCGCCCTCTGGGCCGAGGTCGATGACGTGGTCGGCACATTTGATCACATCGGGGTGATGTTCTACAAGGATGATGGTGTGGCCCTGGTCGAGCAGCGCGTTGAACGCCCCAAGCAGGCGGTGGATGTCGTGGAAGTGCAGCCCCGTGGTCGGCTCATCGAAGATGAAGAGCGTGGGTTTGCTTGTGGTGCTGCCCGCCTTGCCGAGGAAGGTGGCCAGCTTGATGCGCTGCGCCTCCCCACCTGAAAGTGTGCTGCTGCTCTGCCCCAGTTGCACATAACCGAGACCCACGTCCTGCAAGGGTTTGATCTTGTTGGCGATGCGAGGAGCGTGTATGGTGAAGAAGTCCATCGCCTCATCCACCGTCATGCAGAGGATGTCGTTGATGTCCTTGTCCTCGAACCGAATTTCCAGCACCTCCTCCTTGAAACGCTTGCCGTCACAAGACTCGCATTTCATGATGATGTCGGCCATGAACTGCATCTCAATCTTCACCGTGCCTTCGCCCTCGCACACCTCGCAGCGGCCTCCTGCCACGTTGAATGAGAAATGGCGCGGCTGGTAGCCACGCAGCTTCGCCATCTTCTGGTCCGCAAAGAGGTTGCGGATGTCGTCATATGCCTTCACGTAGGTCACAGGGTTGCTGCGCGTGCTGCGTCCGATGGGGTCCTGATCCACGAACTCCACATCGGTGATGCGGTCGAGGTTGCCCTCGATGCGGTCATGCTGCCCGATGCGCATTCCAAAACCGCCATAGTGCCGCTTGAGCGCGGGATATAGGATGTCCTGCATCAGCGTGGTCTTGCCCGAGCCACTCACGCCCGTGATCACTGTCAAGCACTTGAGCGGGAAGCCCACCGTGATGTTCTTGAGGTCATGCTGCCGCGCCCCCACCACCTTTATCTCGCCCCGTGCGGGCCTTCTTTTCTTCGGAACCGGAATCTCCATCTGACCCGTGAGGTACTTGGCCGTGAGGCTCGTTCCCTTGGTGACGAGTTCCTCCTGTGTGCCACGGAACACCACCTCCCCACCATGCACACCTGCCTCAGGCCCGATGTCCACAATGAGATCGGCAGCCCGCATGATGTCTTCGTCATGCTCCACCACAATGACCGTGTTGCCGAGGTCGCGGAGCTTCTTTAAAATGCCGATGAGCCTTTCCGTGTCGCGGGGATGCAGCCCGATGCTCGGCTCATCGAGGATGTACATGCTGCCCACCAGCGAACTGCCCAACGATCCCGCGAGGTGGATACGCTGGCTTTCCCCGCCAGAAAGGGTGTTCGATTCGCGGTTCAGCATCAGGTAGCCGAGGCCAACATCTTGCAAATAACCGATGCGGGTGGTGATCTCGCGCATCAGTCGCTTCGAGACCTCTTGCTCCATATCGTTCAGTTTCAGCTCCGCGAAAAAGTCCGCCAGCTCCGAGATAGGCATCAGCACAAGGTCGGAGATGCTCTTGCCACCCACCTTCACATAGTTCGCATCCTTGCGCAGCTTGGTGCCACGGCATTCTGGGCAAATGGTCTTGCCACGGTAACGCGACAGCATCACGCGGTACTGTATCTTATAGCTGTTCTCCTCCAACATCTTAAAAAAAGTGTGGAGGCCGTCAAATTGCCTATCACCGTTCCACAGCAGCTGAATCTGCTCCTCGGTCAGTTCATGGATGGGACGATGGATGGGGAAGCCGTTCTCTCGCGAAGCCCGCACCAGCGCGTTACGGTACTGGCCCATGCTTTCACCCTTCCAACAGGCCACCGCATCCTCATAAATGCTCAGTCCTTTATTGGGAATGACCAGATCGGGGTCGATGCCGATCACGTTGCCATAGCCCTCACACTTCTTACATGCCCCGAAGGGATTATTGAAACTGAAAAGATTGACAGAAGGCTCCTCGAAGATGAGGCCATCTGCACCAAACTCTGTGCTGAAGGAAAGGATTTGCGATTGACGGTTTTCAATTTTCGATTTTCGATTTTCCTCGTCCATCGTCCCTCGTCCCTCGCCCCCCGTCCCAATATCAACCAAACATGTTCCCCTCCCCTCGCCCAACGCATTCCGCACCGCCTCATGCACGCGGTTCTGGGTTTCCTCGCCTGTGTCGATGGCAAAACGGTCAATGAGCACCTCCAGCTCGTTCTGCTTCGCGATGTGCGCTTCGGCATCGTCCATGCGGATAATCTCACCGTTCAAGCGAATACGCGAATAGCCCTGATGCCTCAGAATCTGGATGCGCTGCTCCAAAGCGGCCTTCGGAATGTTCCCGAACGGGGCGAGCACCATCACCCGCGTTCCCTCTGGCAGGGCAAGCAGTTCCTGTGTGATGCTGTCTGACGTGTGCCGCTTCACCTCCTTTCCCGAAATAGGCGAAAACGTCCGTCCGATTCGGGCAAACAGCAGTTTCAGGTAGTCATAGATCTCGGTGGTGGTGCCTACCGTGCTGCGCGGATTGCTGCTCTTCACCTTCTGACTGATGGCAATGGCGGGCGCAATGCCGTGAATGCTGTCCACCTCGGGCTTGTCAATTTTTCCGAGGAACTGCCGTGCGTAGGCGCTTAGGCTCTCGATGTATCTGCGCTGCCCTTCGGCATAGAGCGTGTCGAACGCCAAGGTGCTCTTTCCTGACCCCGATAGACCCGTGATGACGATAAGCTTCCGGTGAGGAAGCACAAGGTCTATGTTCTTCAGATTGTGCAGCCGCGCACCCTTGATGGTGATGAAGTGCTTGGGCGGAACTGGTGTTGTGGCGGTCAGAGTGGGCAATGGATTGAAGGTAAACAGGTTCGTTGCTCCTCAACCGATCGCAGAGCGGATGGTTCGGGGAGCGGCTAAAATAGGAGGGACGGTCAGACCTCGCTCAACACGAGCACGTCAATTCCCTTCACCCTTTTCAGTCCTTTGTCGTTGGTAAGCAGAAATTCAGCACCTCGTTCCATCGCTGTGGCGACCTGAATCGCATCGGGCGTTGTGAGATTGAGTTCGGCACGAAGTCGTGAAGCGGTCTTGGCAATGGTCGCATCAATCTCATGCACAGCAAAATTGGGAGTGGACGTCAGAATGCGTTCGTATTGCTCGGCAATATCGACTTTCCCTTTCCTAAGCGGCTGAACCAGCACCTCCATCAAGGTTAGCACAGAGGTTGAGAGAGGAATTTGACCTTTGGCGTTCCCCTCAAAAATCTGACGGAGGAACGATTGATGTTCAGAGCTACCCTCGATAAAGTATATGAGAGGAGCGGTGTCAATGAAGACCGAACGGCCATTTAGTCGCTCAATCACTCCCATTGCCGTTCCTGTGAAACGTAACGGTCAACATCCATATCCTTCCACACCTCCGCCCCAAGTGATTCGAGTTGCAGAATGCCTGCCCTCGAAATGGTCTTCTCTGACTTCTTGCCCGTTTTCACTTTTGACAACCTGCGGAGAATCTCAGCGTGAGCCTCTGGCCCAAGTTGGGAAATCTGGGCAAGAATGCTGTCGATACGGATTGTTGCGTCCATGGTGAGAGCAAAGTTAATAAGGACTTCATTCGCAATGGTTATTTTAGCTTCATTCCGACAGCCACCCGAAATGAGCTCCGCAGGCCACATCATGGACATGAACAACAGGATGCGCGCCAACCGTGCGCTCTTGGGGAGACGAAGGCAGCGTTATGCCCATTTGCGTGAGCTGTATCGGGGTGCAGTCGCGGAGAAGGAGGTGTCCACAGGTCACAGCGAACTCGATGAGCAGGAGCTTACTGAAGTGCGGAAAGCAGTCAGAATCCGTTTACGCAGGGAGCGGATTCTGAAAGACCTTGTTGCCATAGGCATCGCAGCTGTTGTGCTTGCGTTTCTATATGTGCTCGTCCAGTGGGGATGCGCTAAGCTGATTGCCCACCCACCGCCTTTCTGACTTGACATTCTGCCGCTAATGACTAAATTGGCATCATCATCAAAGAACAAGCACCATGACAGAGCATGAGATTCAGAATGACATTGCGCAACTGACCGAGCGGTTGCGTGTTGAAAAGCCAGAGGTGTACCGTCACTTGATGGAGAATCCGAAGACCTTCAGAGATCCAGACATGGATTTCGAAAGTCAACTGAAAGGCTACCGCGATACCCTAAAGCAACTGATGACAAGAGATTGAACCCACCGGGACGCTTCGGTTCAGTGAATTCCGCCCACAAAAAAGCCGCTCAGGATTTCTCCATAGCGGCTTTTATATCGTGATGACGTATCAATTCTTACCGAGACCGAGCTTCTTTGCGTCAGCATAAGCAGCATCGAAGCCCTTCTTATCGATGGTCCGGAGGCCATTGGCCGACACCTTCACCGATACCCATTCTCCGTCAGCTTCTGAATAGAACTTCTTCTTGAAGAGGTTCGGCAGGAACTTACGCTTGGTTTTCCTGTTCGAGTGGGACACACTGTTACCCACCATCACCTTCTTTCCTGTTATCTCGCAGACCCTTGCCATGACTTTCTAATCTGTATGTTGTTCGCTTAATCGGGCCGCGAAAATACGGTTTACTTCTTTACGAGAATCACATCATCAGAAATTCATGGCGATAGAAAAACTTCTGCCGTTAAGATGACCCGACACATTCCACATTCCATCGATCATAGGCTCCTTTTGATATACCGACCTTTGCGCACTCTCAGTAAGGCCCATGTACATCAACTCATCCGTCTGCATCTCCTACCAGGACTCCTTTCTGAACGATAAGCTGATAAGCGGCCTGGCCGGGGCCAACGATGCATCATCGCTCATCAGCCCTGACTACAAGCAGTATGTCTCCCCTGCGCAGATCCGCAGGATGAGCACCGTGCTGAAGATGGGCGTTGCCTGTGGCGTGGAGGCATTGCGGCAGGCAAAGGCGGAGGCTACAGATGCCATCATCGTGGGCACGGGCCTCGGCTGCATCCAAGACACGCTGAAGTTCGTAGGGGCGATGTACCAGAGCGCAGAAGGCACGCAGTCGCCCACGGCATTCATCCAGAGCACGCACAATAGTATAGCGGGACAATTGGCCCTGCTGCTCGGTAATCGCAACTACAACATGACGCACACGCAGGGTAACCAGTCTCTGGCCTATGCCCTGCTGGACGCGCAACTGCTGCTGGCCGAGGGCGATGCGCAGAGTGCGTTGGTGGGCGCTGTGGATGAAATGACTGCAGACGAATGCGCCATGATCACCGCGCTTGCGGAGAGGTTCGGCCATCCGCTACCTGTGCTGGGCGAGGGCAGCGCGTTCTGGCATGTTTCGCAGAAGGCCACAGACAGCAGCATCGCCAAGGTGTCCAACATTACAGTGAACACCGACATGGGGCAAAACCTCTTGAAAGGTTTGGAAACCGACCTCCTGCTTACCAATCTTTCTTCTGTGGAAAAAGGTGACAGCTCGGTGGTTTACACGGACTTCTGCGGGGAATTCTTCACAGCTCCTGGATTCGGGCTTCATCTCGCTTTACAGTATTTCGAGAATGACCCGACCATAGGTAAAGCAGCGGTGCATCACCGTTTCAGTGGGCAGGAAATGATCATTGCTTTGGAAAGAAAAAACCATTGACACGGTGAGACCCGACTTCCGAAAACTGAACATCATCGCGCTCGTGGCCCTGTCAGCAGCCGCTGCGGCCATATGGTCAGGACTGGTCGGGATGTGGGTGTTCGGCATCATCGGCCTTGCGTACGTAATCACGCTCGGATGGGGCGTTTTCGACATCGGTTCGCAGTTTTTCGGAGAAACAAAATGGAAAGGGAAAGGCGATGCAATAGCCATCACCTTTGATGACGGCCCCGACCCACAGCACACGACCGCCTTGCTTAACATGCTGGCTGAAGAGGGTGTTAAGGCTGCATTTTTCGTCATCGGAAAAAAAGCCGAACAGCACCCTGAACTTCTGAAACGGATGATTGATGAGGGGCATGTGGTGGGCAATCACACCTTCTCGCACACCCATCGTTTCGGTATGATGACCAACGAGAGTATCAGGTACGAAATGAGGAAATGCAGCGATGCGGTGAGGAATGCCATCGGACGTGTGCCGCGTTATTTCCGACCACCGTTCGGAGTGATGAACCCGAAAATAGCCCAGACCGTGAAAGCCGAGGAACTTACCATCATCGGCTGGGACCTCCGATCTCGGGACGGGGTGGGCACCTCTGCCAAGCAGATCCTGAACCGTGTGCTCCCCCGTTTGCCGAAGGCGACCCTCCTTCTTTTTCACGACACCAATCCGAACAGTCTCGAAGCCGTCCGCGAGGTGATCAGAATCTGCCGTGACTCGGGCAGGCCCATAGTCAGTCTGAAAGAACTGACAGGGGTGAATCCATACACCGACTGACATTTTCCCCCGACCTTCGCCCGAATGGACCTTTACTCGAAGAAACAACGATGGAAGATGGCGCTCGTGCTGCTGGCATTGACCATCGGCATCGGGTCCCTGCTCTACACCAACCGCCTTGTGGAGGAACTGGCCGAGGAGGAGCGCGGGCGTGTGGAGCTCTGGGCCAAGGGGACCAAGTTCCTTGCTAACAGTGCCGACTCTGATGCCGATCTGAGCTTCGTGTTCGATGTCATCAAGGACAACACGACCATCCCCATCATCCTGACCGATGATGATAGCAACGTGATCTCGGCCCGAAACTTCGATGAGGACAGGATGGACGACCCTGTTTTCCTCGAAAAACAGCTTCAGGAGATCGCTGGGCGCAATGAGCCGATCGTGATCGACCTTTACGGTGGGTCGCACAACTATATCCACTACGACAACTCGGTGCTGTACTATCGCCTGAAGTACTACCCGTATGTTAGCCTCGGTATCATCTCGGTGTTCATCCTGCTGGCCTACATCGCGTTCAGCATCTCGCGCAAGGCCGAACAAGACCACGTTTGGGTGGGTATGGCCAAAGAGACCGCCCACCAGCTTGGCACACCCCTCTCATCACTCATCGCTTGGATCGAGTACCTGCGCCTGAAAGAGGTGGATGAGGAGATTCTGACCGACATGTCGAAGGATGTGAGACGGCTGGAGACCATCACGGAGCGGTTCTCCAAGATCGGCTCGGTGCCCGAACTGGAACCGCAGCCCATCAGGGCGGTGATCGATGAGAGCATCGGTTACATGCGCTCACGCAGCTCAAAGAAAGTGATCTTCGAGATCGATGACCGCCTCAGTGGCGAGCCGTCCGTGCCTGTGAATGTGGCCCTTTTCGCATGGGTCATCGAGAATCTTGTGCGAAATGCCATTGACGCAATGGAGGGCGCGGGGGCCATCACAGTGCTGCTCCATGCTGAGGGCGACAGGTTTCATCTCGACCTCTCGGACACTGGCAAGGGCATCTCCAAGGGGAAGTTCGAGACGATTTTCGAGCCGGGCTACACCAGCAAGAAGCGCGGCTGGGGACTCGGCCTTTCGCTCACGCGCAGAATCATAGAACAGTATCACGGAGGGAAGATCTCAGTGCTGCGCTCGGAACCGGGAGTGGGCACGACCTTCCGCATATCGCTGAGGACCGTGTGAGATTTTCGCGCAGAGGACGCGGAGGTTGAACGCAGAGGACGCAGAGTTTTACCGATTCCTGGAACAATAGAAAGCTCTTTAAGCGTTCAGTTTCCAAAATCACAGCATTGGCAGGCATCTATCTTCACATACCATTCTGCCGCAGGGCCTGTCACTACTGCGATTTCCATTTCAGTACCAACACTGCGCGTGCCGATGAGATGGTGCAGGCGATGCTCCGTGAGCTGAACCTCCGCAAAGGGGAACTTTCGGGTCAAATTGTTGAAACCATCTATCTCGGTGGGGGAACACCCTCCCTGTTGCCCTCGCAGTCCATCGCTTCTTTATTGGAGGAAATGAAAAGGCTGTTCCAAGTTGCCGAGGATGCCGAGGTGACGCTGGAGGCCAACCCTGAGGATCTTTCCGTGGAAAAACTGCGCGAATTGCGCTCCATCGGCATCAACCGCCTGAGCATGGGTACGCAGTCATTCATTGACCGCGAACTGCAATGGATGAACAGGATGCACACCGCAGCACAGGCCGAAAGAGCGGTACGCGATGCACAGGACGCAGGCTTCAGCAACATCAGCATCGACCTCATATTCGGAGTGCCGGCCCAGACAATTGCAGACTGGGAGCGGAACCTGAATACCGCCTTCGGCCTCAGTATCCAGCACATCTCATCATACGGTCTTACGGTGGAGGAGAAAACGGTGCTGAACCGCAACATCAGCCGAGGCTTGGAACTGCCGCCTGACGAGGGCATCGCGGAGCAGTGTTTTCGAATGAACATGGAAATGCTGCCCGCCAACGGTTTCGAGCACTATGAAATCAGCAATTTTGCAAAGGAAGGGTTCATCTCGCGTCACAACTCATCCTATTGGCAAGGCGTGCCTTACCTCGGCATCGGCCCATCAGCCCATTCCTTCAACGGAACGGAAAGGCGATGGAACCCACGCTCAAATGCCCTTTACATCAAGTCTTTAAAGGAAGGGACTGTGCCTTTCGACAGCGAGGTGCTGACCACCACTGACCGCATCAATGAGCATCTGATGACAGGGCTACGGTCGAAATGGGGGGTGAAGAAAAATTTCCTTAATGGTTTGGACGCGACCTTCTGGCCCTTGCTCCTTGGCAAGCTCGATGCACTTGGCAGGCATCATTTCATTTTATCCGAAGAAAAAGTCACGCTCTCGGCAGAGGGTAGGCTACTGGCCGATTACCTTACGGCTGCGCTTTTCGTTGATTCAGAGCTTACTGCCGCAAGTGCCTGAACAATTCCCAAAGCACCACACCTGCGCTCACCGAGACATTCAGTGAATGCTTTGTACCGAGCTGGGGGATCTCCACGCAGTGATGGCACAGGTCGATAACATCCTGCGACACGCCATGCACCTCGTGACCGAATACAACCGCGTACTTCTCTTCTTTTTCAGGGAAAAAATCCTGAAGTGCACTGCTGCCCGCCACCTGCTCGGCAGCGATGACGGTGTAGCCCTCATTCTTGAGAAAACGGATGGCCTCCATAGTGGTGGGCCAGTGCTGCCAAGGGACGGTCTCCGTGGCACCGAGTGCGGTCTTCTCCATCTCGCGGTTGGGGGGTGCGGCTGTGATGCCGCATAGGTGCAACTTTTCCATCGCAAAGGCATCGCAGGTGCGGAAAATGGAGCCCACATTGTGCAGACTACGCACGTTGTCGAGCACCACTGCCACGGGAAGTTTAGGCGTCTCTGCGAACTCATCGGGTGAGAGCCGTCCGAGTTCGCTCATGCTCAGTTTCCTTCCTGTCTCCATTTCAATGAAATTCTGAACACAAAAAATTGAATTTTAACCACATAGAAGAATATGACACATAGAAGTAGTCGGAAAAAAGAGCATCAATAGCAGATGAATCTGCTGCAAATAGACTGCGGGTTCTAAAAGGGAAGACCTTCTTCTCCATCCCATCTGCCCCGTTACCTTAGCGACCCGTCAAAAATAAAGGGGACGAGGGCACGGGACGAGTGACAAGGGAAGAGCCTGTGACTCGAAGCTCACGGCTAACAGCTTACGAAAATGGCCAAGACGAAAAAAGGAGAGGAAACACCCCTGATGAAGCAGTTCAATGCCATCAAGGGCAAGTACCCTGATGCCATTCTGCTGTTCCGTGTGGGCGACTTCTACGAGACCTTCGGGCAGGACGCGGTGCGGGCATCGAAGGTACTGGGCATCGTGCTCACCAAACGGGCCAACGGTGCGGCATCGCACATCGAGCTGGCGGGATTTCCATACCACTCGCTCGAATCGTATCTGCCTAAGCTCGTGCGGGCAGGTTTTCGCGTGGCGGTGTGCGACCAGTTGGAGGATCCCAAGACCGTCAAGGGCATCGTGAAGCGCGGAGTGACCGAGCTGGTGACCCCCGGCCTGAGCATGAACGATAACGTGCTGGAGCAGCGCAGCAACAACTTCCTGTGCAGTGTCCATTTCGATGGAGACAGTGTCGGTCTGGCCTTCCTCGACATAAGCACGGGCGAATTCCTCGTGGCCGAGGGCGATGCGGGTTATGCCCAGAAGCTGGCGCAGAATTTCGCCCCGAGCGAGTTCGTGTTCCGCAAGAGTTTCAGAACCCGTTTCCATGAGGTATTCGGGGAGGGGCACTGCACCTTCACGATGGAGGACTGGGCCTTCACCTCGCAGTTCGCAGACGAGACGCTGAACCGCCATTTCGGTACGCGGAACCTAAAGGGCTTCGGGGTGGAGCATCTGAAACACGGCATCATCGCAGCGGGCGCGGCCGTGCAGTACCTCAGCGACACAGAGCACAGCCGCACAGCCCATATTTCCTCTCTCTCACGCATCGAGCCCGATCGCTACATGTGGGTCGATGGGTTCACGATGCGGAATCTGGAGATTTTGCATCCCGCCCATCCCGATGGCATGAGCCTGCTTTCCATCCTAGACCGGACCGTGACCCCGATGGGTGCAAGGATGATGAAACGCTGGCTGGCACTGCCGTTGAAGGAGAAACATCTCATCGAAAGAAGGCTGGAAGCTTTGGAAGCTTTGCTTTCATCGGAGGAAACAAGGAACACGCTGCTCTCGGCCCTCAACGAGACGGGCGACCTCGAACGGTTGGCCTCGAAGATCTCGACCGCCCGCGTGAATCCGCGTGAGTTGCTGCAACTGAAACGTGCGTTGCAACGTCTGCCCGCCATCAAGGAATCGCTGTCGGCTTTGGGATGCGTGCCGCTGCTCGAAATGGCCGACCGCATCCACCCCGTTTCCTCAGCCTTGGAGCGCATTTCTAAAGGAATAGCAGAAGATGCGCCCGCTGTGGTGAGCAAAGGAGGCGTGATGCGCGATGGCCTCTCGCCAGAACTGGATGCGCTGCGCGACCTTGCCTACCGTGGCAAGGACAAACTTGCGGCCATCCAGCACCGCGAAACCCAAGCCACGGGAATCACAAGTCTGAAAATCGGGTTCAACAATGTGTTCGGCTACTACCTCGAAGTGACGAATGCCCATAAGGACAAAGTGCCGCAGGACTGGATCCGCAAGCAGACGCTGGTGAATCAGGAGCGGTACGTCACGCCCGAACTCAAGGAGCTGGAGGAGAAGATACTGGGCGCGGAGGAGAAGGTGCTGCGACTGGAGTCGGAGATGTATCAGCAGCTTGTGCTCGATCTGGCCGAAAGCATCCCCGCCATTCAGCAGGATGCGGCCATCATCGCGCAGCTTGATTGTCTGCTGAGTTTCGCGCAGGTGAGCGAGGCCAATCAATACACCCGCCCGCGCTTCGTGGAGGGCAGTTCCATCCAGATACAGGACGGCCGCCACCCTGTCATCGAGCAGTCGCTGCCTATCGGTGAGGAATACGTGGCGAATGATGTGCTGCTGGATAACGAGAAACAGCAGGTGCTCATCATCACGGGGCCGAACATGAGCGGCAAGAGCGCGCTGCTGCGGCAGACGGCCCTCATCAACATCATGGCGCAGGCAGGGTGCTTCGTGCCTGCCAAAGGTGCCACGTTGGGCATCGTGGACAAGGTGTTCAGCCGCGTGGGTGCCAGCGACAACCTCGCTCAGGGCGAATCGACCTTCATGGTGGAGATGAACGAGACGGCCAGCATCCTCAACAACATGACCTCACAAAGCCTCATCATCCTCGATGAGATAGGGCGCGGCACCAGCACTTACGATGGCATCAGCATCGCGATGGCCATTGTGGAATACCTGCACGAAAGCCCACGGGCAAGGCCCAACGTGCTCTTCGCCACGCATTACCACGAGCTGAACGACCTTGAGGGCCGCTTCCCCCGCGTACGCAACTTCCATGTGGATGTGAAAGAGATGGGCAGCAAGGTGCTGTTCCTGCGCAAGTTGCGACCAGGAGGCACGGCCCACAGCTTCGGCATCCATGTGGCGAAGATGGCGGGTATGCCCACCCTTGTGGTGCAGCGCGCCAATGAGATACTGTCCGCGCTGGAGGCTTCACGCGAGGAGAAACCCACTGGTGCATCCTCAGGCGGGAGAAAGTCCAAGTCTGCGGATGACGGCCTCCAGCTCAGTTTCTTCCAGTTGGATGACCCAGTGCTGGAGCAGGTGCGCGAGGAGATCCTGAAGACCGACATCGACACCCTCACGCCTGTTGAAGCATTGATGAAACTGCAAGGGATAAAGAAGGTGTTGACAGGTGGGAGGAGGTAAGGGCCGAAAGGCTTTTGGACTCTTGGATTGCTGACGTGATCAAGCCTGCGATTGTTGTGGCATCAGGTTCAATGGTTTACTCCCCTATCTTTGTTCTACCCGTTGATCACCTTACACGCGCAGACAATGACCACAAAGACCGCAAAACGAGAGCTGATGGACTGGCTGTCGGGGATTGAGGATGATGCGACCCTCTCCGCCCTGCTGTTCTACAAGAAGGCCAACGAATCCACCGACTGGGCTGATGGCCTGACCGAGGGGCAGCGAGCAGCCATCCGCGAAGGGCTGGAGGATGTGCAGCAGGGTCGGGTGCATTCCAGTGCGGAGGTCTGGAAGAGATATGGACGCTGAGTTCAAAGTTGAGTGGTCGAATCGCGCCAGGAACGACCTCGACCGCATTTATCATTTCATCTTGGAACAGTGGACTGTGCGCGAGGCCGAGGCCATGCTTGACATTGTTCATGACTTTGAGCAGCTGGTTTCCGTTTCGCCACTGATTTTCAAGAGGTCTCCGACCTTTCCGTATTGTCACCTCGCCACAGTACACCGTAATCTTTCAATAGTGTATCGGTTTGATGGAGAGACAGTGTTCATTCTCACACTGTTCGACAATCGGATGGACGATGTCTTCCGATGACGGCCTCCAGCTCAGCTTTTCCAGCTGGACGACCCGGTGTTGGAACAGGTCCGCGATGAGATCCGGAAGACCGACATCGACACTCTCACACCTGTTGAGACGCTGATGAAGCCGCACGGGATAAAGAAGGTGCTGACGGGTGGGAGGAGGTGACTTTCAGCCTCACATGTTAAGCATGTTTTGGCTTAATTAGGTCTTTACCATGTACCCGCTATCTTTGTTCCTCACTCTACTGACATGAAGACCCAGACCATTGAAATGAAGAGCAATGCCCCCTTTGTGGTACTGCCACTGAAGCAGTATGAGTCGATGCTGGACTACATCGAGGAATTGGAGGACATGGCTGCGATCCAATCAAGGAAGGACGAGGAGGATGTGCCTTGGAAGAGTGTGATGGAAAAGTTCACTGAGAAATTCGGGAGCAAGTGAGCTATAGGCTTATTCTGAAGCGCAGTGCTGAGAAGGAACTTCTTGCACTTCCAAAAGCGCAGGCCTTCAAGGTGAAAGCAGCCATCGAAGACCTTAGCGAAAACCCACGGCCACAAGGCTGCAAGAAAATGTGAGGAAGCGCGGATGACTACCGTATCAGAGTCGGCAACTATCGTGTCATCTATTCGGTGAGCGATGCCGAGGTCACGGTGTGGGTCATCAAAATCGGGCATCGGAAGGACGTGTATCGTTGAAGCAGAGCTGCTGAAACTGCACGGGATGAAGAAGGTGCTTACGGGGAGGAGGCGATAACCAATTTCGCTGCGTTCACCCCATACTCCTCCATGAGTCCGTGGCCGTAGTCGCGGAGGTACTCTATGACCTTGATGGCGCGCTGGCCGCGGTCGGTGAGGGAGTATTCCACGCGGGGCGGCACCTCCGCAGCGAGCTCCCTACGGTCGGTTCGGAACTCTTACGCGAGCGCATTGGAAGACTTACTTGGGCTGGGCTTTGGCAACTTGGCCGGGCCTTTAGGCTTGTATGGTCTGTTGGACTGGAGCCCACCGAATAAAACGAAAGAGAGAAAGACCCTCGCTCGGGCGGGAGATGCTTGTGGCTGCAACGGTATGCTTCGGGCATGGGATGCGCCCCGAGCGGGGATGGCGGCCCATGAAGCGGGGATGGCGGCCCCACGCGTGGGGGTGGCATCCCATGAAGCGGGGGTCGCGGCAATGCAAACGGGGCTGGCGGCCCATGCAGCTGCCCTGGACGGGATGTAAGCCTCAGTGGAGGCGATGCAAGACCGCTTGGAGGCGTTGTATCCGGGGGTAGCGGCCCATGCAGCGGGGGTAGCAGCCCTGCAAGCGGGGGTGGCGGCCCTTGAAGAGGGAGAGGATCGAAATAAAACGCGTATTGATGCTGTTCTCATGGCAACCAAACCGATGTAAGATGCTGAGGATGAACATTGCGAGACTGGTGCGGCAGCGTGGAGCTCGTCCCAGCCCTCTTCGGTGTCTATGTCGGTGAGCTTGCGCTCAAGGGTGGTGAGATGGTTGCCCTGCGCATCGCGGATGTAGTAGGTGAAGGTCCATTCGGGGATGGGGAGGGTCTCACCGAACTCGTCCCTCGGCACTACGACCTTGCGCACACGGTTGCCCATGCCATCGTAGTGGAAGACGAACAGGGCCTTGGTGCTGCCCTCCTCGCGGCCTATGAAGCGCACCTTGCCCTGTGCGTTCCAGTTGATGACGTATGTCAAAGAGCCGTTCAAACCTTAATGCTTATTCCGACTACGGCTCAATTTTTATCTTGATTGCTGGACTTTCAAACTCCTGTAATCCTTCCAGTTCTTTCTGTACTTTCTCCTTCCATTTTTGTTGTTCCTTGACGTAATTAGGTACCAAAACATCAATATGAAACTGTTCGTTCATTTTATCTTTATCAAAACTCAATTTTCTAAACACTTTATCTCTACACGCTGGAAAGTTATGGCGATGCATGCCTTGACACTCAAGATAAATCCTTTGCCTCATCTTTCTCGCGTGTAGCTCTTCTATATCAAAGTGAATCTGTTCATGAAATAAAACCAGTGAATCTATCAGTTCTCCCTAATTTGGTAAAAACCATGAATCTTCGGGAATGAAAAAAGCTTGTATTACGATAAGAAGTGAGTCTATTGAGTCATTTGAAGAACTTCCTTGATGATGAATTGAAATATTCAACGCACTTTGCGCTGATGCACCAGCAACGTTATTCAAGCTTCTAAAGTGCTCTTTTCTCAGCAGCGAATCTTTATCCCAGTATAGGACATCGTCCCTTGCCTCCTGCGCAGTGCTGGAAAACGAGCTTGCAACAGCGAACAGCAAGAAACATACTTTATAGGTCTTTCTCATTTCCTTAGTCTTCAGATAGGTTACGAACACCTGGTGAACCTGAGAAACTGACGCCATAAGGCATGCTATTTGCCGTCTGTCCCGGACCAGATGACTCGCTATTATTCTCACTCTCTCCAGAAATTGAAATCCGAGCATTAGGGTACGACTCCCTCAAGGAATTTCTAATATCATCGCTTGTGCTTTCGTAGAAAAAATCAGGGAGTTGGAGATTGATTGACATTACATTCACCCGCCCGCGCGAGGCTGCGCCTCGTGCGTTCTATTGGCTGACGTCCTCGTCAGCATTTTATTCATCATTTCAAACAATGTCAAGTACATCAAGTCTCCGGTCGGGGTGGGCACTGCTGTGAAGGTAATGATGCGGCTCGGTAACGATGCCTGCCTTCACGGGGTTATTGTGCAGGTAGCGCAGTTTCTGCCAGAAAACCGCATTGCTGCGCAGTTCGATGGGATGATTGCCGTGCTGCCAGAACTGATAGTCCCTGTTGTTGGCACTGCCACGGCCATAGTATCTGAACATGTGCATGAGCCATTCCCTGCGGCTTTCATGCAGGTTGGTGTCCACGGTCTTGACAATGGTGCGGGCCGTGAAGCTCTTGAGGTCGCGCATCACAAAGTTGAGCGCATTCTCCTGTGTGCGGCAGATGAGGTGGAAGTGATTGGGCATGATGACATAGGCGTACAGTTCCAACTCTTTGTGCTGCTGGCAATAGCGGATGCTGTCATAAAGGATGTCCACATACTGTTGCCGTGTGAAAACGTCTATCCAACCGACCACCGTTGTGGTAGTGTAGTAAAGCTGGCCTGGCCATGTCTTGTAGCGTGTGGACATGGCGTGAAAATACGGCTATTGGGATTTGGAACCGAGGACGGTTCCGAATAGTACGCACGAGGCACAGCCTCGCGCGGGCGGGGTGACGCACGGATTCACGAGGGACGAGGCGCGAAGCATCCTGAACCCTCGGCTGCGGATGGTGCGCTTCAGCATCATGACGCGGCTATGCGAGCTGTTCGATGTCTATCCGAACGAGCTGTTCGCCTATGATGGGAGCGGAAGGAGCCATCTGAACGGGCTGAACGAGGTGGAGGAGTTGCGGACGGATGACATGCTGGAGGGACTGGCCCCGGAACAGATCGCAGAACTGGTGCGGCTGGCGGAGGGGATGCGGAAGGGGAAGTGACCGTCCCCATGGTGATTACTGCAAAAAGTCCCGCACGCGTGGGAAGCTACCCGCATCAGGCCGATCGGTTGCACAATATCGATTGCAGATTGATCACTGCGACAAGTCGAACACTTTGGAGATCTTTCAGCAGCGTCCTTCTCATACCGTTTATGGTTTCAAATGTCGCGTTTCACGCTCGTTGAAACCTATAACGGCATGATACCTCAAGGGAATACCCATGCGGCATTAAGATATTTAAATGGTGTCAAAAGCGTTTGCCAACTTTATTTTTCACAATCTCCGAGCAAAAACCAAGGACACAAGCTTCAAACTTGCGCCATCGCTAAAGCCAACCACGGGCACAAGTTGCAAACTTGCGCCATCGCTAAAGCCCCTCACTGAATGCTGCTAACCAAGTCATCCCATTCAGAAGGGTTGTCCATCATTTTCCTATAAGCCACCCCATTAAAGTCACTTCTCGTTTTGTGGGACAATGCGATTTTTCCGCTTTCTATCTTTATTTGTAGTTCTTTTCTTTCAATCGGGTATTTTTTTTTCTTTTTATTAAAGAAAGTAAATACAGCTGTTTTTTCATCCAGTATAATTTCTTTAATAGTCTTATTCGATTCATTAATCAAAAATATCGTGTAAATAAATACGCAAATTGCAGATGATAAAAACAACAAATACTTGTCGACAACAAATTCTACATCAAACATGAGTGTACTAGCAAATACTGCAACCATTATATTCATTAATGTATGTGTAATACTTGATCTCTTATTGTTAAATGTGAACTTTTTCATCATTACTTTTTATTTATCATTAATACGGGCATAAACACGTGAGTACTAACTGGGGGTGCAATAGGAAGAATGAGCGGTCCGCCCGCGCGAGGCTGCGCCTCCCCGCTTTTGCGGGGCAGGCAGTGCGTTCTATTGGCTGACGTCCTCGTCAGCATTTTATTCATCATTTCAAACAATGTCAAGTACATCAAGTCTCCGGTCGGGGTGGGCACTGCTGTGAAGGTAATGATGCGGCTCGGTAACGATGCCTGCCTTCACGGGGTTATTGTGCAGGTAGCGCAGTTTCTGCCAGAAAACCGCATTGCTGCGCAGTTCGATGGGATGATTGCCGTGCTGCCAGAACTGATAGTCCCTGTTGTTGGCACTGCCACGGCCATAGTATCTGAACATGTGCATGAGCCATTCCCTGCGGCTTTCATGCAGGTTGGTGTCCACGGTCTTGACAATGGTGCGGGCCGTGAAGCTCTTGAGGTCGCGCATCACAAAGTTGAGCGCATTCTCCTGTGTGCGGCAGATGAGGTGGAAGTGATTGGGCATGATGACATAGGCGTACAGTTCCAACTCTTTGTGCTGCTGGCAATAGCGGATGCTGTCATAAAGGATGTCCACATACTGTTGCCGTGTGAAAACGTCTATCCAACCGACCACCGTTGTGGTAGTGTAGTAAAGCTGGCCTGGCCATGTCTTGTAGCGTGTGGACATGGCGTGAAAATACGGCTATTGGGATTTGGAACCGAGGACGGTTCCGAATAGTACGCACGAGGCGCAGCCTCGCGCGGGCGGGGTGTCGCGTTTCACGCTCGTTGAAACCTATAACGGCATGATACCTCAAGGGAATACCCATGCGGCATTAAGACATTTAAATGGTATCAAAAGCATTTACCAACTTTATTTTTCACAATCTCCGAGCAAAAACCACCGACACAAGTTTCAAACTTGCGCCATCACCTTTGGCTTGGCACGCAATAAATATTTAATCCGAAACACGATTATTGTCGTTGCTTTATAAAATCAGTACCTGTAAATTCAGGGCTTCTTTCAAGTACATATGTCCACTCTGAATCCACTCGCTTGATAACCATCTGGATTTGGTAATCTATCTTTCTTCCTTTCCTACGATTCTCTTCATAGTCAGAAAATGATTTTTGATATAGCATGTAGTCTATCGGCCATTCATAAAATACAAAGGCGAGTCCGGGGACATTCGATCTGGTGTATTTGACTGGGCCGCACCACCTTCCATCGAAAATATAGTACTCGCCATTAATATCTCTAATTTCATAAATATATGTTGAGTCCTGTTCTAACACAAGGATTTCTACTCCGTGCCTCGCATTACACACGTACGTGCCAATTGCATTTTGATGGCTAATACGCATGGTTTCAGGCGGATTGCAACTGTAAATTGCAATCAGTATAATTACGACTGACCATGAAGTCAATTTGTAAGTGTTCATTTCACTTAACTTTAATGCAGCGGCTGATTCCATTGATAAATTTGATACACTGAAGAATCCGCCCGCGCGAGGCTGCGCCTCGTGCGTTCTATTGGCTGACGTCCTCGTCAGCATTTTATTCATCATTTCAAACAATGTCAAGTACATCAAGTCTCCGGTCGGGGTGGGCACTGCTGTGAAGGTAATGATGCGGCTCGGTAACGATGCCTGCCTTCACGGGGTTATTGTGCAGGTAGCGCAGTTTCTGCCAGAAAACCGCATTGCTGCGCAGTTCGATGGGATGATTGCCGTGCTGCCAGAACTGATAGTCCCTGTTGTTGGCACTGCCACGGCCATAGTATCTGAACATGTGCATGAGCCATTCCCTGCGGCTTTCATGCAGGTTGGTGTCCACGGTCTTGACAATGGTGCGGGCCGTGAAGCTCTTGAGGTCGCGCATCACAAAGTTGAGCGCATTCTCCTGTGTGCGGCAGATGAGGTGGAAGTGATTGGGCATGATGACATAGGCGTACAGTTCCAACTCTTTGTGCTGCTGGCAATAGCGGATGCTGTCATAAAGGATGTCCACATACTGTTGCCGTGTGAAAACGTCTATCCAACCGACCACCGTTGTGGTAGTGTAGTAAAGCTGGCCTGGCCATGTCTTGTAGCGTGTGGACATGGCGTGAAAATACGGCTATTGGGATTTGGAACCGAGGACGGTTCCGAATAGTACGCACGAGGCGCAGCCTCGCGCGGGCGGGGTCTCCCGCCATTGCGGGACAGGCTGTGGGGGTAGTAGAAGTGCTCATCAAACCCACCGCAATAGGTTCAGCCCTTTGGATAAAGCGCTCACTTCGGATTCATGGAGGAGCGAAGCATCCTCTACGCTTTCAACGCGGCCAGTCGCAAGGTCACCGCATTGCGATGCGCTTGCAAACCCTCGGCAGCTGCCATTTGCTCGATGGCGGGGCCAATATTCACAATGCCTTCGGCACTGATGCGCTGAAAAGTGACCGACCGCGTGAACGACTGCAAGTTGACCCCGCTATAAGCCTTGGCGAATCCATTGGTTGGCAGTGTATGATTGGTGCCAGATGCATAGTCGCCAGCACTTTCGGGCGTGTAGTTGCCGATGAACACCGAGCCTGCATTCACAATACCGGAAATGAACAACTCCTCCTGCTCGCAACAGAGGATGAAATGCTCAGGGCCATAGGAGTTAATGAGATCAAGACATTCGCGGTCTGTAGCGAGTATGATGGCCTTGGAGTGGGTCAATGCCTCGCGGGCCATCTCCTTCCGGGGAAGCGCCTCCAGCTGTACGGAGAGCTCCTCCTCCACCCTATCGACCAGCCGCTGTGAGGTGCTGACAAGGATCACCTGACTATCAGCGCCATGCTCGGCCTGAGAGAGCAGGTCTGCGGCCACGAAGGCGGGGTCGGCCGTGTCATCGGCCATGACAAGCAACTCCGAAGGGCCAGCAGGCATGTCGATGGCCACGCCCATGCGCTGTGCGTGCTGCTTGGCGGCTGTGACGAATTGATTGCCCGGCCCGAAAATCTTGTAAACTGAGGGAATGGTTTCGGTACCCAAAGTCATCGCGGCTATGGCTTGAATGCCACCCACTGCGAACACCTTCGTTATGCCCAAGAGATGCGCACAGAACAGGATAGCAGGATGGATGCGGCCCTCGCGGTCGGGAGGCGTGCATAGCACAACCTCTGAGCATCCTGCCAGTTTTGCGGGAATTCCCAGCATCAGCACGGTAGAGAAAAGCGGTGCAGTGCCTCCCGGAATGTAGATGCCGACCCGCTCGATAGGCCGCTCTTCGCGCCAGCATTGCACACCAGGAGTGGTCTCGACCACCGTGCTCTCCAATCGTTGCGAGGCATGGAAGCGCTCAATGTTGCCTGCGGCCATGCGAATGGCATCCTGCAACCCTTTTGGCACATCAAGTGCGGCATCAGCGACCGCATCCTCAGTCACCCGAAGCGCATAGGGAACCACTTTGTCGAACTTCTCTGTGTAGCGCAGCACCGCCTCATCGCCATTGCTGCTCACCGCCTCAAACACCTCACGCACAATGACATCGAGGTCTGCGGCCTTGTGTATGGGACGTTTCAGAAGGCCGTCCCATTCGTTTCTATCAGGAAAAAGATGTCTTTTCACCAGTGGTCATTTTTGAGAAATGCAAAGGTGCGATGCGAAGTCGGGATGGCCCGGTGTAATGATGGAAGGATGTCGCGAGTGCGTGTCGGGGAAGCGTTCCGATCGATGAATTTTGCGCCATGGGCAACATCGCGATACCGGAAGTGACCAAGATCGCCACGTGCCAAGGGCATCAAGACTGCATCTACACCATTGCAGGAGATGAGGGGAGCGACCTTTTCTGGACGGCCGGGGCCGATGGCATGGTGGTGCAATGGCGCACCTCCGACCCCGACAACGGTGAGGTGGTGGCCAAGATGAATGCCACCGTCTATGCGCTTCACCATCTGCCGATGGACGGCCTGCTGATCGTAGGGCAGAACTTTGACGGCATTCACCTCATCGATCCGAAGGAGCGCAGACAAGTGCGAAGCCTCTCGCTCACATCATCGGCCATATTCGCCATGCAGGCCATGGACGACCTCCTCTTCGTGGCCTGCGGGGACGGTGTGCTTCACGTGGTGAACCTCCGTGAGTGGAGAACGATATCGAAAGTGAAGGTGTCTGATAAATCGCTGCGCGCAATGGCACTGAACCCTGCGCGCACCGAATTGGCCATCGGCAGCTCCGACCACACGGTGCGCATCCTCAGCACAGAGGATCTGCGCGTCCTGCTCACCATTACAGATGCCAGCAACTCGGTTTTCACGGTGAACTATTCCCCAGACGGAAAACTGCTGTACACATCAGGCCGTGATGCACACTTACGAACGTATGACGTGAGCGAGGGCTACGCGCCTGCCACCGACATCATCCCGCACATGTACACGGTGAACGACATTCTCTTCCGCCCCTCGGGCGATGTGTTCGCCACGTGCAGCAAGGACAAGAGCATCCGCATCTGGGACCCGGATGGGCCGCGCAGCCTGAAGACCATAGACCGAGGAAGCCATGCCGGACACGGCACATCAGTCAACCGTCTGCTGTGGAAAGACGACCGCACACTCATCTCCGTATCGGACGACCGCACGGTATCGCTGTGGGATGTGGACTTCCACTCCCTGCGAGCCTGAGATGGCCTTGGTGAACACGTGACCTGCCAAGGCTACATTTGTCCCTGAGCCATGGCCCGCATCCTTTTCCTCGTACCCTATCCTCTTGGTGTCGCGCCCAGTCAGCGTTTCAGGTTCGAGCAGTATTTCGGACTGCTGAGGGAGCATGAGCATGAGGTAGTGACCCGTCCATTTCTCGATGACGAGGCGATGCTGATCCTGTACCGTCCTGGTTTTTTCCTCAAAAAGACAGGTAAAGTGATCTGGGGCCTGTGTAAGCGGGTGCGGGACATGGTGACCGCGGCCCAATGCGACATGGTGTTCATTCATCGGGAGGCAGCGCCAGTGGGGCCGCCAGTGTTCGAGTTTATCGTTTCGAAAATACTTCGCAAGCGCGTCATCTTCGATTTTGACGATGCCATCTGGATTCCGAACGCCTCGACATCGAACAGCATCATCACCCACTTCAAGCGATACGGCAACGCGGAGACCACCAGCGGGTATGCCAACGTGGTGAGCTGCGGCAACGCCTATCTGCGCGACCACGCAACGCGGTTCAACTCCAACGCGGTGATCAATCCTACAACCATCGACACCAATGGGCTGCACAACCGCACCAAGGCGTTCTGTTCAGGAAAGCCAGTGATAGGGTGGACGGGCACGCACTCCACCATCCGATACCTCGACCATGTGGTACCTGCACTCCAACGATTGGAACAAGAGTTCGATTTCACTTTTCTGGTGATAGCCGACCGCGCTCCCGACTTCGCATTGCGGTCGCTCTCGTTCGTGCCTTGGAACAAGGCCACCGAGATCGAAGACCTCCTGCGGATGGATGTGGGAATCATGCCGCTGGAGGATGACCGCTGGGCAAGAGGAAAGTGCGGATTCAAAGCATTGCAGTACATGGCCTTGGGCATTCCGGCCATCGTGTCGCCAGTGGGCGTGAACACCGAGATAGTGAGCCATGGGATCAACGGCTGGGTATGCGCCACCGAGGCTGAGTGGGAGACCTGCCTACGCAGCATTCTCTCATCGACAGAGCGTCTTGCCAAAAGGTCGGCAGCAGCAAGGGACACAGTGGTGAGCCGTTACTCCGTAAAAAGCAACTCAGAGAATTTCCTTTCGCTTTTCAGAAAAGAACAGCCTCATCGCAACACGAAGTTCTGACCGAGGTAAACCCTTCGCACCTGCTCGTCATTGGCCAGTTCCTCCGCTGTGCCCGCCTTAAGTATGCTGCCCTCGAAGAGCAGGTAGGAGCGGTCGGTAATGGTGAGGGTCTCATGCACATTGTGGTCGGTGATGAGGATGCCGATGTTGCGGAGCCTGAGCTTTGCGACAATCTCTTGAATGTCCTCTACCGCTATGGGATCCACGCCTGCGAATGGTTCATCGAGCAGGATGAAACTGGGGTCCACTGCCAAGGCGCGGGCTATCTCCGTCCTTCGCCTCTCACCGCCCGAAAGCAGGTCGCCACGATTGGTACGCACGTGGTTGAGGCCGAACTCTGAAAGCAGCTCTTCGAGCTTTTCTTCCTGTTCCTTTTTTGATGCACCTTTCATTTCGAGCACAGCGAGGATGTTGTCCTCGACACTGAGTTTGCGGAACACGCTGGCCTCTTGAGCGAGGTATCCTATGCCCAGCTGGGCCCGCTTGTACATGGGCAGATCTGTGATGTCGCGGTCATCGAGGTAAACACGGCCACTGTTGGGACGGATGAGGCCCACGATCATGTAGAACGATGTGGTCTTGCCCGCACCATTGGGACCGAGCAGCCCTACCACCTCACCTTGGCTCACTTCTATATCGACCCCTCGCACCACGATGCGGTTGCCGTATTTCTTGACGATATTCTCTGCGCGTAGCCTCATTGGTTAGAATCTCACGGCAAAACGCACGCGTATTCCCCAACCTCTGCCCGGGCCGATGCTCGGCACATTGGGATTGTTGAGATGGGTAAACCGCTTTACGGCATCGATGCTGATGATCTTGAAAATGTTCTCGATGCCGAAACTCGCCTCCACATAGGGCATGGTCTCCAGGGTGTGAGTCACCTGCTCGGTCATCACATTGCCATCGTTATCTATGATGGGGTCGCCCTCCTTGTCAAGCATGGGCCGCTCGGGGAAGCCGAAGATACGCTCGGTGTCACCGTTGAATCCGGGCGCCATAGAATTGTTGCGTGTGCTAACACTTCCCCACACACCCTTTACCCCGATCGTCTCCCGCCACTTGAGCTTTCGGAGGAAAGGAATCTTGTTGAACAGAGCACCGTTGAAATGATGGTAATAGTCGAGTGCCACATACCTATCGCTCACGAACTCGAACCAGTTCATCAGGTTGAAGGTATTGGGGTCTTGAAAGAAGGTCTGGTTGCCCCGATGCACGAACAACAGCGGAAAGGGAACCTCACCAATCATATATCCCCCCTCGAACTGCATGTCACCGAATCCGATGGGTGCTATGAAGAATCGCTTGAAAATCCTGAGGCCGAACTTGTGAAAAGTGTACCTGCTGCCCAACAGGTCGGGGATACCATAAGTGTAGCTGGCCTCGAAGATCGGATACTTGGTCTTGATCGGAACACGCCTCGACCTGCCTTCATAAAACTTGGTTCGGGGTGCGTAACGGAATGAGAGGCCCACCTCGTTGGTGACCACCTCGCGAGGCACTGAGACCATGGAATCGACCGGGGTGAATGTGAGTGCACCGGCAGGCTGTATGCGCCTGTGTTCTAACTGGAGCCCCGCAGCGAGGCCGAAATCCCATTCCTTGAGATAATTGACCCGGTAGGAGTCGTAGTAGATCATCAGATTGGCCAGTCCTGTGCGGAAAGAGAGGAAGATGTTATCGTCTGAAGCGATGAGCAGGTCCTGCCCAGGCATCTTGATGTCACGCTGAAACTCGATATCCAGCTGATGGTAGGGTCTCCGATCAAAGAAGTAAGTGAACCCACCCCCGAACTTGAACCTTCTGTCGATGCGCTGATCGAGACCGTAGGCCACATAGCCCTCTGCCATCCACTTCTCGCTCATCTTGCGGTTGGTGCGCAGCGCGGCCCTGAATCGCCATTTCTCCACCTCATTGAAACTCACCATCGAATACAACGGTCCGACATCAAACTTGCCCACCTCGTAGTAGCCAGAGATCAGCAGGAACATGATGTTCATGGCACGTTTGAATGCAGGGACCTCCTTCATCTTGGCGGTCATCTCATAGACACCCTGCTCATTGCCCGTGAGCTCCTCGGTACGCGCATCCTGCCAAAAGGAATCATCCCGCTTTTCGGCCCCTTCCAGGATGATATAGCTCCCTGCTTGGCTCCAGACGCTATCGGGCGCGGGGGTGTTGACCACTATGCTGTCGTACGAGACGGTGCGCTGACCGAACATCCCCATGCTGCTGCTCAGGAGGTTGTAGTCAATGGTCATCTGGTCTCTAACGATGAACCAACCGAGCGAGTCGCTGTGGTCGAAGACCTGTTCTATCTCAAGATCGCTCACGAAGTTGATATTGGCCTCGCGCGTAATGCCCATCTTCACCTGCTTCACCGCATAGCTGGAATCCATGGCCACCCAAAGGTCGCCCCGGAAGGCAAGGTCGGCAGGACTCCTTCCCTGAAAAGCGAGCTTGATGCACGTGACCCCGTCCACATCCACCGTGTCCATGATGAAGTATTTGTAGGTGGCCGGGGCTATGACCGAAATGGGGCTTACGAACTCCTTCTCCATCAACTGAATGGAGTTGTCATAAATGTCGATGTCCTGATAAATCTTGTCGAGAAAGTACCCGATGCCCTCCTCGTCCATGAACTCCTGAAATCCCACGGTCTTGCGAGCCATTTCAAACTCTTTCATGGAGGCGGGCGAGTTCCGCATGAACACCTTGGTCTTCTTCTCAGTGAAATACAGCGGTAGGAAAGGCTTGCCGTTCACTTTTGAAGTATCGATGTAGGCCCACATGAAATCGAACTTCTTGAGCCACTTGCGCTGAGTGAATTCCTCGGTGATATTGTTAAGGTCGAGGCGCAACTTCTCGTACTTACCGAACTGGTAGTGGTCAAAGCCCGACCTCCGGTTCTGAGAGCGGTTGTCGATTACCTTCTGGATCAATGCCACAGCAGGGTTCTCCTTGTTGCGATAGCGCTGCCGACCAGCCTTTACAGTCACTTCCTGCAGCTTGATCGCACCGCTGCCGAGGGCAAAGTCGATGGTCTGATTGACTCCGATGACCACGGCTTTCGTCATGGCCTCATACCCCATAAAAGATGCCTGAAGCTCATCGCTGGCCCAGTTGGTCTCAATGCTGTACTTGCCTTTGAAATCGGTGGTGGTGCCCACGGCCTTGCCCACGAAACTGATGTTCACAAATGGCAGGGGCTCTCCCGTCTCCAAGTCTGTCACCGTGCCTTTGACCCGGGTCTTCTCCTGTGCCGACATCTGAAGGGATGAGAGCAGCCAAAACACAATAAGCAGAAGACGCATCAACTTAGAAGATGGGTGAACCCATAGGGCAGCGCGAAAGTATTGATTTCATCACACCTGTCCTTGACTCTTACTCACTGGCTCAGTATTACCTAAATGATGTCTAACCCACTCACCTGATTAAAGGTCCAATTAACAGGTCTTATCCGCACAGAGGAACCGATCTCCATCGCTAAATCAGGAAAAGTAAGTGAAGAAATCGGTCAAGTATTTTCTGTAAACTCGTGCCTCCAATAAACAAACGACATGAGCAGGGACAACACCACGGGCGCAAAGGCACTGATAAACACGCTTGTAAATGCAGGTATCGACACCTGTTTCACCAATCCGGGAACCTCAGAGATGCATTTTGTTGCTGCACTGGATGATAGCGATATGCGAGCGGTGCTCACACTTTTCGAGGGTGTGGCAACCGGTGCAGCCGATGGTTATGCACGGATAGCAGGAAAGCCTGCCGCCACATTGCTCCATTTGGGTTGTGGTCTCGGAAACGGCCTTGCCAACCTGCACAACGCCAGAAAAGCGCGTGTGCCGATGATCAATATCGTTGGCGACCATGCCACGTACCACACGCAGTACGATGCTCAGCTGCAATCAGATATTGAGACCGTAGCGAAGAATGTTTCAAGTTGGGTGCGTACCACGCAGGAGACAGGCAAAATAGGTGAGGATGCAGCTGAGGCGATCAAAGTGGCCACAGGTTCACCCAATCAGATTTCCACGCTCATTCTCCCTGCCGATGTTTCTTGGGGTGAAGGTGGAACTGCCATCAACGATTTCACGCAGCCTGCGCCAGATACAGCTTCTGATGAAGAAATTAATAGCATTGCGGAAGTGCTGAAAGGTTCAGGAAAGAAGACCGCCATTCTGCTCGGCAGAAGAGTGATATTGGAAGACGGATTGATGCTCGCTTCTAAGATCTCTGAGAAAACCGGAGCGAAACTCTTTACGGAAGTATTCCCAACACGATTGCAGCGTGGAGCAGGTTTGCCGAATGTAGAGCGCATCGCTTACTTGGCAGAAATGGCCTCCGTGCAGCTCAGTGGCTACGATCATCTCGTTCTTATTGATGCCAAAGCACCTGTATCGTTCTTCGCCTACCCTGGCAAGAAGAGCTATCTCGTGCCAGACGATTGCAAAGTGCATGACCTGGTCAAAAAAGAGCAGGATGCCATGAACAGTCTGGAAGCTTTGGTCGCTGCAGTTGGCGCAACCGACACACCACCCAAATTGCAAGAGGCCAACCGCCCGAAATTGGGAACCGGAAGTTTGAACGCAGAGAAGGTGGCCCGTGCAGTCGGGGCCATGCTTCCAGAGAATGCCATCATTTCCGATGAATCGCAGACATCGGGGCTCAAGATTCCGTTTCACACGGCAGGAGCCCCGAAACACGACTTGCTGGCCTTGACTGGCGGTGCAATTGGTCAAGGTTTGCCAGTGGCGCTGGGCGCAGCGGTGGCAGCACCTAACCGCCCCGTCATTGCGCTGATCGGTGATGGCGCTTCCATGTACACGATTCAAGCACTATGGACGATCGTTGCCGAGAAGCTGGATGTGACCACGGTCATTCTGAACAACGGGTCGTACGCCATCCTCAATATCGAACTGGAAAGAACGGGTGCGGAGAAAGCCGGTCCGAAAGCCAAAGCGCAATTGGATATCTCGCAGCCTCCGATCGATTTCGTGAGTATTGCCAAGGGGATGGGGATGCCGGCCGAACGGACGCGAACAGCCGAGGAATTCAATAAGGCGTTAGAGAACGCTCTCCGCGAACCGGGACCGCACTTGATAGATGCCGTTGTGCCAAGCGAGTACGAGGGTTTCAAGCTGAAAGCATTGCCCTATCTGCTGAACACTTTGGATAAGATCCCGAATTCTTGGGCTAAAGCTCTGAAGAATAAACTGGCCCCATAGCAGCTCGTTTTGCTGGTGTCGTTGGTCACATTGACCTCATCAGAAAACCATTCATCTCTGTTCGGAGTGTTCGCAGGCTGTTGCTGCGTCACTTCAATGCATCGTTTCGCAAAACCGCAGCAGAGACGAAGATGCTGATCTCGTACAATATCGCCAATGGGATGAAGACCAGGATCTGACTGGCCACATCGGGAGGTGTGATCACTGCAGACAAAATGAGAATGGCCACGATGGAGTGCTTTCGATAAGTACGCAACCATTGAGGGGTGATGATACCGATCTTGGTGAGGAAATAGACCAGTATAGGCAGCTCAAATACCAATCCGCTCGCCAACACAAGCGTGGCAAGCGTGGTGAAGTACGAGTTGAGGTCTATCTGGTTGACCACCTCCTCGCTGACCTGATAATTGCCGAGGAAATTGACGGATAGAGGCGCGATGACGTAGTAACCGAAAAGCACACCGAGGATGAACAACACCGAGGTGTAAAACACCATCCCGTTGGCATACTTGCGTTCATGTGAGTAAAGCCCCGGTCGAATAAATCTCCAAAGCTCAAAGACCACAAATGGGAAGGCGACCACCAGCCCTGCGATAAGCGACACGAAAATGTGGGTGGTGAATTGCCCCGCCATACTGATGTTGATCAGCTGGAATTTCATCTCACCGAAGCAGAGCAGGTCGCTAAGGCCGAACCGATCGGAAGCTTCACATAACAGCCTGTAGGTCAAGAAGTCTGGATTCTTGGGGCCGAGCAGAATGGTGTCGAAGATGAAGCTCTTCATCAGAAAAGCCACCAGTGCAAAAGCTGCGATGACCGCAACTGAGCGGACCAGATGCCAACGGAGCACCTCCAGATGCTCAAGGAAGGACATCTCGCCCTGCTCCATTACGTCATCCTCTGGCACATCATCGGTCATGGGGCAAAGATAGCCCTGCAGATTCTGCACATCCTCAATTCATGGCGGGGGTCTGTCCCTATTTTCATTCCTTTGCCTTATTACCTGCTAATGATGAGATGGCCTGACAATAAACGATTTGCTTTCACCGTAGTTGATGACACCGATAATGCCACGGTGCAGAACATAGCACCGGTGTATGACCTGCTGACGAAGCTTGGTATGCGCACGACCAAGACCGTTTGGGTATACCCCTCCCGAGACCGATTCACTGGCGAGACCTTGCAGGACCGACATCATGTCGAATTCATTCTCTCGCTGCGCCAAAAAGGCTTCGAAATCGGATTGCACGGAGTAGGTAGTGGAGCATTCGGCCGAAGTGAGATCTTTGCGGGACTTGAGTTCTACAAGGAGTGTTTGGGCACCTATCCTTCCATGCACATCAACCATGCACAAAGCCCACACAACATACACTGGGGCAACAGCGCATGCAGTAAATTCCTTCAGGCTTACGCCCGTTGGAGGAGTCCCAATGACAGGTTCTTCGGTCATGACCCGAGCAGCGACTGTTATTGGGGCGACTTTGCCAAGAAACACGTGAAGTACATGCGGTCGCGCTCCTTCAAGGACATCAATACGCTGAAGCACGACCCGAGAATGCCTTATCGTGACCGCGACAAGGAGGCTTCAAGCAATTTCTGGTTCAGCTCGTCAGATGGTGCGAATGTTCGTGCTTTCACATCACTGATATCCCCTGAGAGTGTCGACAGACTTGAAGCGGAAGGCGGATGCTGCATCGTCTACACACATTTCGCATCAGGCTTTGTGGACGGGAATGGGCAGGTTGACCCGGCCTTCCAAGCCAATCTTGAATACCTCGCGGCCAAAGGAGGATGGTTTGTGCCCGCAGGAACCCTGCTTGACCACCTTCTCACCCAGAGGAGCGGTGAATACGAGAGTGAGGCATACTTTACCTGGCTCGATATCAAACGGATGCTCGAACGCAGATTCAGCTGACCTTCTCAATCTGCTTCTGACCTGTCACACCCTTTGTGTGATAAACATCTATGGCAACTATGGCAGCAATGAATCCCCAGAACGGAGCCGAGATCTTGTCCGTGTCGAGGAAATTGTTGAGGAAAGCGTGAAGCATGTACGTCACCAGTCCGAGGAACATACAGACCATATATAACCGATGCTCCCGATTTTCAATGCGCACATAGAGCCGCACCGAAAAATAGACCACACAGACAACGATCATCACAAAAGCCACCATCCCGAACAGTCCCTGCTCGCTCAACGGGCCGATATATTCGCTGTGAGCATTGCCCGCATCGCCTGCATTGGTACTTATGATGGTCTTATCGCTGGCAAGCTGAAAAGGTGCATACTGAAAAGCGTAGGTACCGGGACCGAAACCCACCGCTGGACGTTCCTTGAACATGCGCCAGGCGGATCCCCACCGGTTCAAACGCTCCAGATTGGAGGCATCCGTGCTGATGTTGGTCACCGACTGTATGTGTTCCGTGAACTCAGCGGAGGAATCCTGTCTGTTCTTCTCCAGTTCCATGATGATCGTACTCCAAGACAACGCGAGTACGCTCAGACCGACCACCGCAATGCTGGCAACCGTGACGAACCTTATCCTGAACCACATGATGATGAAAACACCAAGCGCACCTGCAAGGCTGATCCACGCGGCCCGTGTATAGCTGAGTATCAAAGCGATGGAGAAGAGAATAAGCAGCCCCGCGAAAAGCAGTTTCCAACTGCGGCTGTAAGGACTCATGAACGTGAGTCCGATGATGAGCGGATAAAAGAAAGCCAAGGCCGCACCGTAGGACGTGTGATCCGTGAAGAAAGGCTCCATCACCCAGTGCGCGGGCTGCTCACCAAAATCCCACATGGCATGGCGGATGATCGTGTAGCAGATGATGATAGAAAAAGTGGCGATATACAGTCCCGCAAAGAGTTTTACCTTGCTGAAATCCCTGAAGACCTGCGTGGTTACGAAGTAGAATGTTACCAAGTACCAAATTCTTGACGTCAGGAATTTGAGCGATACCATAGGCATCTCACTGGTCACAGTAGTGATGGCCAACCAAACCAGGTGAATGATGATGGCAAGCGTAACAGGATGCGAAGTAACCTCCTTCGGGAAACCCCGCTCAACAAAGAGCTTCAAGAAAAAGATGAGCATCACTCCGAACATCAGCGGGTCCGTGGGCAGGGTCATGCCTACACCCCCACCGATGTCCGTGATGTTAACCGAGAGCGGGGTGAGAAAGACGATGAACAGCACCAGCTTGTCCAACGCGAACAGTCCTAACATTGCCACGGCCAGCATCACTGGCAGCAACGGCAGGTAGTAGAACTCCATGGCCACGAAGACGGCATTGAGCAGGGCGAAAACCACGCCAGCGGCCAAGGCCCACTTGCCTATACCTGAGATGCTGTTTGTCAATGCATTGGTCACTTTGAGAAAACTGATGACCGGATATTCTCAATCACAGAGATGACCACTACGGCCATAAGCAGCGTGCCTATGACCGATGCCAAAACTATGAGCCACCGAATCGGGTATGATTTACGGTCGGCCACCTCAGGATGAGTGATGATATTGCTATATGTGAGCTGCTTGTCAACATCGAATCGGGCACGTTCCAGCTGCTCCTTCAGGTCGTTGTACTTGCCACGGGTTCTCCAAAGGTGCTCGTTCAAGGCCACGAATTCACCCCCCTTCTCCTTCAACGCTGCCAATAGCGGCTCGATCTCCTTGGCAGACGATTTTCGCGAAGGTGTGGTGATCACATCGAGATACCGCTCAGTGGCGTACTCGGTCTGCAGGCCATAGTCCAGCAGGCCATAGTCGGTTCGTAGAGTCGTAAGCACTGCCTCCATGCTGTCCATCTCATGCCGCTTCTCCACCACCTCGCGAGACAGGATCTCCACCACTTCAATGGACTTCTCCTTCTGCATCAACTTGGTCTTTCTGTTGAAATAATGGATGATGGCATTCACCATATCGCGCGCCCTTACGGGGTCGGGGTCCTCCACCTCTACCACCACTGATTCGTATTCCGTCTTCCGCACACTGACCAGCGACTTGTACTTCCTCACCATGGCACTTTTGGCACCGTCATCTGCATGGTCCATGCGATAGACGTTGAAGAGGTCGAAGTCCTTCACGATGGAGTCCCTGATCTGATCGGACTCCAGAACCTGCATCATCTGCTCCGTAGGCGTCTCAGTGCCCATGGGGATGATGTTGGCAGGATATAGCACCGCATTAGACCGGTAGCGTGGTTCTATTATGAACGGACTCGAGAACACAATCGAGAGCAAAGTCGCAACCGCAGCCAACATGATAAGCTGTCGCCACCTGCTGATGATAAGATTCCAAAGCGATGCGTTATTCACATATTCAGCCATGATGACTCATAAAATTCTTAGCTTTTTGCTATGTTCCTGAAATTCTCCATTGCGATGATGACCAGCAGTGTAAAGAGGAAAGCGGATATGGTGCTCACCAAAACAATGAGCCATCTTATCGGATATGATTTTTTCTCGGCCGGAACCGCATTGTTCACGATGAACTTGTGCGGCAGTGTCTGTTCGGCATCTACACGGGCCTCCTTGTACTTCACGCGAAGGTGGCTCAACTGTTTCTTCTCGTGCTCAAGGATGTCACGAATGGAGACATAGGCACCCCCATACTTCGACAAGGTGGCCAGTTGCTCCTCAAGCTTGGACATGGCCCGCTGGTTGCCTTCAAGGATTGCCTTGGCGTAATACTCTGTGAAACGCTCTGCCATCGACTCATAGTCGTTGATGCCCATCGAACGAAGGGTGCTGAGTGAGTCCTCCAGTTCCTGAACATAGTCTCTCATGCCGAAATACTCGACTTCGGCAATTTGCATCGCCTTGAAGGCACGCTCCTGCTGCATCCTGTTCTTCACGGAATCCACCAACGCGGCTATGTCATTGGCGATGGCCGCACCGATGTAGGGGTCTGTGTCAAGCACATCGACCCGTACCGACTGGAACTCCGTGCGCTTGAACTTGATGTTCGACTCGTATTCCTTGAAAAGCTGGGTGAATTTGTACTGAGCACTGGTGTCTATCCTGTAATGGTTCATCAGGTCGTACTTCTGTACGATGCGATTCCTGATCTCATCTGAGTTGAGTATCTGCAGGAGCTGCTCTGCCTGCTCTTCCTCCCCGAACTGGAGCAGATCCTGCTTACCTTGGGGATTCTGCGCAAGTAGCGACTTCGATACCGATGCGGTCGAAGTAGGGAACATGATCACCGTACTCAGATACTTGGGCGGGACGAAAACAGGCGCGGAGAAAATGACCGAGGCCACCGCGGCAAGCACGGTGACCAAGGAAAGTGGCTTTCGCCACCGCACCACAAAAAGCAGGAGGTTGGACGAATTAAAGTCCATGCCCCCTTGGGCTTCCTTTGTCATTGAGTACAGTAAAGGTTAGTTTGGGCAGGGCCAAAAGTAGCTTTTTACGCCCTGCGAACCCTCATCTTCGACCAGAGGTCCATACAACTCACTGCGCGACCACGATGACCCTTGCAGTAAAGCGCTTGGTGGCACTCTCGGCCTGCACCGCGTAAAGGCCGGGAGCCAGCCCGCTAACGGTTTCCCTGTCGCCAACGAAACTGCTGTGCATCACTGCGCGCCCTTGCATATCTGTAATCGTCAGTGTCCATCTGCCAGAGTCATTGGTCCGAACAGTGAACTCATCTGAGGACGGGTTGGGGAAGAGCAACAGGCCATTGCGGGCAGACTGCTCGTCCAAGCCCGTTATCTCGCACGGATTCATCGGCATGTTGAACACCGCCCCGATGTCGAGCCGCTTTCCGATCTTGCCTGCGTAGTTGGAGTTGGTACCTACTCCCTCAATATCAACGGCATAATCAAGAAGTAAAGCGGCCGTCTCTATGGCAGTGAGACAGCTGAAATGAGACCGGATGAGCGCGGCAGCACCGGACACCTGAGGTGCGGCATAGCTCGTGCCACCGGTAGTGGTATAAACCGGACCTGCACCCTGCGTGCCGCCTACTGTTGCTGTGCTGTACACATTGAAGCCCTGGGCGCAGAGGTCCACACTGTCTGCCCAAGTGAAGGTGGGGTTGGAGCCGTTGTCGAACACATCATTGTTGTGAACACCTGTGACACTGAGCGCACGGTGAAAAGAGGCCGGATAGCGATACTCCTCCACAGCAAGGTTACCAGCCGCGGCCACCACCAGAGCGTCCTTGTTGATGGTGGCATAATCGACCACATCCTGCCCCAACTGGCTAAAAGTGGTGGTGCCCCAAGAACAATTGATTACCTTGCAGTCGCGATCAGCACAGTAGGTGATCGACTCATAGCCATCGGCAGTAAGGATGCTGCCTGCACTGTTGCCGATCTTCACTGGCAAGTACTTGCAATGATAACCTACGCCTGCGATGCCAACACCATTGTCCGTGGTGGCAGATGACACGGCCAGTACGCCAGTGCCATGGAAGTTGTTGGCCACAAAAAGTGTGTTGTTGTTATCGGCAATATCCCACCCCGCGTAGTTGTCCACAAAACCGTCACCATCATCATCCGCCCCGTTGACGGGATCATCGTAGTTGTACTTAAGATTTCCTTGAAGATCCTGGTGAAAGATGTCAAAGCTGGTGTCCGTTACCCCGATGACAGTGTTGGTATCGCCCGTGGTGACAGTCCACGCATTAAACACATCGATCTGGGTCAGGTGGTTCTGAGATGGGAGATTGGGGTCGTTGGGGGTGCTGAAGGTCTCGGAGCGGGTGGTGTGCTCAACCCATTCAAACAGACCCGTGCTCATCAGCAATCGGATGGCCTCGTTCAGATCGGTATTCTCTGACAGATGCAACCGGAAAGTGCGGCTAAGATCAACGAATGGATTCCCGAATCGGTCCGTTCGTCCCTTCGGATCCTCTGCATTGGGGAACATCTGCCTCACCGACAATACCTCCAAACCTTTGAATGCACCCCAGTCGGCACTTTCAGCAAGAATTTCTGACTTCGAGGACTCATTGACCTTGGCGATGAGGATGCCCGGAACAGCGGCATCCTGAGCCATGGTGAGAAAAGGGAGCAACAGCAGGCAGGCGGACAGTGCTTTCATGACTTTCAGTTTCGGGGCTATGAAATTACTTCAAATGTTGATCAGGTCTGTGTAAAACGGAATAGCATCCAGAAAGTTGACCTCGCCCCCGTCAATTCGACAGCATTGATGCACCATTCCATTGCTGAGCAGGATGTGTCCTGCACCGATGTGCCTGTTGTAGCGCGATGCTTGGAACAAGGTCTCCCGGTCGATGGGTTCATCAGGGGCCTTGCATTCCACGAGCAGCAGCGGACGGCCATCACTTGCATGGGCCGTGACGTCCGAACGTTGAAGGCGCTTACCTCCGTCCACCCGTTTCTCCAGGCGCATCAGTGAGAGCGGATACCCAAGCGATCGATGCAGGTAGGCGACCACATGCTGACGCACCCACTCCTCGGGCGTGAGAACGACCCACTTTCTGCGAACCTGGCAAAACACCTGCTCGCATCCGTCACGCAGTTCTACTCGGAACGCATCTATTGGCAGGTTTAGGGAAGGGTGAGACATCATGGAAACACGAGAAACGAAGGGACACGAATCCTCAGCTCTCCGCCTCGACAAAGATGCAATGACATGAAAGAACATCGAGGTAGACGGTTTCGGCTGCATGTGCAGATAATTGTGAATGAACTGTTAGCAAAGTATGAGTTGACAAATGGCACTACTTGTCGGTCACCACCTACCTTGGCGCGGTTTGAGTCGCCTCAATCCTTTTCCTGTAACAGATTCATTCACAGCAATCAAACAGAAATAAGCATGCCCAAAGACCCATCTATCAAGTCCGTGCTCATCATCGGCAGCGGCCCCATCGTAATCGGTCAGGCCTGCGAGTTCGATTATTCAGGTTCGCAGGCAGCAAGGTCGTTGCGCGAGGAAGGTATCGAGGTCACCATCATCAACCCCAACCCCGCAACCATCATGACCGATAAGGTCACGGCCGACAACATCTATCTGTTGCCGCTGGAACCCAAGAGCATCGTCAAGATACTGGAGAAACACAAGATCGACTGCGTGCTTCCGACCATGGGTGGACAGACGGCCCTCAACCTCGCCATCAAGTGCAAAGACCTTGGTATCTGGGCGAAATACGGAGTGCGGATGATCGGAGTGGATGTAGAGGCCATCGAAATCACCGAGGACCGCGAGAAGTTCCGCAAGCTGATGTTAAAGATAGGCGTGGCGATGGCTCCTCAGACGACCGCCAAGTCTTTCCTCGAAGGCAAGGAGGTGGCGCAGGAGTTCGGTTTCCCGCTTTGCATCCGAGCATCATACACGCTGGGTGGTGCGGGTGCCAGCATAGTGCACGATCCTACGGAGTTCGACAAGCTGCTGAACCGCGGCCTACAGCTCTCCCCCATCCACGAGGTGATGATCGATAAAGCCGTGCTGGGCTGGAAGGAGTTCGAACTGGAACTGCTGCGCGATGCCAACGACAATGTGGTCATCATCTGCTCCATCGAGAATTTCGACCCGATGGGCATTCACACGGGCGACAGCATCACCGTGGCCCCGGCCATGACGCTGAGCGACAAGACCTACCAGCGGATGAGAGACATGGCCATCAAGATGATGCGCTCCATCGGGAACTTCGCGGGCGGCTGCAACGTGCAGTTCGCTGTAAGTGATGATGAGAAGGAGGACATCATCGCCATCGAGATCAACCCCCGTGTAAGCCGCTCGTCCGCGCTGGCATCGAAAGCCACGGGCTATCCCATCGCCAAGATCGCATCGAAGCTGGCCATCGGCTACCATCTGGACGAGCTGGAGAACCAGATCACCAAGACCACCTCGGCCTTCTTCGAGCCTACATTGGACTACGTTATCGTCAAGATACCGCGCTGGAACTTCGACAAGTTCAAGGGTGCTGACCGCAGATTGGGCCTGCAGATGAAGAGCGTGGGCGAGGTGATGGGCATCGGGCGCACGTTTCAGGAGGCGTTGCAGAAGGCTTGTCAGTCGTTGGAGATAAAACGCAACGGCCTTGGTGCCGATGGCAAGGAGCTCCGCGACCAGCAGCAGATCCTCCACAGCCTCGGCAATGCCAGCTGGAACCGTATCTTCCACATCTATGATGCCTTCAAGATGGGCATCCCGCTCAAGACCATCCAGAGCATCACCCGCATCGACAAATGGTTCCTCGAACAGATTCAGGAACTGATCGCGCTGGAAGATGAGATCTCTAAGTTCAAACTGGAGACCCTGCCCCGCGAGCTGCTTTACGAGGCCAAACAGAAGGGCTATGCCGACCGCCAGGTGGCGCATCTGCTCAACTGCTTGGAGAGCCAGGTGTTCAACCGCAGGCAGGAGATGGGCATCCAACGGGTCTATAAGCTGGTGGACACCTGTGCGGCAGAGTTCCCCGCTCAGACACCTTATTACTACTCCACATTTGAGGATGAGAACGAGAGCGTCCGTTCCGAAAAGAAGAAGATCGTGGTGCTCGGCAGCGGCCCGAACCGCATCGGGCAGGGCATCGAGTTCGACTACAGTTGCGTGCATGGCGTGCTGGCCGCGAAGGAGTGCGGCTACGAGACCATCATGATCAACTGCAACCCCGAGACGGTAAGCACCGACTTCGACACTGCCGACAAGCTCTATTTTGAGCCGGTGTTCTGGGAACACATCTACGACATCATCCTGCACGAGAAGCCAGAGGGCGTCATCGTCCAACTGGGAGGACAGACCGCCCTCAAACTGGCCGAGAAGCTGGAACGCTACGGCATCAAGATCATCGGCACCGACTTCGAGAGCCTCGACCTCGCAGAAGACCGTGGCCGATTCTCCAAGCTGCTGCAGGAGCATGGCATCCCCTACCCTAAATTCGGGGTGGCCGAAGATGCAGACACTGCCGTGAAACTGAGCAAAGAGCTCGGGTTCCCTCTTCTGGTGCGCCCCAGCTACGTGCTTGGCGGGCAGAGCATGAAGATCGTGATCAACGAGCGCGAGCTGGAGGAGCATGTGGTCAACCTGCTGAAAGACCTGCCTGGCAACCGCATCCTGCTCGACCATTTCCTGGAGAACGCCATTGAGGCCGAGTCCGACTCCATTTGCGATGGCGAGGACGTTTACATCATCGGCATCATGGAGCACATCGAACCTGCGGGCATCCACTCGGGCGACTCCTACGCGGTGCTCCCACCCTTCGACCTCAGCGACAACGTGATGCGCCAGATAGAGGAGCACACCAAGACCATCGCGGTTGCGCTCAAGACCGTGGGCCTCATCAACATCCAGTTCGCGGTCAAGGACGAGGTGGTCTATATCATCGAGGCCAACCCGCGTGCATCGCGCACCGTTCCTTTCATCGCTAAGGCGTATGATGAGCCGTATGTGAACTATGCCGTCAAGGTGATGATGCGCGAGAAGAAGGTGAAGGACTTCAACTTCAACCCAACGAAGAAGGGCTATGCCATCAAGATACCCGTGTTCAGCTACGAAAAATTCCCAGAGTTGAGCAAGGAACTCGGCCCCGAGATGAAATCCACAGGCGAGGCCATCCGCTTCATAGACGACCTCCAGGACGAGTTCTTCCAAGAGGTGTACTCGGAGAGGAACCTGTATCTGAGCAGGTGATTGGGAGTGTTGGGTGCGTCTTCCTTATAGGTCATCCGTTTGGGGCCAATGCTTTGCAAGAATCCCTCGGAACACTTGACCGTGCCACCAGTTCAATGCATGGATTTCGGGATTCTAAGTCCCATTAACGGGACACGAAGGCCCGTTTTCGGGATTTTAAGTCCCATAATCGGGATATGTAGTCCCGTTAATGGGATACGGAGTCCTATTTTCGGGACAGGAAGTCCCAATATCGGGACTCTAAGTCCCATCTTCGGGACTCTAAGTCCCATTAACGGGACTCAAAGGCCCGTTTTCGGGATTTTAAGTCCCATCATCGGGATATATAGTCCCGTTAATGGGATACAGAGTCCTATTTCCGGGACAGGAAGTCCCAATATCGGGACTCTAAGTCCCGTCTTCGGGATTTTAAGTCCCATTATCGCGACATGTAATCCCGATATCCGGTTTCAAGACAGAGATGCCATCCGCTTCATAGACGATTTTCAGGACGAGTTCTTCCAGAGATGTACTCGGAGCGGAACCTGTATCTGAGCAGGTAATCAAAAAACAACATCAATACCCTGATGCACAAATACTTGTAGTCCGCCAAACACTCGCCTCTATTTAGATTAGTTCTAAATTAGATTGGTCAGCCACGATCCCAACGGGGCATTGGCTTTCTGCTATTTTTGCCCGCGATTTTTCAGGACCGATATCCCGATAACAACTATGTCAAACGACATCAGTATCAAGCGTGGCCTCGACATTCCCTTGTTGGGCGAGGCCGAGAAAGTGACCGCCACAGCGGCACGCTCGGAGACCTTTCAAATAGCACCCTCCGACTTTAAAAATCTCACCCCGAAGATGCTTGTGAAGCAGGGAGATGAAGTGCTCGCAGGGGCCCCGCTCTTCTTCAGCAAGGATTATCCCGACCTGAAAGTGGCGTCTCCCGTAAGTGGAGAAGTGATAGAGATTCTCCGTGGTGATAAACGGAAGATTCTGGGTGTCAAGATACTTGCGGACAAGGAGACGCGTCATGCGGAGTTCGCCCCTGCCAACCCTGCTTCAATGAGCAGTGAACAGGTTCTGAAGCGAATGTTGGACCAGTGCCTGCTCGCGTTCGTTACGAGAAGGCCGTATGGCACCCCTGCTCGCCCTGATGACAAGCCGAAGGCCATCTTCATTTCCGGTTTCAACAGTGCTCCCTTGGCAGCCGACCTCGATTATGTGCTGCATGGTCGGGAGAAGGACTTTCAGGCCGGCCTGACCATTCTCGGCAAACTGACTACTGGCAAAGTTCACCTGAGCCTGCACAGTGACCACACCACCTCAGAGGTGCTGAAAAATGCCAAAGGGGTTCAGATTCACAAATTCAAAGGCCCCCACCCTGCTGGCAACGTTGGCGTACAGATCCATCACATCAGTCCAGTAAGCAAGGGCGAGGTGGTTTGGACTGTGAACGCTGATGATGTCGCCCTGATTGGACGTTCATTCACATCTGGTAAATATGATGCGAGCCGCATCGTGGCCCTCGCTGGCTCTGAAGTGGCGGCAGCCAAGTACTTCAAAACGGTGCAAGGCGCAACCATATCTTCCATCACCAAAGGCAATGTGAAGGGTGGCAACCTGCGCTTCATCAGTGGAGATGTCCTCACCGGGTCGAATGCAGGCGAGGGGGGGTATCTGGGTTTCTACCACAACAGCGTCACCGTGATACCGGAGGGCGACCATCCTAAGTTCTTCGTCACAGAGGGTTGGGCAAGTGCCGGCTTGAACAAGCATTCGGCCAATCGCAGCTATTTCTCTTGGCTCATGCCGAGCAAGAAGTACGCGCTGGACACCAACACTAACGGGGAGCGAAGAGCCTATGTAACCACGGGCGAATACGAGAACGTGGTGCCGATGGACATCCTTCCTCAGCATTTGGTGAAGGCCATTCTTATCGGTGACATTGAGCTCATGGAGAACCTCGGCATCTATGAGGTTGTTGAAGAAGACTTCGCGCTTTGCGAGTACGTATGCACATCGAAGAGCCCGGTGCAGCAGATCATCCGTGACGGTCTGACGCTCATCGAGAAAGAGTGCGGATAGTAAAGGTTTACGTTCAAAGTTGAAAGTTTAAGGTCACCGGCACCAGTCAGAGGTTGAGAGAAGCACTTCCCTCGTCTCACGCCTTAATAGAAGCATAGATTATGAAATTTCTTGAGAATTTCTTCCATTCAGTGAAGGAGCCGTTTGAAAAAGGAGGCAAGTACGAGAAGTACGGTAGTTTCCTTGTGGCCATCGATGCCTTTGAGACCCTCATGTTCACGCCTAAAGAGGTAACATCTAAGGGAACACATATCAAAGATGGCATCGACCTGAAGCGGACCATGAGCACCGTCATCATGGCAATGATCCCTTGCCTGCTCTTTGGGCTGTACAATGCTGGATATCAGCATTTCCGTGCACTGGGCGAGCTGGACACTGCCACCTTGATGGACATGCTTGCCATCGGTGCATGGAATGTTCTGCCTATCGTGGTGGTGAGCTATGCCGTGGGCCTTGGCATCGAGTTCGGCTTTGCCATGAAGAAAGGACACTCGGTGGAAGAGGGTTTCCTGGTCACCGGAATGCTCATACCGCTTGTTCTCCCTGTCGACATACCACTATGGATGGTGGCCGTGGCTACTGCATTTGCTGTTGTTTTCGGCAAGGAGGTCTTCGGTGGAACAGGCATGAACATCGTCAACGTGGCCTTAACCGCGCGTGCATTCCTGTTCTTCGCTTATCCTACCTACATGAGCGGTGATAAGATATGGGTGCATGGCGGTATCAGTAACGATGCCATCAGCGGTGCGACCATCCTCGGAGACCTGTCCGCTGTTAAGAGCGGCTCTGCCGAACTGGCCTACACGGCACAGGACATGTTCCTCGGATTCATTCCCGGATCAATAGGTGAGACCAGCACATTTGCGATCCTCATCGGTGCATTCATTCTTCTTTGGACCGGAATTGGAAGCTGGCGTGTGATGTTGAGTGCGGTCGTGGGCGGTGCGGTCATGGGTCTGATTTTCAACAGCCTCTCTGATGCAGGCATCGGAGGTGCTTTGATGGCATTCCCTTGGTGGCAACACCTCATTGTTGGCGGATTTGCCTTCGGGGTAGTATTCATGGCCACAGACCCCGTTACAGCCGCGCAGACCAACACGGGCAAGTACATCTATGGATTCCTTATCGGACTGCTTGCCATAATAATCCGTGTTTTCAACCCTGCCTACCCTGAAGGCATCATGCTCGCCATTCTGTTCATGAACATCATGGCTCCGCTGATAGACCACTACGTGGTAGAGGCAAACATCAATCGTAGACTGAAACGCACAGCTGTAGCTGCCTGAAAACGGACGCATCAAGCTGAACCATCGCACAGACTCAACTCACTCATCTGTAATTCATCATCATCAAGATGGCTATTGACGTAAACAGTAACAAATACACATTCGGCTTTGCTGCCGTAATGGTGATTGTTGTGGCGAGTATTCTCGCTTTCGCTTCGGAAAGTCTGAAGGACAGGCAGAAGGCAAATGTCGCCATCGAGAAGAAGCAGAACATCCTTACGTCTGTCGGCTTCAGCGTTACAGCCGATGACGCCCAAACCACCTACGATGCAAAGCTGAAGAAGGGTTATGTGCTCAACGGCAAGGGCGAGGTAGTCTCTGAGGACAATGACGGTGCCTTCTCGGTGGATGTTCAAAAAGACTACCGTGGCGGTCTGTCTAAGGCTTATTCCCGAAATCGTACAGGGATGGCAAGCTGGAACTGGGATGAGATGCGAGCTGAACTGACTGAAATGGGTGCGTCCTTTCCACTCTATAAGATGGAAACTGCAAAAGGCGATATCGCATTCGTGATTCCCATGGTAGGAACCGGACTGTGGGGGCCTATCTGGGGATATGTGGCTGTGGGTGAAGATGGAAGCACCGTGCTTGGTGCAAGCTTCGACCATAAGACCGAGACTCCGGGTCTTGGAGCGGAAATAAATCAGGCGTCATTTCAACGTCCGTTCATTGGCAAGCAACTGATGGACAGCAATGGTGAATTCAAGGGTATAACGGTCATGAAAGGCGGTGCTCAAGGTAGTGTGCATGGGGTTGATGCCATAAGTGGCGGCACCATCACAAGCAACGGGGTGACCGAAATGCTTCAGCGCACGCTGCAGATCTACGCTCCTTTCTTTGCTTCAATGAGCAGCACCATGCCCTTTGATGTTGAGAAAGAAGAGTACGAGGAAGACATGGAGAATCAGGTCGAGGAGGAAAGCGAACAGATCATTGAAGAGGAAAACGTTTGACCTCCCCCACTTCAGCCTGAACAGGACTAACCCCGGTTTCATTTTATCACAATAAGGAAATGAGCGCAACAGCAACAGCATCTGAACCATTGTTCTCCAAGAAGAACAAGGAACTCATCACCAATCCGCTTGACGACAGCAACCCGATCACCGTGCAGGTACTCGGCATCTGCTCTGCCCTTGCCATCACCGTGCAGCTGAAACAGGCTGTAGTGATGACCCTGTCAGTGCTATTCGTATTGGCAGCAGGCAACGTCCTTGTGTCACTCATCCGTAATCTGGTGCCTAACCGTATCCGTATCATCGTGCAGCTGGTAATTGTGGCGTCACTAGTTATTCTGGTAGACCAGGTGCTGAAGGCGTACGTCTATGATGTGAGCAAGGCCTTGTCGGTCTTCGTTGGACTTATCATCACCAATTGCATCATCATGGGCCGATTGGAGGCTTTCGCTCTTGGAAACAAACCTTGGCCAGCTTTCCTTGACGGTGTAGGCAATGGCTTATCCTACGGTCTTATCCTCATTATCGTGTCCTTCTTCCGCGAGCTGCTCGGTTCTGGAACGCTATGGGGCTTCCCCGTGCTCGGTCAGAAGGCCGGTGCGTTGACAGCAAACGGAGATATCCTCGCGGAGTCAACCGGACTCTACGCACTCGGATACGTGGATAACGGACTGATGATCCTGCCACCGATGGCACTCATCGTTGTCGGGGTCATCATTTGGGTTCAGCGGTCACGGAACACTTCGCTTGTAGAAGCCAACTGATCTGCATTTATAATCACTGTTCATCTCCTGAGAAACAAAGTCTTACCATGGAATATGTAAACATTTTTGTCAAGGGCATCTTCATCGAGAACATGATTTTTGCCTATTTCCTCGGCATGTGCTCTTACCTAGCGGTCTCCAAGACGGTGAAGACCGGTGTTGGCCTTGGTCTCGCGGTGATCTTTGTACTCGGATTCACTGTGCCCGTGAACTACCTTCTTGAGAACTATGTACTGAAGGAAGGGGCGCTATCATGGGTAAGCCCACAATATGCCAGCCTTGACCTGAGCTTCCTGAGCTTCATCATGTTCATCGCCATTATTGCATCAATGGTTCAACTCGTGGAGATGACCGTTGAGAAATTCGCCCCTGCACTCTACGCTTCGTTGGGCATCTTCCTGCCACTGATCGCTGTAAACTGCGCCATCCTCGGTGGGTCGCTGTTCATGCAGGAGAGGCAGTACGCGAACATTGCCGAAGCTACTGTGTTCGGACTGGGTAGCGGTGTGGGTTGGTTTCTCGCCATTGTCGCCATCGCAGCAATCCGTGAGAAAATCCGTTATTCATCCGTTCCCGCGCCCTTGAGAGGTCTTGGTATCACGTTCATCATCACCGGGCTGATGGGCATCGGTTTCATGAGCTTCATGGGCATCGAGCTCTGAAAGAGAGCAAGACTCAAAGGCGTCCGCTACAACTGACATCATTCAATCCAAAGCAATGGTACTACTAAGCGTCAATCCTACCATCATCATCTTCAGCGTCATCGCCTTCCTTGTGATGGTACTGCTGTTGGTGGCCATCTTGCTCTTCGCGAAATCCAAGCTATCTCCATCTGGCCCTGTAAAGCTCGTTATCAATGGGCAGGATGAAATAGAGGTGGAGTCAGGAGGCACCATTCTCTCCACCCTTGGCAACAACAAGATCTTTCTTCCATCCGCTTGTGGCGGTGGCGGAACCTGCGCCATGTGTAAGTGTCAGGTATTCGAAGGAGGTGGTGAGATTCTCCCAACGGAAGTCCCGTACTTCAGTAGGAAGGAGATCAAGGACAACTGGAGATTAGGTTGTCAGGTGAAGGTCAAGCAGGATATGAAGATCGGCATTCCGGAAGAGATCTTCGGTATCAAAGAATGGGAAGCGGTGGTGGTCTCCAACTACAACGTGGCCACTTACATCAAAGAGTTCGTTGTGGAGATCCCAGAGGAGATGCACTATGAAGCCGGAGGATACATCCAGATCAAGATCCCGAAGTGCGTGGTGAAGTTCTCAGACATGGATATCTCGGCACACCCCAAAGACCACCCTGGCGAGCCTGACAAGTTTGAAAAGGACTGGAGTGAGGGTCCGTTCGCAATGCGCGGTCTGGTGATGAAGAACGATGAGGAAGTGGTACGTGCCTACTCCATGGCCTCTTACCCTGCAGAAGGACGTCACATCATGCTCAACGTGCGTGTGGCCGCACCGCCATTTGACCGTGCCAACAATAAGTGGGCTGACATCAATCCTGGTATTGCGTCATCCTACATCTTCAATCTTAAACCTGGCGATAAGGCTGTTATATCAGGTCCCTACGGTGAATTCTTTATTAAAGAAACCGAGGCGGAAATGCTTTACATCGGTGGTGGTGCAGGTATGGCACCCATGAGGTCGCACATCTACCACCTGTTCAAGACCCTCAAAACTGGACGCAAGGTGACCTACTGGTATGGCGGCCGTTCGCGGGCAGAACTGTTTTACATCCATTACTTCCGTGAGATTGAGGCCCAATTCCCGAACTTCAAGTTCTACATGGTGCTTTCCGATGCCAAGCCTGAGGACAACTGGACGGTAAAAAAAGACATTCATGACACAGAACCAGATGGTTTCGTGGGATTCGTTCACAATGCTGTAATTGAACAGTACCTCAAGCATCATGACAGCCCGGAGGACATCGAATTCTATTTCTGTGGCCCTCCAATGATGAATCAGGCCGTGCTCAAAATGTGTGATGACTGGGGTGTTCCCAATGAAAACGTCTCGTTTGATGACTTCGGAGGTTAATCGATAATGCCTCTAACCCAAATAAACCCTGCTTGAGCCTTTCAAGCAGGGTTTCTTTTTGGTAACTATTTCAGGAAGGTCAACACTGAATGACTGTTGATCCTCTGTGAACAATCCCCTACCCTGCCGTTACCCATCTGCGGGGCGCCATTCTATTTTTAGAGTTCTATATAAACCTCTCAAAAATGAAGATCAGAAAGGTCCTTGTCGCCAACCGGGGCGAGATCGCCATCCGCATCCTGCGTGCCTGTGTGGAACTTAAGCTGCGCACTGTGGCCGTCTATACCTATGAGGATCGCTACTCGCTGCACCGCTACAAGGCCGATGAAAGCTACCAGCTGGGCAAGGAGAACGAGCCGCTGCACCCATACCTCGACATGGACGAGATCATCATGCTGGCACGGCAGAAGAACGTTGACGCCATCCACCCTGGCTACGGTTTCCTCTCCGAGAACAAGGACTTCGCTCAGAAATGCAAGGATAACGGCATCATCTTCATCGGCCCTGAGCCAGAGGTGATGGCCCAATTGGGCGACAAGGTGGCCGCCAAACTCGTGGCGCAGCAATGCAATGTACCCATCATCCAGAGCAGCGATGTGCTACTCACCGATGCCGCCATTGCGCTGAAAGAGGCCGAGCGTATCGGTTTCCCAGTGATGCTGAAGGCCGCATCGGGCGGTGGCGGACGCGGGATGCGCGTCATCCGTGACGGCCAATCGTTGGAGAACTCCTTCAACGAGGCCAAGCGCGAAGCGTCCCGTTCCTTTGGAGATGACACTGTTTTTCTTGAGAAATACATCGAGAATCCGCGACACATCGAGGTGCAGATCGTGGCTGACAACCACGGCAACATCGTCCACCTGCACGAGCGCGACTGCTCGGTGCAGCGCAGGTTTCAAAAAGTGGTGGAAGTGGCCCCTGCCAAAGGGCTGGACGACACCGTGCGACAGCAGCTTTTCGACCACGCCATCGCCATCACGAAGGCGGTGAACTATAACAACGTGGGTACGGTCGAATTCCTTGTGGATGCGGATGGCAGCATCTATTTCATCGAAGTGAACCCCCGCATCCAGGTGGAGCACACGGTGACGGAGATGGTGACTGGCATCGACATCGTGAAGCTGCAGATCCGCATCGCGATGGGCTACCGACTTGACGAGGACGAGATCGCCATCCCCGACCAGAGTGCCATCAGCGTCAACGGATTCGCCATCCAATGCCGCATCACGGCCGAAGATCCTGAGAACGACTTCAAGCCCGACCACGGCACCATCATCGCCTACCGCGCAGCGGAGGGTTTCGGCATCCGCCTCGACCCCGGCAGCATCTACAGCGGGGTGCGCATCAGCCCATTCTTCGATTCATTGTTGGTGAAGGTCTGCGCCCACTCGCGCACGCTGGACGGGGCCGCCCGCAAGATGACCCGCTGCCTGCAGGAGTACCGCATCCGTGGGGTGAAGACCAACATGCGGTTCTTGGAGAACATCGTCAACCACCCCGTTTTCAAATCGGGCAATGCCACGGTGAATTTCATCGCAGAGCACCCTGAGCTTTTCAAATGGGTGAAGGGACGTGATCGTGCCACGCGCATCGCCAAGTATCTGGGCGAGGTGACGGTGAACGGCAATCCCGATGTGAAGGTCATCGACCACGACAGGAAGTTCGTGCGGCCAGTAGTGCCCGAATTCGGCCGTTACGCGCCATTCCCGAAGGGTACAAAAGACCTGCTGAACGAGCAGGGGCCTGAGCGTTTCTGCGATTGGCTGCTGAAAGAAAAGGTGGTGCACTACACTGATACCACCATGCGCGATGCCCACCAGAGTCTACTCGCAACGCGCATGCGCAGCTTCGACATGCTGGCTGTGGCCGAGAGTTACGCGAAGCATCATCCCGAGATATTCAGCCATGAAGTGTGGGGCGGTGCCACCTTCGATGTGGCCCTGCGATTCCTGCATGAGGATCCGTGGGACCGACTGGCACAGCTCCGCAAGGCCATCCCCAACTCACTGCTCCAAATGCTCATCCGTGGCAGCAACGGTGTGGGCTACAAGGCGTATCCCGACAATGTGGTGGCCGAATTCGTGGAGAAATCATGGGAGACGGGCGTGGACATCTTCCGCATCTTCGACTCGCTGAACTGGATGAAGGGCCTCGCCCCTTGCATCGGCCATGTGCGCAACCGCACCGAGGCCATAGCAGAGGGCACCATCTGCTACACGGGCGACATCCTCGACCCATCGCGCAGCAAATACACGCTGGAATACTACGTGCAGCTGGCTAAGGACCTGGAGAACGCGGGCAGCCACATCATCGCCATCAAAGACATGGCGGGCCTGCTGAAACCCTACGCGGCCTCGGAACTCGTCAGCGCGCTAAAGGCCACGGTGCGCATTCCCATCCACCTGCACACGCACGACACCAGCGGGCTGCAGGCCGCCACCTACCTCAAGGCCATCGAGGCGGGAGTCGATGTGGTGGATGTGTCGCTGGCGAGCATGAGCGGCCTCACCTCGCAGCCCAACTTCAACAGCATTGTGGAGATGATGCGCTTCCAGGAACGCGAGAACCCTATGGATGTCAAGAGCCTCAACCGCTTCTCCAACTACTGGGAGAATGTGCGCGACCTCTATTATCCGTTCGAGAGCGGCATGAAGGCCAGCACGGCCAGCGTGTTCGAGCACGAGATCCCTGGCGGGCAGTACAGCAACCTCAAGCCGCAGGCCTACGCGCTGGGCCTGGCGGAGAAGTTTGAGGACATCAAACTGATGTTCGCGGAGGTGAACGCGCTGTTCGGTGACGTGGTGAAGGTGACGCCATCGAGCAAGGTGGTGGGCGATATGTCGCTGTTCCTTGTCAGCAACGGCCTCACGGTGCAGGACGTGATGGAGCGGGGCGCGACCATCAGCTTCCCCGAGAGCGTGGTGGAGTTCTTCAAGGGCCATCTGGGCCAGCCCGTGGGCGGTTTCCCGCAGGATCTGCAGCGCATCATCCTCAAGGGCGAGGAACCCTTTACCGACCGCCCCAACAGCCACCTGCCGGCCATCGACCTCGCGGAGGGCTTCGAGGAGTTCAAGCGGAAATTCGAGGGTGCGGTGAAATACACCGACTACCTGAGCTACCTGATGTATCCCAAGGTCTTTGAGGAATACTGGAAGAAGGTGCGTGAGTTCGGAGACCTGAGCAAGGTGCCCACCAAGAACTTCTTCTTCGGCATGAAGCTGCGCGAGGAGACGATGATCGAGCTGGGCGAGGGCAAGAACATGGTGTGCGAACTGCAGAGCATAGGCCCAGCGGACGAGGACGGGCGCAGGACGCTCTTCTTCCGCGTGAACGGCCAGACGCGCAACATCAAGGTGACCGACCGCAGCCTCAACATCGTGCGCAAAGAGCACGTGAAGGCCGACCGCAGCAACCCGCTCCACGTGGGCGCACCGCTACAGGGGATGCTCAGCAGCGTGCTGGTGAAGGAGGGTCAGAAGGTGAAGCAGAACCAGCCGCTGTTCGTCATCGAGGCCATGAAGATGGAGACGACCGTGACCGCGCCTTCCGATGGTGTGATACGGAAAACGGTGCTGGAAGCGGGAACGCTGGTGGAGGCGGATGATCTGGTGGTGGGGTTTGAGGGTGATTGAGCACTGAGCGAATTAGCCGATTAGCGAATGCGGTGGCTGCGAATTTCCCCTCCTGACAAGGAGGGGTCAGGGGAGGTCAGTGAACATCAACCATCGTTAGTTTCCTAAAAAAGAAACCCTAACTTTGACAGACGGAAATGTTGGAGCAGAAATTTGCCGTAGAGCTGTTGCCAGAGGCGGAGGAGTTCTTGGAGCTGAAAGCTTCCCCAAAAACAGGACAGTTTGAAATTAGAGATTTACTTTAACCACAAACTGTTGAACGATGAGAAAGAGCAAATTCAGTTCCACACAGATCGTGAGCATACTCAAGGAGTATGTGAACGGGAAGACTGCCGAGGAGGTGTGCCGCGCCAAGGGCATCAGCACGGCCACACTGTACAGCTGGCGCAAGAAGTACGGTGGTCTTGATGCCACGGAACTCAAGCGCATCAAGGAAATTGAGAAGGCCGAAGAGATTCGGAAACAGTACCTGAGTCAGTTATAGAAAAGACCACAATCATGGAAAAGAAACTTAAGACCGTGCCGCTTGACGCAATGATTGACAGGCACATCGGCAAATTGGGCACGCCCGATCGTGAGGCATTCGAGAACGAACTGAGGATGGATTTCATTGGAGAGGCCATCAAACAAGCGCGCCTACAACGTAACCTGACACAACAGGAATTGGGCAAACTGGTAGGAGTGCAGAAGGCGCAAATATCTAAGATTGAGAACAGCCTGACGGATGCCCGCTTCGAGACCATCCTCAAAGTATTCAAAGCATTGGGTGCCAAGGTCAATTTTCAAGTGAGTCTTATGGACAACTCCCTGAACCTTGCCTGACCTACGCAGAGACCTTCCCTGTCAGTCATCGAGGCGATGAAGATGGAGACGACCGTCACAGCGCCTGCTGATGGTATGATACGGAAAACGGTGCTGGAAGCGGGAACGCTGGTGGAGGCAGATGACTTGGTGGTGGAGTTTGGGTAACACTAAAGCCTTCGATAGGCCTTCCCCAAAAACAGAGCATCTGGCAAGTACAAATCTACTTGAACGGAACTATGAACTCTCACGAACCGTGGTTTCTTCCATGAGTCTTAGAGCATCAAAAAACCGCCCTCCCCACAACCGGGAAGGGCGGCTTTCATTTTTCCAGCTTCGTCAAACTTCAAAAGTTTGCCGAAGCTCTTGCGCATCCTCAGAAAGGATACTTGTTCTCATCAATCACCGCTTGCGCAATGCGCTGACGAGCGTTCTTAGCGTTGAACGGCTCGGTCTTGGTGAAGCGCTTGAGGCCCATCAGCATGGCACGGAGCTCATCGCCCTCGGCAAACGAGGTAATGGCATCCTTTCCGAACTTGTTGATGTTGTCAGCCGCATCGTTGAAGTAGGTCTTCACCATGTCGATCTGCAGGCTGGTAGCCTCCTCGCCACGGAGCGAGATGAGTTTCTCGGCACGCAGCAGAGCAGACTCGGCAGTGTAGATAGCGATGAGGATGTCCGCGATGTTCATCAGGATCTCCTGCTCCTTGCTAAGGGTAGCCATCAGCTTCTGCACGGCAGCACCGGCCACCATCAGTCCAGCCTTCTTGAAATTGCGGATGTACTTGCGCTCGTTGGCGAAAACACCCTCGCCAGCGTCCTCCATTTCGGGGATGCTGAGGAGTTCGCCAGCCACCTTCTGTGCAGGGCCCATAAGGTCGATCTCGCCCTTCATGCCCTTCTTGAGGATCATGTCCACGGTAAGCATACGGTTGATCTCGTTAGTGCCTTCGAAGATGCGGTTGATGCGCGCATCGCGGTAGGCGCGCTCCATCGGTGCCTCGGCACTGAAGCCCATTCCGCCATAGATCTGCAAGCCCTCATCAATTACGAAGTCAATTACTTCAGAGCCGAACACTTTCAGTATGGCACACTCGATGGCGTAGGATGCCACGCCATTGATCTTCGCCTGCTCCGGCTCCACACCGTCCGCTATAAAGGCATTGATGCAGTCCTCGATGTCCTGACCAGCACGGTAAGTGGCGGACTCCAGCACCCACGTGCGAATGGTCTGCTCCGCGATCTTATGGCGGATGGCCCCGTACTTGCTGATGGGACGACCGAACTGCTCACGCTCGTTGGCGTAATTCACCGCCTGACCGATGGCAACTTTGGCTCCACCGATGGCAGCAGCACCGAGCTTGATACGGCCGATGTTCAGGATATTGACCGCAATCTTGAAACCGTTGCCGCGATCACTTAGGAGGTTCTCCACAGGCACAAGGCAGTTATTGAAGAATACCTGACGGGTGGATGAACCCTTGATGCCCAGCTTCTTCTCCTCTGCGTTGAGGCTGAGACCTTCAGTCGTTCCGTCTACAATGAACGCACTGAGGTTCTTGTCGTCATCGATCTTGGCGAAGACAATGAATACGTCCGCGAAGCCCGCGTTGGTGATCCACATCTTCTGTCCGTTGATGAGGTAATGCTTGCCGTCCTCACTCAGCGTGGCTTTTGTCTTGCCGCTGTTGGCGTCAGAACCACTGCTCGGCTCAGTAAGGGCGTAAGATGCCTTCAGTTCGCCAGAGGAGAGACCCGGAAGGTACTTCGCCTTCTGTTCAGCATTGCCGTAATACTGAATCGGAAGCGTTCCGATACCAGTGTGCGCGGAAATCGCCACAGAGAACGAATGACCGCTGCCAGTGACCTCGGCAGTCAGACAGCTGGTGTTGAACGATGCGCCCATGCCACCGAATTCCTCTGGAACTGTGATTGACAACAGACCCAATTCACCAGCCTTGTTCAACAAATCGACCATCAGTCCCTCCTCCATCGCATCGATGCGGTCAAGGTTCGGGGTCACTTCCTTCTCGATGAACTCGCGGCAGGTCTGCGCGATCATCAGTTGTTCCTCGGTCCATTCCTCAGGGATGAACACGTTCTGGGCATCCGTTTCACGGACGATCCATTCGCCTCCTTGCAGGGCTTTCTTCTCTAAAGTTGCCATTTTACGATTGATTATTGATGAATGATTATTATTGATTGAACTTCAAGCCAATGACTTACAACTGTTTCACATCATTTCAAAGATTCCAGCAGCACCCTGACCAGTTCCTACACACATGGTCACCATACCGTACTTGCCATTGCGCCTTTTCAGCTCATTCATGATCTGCACGGTGAGCTTGCCGCCTGTGCAACCGAGCGGGTGACCGAGAGCGATGGCGCCACCGTTCACGTTCACACGGTTCTCATCGAGGCCCAACTCACGGATAACCGCCAATGACTGTGATGCGAATGCTTCGTTCAATTCGATGAGGTCGATGTCACTCTGCTTAAGACCTGCCTGCTTTAACGCCTGTGGAATGGCATAGATAGGGCCCACACCCATGATGCTTGGCTCAAGGCCGCTTACAGCGTAGGTGACCACGCGGGCGATGGGCTGCACACCAAGTTCCTTCAACTTCTTCTCGGATACGACCATCACGAAAGCCGCACCGTCAGAGGTCTGCGAGCTATTGGCCGCAGTGACGCTACCTCCTGTCTTGAACACGGGACGGAGCTTCGCCAAAGCTTCCATGGTGCTGCCTGCGCGCGGCCCTTCGTCCGTATCCACCACGTAGGATTTCTCCTGACGCTTCTCATTCCCGTCCAAGAAAACATGGTTCACGGTGATGGGAACGATATCATCCTTAAAACGGCCTTCCTTGATGGCCGCCAGAGCCTTCTCATGCGACTTGATGGAGAATGCGTCTTGGTCTTCGCGGCTTACGTTGTACTTCTCGGCCACCTCCTCAGCAGTGAGACCCATACCCCAATACCAATCGCTGTGATACTTGGCAACGGTGTAGTTGGGAGTCACTGTCCAACCACCGAACGGCATCGGACTCATGCTCTCCACCCCACCAGCGATGATGCAATCAGCCATACCGCTATTGATCTTGGCAGCGGCAATGGCGATGGTCTCCAAACCTGAAGAACAGTAACGATTCACGGTCATCCCTGGCACCTTCACGGTGTCGAGTCCCATGAGTGATACCATCCGACCGATGTTAAGACCGAGTTCCGCCTCAGGAGTGGCGCAGCCTGCGATCACGTCATCAATGGTCTCAGGGTCTAGGCTCGGTACTGATTTCACCAGATGCTTGATGACATCAGCTGCCAAGTCATCCGGGCGAGTGAACTTGAAAACACCCCTTGGGGCCTTGCCCACTGCGGTGCGGAATCCTGCTACGATGTATGCGTTCATTTCTTAAAAGGTTTAAGGTTCAATGTTAAAGTTCGATGTACTTGAGACTTATGCTGATGCTCATTTAGGTGTAGAGATAGACCTGCTTTTATCCTGCTCCTGTTTCTTCAACTCTTCAAGAGAGACCCCGTTCTGAGCAACCAGCACCCCATTCTTGTAAGTGTAGGTGTACTTGAGTTGGCCGCGTGAATCGTAGAATTTCCAGTCACCGTCCTTTTTTCCCTTGACATAGTTGCCCTCGGAGCTGACCTCGCCCGTGTTGTGGTAATAGTTGACCCAGTAACCGGATTTCCTGTTGACCTCATACTCGCCCTCGGTCTTGAGACTGCCCGTGTAGAAGTATTTCTTGAAAGGCCCATGCCGCTTACCATCGAAATATTCTGCTTGCTCCATGACGGCTCCACTGTGAGGGTAGTACCGTGTCGAAAGTCCATGCTTACGGTCATTGAGGTAGTTGATTTCCGCGATAAGGATTCGAGAGGCAGAATACTGCATCCAAAGACCCTGTTTGCGGTCGTACTGATCCTTTTCATTCTGGTGATTGACCTTGCGCGGTGCATACTTGGGCCGTTGGAAGCTTTGCCCCGAAAGGAACAAAGGCCAGAACATGAACACCGCAACAAGGGCATGGTTTTGAAATGAACGAATCATGTGGCACGTCCTCAAGGGGAAAGGACGAAGTTAGTTTCTCAATGGCTTACCAGATGTGACAAGACTCTGCATGCGTTCCATCGACTTTCGGGTCATGGCCAGTTTCAGAAATGCTTTGCGCTCAAGGTCTAGTAGGTAACGCTCAGACACCTTGGTCGCATCTGAAAGGTCGCCACCTGCCATCACATAGCCGAACTCCTCGCTAATAATGCGGTCGTGCTCGCTGATGAACTTGCCTGCTTCCATGCTCCGCGCACCGGCCACGAAGATGCCGAGGCCCTTCTTGCCGAGCACGAGGATGTCCTTGCGCTCTGCGGCAGGTGTGTAGCCAGCAGCATCCAGTTCAAGCACGGCACGCTTGGCGCGGGAAATGCGATGCTCTGCACTAACGCTCACTTCATCAACACCTTTTCTGAGAATGCCGAGGTCAAATGCCTCCTCTGCACTGGTGGCGACTTTCGCCATGCCCACCGTGAGGAAACGCTCGCGCAATGCGGGCAGTTGCAGGTTGCCCTCTTGAAAATCGTCCGAGGCACGAAGGGCCATCTCCTTCGAGCCGCAGCCCGCAGGAATCACCCCTGCACCAAACTCCACAAGGCCGATGTAGGTCTCTGCCGCAGCAATCACCTTATCAGAGTGCATGCAGATCTCGCAACCACCACCTAGGGTAAGGCCATGAGGCGCAGCCACCACAGGGATGGCCGATGTACGCAGGCGCATCACAGTGTTCTGGAACTGACGCACGGCCATGTCCAGCTCATCTATCTCTTGGTTGGCAGCGAGCATGAAGATCATACCGAGGTTTGCGCCCGCACTGAAGTTGTCGCCATCATTCGCCAGGACAAGACCTTTCCATTTAGGGTCGCTCTCTGCGATGTCAATGGCCTTGTTCAAGCCTTGCAGAATCTCACTACCAATAGTGTTCATCTTGGTGTGGAACTCCAAGTTCAGCACACCGTCTCCAATATCAAAGAGTGTTGAGCCACTATTGCTCCAAACAACATTGGTCTCGCGGAGCGCATCGAGGATGATGAGGTTCTCCGTTCCTGGAATCACTTTGTACGCACCGCTTGGGATGTCGTAATACAGTTTCTTGCCCTTGTCGGTGCTGTAGAACGACTTGACGCCTTTCGCCACCATGTCGTGCACCCACTTCGCAGGCTTGCGGCCAGCGGCCTCCATCGCATTGATGGTCTCCTCTACTCCGAGGGCATCCCAAGCTGCGAATGGCCCCATCTTCCAGCCGAAACCAGCACCGATGGCATCATCGATCTTGTAGAGGTCATCAGAAATCTCAGGGATGCGGTTGCTGGCGTACTCGAACAGACCGTAGAACGCTTTGCGGTAGAATTCACCTGCCTTGTCGGTTCCGCCCAGAAGGATTTTCATCCGTTTCGCGAGATTATCCTCGGCTTTAGCGGCTTTCAAGGTTGGGAAATCAACCTTTGGAGCTGGTTGGTACTCCAATGTCTGGAGGTTCAGCTCGAGAATGTCCTTACCGACCTTCTTGAAGAAGCCCTGACCGGTTTTTGAACCCAGCCATCCGTTCTCTACCATCTTGGTGATATAGGAAGGAATCTCGAAAAGGTGACGCGCCTCGTCATCAGGGCAATTTGCGTGAAGACCTTTCGACACCAGAACAAGCGTGTCCAGACCCACAACGTCACAGGTGCGGAATGTGGCCGACTTGGCACGTCCAAGAATCGGACCGGTCATCTTGTCCACCTCGGTGACACTGAGCCCCATTTCCTGCACAATGTGGAAAAGTGCCTGAATGCTGTAAACCCCCACACGGTTGGCGATGAACGCTGGTGTGTCCTTGCAGAGCACCGTGGTCTTGCCAAGAAAACGGTCTCCATAATCCATAAGGAAATCAGTGACGGCCTGATCAGTCTTCGGTGTTGGAATGATCTCCAGCAGTTTCAGGTAACGTGGCGGGTTGAAGAAGTGTGTTCCCGCGAAGTGCTTCTGGAAGTCCTCGCTGCGGCCCTCCAACATCATGTGGATGGGAATGCCCGATGTGTTGGACGTGATGAGCGTGCCAGGCTTACGGTATTTCTCCACATTGGCAAACACCTGCTGCTTGATATCGAGCCTTTCTACAACCACCTCGATCACCCAGTCACAATTGGCGATGAGCTTCATGTCATCGTCAAAATTGCCTGTGGTCACGCGGTCTGCGAAAGACTTCTTGTAGAGCGGTGCAGGGTTCGACTTGATAGCAAATGCGAGCGCATCGTTCACGATACGATTGCGTACAGCCTTGTGCTCGGTGGTGAGCCCTTTGGCCTTCTCAGCATCATTGGGCTCGCGTGGAACGATATCCAGCAGGAGCACCTCCACACCGATGTTGGCAAAATGGCACGCGATGCGCGAACCCATGACCCCCGAACCGAGGACCGCTACTTTCTTGATGGTTCTTTTCATGTTTTGAAGTGATTGAATGACGAGCGATGAGTTTTCAACTCAACTTGCTCATTTTTAATTGTTAATTCTTGATTCTTAATTGATCCGTGTTCACCTTGTCGTAAATGCTTCGCTTGTCGATGATTTCGTTAATTGTGTTCGCAACCTCGAAGTAGATGTCCAATTTCTCGGAAGCAACAACTTCACGCACAGCTTTGTTGAACGCTACCACACCGATTTTCGCCAATTCCCGCTTTTTCTTTCCCTCTTCGGTAAGGAAGATGCGCATAACACGTCCGTCCTTCGGGTCGGCCTGCTTATATATGTAGCCCTTCTCTTCCAAGCTTTTTAGCATTCGCGTTAGACTACGGGCTTCCATGCCAAGCTGCGGTGCAATGCGTGTGGCGGGACTGCCGTTCTCCAGATCGATATTCAGCAGCACGAACCCAGTGGACGCACTGATGTCGTGCTGTGCGCCCGTGGTGTTGTAAAGTCTGGAAATGGCGTGCCACGTGGTCTTCGTGCAAAAACACACCGACTCCTCCGGCTTCAGACTGCGCTTCATTCCCATTGCGGGGCAATACTACGAAGTTTATTATGCACGCATACCATTTGTTGAAAACAATTATGCGTGCATACGTTTTTCTAATAACAACTTAAGACTGAAAGAAGCCAGCGAATCCTTCGAAAGAACCTACGATCCGTAGTTCTCGACCTCACCTTTGGCGTCCAGCACCTTCTGCTTCAATCGCTCTTTGAAGGATGCAACGCGCTGAAGCACGGCCGCATCGCCAGCCCCGATGATCTGTGCTGCGAGGATGCCCGCGTTCTTGGCGGCATTAAGAGCCACGGTAGCCACAGGAACACCATTGGGCATTTGCAAGATGGAGAGAATACTGTCCCAGCCGTCAATGGAATTACTGCTTTTCACGGGAACACCAATAACGGGAAGTGGCGTGAGTGATGCCACCATGCCAGGAAGATGTGCTGCGCCACCAGCACCTGCAATGATCACTTTCAGACCTCTATCGGTAGCGGTCTTCGCATAGTCGAACATGCGCTCCGGGGTGCGGTGAGCCGAGACGACCGTCATCTCATACTCCACACCGAGTTCATTCAAAACGTCCGCAGCATCTTTCATCACGCTGAGATCCGAGCTGCTACCCATGATGATGCCAACCAATGCCTTGCTCATGCTTTCACTTTTAAGGTTTGTTGAACTTTCTTGGCGATGTTCTTCGCCTCGATAAGTGTTTCTGCGATGATGGTCACGTGGCCCATCTTGCGGAAGGGCTTGGTGAACCGCTTGCCATAAAGATGCACATTCACACCTTTCCACGAAAGGATTTCTTCCAGACCCTCGTAACGCGCTTCGCCAGTGTGACCTTCCTCGCCCAGAAGATTGACCATCACGGATGGGAGCAACATGGACGTGTCGCCAGGAGCAAGGCCCATCACCGCCCTCAGGTGCTGCATGAACTGGGAGGTAATGTTGCCCTCGATGCTTTGATGACCGCTGTTGTGGGGGCGTGGAGCGATCTCATTCACCAGCACATTCCCTTCCTTGTCGAGAAACAACTCTACGGCCAAGAGACCCACAATACCCAATTTTTCAGCCACATCTTTGGCAATGCGCTGCGAAGTGGCCTCCACCGCTGCACTCACACTCGCGGGACTGAACAGGAATTCCACCAGATTGGCCTTGGGGTTGAATTCCAGTTCAACCAAAGGAAAGGTCGCCATCTCGCCTTTTTCATTCCTTGAAACGATGACAGAAAGCTCCTTATCCAGGTCAACGGCCTTTTCCAGCACCGATGGCTCAGTGAACGCTTTGTCAAGGTCGTCTGCCGAACGGAGCGATTGCACCCCCTTGCCGTCATATCCGCCTTTGCGCAGCTTTTGGAATGCAGGGAAGAAATCGGTGTGCTCCCCTACCCTGCCAGCTTCCACCAGCCGATAGTCAGGCGTGGGTATGTCATGCTCGCGATAAAACTCCTTCTGTGCGCCCTTGTCTTGAATGAGTCGGATGACTCTGGGTTGCGGGAAAACCTTCTTGCCTTGCGCCTCAAGTTTTTCCAAGGCGTCAACATTCACATGCTCGATCTCTATGGTAATGATATCCACCTCCTGCCCAAAGGCCATCACCGCATCAAAATCCTTGAAACTGCCCTGCGTGAAGCTGTGACAGATATTGCGGCAGGGGGCATCGGGGTCAGGGTCGAGGACATGAACGTCCACATCAAGGTTGATGGTCTCACGGATCAGCATGCGGCCCAGTTGGCCTCCGCCAAGGATTCCGAGGCGCGTCTTAGGTCGGTAACTCATGGGCGCAAAAGTCGGCATCTGGGAACGGAAAAGGATCATCAACGATTCATCTCTGCCATGCTACGTCTTTTGTCCGCAGCTCTGTGATACGTGACACATGGCCATCATACAAATGAAGGTGAAGTACCCTCGGCCTCAGCCCTTATCTTCGCAGCCCGTTTCGCGAAACATTGGCTTCACAAGAGATTCGTTTGCATGACAAGATCTTCGTCCCTTATCTGGGCGAAGCGGAGGTGCAGATTGCCGTGGAATCCATCGCGAAGCAGATGAATGCCGACTACGAAGGGAAGTGTCCTATCGTTTTGGTGGTGCTGAACGGAGCGTTCGTGTTCGGTGCCGAACTGTTCAAGCGGCTCACGATCGATTGTGAAGTGGCGTTCATCCGTGTGAGTTCTTATCGAGGCACGGCCAGTACAGGCGAAGTAAAAGAGGAAATGCCGCTGGGCGCGAATGTTACAGACCGAGATGTGATCATAGTGGAAGACATCGTGGACAGCGGCCTTACCATGGACAATCTCCGGCAACGCATGACAGCGGCAGGCGCCAAGTCCGTTTCTCTATGCACAATGCTTTTTAAGCCAGATGCGTTTCGGGGCATGTATGATCTGAAATACATCGGCATCGAGATCCCCGACCGTTTTGTGGTCGGCTACGGACTGGACTACGATGGACTGGGAAGGAACATTCCCGCTATCTATCAACTGAAAGTTTAAGTTTTAACGTTCAAAATTCACCAAATGCTGAACATCGTACTCTTCGGCCCTCCGGGCGCAGGCAAAGGAACCCAGGCAGAGAAGCTGATCACCCATTACGGGCTGAAGCACATCTCGACCGGTGATGTTTTCCGCTTCAATATCAAGAACGGCACTGAGCTGGGAAATCTCGCCAAAAGCTACATGGATAAGGGCGAACTGGTTCCAGATGCCGTGACCATCGACATGTTGGCGGCTGAGGTGGACAAGACTCCTGGCGCCAAGGGCTTCATTTTCGATGGTTTCCCACGCACATCGGTGCAGGCCGAAGCATTGGATGCGCTTCTGAAGCAAAAAGGCATGTCCATCAGCATGATGGTAGCCCTTAATGTGGCAGATGATGAGTTGAAGTCGCGCCTAAAAGGACGTGCCGAGACCAGTGGCCGTGCCGATGATGCCGATCCGGAGGTCATCGCCAACCGCATCGCTGTGTATAAGGAACAGACCGCTCCCGTGGCCGATTTCTACGAACAGCAGGGAAAACTCCGCCTTGTGGATGGCATAGGTGCCATCGACACCATCTTCGCACGAATCTGCGAGGCAATAGACAAGGGATAGGTGCCGGGAGCCAGGTAAAGGGAACGAATGTCACCCGACCTTATACCTTAGACCTGAAACCTGAAACCCATTCCCCCATGAAATCCAACTTCATAGACCACGTTTACATCCGTTGCCGCAGCGGCAATGGAGGGCCGGGGTCTGCCCACTTGGAGCGGTCGAAGATCACCTCCAAGGGAGGGCCTGACGGGGGTGACGGTGGCCGGGGAGGGCATGTCATCCTGCGTGGGAACACTCAGATGTGGACGCTGCTGCACCTGCGCTACCGCAAGCATATCATGGCCGAGCATGGGGAGAGCGGTGGCAAGAGCACCAGTACCGGGGCACGAGGCAAGGACGAGGTGCTGGATGTGCCTCTCGGCACCGTGGCCCGCGACCGCGACACGGGCGAAGTGCTCTGCGAGATAACCGAGGACGGAGAGGAACGCATCATCATTCCCGGAGGAAGAGGGGGGCTGGGTAATGACCATTTCAAGTCTTCCACCTTCCAGACCCCGCGTTTTGCGCAGCCGGGCGAAGAGGGCATCGAACTCTGGGTAACCCTCGAACTGAAGCTACTGGCCGATGTGGGTCTTGTGGGATTTCCCAATGCTGGCAAATCAACTCTGCTCTCTGTACTATCCGCTGCGAAGCCTGAGATAGCTGACTATCCCTTCACCACGTTGGTACCCAACCTCGGCATAGTGGCCTACCGCGACCACCGCTCGTTCGTGATGGCCGACATACCGGGCATCATCGAAGGGGCCCACGAGGGCAAAGGGCTCGGATTGCGGTTCCTACGTCACATAGAGAGAAACTCAGTACTGCTCTTCATGGTTCCTGCCGATGCCGATGACGTGGTAGGTCAATACCGCATCCTGCTGAACGAACTGGAGCAGTTCAACCCTGAGCTGCTGGACAAGGGGCGTATCCTCGCTGTGAGCAAGTGCGACATGCTCGATGAAGAACTCATGCAAGAACTGAAGGCCACCATCGACCTCGACATCCCTGTGGTGTTCATCAGCGCGCAGGCGCAGAGCGGTATTCAAGAACTGAAGGACATCATCTGGAAAGAAATTCACAGATGATTTTCGCTTAACCTCTCTTTCACAAGAGTTTCTATTTTCACCCCATCATTTTCACACCCATAAAATCATCTTCAAATGAAAAAAGTTTACCTCGTAGGTGCCATGCTCATCGCTGGACTTGGTGCCAAAGCACAGGTTCAGACCTATCAGAACATGCAGGTCGTGAAGCAGCTGCCCATGCACTCAGTTGCGAACGAATCTGACACACTCGGACTGCTTGAGTTCGGAGAGCAGGCGGTACTTTATACTGACATCGGAGGAAGTGGCTACATCTTCGGTACCTCATCCTTGACTGAGACCGTTGATAGCCCTCTTGGACCGTTGGAGGTCAAGCAAAGCACATTTGAGGTGGCTGCCGGTTTCCTCGTTAACAGCGGTTATAGCGTCAAAGGTGCCCTGATGCTCGTTGGGGAGAAATCCAATCCCTCAGGCGAAGACCGCAACCTGAACCTGAAAGTTTATAGTTTGGGCGAGAATGCCGCGTTGGGTTCTGCGCAGTCTGAAGCTGCAGACGCAGAGGGTCCGGTAACTGCACTTCGCACACAGGCTTTCCCTTTCAGTGACATTCAAGTTGATGATGCGGCTATCCTATCCACTATCATCCTGCTCGATCAGCCTGTGTTCAGCCCGACCGATTTTGCCATTGCGGTAGACCTCGGACCTCTTTACACTGGTACTGTCGATACTGTTGCCCTTTTCGTGAATGAGCCAAGCCCGAACAATAGTCCTGAGTACGGTTGGCTTCGTTTGAATGCAGCTCCTCAGAATCTTCCCCTTCCTGCTCAGAACTTCTGGGTGAACCTCAATGTGTTCGACATCTCTGTACAGATCGCCATCTTCGCTATCGTAGAGGAGAGCGTAGGCATCGAAGAGGCCGGTTTCATCAACGGTGTGAAACTCAACACCTACCCTAATCCTGCCCTCACCAGCGACAATGTGCGCATCGACTACACGCTTGAGAACAACGCCAAGGCTGTTGAGGTGACCATCTTCGACATGAACGGTCGTCTGGTTCAGCGTTTTGAGGAAGGCAGCCGCATCGCGGGTGTGCACACTGTGAACGTCCCTGCCGGAATGCTTTCCTCAGGTTCTTACATCTACGCCATCACTGCTGACAACAGCCGCATTGCCAAGCGCATGGAGGTTGTGCGTTGATCGCCACCGTTATTGAGAGGAAAGCCCGCTGTGATCCGTTCACAGTGGGCTTTTTTCATTTCCCCGCTACGCGAATGACCCTAAGGTACACCACTGCACTGGCCAACAGCATGAACAGGGGAACAGGCCACTTGGAGAACATCACGAGGACAAGCCCAACATTGAAGACAGATGAGAACACGATGGCCGATCGGAGCAACCCCGGGTTGAAAAGGATGGAGGCATTCCGGTACAATTCTGTCATGCGCTTCGGCAGCCGCCACGCAGCGATACTGAGTCCAATGGTGAGCATCAGTATGCCGCTGACGGTAATGAACCCGTAGAACTCGATCACATCACTGCCAAAGACAGCGGTCAAAACTCCGACCGCATCAAGTGCCGCACCGAGGGCCAACAAGGCTATCACCAGCGCGAAGTAGAGCGAGACCGCATTACGCGGATTGCCACTCACGTCCACCTTGGCCAGAAACGAAGGTAGTGCCCCGCCCCTGCCCTGCGCGAAGATCTCGCGTGGTATTGCAATGGCTGTTCCGTTGAAAGAGGTAAGCGCAGCCCCGATAATGCCGAAGCGCATGAAGGCCACCAAAGACGGAGGCAGGAACGATGCAGCGGTCACTGCGATATCTGGCCTGACCGAAAGCCGGTCTGCCCCCACAAGATGCGTGTAGGCCGCCACCAGCAGCAGATACATCAGTACCACGGCCAATGCTGAGATGAGCAATGTTCGGAGCATATTCCTCTCAGGCGAGCGCATCTCCTCGCCCAGCTCCACCACCACCTGAAAGCCCAGACAGACATTGAAAGCCACCGCCAATGCAAGTCCGAAGGAAGCATCAATAGGCAAAGAGGGCTCAAAGCCGTGACCGGCAGCGGTCAGTCCTCCCAAGGCATAAATGAGCAGAGCCGCAAACATCTGAAGCACAAGAGCCACCTGCACGGCAGCAAGCATGCGCAGTCCGATGCGCTGCAAAAAGAAAAAGCCCAGAACTACCAGCAATGCAGCCAGATGGAGAGAAACACCATCAGGAATGAATGCGGAGAAGCTTTCCACAAGGCCGTAAGACACAAGTGCAAGTGCGCCCGTGCCACCAAGAATGCCCCACCAGCTGAGCATCACGCCCCACCCTTGCGAAAGCAGTCTGCGGCCATACTCATACCCCCCACCCGCCACTGGCAGGGCCATGCCAAGCTGTATCAGTGGAATCATGCTCACCACGCTGACTGAGACTGCCAGCACGATGGCCAACCAAGCCGCAGTGCCAGCAAGCGAACAGACAATCGGCAGCAACACGAAGGCTCCCATGCCTATCACACTTCCCACCACAATAGCGACCCCTCCCAGCAGTCCGATGTTACGTTGAAGTGCCATGAATCCAGAATAATGCGCCAAGTAAGTCAAATAGCTCGATAAGATAGCGGCAGTACTTTAGCGGCCTACGAAAGTTGTCATGTCGGGAACAGCCATTGTGCAGCTCATTGTGATGATCATCTTCCCTGCGCTGGTGGTGGAACTGGTGAAGCGCAACCGCATGGCAGGAATGGTCGGCCCTGTGATTCTCTGTTACGCACTCGGTCTGGTGCTTGGCAATCTGCCCAACTCTCCGGTCGATGTGAAGGTGAGCGAAGAAGTAGGCTCCGCAGCCGTGCCTATCGCCATTTCGCTCATGCTGCTCTCCACGAGGTTTGTGAGCTGGATCAGGTACGCCAAAAAAGCAGCCATGTCCTTCGGGCTTGCGGTGCTTGCTGTGATCATCACCTCTTTCACGGTGACGCTGCTTTTTCAGAACGTCTATGGCGACCGTCTGGAATTCTGGAAGCTCTCAGGAATGGTGGTAGGTGTTTATACTGGCGGCACACCCAACCTATCGGCCATCGGTACGGCATTGGGCGCGGGCCACGAGACCTTCATCATCATGAACGCCTGCGACCTTGTGCTCAGCAGTGCCTACCTGCTGCTCCTGCTCACCATTGCGCAGCGCATCGCTCTGAAATTCCTGCCTTCATTTGTTCGCGTGGAGGAGACCGACCGTGACGAGACCTTCCATTATCAGCGCTATCAGCGGATGCTGCCTAAAATGGTAGTGGCGCGCTACCTTGGTCTGGCCCTGCTGCTGGCACTTGGTATTCTCGGAGCGAGTGTCGGCTTTTCCATGTTGGTGGCCGATGGTGCCATCACTGCACCCAACGTCATTCTTGGAGTGACCACGCTTAGCCTTGGGGCGTCATTCGTCCGAAAGATCCGTTTCCTGCCGCGCACCTACGAGTTCGGAGAGTACTTCCTGCTGATCTTCTGTCTGGGCATTGGATCCATGTCCAATATGAACGACCTATTGCAAAGCAGTCCGCTTATGTTCTACTATGTGACCTGTGTTTTCGTAGGGACCATATCCCTCCATTTCCTCTTTTCATGGATGTTCAAGATGGATGCCGACACCACGTTGATCACTTCAGTGGCGGGCATCTTCGGCCCAGCATTCATTGGCCCTGTGGCCAGCGTGCTCAAGAACCGCGACATCGTGGTCAGTGGCCTGACCACCGGACTGGTCGGCTACGCGATAGCCAACTACCTGGGTATCGGCCTGGCCAACCTTTTCCACGCGCTGTTCGGTTAACTTCGCGCTCGTGGCTGACAGGACGAATATTTTTGACATCTGCGTCATAGGAGGAGGTATTGTGGGTGCGGCCACGGCCTATCGCCTTCAGAAGGCGCACCCGCAGCTTCGTGTTCTTCTCATCGAGAAAGAAGACCGACCCGCACCGCATCAGACGGGGCACAACAGCGGAGTGATCCACTCTGGCATCTATTACAAGCCCGGCTCCTACAAGGCCCGCAATTGCGTTCAGGGCAAGGATATGCTCATCGAATTCGCGAGGGAACATGGGGTGAAACACGATGTATGCGGTAAGGTCATCGTAGCCACTGACCAAAGCGAGTTGCCTCAAATGGAAAAGGTGTTCAATAACGGCAAGGCCAATGGCCTCAGCGGCATAGAGTACATCGGCCCTGAACGCATCCATGAGATAGAGCCGCATTGTGTCGGTATCAAAGGCATCTGGGTGCCTTACACAGGCATCATCGACTTCGTTGGGGCCACGGCAAAGATGCTCGAAGTGATGAAGGGCATCAATCCCGAAAGTGAGGTACGCTTTAACGAGCAGGTGATAAAATGCACAGATGAGGGCGGCAAGCGACTTGTACACACTGACCGTGGAACGCACCTTGCCCGCTTCACCGTTTTCTGTGCTGGCCTCCAATCGGACCGGATGGCCCTCCGTGACGGCCTTAATCCGGAGATGCGCATCGTGGGCTTCCGTGGTGACTACTATGAACTGGCAGAACATGCCAAGCATCTGGTGCGCAATCTCATCTACCCGGTGCCCAATCCTGAGTTTCCTTTTCTCGGTGTGCACTTTACCCGTATGACAGACGGCAGCGTGGAATGCGGCCCCAACGCGGTATTCACCTTTAAGCGCGAAGGCTACGGCAAGACCGACTTCAGCCTCCGCGATACATCAGAGGCACTTGCCTTCAAAGGCACTTGGAATCTTCTCCGCAAGCACTGGCGATTCGGGGTGAATGAGTACCGGAGAGCTTTCAGCAAACGGCTTTTTCTCGGCACACTGCAACGGCTTGTGCCCTCACTGACCATGGACGACCTCGTTCCCGGTAGAGCAGGTGTGCGTGCCATGGCACTTGGGCCTGACGGTGACACGATAGACGACTTCCGAATCGAGCATCGAGGCAATGCCCTTCATGTGCTCAACGCTCCCAGTCCAGCTGCCACTGCAAGCCTTGCCATAGGAGAGGAGATAAGGAATATGGCAGAAAAGCGTTTCAACCTCTGAAGTAACAACACCGGTCACCCGTTGACTGTGATCGGAGCAGTAACCACGCGGTTGCTCTCGTTGCCTGCCCTGTCAACCACGTGGATCGTGTAGCTGAATGTCTCACTATCACCGCTGCCAACGATGGGAACGCTCGGCACCTCCACATTCAGATTGCCCGTGATGGCAATATCCGCATCATCGGGTGCCAGCTGGCGGACACGAAAACTATAGACCACCCCATTGCGTGAATCGGCCATGAAGAGGTTGTTTGCATCCGTGTTGTTCTGCCCAAGGTCGCCATCTCCATCAAGATAGCTGATAGTAACAACCAACGGTGTGGAGTAGGCCGCGACCGTTTGAGGATTGGCACTGACAAACGATATCTCCGGCACAGGGCTGATTGGCTCGTCCTTGGCGCAGCCCACTATCAGTGTCAGCATCGGAAGGAGGCAGAGGAAAGTTCTTTTCATTTGGTCAAACGTTTTCTTAGAAAATCGAAAATGGTTGGTGTCAGCAACTGCGATACGGAGACATTATACTCGTCTTAAACCACCATATTCCCGTAGTCGTAATTCATTGATAAATATTCGATTATCGCAGTTTATCACTCCTCGATATAGAAAGCCCAGAACGTCTTGTAGAAAATCGCGAGGTCGTTTCTCGGCATCTCGGTCATTTGCTCTCCATCGCTCACGTAGTAGCGCATATAGACCACGCTCCCAGGCAGAAAATGGCCCGTGTTCACGTTAGCTGTCCAGAACTCATCCTCACTGAACGGGTTGTTGAAATACGTGGCGGTGTATTCGCGATAGCCGGGTGCAGAAGGGCTGAAGTCATCTGGGTCATAGCTCATTCTCAGTTTGTTGAATTGCAGCTGATTGGTGGCTGTGCTATCGTCCTCCACTATCAACGCCATCACAAAAGGAGTATCGGCAGGCATGATGAAAGGGTTGTAGAACACCCCGTCAATGCGGTTCTCCTCGCCCGACAGAATCTGGAAATTGAGACTTATCTCATTGATGGCCAAATAGAACTGAATGTTCGGAGCTTGATTGGGAAAGGTGCCCACATTGCCCATCATGTCCCGCGCCCCGTCCTGGATCCAATCGGCAATGCGCTGGATGTCGGCCTCGGGCAGTCCGGTGCCGATGTTATCCTGCGGCATGCGGTCGTTCTGGTTCACGAAGCAGCAATTGGTGATGCGCTCATGCAGCACCGACATGTTCTTATCGAATGGCACCACTCGGAAGGTGAAGGTGCTGTCGGCATTGTTCTTCTTCACCCTAGCATAGACATTCGTGGAAAAGCTGCTCTGAATGGTGCGGAAGTCAGGCTCGAAATGGCCGTCATGGCAGCCCGGCACTGCGCACTTGGGTTGCAGTATGTCGCGATGGATGACTGCAAGGGTGATTGGGTTCAACGTGTCCACGGGTGGTGGCGGTGTCACGTAATCCACTTGGTCATAGGGGTTGGGCGGCATCTCGAAGTCCGAGTTGCAGGCGTGGAAAGCCACTGCCAGCAGCGCAGAAATAAATAGGAAAATGGAGAATCGTTTCATGGTCAGTGGGATATGAACAATCAAAAACGGATGCCAGATATGATGCTACCTGATGAGCTGACTACTACGCCAACGCCTGATTCAAAACCTGCCCGGGCAACATGGCCGCTACATCGCCATGGAATCCAAGGATGTGCGCAATGGTCGGCACGATGTCAATGCTTTGCCCCACCTGCTGCGTGATGGTCTGGTTCTGCACCACCTTTCCTGCTGGACCGACAACAAGACAGAATATCTCCCGCGACATAGCATCGCTAGTGTGGTCGATTGCATAGCGTCCGAAGGCATCAATCACAGTGTTCGGTTCTTGGTTCCGACCATGTTCGGGTGCCGCTATGAGGATGGTGTTGTTCGCCATGCCGGGCATGCTCTGTATAGTTTGCCAGAGATGCGCCAGTGCGTAATCCGCAGCGCGGAGACCTGCGGCATACTGCGTGAAATTGCTATGGCAGATGTCCACATCCTGCATGTTCACCACCAGCAGTTCCGGTTTGAACCGTTCAATGATCTTCTCCGCAGCGAACACATTGAACATGTCGCCAGTCATGAAACCAGTGCCCCAAGGGTTGTTGTACTGCCCTGCAGCGGCCTCCGAGAAAGTGGTCTGCAGGAAATCGTCTATCTGTGCGGCATCGGTTGTGGGGTTGGTCACGCCCGCATCACCGAGGTTCACTGTGCCACTGAAGTTGTCATCGAAAAAGCCACGCATTCCGCCCACCTTTTCGCGCTGCACCTCATTAAACGCCTTAGGGTTGCCCAGCACATCATAGCTCGACTGGCTGATGATGCTTGTAGGCTGGATGAAGTTGGCCCCGTAAGCCGCCCCGTAGCTCGGATGCGAACTGAAGTTGAGCGCAGGATAAGGACCCAGCGCATTGCTCACCCACCATGCGTTGAGCGCGCTCTTGCTCGGCTCGGTATGCTTACGGTACATCTCGAACACCGTGGGCGTCTGCGGCCTCATGCGGATATTGATATCCTGCTGGCTGTATACGCCAGTAATGGCCGTGTTGTGGCCGTTGAAATGTCCCGTTGGCCCTTGCGCAAAGCGGAACTCACTAAACAGCGTGCCCTGCTGCTGCAATCGCTGCGACCCTATGATCGGCATGTTCGGCACCGCACCTGCAATGTCGCTGCTGACGCTCTCGCTGCCCGTGAAGGTGTTGCGCATCAGGTTGCCATCAGCCTTGTGGACGGATTCCAAGTTGCGCACCCCGCCCGCGAAGAGGCAGAACACCACGTGGTCCACCACCCTGCTGCCCGTGGCCGCGAACAGCCGACCGCTAGGCAGGATGTAAGGCAGGGTCAATGCGCCAGCAGTGGCGGTGGCTGTTTTTCGGAGGAAGTTTCTTCTTTTCATGGAAATGGCTGATACGAACTACGAATATGCGAATGCATTACTCGGAAGGGATTCCGAAGAATTTTCACATCAATGATTCTATCAATTGCGCTTTTTAACAACCCAATTTACGGTTTTTCGGTAGTTGCCTTTCGAGTAGTGGTATACTGTCTCAGTTCTCTTAAAGTGACTTTCAAGCTGACCGAAATCAAAATTGGCCTTGCTATCAAAAACGATCTCTTGGGTCTTGCAGTCCTTACCCCTTAATGTGATTACGAACTCATGAAAACCGTCAATCTGCTCATCCATTCGTACTCTGAACTCATCCTTAAGATGTGCCAATTCTTGAAGCCTCCCGATCACCCACTTCTTATCAAGCCTTTCCAAATGCCGATTCCCTCCTAACTTCCTTTTCTCACGGGGATGTGCCCCACCGATGTTGTAAATTTCTGTCAGCGTGATTCCCCAACATTTTCCCTCAGACATGTCCACATTTTCCAACGGTCTTGTCCATCCTGATTCCGAATCATCCAAATCAGACTCGCTCGTCTGAGCCATGCAGAAAAGCACAGTTGAGAATAGAACTGGTGTCAGAAGAACTTTCACTTGATGGTATCGTTGATTTCTGCTGTCTTCCTTTCTGATTCATACACAGTCAACTCCTTCGCCAACTGGTGCAGCTTGGCGGCAAGCAGTTTCTTGGGAATGAGTCGTGTCTCGTAATCGGCTATCATGGCGGGCGAGAGGCTGCGTGCCATGGAGTACTCCACCACCTCGGTGTCCTTGCCCTTGCAGAGGAGAACACCTATGCTCGGATGCTCGTGAGGGCGTTTCACATCGCGGTCCAGTGCCTCAAGGTAGAAGTTGAGCTTGCCGAGGAACTCAGGCTCGAACTCCTTGATTTTCAGCTCAAACAATACGAGGCATTGCAGGTCGCGGTGGAAGAACAGCAGGTCGGTTCGATAGTCCTTGTTTCCCACCTGTATCCTGAACTGCCTCCCCATGTAGGTGAACCCCTGCCCGATCTCAAGGATGAATTTCTGAAGGTTCCGCACCAGTGCCGATTCAAGGTCTTTCTCCGTGTGGCCCTCTGGCAGGTCGAGGAATTCGAAGATGTACGGGTCTTTGAAAAACCCTTGCGGCAATTGTGTCAACACTGTTGACATTTTCTCCGAGAGCATCGAGCGTTCAAAATAGCCAGAGCTTAACTGCCGCCTCAGTTCCCTCATCGTCCATTTCCCATTGACACAGTGCAGCAGGTAGAAGAACTTCTCCTCAGATGATTTGGTCTGCGACAGGATCTCAAGGTGGTTAGTCCATGTGACCTTGCAAAGTATTGATGTAACGAATTGGTTTTTAAGGCTCTCAATTTGTGTCGGCAGTACCGACACAAATTCACTTTCGGACTGCTTTTCAGATTGTGTCGGCACTGCCGACACAATTGAAGCTTGTTGGCTACCAGTTAGGAAAGTCTGCAGCTGTGGGCTGATGGCCGTCATGAATGCATCCGATGAATAGACCTCATAGAACTGCTTCATCCTGTACAGCCCCCTGCGCGTGAAGCCGCTGGATGCGGGCAGCCTCGCGCTGATGTGATCGGCCAGTGCCCCCACGGTCTTGTCGCCCCATTCACCGGCAGCCACCCGCTCGGAAACGATGCAGCCCACACGGAAGTAGAGCAGCACCAGCTCCTCGTTCACCTTGCGCAGCGCACGGCCCCGCGCCTCCTCTATGAGGCGGACGACACCGTCAAAATCGCCATGTCCGTTCAGTTCTGCCACTATACACGTTTCATTCAATCATTCCCGCATTCCCGGGATTTCGCTGCGCTCAAAAATCAATAGTATCGATACTCATCACTCGTCATGATGCTGTAATACACCAGTTCGGGGGTGATGTCGGGGTTGTCATCGATCAGATTCTTTACATACCAAACCTCAAATTCATTCGGAGTACGATTAAAGAACCGCTGATAAGTGGCTGTGACAAAGACGTCAACATTGGCCCGCATCTCCGTTTCGCTGGGCACAAGTGCATCGGGCTGATTGAGAAAATTACGGATGATGAGATCCTCGATGTACTTCAGGTCACCGAAGCTCTGATAGGGCAGACTGAGGGCGATGAGGTCGCTCTGTGTGATGTTCTGCTCGAAGATGTCTGCGTAAGCTATGCTGATGAACTCAGTGAGGCTCTTCTGACTGCCCTTCTGCCCCGTTGGCCGCACCACCTGCACATCGTTGACCTCGTAGATTACATCGGGGTCGGGTCTACAGCCGATGGCTGTGAAAAGCAGAAAGAGGATAGTGGAAATTTGAAAAAAGCTGCCGGCCTTACGAAGTCTACATCTCAGATTGCTCATTCCTCGATCGTGTTCAGTTCTGTTTTTCATCCTTCATGTTTCAACTTTCACATTTGGGTCAAAGACCCACGTATTCATCCAGTGTCAAAATCCCTTTCTGCACCTCCTCGAAGCTTTCTGTGTTGAGGTAGCGCAGGGTGTGATAATTCAGCTCCTCAGTGGTGGGTTCGCGGAAGAGATGTCGGAGATACAGCTCGCGAACTGCCCCTTCTCGGTAGTCATAGCTATTGAAGAGGTTACTGATGAATTCGTCCTTCGAGCTTCCATTCTGAAAGAAGGTGACAGCAGTGAACCCATCGACCATGGTAATCCCAGCCTGAGTCTCCTCCTCGGTGGGGTCGCGGAATAAGAAGTGGTTGTATAGGCTTACCACAAGGTTGAACGACCCCATGTTCAACTGGTCGTAGAAATAGTTGTTCACCAACCTTTGGTGCATCTCGGCACGGTCTATTTCTCCCTGTGCAACAAGCGCAGGTAGCTGCTGCAGTTCCTCCAGTCTATCTATTTCATATTGAATGATGTTGAGAAAGGGCTGCAGCGTTGGCTCACTCAACTGCTCAGTGAAAATGTAAATCCAAAAGGCGACCTCCTCGGCATCGTAGGGCACCGTGAGCAGCCGAAGAGTCTCAGTGTCAAGCATCTTGTTGCGATACTCCACACTGGCAAGTATCGGTGTGAGCACGGCCATACGACTGTCCATGCCGAGTCCACCATCGATGAGCATTGCTATTGCTCCTGCCTCCTCCTGAGCTGTCGGCTTTCGTCCCAGAAGGCTGATGTAACACTTGTTGACATAGGTCTCCATCACCAAGGCGGGGATGGTGCCATCGGGCGGTGCAGTATTGTCAGGCACTATAATCTCATCCTTGCCGCAGGCAGTGACCAGCAGAAAAAGGGATAAGCACAACAGGAAACAACGGGTCATAAGTACTTATAGATTGAAAATCAGATGCGAAAGTAGCGGAAAAGAGTATTTACGGTTTCCTTCATGTTTGTGTGGGAAACCTGTAGTGCAACCAAACGTGGCCGTGGCTGTTACCTTAGCTCCAAACAAGAAATAAAATGAAATCTCTTCTGTTACTTGCGCTGACACTATGCTCATCGCTCATGGCTTTGGCCCAAGAGGCCGACATGAGCGTTTTTGACACCTACAACCGCGAGCGCAACGCCATCACCCGCACCAACATGCTTGTGCTGGGCGGTTGGGGACTGGGCAACATGGCGGGTGGGTTGGCAGGTGTGCTCACCACGCCCAAAGGCACGGAGGCCAACTATTTCCATCAGATGAACATCTACTGGAACGTGGTGAATGTAGGCATTGCCGTGCCAGGTTTTCTGGCGGCCCGCAAGCGAATGAGCCGCAGCTACGACATCCCTACCACTTTCAAGGAGCAGCGGAAGATGGAGACCAGCTACCTCATCAACATCGCGCTGGACGGGCTCTATATCGGAACGGGGCTTTGGATGCAGGAGTTCGGCAACAGTAGGCCAGCTAATCAGCGTGCACTGCTCAAGGGAATGGGGAATTCCATCATGATGCAAGGGGGCTTTCTGTTATTGTTCGATGCAGTGAGCTTCGCCATTCATCGAACCCATTGGAACCGCAATATGAAAGGAATCTTCGGTCAGCTGCAGTTCAATGGGACCAGTATCGTACTACCTATCAAGTGATATTGCCCACCAATAACAGAAAAGCCCGAGGTCTCACGACCCCGGGCTTTTTCATTGCACAAAGGCTTTACTATTAAAGCAATTCCAGCGGCTCTTCAGTAGCCTCTACGGGCACCTCGCCTGTCAATGCGTCAAGGAAGGTGACGATGCTCTTCACCTGCTCATCGCTGAGATCCTTATTGAGATTCACCTTCGCAATGATGCGCACTGCATCTGAAAGCTCGGCTACGCTTCCGTCATGGAAATACGGTGCTGTTTTCGTCACGTTACGCAGAGAAGGTACCTTGAACACATACATGTCGGCCTCCTGACCTGTAACCTCAAAACGGCCCTTGTCAACCTTCTCGCTCTTGGTGTATTCCCAATAGTCGTGGTGCACACCGAACTTCTGGAACATGTTGCCCCCAAGCAGTTCTCCTCCATGACACGAGGTACACCCTACGTTGATGAATGTCTGCAGGCCCTTCTTCTCCTCCAGCGACAGCGCCCATGACTGCCCACCGAGATAGCTGTCCCACTTGGACGGAGTCAGCAGTGTGCGCTCAAATGCACCAATGGCCTTCTCAAGATTCTTGTAAGTAATTGGGTTCTTATCGTCCGGATAGGCTGCAGCGAAAAGCTCTTGGTACAACTCGATGTCCTTGAGCCGTTTCATGAGGAAATCCTCGCTGGGGATGGCCATTTCTACAGGGTTGGTTATGGGCATACCGGCCTGCTCTTCCACATTCTTGGCACGACCATCCCAGAACTGGGCTGTGTGCAGCGCGGCATTGAGCACTGTGGGGGAATTACGGTCACCGTTCTCGCCCTTGTCACCGGGAGATGTGGGCAGGTTGTCCACCCCGAAAGTGCTTAGGTCGTGGCAAGTGTTGCAACTCTGTGTGCCCCCGAAAGATAGACGCTTGTCATAGTACAGCACATGACCCAGCTTCACTTTTTCCTTAGTTACCGGGTTGTCAGGATTGATGTCTGCATCGGCCCGGAGCGGCTTGAACATGCCGCGTGCCATGTCACCGATCTCGGCCTCCAGCTTCTCGCTCTCAGCCTTTTCTGCTGCGAGTCTGGCTTTCTCAACATCTTCAGGACTCTGTCCACAGCCCGTAAAGATTGCTGCCGCAACAGCTAAAGGAATCAAGTATCTGTTCATCTCTTTTGGTTTGAGTTTTGGTTGGAATGCAAAGTTGCTTTTTTTAACCAGGCTCCAATGTGCCTTCCGATACATAACATGGCACCATCAACGATGTTCTCAGAATGGTGGTTCCTTTGCAGCATGTGTCGTCCGGGCCTTTTCTTAATATTCGCAATGCTTATTTCGGGATGTATTCCCATGAAGGCTATCTTCTTTGGCAGGCCAGACGGGAAGGATATCAATCGTTCCCCATCCGAGCGCATTGCATCCAGCGAGAACTGCTTTGAGTTTTTCAGGGAGGAAAATGGAATCGGTAGGCGCGTCAGGGTGAACGACTGGGGCGATGGAAAACCCTTTCTGGTCTCACTCGAAGCACTGAAAAACAAACACAAGGTGCGCAGCCTTACAGTAATTCGGAACGACACTATTCTTTATGAAGGATATGGGATGGGTAAAACCGCATCAGATGTACATGCCTCCTACTCCATCGCCAAGTCATTCACCTCGGCCCTCATCGGAATCGCAATCTCTGAGGGCCACATTGGCAGTGTTCGCGACCTTGTGACCGACCACATCCCTGAGCTGAAAGGCATGGAACATGCGGATGACCTTCGCATCGAGCATCTGCTGAACATGACCTCGGGCATTCGCTACAGACTGAGGAATGATGCGGTGATCTATTACGGAAGAGATGTAACAAAGGCACTCGGGCATGTGCAATTCGCACACAGACCAGGAACTTTTCAAGAGTACGTGAATATCAACGTGCAACTGCTGGGCATCATCCTTCAACGGGCCACAGACATGACCCCGGCCGCGTACATGACTCAGAAACTTTGGAAACCGCTTGGCATGTGCAGTGACGCCCTCTGGACCATCGACCGCAAAGGCAACAACCTCACCTTTTGCTGCATGGGTGCCACGGCCTTGGACTACGCCAAATTCGGCAGACTTTATCTCAGAAATGGCAACTGGGAAGGGCGGCAGCTTGTCCCAGAGGAATGGGTAAGCCGTTCATTGGCCCGCGACACCACTGAGGGCAGTAGCTTTGGCTACAACTACGGTTGGCACATCGGTGAAGCCGAATATGGTGACTTTATGGCCGATGGCATGGACAAGCAGCACGTCTATGTTCATCCAGACAAGAATATCATCATCGTGCTGCTCTGCGACCGCGAAAATGCCCTTAAGGCGGAGCGAATGCAGTGGCGCAACGTGTTTAAGCAGATTGTCGATCAACTATAATTGACCGCTTGGCGCGAGAAGTCAACATCCGGCTTTTCACAACTACTCGCGTTAAAGATTATTCTGAAAGTGCTTCGGTCTCTTCTTTGCAGTGAATGAAGATCCGTCCGAGACTCAAGCGAAAACTGAAGATCGCCTTTCTCATCATCTGCGCCCTTGTCTTTATTGCCGGGGTCGCATGGATTGTTCGCGGCACTTTCCTTTTCATCAAAGATGTGGTCTGGAAAGATGAGCCGGCAACTACAGAGGCAACCGCAGAACCGGCAGCATTCTGCGGCTGCACCCGGCACTCCGTGCGTTTCAAACGCGACCCGTACGACCTGCACCGACAGCATGCCCATGAGCTTAACAAAGGAGTCATCGTAACAGAAGCATTAGTCGCAGCGCAACGGGTGCTAACAAGGGTGGAGGACGGCAAGGGCTATCGCATCGACCACCGACAATTGACCCACAGCGTCCCATACCTTCATCCAGATGCTTATCAGGTGCTACGGGAGATGGGAGCGTCCTATGTGGAGCGGATCAAAGGCACGGAAGCCGAGGGCAGCGACTTCCGCATCAGCTCACTCACACGCACCTCCGAGCAGCAGGAGAAACTCAGAAAATCGGCAAAGGGGGTGAATGCAACGCCCAATGTATCCACACACAGCTACGGGGCCTCCTTCGACATCTACCGTTTCGCCAACGCATACGACTGCGTGGCTGCCCAAAAGGCATTAGGGGAGGTGCTGCTGGAATTTCAACAGGCCGGACGGATCCTTCTTACCCCGGAGGGCAACTGTGTGCATGTGACGGTGAGGAAATGACCACCTCTTTCGTAGAAACAACCTCAGCTTTTTCTACGGTTTGAAAAAGCGCATGGTGAGGAGAATGAATATATCACACCGATATAGCTCAGCCACTCAGGCCGCTGGCAGTCTCAGTTGAGCAGCTCCGGCCCTCGGAACGGTTCGTCATCACCGAACTCGCTCAAAAGATCCTCCATGAACTCAGCATCGATCACATCGACCTCACGCTGAAGAGCTGCCATTTTGATCGCAGTTATGGCCGCCTCATCTCCCTTGTTGCCGTGCTTGCCCCCGGCCCTGTCCAGTGCCTGTTGAAGGTCATCAGTGGTGAGCACTCCGAAGACGAACGGAATACCTAACTGAACAGTGAGGTCAGTAAGGCCCTGAGTAACCGCTTGACACACGTAATCAAAATGTGGTGTCTCGCCACGAATCACGCATCCGAGACAGATGACAGCATCAAACTCGCACCGCTCTGCCATCCATTTGGCTGCCACGGTCAATTCGAAAGTGCCCGGCACATAGCGCACCACAATATCGTCCTTGGAAACTCCATACTTCCGAAGTGTGCTCACCGCACCTTCCTTGAGAGCCTCCGTGATCTCAGGGTTCCATTCGCTGACAAGAATGACAAAACGCATGTCATCCACAGCCGGGACCTTGGATGCGTCATGCTTTGAGAGATTCTTCAGATACGTTGCCAAATCACTTCATGCTTGTCTGGGCACGCGAAAGATACTTCTCTGCGCTGCGGCCCTCGTTAGTGTTGGGAAAGTCGCTCCTAAGTCTGCCATAGTATGAAATGGCCTTATCGAATTTACCGAGCTTCTCGGCAGCCACCCCGGCCTTCATCAGATAGATGGGCGTGGTGAATTCGTTCTCGTTGGTCTTCACCGCCTTCTCGTAGGCCGCAAGTGCCTTGTCCGCATCTCCCAGTTCCATGTGAGCGTCACCAGTGGCTCCATATGCAATGGCACTGAGCACCACGTCCTGCCCCTTGAACTTGCCCAACTGGTAGATCGCATCCTCATACTGCCCCAAACTCAGGTGGCTGATTCCTGCGTAGTAGCGGGCAAGGTTGCCTGATTTGGTGGAACCGTAGTCGTCAGCAATGTCGAGAAAGCCGAGGTAAGTGGCATCACCATTGAGCGCAATGTTGAAGCTGTCCTTCTCGAAATACTGCTCTGCCACGAACATCTGGCTGCTGGCCTCCTCCTCCAACGGGCCGAGATAGAACCGGACGTAAGAGAAATAACCCAGTATTATGAACGCTACAACAGCTACTCCACCGAGTATCTGAACCTGATTGGCATTGATGAATTCCTCGGTCTTGGAATAGACCTCCTCCACGTCAACAAGGATTTCCTCTTCTTCGTTCTGATTCTTTTTCTTGGCCATGATGTCTTGAAAATCGGTCGGCAAAAGTAGCTATTGCATCCTTTCGGTCACGGGTGCGAAAAATGGCCTCGTGATGCGTCAATACTCCTTGTGACTTTTCTTCATAATGCCAGTGCTCATCTGCTGATAAACGGCCGTGAGGTCGGGGTCGAGGCCTGCTAGTAAACCCTGATGGGCTGCCATCACTTGGTGGTCTCTTCGCTTCGCAGGGCCGGTCTGGACATCGGCCGGGCGGCTGTGGCGTATGTTCTCTGCCGTCTGCCGAATGAGCGGGCGCAGGATGTCGAGTGAAACCCCATTGGCCGCGAGTATCTCATCGGCCATGGCATAGCAGTGGTTGCTGAAATTGCAGGCGAACACGGCCGCCAGATGCACCATCTTGCGCTGCCCGGAGTTGATGATCTGCACGTTGTCGGAGATGGAGCGGGCTATCTCCATGAGCAGTCCCTCATTCCAATTTCCATTGCCTTCGATACAGAGCGGCACCTGACGGAAATCGACCATCGCATCGCGATGCAGGGTCTGCAAAGGGTAGAAAACGCCCAGACGGTCTGAGCAATCGCCCAGTGCCTCCATCGGCACGGAACCACTGGTGTGGGCCACCACTGTGCCGGGGCGGTACAGTTCCGAGGCCACCTCAACTATGGCATCGTCCATCACTGCTATCAAGATGACCTCGGTCTCCTCCGGTATGTCTTGCGCACGGTCTGACCACTTGCAGCCCAGCTCGAAAGCCAGCCTCTCGGCCTTCTCCCCTGCCCTACCGACCACCATTGTGAGCTTGTTGCCCGACCGCTTGAGCACGCGGCCCAACACATGAGCTACATTGCCTGTGCCTATGATGGCTATGCGGTGCGATTCGTAGGGCATCAGCTCAAAGCCTTGTCGAGGGCGTTGCAGATTCCTTTCACCACCAAGTCGAGATCTGCATCGGAGTGAGCATCGCTGATGAAACCCACCTCGTATCCACTCGGGCCGATGTAGATGCCCTCCTCAAGCAGGGCGTGGTAGAAAGTGCGGAAAATGTTCATACTCTCCGGGTCGATCTCCGCAGCCGAACGAATGCTCGGTCGGTTGCTGAATGCCAGCCAAAAAATGGAGCCGATGGAGAACATCTTGACGGGATGGCCCTTCTCCTCGGCATGTTCCAGCACTCCGTTGACCACTTTTCTTGTCTTTTTCTCCAATCGCTGATAGAAGCCATCACGAAGCAAGGCCTTGAGCTGGGCCGCGCCAGCTGCCATGGCCACGGGGTTGCCCGAAAGTGTGCCCGCCTGATAGACAGGGCCAAGCGGTGACACCTTCGACATGATGGCCTCCGATGCCCCATAGGCTCCAACGGGCATTCCCCCACCAATGATCTTACCGAAGGTGATGATATCGGGACGGATGCCGTAAAGTCCGGCCGCGCCCTCGAACCCTACACGGAAACCGCTGATCACTTCATCGAAAATGAGCAGCGCACCGCTGTCAGAGCACACCTCGCGGAGCAATCTTAGGAACTCCCCGTTCTGCAGCAACAGTCCATTGTTGGCAGGCACAGGCTCGATGATGACCGCAGCGATGTTACCGCCACATTGCGTGAAGGCTTGACGCAAAGCCTCTGGGTCGTTGAGTGGCAACACAATGGTCTCATTGACGAAACTCTCTGGCACGCCTGCCGATGACGAGTTGCCGAACGTGACCAGTCCGCTGCCCGCCTTGACCAGCATGGAATCTACATGGCCGTGAAAACAGCCCTCGAACTTGATGACCTTGTTACGGCCTGTAAAGCCCCTTGCCAATCGTATGGCGCTCATGACGGCCTCCGTGCCCGAACTCACAAACCGGATGCGCTCAATGTAACCGTGGTTGTCGAGGATGAGCCTTGCAAGCGTGTTCTCCTGAACAGTTGGTGCACCGAACGAGGTGCCGTTGTCCACCGCCTCATGAATGGCCGCGATCACCTCGTCATTGGCGTGACCGAGGATCAGCGGCCCCCATGATGCGCAGAGGTCCACGTACTCGTTGCCATCGGCATCCCACACGCGGCTGCCCTTGCCTTTAACGATGAAACGAGGTGTGCCACCCACGGAACCGAATGCCCGCACAGGAGAGTTGACCCCGCCCGGGAAGCACTTTTTGGCCTCGGTGAAAAGTTGTTCTGATATCGAAATGTTCATTGTTAAATTTTTCGGAGAACACTTTTCTGGACAAGCTCTCCAAGTTTTGACGCTGAAACCCCGTCTCAGCCTACCTTGTTCTCTTTCTCCCCGATAATGAGTGCAATGGAAACCCCAGCGACAATAGACCGGAGCAGGTTGAAGACAAACTCGAACAGCACCCAGTCGGGCGATTTTATCTCAAAGTCACCGTAATACCCTGTGATAGCCAAGCCCATGATCATGCCCATCAGAAAGCCGAACTTCAACCCTTTGATCAACGGACTGCCGCCCGCGTACAGCATGTGATAGACATACACGAAGATGATGCTCCGCATGAAGTAGGTAAGCAGAAAGTAGGTGACGGGCATCTCCAGGCGCTCGATGCCGAACACCCAAGCATCGTACTGCTGCTTGAACAACACCTCGTGCCAAGCGGCCCCACCAAGGGCGAAGATGACGAATGTTGCCACAAGGGCTATAATGTAACGGACAATGAGCATGGGCGCAAGTTTACGCACTGGTGAGGGTAGGGTGCAAGGTCAGTGCATGATCTTGAACACCAGCTCGCGGATCAGGTCGTTGTAGTCAGCACTCACGTTATCAACCCCTTTGGAGCGCACATCCACATCGCGGAGGTGAGAGAGGATGGCGTGGATCTTCCTCTCGGGATAGTTGGCCGCGCCTTGCTGATAATCTTTCATGAGAAAGGGAGGCACACCCAACAACCGTCCGGGATCGGGGCGGTCTTTGGCCCTCTTGGCATAGTGCAAAAGCGACATCTTGAAAAAGAAACCGTGCAGCACGGGCATCACCATCTGTAAAGGGTGCTCTTTCGCGTTCTGCGCGAAATAGGTCACGATGCGGTTGGCCTTCACCACGTCCCTGTTGATGATGGCGTTCTGGAGCTCGAAGATGTTGTAATCCTTGCTGATGCCGATATTCTGCTCGATGAGCTCGGGCGTGACCTTGCCGCCCTTCACCATGCTGATGTAGAGCTTACCCAGCTCGTTGGAGATCTTGCCAAGGTCGTTGCCAAGGTATTCCGCCAGCAGGGCCGAGGTGCGCGGATCGATTACGTAGCCTTGGGAGGTCACGTGGTCACGGATCCAGTCGGCCACCTTCCGGTCCTTCACCTTCTCGCTGGTGAACACCACGCCACCGCTCTTTTCTATGGCCGCAAGTATCTCCTTGGCTTTCTTCTTCCTGGCATCCAGCTTCTTATACTTATGGCAGATTACCAGCACCGTGGTAGGCTGCGGCTTCTCGCAATACGCCAGCATGTCTCCTTTCGGTTCTTTCACCTCCTCGCCCTTCTTGACCACTTTTGGGGGCGCCTCCGCAGGAAGCAGGGTCTTGAGCCGCTGCGCCTCCTTCAAAATCACCACCTGCCGCTCAGCCATCATCGGAAAACGCTTAGCCTCCGAGATCACCGTGCCAATGTCTGAGTCGAGACCGTACATCACCGTCTGGTTGAAGCTACGGTCGGCCTCGCTGAGAGCGTTATCCTGAATGAAATCGGAGATCTGATCAATGAAGAACGGCTCCTCCCCTTGGAGGAAATAAACGGGCCTGTACCGCCCCTGCCGCAACTCTGCCATTATCTGCTCGAACGTCATTCTTTACAATTCAGGTACTTGATTCTCAGTGCTCGGGGACAACCGACCTCTTTGCCCCGCTCTTGAGCATGTTCATGGCACGGTCCAGCCCGGTGATGGTCATTGGGAACATGCGGTCATTCACGCTATCCTTCAATATACGAGTACTCTCCGTGTAAGTCCAGCTCTCCTCGGGGTTGGGGTTGAGCCACACATGATGCTGAAATTTCCTGGTGATCCGCTCCATCCATACCAGTCCTGACTCAGGATTGTTGTGCTCCACGCTGCCCCCTGGATGCAGTATCTCCCAAGGCGACATGCTCGCATCGCCTACAAAGATGAGGCGGTAGTCGTCATTGTACTTGTTCATCATCTCGAAGGTGGGCGTGATGTCCGTCCATCTGCGGCTGTTGTCCTTCCAAACCCGCTCGTAGAGGCAGTTGTGAAAATACCAGAACTCCAAGTGCTTGAACTCATGCCTTGCCGCGCTGAACAGCCGTGAGCACAGCTCCACGTGGTCGTCCATGCTACCACCTATATCGAACAGCATCAGCACCTTGATGTTGTTCTTGCGCTCGGGCACCATTTTGATCTTGAGGAAACCCGCGTTCTTCGAGGTCTCTCGGATAGTGCCGTCCAGATCAAGCTCCTCCTCCGCTCCCTGTCGAGTGAAAACACGCAGCCTCCGCAGGGCCATCTTCAGGTTGCGGGTGTTAAGCTCCTCTTGGTCGCTCAGATCACGGAAATCGCGCTTGTCCCAGACCTTCACGGCACTTCGGTTCCTGCTGCCCGCCTGTCCGATACGGTATCCCGCAGGGTTGTAGCCATATGCCCCAAAAGGCGATGTGCCGCCCGTACCGATCCATTTGTTACCGCCTTGGTGCCGCTCCTTCTGCTCCTCCATCAACTGACGAAACCGCTCTGCCAGTGCTTCCAGCCCGCCCATCGCCTCGATCATGGCCTTCTCCTCATCGGAGAGGTTGTTCTCGATCATCTTTCGGAGCCAATCTTCGGGGATGTCGGCCACCTGCTCGGCCGGCACGCTCATGATGCCTTCCATATACTGCCCGAAGATGGCATCGAAGCGGTCGAGGTGCTCCTCGTGCTTCACCAGCACCGAGCGGGCGAGGGCGTAGAACTCATCAGGGTCGTGCCCGATGCCTCCCTTCACCGCCTCCAGCAGCGTGAGGTACTCCCGCAGGCTGACGGGGATTCCGTCCTTTTTAAGTGCGAAGAAGAGTTTTAGGAACATAAGTCCGTAGAGCGTTCGGGTGCAAAGGACGTGATTTGACCGCGAGTGCCATTACATTTGATCACATCAAACAGGGATGACATGAGAACCGAACTCGAGCGCATGAGACAAATGGGTAGCTATGCAGACCTCACCCATGGCCGCGTGCGCTATCAGCTCGATGGGCCGAATGACGCGCCTACTGTGGTGCTCGTGCATGGACTTGCGGGGCATCTGCACATCTGGGACCGCAACTTCCAGCACCTCGTGGACAACGGATTCCGCGTATTGCGCTTCGATCTCTACGGACGTGGTCTCTCCGACCGCGTGCGGCATCCTCATACCGCTGATCTTTTTGTGATTCAGCTTCGCGAAATGCTCGACCATGTGGGGATGAATGCACCCGCGCACCTCGTGGGGCTGTCGATGGGCGGTGCTGTGATCACACGCTTTGCCACGGCCCACCCCGATGCGGTCGGCTCAATGACGTGGGTCTGCTGCTTCGCCTTCCCACGTCCCCGCGACCTCGTGACCTCGCTCACCCGTGTACCTGTGTTGGGCGAGGCACTCATGGGCGGCATCGGTGGGGCCGTGCTGCGGAGGGCCACTCACAGGGCGATGTTCGACCCGAAAGCCGATGCAGACATCCACCGCTGGTTCAGTGCACCTGTTGCTATTCGCGGCAGCAAGCGGGCCGTGCTCAACTCCATGCGGCACTTCCTATCCGAGGACCATTCGGATCATTTCAAGAAAGCAGGTGAGCTGGCTATCCCGAAGTCCCTCCTATGGGGCCGCCACGACCGCATCCTGCCGTTCGCCTATGGTGAGAAAGTGCGAAATCTGATGCCTAAAGCCGATTTCACGGTTTTCGAACAAAGTGGACACCTCCCTCAGTACGAAGAAGCATATCTATTCAACAGGTTATTATTGAAGCAATTGCCAAGGCTATGAACCCTCAAAAAATCACAGGAGCTAACTGAAACACGACATTCATCGACTTTTTTCATCAAGCCTACCTGCCTATTCATCGACCTCTATATTTGTTTGGTCGAAAAACAACCGCGATTTCCTCTGTTCTCTCAACTGAACTTTTAATGAAGAAACTCCTACTATCCCTCTCGTTCCTCGGACTCTTCGCGCAATCATCCCTTGCTCAGGACAACATGGGCATTGGCACAGCCACGCCCGACCCATCGGCAGTGCTCGAACTGAACGCCAGCGACAAAGGTCTTCTTGTACCGAGGCTCACAACTGCACAGCGCAATGCCATCGCATCACCCGCCACCGGGCTGCTTGTTTATGATACCAACAGCAACAACTTTTTCTATTTTGACGGGTCGCAATGGGTGCTGGCCATCGGGCCACAGGGACCACAAGGTCCGGCCGGTGTAGCTGGACTTCCCGGTGCGACCGGGCCTCAGGGTCCCGCAGGGAATGACGGTCTACCGGGTGTTGATGGACTTCAGGGTGCGACAGGGCCAACTGGACCCGCTGGACTAAACGGACAGCCTGGAGCACAAGGAGTTGCAGGAGCTACTGGCCCTGCTGGCCCTGCTGGTGCTGATGGCGCGGTCGGTGCTCAAGGGCCGACAGGACCTACCGGACCACAGGGAGTGGCTGGTGCTGATGGTCTCCAAGGCCCCACAGGGCCGCAGGGGCCAACAGGGTCAGACGGTGCCCAGGGTGCGCAAGGTCCTGCTGGACCGCAGGGAGAACAAGGACCGATTGGACTGACAGGCCCAGAGGGGCCGCAAGGGCCACAAGGTGAACAGGGACCGATAGGACTGACAGGAGCAATCGGTCCCGCAGGACCCCAAGGGCCTCAGGGTGAACAGGGGCCGATCGGACTGACAGGGCCAGAGGGGCCGCAAGGACTGCAAGGTGATCAGGGGCCGATCGGACTTACAGGCCCAGAGGGACCCCAGGGACCACAAGGTGAACAGGGGCTGCAGGGTGAGCAAGGAATCCAAGGTGAACAGGGACCGATCGGACTGACAGGCCAAGAGGGACCTCAAGGACCGCAAGGTGAACAGGGGCCGCAGGGTGAGCAAGGAATTCAAGGTGAACAGGGACCGATAGGACTGACAGGAGCAATCGGTCCCGCAGGACCGGCAGGACCACAGGGTGAACAGGGGCCGATCGGACTGACAGGAGCAATCGGTCCCGCAGGACCGGCAGGACCACAGGGTGAACAAGGACCGATCGGACTGACAGGCCCAGAGGGACCCCAAGGACCGCAAGGTGAACAAGGAGTCCAAGGTGAACAGGGACCAATCGGACTGACAGGAGCAATCGGTCCCGCAGGACCGGCAGGACCACAGGGTGAACAAGGACCGATCGGACTGACAGGCCCAGAGGGACCCCAAGGACCGCAAGGTGATCAGGGGC
>CAZCNS010000011.1:0-132512 GCA_964500205.1 uncultured Chryseobacterium sp. | reverse complement strand
CCCCAAACCTCCTCATCCGTAGTGAGGTGCTCTATCCAGTTGAGCTACAGAGCCGAACCGTTCCTCCGAAGAGGGCTGCAAAAGTAAGCAATCGTTTCTTTACTCTTCAAACGATCGAACAAAATTCCTTTTTTGGATTTCTGTGCTCAACACGTACGTGAAATTGGGTGCGCCCTTCTCGCCTTTATTGGTGCGCTTATCGTCTTTCGCATTGCGTATTTCGTTGTTGAAATCGTCTGTGCCGGCTACCGCTCCGAGAATACCACGCTGGTAGTTGAAGAAGAACCAGACGTTGTCGCTTGGTTCCAGATAAATGGTTAGCACATCACCGCCTCGCTTCTTCTTCAGCTCCACCATGCCGAACATCATCTTGTTCACCTGATGTTCACCGATTGTCGATACCCCGATAAAGCCTTTATACCGGTAGGAACCCGAGCGGTCATCCCATGCAAGATTGACATCTGTAAGCATAAGTGTCTTGGTGAGCTCCGATGGTATTTTCTTGAAGCTGCCATAGAGGTTGAGTTCCTGAATGAGCTTGGTCGTGCGATCCTTGCCGATGAGTTCGATAAGCGATTTCTCATACTCTGTTCCGAAGAAGATGGGGTCGAGCGGTGGGAAGTGCTTGCTCAGTTTCTCGGCCATGATGCGAAGACTCTCATCATTGAAGAAGAAGTCAAGTCCCATCAGTACGTTGAATTTCGTGGAGTCGTTGTTCATGTTGTGAGTCACAGTACCGAGGGTGACCATTTCCAACTGACCGAAGTCGAGGCCCATCTCAAGCTGTCCCTGACCGGTGGCGATACAGCGGTCGCTTAGGCTCACATAGTTGCCACCTACTACGGCCCCTTTCAGCTTCTCCTTGCTCGAGATGCGGTACTCTCGGCTGGCATTGTCAAAATGCAGGTAGCCGGTGGCGGCCACAATGTCCACATCGTTGGGTCTCTGCTTCTTGGAGAGGAAGGTCGGATAGACCTTGGTGCTGTCCTTGCTTATGACCACGCCCGAAGACATGGGGTTGCCGTTGGCATCCTTAGGGTCGAGTGGTATCGGTATGTAAATGTCCTTGGGGTCTATCTCCTCCTTGAACGCCAGCCAGTCTCGTGTGATGCCGGGACAGTCGTGCCTGATACGGGTGCTGCCATCGTAACTCAGATGCTGACGGCTTGAAAAGAGCTTGGCCTTGCCCTTGTAGTCGAAGTTGGGACTGAGGGTGAAGCCCTTTTCTTCATCGATGATGCCTTCGCCATAGGTCTGCTTCACACTGTCCACCTTGATGTCTGCGAAGTAGATGTTCTGCTGTGTACCTGTCACGTCAGTATAGTCGTACTGCCCGCTGGCGGTGTACTTCCACCGCCCTGCGATGTTGACGTTGGCATCATAGAAAGTGTGAAACTTCGTGGTGCGGTTGGCCACGATGCGTGCCTCAGCCAATGGGTCTATAACGGCATCGGCCCGCACGGTCATCTCCCCGTTGTTGGGATAGACGATGGCGTCTGCCACGTCCACGTGCCCAACCTCTTTGGCTGATATGGTGTTGGTTGTCAGGTCGAAGATGGCCGAACGCGACCGCCATTCCAGAGAATCCTGATTGGGGTGGGTGCTCACGTAGCGCGAACCCTCGCCCTCGCTGCTCACGATATCGATGTTCTTCTGGTCAATGTTCCACTTGAACTCATCGATGTAACAGATGTACTTGTTCACGGGGAAGTCCACGAAGTCACCGCCCGTGTTGCTACGGAACCGGCCCTGTCGCGTCTTCAGGTCGATGTCCATCTTCACGTTCTCCGTTCGGAAGGCGAAGGCATCAGACCCTGGTCCACGTAGTTTGAATGCCGCCTGATCGGCATGGAAGTCCTCGTACTTGAAGTTGAAATTCTTGGAACTGATGTCTGCATCTGCGAAATCCATGGAACCCGCACCGTCCAGACCACGTGGTGAGAGGTCGAGCATGCCGTGGTGTGCCACTTCCCCGTTGTAGATGTCGAAAGCACGGGTGGTCTTGTAAGCATAGAAGTGATCTTCTTTTGGTTCCCAATGAATGCGTGAGTCAACGCCAGTGACCGGGGGATACTGGACACCGCTGCTCTGTGCCGCGATGGTGAAGTCCTGCGCTATGCCATTGACCGAGTCAGGATAGAAAAGGAACTCCTTCGAGCGCGACACCGAGGTGAGATATTCCAGCTGACCATCACCTTTCAGACCCTCGTGGCTCATGTTGATGGTGGCCTTGTATGTGCCCTTGCCGGCAAATACAGGGTAGCCGTCAGCTGGGGTCTCGCGGTTGAATCCTAGCGAGAAATCGGGCATAAGCCGCAGTGTCTCATCAAAGTCAGGGAAGATGCCGCCCGACACGAATGTACCGTCAAACGCCAACCCCTCCTTGGTGAAATTGTCCAAGGAGTCGATAGTGAACGGGCGCAGGTGCATGTAGAAGTTCTCCTTCTTGTATGCCCCGTCTTGGATGGAGCGGCTGTCATAGTAAACGTAGGAGTCCTCCAAGCTATTGAAGACCGGATAGCGCGGATGGTCCTTCAATCCGCTTTTATTGTCAGCGCGGTCCACCAGCAGCTCGCCCTTGAGGTCGCGCAGCAGGGTCTTCACCTTTTTCAGCTTCTGACGACCTTGGTCGTCCACAGGCCCGTCAGGCACTGACAGCCGCAGCGAGTCCACCTGATTGAGGTCGATCTTGAAATCGTCATAATGGAAGTAGAAGTCCTTGCCGTAGAAGTCGAGCCTGCCAGCGAGTACCTTGCCGTTGAACAGGAAGTCGCGGTTCTGCTTCACGGTCAGTTCCTGGTCATAGGGGAAGATGGTGACGTTCTGAGAGTCGGAGAGGAACACGCGCCCCACACCGTTCAGACCCAGATCCCAGTTCAGCAGGTTGAGCTTGCCGTTGGGCAGTCCTTTGATTACCGACTCGAACTGTATCACATCATAGTCAGCCTTCTTGGAGCGGGACAGCACGTAATGATGAAGTTTTGATTTCACCTCCACTTCATCCTTGTCGTAATCGTAAAGCAGGTAACCCGCGTTGGCCAGATTGATGAGGAAGACCTTCGTGTCGCTCAGGTCGGCACGCATCAGGCTTGCGGCCTCGTCCAGCCGTATGTTCTGACGGTCGTTCCGAACGCAGTAGTCGCGGATCTTCCAAAGCGGGTGGATGTCCGCCATTCCCTTGACCCGCTCATAGCGGAACTCATCATAGTAGGTCTCCGACTCGAACATGGCACCTGCTTGCTCTCCACCGCTCTTGTTCTCGAAAATGAGCCACTCCTCTCCCAGTTTCCACATGATGGCGTCCACATGGATCTCCATCTTATGAAAGGAGTCGAAGAACGGGCTGCGGCCAGGTCCTTCCTTGTCCTTGGTGAAGGTCACCGCATGGTTCTCCACATTATAGTTCATCTGGATACCGGGATGGAAGATGGAATCTCCCTCGTGGTAGATGACCATTTTAACCCGTTCGGCCAGCACCTTGTCCTTCTTGATGGCAAATGCCTTGGAACTCGCCACGATGAAAGGCTCCGTTTTGTTTGTGAGCCTGTCCAGACGCTTGAATATGAACTTGGCCTCCTGTCCTGCCCTTCCCGACCCGAGAAACTTGACCCCATGCTGCGAGAAACCCCCTTCATAGTCTATGTCCTTGAAGATCTCTTTGATGACGATGCGTTGGTCGTAAGAGTCGAAGCGGGGATAAGACGCCTTGCCCTCTTTCACATCGGCCAGCACCTTCTCTGTTAGTGTACCAATATGAGGTGTGCTCAGGTATTCGGGGTGATGGAACACCACCGAGTCAATCGTGTAGCCGGGTCTGGTCACATCTATGATGTAGCCGTCAAGCTGTGCATAAGTGATCACAGGGTCATAGCCCGCTCGTGCCCAGTCCACACGTCCACCCTTACCACGCCACTGTTGCAATGTCGGGTAATAGACACCCTCTGTACCATGGATAACCGAGCTGTCGCCCTTACTGCGGGCAATGAGGTCCATCTTGCCGAAAACGACCTTCGGCACACTGTCATACTGCAATGAGAAATCCTCCGTGGTTGCAACCCACTGCACGCTTCGCGAGTCGAACATCACCCGCTCTGTGAACAGCCCACGGCAAAGGTCCATGTACTCAGTGAACTGCTTTCTCGAAAGCTCCGTGACCACCTTCTCCAATCCGTCATGAAAAGCCTCGAAGTCTGATGCCGGTCTTCCACTGTTGGCAAAGGCAATGATGGTGTAGATGTAGTTCTCGAAGTCAACCGCCTTTTTCCTTTTATCGAGCATCAGGTTGCTCACCTTATAGGTGCGCTCTTTCTGCGTGGGTGAGAAGTGCCCACTGTTCCATACCGGGATCACGGTCTCCTTGAAAAGTTTCTCTGCCTTCTTATCGTCTCCTTGAGCGAAGAATCCTTGAAGCTCTTGAATGTAGGTGTCGCTGTCGGGGGTGAAGGACTTGAGGGTCTGCGCAAATGAGCCTATTTGAAGAAGAGATAAAGCAACGGTCAGAAGTACAATGCGCATGAGTGAGGTGTTTTGTCCGGATAAAGGACAAAGGTGAGAAAAAGGGTGCGCGCCACTGGTCAGGTGGGATGTTCTCAGAGGCCAAGTTTTCAAGAACTTTCCCTCACGGTATCGTACCTGTTTGCCTCTGAACGTTCTGTGCGCGGAACCGTTCCGATTACATTTGCACCCATGCTCAGATACCGTGCTGACCTTCGGACCCTTGCAGCGGTCGCGCTATACTTCAGTGTGGCGGCATTGAGTTGGGCGTTTTTTCCTGAGGAATGGTATCTGCGCATTCCTCTGGTGATGCTCAATGCAGCGTTGTCATTCATCTGCGCTGTCATTACCCACAACACCATTCACTCGCCTATTTTTGAGAGCAAGACCCTCAACAGGGTCTTTCAGGTCATCCTTTCCTTTACGTACGGCCATAGTGTGAGTGCTTATGTTCCCGGCCACAATTTCAGCCATCATCAGCACACGCAGACCACCCGCGACCGTATCCGGACTGACAAGATGCGTTTCCGATGGAATCTGCTCAACCAGCTCTTCTTCTTCTTTAGAATGGCCCCTGGCATCATGGCCGATGAGAACGCCTTTGCCCGCAGAATGATGAAGGAGCATCCGCGGTGGTTTGCACAGTATGCTCTTGAGATGGTGCTGGTGATGGGGGTCAAGATCGCCCTCATCTTCATCGACTGGGAAAAGGGCCTGCTCGTCCTTGTCATCCCTCACCTGTATGCAGCATGGGGCATAGTGGGTACCAATTACTGGCAGCATGACGGCTGCGATGAGCACCATCCTTACAATCATACCCGCAATTTCACTGGCGGGATTCTCAATTTCCTCGCATTCAACAATGGCTATCACAGTGCCCACCACGATGTGCCACACCTGCACTGGAGTCTGCTACCTGAGTACCATTCCAAGAATATCGCTCCGCATATTCACCCTAATTTGAATCGTGTCTCGTTGCTCACCTACTTGGTCGAGACCCACCTCTGGCCAGGCAAGCGGCTGGACTATTTGGGTAACCCTATGGATCTCGGACCTGCTCGCGATGATGCCGATTGGATGGACGGTCTCGACATACGCAAGAATCCATACGCCCTCGGTGTGGAGGGACTTCCCGACTGACGACCATGATCGCCATCGTAGAGAGCGGTTCCACCAAGAGCGACTGGAGAGTCGTTGCACCGGATGGTAACATGCGCCCCTTCCTCACGGCAGGCTTCAACCCATTTTTCGTGGACGCGGAAGCCATAACCAGGGAGATTTCCGCGAACGCTGGACTGATGGAACTCTCTCTGTCCGTGAGGCACGTCTGGTTTTATGGTGCGGGATGTTCCTCCGAGGCCATGAACAAAGTAGTGGCCGATGGCCTTGGTATGGTTTTTCCGAACGCTGAGGTCAGGGTCGATCATGACCTTATGGGGGCTGCACTCGCGGCCGGAGGGGGAGAGGCTTGTATTGTCAGCATTCTGGGAACGGGTTCAAACACCTGTTTTTTCGATGGGAAGGACATTGACAATGGTCGTCCTTCGCTCGGCTTTGTTCTTGGTGACGAGGGCAGTGGTGCTTTTTTCGGAAAGAAATTGTTGGCCGATCATCTTCACGGGCTTGCACCACCCCAGATTTCACTTGTGTTGAATGAAGCAGGTGTGGACAAGGCAAGTGTGCTTGAGCACGTGTATCGGCAGCCGCGTCCAAACACGTATCTCGCTGGTTTCATGCCAGTTTTGTATCGGTTCAAGTCAGAGCCATATGTGCAATCATTGCTGGTCGAGGGTTTCAAGGCTTTCTTGCTCCGATACGTGACTGTTTTTCCCGGACATCTGGATGTGCCACTTCACTTTGTCGGTTCTGTGGCTCATTACTTCGCGCACGAACTTGGCTTGGCAACCCAAGATATTGGTCTTTCCGTTGGGTGCGTGGTGAGGCAGCCCATCGATTCGCTTGTGAAATATCACATGAGTCAGGTATGAATCAGCTGTTTTTGTGTCTTAAATTTTCATCTTCGCACCCCAATCCCCGCAGTTGGGATTGCTTTGTTGAAATGATTTTCCCCTTGAAAATGAGAAGATTTCCAATCCTCCGTGCTAGTGCCATCCTATTGGCATTTGTAAGCTCGTCTCTTGTAACCTTGGCCCAGACAGACAATGTAGGCATTGGCACATCGACCCCGCAACCCAATGCGATCCTCGATGTGTCATCCACCTCAAAGGGACTTCTTGTCCCGAGGCTTAACTCGCTTCAGCGCGTGCTGATGAACCCGCTTCCATCGGCAGACGGGGTGCTGGTATATGACACCGACCTCAAGCAGTTCTGCTATTGGAATGTCACGTTGGGGGACTGGACTTGCATTGATGTTTCGGGAGGCCCTGGAGGTGTAGGACCGACAGGCCCTACTGGCTCTGCAGGTGTGGCGGGTGCTGTCGGACCGCAAGGCCCTACCGGTGCCGATGGTGCTCCCGGTGCAGCAGGAGCAGATGGTCAACCAGGTCCCGCTGGTGCTGATGGGGCAACTGGCCCTGCAGGTGCCGATGGTTCCACTGGCCCCACTGGCCCGACCGGCCCCGGTGGCACAGGTTCGGTAGGCCCCACTGGCCCAACAGGCCCATCGGGGGCAGATGGTGCTCCGGGCATCACAGGACCTGCTGGCCCCTCAGGTGCTGATGGGACGACAGGTTCGGCAGGCCCCACCGGTGCAGCAGGCCCAACTGGACCCAGCGGAGCAGATGGTGGTACGGGACCGACAGGTGCATCAGGTGCTCAAGGCCCTACGGGAGCTGCGGGACCTACTGGCCCGACAGGTGCAGACGGAGCCTTGAATGCATGGTCATTGACAGGAAATGCAGGAACCGCCCCGCCAACCAATTTTATTGGAACAACGGACGGTTCTCCATGGGTGATCCGCACCAGTAATTTTGAACGCGCGAGATTCACTCCCACCGGACAACTGAGAATCGGAACAGTAGGAGCAGGTACTATCAACCCGTCTTCTCCCGATGCGAATAACATCTTGATCGATGCGGTCGGAGGTTTTACGCGTATCGGCAATTTCAATTCAGGAAACAATCCTGCAGACCACCCTGGTACCAGCTTTACCTCAGGAGTGGGTGCGCTGGCCATCGGTATGAACCGCAGGTCGGGTACCAGCAATGTCGATTTCTGGAACACAACAGACAATACCCAGGCTACTGCCAGCAACAACACCGACCGGGGCTTCGACTGGAGGAGGTATGATAACAGCGGTTCCGAAGAGGTTGTGATGAGCCTCCGTGGAGATGGTTTTCTTTCCCTTGTTCCCAATAACACTGTAGATGAAGGTGGACAATTAACGCTTAACAACGTGGGTAATCTGCTCGGAGGCACCGATCAGAATGCATGGAATATCGATAATCACAACCCGACAATTGGCCCTAACAATGTTCTGAGGTTTTACTACAATGCTCAGAATCCGGCCGTTTACATCCCAGAATACGCAGGACAGAACGCGAGAGTAGGCATTAACTTGGATGTTCAGCCGGATGATGCCCTTCATGTGAACGGAATTACCCGTGCATTGGGCTATCGGACAAGGTCGGGTCTTAACGGAACATACTCTAACAATACATTTAACCTTGAATGGACCGGAGCCCAGACCAACCTATGGATAGACGTGACCAACCTCGGTGCTATCAGCACTACTTCTGACCGCAGATTGAAGGATGCCATTGCCCCGATGAGCAGCCCTGCGTTGGAGCGGGTATTGGCATTGAAACCGGTCAGTTTCAGATACAGAGATACGGGCGAGCAGCTGTTCTCAGGAAGTCCATTCATGTACGAGGGTTTTATTGCCGATGAGCTTCAAGAGGTTATTCCCAGCGCGGTGAACGGGGAGAAGGACGCATTGACAGCGGAAGGCACCATCCAGCCTCAGACGCTGAACATGGCCCCCATCGTATCGGTGCTCACCAAGGCCGTTCAGGAGCAGCAGGCCCTCATACAGCAATTGATGCAGCAGGTCGAGATGCAGAATGCGGCATATGGAAATCTCAGGTCTCAACACGAGTCGCTAAAGGCCGAAGTGGAAGTCATCAGCAAGCATCTTTTTCAGAAGGCAGCAGCAGAGTGAGGCGTTGATGCCTTGGTGCTTGAACGCTGTCGGGGTCTGGCACCTCGGCAGCGTTCTTTTTTATTGGGCAACTAAAAAGGGATTTAGTAATAGCTTGACAATGTGACGGAAGGCTGCTAAATTCGGCCTGCCGAACTTCTTAGCAATCCGAGGCCATGAATCCCAATTACATCCTTCTTGCCATTCCTTTCTTCCTGATCACTGTGATCGGTGAGTGGTTGCACAATTATCTGAAGCACCGCGGAAAGGATTTTGATTTTGCCGACAGCATCACCAACCTGAACCTCGGTATCGGGAGTCAGGCCATCGGTGCATTGGGCAAGGCGGGCCTCATCATGGGCTACGATTGGTTGGTGGCCAAGGTGGGTATCTGGGACATCGGTTTCACGTGGTACAACTTCATCATCTGTGTCATTGTCTTCGACTACATCTACTACTGGGCGCATCGCTGGGGGCATGAATGGAACATATTCTGGGGGGCGCATATCGTTCATCATCAGAGTCAGGAGTACAACCTCACTGTGGCTTTGCGGCAAAGTTGGTTCCACAATCTCATCGCCTTTCCTCTGTTCCTGCCCATCCCGTTCATCGGGTTCGACACCATGACCTTTGTTGCAGCAGCAGGCTTTGTGACGCTTTATCAGTACTGGATTCACACCAAGCTCATCGGCAACATGGGCAAGTGGTTCGAGTTCATTTTCAACACTCCGAGCCATCATCGTGTGCATCATGCCACCAACCCGAAGTATCTGGACAAGAACTACGCGGCCACGTTCATCCTCTGGGACCGCCTTCATGGTACCTTCGTGCAAGAACGGGAAGAGCCGACCTATGGCATCACTGTGCCTTTCAACAGTTGGAATCCGGTCTGGGCCAACTTGCATTTCTATGTCGAGATGTGGGAGGGAAGCAAAAGGCTGAAGACGCTGCGTGAGAAATTGGCCCTCGTTTTCAAAGGCCCCGAGTATCTCGGACGTCTGCTCGGTCAAGTGAAGGACGGGGTGCAGAAGCACGTTCCCGCGCCCAAATTCCGCACTGAGACCCCCGTTCATCTCATGGTTTATGTAGCGTTGCAGTTCGTGTTGCTCACCTACTTCCTGGTCGCTTACATGGGAAAGATCGATGAGCTGTCGCTGTTCTATCAGCTGGCTTTCTTCTTTCTCATTTGCGTTAGCACTTTATCTGTCGGAGCGATACTTGAGAACAAGCCGTGGTTCTATATCGTGGAGATCGCGCGTTACTTGATGTTCCTCGTCATCTATAACCTTTGCTATTACACTTACTATCCCGACTGGTTCACCTACAGTTTTCCATTCAGTGTGGCCATTTCCGTTGGGTTCACATTGTGGATGCTGGCTGACCTCTATGTGCGCAGGCTGAGGCCCATGAGGGCGCGTCACTGACCCAATAGGAACACACAGGGCCGCTTCTGTAGCTCTGGCCGTTGGGTTTTCCATTCGTCCACCCGCAGGGTGCGGATGCTCTCGGTGGTGAGGGTCACGTCCACCGCGAGGCAGAGCAGGGTAGAAGGGCTGCAGCATTTCAGGATGTCGGCATACATGGCCTCGTTCCGATAAGGTGTCTCTATGAAGATGTGCGTCTGGCCCGTGCTGCGGATGGAGTTGTCCAGATTGCGAAGTGCATTCACCCTTTCCCGCTTGTCGATGGGCAGATAGCCGTGGAAGGTGAAATGCTGCCCGTTGAGCCCGCTGGCCATCAGGCCGAGCAGGATGGACGATGGGCCTATGAGCGGTTTCACAGTGATGTTGTATCGGTGCGCCTCGGCCACGAGTATCTGCCCGGGGTCGGCCACTCCGGGGCAACCCGCCTCGCTCATCAGGCCCACGTCATTGCCCGAAAGCAGCAGTTGCACGGCCTCCGAGAGCTGGTCGCGTTCGGTGCGCTTATCGAGCAGAATGAGGTTCAGCCCCTCGAAATCGCGCTTGTTGCCGATGGAACGGATGAACCTACGTGCGGCGCGCTCGTTTTCCACCACCAGATGGTTCAGCTCCTCCAACATGCGGAGGTTGAATGGGGGGAAAAGGCGGTCGGCACCGGGCTGGCCAAGGTCAACGGGGATGAGGTAGAGGGTTCCTGTCATTTCGTGTAAGCACTTATAAAGTGTTCACAAGCATAATCCAGCAGCTCATACACCCGCCCAAAGCCGTCATCGTAATATGGGTCGGGCACGGAATGCCCCTTCACCGCGTTGCCGTGGTCGAGCATCAGGCTCACCTTGTGCCTGTCTGCTTCCGAGCGCGCCATGTTCAGCACGTTGGAGCGGTTGCTCGTGTCCATCACCAGGATGTGGTCGAAGCGGTCGAAGTCTGCCACGGTGAAAGGCCGCGAGCGTTGGTAGGAGATGTCGATACCATGCGATGCCATTTCAGAGATGGCACGCTCATCGGGCTGTTCGCCCCTGTGCCAGTCCGATGTTCCGGCACTGTCCACCTCGATGGCGACACCCAGTTCATCGGCCTTCCGCTTCAGGATGCCCTCCGCCATCGGGCTTCGGCAGATGTTGCCGAGACACACCATCAGGATGCGGGGCACAGGTCGGCTCACTGGTGCTTGATCTTCTTGTCGAGATCTGAGATGTAGGCCCGGAACTGCTTGTCGGTCTCGATCAGGTTGTTCACCGTACGATAGGCGTGCAGCACCGTGGCGTGATCCTTGCCACCGCAATGCGCACCGATGGATGCGAGCGATGCCTTGGTGTGGTTCTTCGCGTAGTACATGGCGATCTGACGGGCCTGCACCACCTCGCGTTTGCGGGTCTTGGACTTCATCAGCTCGATAGGCATGTCGAAGTAATCGCTTACCACCTTCTGTATGTAGTCGATGCTGATCTCGCGAGCAGTGTTCTTCACGAACTTGTCGATCATCTGCTTGGCAAGGTCCAAGTTGACGTTCTTCTTGTTCAGCGATGCCTGCGCCATCAGCGAGATGAGCGCGCCTTGCAGTTCTCGGATGTTGGTGCTGATGCTGTAGGCGAGGTATTCGAGCACCTCTTCGGGCAGCTCGATCCCGTCCTGATAGGTCTTCTTGCGCAGTATGGCGATGCGGGTCTCGAGCTCGGGGACGCTCAGGTCGGCAGAGAGTCCCCATTTGAAGCGAGAAAGCAGACGCTGCTCCATACCTTGCAATTCCACAGGAGATTTATCGCTGGTCAACACCAACTGCTTGTTGCTCTGGTGCAGGTGGTTGAAGATGTGGAAGAACACGTCCTGCGTCTTCTCCTTTCCGGCCAGAAACTGCACATCGTCCATGATCAGGACATCCAGCATCTGGTAGAAGTGAACGAAGTCATTGGTCGAGTTGCCTTTCACCGCATCGATGAATTGATTGGCAAAACGGTCTGAGGAGACGTACAACACGGTCTTGTTCGGGAACCGCTCCTTGATCTCAATCCCGATGGCGTGCGCAAGGTGCGTCTTGCCCAGTCCCACGCCACCGTAGAGCAGCAATGGATTAAAGGCCGTTCCTCCGGGGTTGTTGGCCACTGCATAGCCTGCCGAGCGTGCCAGACGGTTGCAGTCGCCCTCGATGAAGTTGTCGAAGTTGTAGGTGGAGTTGAGTTGCGACTCGACCTTCACCTTCTTGAGACCAGGTATCACAAAGGGGTTGCGGATGGCATCGGCCCTGTTGAGGTCCATCGGCACGGTCATCGGCTGGTTGCGCGTGGTTGCCGAGCTTGTGGGCACCCGCACAGACAGCGGTTTGGAACTGCTGATGGAGTTTTCCATGATGATCTGGTATTCCAGACGACCATCGGTACCGATCTCTTTCTTGATGGTCTTCTTGAGCAGATTGATGTAGTGCTCCTCCAGCCACTCATAAAAGAACTGGCTTGGCACCTGAATGGTGAGGACACCTCCGTCCAGTTTCACCGGGGTAATGGGCTCAAACCACGTCTTGAAACTCTGATAAGGGACATTGTCCTTGATGACGGAGAGGCAATTCTCCCACACTTCCTTGCAGTCCTTCTTCATAGGGGCAGTGTCAATTTGCTACTGGTTAATAACTTAAGAAAAGTTAGTCGAGCGAACCGATTCCGAGGGGTGCGGCATCCGCTTGCGACAGGGCAAAACTTCAATAAAAAAAGGGTAAAAAAAAGCCTCGGGCCTATTGACTTTTAAGAACTTTCAGTGCAATATACGCGGGTCGGAAAAGCTTTGTCAGCGGGTCGATGGTGATATCCAATCGGCCAAGGTGCACACCCGCCCATCCGGTCTGGCAGATGATCACTTCCCGACCTTGGCTATCCTGTTGCACGTCAGGTTGTTCGAGCAGGGTGTGGGTATGCCCACCGAGTATGATGTCCACATTGCTGCCGGTTTGAGCAAGCATAGTGTCCGATATTTTCATAGTGTCGTATCGGTAGCCGAGGTGCGAGAGGCATATCACTAAGTGGCATCCCATTTCATTCCGAAGCATCTTCGCTGTGTCATTATATATAGGTAACGGGTCGCGGTAGGTCACATTTCCGAACATACGCGGATTGACAAGTCCATTGAGTTCTATCCCCAGACCGAACACACCCACCTTCACACCGCCTCGTTCGAATATCTCAAAGGGAAGCACTCGGCCTTGCAGGTCGGTCTTGGTGAGGTCATAGTTCGTGTTGATGAATGGGAACTTGGCATGAGGCATCTGTTTCAACAGTCCCTCGATGCCATTGTCGAAGTCGTGATTGCCCAATGTGGCGGCATCATATCCCATCTCGCTCATCAGCCGGAACTCCAGCTCGCCACCATAATAGTTGAAGTAGGGTGTGCCTTGAAAGATGTCGCCACTGTCGAACAGCAGAACGTGCTCTTCCTCTTGCCTGATGCGCTTGATGATGGCCGCCCTGCGCGCAAATCCTCCAAGTCCTGGGTATCTGGGGTCGGTATCGGGAAACGGGTCTATGCGGCTATGCACATCATTGGTATGGAGAATGGTGATTTTCATTGCTCCATGATCTCGCAACCAAAGGGCACTACCTGAGCCCACAGCCGTAAGACCGCCCCCCACAACTGCGGCATTTTTCAGAAAATCCCGCCTTCTCATTCGTTGATGCTTATCCGTCTGTCCGAGGGAGCGGTCAGACCATTTCCCGAAGTTCCGATGCCCGCCATTTGACGCATCAGGACATCTCGGAGCATGCGTCCTGACTCGATGCGTTGCAGACGTTCCTCAAAGAAGGCCATGTGGTCGCCTCCGTCAGCGAGGTAATCGGAGGTGACAACCCAAAGCGGCCCGCCTTTGTATGGTTTGCCGTTGATCTCCAAATTGATGTCCCTACCTTCGGTCACAGTGAGCCTTATTCCTGCTACGGGTTGGCCTTTCACCTCAGCTAAATGCCTTGCCATCTGCATCACGCCTTCCTCTGTCAGCAGCACAAGGTTGAGCACGTTCTCGAAGGGCATCAGTTCATACACGTGGGCCACGGTGATGTCTCCTTCGGGCAGATCGATCCGGAAACCACCGATGTTCAGCATGCAGGCATTCACGTTCACCTGAAGGCTGTCGGCCATTTCCTGCGCCTCTTGTAATACAAGGTCGGCCATCAGGCTGCCGAGCGGGCTGTCGGGACGCCCCCGGAGTATGGGGCCATTGCTGCGCACCAGCACACGGGCCATATCCTCCTTCATGTTATCCCTGAATGGGCGGATGAATGCCTCGGTAGTACTATCAGCACGCACCTGTGCGGACATTGCGATTGAATCATGCAGCACGGCAGAGTCTCCGCAACTGATTATCAGAAGGATGGAAAGCGCAATGCTCAGACGCAGCATGGCTGCAAGTTAGCGCGTTAGGCAATTCAGGTGCAAGAAGCCGCTGCGCATAACATAAATTTAGCATGGAGGGAAATGGACACGGTAATGTTGCAGTAGCTTGCCCCCTGTTCGCGGTCTCCTATTTTTGGCCTTCCATCAAAAATCATCATGCAAAAACTCGGCAACTACCTTTCAGGAAAATGGATCACGGGCGATGGTGACGGCAGCCAGCTCTTCAACTCGGTGACAGGTGAGGCCATTGCCACGGCCACTTCAAAGGGTCTCGACCTTGGTGCTGCGGTGCAGTATGGCCGGAAGAAGGGCCACGCCCTCCGGAGCATGACCTTTCAGGAGCGTGGCCGCATGCTCAAGGCACTGGCCATGTACCTGATGGAGCGCAAGGCCAAGTACTATGAGGTGAGCTACGCCACAGGCGCCACCAAGGTGGACAGCTGGATAGACATCGAGGGCGGCATCGGCAACCTCTTCGCCAACGCCAGCCTCCGCAGGCAGTTCCCCAACGAGACCTACTATGTGGACGGGGAGACGGCAGGGCTTTCCAAGGGTGGCACCTTCATCGGCCATCACATCATGGTGCCCAAGGAGGGCGTGGCCATCCACATCAACGCCTACAACTTCCCCATCTGGGGCATGTTGGAGAAGGTGGCCGTCAACTGGCTCGCAGGCATGCCCGCCATCGTGAAGCCCGCCACGGTCACCTCGTTCCTCACGCAGGCCATGGTGGAGGACATCATCGCATCGGGCATCGTTCCCGAAGGCGCATTGCAGCTCATCTGCGGCAGCGCTGGCGACCTGCTCGACCATGTGGACAGCCAGGATGTGGTCACCTTCACCGGTTCGGCATCAACAGGAAGAATGCTGAAGGCGCACCCTGCCATCATCAACAACAGCGTGCCGTTCAACATGGAGGCCGACAGCCTCAATTCCTCCGTCCTTGGCCCCGATGCCGTGCCGGGAACGCCTGAGTTCGAGCTGTACATCAAGGAGGTGGTGAAGGAGATCACCGTGAAATGCGGGCAGAAGTGTACCGCCATCCGCAGGATCATCGTGCCGGAGAACCTTGTGGAGGACGTGCAGATCGCAATCGGCCAGCGGTTGGAGAAGACCACCATCGGTGATCCCCGCGTGGAGGGCGTGCGCATGGGGGCTCTTGCAGGCCGCAGCCAAATGAACGATGTGAAAGAGAAGGTGCAGGAGTTGCTCAAGGACAGCAGCCTCGTGTTCGGCAGCCTCGACAGCGTGGCCGTCACAGGCGCGGACAGCGAAAAAGGTGCGTTCATGTCGCCCATCCTGCTGCGCAACGATGACCCGTTCAACCGCATTTCCACGCATGAGGTCGAGGCGTTCGGCCCCGTCAGCACCATCCTGCCCTACAAGACCTTGGACGAGGCCATCGCCCTCACCAAATTGGGCAAAGGGTCGCTGTGCTGTTCCATCGTGACGAACGATGAGCGGAACGCCCGTCAGTTCGCGCTCGGTGCGGCATCCTACCACGGGCGTGTGCTTGTCTTGAATGGCGACTGTGCGAAGGAGAGCACGGGTCATGGTTCGCCCATGCCGCTGTTGGTTCATGGCGGTCCCGGACGTGCCGGAGGCGGTGAGGAGATGGGCGGTAAGCGCGGAGTGATGCACTACCTGCAACGCACGGCCATCCAAGGTTCACCCAGCATGATCACAGCCATCACCAATGTCTATCAGGTGGGTGCCAAGCAGAAAGAGGTACTGCTCAATCCATTCATGAAGCATTTCGAGGAACTGGAGATAGGGGAGACCCTCGTCACCCACAAGCACACTGTGACTGAGGCCGATATCGTCAACTTTGCCAATGTGAGCGGTGACCATTTCTATGCGCACACCGATGTCACCTCGCTGGACGGAACGCTCTTCGAGGGCCGCGTGGCGCATGGCTACTACATCCTCTCCAAGGCTGCGGGCATGTTCGTTGAGAACCGCAAATGCCCCGTATTATTGAACTACGGCATAGACGAGGCCCGCTTTGTGAAGCCCGTCTATCCGGGCATGACCATCGGGGTGCGCCTCACCTGCAAAGAGAAGGTGGAGCAGGAGAAGCGAGATGCGCACGACATCGCCAAGGGCATTGTCAAGTGGCTGGTCGATGTGTATGACGAGACAGGTGAGACCTGCGCCATCGCCACGATTCTCACGATGGTGAAGAAGAAGGAGCAGGGGTAAAAGTTTCACGCAGAGTTTTTTCACGCAGAGGCCGCAAAGGGAAAAACATGCAGAGAACGCAGAGAAAAAACAGAGCAAATGGCCTTCTATACTGAGAAAAAATCTCTGCGTTCTTTGCGTAAAATCTCTGCGACCTCTGCGTGAAAAAAAAACTCTGCGTGAAATGAACACACCCCCATGACTGAGAACGAACTCGCCACCATCGTCATTGGCAAGGCCATCGACATCCACCGCACTCTCGGCCCCGGTCTGCTCGAAAGCGTTTATGAGGCTGCATTGGTGCATGACTTGTTGGAGCATGGATTGTTCGTTCAGAATCAGGTCGCTGTGCCGATGATGTATAAGGATGTGAAAATGGAAGTCGGTTTCCGATTGGATATTCTGGTGGAACGGAAGTTGGTGATAGAGGTGAAATCCGTTGAGACGCTCGCCCCGTTGCACCACGCACAAATATTGACCTACCTGCGGCTCACAGGCTGCAAACTCGGACTGCTCATCAACTTCAACACCACGCTGCTGAAGGATGGGGTGCACAGGATTGCGAATGGACTCTGAAGGACTCCATTCAGAAAAGAGTTTCACGCAGAGTTCTCAAAGGAGAAAACACGCGGAGAACGCAGAGAAAAAACAGAGCTATCAATCTTTGCGTCCTTTGCGAATTCCTTTGCGCCCTTTGCGTGAAACAACAACTGAAATGAAAGAAGCATTCATCATAGACGCCATCCGCACCCCGGTCGGCAATTTCGGAGGAAGTCTTGCACCCGTTCGTGCGGACGACCTCGCAGCCATTCCGTTGAAGGCCCTCTTGGAACGCAACGGCAGCGTTGACCCATCGGCCATCGAGGATGTGATCATGGGCTGTGCTAATCAGGCGGGTGAGGACAACCGCAATGTGGCCCGCATGGCACTGCTGCTCGCAGGGCTCCCTTGGACGGTGGGCGGTGAGACCGTCAATCGCCTTTGCGCATCTGGCATGGCGGCCACTGTTCAGGCCGCACGTGCCATCCAGACGGGCAATGGTGACCTGTACATCAGTGGTGGCGTGGAGCACATGACGCGCGGTCCGTGGGTCATTTCCAAGGCCAGTCAGCCTTTCGGGCGCGATGCGGAGATGCACGACACCAGCTTCGGTTGGCGGTTCATCAATCCGCGCATGAAGGAGTTGTATGGTACCGAAGGCATGGGCAACACGGCCGAGAACCTGGTGGAACTATATGGCATCGAACGCGAGGCGCAGGACCGTTTCGCGCAGTGGTCGCAGATGAAGGCCACTGCCGCCCAACAGAGCGGACGGCTCGGATTGGAGACCACAGCCGTTGCCATTCCTCAGAGAAAAGGAGATTCCGTCATTTTCGACAAGGATGAGTTTATCAAGTCAGGAAGCACCTTGGACAAACTCGCCACTTTGCGTCCGGCCTTCAAGAAGGATGGTTCGGTGACAGCCGGCAACAGTAGCGGTCTGAACGATGGAGCAGCGGCCCTGATGCTGGCATCATCTCAGGGCGTCAAGGATCATGGACTGAAACCGATGGCTCGCATCGTGTCTGCTGCCGTGGCGGGTGTGGAACCGCGCATTATGGGCATCGGGCCGGTGAAGGCATCGGAGAAGGCGTTGCAACGTGCCGGGCTGACTCTTGCCGACATGGACATCATCGAGCTGAATGAGGCTTTCGCGGCCCAAGTGCTCAGTTGCACGCGCCAGTGGGGCATAGCTGATGATGATTCCCGATTGAATCCTAACGGTGGCGCCATTGCCATCGGTCATCCGTTGGGTATGAGCGGTGCACGTCTGTTGCAGACCGCAGCCATCGAACTGCAAAAGCAGCAGAAGCGTTATGCGTTGGTCACGCTTTGCATCGGAGTGGGACAGGGGTATGCCACTGTCATAGAAAGGTGCTGAGACAAAGACCTGCCGATGATCTCCAAAGTGCTTCAGGATGCTGTTGATGAATTTGCCCAGTTGCCTGGTGTTGGGCAACGTACGGCCTTCCGCTTTGTGCTTCATCTGCTGAAGAAGAAGCCCGAGGAATTGGAGCATTTCGGGCAGACCTTCATCACGTTGCGCGAAAACGTACGTCATTGCAGGGTTTGCTACACGGTTACAGACAAGGAGGTCTGCGAGATATGCAGCGATCAGAGGCGTGACCGCTCTGTCATCTGTGTGGTCGAGGATATCCGGGATGTGGTCGCTTTCGAGAATACCTCCCAGTTCAAGGGCACTTATCACGTACTCGGAGGCATCATATCACCCATGGACGGTATAGGCCCCAGCGACCTGCGCATAGCACAGCTGGTGGAACGCTGCGCCTCAGGCGAGGTGCGGGAGGTCATTCTGGCCTTGAGCACCACGATGGAAGGAGACACCACCAATTTCTATCTTTTCCGCCAGCTTAAACCCACGGGGGTCGCTGTCACCACCTTATCGAGGGGTGTCTCTGTGGGTGGTGGGCTTGAATACACGGATGAAGTGACGCTCGGTAGGTCGCTCGTGCAGCGTGTGCCTTACGAGACAATGCTCAGTCGCTGATATTCAAGACGGCCAGAATCTGCCGTTGAGCTTGTTAGTAGGTTTTTTCTCGATAGGGACGATGATGAATCGCCAAGCAAGCCATGTTGTGGCAATGCCTATCCACGCACCGACCACGGTATCCTCGATGAAGTGTTGCGAGATATAAACCCGTGAGAATGAGGCCATCAGTGCCCAGATCAGAAACGCCCAAGTGGCCCACCCTCTGTTCGCCATCAGCGCGAACATGAAGAACATGGCGAATGCGGTGCCTGCATGTCCGGAAGGAAAGCTGAATCTTGAAGCATAATCAACGCCTTCCACCCAATGAAGGAAGCTCTGGTCGAATACAGCTGATGGACGCGGAAGGTCAAAGACCCCACGTTTTAGCCACTGGACAACAATTCCCATTGTACTGGCCGAAACACCCAGGGCCAACGCCCATGAGTATCTGACGAAAAGCAGCAGGTGAATGGCCAGCACAGGCACTGCACCATGGGCGGTATCCGTTATATAGCGGAAGAAAAGATCCCCCCACGGATGGTGCCATTGGTTGATCAACACATGCGCTCCTTCTCGGCCGTGCAGAAAGAACAGCGTAAGACCAACAAGGCTGTAGGCCGTCAGCCCCAGCAGGAAGGCACGGGTCACATGGGTGCGATCGCCCAACTTAAATGGTCAATGTCCGAATTCCGAAATGAACTTGATGCGCATGAGTCGCATCTCCTCCTCGGTGTAGTCGTTCTCCCCAAGCTCCTTGAGCGCTGCCTGGACGCTGTCAGACTTCGCCTCGCGGAAGTATTCATAGACCTCCTCCTGCTTGTCCTCATCTATCACCTTGTCGATGTAGTAAGTGAGGTTGATCTTGGTGCCTGAGGCCATGATCTGCTCGATCTCGGTCAGCAACTCATCAATCTCCAGTCCCTTTGCCTCCGCAATGTCCTCGAGATCGAGTTTGCGGTCAATGCTCTGGATGATGTGGACCTTGTTGCTCGATTTCTTGGCAACGGACCGAACCACCATATCCTGCTCCCGCTCGATCTCATTCTCCTCCACATATTCTTTGATGAGTTCGATGAAAGGCTCACCGAAGCGCTTGGCCTTACCAAGGCCCACACCGGTGATGTCTTTCAGTTCATCGATACTGATGGGGTACCGCAGAGCCATGTCCTCAAGAGACGGGTCTTGGAAGATCACGAAAGGAGGCAGACCCTCCTCACGAGAAATCTCCTTCCGCAGCTCCTTGAGCATGGTCAGCAGTACGTCATCGAAACCGCCACCACCACCTTTTAGCGGAGTGGACGAGGACTCATCTTCGTTGGAGTCCGCTTCGAAGTCATGGTCGAGCGTCATGAGAAATGATGATGGTTTTTTGATGAATGCGTGACCGGCCGCTGTCATTTTCAGAAGCCCGTAATTTTCTATGTCTTTTGAAAGGAAGCCCGAAATGAGTGCCTGGCGTACCATCGACTCCCAGAATTTCTGAGACTGGTCACTGCCTGCACCGAACATGTCGAGGGTGTCGTGCTTGTAGGATGTGATGGTGTTGCCGGATACTCCCAGCAGGATGTTCACCACATGCTTCATCTTGAATTTCTCCTTGATGGCCACAATGGTCTGAAGCAGCAGGGTCATTTCATCTTTGGCCTCTACTTTTTTCTTGGGATAACGGCAGTTGTCGCACTCATCCTTGCAGCCTGAGTCATCATACTCCTCACCGAAGTAGTGCAGCAGGAACTTTCTACGGCATACGCTTGCTTCCGAGTATGCCACCACCTCTTGCAGCAGTTGCTTGCCTATCTCCTGCTCAGAGATGGGCTTGCCTTGCATGAATTTCTCCAACTTGACGATGTCATCGTAATTGTAGAAAGCGATGCATTGGCCCTCCCCGCCATCTCGGCCCGCACGGCCCGTCTCCTGATAGTAGCCTTCGAGGCTCTTCGGGATGTCATGGTGAATTACAAAACGAACATCGGGCTTGTCGATGCCCATGCCAAAGGCGATGGTGGCCACGATCACGTTGGCATCGTCCATCAGGAACTCATCCTGGTGGCGTGCGCGAGACCCTGCGTCAAGTCCTGCGTGATACGGCAGCGCCTTGATCCCGTTAACATTGAGGGTTTCGGCCAGCTCCTCCACCTTTTTTCTGCTCAGGCAGTAGATGATACCCGATTTACCTTGCTGTCCTTTGATGAACTTGATCAGGTCGCGTACTACATCCTTAGACTTTGGACGTACCTCATAGTAAAGGTTCGCACGGTTGAACGAAGATTTGAACACCCTCGCATCGGTCATGCCGAGGTTTTTCTGAATGTCCTGCTGAACCTTCGGGGTGGCTGTGGCCGTGAGCGCAATGACCGGCACCTTGCCAATGGCCTCGATCATCGGGCGCAGTCTGCGGTAGTCCGGGCGGAAATCGTGTCCCCATTCCGATATGCAGTGTGCCTCGTCAATGGCCACGAAGGACACGTTCACCGACTTGAAGAACTCGATGTTCTCCTCCTTGTTGAGCGATTCAGGTGCTACGAAAAGGAGCTTGGTCACGCAATTGGTGATGTCGGCCCTGACGCGCTCGCTTTCTGACTTGGAGAGTGATGAGTTCAGGAAGTGGGCAATACCGTCATTGGTGCCGAAGCTGCGGATGCTGTCCACTTGGTTCTTCATCAGAGCGATGAGCGGGGAGACCACGATGGCCGTGCCTTCCATCAGCAGCGCAGGAAGCTGGTAGCAGAGTGATTTGCCACCGCCTGTGGGCATGATGACAAAAGTGTCGTGACCATCCAGAACACTTTGAATGATCTCTTCTTGTTCGCCTTTGAAAGCGTTGAACCCGAAGTATTTCTTCAGGGACTGTTTCAGTTGTGAATCCGTAGCTACTTCCATCTTTATTTATGCGTTTGGATAGGATGGTGTGAGATCAAAAATACTCACTCCGATTGAATGGACAGCCCGCAATCTTAAAACACTTGGTCTTGAGATGCCTGCTGCATTGGGGCATGCAAATGTGGGCAATAAACACAATTCCATTTGGTGATAATTCCTCACTTTCGGGGGTTTGTGCCAGTTTTTCGACCAGTAGGCCCTGTAGCTGGTGCAACCCCTGTTTTCGGGCCGCGAATATGCACTGCCATTTCTTCACAGGAAGCAACAACTTCATCGCAGGATGATTTATTTTGAGGCCAGATGATGAGCGAGCTGACCATAGTGGTGCCTGCGTACAACGAGGAGGCCAATCTGCCTGCCTTCATTGCTTCCTTGCAGGCTTTCTGCGAAGAGCATCTTTGTCAGGCCATCATTGTCAATGACGGTTCCAAGGATGCCACAGCTGCATTGTTGGCAGAGATCGAAGGAGACACGATGGTCCGTGCCGTTCACCACAAGCTGAACCGAGGCTATGGAGGAGCCATCAAATCCGGGATCAGCGCAGCACACAGCCGATACGTCATCACCATGGATGCCGATGGACAGCATGACCTTAACGATGTCGTGGCACTTTATCATAAAGCGGTAGAGACCGATGCCGACATGGTGGTGGGCAGTCGCATTGGGCAGAAGGAGGCCAGTGTCTATCGCGGCATCGGAAAGTCGCTCATCCGCTGGTTCGCTAACCTGCTGCTTCCTATGCCAGTGAAAGACGTCAACTCTGGCATGAAGATATACGACACCATACTCGCCAAGAAGTATTTGCCGCTCTGCCCTGATCATATGGCCTTCAGCGACATCATATTGATGGTCTTCGTGAGCCAGCGGCACAGAGTGCTCGAGATGCCTATCACTGTTCATCCACGAAAAGGAGGGGTCAGCACCATCAGCACCATGACGGCCATCGAAACCGTGCGCGAAATTTTGAACATCGTTATTCTTTTCAACCCGATGCGCGTGTTCATGCCCATCGCGCTTTTCCTGCTGGTTTTCGGCATCGTGTGGGAACTTCCTTTTCTTGTTCGCGGCATGGGTGTCAGTGTCGGGGCTATGCTACTTATCGTTTCCGGTCTCATTTTCTTCTTCCTCGGACTCATGGCCGAGCAGCTTTCCACCATCAGAAAAGCATTGGTCGAGAAGTGAACCCATCTGCTGCAACTCCATATTTGTTCAGCATTGACCTCGAAGATGTGCGTCAAATGATACCCGAGGGTGAGCGGTTCCCACCACGGGTAGAGGAGAATACCTTGTCTTTCCTTGATTTTTTGAAACGCCATGGCGCACACTGCACTTTTTTTGTGGTGGGTGATGTGATGCGCTCCTATCCTGAGCTGGTGGAGCGCATCGTTGATGAAGGGCATGAGTTGGCGTGTCATACCGACAGGCACATTCCGCTCGACAAGCTCGGCCCTGACGGTTTCAGGAAAGACCTCGAGAATTGGCTTGAGACGGCCGAGCGTTTTGGCCTGCCTCGCGCCACTGGTTTCCGTGCCCCCACCTTTTCACTCACCGGTCAAACACCGTGGGCCCATGGTGTGCTGAAGGAGTTCGGTTTCGGATATTCCAGCTCCGTGCTCCCTGCAAGGAATCCGCTTTTCGGTTGGCCGGGTTTCGGTCAGCATCCACGACACATGGATGGTGTTCTGGAGATCCCGATGAATCTGGCATCCTTCGGCCCTATGCAGGTACCGTTCGGTGGCGGGGTTTATTTCAGGGTGCTTCCGTGGTTCTTGGTCAGATATTTTTTTCTTCGAGGGAAAAGCATGGGGCAGGGGATACTCGGATATTTCCATCCCTATGATGTGGACACTGCCCAAGAGCGGTTCATGCACCCGGGCATTAACGGCAGCAGGATCATGAATTTCTTGATGTATGTGGGACGAGACCGCGTGCTAACAAGGCTCGACCGTGTCATGAAGATGGGTTTCAAAGTCGTCAGGTATGATATGTTCGCTGGGGAATGGAATCGGTCAATGAGCGTCATTTAGAGGCTGATGCCTTGTCGCGTTATCTCGTGGGCGCTCCTGTGTCTGATGAGGTGAAGGAGCAGTATTGGCGCGCCTTGGAACACCACGGTGCAGATTACAACGACCGCGAGAGGCGGGTGTGGCGGTACATGGTCTCTGGCCAGATGACAATGCGATGCGTGGATGCCGGCCTTGCGCTCACAGCGCCTACTTCCACGCTCCGGAAGCGGATCTTCATCATGCTCGCCATTCTGGAGACCGAACCGTCTTATGCGGACCATTTTCTGCCACAGGACCGACCGGTCTTGTATATCGTGCCAATGGTGCTTGCCGGCATGCGGGCGGTAGCATGCGCGGTAGTGGGTCTCTTTCTGGTTAAATGGTGGAGGTTGGCATGAGCGCATCACAGCATGATATCATTGTCGTAGGGTCAGGGCTTGCAGGTGCGCAGGCCTGTCAGACCCTTCTGGAGGCAGGGGCCAAGGTCACATTGCTGGATGTCGGATTTGATGCGCGCAAGAGGAACCCCACATTCCCGGATCATGACTTCGATACCATCCGAAGGACCTGTAGCGACCAGCGTCCTCTGTTTCTTGGACAGGAGTTCGAGGGCATACCTTGGGGAGCATTGAAGGTAGGTGCGCAGCTCACGCCCCAGCGGCAGTATGTCATGCAGGGTGTCGGTCATTGGTTAAAGATGGTATCGGAGAGTTTCTTCCCTTTCGAGAGTCTTGCTAACGGTGGGCTGGGCAATGCTTGGGGCGCGGGATGCTACATGTTCTCTGACGCGGAGTTCAAGAGAATGGGCTTCGACAGGAAGGATTTTCTTCCGGCTTATCAGAAAGTGGCGGACCGCATCGGCATCTCTGCTGCGAATGACGATGCGTCACCGTACATGGTCAGTGGTCTTCGCGGCATCATGCCAGCTGTGAGGCCCGAACCCCGCATGCTGGACATTTTGGAGCGGTATCGTAGCTCCCGAAGATCTTTTTACGAGGAAGGCTTTCACATGGGACTGCCTGCTTTGGCCGTGCTTACAGAGGACCGTGGCGCACGGAAGGCTTTCGATCACAGTGATATGGAATTCTGGCACGACCAGCGTGGCTCCGTGTACAGACCGTGGATGACCACTGATGCCCTTGCCAAGAGATCGGGTTTTACCAAGATATCCGGTCAGCTTGTCGTTTCTTTTCAGGAGGGTGATGACGGTGTCGATGTCCGCACGGTAGATGTGCGCTCTGGTGAACAGCGCACATGCCATGCGCGAAGGCTGCTGCTATGCCCTGGGGTGCTCGGTTCGGCCCGTATCGTCATGCGGTCTTTTCCTGAGAGCGGAATTTTGCCATTGCTCTGCAACCCCTACAGCTACGTACCACTCTTGGATTGGCGCAATCTGGGACGTGCCATGCCTGCCCGCAAGTCGGGAATGGGGCAGCTCACCTTGTTTCATGACCCGGATGGAGCCAATGCTGATGTCTCCATGGCAGCACTGTTCACCTACCGCTCACTTATGCTTTTCCGGCTCGCAAAAGAATCCCCGCTCAATTTCTCAGATGGGAGGATGCTTATGCAATACCTGATGTCAGGACTTACCATTGCTGGCATCCATCATCCTGAGGGCGGAGGACAGCACCGCCACCTCAAGCTTGTGCGCGATGGCGATTCTCCTACCGGTGATGCGCTGCTGGCAGACTATAGGTTGACCGATGATGAGTGGGATGCGCTGCGTTCAAGGGAACGGCTGTTCTACCGCACATTCAAGCGTCTCGGACTATTCCCCTTGAAGAGGGTCGATTCCGGAATGGGAAGCAGCATTCACTATGCAGGTGCGCTACCTGTCTCAGAAACGGAGAGGCCCATGCACACGTCTGCGGAAGGACGGCTTCACGGCACCCGTCTTGTATGGGTCGGAGATGCTTCATCCTTCCGTTATCTGCCTGCCAAGGGTATCTCATTCACCATCATGGCCAATGCGCACCGGGTGGCGGAAAATCTTCTGCGCAGCATGCGCGATATTTGACGCATGACCATCGCTATCTCAGGCTCGTCTGGTTTCATCGGTTCGGAGCTGGTGAATCATTTTCTGAAAATGGGATACAAAGTACACTTGCTCCAGAGGAGTGAGCCTACGTGTGTGCCAGATGGCGCTCTGTTCGTTCCATTCGACCTTCGGGATGAATCGTTTGCCCTGAATCCAATGCCGGATGTTCTTGTCCATTGTGCTTTCATTCCTTTTTCTGCCTCGCAACCGGATGCGGAGGAGGTCAACATCGCAGCCACGATGCGATTGCGCAATGCCTGTCGTGCTGCCGATACCCGGTTCATTTTCCTGAGCACCATGTCTGCACATGCGGAAGCGGAATCCGTCTATGGTCGGCACAAGTACCGCTTGGAGCAGATGATGGATGCTGACCTTGACACGGTGTTGAAACTCGGTCTGGTCGTGGGTGACAGTGGCGGGTTGTTCAAAAGGATCAGTGACACGCTGGCCCGCACTACCCTTGTCCCGCTGGTCGATGGTGGTATTCAGCCTATTCAGACTGTCGGTGTGGATGAGGTCTGTCGAGTGGTGGAAACGGTGATGAAGCAAGGGGTCACAGGGCTTTTTCTGCTTGGGTCGGAGGAGGTTGTCACCTTGCGCCAGCTTTATGCGCTCATAGGCGAGGTGAGGGGACAACGGTTGCGCTTTCTTTCTCTTCCATACACACTGTTCGACCTTGTGTTGACCTTGCTGGGCCTTTTGCCGCTTCGACTGCCGGTGTCCAAGGAGAACCTGCTCGGCCTCAAGTGTCTCCGCTCATTCGATACAAAGAATGACCTACAGTGTTTGAGCATCAAGCTCCGACCTCTGCGGCTGACCATAGAACGATACGCGTTGCGATGAGCGATTACGACATAAGGCCCTGTGGCACCGATGATGCCTCCATAGCGGAGGTTACAGCCTTACTCACCACGGTGTTTCCTAAGGCGGGTTTCACGGAGGCATTCATCCGCTGGCAGTATGCAGAGAATCCTGACGGGCCTGTGGTGGGGTTCAATGCTTACCATATGAGTAATCTTGTGGCACATTACGCCACGATACCTATTGTCAGCGAGATCAACGGAGTCTGTGAGAGTGGACTGCTATCGCTCAATACGGCCACCCATCCGGGCCATGGAGGCAAAGGACTGTTCACAGGTCTTGCCAAGGCAACTTATACCAAGGCTGCCGAGGATGGTCTTGGATTTGTGGTGGGCGTGGCCAATGCTGCAAGCACTCCTGGTTTTGTCCGTAAGCTCGGTTTTCAGTTGGTGGGGCCATTGCGGGCCATTGTAGGTTTTGGCGACCCACTGGAAGGTGGTGATGGTGAATGTGCGTTTCAGCGGGTATGGGATGCGGAACGACTGCAATGGAGACTCTCCAACCCTAATGCCCGATATGCGGTCGAGACTGTGCGGAATGGTCTGATGCGCTTTCACACAGCAAGTGGATGTCCGTTGTTGAGTGCAGTGCTGGGAGCTTTCCCTCAAACGATGATCTCTACTCCTAAAGAAAAGGTCCGCTTTGGGATGTCTTTGCACCTCGGTCTCGACCCGTCATGGCAGCGGATGCAGCCGTTGCATGTCAACATCCCCGTGCGTTTCCGCCCTTCACCTCTGAACCTCATCTTCCTTGACCTTACAGGAAAGGGGCGAACGCTGGATGCGTACAAGGTGCGTTTCCGCGCCATCGACTTCGATGCCTACTGACGCTGCTTGGCCAGCTCGCTCTTGGCCCAGTTGAGGTTGTTCTTGGCCAACTGATAATCGGGCCGGAGGGCGATGGCCTTCTCACATGCCTCCACACCCTGCTGCCACTGGCCCATGGCGTTGTGTGCCGAGCAGATATTGTTCCACGCATCGGCATAGTCTGGCCTTAGCTCCAGTGCTTTCTGGCATGCGATGATGCAGCCATTGAAATCATCTACACGGTATCGCTGAAGGCTGAGATTGAGGTAGTTCTCAGCCGTGGGATTCTTCTGAACCGCATCCTCTGCCTGCTCCAGCATTGTTTTTCCTGAGACAGCTATGGCACCGAGCAGTGCGTTGGCATACTCATGACCCGGACTGAGCCGCAGTGCCTCGCGCACCCGCTCTTCGGCCTCATTGCGCCTTCCATGCTCCAGAAGCCACCTCGCGTAGTAATAGTGCGTGTCGGGATAGCGAGGGCCTTTGTCGAGCGCCACCTTGTAAAGCCGCTCGGCCTCCTCCTTGTTGCCGAGTCCGTTTTGCGCACCGGCCATGTTCAGGAAGAGGTAAGGATGATTGCGGTAGTCGGTCTCCAATGCCCTGCGGTAGCTGCGCATGGCCAGTTCCAGTTCTCCTTTGCGCATCAGCGCGAGGCCGTAGTTCATATGACCGCGCCCGTTCTCCGGACTTTTTCTCGTCACATCGAGCCAAAGGCTTTCACCAGTGGCCCAGACCTTGTTGCGTTGCACCACTCCGTAGGAATGGCCTCCCAGCAGCAGCAGCAGCAGTGTGCTCAGCAGTGTGACACGTATGATAGAGATGCGTGAGGATGCGGGCGAAGCCTCCCATCTGTCCTGCAACCATGCCACTATCGGCCACCAGACTGCGATGGTCAGTCCTACGAACGGGAAGAACATGCGGTGGTCATTGGTCACCTCGCTCAAAGGAATGAAGCTGGAGGTGGGAAGAAGCGCGAACAGGAACCACAATAGCCCGAATGCCACTGGACGGCCTTTAGCTGTGCGAGAAGTGCGAACAATGACATAGCCCAACCCGATCAGGAACAGCATACCGATGATGAACCGGCTATCTGCCATGCTCTCCAGCAGTTTCCAGTCAGAGTCTGCTGAGAGTCCAACGGGCATGAAGAACAGCCAGAAGTAGCGGAGGATGACAAAGGGCTGCGTGATGGCATAGAGGAATGCTGAATTCCCACCGGGGACAAAGGTCTCGGGGGTCATCTTCTGAATGAGGATATACAGCCCGAAACAGAAGATGGCCGCAGGTGCCACGAATCGGATGATTCCGGCCCATCGCACAGGTTTCAGGGCATCGGTGATGCTGACCTGCATGACGAACAGCACTACATAGGCAGTGATGATGGGGAAATACATCACCGCAGTGGGCTTCACGAGTGCAGCAATCAGAACGGGAATGAGGCTCAGGTGCCGTTTCCATCCGGTCGTGTTGCCGAAAATGAGCACCGCGCACACAATCGGCAGGGTCGAGAGAAGGTCGGAGCGGGCGGAGATGTAGTTGATGGTCTCGGCATTTACAGCATGCAGCATGTAGAATGCTAACATGAACAGCGCAGCCCACGCATTTGTCCGGTGAGGTCGCGTGAGTTGCATCAGATGAAGAAAAAGAAAGTACATCACCACGCCTTGCACAAGGAACCACACGAACGTGGAGAGGTGGAAGAAGAAAGGGTCGAGCTTACTGCCGGCCAAACGATAGTCTATCGCGAATGAAAGCGTAAGCAAAGGTCTGAACGCCTGGTTCGTGGGCAGAGAGCTGTGCGTGGTAGGGTCGGTGAAGTAAGTGCGCCACAGGCTCAGGTCCTTGATGGCGCCATTGCTCTGGATGGCGTGCGAGTCGTCAAAGTGAAACTCGTTGTCGAAATGATTCCAGTAAACAGCGGTGACCAGAAGGCCGAGTGCCAGCATGGCAAGCGGAAGTCGGATGCGCCCTATTGTCATGGGTGCGAATTTAGGTGGACGGAGGTCGTGCTGTTCCCATGGCCTTCATCGCGTGCCACTATCTTTACCCCGTTAAAACCAAAAAAAGGTCAAAATGAGAGAGGTACAGTTCCGCGAGGCGTTGCGTGAGGCCATGAGCGAGGAGATGCGTAGGGACGACACAGTGTTCCTTATGGGGGAGGAGGTGGCCGAGTACAACGGTGCCTACAAGGTGAGCCAAGGCATGCTGGAGGAGTTCGGTGAAAGGCGCGTCATCGACACGCCCATTGCAGAGCTCGGCTTCGCGGGTATCGGAGTGGGTGCGGCTATGAATGGCCTCCGCCCCATCATCGAGTTCATGACCTTCAATTTCAGTCTGGTGGCCATCGATCAGGTCATCAACTCGGCCGCAAAGATGTACCAGATGTCGGGCGGGCAGTTCAACATCCCGATGGTGTTCCGCGGCCCCACTGGGTCTGCCGGACAGCTCGGGGCGCAGCATTCGCAGGCATTCGAGAGCTGGTATGCCAACTGTCCGGGCCTCAAGGTGATAGTGCCCAGCAATCCTTATGATGCGAAGGGACTGCTCAAATCCGCGATCCGCGATAACGACCCTGTAATCTTCATGGAGAGCGAGCAGATGTATGGTGAGAAGGGCGAAATTCCCGATGGCGAGTACCTGCTGCCCATCGGCAAGGCCGACATCAAGCGCAAGGGCACCGATGTGACCATCGTCTCTTTTGGAAAAATAATAAAGGTGGCCCTACAGGCCGCTGAGCAACTTGCCAAGGATGGCATCGAATGCGAGGTGATCGACCTGCGCACGGTGCGTCCCATCGACTATGCCACGGTCGTGGAGAGTGTGAAGAAGACCAATCGCATGGTGGTGGTTGAGGAGGCTTGGCCATTGGCCTCGATCAGCACCGAGTTGACCTACGTGGTGCAGAAGGATGCTTTCGATTTCCTGGATGCGCCTGTGCGTAGAATCACCACCCGCGACACACCGCTCGGCTATGCACCTGCCTTCGTGGAGGAGTTCCTGCCAAGCGTGGCGAGGGTGGTGGAGGCGGTGAAGGCCGTAAGCTACGCCCTCTGATTCAGCCCTTCTGGTTGCATTTGATGATGGTGTGGCTCTCACCGAGATCATCAATCATCTTCTCCACTTTCAGCCCAGCGCGTTCTATGAGGCGCACGAAGACCTTGCTGTCGTACATCTGGCTGTTGCCATTGGCCATTGCGGTGAAGTAGAGCGAGGTCTGCTGAAGGCAGAATGCCCCGCCTATGCTGCGCTGACGATCCCAGAAGGTCTCCAGGATGAAGATGCTTCCATGCTCGCTCAGTGCCTCTCGGCAGCGCTCGAGAATGCTCACGATCTCATCTTCCGAGAAGCAGCAGAGGAACTGGCTCATCCAGATAGCATCCTTGCCCTTGGGCAACGGTGCCTTGGGGTCGAGGAGGTTAACGGGGTGGAAGCTCACGCGGTCCTTAAGACCCCACTCCTCAATGTTCTTGGTGGCCAGCCCTACCTGACCGGGCAGATCGGCAATGGTGATCTGCACATCGGGGTCGAAGGCAGCGGCCCTGCGGCTGAACTTGCCTGTGTTGCCTCCCACATCGAGCAGTGTACGGGGTTTGTCCTCGAAGAGGTATGGAAGGGCATCTGAGAACGCACCATCAGAGTAGAAGTGGTCGAAATCGAACCAGCTTTTGGCCACCTGAGGCTCCAATTTGGAGAGCCCCTCGTAAATGGTGGGCCAGTCTCCCAGCACCTTGAGGCCCGCAGGGCGGCTTTCCTTGAGGGCTTCCTGCAGGTAGAAGGTGCCGAGGTAGCTCACATCATGTGTGAAATCCATGTTCACACGCGTGACCGGATCATTCAGAAGGTACCAGGCCACCTTAGTGGCGCGGTAGCGTTCGTCCTCGTCTATGATCACCAGCTTCATGCCAAGCCCTGCCTCCAGCAGCACGCGTACTGCATACTCCGAGTGACCGGTAGTGTCAACCACCTGCTGAAGGGTCACCCCCGCCTTGCGGCCATCATACACGGCCTGTAGTACGCCCATGTCTCTCATTGCCTTGGCGGCCTGAAAGACCACCGGGCCGAAGGCGATCCACTGGGCCAGCAGTGCTGAATCGAATGCAGAGAGGTGCTCGCTACCGAAATAATCGCGGGTGTCAATGCTTGTCGTCTGTTTCATGGGGTGATCAGAGGTTTTACTGTTCGAGCCGCGAACATACATCATGCAACGTTGTCTGCACATCCAATTGACCTGAATACCGCGCATCTGCCTTCCGAGTTGATGATTTTCTATTCTCAGAAAAGCGCATGTCCGTGTTTCATAAGTAAAGCGAGAAAAGGATGTTTCAAGATGATTCGGTTCTCCTTGGCTTGTGCGTTGGCTATCTAATGACTTCTGCAAGTTCCGTGCGATGGCAGATGCGCAGTGCAACGCTCCGTCCGAACGTTTCATGTCGCGGAGGTGTGCGCCACTCTCAGCGCTGCATTCCTATGGCTGAGGTGCGATCGCCCTGCTGCATTGATGCAGTATCAACGTGCTCGGCATCGCGGTAAGTACCTTTGGCCGATGCGTTTTGCCACCCGTTGTTTTCTGGTTTCACTGACGGTGGTCACGTTGCTGTCAGTGGTTGCGAAGGGCCAGGTGGGTCTTCGTCATTTGGAGTCACAGAATCCGATCCCGCAGGAGTTCCGACAACTTTCATCCGAAAAGTACGAGTCATCCCGCCAGCGCATAGACCGCGAACGGGAGGGCAGGCAGCGCACCCGCGACAAGGAGGAGTTCCTGCTGGAGAGCAATTTTGTGCTCAGTCAGCTTCTGTCCAGCGGTCGGGTGCTGTTCAACGACACGGTGTCGCGCTATCTGTCGCGTGTGCTCGACCGTGTGCTGGAGAGCGAACCCGAGCTGCGCGCCAAGGTGAGGGTGTATGCGCTGCGTTCAACCATGGTCAATGCCTTTACCACAGATGATGGCATCCTACTCGTGAGTCTGGCTCTCTTGGCACAGTTGGAGTCCGAGGCGCAGTTGGCCTTCATCCTATGTCATGAGCTGGTGCATTTCGAGGAGGAGCACGTCATCAATTCCTACGTGCAGGGCATCGACATCCGGGAGGGCCGGGGCATTCATGGCCGCTCGTCATTCGATGATCGCGTGCTTGCCCAAGGACAGTACAGCAAGGATCTGGAGCGGCAGGCCGATGTTGGTGGTCTGGAGCGGTACCTGCGTGCGGGCTATCCGTCCAGCGCTGTGAACGGGGTGTTCGATGTGCTGCGCTATGCCCATCTGCCGTTCGATGAGGTGCCGTTCGACAGGGAATTCTTCAATGCGGGTCATTACAGGTTGGATGAAAGCCTTTTTCTCGAAAAAGTGCGCATGCCCGAGCCCGTGGATGCACAGGAGAAGGCAGATGCCACGCATCCTGCACCGAGCGAGCGGCAGGCCATGCTGCGGGAAAGTCTTGCGGCAGATGACACGGAAGCCCCCCGACCGCCCGTGGATGCAGACGGATTCCTCCATTCCCGCGATCAGGCGCGCATGGAGCTGGTGCGCCTCTATCTTTTCGCCAATCGACCGGTGAGGGCCATCTACACCGCTTTCCTGAAGCTGCGCAAGCATCCCGATGACCCTCATCTGCACGAGGTCGTGGCGCGGTCGCTTTACATGCTTGCGAAGTACAAGCTGGCGGGCAGGTATGGCAGTGTTCATCCCGGTTTTTCCGGCATAGAGGGGGAGTCGCAGCAGCTCTACCATCTCTTGTATAGGCTTCAGCCCGATGAGCTGGCCGTGCTCGCACTGGGGTACATCTGGCGGCAGCGCATCCAGCGGCCCGATGATGCCGACCTGGCCGCAATGGCCGATGACCTGCTCGAACATTTCATGCTCGATCTCTACGTGCCGGGCATGTTCAGCAGGGAGCAACCCTCGTTGCACCCTGAGAGTCCCGATACTTCCCGCCTTGGCAAGTACGACCGTCTCCGCATCGCAAGGATGGGCCATCCGCGCAACGCCATGATGCGCAATGCATTCGTGGACCTGTTCAGCGACTCGCTGTTCACCGCGCATTTCGACCGTCTGGAGAAGGAGCGGTGGATGAGCGGGAGCAATGCGGTGTCTCAGGCGCAGACCGATCGCAAGAGGAGGGAGGAGCAGCGCAAGTGGCGCAACTCGGGCCATGCACTGGGCATCGACTCGGTGGTCATGGTGTCGCCTGCATATTTGAAACTGGACCTGCGCAAGCGGCAGAAGCACCGCTTCCTCGATGCCGAATGGGCACGGATGAGGCTGCATGACCGCATCGACCGCAATGCCCGCCTGCTGGGACTTCACACCCGCATTCTGGAGACCGCACTGCTCGACTCGATGGATGCGCAGACCTTCAACGACATCGCCTTCCTCAACGAATGGGTCGATCAGCGACTGCTGCACATGGATGTGGACATGGTGAGCCTCGACCGCCCACGCCTCGATGAGCTGATGGGGCGCTATGGTGCAGCGCATTTCTCATGGACTGGCATCATCAATTACAGGGAGACCAAGCCGCTGATGTACTTCTACCTGCTCTACGCGCTGGTGCCGCCCGCCATACCGCTGGCGATCTATTACCTGGTGAGGCCCAACTTCGACACCTATTTTTATAGCATCACCTTCGACCTGCGCACAGGCGAGCCGGCCATGATCGCTTACAGCAATTTCAAATCCAAGGACGCAGCCGATATCGTCAACAGCAATCTCTACGATGCCATGTGGCAGATGAAAACCCGTGCCAAGGCAAGGGAATGAGCGGGTTTGCGCGCATAGCATCCCTACTGCTCACCGTGCTGATGGTGGCTGTGCTGGCCGGCCCGGTGCTGGCACAGGCCCCCGGCTACATGGGCAAGCGACTGTCGCTCACGGGCGATGTCAGCTTCTTCAATGCGCTTTTCAGACCCGACCACAACATGGCGAGCGGCCTCCAGCGGTTCGCCATGAACGTGCGCAGCACCATGGACCTCGACTACGTGGTGGCCCGCAATGGCAGCATCGGCATCACATTCGACCTCATCTTCTCCGGACTGGAGTTCGATTGGGCATCAGACAGGTTCGCAAGGCCGCTTGTGACAGGAATAGGAGAGGACTTCGGCCATGCACAGGTGCGGGGCTACGGCTACGGCATCAACTACAAGGTGTTCAGAAACCCCGCCAAGGGCGGCATCGCACCGCTGGGCGGCTACACCAAGTTCGACCTCATGCTGCTCGACCTGCGGGTGCGGCCCTTCGACCGTGCAGCGGGCGTGGCGCATGATTTCACCCAGCAGTTCATCACCCCTATGGTGTCTGCCACCTTCGGACAGCAGCGGGTGTTCTTCAATGTGCTGTTGGTGCGCACAGGGGTGCAGGTGGGTTTCGTGCCGGGCGGTATAGTGCCCTATTTCGAACTGCTGGACGGCAATCGGCAAGGTGCGGAGCAGCTCGATGAGCTCAGCACAGCCCTCCACGCCCGCATGTTCACCTACTACCTGCTCAATTTCAATGTCGGGGTCGGATTTCTTGCCCCTGTGAGGAAGCGGCCCTGATCACCCCTTGTGCATAGCTGTCCCGTCCATTTCCCGCAGACAGCCGCACGCTATCCCTTCCGCGGCCCCGGATGACACCTGCTGCGCGGCAAGGTCACCGAGGAGTTCGGCCACATCAGCCTTACCGTCAATTGGTTGAGGAGATTGGATAATCTGGTGTTGGAATAGACCTTCAGCTCCGCAGGTGCGTGGGTCTTTCCCTGATGCCTCCTATTCGCAACCGTCCCATCCGTCCCACCTGTCCCACACCCTACCCGCAGCGCAATCCCACGCCCCACAAGCCCCAGTCACCCCATTCGCAAATTCGTACAGATTCGTAATTCGCTGATAAACTTCTCCGTGCCCTTCCGCGCCTCCGTGGCTAACCCATGTTCCCCGTCATTGCGAGGAACCCGACCTGCAGCACCAACCGTTTCAACGGTTTCCCCATCCGCAGCATCCTGATTCCCGACAGAAAACCTGTTGGATGCATCCACCCCTCCACGGTAATTTATGCTGTCATCGCCTACCCTGACAGCGGTCGACACAGACAACCGATCACGTTCAGACCGACCCAGCCAAGGAATCATACAAAAAAAGGCCATCCCTTCGGGACTTGGACATGGCGGGGGAATCTCTGCTACCACAAGGTCGCCCCGATGGGGCTGTTAAGTTCCGTAGGAACGACAGTATGGTAGAGACCCGTGCGCACATGTCAGGCAAGTCCCATAGGGACGGCCCGAATCCGCAGACGCGAGGGTCTTTCCCTCGTGCCTACTATTCGCAACCGTCCCATCCGTCCTACCTGTCCCACACCGTACCCGCAGCACAATCCCACGCCCCACAAGCCCCAGTCACCCCATTCGCAAATTCGTACAGATTCGTAATTCGCTGATACCTCCCTACTCCACGCGCTCGATCACCCATCCGCTGCCATCGAGCAGTCGGTCACAAGTATACTTTCTGCCCAGACCCTTCTCTATCTGCCGCAGCATATGATTGGGCGGCTGTGTGGGCCGTGTCCATTCCTCTTTCGTCATCAGCCGAATCTCTCCCACCTGCATCCCCTCCAGCTCCCCTCTCACACGCGAGCGGTAGCCCAGCCGTGTCTTCTGTAGTTGCTCTGCTTCCTTCTTTGTTATGCGTTTCATGGCTCCTTTGCTTCGTATTAACTAATTTCAGACAAAAATAATTTACTGAGGCAAATACAAGTGATTTGAACACATGTATCAGTCACCGCCATTTATATTTTCTCACTTTTATCACATGCATGATGCCATATATCCCAAATTCCTGAGTGTACGTCCGCTGCATTTTCACCAATATCCCCAATATGAGCTGCCTTGCTATTCATCTGAAGAACAATTGTCTTGATCTGAAAAACCATCATCTTCATCTGAAGAACAATCATCTTCATCTGAAAAACCATCTTATACATCTAAATAACTATTGTCTTCATCTGAAGAACAATTATCTACATCTGAAGAACAGTTGTCTTCATCTGAAAAACGATTATCTACACCTGAATAACGGTTATCTACATCCAAAGAACAGTTGTCTTCATCTGAATAACAATTATCTACATCTGAGAAACGATTCTATACACCTGAGCGGCTTCACCCCACGCCCACCAGAGCAGATCGGCTCACTCAGCAAGCTCCCCGCCCAGCCGAGTGTTCAGCCCAGCTTGGCTCGCGTCCCGCTGTCTGCGAGATGTGGAACAAGACGCGGGCGGTTTTCCGCCATCGGCAGAGAGTGCGCTCCGCTTGGTTGCAACCGCCCTACTACCGCTCACTACTGTCCAATGGCTACCTTGCCATCCCGATAGCGCAACTCCATGAGCACCCGCTACAAGTTTGACAATCCGACCGGGGTCTATTTCATCTCTTTCGCCACGGTGGGCAGGGGCTTTGGCATTGGCGCACGTTTACCTCCGGTGTCATTTGCCGCTTGTGTCTATGGTTTTGGTCGGAAAGTGTGGGAAATGAAGATGAGAAACACAGTCGCTTAGGATCCGAGTATGGGCCCTTCCTCTTATGCCCTGGTCAAAACTGTCCTCAGTTCACAAGACTATACCACGCTTTCAACGGTTCAAAGCACCCTCACCAGCTTCACGAACCGTTTCTCGAAGTAATCGTAACCATCGAGCACCGATTCTATCACCCCTACCTTGCCAGATGTGGCACTATGGATGAACCGGATGGCCTCTCCGGGGTCTGACACGATGATGCCTGCATGGCCTACCGGTCTTTTCTGCATATCGTGCCCCGCGAACAGGATGATATCGCCCTTACATGCCTCCTCAAGGGGCACCTCGTTGTCAAGCAGGGCCATATCGCGAGAGGAGCGCGGAAGGTCCAGTCCCAGCTTGGCGTACACGTAGTTGACGAAACCGCTGCAATCGAACCCTTTGGTATCGGAGCCTCCGTAGCGGTAGGGCACTCCGATGAGCGAGTACGCGATGGACACGAGACTATCTTCCACCACAGCGGTGATGGCCTCATCGGCAATGGGACCGGCAGCCGTCTGAGCCACACCCGCAAAGGGCAACAACAGGACTGCGAGGGTCAGCGCTATCTTAGTTCTTCTTGAGGGCAATGCTCTCGCTCTTGGCCTTGATCTTCTCGCTGTTGGGGAAGAACTGCGCCCCCCACACATCGAGTGTCTTGCGCGCAGAGTCAGCATAACTGCGCTCCATCAGCAGGTCGGCCCAGCGGATAAGTCCGTCCTCCAGCAGGGGATTCGATACTCTGCTGCCCTTGTACTTCGGGTCTGAGTAGGCGGTGGCAAGGCCGTTCATCGCATCCTTGATGTTGCGCTCTGCTTCTCCGTCATTGCGGTTCATTTGCTCCAGTACTCCTTTGAAGAAGAGGATGTTATGATCCTCAGGAATGGCTTTGCTCAAGTTCTTGTAGGAGGTGACGGCCACACGTAGCTTCTTCGGGTCATCCACGTATGCAGAAGCATCGGCTATGACCGCTTTCTTCAGGTCATCGAAATAGGAGATGTTGTCATTGAACCAAGTGCCCTCCTTGTCTTTGGAGCGGAACTTGCCAGCGTATTTCACAGCATCTGCCAGTGCTTTGGGATATGCCTCATTGAGCTTGGCATCGTTGGCTTGGTTGATCTGGTAGTAGGCCATGCTCACGTACAGGTAGGGCTCCGGGTCCTTTTTGTACTTGTCGTCCTCTGTCATCCGTTGTGCCCGATCCCCCAGATCCTCCCATTTCTCATCCATATAGAGTTTTTCGAGTTTGAAGTCCATTCCGCCCACCACCTGACCGATGGCTGCGCTGGATGTCAATAGGAGGGAAAATGCAAGTAAGAATCTCATGGGATGGGTGGTGGTTCTGTTTGTCATGCCCACAAAGTTAGGGAATGGAAAACGGACGGCCTCAACGCGACTTGATGATGCGGAGGGTGTGCCACTGGCCACCGTCCTGTATCCGCAGCATGTAGAGTCCTGCGGGAAGCCCAGAGAGCGAGATTTCCCTGTCATCCAGCTGTCCGCTGCGCACGGTCCTTCCCTTGGTGTTGAGCAATGTGAATAGAACACGGGTCGCGGAAGGGAGCCCACCGATGCGCACGGCATCCTGCGTAGGGTTGGGATAAATGCTCAGCACGTCTTCATCGGCTGTGCCCAGGCCCGTTGGTTCCGCGCCTTCATACACCCAGATGTTGTCGAGCAGCAGATGGTTACCCTTGCGGTTCACGGTCTCGAACCTCAGCAAAATGGTCTCGCCTCGGTATGGGGTCAGATCTATGCGCTCTGTGGCCCATTCGTCCAGCGATTCTGGCAGTCGGTTGCTGGCAGATGTCGGGTGCGTGGCCAGCTCAGTGCCTCCGCGTGCGAAAAGTGTGTCCCAAGATGCTGCGCAATCCTTGGAGACGAGTATGTGCAGCGTATCGGCAAAGTTCTGATGCAAGAAGGTGTAGAACATGTCGAAGCGCAGCGTAGCAGAGTCCGACTCGTTGCTGATAGACAGTAGGGGGGAGGTGATGCCATCGCGCTGACTGCTGCGCGGTGCGTATCTGAAGAAATCGAGGTGTGCAGATGTCATGCTGAATCTGGGACCATCGATCACGAGCGTGTCCCACGTCATCTGTCCGTCTGGATTCTCCAAGTACCAGCGGTCGTCTGCTAAGGTCACCGTCTCGAAATTCTCTACAAAAGGTAAAGGTTCCTCTGTCCTTCTGAAGATTCTGATGACAGTGTTGTTGTTGAAGCGGTCAAGTTCTACGGCTCCGCTGTTCAAGGCCGTTCGTATCCATATCTCTGTGAAACCGATGCCTTGGAGCTGCACGGGTTGCAGTGTGACCTCCTGTGCTTCGCCCGGGGCGATGGTGCCGTTGAAGGTCTGTGTCTGCTCTGCCTGTCCCACCTGACCGTAGGTGATGGTAATGCCCGATATGGGCGACTGGCCAAGGTTCAGCAGTCGGATCTTCGGGGATGCCGTGCCATCGCAGGAGATTCGGGGCAGTTGCTCTGCCAGCTCAACAGCAAGGTCTGTCTGGTCGTTGAGCGGGGGTACCGGGTCGAAGCTCTCTGCCAGCAGATGGTAGGCAGCTTCAAGGTCTATCATGCCCATGCCGTAAACATTATCTTCACCTTCCTCGCCCAGGTCGATGGCCGAGTTGTAAAGGGCCAACAACATCTCCTCACCCGATACCATAGGGAAAGCCTCCTTGAGCAGCAGTATGCCACCCGATACGTGGGGCGATGCCATGCTGGTGCCTGAGAAGGCTGAATACCCGTCACTGTCCACGGCCGACCTTACGTTGAACCCCGGAGCCACAATCTCCGGTTTGATGAGCAGCGAGCCCTCACCACCGCAGGGAGAGGGGCCTCTACTGCTGAAGTTCGTGATTTGGAACTCTGGGTTGTTCCCATTCACCGCCCCGACACAGAAGGTGTTCACAAGTCCGGTGTTGATGTAGTTCGGTGTGCCGATGCTCATGCTGTCGGGGCCGTTGTTACCGGCCGAGAACACGTTGGCAATGCCCGCCAGCTCCACCGCAGAGAGCACATCGGCCACTATGCTTTCGCATACCAAGGTGTCCTCCGGTGGTTGGAATCCCCACGAGTTGTTGATCACATCCGGCACATCGTCCAGCGTAGCGGGGTCTCCGTCAGGGTTCATGGCCCATTCGAAGGCGTGCAAGAAATCAGTGAGGGGCTTGAGGAATGCCAGATTGCTCACCACAGGGTCGGAGGCGATGAAATAGGCGTTCATGGACACGCCTATGGTATCTGAGGTCGCGGGGTCAAGGCCCATCACTGTGCCTGTCACGTGGGTGCCATGCGAACTGGTCTTATCGGCTGGGAATCTTGTGTCGTAGGCGAACCATGCATGGTCCAGTGGCACGTGATTGGCCAAGAAGCGATGGCTCACGGCCGGGTGGTCGGGCCAGATGCCCGTGTCGAGGATCATTCCAATGCGGTTTCGTCCAGTGTAGCCAAGATTCCAGAGGAAACGCGCACCGATGGCCTCGATTCCCGGCTCTATGCCTCCCTCGGCCCTGGTCCCCTCGGTCGACTCCGCCCTCACCGGTTCAATGGCCTGCACCTTCCACCTGTCATCGAGATCCATGAAAGCGATGTCATCTCTCTGTGCCAGTTCCCTTATCAATTTCGATGAGGTCTCCACCACGATCACATTGGTCACCCACAGGGTCTTCACCTCGCCCACCAAGGATGGGTACTGCCGTGCAAACTTGCCGATGTGGTCGAGGATGGGCTGCTGCGTTGTGCGTGCGTGAGCGGTAAGGTGCTGAGTCACTAGTCGAGAACGCTCTACAGTTGAGAGCCGTTCTTGCGAGAATCGCAGCCTGAGCGCATCGGTCTCTGCTTTCTCATTTAGAATGACCTGCACCCGCAACAGTTCTTTTTCCGGGGAATGCTCGAGCTGTTGTTTCAGCGCAGAACTCAGTCTCCATTGACCTTGAACGCTCATTGATGCAGCTGTGAACAGTATGAAGAGGATGCATCTTTTCATCAAGTCGTTGTTTGGTTCAAAAGTAGTGGCAAGTGCTTTCCACGTTGCGACATTCTTCATTACATGGCCTGATACATGCCACAGGCACAGTACGATTGCCTCTTCCCCCCGCATAAAAAAAGGTGGCAAGACCTTTCGGCCTTGCCACCCTTCACGGTTTCATTGACAATAGACTGCCCCTTACTGCTTGCTTATGCGGAAAGTGACCTGACTTTCTGCGGTATGCACACGCAGCAGGTACATGCCTTTGCTCAGTCCGCTGATGTCCATCTGCTGGTTCACATTCACCGCATCCTGCACGCTGATGGATTCTATCACAGTGCGTCCGGTCATGTCCACCATGGTCATGGTGAGGTCTGTGGTCTCGGTCAGCTGCCCAGCGATGGTGAACAGGCCGTTGTTCGGGTTCGGAAAAACGTTCAGTGCTCCGAGAAGGTCGCTGTCAGAAACTCCCAGACACGCATCCACCGTAACGGTGAAGCTGTTGCTGACGCCAGTGCATCCGCCCAGACTCACAGTTACGGACACCTCGTATTCACCGACACCCAAAGCGCTGCCGCTGAGGGCAGCGGTCGACTCGTTCTGACCGGTGCTCCAGAGATAGGAGTCGTAACTCTGAGTTGTGGTCACATCAAGCACATGGGTGAGGCAGATCACCGTGTCCTGATAGGCAAGCACCGGCTCAGGGCTGTTGTCCACGAACTCCATTGACCATCTTTCCAGCACCCCGTCATCACCACCGAAGGCATCTGTGATGAAGAGCGTCCAGCCTCCGTTGGGGTCTTGGCCATCGTAGAAGACCTCAAATCCGGTCTCTTCCTGTGGCGCGTATATCCCAGGGGCGATACCTGCGGTCTGCAGAGTTATATCATTGTCTGTTTCCTCATTGAACACCACACCTACCATGTTCTCACCAGCTCCTCCGTTGCCGGAAGAGAGCAGGATACTGTCACCCGCAGGTGAGATGAGGAAGAGGCTGATGTCGCTGAGCCATGTGTGTGGCAGCGAGTCGATGGTAACACTGCCTATGTAAGCACAAGTGCCGTTGAGCGCTGCGGGAAGTCCGCAGAAGTAGATGGTGGACGAGGTGCCGTTAGGCAACGCTGCGCTTACGAGCAGTCCAGGCTCCTCGGTCTGAGCAAGCGGTGTGCTGCTGCCGTGGTTCACCACGATATTGCCAGCCAAGGTGTCATTTGCAGTGTTCTCATCGCTTTCCAGCATGGTGAACACATCTATGGTGTGAGGCCCCTCGGTGCTGAGGTCTGCCAGTTCGGTGGTGAAGGTGTAGGTGAGCGTATCGCCTTGGGCGAGCGATGCACTTACCGTTTCGGTCTGCACTGCACCACCGTCCACACTGAATCCTACCTCAAATCCGGTGACTGTGGCCAATCCCTTGTTCCAGAAGGTGAATTTCACTGGACGCTGTCCCAATGAGCAGCCATCTTGCGGGCCATCGAAAGAGAGTATCGCAAGGTCGAGCTGTGGCTGTTCGAAGATGCTGATGTCATCCACCGCCACACCCTCGAATGCATTCGCAGACCCATCGGACTGGAATGCGAATCGAAGCCGCACTTGCGATTCTCCGGCAGTACCGACAAGCAGGTGCTCTGCGATGACCCAGGAGGTGTTACCGCCTGATTGCCCGTCCCACCAGTTGTCGAAAGTGTTATTGTACCAGTTGATTCCACTGTTCACCGTGCCAAGGATGCTGAAGGTCTCGCCTCCGTCCACAGAGACTTCGAGCTGCGCTCCGTCCCAGTTGGTCTCTGTGTTGTAAATGATGGCGAAAGACACGAGCGGGTCATCCTCCAAGTTGCTAAGGTCTATGCATGGCGACACCAGGAATGACGTCTGGTTGTTTTGATAGTTCAGTGTGGTCAGGTTCGTGCTCCAAGCATTTTCCCCACTGAATGCGGCATTGATGAGGTTGCCTTCGGGTGTGCCGAGCTCCCACGTACCGTTTGTTCCGGTCGATGACCACCCGCCATTTCCTTCCTCAAAGTCTTGGAAGTAGGGAAGCGAAGTGATGGATGGGATGGAGGTGACAGTGATGCTCAGCGTGTCGTTGGTGTTGTCTCCGTCCTCGGTCACATTGATCCATGCTGTCACAGTGTAGTCACCAACGGCTGTGAGGTCTACGGTCTCATCGAAGGAAAAGGTCAAAGTATCGAAGCTGCTCATGGCAGTGTCCCATATTTGATTCACCGCTTCACCACCATTGATGCTGTAGCTTATGGATACGGGCTCAATTGTTTCGAGTCCGATGTTGGCCACCGTTACAGTTACCACGCTCACATCGCTAAGGTTGCAACCTGATGCGGGTGAGCTTATGCTCAGGAGGGAACCATTGGTCTCCGGCTGCGGTTCTATGGATACATCGTCCACCCCGAATCCTTCGTTGATGACGCTTCCGTCTGAATCGAAATAGAAACGGATGCGGACTGCGCTCTCACCGGCAGTACCATCAAGGATGTGGCTGGCGTTGCGCCATACGCCCGAATCGCCAGAGATGCCATTCCAGCGGTTCAGCCCACCGTTATTGTACCAGTTGGTACCGCTGCCTTGTGTGCCGAGGCGGGTCCAGGTCTGGCCGCCATCTATGGACACGTCAACCCATCCACCATCACAGCAGTTCTCTGTGGCGAAGATGTGGGCGAAGCTCAGAACAGGGTCAAGATCGTAACCGCTGAAATCAAAGCAGGGGGAGATGATGAAGTTTTCTTCGTTGTTGTCGTAGTTCCCTGCAAGATTGGTGACCCAAGCATTCAGACCCGAATTAGCTTCTGGGATGAACGCTCCAGCCGGTTCGCCTAAGGTCCACGAATTAGTTGTACCGCTTACGGTCTCTGCGTACCACCCTCCTGGGCCGTTCTCAAAGTCCTCGATGTAGGGGAGTTCTGCCACAACGGGTGAGCTTTCGATGCTTACAGTAAGGGTATCGTTGCCGTTATCGCCATCGTCTTCAACGGAGACATAAGCTGTCAGAACATAGGATCCTGCGGGAAGATCCAGCAATGTGCCGAAGGTGAAAGTGTCGGTAGCACCGATCTCCAGCACATCGGTGTATTGCTCGGTCACGGGGCCTTCACCTAAATCGTAGCTGACATCGAAGCCAGTAAGGTCGCTCTCACCAAGGTTGCTGATCACTATGGTGACCTCTGCATCTGTGAGACTACAACCGCTCAACGGGCTGATGATGGATACGAGTTCTGCGTTCACGCTGGGCTGCTCAAAGATCTCGATGTCATCGATACCGAAACCTTCATTCACCACAGAGCCGTCAGAACTGAAGAAGAAGCGAATCTTCACGGAGCCTTCACCTGCGGCACCCGTAAGCAGGTGGAGGGCGGTGCGCCATTGTGTTGCGGGGCCAGAGGTGCCGTTCCAGCGGTTCACGCCTCCGTTGTTGTACCAGTTAGTGCCGCTGCCTTGCGTGCCGAGGCGCGTCCAAGTGGTACCACCATCGGTCGAGATGTCCACCCATCCGCCATCACAGCAGTTCTCGGTCTGGAAGATCTGCTTGAAACGCAGGACAGGGTCAATCAGCAGGGCTGAGAAATCGAGACATGGCGACTCGATGAACGATGCCTCGCTGTCGTTGTAAGTCCCGGTCAGGTTGGTGACGAAGGCATTCGTCCCGGAAAAGGCTGCATCAATGAACGTGCCCTCGGGGGTCCCTAGCTGCCAAGAGTTGCTGGTGCCACCAGCTACCCATCCACCATCGCCATCCTCAAAATCTTGGAAATAGGGCAATGCGCCACCGAGCAGTGGAATGCTTGCCACCGTGACGTTTGCAGCGTTGTTGTCCGCGTTCTCGTCATCTGTCACGGAAATAGTCACTGCCACATCGTAGTTGCCAAATTCGGAAAGATCCGCAGCATCTGTGAACGTAAGCGTGACGGATGCTCCGGGTTGGAGGTCAACAGTGAAGGTCTCGTTCACCTCTGCACCATCATTAAGCACATAGCTCGCAACAATCTCAGTGATAACGGTCTGTCCGGTATTCTCAACACTGAAGGAGACCGCTTCCTCACCAAGGCCGCAGCCAGAAAGGGGAGAGGTAATGGCGGTCACGGCTGCGTCCAAATCGGGGGGCAGCAGGATGGCGATGTTGTCAATGGCCGCCCACCACGCCCATGCGTTTCCATCGTCATAAGTGAATTTGGCACGGAAACTTGCATTCAGGTATCCGGCCAGCGAGATGTCTGCCGCGCGAGGTGCACAATCTGGGAAGAATCCGAAGCAGCCAGACCCGGTAGTTTCTGTCCAGACCACATCCCAAGACTCACCGTTCCAGAAAGAGACAGAGAGGGACGATGTTCCGATGTCCTGGAAGATGTAGTCGAAGATGAGAGATGCGTTGGCATATCCGCTAAGGTCGATCTCTGGGGTAATGAGGTCAGCGATGAGAGCGGGGGCGCCCGAACCGAGGTCATCGTCATCAATGTAGGCGAAGCATGTGCCGTCAACGCTGCCGCCTCCTGGCGCGAAATCCCCGAATTGCCAGTCATTCGGGCCGGTCACTGCAACGTTCTCCCAGCCATCGGGTAATGAACAGTCATTGAAATCCTCAATGGGGATGATCGTCTGCGCATTCGCGCATGTCATTCCCGTGATGAGCAGGAGCGTGGATAATTTTGTTTTCATCTTACTGGTTTACGTGATTCTCGCAAAGTTAAGCCCGTTGATGAGGAAACCGCCTCAGTGTTAAGAAGTGCTGAAAAGTGAGGGGCTGTTATCAGTTCTCGGCATCTTCTTTCAGCCGCTTTTTGCGCGACTTCTTCGAAGATCCTGATTTCCGTTCAATGGGCATGGAATGGAAGAAGTAACGGACATCGAACGTAAGGTAGCTGCCGTTAAGATTGATAGTGGTCGCTTCGCTGAAGAAGTTGTCTTTGACATACTGGATCTTGCTTCTGTAAATGTCTCCGAAACCCACATGATAGGTGGCCCCCAGGTAGAAGTAGCCGGCTTTCTTGGTGCGATACTCCAAGCCGAGGTTGGTGATGCCGCCACCGTGCAAGAAGTTGTCGAAGCCCATTCGTAGGCTCGAATGCCGGAATTCTGGGCCGAAAGTGTAAATGTCCGAGGGAAAGAAATTAAGTTGCACCCCCGCTGCCGCGTTCATGTAGAGCCGCTCGGCAAGCGGCACGAACACCAACAGCTTTATAGGATGCTCATACCCGATGATGCGAAAGTCCGACAGCCCGTTGAAATCGTCTGTGCTGATGGTCAGGTCGTAGTTGCGCTGCACGAAGTTGATACCTGTCTCGAGCGATAACCGCTTGTGGAAGCCCCAACGCACGATCATGCCTGCCGTGAAGCTGAATTGCGGGGACACCAGTGAGGTCATGTCCCCTTGCGAGGTGGTGGCCTCTTGGTCGGCCGTGTTGAGGAATGTGACCGGGAAAATAGGCTGGAACTGAAGCCCTGCCGTAATGACATTCTTCTGCGCAAGCGCCACACCTTGTAGGCAGAGTGCAAGCAGAAGAAGCAGCGAGTTTCTCACGTTGCAAAGTTAGCAACGCTAAGAGGCGGCATCAGGGCACACTATTTTGCTTCGCGTTGCCCAACTTTGCGGCATGATCAGTCCTGGTTGGTTCGTGTTCTCATTGATAGTGCTGGTAATGGCCTACCTGTCTGCCAGCTACCACCATCAGCAGGGGTATCACTTCTGGCGCACCTTCATCCTCGCCATCATTGGCTTCACAGGCATTGGTGTCATCATCTACAAGATGTTCCTTTGACCAGAAAAGAGTTCAGTCGAGCTGCGGCAGGCACTCTCTGATCTTCTTGGCATTGTCCCACTTCAGCTTTTCGATGCAAGTGAGAAAGGGCTGCACCTCGCTCACGTTCTCAAACGCCTTCTTGGCATCCTTGCTGGGCACATACATGATGGGTGCTTTGAGGTCTTTCGATAGGAAACAGTATTTGCCGTAAACCACGTCTGACCGGTCTTTCACGTCCAAGGCCATATCCATGTGCGCCAGTCCGTTCTCGTAATAAATGCCCTTGCCTTTTTTCAAGATCACATGTGGCATGCCCTCAAATAGGCGGTAGGCGTACTCCCCTATGCTGTAGCCCCAATAACCCGTCACCTCGTGAACCACTGGTTTCTTGCCTTTGACAGGCGGGGTGAGCAGCGTCACCCCGTTCTTACTCCATTCATAACCGTTGAACTCTCCGATCTGGCTGCCTTTTCCTGCTTCATAGTCGGCAAGCGTACGGTACAGTACGATAGGTGGGACAGCAAATGCCGATGTGGAAAGAAGAAGCACTGCAAGAAGTTGGATGAGACGCATGTTGAAACTGTTTTTTGGGCGAAAATAATCGGTCATTGTCGGTCTATGGGGCCATAGGCATGATCAGCAGCTGAAATTTTCGTAGCCACCTCCTTTCTGATGGTATCTGGCGCAAGCACCTCTACGCTGTCTCCAAGTGAGAGAATGGTCATCAGCAGCTCAGGTGATGGAATGACATCAATGCTCACTGTGATGCCGCTGACGTCTTCCTTCAGCGTGGTCTGTGTAGGATGAAGTGGCTGCGAAAGGATGAACTTGGACTGACGGCTTCCGAAACGCAGGATCACTTTTTCCACCTTGCCACCGGCAGTGATACCGAAGCTGTGCCGGAAAAGACGTTCGGGGTCAAAATCATCTGGCGCGGGAAAGAAACGCTCGGTCTGTCTCAGGTCACTGATGCGGTCAAGGCCGAAGGTGCGGGTGTCTTTGCGTGCTGTGTCATGGCCTATCACATACCACCTGTTGCGGTATTCTTTAAGAAGGAAGGGTCTCAATGTTCGCTCTGTCTCGGAATCATCAAGGTAGGAGGTGTAGCGGAATACTACCTCTCTGCGCTGCTTGATGGCTGAAAGCAATTCGGGTAGAAGTTCTGACCCGGCTGCCACTGGTGTGGTCTCGAACTGCACGTGGCGTTCCACGGCCTCATCATCCATCTCCGGTGAAATGTTCATGCGGTCGAAGATCTTCTGAATGGCCGAACCGAAATCCTTGAACACGGCCATGTCTCGGAATTGGAACAGGGTAGCGGCCGCCAGTTTGATGGCTTCCTGTTCCTCATCGCTCAGACTGATGTCGCGGATGGTGTAGCCGTCCTGCTCATAGTAGTAGCCCTTGTGGGCCTTGGAGTACTTGATGGGCGCGAAGTAGCCTAGTTCCTCCTCATTGCGCATGGCCTTGAGGTCTTTCTCGACCGTGCTGACGCTGATACGCTCATTGCTGCTGCCGTACAGGGCCTCTTCGCAGGCGTATTTCAGGTCCTCGATGGTGGGGTATGGCCTGAATCGGTTGGTCAGGCAGCGGTCAATGACCCGGTAGCGAAGCAGCGCGTATTTGTTGGCGGGCATAGTGCCAAAGTTAGTGTCTCGCCTTTCGATGTTAAGAATGAACATCAAGGACGGATCTTCGCTCCGCTGCCACTATTTTCGACCCCCATGGAAGGACCGACCCCGAGACTGCTGGCCCTGCTGTCGGCATTGATCCTTGCAAGCACCGTAGCACTGGGATTGTTCGCATTGGATGTGTTGTTGCCCGATGCCATGGAGGGATGGCCAATGTCGCTGCTCCGCGCGGCACTCGCTTTTGTATTGGTGCTTGCCGTGGCCTTCTTCTCCATTCACTATGTGATCAATGATTTCATCTTCGAGCGCATCAGGGTGATTTACAAGACGGTGCTCAACCAGCGGCACTCCAAGGAGCAGACCAAGCGGCTGATCAAGCAGCATGAGGATATCATCGAGAAGGTGGACTCAGATGTTCGGCAGTGGGCTGATAGGCAGCTTGCTGAGATCGAGACGCTCAAGGCGCAGGAGGAGTTCCGAAGGGAGTTCATCGGCAATGTGAGCCACGAGCTCAAGACCCCTATCTTCAACATTCAGGGCTACATACACACTTTGCTGGACGGTGGACTGGAGGACGGGGAGATCAACCGTAAGTTCCTCAAGCGGGCGGGAAAGAGCGTGGAACGGATGATCTCCATTGTGGAGGATCTGGAGATGATAGGCAGGCTGGAGAACAGCCAGTTCGATATGGACATCGCCCCAGTGAATATCCTCGAACTGGCCCGCGACATCGTGGAAACATCCGAGATGAAGGCTGGCAAGCGCGATATTGCAATTCGTTTCAACAAGAAGTACGAGCGACCTATCATGGTCATGGCCGATGCCGACCGCATTAAGCAGGTGTACGTGAATCTGATCGATAACAGCATCAAGTATGGCAGCGCTGGCGGTTACATCGAGTTGCGGTTCTATGATATGGACAGGCACGTGCTCTGCGAGGTGGCCGATGACGGTAGCGGCATTGAGGAGAAGCACATCCCCCGCCTGTTTGAACGTTTCTACCGGGTGGACAAGGCTCGCGACCGCAATGCAGGCGGAACGGGCCTCGGCCTCAGCATCGTGAAGCATATCATTGACGGCCACGGTGAGACCATCAATGTGCGCAGCTCCACGGGCGAGGACAGCGGCACCACGTTCTCGTTCACGCTGAAGAAGGCGAAGCAATAAGGGCCGAGGGACGAGTGGTATGGGACGGGAGTGCCAAGCGTGCCGCTGATCGCCTGATTCTGATTTTGATAGATTGAGAAAAGGGTCAGAGCTTCAGGATGAACTCCTGTACATGCCGCTTGTACTCCAATGGAGTATTGGCCTCAAATCCCGAATACGCTGAGGATTGTTCCCAAGCTTTTCTCAGGTCGAATTGCCGCTGGGGCATCAGCAGGTGCTGGCCGTTGGCATGAAACATCCTGCCGAGATACTCCTGCTCCGTCTGGCCCGGAGTGGGGACGAACACGGCTTTCTTCCCCAACACTGATAAATCCATGATGGTCGAGTAGCCGGACCGCGAAATGATGAGCCGCGAGGAGCTGACGGCTTTCTCGAGGTCGCTGGCTGGAAGGTGAGGCATGATGAGGTGACCTCTGGCATTGGTGCGTGATTCCCTCACCTCTGGCGTTCCGAGCACGGCCATGGCCGTTCCTCCAAAATGCTCCAACTGTTCCAGCACCATCCGCTCAAAGCGCGTGCGTTGCGGCTCTGGACCGGATATGAGCACGAGCAGGTCACGCTCCATGGACAGCTGTTCCCCGCTGAACCTTGACAGTGGCCCAATGAATTTCCCACGTGGTGACAGCGGGTGCTTGTGGCCGAGGTCGCCAGAGAGTCCGTCCGTGGCGTGGTCGGGCACCCACACCTCGGTGTAGCGTTCCATGTAACTGCGGTGCAGCCGGTGCAGGACCCCTTCGAGGAACGGGGCCTTGATCATCACCTGATGCGTGATGTAAACGCATGGCACCCTGTCCGTATAAAGCCCGAAGCGGTTGTCCGATATCACCGCGTCAATGCGATGCTGTGCGATTATCTGCTGAAGCTCGTCATGCTCCTCAGCAATGCGCCTCATGATGCGGGGTGCGGCAACACCCATCTTCCATGCCATGCCGATGCCCTCCGGATAGCTGATCTCATATCCTTTAAAAGGAATGAACTCCTGTGCGGGGAATTCCTCGCGCAGCAGCGAGAGCGGGCGGCCCTCCGCTGCGATGATGGGCACATGGCCCAGTTCCAGCACTTGGCGGATGAGCGGGATACACCGTGTGGCGTGGCCCAATCCCCAGTCGAGCGGGGCTATGAGGATGCATTTGGCCATGGCGCGGTGCAAGATGCGGAAATTCAGAATGTGAAAGCCCAGAAAGGATGAACCCCTGAGGTCTCACGGCACCTGTTTCCGTTTGAAAACGCTATCTGTAAGAACCTATGAAAGGCTCTTCTATTTGAAAATATAACGATACGGTACGTACATGCCGTTTTTTTATTTAAAAATATCACCTGTACGGAATTACAGACCATATTTCCATTTGAAATTATAACTAGTATGTTTCACACATTCATAATTTGGATTGACAACATCACATGTACAGGACCACATACCATTTTTCCATTTTAAATAATGAACCGTACGTTTCACATTTGCATGTTTTAGTTTGAGAACATTATCTGTAAGGAATCACAGGCTACGTTTTCATTTGAAATCATTGCCCATACATTCTGACAGATGCATCCTGTGCTTGAAAATGCTCTATAATCCCATTTGACTTGATATATACCGCATATTATTCATGTACAGGCATCTCAGCACTTGTGACGAGATGAATCAGGGATTTTTTCAACCACATAGGGACATAGGTCACATAGGGGAACAGATTGAATAGGCCCCGCACATGCGGGACTGCACATAGCCCTATGTGGAATCCCGCATGTGCGGGGTCTATTTCCCCTTCATCCTAATCAGCTTGGTCTATGTGTCCTATGTCCCTATGTGGTTCAAAATCAAGAGTTAAATCTGTCAGAGTGTGATTTTGAGGTGAATGGATTCATGCGACATCAGGTAGTTAATATGGTGTAAATGGTGTTCCGAGGGGCATTTTCCTGACCGAATGCCTGTTGGAGTAATGTTCACGCCACCGCCTCCTCCGCGCTGAAATCGTACTCCGCGTAGTCCGTCACGGTGTTGTAGAGCGTGTCGCGCTCAATAGGGTGACGGCCCGCGTCCTTGATGAGCTGCACGAGCTGCTGCGTGGTGAGGGCCGGGGTCTGCTCCTCGCTGCCGGCCATGCTGTAGATCTTCGTGCTGTCGTCAATGGTGCCATCAATGTCATCTACCCCGAAGGCGAGGCTCATCTGGGCGGTGTGGCGGCCGATCATCGGCCAGTAGGCTTTGATATGGGCGAAGTTGTCCATGTATATGCGCGCCACGGCATAGTTGCGGAGGTCCTCGATGGTGCTGACCTCTGGCACATGGCTCATCTGGTTGTCGCCATTGCGGAATTTGAGGGGGATGAAGGTGTTGAAACCGCCCGTCTCGTCCTGCAACTTACGCAGCCGGTCCATGTGATCCACGCGGTGCCTGAACTGCTCTATGTGGCCGTAGAGCATGGTGGCATTGCTCGGCATTCCCAGTCTGTGCGCGGTGCGGTGCATTTCCAGCCATTCGGCACTGGTGCATTTGTCGGCACAGATCTCGTTGCGGATCTCCTCATCGAAAATCTCCGCACCGCCTCCGGGCAGCGAGTCCTGACCGTGCTCCTTGAGGATGCGCAGTCCCTCCTCATAGCTGACCTTCGCCTTGCGGCACATGTATTCCAGCTCCACGGCCGTGAACGCCTTCACGTGGATGTCGGGCCGTATCTCCTTCACCTTTCTGATGAGGTTGGCGAAGTAGTGCAGCCCCATTTTCGGATGCACACCGCCCACGATGTGAACCTCGGTGATGGGCTTGCCCTCGTAGCTGCGCACCTTGTCCAAGATCTGTTCCTCAGTCATCTCCCACCCTTCTTCTTTTTGCTTCAAGAGGCGGCTGTACGCGCAGAACTTGCAGTCGAACACGCAGATGTTGGTCGGCTCCACGTGGAAGTTGCGGTTGAAGAACACCTTGTCGCCATGCAGCCTTTCGCGGACGTGATTCGCCAAAGCACCGAGGTAACCGAGTTCTCCATGTTCGTAGAGGTAAACGCCCTCATCGAAAGTAATGCGTTCCCGGTTGGCGACCTTCTCTGCAATGGTGCGGAGCTGCGGGTCGATGTCGCTGTTGATGATGTGTTGGAGTGTGTTCATTCAATGATTTATAAAAATGCGTTTCACCGCAAGTTCCTTGTCAGTGGTCACTTTCAGCAGGTACATGCCCGCTGGCAGATGCCTAACGTGTACGGTCCTGTCCTTGTCGCTGGCCATTGTTCCGTTCAACAGCTCTTGCCCTGCAAGGTTCATGATGCTGTAGGATGCAATGCCGCCCAAGCCGAGGTCTCCGCTGACTGCGATCTTCTCTGAGGCAGGGTTGGGAAATACCGATACGCGCTCGTTGAGCGGCACATCCTCCACGCTCACGAGACTGCATCCGAGCGAGTTCTTGAGGCTGGCTCTCGGCCCGTTCATTGTGGCGAGCATCCGCTGCTTCTGCCCGTTGGTATAGAAAAAAAGGCAGACATCGTTGCCATAGTCCATGTAGTTGTTGAACATGTCTCCGTTCGGGCCATTGCTACAAGTCACGTGCGGGAAGGTCTTGCAGCCGTAATTCGGTTCCTCTTGCCTGGGAGTGTCGGTCACAAAATCGTCTGCGGTGCAACTCGGATTCGATGCACTCTGACCCCATAGGTGATGGAGGTTCAGATAGTGCCCCACCTCGTGAGTGGTTGTCCTACCAAGGTTATAAGAGTTGGACAGCCCGCTGAATCCCCGACCGAAGAAGCGATGCCCGATCACCACACCGTCCAGATCGGCACCGATGCCCGGCAGATAGGCGAAGCCGAGCAAGCCGGCCCCGATGTTGCACACCCAGATGTTGAGGTACTGGTCCGCAGGCCATGGGTCCTTGCCTCCCATGTCGGTGCGCTTCACGTTGTCCGATCCAGCCCAGCTTGTCACAGTCGTTTCTGTCCGTGTGATGCCGGTGGTCGGGTTTCCATTAGGGTCGCGGTTGGCAAGGCAGAACTCGATTTCCGTATCTGTCTTCACGCTGGCCCATACGGATGGTACATCTGCAGCGTCATCGTTTGTCATCCTGTAATCCTCGTTCAGCACATCGATCTGCGACCGAATCTGTGCGTCCGTCAGGTTTTCGGCTTGCGTGCGATAGACGACATGCACCACCACGGGTATGGTGATGACCTCGCGGTAGCTGCTCCCATTCTCAGCAATCCATTTCCCGGAGAACTCCTCTATCTGTTGTCTTTGCTCTGCGAATGATGGGTCAGCGTTCAGTTGCTCGGCCATCTTCTCGTCTGTGACGCAACGCAGGTCCTGCGCATTTGCCTGAGCGAAAAGAAATAGGAGGAAAATGGCTGTTATTCTCATGTCAATCACCTTTACTACTGAGCAGATAATCATGCGTCAGATCACCGCTCACCTTATCAATGTCACCGTTCCGCTTTTCTCATACACCTGCCCCGTACTGCTTACGAAGTGGACGTGGTAGCCGTAAACACCCTGTTGCGCGGGTTTGGCCTTCACGGTGCCGTCCCAGCCTGTGAGCGGGTCATCGGTGAGGAAGATGACCCCGCCCCAGCGGTCGAACACCTGAAATAGATAGTTGCTGTAATCCACATATACCGTGACGGGCAGGAACACCTGGTTGACCCCTTCGGGAACAAACGCATTGGGTACGAACACATTCGGCAGTTGCAGCGCACAGGCAATGTTCGATCGGCTGATCTCTTGGAAGTTGGTTCCGTCCGGGCTCACAACCGGCCCTTCGCCCTCCAGTGCTTCTATGTAGTAGCAGAAACGGCCCTCGCCTGTCACGAATTCCTCAATGGGGTCTATGAACGAGAATTGTGATGGCGGTACGGTGGCGATCAGCTCCCACGCGCCATCATAATTACGCCAGATGTTCTGCTCCGTGACATCGCCCAGCCAACCCTCGAACGCATTCCAGTCGAGACGGTTGGTGCGGTCGCTGCGGGCCTCGGCCTCCAAGTAGATGGTGCGTAGCAGGTTCAGCGTGTCTGCATACTGCTCGCAACTATCTATGCCTACCACGGAGTACCAGTAGCTCGTGGTGTTGACCCGGGCGGAGATGTCCGTGAATTCAAAATAACTTGTCAGCAGACTGAAATCGACCGTGCCGACCCGGGTGATGATCTCAGGTTCGATACCACGCAACACATCGAAACCGATGTAGCCGGCAGTGCTGTCCACAAAGAAGTAAGCCTCCACCGCATCGCTTTCCTCATTGACCGTGGCATTGTGGAAATAGGAGAAGTCTGGGCGTTTGGGGACGTAGATATAGACACACGCCTCGTTGGAGCTGGAGGTGATCCGCTCGGTGATGTCGCGCACGGCCCTCACGCGGTAGCAGTAGGTGGCCTCCGCGTCCACGCCCGTATGCTCGAACACGGTGTCTGTCACCGTAGCAATGATTTCATCCTCTGCACCGTTCCTCGATACCAGTATCTCATATTCCCTGATACCCTCCTCCCAGCCGATGTAAGGATTCCAAATAAGCAAGGCCTTTCGTTCGCAGCCATCGGCCTCGGCCTCAAGGTACATGGTGCAGTGTCGTACCGAGGCCAGTCCCGCGCTTCCGTCCGCACCCGAGTTGGGACATGAGTTGACCGCCCTCACGCGGTAGCACTCGCTGCCGTTGGCGGCATTGGAGTTCTGGTTGAGCCAATAGGTGTTGTCGTATCCGTAAATGGTGTCCTGCGGCACCCACGGGGTGATGGTAGCATAGGTGGTCTGCTCCACACGGTATTGCGTCACGTTGAGTTGTTCATTCGGCTGCCAGCCCAGCTCGGCCCATTGCAGATCCTGATTCACCGAGACAGAATCCATCACTGTCGGGCTGGGCGATGCAGGGTTGTTCAGCGTGTCGCCTACCACATTCGAGGTCGAGGTGCAGGGCAGGTTGTCGGTCAGCTGCACGTAGTAGCTCACGTACTCGTTGCACACCGTTACAGGGTCGCTGAAAAAGAGGTCGAACGTGCTGCCGATCTGCGTCCAGGTGCCTTCGGGATATTCCTTGAAAATCTGATAAAGCCCCTGGCCGTTGCCGTTGGAAGAGGGCAGGGGAGGGGTCGCCACGGCATTCCAAGAGAGGTCTGCCGTTTCACCAGAATTATTGAGTGTCAGGAAGATGGAAGCAATGGTGATGGGCGCGGGCGACAGCACGGCCCCGTTGCATCCGCTTCTTGTCCTGATCTGGTAGTAGTTCGCACCCGTGGTCGAAGCCCCAGCATGGGTGAAGGTACCGGTGTTTATGTTCTGTACGGTGGCTATCTCGGTGAAAGGCCCGTTGGGGTCGAGGCTGTGGAAGATTACGTATTCCACGAACGAGGGCGGGTTGTTATCGTCCGTGATGGGTGCCCAACTGAGCACTACCTCGCCCGTGGGCAGCGTGTTGGCACAATGCGGCTGCGGGCCGGGCAGCACCTCCTCCCCGATCACTGTGATGCTGATGTTCACGAAGTTGGTGGCACGGGCTGGACAATAATTGTCGCGGTACTTGAAGATGAAATTGTAGGTGTTGGAATAATTGGCGCATTGGTCGAATACGGCAACATGCTGGCACTCGGTCTGCCACTCGAAAAGCGTCTCAACCGTTCCTGTTGTGACCGAGGGGGGGACACCATTGCCCAACGTGGCACAAGGTGCAATGAGACATCCTGCATTCTCGTTCGTGAATCCAGCACCGAACTGCACACCGCTGGCATCGAAACTGAGCTGCTGTGGGTTCCCGTTGATCAGATCATTGTCTGTTCCAGTGATCGTGAAACTCACAAAATCACCGGCATCCACTGTTATGGCATACCCGGATGCTCCGGCTGGTGAGGTCCATACGGGTTCAGGCACCTGAGGCACATTATTCGGTTCGGTGCAGGGGATAATGTAAACCTGCATCTCGCGGATATTCTCCGAGATGAGCTGACCACAGCGATAGGCCCTCACTGCGTACGCCAAGTTCCATCTTCCCTGAAGCCCTGTCGGTGCTTGATACACCATCTGTCCGGTAATGGGATCGAGAGTCACATCTTGGTAGGTAGGGTTGACTCCTGGCCCCGGCAGCGGGGTCTCAAATGTGTAGCCGGGTTCATAGGGAACATTGCCCTGCTCATGACGGGCAGCAACAAAGGCGTAAGCAAGTGAATCACCATCCACATCGGTGGCGTTGCTGTTGTAATTGAGTGTATATCCTGTGCAAAGCAGGGCTGAGGGGCGCTCCTCGAACTGAGGACTGCTGTCGTAGCAGGGCGCACTGTCCATGCCGTTCAACGGATACATGGTCGCGCGGTAATTGATGGTGTAGTTGTCTGCACTCACCAAGTTTTGAACGGTGTTCCGGCAACACTGATTGAAAACGAAAATGAACCCGTCTACAGGCGGCACTCCTCCAAGTGACGTCAACTCCGAGGCGAAAATGAACTCTTCCACGGCCACCTGTCCCGATTGCGCACCGTTGCAGGCCACACCGCATCCCGGTTGTGTGATGTCCGTCTGAGATTGAAGGGTAACGGGGATGGAGGTCAGGTTCGGGTTGTTCAGTACCTGAAGCGTCTGGTTCGGGTTGATGAACGTGTTCTCTGTGCAGTCCCTGTACAGCTTAAGGAAAAACCTGTACTGACCATTCCCCTCACATGTCCAAGTGATCTCTCCCCCGATAATATGCACTGCCCTTGCATCGCTGAGGCCCAGCAGGAGCATCAGGGGCATGAGGATTTTCAGTGCGATTTTCCTGAATCGGGTCATTGGGGCCGAGTGCGTTTCGGCAGCGCGAAGGTACTATTTAACCATCGCGCCATCGGGACTAATGTCCGCATACAACAACGGAACAAGGCCGCTTTAGTTGCCGATCGACCGGCTTATTTTCTGCCTGCTGTGACCACTGTCATGTCCTCTTCTCTGAGATAAAGTCGGGCAAGATCGAGCAGTCGCTGTGGGGTCATGGCATTTATCTGAGAAAGGGTGTCATTGTGCGCACTGACATCAAGCCCATGCTTCAGGTAGCCGCGCCATTTGGATGCGAGCGAGAATGGCCCGTCCATTGACTTGAGTATCATGCCCATCAGGTAGTTCCGAACCGTATCAAGTTCCTCTTGAGGTACCGGTTTCACGCGAAGTGCGGCCATTTCCGCGAAGATCTCCCTTAGCGCAGCATCACGCACATCAGACCCCACCTCGGTGCTTATGGTCAGGTATCCGGTGTCACGAAGCCCGATCAGATTGGCCCCGATGCCGTAGGTGTAACCTTTGTCCTCGCGGATGTTGGCCATGAGACGCGAACCGAAATAGCCGCCCAGCACAGTGGAAAGCACCTGCATCCCCACGAAATCGGGGTGTTCTCGGTTAAAAAGTACGCGGCCCACGCGGATGGCATCCTGCACCGCACCGTCTTTTGCAATAGTCGATCGTGCGCTGGCCGGCAGCTCGAAGTCACCGGCCCTGTATATGTTCAGATTCCTCTTCATAGTTCCGAAACGCTGTTCGAGCAGGTCTATTGTCCGCTCATCTGTTCGTCCGGCCACGATGATGTGGGCGATGTTCCCATTCAGCCTTAATCGGTGATGTTCTTTGATATCTGAGATGGTGATGGTCTCAAAATCACTCGGGTGCGATCCTCTTCCAAGTGGATTGTCTTTTCCGAGAATGCTGCCAAGGAAGGCACGCCTCGCCAAGTGCCCGACCTTCTGCTCATTCACGAGCGCAGATTGTTGCTGATTACGCTTGTAGATGGTCAGTTCACCTTCTGGAAAAGCTGGCCTCAGCACGGTTTCTGAGAGGAGGTCGAGGGTAGGCGCGAGGTGCTTGGCGAGGGTGTAGAGGGTCACGGCCGTCTCGTCCGTGTCGGCCTCGCCCTGCAATTGCGCTCCGTATTGGTCTATGAGGGCGGCCATCTCCGCACCACTGCGCAGTTCTGTGCCTTCCTCCATCAATGCTGCCGTTGCGGCTCCCACGAGATTGCGCTTTCCCGCTGCCTTCCCTGCGGGCATCACCACCTGCACCATCATCACCTCTTGCCTTCCGGACTCGATGATATGCACCGGGATGCCGTTGCTTAGGACGTAGGTGGCAGTGGGAGGCAATTCAAAATGTCCCAGCTTTCCGAAGGGTGGGGCTATGCTGCGGTCGAGGGTCTTGTTCATTTGTTATAGCGCAAAAAAAAGCAGAGCATAAATTTAGATGCCTGCTCTCCTGTAAACCAGTGTAGAGCTGCGTTCCTTCATAATGCCCTTACGGGCCACCTTGGCAATTCGTTCGGCAGTGACCTTTCGGTAGCCCTCCAACTCGCAGTTGATCTGTTCTGCATCGCCCATCAGCTCATGGTATGCGAGGCCGATGGCGCGGTTAAGGATGTTCATTTGTGAAAACTCGTGCTGTGCTTCAAACTGGTTGATGGCCTTCTGTAGCTCGTTTTGGCCAATCGGCTCCTTGCGCAGCAGCTCAAGTTCCTGCCATATTGCCTGCTCTGCCTCTTCTACGCTTACTCCCTGCGAGATGTATCCTGCAACCGTGAAAAGGCCAGGATCCTTCTCGCCCGATACGAAGGCCCCCACCTGACTGAGGATGCCCTTCTCCTTCACAAGTCTGCGATACAGGCGCGATGCGTTGCCCTTCGCCAATAGGTCGGACATCAGATCCCACACCGGGTAGTCGGGATGGTCTTTCGCTGTGCTGTGAAATGAGATATAGATGGCATCCATCGGTACAGTGCGCGTCACCTCCAGCCTGCGGGCGGCTGTCTGTAACGGCTCTACCGGCAGCTTTCTCAGCGGGGCTTCACCTTTGATTATTGGCCCGAACCATTTCTCGGCAAGCTCCTGTGCCTTCTCGGTAGTGATATTGCCTGCCAGCACAAGCACGGCATTTTTCGGAACGTAGTGTTTTCCATAAAAAGCCCGCACATCCTCCATCGTGGCTTCAGCGATATGCCGCTCCTCTTTGCCTATGGTCGGCCAGCTGTACGGGTGCGTGGTAAAGGCCAGCGGACGCATCAGCAGCCAGGCATCACCGTAAGGCTGGTTGAGATACCTCTGTCTGAACTCCTCTATCACCACGTTGCGCTGCACCTCCAGGCTCTTCTCAGAGAATGCGAGGTTCAGCATACGGTCGCTCTCCAGCCAGAAAGCCGTCTCCGCGTTCTCAGCAGGCAACGTGATGTAATAGTTGGTGATGTCGGTACTCGTGAAGGCGTTGTTGCTACCGGCTGCCTCCTGTAGCGGGCCATCGTAGTTCGGGATATTTACCGACCCCCCGAACATCAGGTGCTCAAAGAGGTGTGCGAACCCGGTGCGGTCGGGATCCTCGTCACGCGATCCCACGTCATACATCACGTTCAGACATACGAGCGGGGTGCTGTCGTCCGTGTGTACAATGACCCGCAGGCCGTTGTCAAGCGTGAAGCGTTCAAATGCTGTCCTTGCCATTCTTGGGTCGTGAGAAGGAGCCTTGGCGAAAAACATCCAAGGTTGATGCTGGGTTCTTTTCAGAACAAAAAAAAGGGGTCGCCCCGATTTCTTGGGGCGACCCCCTTTCGGGAGTGGTACCAGCTGGAGTCGAACCAGCGACACACGGATTTTCAGTCCGTTGCTCTACCAACTGAGCTATGGTACCCTAAATGGGGCGGCAAAGGTAGAAACATTTTTAATCGTCTCTTCAGAGGACGCAATAAAAAAAACGAGCCTCACTCACATGAAAGGTCATCACAAATGCTGATCACCGTAACCTTGGTTGTCGAGTCGGTCACCTTGAACCGGTCGTCCATTCTGTGACCGATTACCCAAACGATTTCTTTTCTGCTGGTGATCACCCAGAGGCGGTCTTTCTCATATCTGGATAATCCCTTGTCTATCAGGAAGTCGCTCACCTTTTTCCGGCCCTTCATACCAAGTGGGTGGAATCGGTCACCTTTTTCCCAGATTCGAATATTCAACGTATCCAAGTCGAACAGATCACCATCTATCACTATCGTTTGTGTACCCATGTCCAACACCTCCTTTTTCTTACGCTTCCGTGTGACTATACTCAGGCCAGGAAAAGAGTCCAACTCATCCTTAGAAACCGCTCTGAGCACCTCGGGTTCGAGGTAGAGGACGTGGGTCTTACTCTTAAGTTTTCCTTTTCCTGGAAGGTCTGGCGAGATGAGTTGAAGGGTCTGTGCAGATGAAAAATCCAATGGTTGTAATATGCTGTGAAGTGCTGTAAAAGGGCTGGGTACTTCACGTAGCACATTGCGGTCGATAAGCAGACAATTATCTTCGGTACGGGTCAGCTGTTCCCGTGTCTTTTCGGACCACGTCTCAAGGTCGGGAAGCACCTTGGCAACGCGCTCTGTGAATTGCTGAAGCAGATCATCGGTCTCAGGTTTCATCTGTCTGAGCATCGGGAGCAGATGGAGTCGTATCCTATTCCTTAGGTACTTGGGCTTGAAGTTGGAAGAATCGTCTCTGAATGCAACCCCATGCTCTTGGGCAAACGAGGTGATCTCCGCCTTCCTGACCGAGAGCATAGGCCGGATGAACCTTTCCGACCGGACAGGCATGCCTTGCATTCCCTTGATTCCTGTTCCTCGAAGCAGGTTGATCAACAGGCTTTCAACTCTGTCATCGGCATGGTGGGCCATGGCAGTCGCAATGTAGCCATGCTTATCCATGAGGTCATTGAAGAAATCGTAACGTAATGAGCGCGCCATCATTTGCATTGACTGGCTTGGCTTGGGGCATATCTTCGAGTCGATAAAGCCCTGTACATGGCACTTCACACCGAATTGTTCAGCCACCGACCGGACAAGTTGCTCATCAAGGTCGGATTCATTTCCCCGAAAACCGTAGTTGTAATGTGCCACTGCGATCTTTACTCCGAGATGCCGCAGCCCATGTAGCAGCACCATGGAATCCGATCCACCACTTACGGCCACGAGTAACGTGTCATCATTGGTTACCCCAAGCTGACGCAGAGATTTTTCAATTTCCTGTAACATGGTCTTGAAGGATTTTAAGAGTGACTTCTGCCTTGAGCATACACTCATCGAATTCTCTTTCAGGATCCGATGCGGATGTGATGGCACTTCCTGTAGGGAAACTTAATTTTTGTGTCTGTTCATTGTAGAGAATGCTGCGGATGGTCACGTTGAAATCGAAGTTCATCTCAGGGGTGAAGTAACCGACCGATCCAGAGAAGAGTCCCCTTGCGAAGTCCTCACGTTCGTCTATGAGTTGCATGGCTCTGACTTTCGGGGCACCAGTCATGGATCCCATCGGGAATGCACCGAGTATGATGTCAAGTGGATGGGAATCCGCTTTCAATTCGCATGAAACAGTGGAGATCATTTGATTCACATGGGCAAAAGGATAAACCTCGCAGAGTTCTTCTACGCGCACCGTGCCTTTTGTGGCATGGCGGCTCAGGTCGTTACGCACCAGGTCTGTGATCATTATATTCTCTGCTCGCTCTTTGGCGTCCTCCGCAAGTGACCGCATTGCAGAACTGTTGTCTGGCTGTCTGCGGTTGGTTCCTTTCATGGGCTGCGATACCACTTTGCGCCCAGTTTTGGTCATGAATCGCTCGGGGCTTGCCGAGAGCAGATGCAGACCGTTGTGGGTCACACGGCAGGAGAATGGGCTGCCACTCCTTTCGATCAACTGTTCAAAAAGCAGGGCAGGGTCGATTGTTGCCTCGTTAATGCTGCCTCTGATACAATAATTGGCTTCATAGATGTCCCCCAGCTGAATGTGTCGGAGAATCCTCTCGACCTGAGTGATATATTGCTCTCTATCTGGGAGATAAGTGCTTCCAAGACTCAGTTCACCACTATTTTTCGGAAACGGCAAGGGGGGAGCATCATCGAAGGAATACATGCGCCATTCTCCATCCTTCAGTATCAGGACGCGCTCAGGCACTGCAAAACGGCACAGGGCAAACGGTGTCTCTGCTGTATGCCGCGACCCCAGCTGTTCGAGGAGGTCTTTCAGGTCGTAGCCGAACCAACCCATAACAAGGTCTTGAGCTCGGTCAAGCCAGTTTTTAAGGCCATCCAGCGATTCACTTCCTGAACTGCACCATTCCGATCGGATGCCCAGGCCCACCATACGCTCGAAGTGCCAAGGTCCCAGATGACCACAGTTGCTGAACCGCTTGGGGTCGGCAAGATCGATCACCTCACGACTGCTTCGGATGGCACGGAGTGCTTCATCAGCGCTGATACACACACAGTTTCTATCTGTCCAGTTAAATCGCATGGCTACGGTTTTGCAAGATGGTGAGAAGCTGTCACAAGTGATGCTTTGCGGAAGACCTGATTCTGAATTTTAATTCAGTTATCAACAGGGCGAGATGAGCCATTTAACCTTGCTAAATTTACACCGTTGAAAATCGCTCCGACTCGTTCGGGCCATCTGAAATTAAAGACATGAAGACATCCATACTCAGGAATCTTGGTCTGCTTGCCTCGGCAATCGTTGGTTTCACCTCCAATGGTCTCTGTCAGGGCGTGGTGAACAACAATGCGAAATTGGCTCTCGCTCCCAGTACCACGCTGAAGATCAGTGGAGGAGGATTCACGAATACTGGAGCCTCTGCTCAAGTCATAAGCAACACTGCTATCATCGACCTCGATGGGGATTGGGTCAATAACTCCCCCACTAATGTATTTGGTGCCACGCCTACTGCCGCCTCTGGAGGCACGGTCGTGTTCAGTGGTGCTGTTCAGGATATTGACGGCATTGAGAACACGCATTTCTTCGACCTCAGACTCGCAGGGTCAGCACGCAAGGAGCTGGTGGTTGACGTGGCCGCGCCTGAGGATGAGGCTGCAAAGGTGTTTGGAACTCTTACGTTGGGAGCCAGCTCTGGTGTCAATTTAAATTCAAGAACCCTCACCGTTGAAAGAAATGTTCCCGCGGCCATCGTGAACTCTGGTGGTCTTATCGTAGCTGAGACCCCGCCACGCTCCCGAGTGCTTGACGGTGGCGGAAACCCGATACTGTCGGGTGGAAGTTACCTCACAGAGAATGGCTACGGCTACGTGAATTGGAACATGGGCACTGCAACAGGAGACTTCCGTATTCCATTTGGGACCACTACTGGAAACCTCATTGAACTGAGGTATAACGTCATTGGTGCGGGTACCCCAATTACTCCTGGCGATGTCAGTGACTATAAGAGGTTCAGTACCTACAGAACTCCATCTTGGGATAACCTGCCGACACCGTTGGTTCCCTATGACGACCCTGCCAATACTGGAATTCCGCTTTCTGCTACTCCGGTAGACCAGACTTTTCCACGTCACGTGCCCCACATTACCAATGCTGCTCAGAGTGCATCATCGTTGGCTGATGCTCCGAATGCTGACCGCGTGATAGACCGCTATTGGATCATTGATAATGATGCGCAAGGCAAGTATGCAATGTCTCCTGATTATACCTATGACCCCATATCGGACTCATGGCAGCCAGACTGGACAAACTATCCAGAGATTCAGGTCACTTTCGGTTTTAATGGGGACGACTGGAACGATGCAGGTAATAGTATGACAGGTGGCACACAATTGATTGCGCAACGCTTCAATCACTTGGATCCAGATGGCCTCAATCCACTTTCTTGGGATGCCGTCAACAGCCAATGGGTAGGAGGTGGATTATGGGGTGATTGGAGATACAGTACAGCAGTCAATGCGAGCTCAAACTCTCTGACCCTTACACTTACCAGAGTGGAGGACTATTTCCCCATCTGGACATTGGCCGACAACTCAGACCCTTTGCCTATCGAACTCGCTCGTTTTGTAGGACAATGTGATAATGGAAATGTGCTGATTACTTGGACGACCTTCTCCGAGATCGATAATGATTTCTTCACTCTGGAACGCAGCCGCAATGGTACTGACTGGGAAATCGTGGATGTAATCGAGGGGGCTGGTAACAGCAACGTTCCTATTACCTATATGGTGAACGACAACCAGTCGTTAGGCGGTACCTCGTACTATCGCCTTAAAGACACCGACTTTTACGGCAAGGAGAACTACTCGCAGGTCATTGCGGTCACCTGTGGCAACTCTGCTACCGATTTCGATCTGATCAATGCCTATGAGGTGGATAACAGTGACCTGGTGGTCGAGTTCACAGCCAAGGAGTTCGAGTCATTCGAGGTTGTGCTGTTTGACATAAGTGGTCGCATCGTGTTCGATCACAGAGGCGTAGCCCAAGACGGGCACAATAAGCTGAGACTTCCTGTTCAGGGTGTGGCAAAAGGCATCTATATTGTCGACCTTCACAACGACACGAAGCGGTTCAGCAGGAAAGTTTTGCTGAAGCGGTAAGACTATCACACCAGAAAATGAAAGAGGTCGATCCAATTAAGGACGACCTCTTTTTTATTTCAGCAGACGTAAGCGCTTTTCCCTATTCGATACTGACAGCATTTAATTCACATCCACCTCTATACGGAGGTTGAAGTAGGTCACATTATCATCGATGGGTTGAAAAAGATAGGTTAGCGGATTGCCTGATTTCTTCTTCATGTCGATAAGGCCCAAGCCAGCCCCGCCCTTGGCAGAGAACTTGACCACGGTCTGCTTCATTATCACTCCATAAAGGAAGCGCACTTCCTCCTCGCTCAGACTGTTGATTTTCTTCAGTTTATCCTCCAAAAGTATTTTTTCCTCATTGCTAACCAGGTTCCCGATGATGATGTTCAGCTTGCCATCAGACTTGGTGAGATAGAAATCAGTGAGCCCCGGATACTTTTCGGCCTCATCAGGATAGGAGTGTATCTGAAGGTTTTGAAGAGTTTCAATGGCGATATTCACCAGCTTGCGCCTGCGCTGGCGGTCAACCTGCTCCGCCTCAAGGATATCCTCCATGTGGGCGAGGGTATCGAGTACGACATCCTTGTTCACAAGGCCACTGTGGTGCAGCAGCACGGTATCATCACCTATCAACGCCTTGTTGTTTACCGTCATGATGTGCGAGTCTGGCTGCCGAAACTGCATTGCAGTGAATCGTAACGCCAAATAACGTGATTTGGTTACTGTCTCTTAATGATATTGCGTGTCATAGTTTCATTTCCTACCCTCAAAGTCAGAATATACATTCCCGGTGCGAGCGAGGAGGCGTTGATGTCAAGGTAGTGCAGTCCACTGGAGACTTTACCAAGGTTGCGTTCCAGTACGGTACGGCCACTGAGGTCGACCAGACTAGCGTTCACCGGTTCCTGCCTGAACGCATTGAATTGCACGGTTAAATTGTCAACGAAAGGATTCGGATATGCCCCGATGATAATCCCATCAGTTATGGGCTTCTGAACACCGACCACCTCAGACACGAACAATGGCGCAAGAGGCGGGTATCCTGCCCCAACTGTCGGTGCTGTAGCCTGCGTGAGGAAGTTGTCCCCATCGTTGGCCTTCCATCCTGTGCCATACGAGGTGGTGAATTCTGGTTCTATTTTGGTGGATATGTAATACCAGTCAGACTGCGCGGCCTCTTCGGTTAGGTCGAGTATCAGATATCCGTGGCGGGTGAGGTCTGTGTAGCGCACATGCGGATTGTTGCTTTGAATGATGCCCTGTCCGACCGAGAAGGGAAACCCCGGTGAGGTGATACTGGTTGTCACGAACTCAACAGCAACAGCCGTAGGACTGCCGAACACACCACCGGATATGCGCAGGTCATTCGCCCAAGACGTGTGAATATCACCAGTGAGAACTACAGTGTTGTCAATCTCGTTCTCGAGAATATGATTGTACAGGCTGTCACGTTCGCCAGGATAGCCGTCCCATTGGTCATTGTTCACTGAAATACCCAGAATCTGAAGCGGGGCCATCATCACTTGCTGACCAAGGATTTTCCACTTCGCCTCCGATTCAAGCATTTTGTCATACAGCCAGTGCCGTTGCTCAAATCCAAGGAGATTGCGATCCTGATTGGGTAGTCCCTGCTCATCCCTTCCATAGAGACGGGTATCAAGCATCAATAGGTCGGCAAGCGAACCGAAGTTGAATTGCCTGAAGATTCTCAATGACTCTTGTGGGTCTGGCTTACGGATAGGCAGCCACTCTTCGTTGGCGCGAACTGATGCATTCATCCTGTCAATCCAAGCTCCTTGAGTTCCCTCCGCATGGTTCTCGGCACCGCCCACCCAAGAGTCGTTGGCCGATTCATGATCGTCCCAAATAATGATGAACGGATATTGTCGGTGAATCTCGCGCAAGTCGGCATCCAGTCTGTAATGTGAGTAGCGGGTGCGGTAGTCGTCCAATGTAACGGTCTCGGTCACCGGCTCATGAGTTCGGCCATCGAGGTTGATGCTGTAACCGCCCACCTCATATTCGTAGATGTAATCTCCCAAGTGAAGCACCGCGTCTATGTCATTCCTCTCAGCGAGACTGCGATAGGCATTGAACAGACCGTGCTCATAGTTGGAGCAGGAAACGACCCCGAACCTCAGGTGTTCGATCCCTCCAGCAGGGGCGGTCTTCGTTCGTCCCATCAATGAGTGAGTCTCATCATGCAGGAAGTCGTAGTAGTACCACTGCCCAGCAGCGAGTCCAGTGACATCCACTTGCACTGTCCAATCGGTAGAAGCATCGGCCATGACAGTGCCAGACGCTACGATATTACTGAAAAGGGTATCGGTCGCCATGCGCCACTGTAGTTCAACAGCCTCTTCTTCTGGCAAGGTGATCCTTGTCCAGATGATCACTGCGTCTGGCAGTGGGTCACCAGATGCCACCCCATGATAGAACGGTGCCAGCTCGGCATCAAGGTCACTTCGGCCATCACTCGGCTGCTGTTCAGATGTTGTTTGAGCAATACCCATGTTCACAGACATCAGGATGGCAAGTGAAGCGAGCATTAGGAGAGGGCGCATGTTGCAAAAATAGGGCTGTATGGGTGGGCATCAGCCCTAAAAACCCTTGTGAATGACGAAAACGACCAGTTGAATAAAATAATGGATGAACAGGTTTTTTTTGGTGCCTGAGGACGGGGTTTTTAACGATAAGTGAATTTGATAAAACAAGGCCGCCCCGCCAGGCTCTCGCTCAACGGGGCGGTTTGTGCAAACCTGTAAGCCGGATCCTGTACCGAGCCCGTGGGCAACGGTTCCCATCATTCGTCTATGCAGCCTACCCGCTGCGACCGTCCGAGGACGAGGGGCGGGCAACCCCAAAGTCGCAGCCTATTTGGCCTTGCAGCCCGCAGGGTTTACCCTCCCGACAGGTCGCCCTGCCGGGCCGTGAGCTCTTACCTCACGTTTTCACCCTTACCTCGCATTCAGCTCGTGAGCGCGGGGCGGTAATTTTCTGCGGCACTTTCCGTCACCGGTGGGTCACCCCTCCGATGCCCCCTTTTTCAAGGGGTGCGGTGCCCTGCGCTGTCCGGACTTTCCTCCCCGGTACGAGACCGGGGCGATGGGACGGTTTGCGGTGCAAAGGTACGTCTGTCAGACCTGCTCCCTGTTGAAGAACACCTTGTAGAAGAACATGCCCTTCTCTTCGTCATAGCCCCGCTCGATGTGCGGCTGTGACCCGTCAGGACTGAACGGCAGGTTGATGCTGATCCGCGTGTCAAGGTCAATGCGGTTGCGGTACTTCCTGCGCTGGTGGTCCAGCTCGGGCATAGAGATGTCGAAGCTGTTTTCCAACGGCACGCCCGTTCGCTCACTGAACTGCTCACGGTAGTCGTTGAACGCGCTGCGCAGGTCATCATTACGCAGCACTGTGACCCCGAAATCATCGTCCTCCCAAGAGCCGTTGTCCTGCATGTACTGCACGGCCTCGTTCACAAAGGCGATCTGTTCCGTGCGGTTGTTCGGTGCATAGACCTCCTTCGAGAACTCTTTCACAAGTTCTACGTGCCGTCTTGTCTGAAAATGGTGGTCGTTGGCCTGCTCCAGCCCCAGGAAGTTGAGCTTCCAGTAGGCCGCGTCATAGTTGTTCGCATCGACAGTCAGAACGCGGAAACCCGTGTCGTGGTCAGTGTTCATGATGAGGCAGCCTTTGTCGAGCTTATTGGCGTTCACCCCGAAATCCTCGGTCAGGTCCATGCCGCTCTCACCTTCCTCGAACTTGAAATAGGGACTGAGGGTCTCGGCCTTGAAGATGCCCAGTGCCTCCACCACAGCATCCTCGAAACCCATGGTCTTGAAATGCACCACCATCAGTTCGCCTGCCTTGATGTGAGGATGGTCTGATTGTGCATAAAGATGGTCCAGTATCTCCGATGAGCGCTCGAGCAGCGTCTCGGGACTGTCGAGGATGTCTTTCGCAATAGCTGGCATCTCATTGTTCGCCATTTCCACGAAACGATAAACCTCGGTGCATTTGCCAAAAGGCTTCAGAAGGAAATTGAGCAGCAAAGCCTCCTGTTCACTGTCGAGCTGCGCCAACTGCGTAGAAGAAACACAAGCCTCTCCGTGATGGCGATTGCCTACCCTGTGAATGGCGATGGAAGTGAGCTGAACCTGTGAGTGGTCTATCATCTTTTTTTCAGAAAAAACTTTGTCGGATCAACGTCTGAGGAAATCTGCACGGAGCTGATCGATGCTCGGTAGGTCATTGGCGTGCCACTTGGCGATTACCACCCCCTCGCGGATCAGCATGAGGCCGGGGTTAGACCTCATGATGGTCTTGAGCACTGTCTGGTCGCAGTATAGGTACTCGTATGGTGTGTTGTGAGCTTGCTTGAATTCCAACGTCTTGGAGGGCACGCTGGCAGTGAGGCCCACGAAGCGGTGGCCTTCCTCCATCAGCGCCTTGGCGAGGTCATTGGCCCTCGGTTGCACCTGAATAAGTGACTGATCAAGGTCGTAGCTGATCCAGAGGAAGGTGTAGTTCTCAAAGGACAGGAAATCATCCGTAAGGTCCTCGCCATCTGCAGTGATGATGGAGAAATCGAGGATGGCAGGTTCAACGCCTTTCTCCACGACAACGGTCCGTGCTTCAACGTACTCGTATTTCTCCTGATAATTCTCAGGGAATTTCTCGAACTCCTCCAGCTCGCCAGTGGACTTGTTCTTCAGGATATAGTAGTACTTGAGCTTATCAGGAACGCCCTTCATGCCCTCTGCGATGCTCTTGCCCTCCGCGTAGGCGAGGAAATCGCGCACAGGCAGGTAGCTATAGGTGTAGAAGGTGAAGAATCCCATCGTAAGGAACGACAGGGCTGTGACGTAAAGGGGTGCTTTGATGTGCTCTACCAGTCTGATGCCGAAGAAGAGGATGAATACACCGAGGGTGAAATTGAAGGGGAAGTACCAGTCCAGCCCGTGGCTCATCTTGAGCATGACCAGCAGGCCGAACGCAGCCAGTACGAAGTCGTTGATGTTGGTCTCGCTGAGGCTGATGGACTTTTGGCGGAAGAAGATGATGAGAATGAGTATCAGCAGGATGAGATCTTTGTAGAAACTCTCCCACGCGGTGAGCGGTATGGCGTCACCGAAGCATCCACAGGTCTTCACGATTCCGAAATAGGCAGAAGCGAATGTCAGTGCGGTGAAAAACACGATGAGCAGGAGCAACAGCCAACTCATCAGTTTCACACGGTAGCGCACCAAGATGCCCACTCCGAGCACCACTTCTAAAATAACAATGAAGATGGCCTGTGGAAGGGCATATTCATAGCACAGATGAAAGAAAGGCTCCAGAAAGCCCACGTACTGCCCCAGCTTGGCGAATTCCTCGAAATACTCTTCCAGCTTATAGCTGAAACCCAGCGGATCGTTGGCCTTCACGATGCCCGAGAAGATGAAGAGGATGCCCACTGCGTAGCGGGCCAGGTCTGTGATGAATCTCAGTATGTTGCCCATTGTCTGTTGTTTTTGTTGATGCCTGAAAGGCGGTTTCCGATTTGACTTAAAAAAAACAGTGGTCGGGGAGGTGGCTCAGGCCGCTCGCTCCTTTTCGTCCATCTTGATCAGCGCGAAGATGGCGTAGTTCACCATATCGTGCAGGTTGGCTTCGATGCCTTCCGATACCTCCGTTCGTCCTGCGTTGTCCTCGATTTGCCTGATGCGGTGAATCTTCACAAGGATGAGGTCGGTGAGCGATTTCAGCCGCATGTCCCGCCATGCCTCACCATAGTCGTGGTTCTTGCGCTCCATGAGCGATTTTGCTTCCGACAGATGGCGGTCGTAAAGTTGCTGCGCACGCGCTGTGTCGAGGTCTGGCTCATTGGCCGCGCCAACCTCCAACTGGATGAGGCCCATGATGCTGTAGTTCACCAGACCCACATACTCCGGCCTGATGCCCTCGCCCACACGGCTCTCGCCCTTTTCCTCCAGACTGCGAATGCGGTTGGCCTTGATGAACAGCTGGTCGGTGATGCTCGAAGGGCGCAGTATCCGCCAAGATGCTCCGTAGTCCCGCATCTTGCGCACAAAGACCTCACGGCACTCCGAAGAGGCATGGTCAAACTGAGCGCCCGTTTCAGGCTTGGTTTGCGGGGAAGTAATTTCGGCCATTCTCAATGGTGCAAAATTACTCTCTGGCCGAATGATAAGGACGCTGAATTGCAGAGGTAGGCTGCTGACGTTCCGCAAGCCTTTGGTCATGGGCGTCATCAACCTCACGCCCGACAGCTTTCATGACGGTGGGAAACTCGGCAGCACAGATGCCGCTGTTGACCATGCTGGGGCAATGCTGGCGGACGGTGCCGCTATACTCGACCTCGGAGCTTACAGCAGCCGCCCCGGTGCCACAGACATCAGTCCTGAGGAGGAGCGTGACCGCCTGATACCACCGTTGGTGGCCATCCGAGCGGCATTCCCCGAGGCGTTTATATCGGTTGATACGTTCCGATCGGATGTGGCAAATGCGGCTCTGGCATGCGGGGCAGATATGATAAACGATATTTCCAGCGGTGCGCTCGATGGGGAATTGCCGCGTGTGGCCGCTGCGGCCAATGTGCCATATATAGCCATGCACATGCGCGGCACACCGCAGACCATGCAGCAGAATCTGGCCGAGGGTAGCATCCTCGCGGAGATGCTTGGTTCTTTCGGTAAAAAAATACCAGAGCTGAGGCAACTGGGGTTGAAGGACGTCATCCTCGATCCGGGATTCGGTTTTGGCAAAACGCTGGCTCAGAACTATGAATTGGCGAGGAATCTCGAAGCCTTCGCGGTCTTCGGATGTCCCGTAGTTGCAGGGATTTCAAGGAAGAGCATGGTGAACAAGGTCATCGGCAGCACACCGGCCACGGCCCTCAATGGAACCACGGCTCTGCATGCCTTGTTACTGAGGAATGGTGCCGACATTCTTCGTGTACATGACGTGAAGGAGGCGGTGGAGACATTGAAGATTTTCCTGGCTCTGGAGGGCATCGGTCAGATGTGACGATATTTTTTTTTCGGTCGTCTGCAATATGTCCGACAAGGTTTCGTTGAATACTCGTTCACAAAACCAAAACTGCCGATGGCCAAGACCATTACTCTACCCCAAGACCTTCTTTTCCAGACCCGCTCCCTGACAGATGTCGGGGCAGAGGAGTTGCTTGACGATGACCAGCTCGCCCTGTCGCTCAGTGAGGAACTCGATGTTGTGCGATACTCGCCTCCTGCCGCATTGATGGAGCGGGTTTATGCCTACAGTGCATCGCACCGTAGCTATCATTCTGAGCTACTGAAAGAGGATATCCCCGTTTTTTTGAACTGAACTGAGATGTGGTTGTTCCTTTGGAACCATGCATCATGAGAGGTTCAATGTCAGGGTTTACGGATTGCTTGAGCGGGATGGCCGAGTGCTTGTTTCGCATGAGCGCATTGGTGATGCCGTCTATGCCAAGTTCCCTGGTGGTGGACTTGAGTTCGGTGAGGGAGCGAAGGATGCCGTGATACGGGAGTTTGCAGAGGAGCTGGGTGTCGATGTGTCGGTTGCAGGCCATTTCTACACTACTGATTTTTATCTACCATCCGCATTCAATCCAGAGGATCAGATTCTTTCACTTTACTATCGGGTGGCACTGAAAAATGAGGACACAAAGCTTTTATTCTCTGACGGTGCTCCCTCTGACGATGAGGTGATGCGTGAGGCGCAGGTGTTCAGGTGGTATTCCCCAAAGGAACTGACAGACGGGCTACTGAAGCTACCAGCCGATAGGGTGGTAGCAAGCCTGATCCGGGAAGCTGCTGAAGCTTCGTGACCGCTGCCGGCATGTGGTGGCTAACTTTGCCGCGCCCGCATGAAGATATCCGCCTCCGTTTACGCAGACCAGCGAAAAGACCTTGCCGCCACGGTGAGCGATCTGGAGGCGCACGGGGCCGACATGCTTCACATCGACTGCAAGGACGACCCATCGGTCTTCGATGATATCCGTTCGTTGCGCGGTCTCACAGACCTGCCGATAGACCTGCACCTCATTGCAGCCCGGCCATCCGGCTTCGGAGACCTGCTGCGAGAGAATCCCGTGGATTTTCTAACCCTTCAGTTCGAGGTGCTCGAAAAGGATGCCGTGCTACCGACAGCTGGTTTCACGCACTTGGGAATGGCCTTCTCGGAGGGCACGGATGTGGGGGCGTTTCTCCCTTTTGCGCAGCAGTGCGACTTTGCGCTCATCATGGCCACGGTGCCGGGCGAGAGCGGAGGCGTTTTTCGCGAGGGTAGTTTCCGCAGAATACGAGACTTCAAGCGGCTTTTTCCCGATCGCAGGGTTCATGTGGATGGTGGAGTGAACCCCGAAGTGTCCTTCATTCTCCGCAATCTCGGTGTCTATTGTGCGGTGAGCGGTTCGTACCTCTTCGGTGAGGCCACGGTAGGCAGTGCCATGCTTCGGCTCAAAAACGGGATTACCGAATCGCAGTTTCGGGTGCGGGACTTCATGCGCTCCATGGAGGAGACCCCGCACCTGCCGTCCGACAGGCTGACCACCGAGCGCATCCTGCTCAGCATGGAAAAGATCCGCCTCGGATTCACCCTCATCACAGATGAGAGCGGCCTGTTAACAGGCATGGTTAGCAATGCTGACCTCAGACGCGGGATGCTGAAACAAATTGAGGACCTCAACACCCTGCATCCCGAGCATCTCATCAACCGTAACCCGATAGCCGTGCTGGAGATGCTCACCGTGCGCGAGCTGCTGGGATTCATCCGTAGACAGCCCATTCCCATCAACTACCTGCCAGTGGTGGATGCCCATGGAAAACTTGTGGGATCGCTCACGTTCAATGACCTTATCAAAGGAGAAGCGTGAGAAAAGGGATGCTCGATGGACGATTTGCGATTTTCAATTGATTGATAGATAAAGATTTTAGCGAATGATAATTGAACTTAAAGGGAATGTTGATGAGCAACAGGCCGCGAAACTGGCCGAGAGTGCGCTGGCATTCCTCATCCATGACGGAACGCGCCATGTGTTGGTGAACAGCTCCTCGGAAAAGGCGTTGCCGAAGGAACTGGAAGCCCACACCGAGCGGTCGTTCGTTTTCCCGGACGACATGCAGCTCAGTTCGAGGAAGTATCGGAATGAGACTCGCTCCGTGCGTTTCGGTAGCACTGTTGTTGGTGGCGAAAGCGGCAACACAGTGGTCATCGCTGGGCCATGCTCTGTGGAAAGCGAGGGGCAGATACGCCAGTCCTCACAACTGCTCCGCGAGTTGGGCATCGGTACGCTTCGGGCGGGATGCTACAAGCCGCGCACATCGCCCTACAGTTTTCAGGGCATGGGCCTCGAAGGTCTGAAACTGCTGGGGAGGATGCGGGATGAGTTCGGCCTCAGCATTATCACAGAGGTGCGCGATGCCACTCAGGTGGATGAGGTCATCGACCATGCCGACATCATTCAGATCGGTGCCAAGGCGATGTACGATCAAGGCATTTTGCGCAAATGCGGCAAGGCGAAACAGCCCGTGCTGCTGAAACGAGGATTCGGCACTACATTGCAGGAGTTCGTTCAGGCGGCAGAGTTCATCCTTTCAGGCGGCAACCCGAACGTGATGCTCTGCGAACGTGGGATCCGCACCTTCGAAACCAAGACCCGATTCACCCTCGACCTCTGCGGTGTGGCCTACTTGAAGGAGTACACCAACCTGCCCGTGGTGCTCGACCCGTCACACGCCATGGGCTATGCCTACGGTGTGCCCGACCTTGCCCGCGCCTGCACCGCCATGGGCGTGGACGGCCTGCTGATCGAGGTGCATCCGACCCCCGCCACTGCCAAGTCCGATGCCTCGCAGCAACTTGACCACGACCAGTTCCGTGCCCTGATGAAAACGCTGCATCCGATTGCTGCGGCTGTGGGTAGGAAGATTGTATAGGTCGCAAGGAGCAACAGGTATTCCAAACCTTTTGGTCTCAATATCAACCAGATGAAACCATCAACTATAAAGCTTCTCGTTCTTGATGTCGATGGTGTGCAGACCGATGGCGGTATGTTCTACACCGAGTCGGGCGACAGCTTCAAGAAGTTCAACAGCAAGGACGGACTAGGTATCAAACGTGCCATCAGGCAGGGGGTGCATGTGGCGTTCCTTAGCTCCAGCAGTCATGTGCGCATTATCAGCGACAGGGCCGAGACGCTCGGTGTGAAACTGGTGCATGCCGGCCCGGAGGAGAAGCTCGGTGTGCTCAGCGGCTGGTGCAAGGAACTGGGTGTGGCCTTGGATGAGGTGGCCTACATTGGAGATGATGTGAATGACCTTGCCTGCATTCGTGCGGTGGGCGTCTCGGCCTGTCCTGCCGATGCGGTAGATGCCGTGAAGGCCGAAGTGGATGTGGTGCTCGACCGCAAAGGTGGCGAGGGCTGCGTCCGCGAGTTCATCGACAGCAACATGCTGAGAGAGATTGACTGATGTACAGCGGCATCGGCCATAACGTGAGCATCAGCCCCCGTGCCACCATCGGCAGGGATGTGCGCATCGGTGACGGCACGGTGATCCATGAAGCGGTCGAGATTGGTGACGACACTTTCATTGGGCCGGGATGTATCATTGGTGAGCCGCTCTCAGGTTTTTTCTCTGAGAAAAACTACACGCAGCCACGAACGGTTATCGGGCCGGAGGCGGTAATCCGCAGTCATTCCGTGATCTACGCGGGTTCTTCTTTCGGGGAGAAATTCCAAACGGGGCATCATGCGGTCATCCGCGAGCATTGCTGCTTGGCAGAGCATTGCGCGGTCGGCTCGTTCAGTGACCTTCAGGGGCATGTGACCATGGGCCGATACAGCCGCCTGCACAGCAATGTCCACTTGGCCAAAGGGAGTGTGCTTGGCGAGTTCGTGTTCATCTATCCCTTCGCGGTGCTGACCAACGACCGCTTTCCGCCCACCACAGATACCACCGCACCTGTCATTGGAGACTACACGCAGGTGGGGGTTCACGCGGTCATTCTCGCGAGTGTAAAGGTGGGGGCGCATTGCCTCATTGCTGCCAATGCCACGGTGACGCAGGACGCGGCAGACCACTCCTTCCTCATCGGGTCGCCCGCTATCCGCAAAAAGGATGTGCGTGAGCTGAAGGACGATGAGGGCAACGCGCTCTACCCGTGGCCTTCGCGTTTCAGCAGGGGAATGCCTTGGGAGAACGACCTTTGACTCCATGTCGGAGGTCACTGTGATCATTCCCTGCTTCAACAACGCAGCACAGCTGCCAGTTACCCTTTCGGGCGTAAAGGCTGCTTTGGCCCCGCGGCATGATGGCGGACTGTGCTTCGAGGTGCTGCTGGTGGACGATGGCAGCACAGACGGGACCTGGAACTGCATCCGAGACGCAACGGGATCATCCGACATGCGTGTTCGAGGCATACGACTTGCCAAGAATGTCGGGGCCTACAGGGCTGTGGTGGTCGGGCTGCTGGAGGCGGATGGCGATGCTGTCATCGTGATGGCCGCTGATGGCGATGACCCTCCTGCACTACTGCCCCGGCTGGTCACCGAGTGGCGATCGGGTGCCAATCTGGTGCTTGCCGCGCGCAATGCAGCCGGGGGTGGGCTTCTCAACCGCATCTTTTCGGGGCTGTACTATCGGTTGCTCAGGTTGCTCGGTGTTAAGAACCTTCCTCGCTTCGGTTCTGATTTCCTCCTTGCAGACCGAAGGGTGCTGGAGCGGGCGAGGGAGGCCGGTTTCCGACCGGGCAATACGCTCATTCAGCTCTGTCAGCATGGTAATGCGGCAGTTCAGGTGCCTTATGAGAAAGGAAAGCGGGCTGGCGGTGGATGGAATCTGATGAAGCGGGCCGACCTTTTCATTTTGAGCATTATGACCGCTACTGGATTGCCATGGCAGCTGCTACTGTTGTTGTCCGTCATTCCCTCCGCCATCGTCTGGCGGCTGCGGCCTTATGAGCATCTTGTGGAGATCACAGAGGTGGAGGCCGCATCCATTCTTCTATTCGCGGTTCTTGTGTTCTCCGTATTGCGCTACCTAAGGGCCATCATGGCATCGCCCCCTGTGGTAAGCGAGCATTGTTGATCTTGAGCTGTTGACATCTTCCAGTGATAGATACGCAGCACCGCATCCGCGGTGAATAACTTTGTGTCATGAAGTTCGACCCGAACGATGAGGTGATGTTGGAAGTCGCGAAGCTTCGCAGACTTATTGCCGATTGTTGCCCAGAGGTGATGGAGATCCCGTTGAAGGAGGATGTTGAGCTTAGGTCCACGGTTGAGTCGCTTTCAGAGCATCGTCAGCGCATTGTGCAGGAGGCATCAGGGGCAGTCCGTACGGAGGCGCTTTTTCACTGGGCCGCAGATTTTTAATTCAACATGGAATGTTCGATAAACTGAAACAGCTCAAGGAGATGAAGCAGCAGATGGATGCTGCCAAGGAGCGACTCAACAGCGTGTTTGTGCGTGGGGAATGTCAGGGCGTGGTCGTGGTTGCCAATGGCAACAAGAAGATCACTGAGATCATCATCCCCGAAAGTATTGTCAAACCGGGCAACGGTGCAGAGATATCGAATTTGGTTGCAAGTGCCACCAACGATGCCATCGAGAAGGCCGAAGGTGTTTTCGAGAGCGAGATGCGTTCCATGGCTGGCGGCATGATGGGCATGCTCGGCAACATGGGAATGTGACCCACAAAAAAGGCTTGACAAAGCCCATCGTTCTCAGGAACCATTTACTCTTTTCATGTCTGAATCACCCCGGGATTGAACTTCTCCACTGGGGCGTGGTCAGCTGCTTCGATACCCATGCTGATCCATTTACGCGTATCCAATGGGTTGATGATGGCATCGATCCAAAGGCGGGCTGCCGCGTAGTAAGGAGAGGTTTGCTCCTCGTAGCCCTGCGTGATGCGGTCGAGGAGTTCCTTTTCTTCTTCTGGGGTCACCTTCTCGCCTTTTCCTTCGATGGTGGCCTTCTGTATCTGGAGTAGGACTTTTGCGGCCTGCGCACCTCCCATCACCGCGATGTTGGCCGTGGGCCATCCTACGATGAGTCGCGGGTCGTAAGCCTTGCCGCACATGGCGTAGTTACCCGCCCCGTAGCTGTTGCCGATGACGATGCTGAACTTGGGCACGGTGCTATTGCTAACCGCGTTGACCATTTTCGCGCCATCTTTGATGATGCCTCCGTGCTCTGACCGAGAGCCGACCATGAAGCCTGTCACATCGTGCAGGAACACCAGCGGAATCTTCTTCTGGTTGCAGTTCATGATGAAGCGTGCGGCCTTGTCGGCACTGTCGCTGTATATCACACCTCCGAACTGCATCTCGCCCTTGCCCGTTTTCACACGCTTGCGCTGGTTGGCCACGATGCCCACCGCCCAGCCGTCAATGCGTGCAAGACCACAAAGGAGGCTCTTGCCATAGTCGGCCTTGTATTCTTCGAAGTCGGAGGCATCGACCAGACGGTGGATCACATCCAGCATGTCGTACTCCTTGGTGCGCTCCTCGGGCAGGATGCCGAGCAGTTCCTTGGGGTCTACCTTGGGGACAACGGTTTCCTTGCGGTCGAATCCGGCCCGATTGAAGCTACCGATCTTGTCCACGATGCCACGGATGGTACGCAGCGCATCGGCATCGTCTTTGGCCTTGTAGTCAGTGACGCCACTTATCTCGCAGTGAGTGGTGGCCCCTCCAAGGGTCTCATTGTCAATATTCTCGCCTATGGCGGCTTTCACGAGATAGGAACCAGCAAGAAAGATGGTGCCCGTCTTGTCCACGATCAGCGCCTCATCGCTCATGATGGGGAGATACGCACCACCGGCCACACAGCTTCCCATGATGGCCGATATCTGCACGATGCCCATGCTGCTCATCTTGGCGTTGTTGCGGAAGATGCGCCCGAAATGCTCCTTGTCTGCGAATATCTCGTTCTGCATGGGCAGGTACACTCCCGCGCTGTCCACCAGATAGATGATGGGCAGGCGGTTCTCCATGGCGATCTCCTGCGCTCGGAGGTTCTTCTTGCCCGTGATGGGAAACCACGCGCCCGCCTTCACGGTGGCATCGTTCGCCACGATGATGCACTGCTTGCCCGATACGTATCCGATCACCACGGCCACACCGCCACCAGGGCATCCGCCATGTTCCTGGTACATGTCATAACCCGCAAAGGCACCAATCTCGATGGTATCCGTATTGGGGTCGATGAGGGCTGCGATGCGCTCGCGGGCGGTCATTTTGCCCTTGGCATGCTCCTTCTCAATGCGCTTGGGGCCACCGCCCAAATAGATCTTCTGCAACCGCGACTCCATCTTGGAGATGAGCTGCTTCATCACGTCCTCGTTCCTGTTGAATTCAATGTCCACTTTCACGCCTTGCTTTTTTATGAGGTCGCCAAAGATAGAAGAGGCGGGCAAGGGGATTGTAACGATAGTAGGGATATGCACAGAGGATAGATTTGTTCCATCCGTCAGACTACTCTAACTTCACCCCATGCCATTCAAGATCTACCGCTCATCCGCAGGCTCGGGCAAGACCTTCACACTGGTGAGGGAGTACCTGCGCATCGCCCTCGGCAGTCATTCCGACACGGCCTACCGCAGTATCCTTGCCATCACCTTCACCAACAAGGCGGCAGAGGAGATGAAGTCGCGGGTCATAGATACCCTCCGCGAACTGTCTGACCCCGCAACCGAATCCGGTCACATGGCAAAGCTGCTGCGCGGAGACCTCGGCTTGTCCAAGACCGACCTCGCAGCCAAGGCGGCACGAGTGCTCCGCAGCATGCTGCACAACTATGCAGACCTGAGCATCAGCACCATCGACAGCTTTACCCACCGTGTCATCCGCACCTTCGCGCAGGACTTCGGGCTACCCGTGCATTTTGAGGTCGAGCTGGACACCGACCGCCTTATCACCGTCATGCTTGACCGGCTTCTGGTGCAGGTGGGGCAGGACAAGGGCGTGACCGATGCCCTCATCGACCTCTCCATCGCACAGGCCGAGGACGAGAAGAGCTGGAGCATTGACTCAGTGCTGCGCGAGATGGCCTTCACCGTTTTCAACGAGGAAGGGCGTTTCCAGCTCTCGGCCATGGGCGATGTGGGTATGGAGGAACTGATCGCCCTGCGGAGACGGCTTAAGAAGACCTTGCAGGAAGATGAGGAACGGGCCATCACAACCGCTCAGAACGTCATCCTCACCATCGAGGCGCAGGGGCTCGAGGTATCGCATTTTTCCGGAGGAAAAAATGGCATGGCTGGCTACATGGCCAAGGTGGCCGAGGGAAGACTCGCCCTGCCCAATGCCACTGTCCTGAAGAATCTGGAGGAGGGGAAATGGCATGGATCCAAGACCAAAAGTTCCGATAGGATGGCAGTGGATAGCCTTGTGCCGGGCTTGATGGAGGCTTATGAGACCATCATTTCCCTTGAAAAAGCGGTGAGGGTGAAAGGGCTGATCGTGAAGAACGTCTATGGCATCGCACTCTTGGAACGCATGGCCACGCTGACCCGTGAAGTGCAGGACGATGAGGAGGTGCTCTCCATCGGGGAGTTCAACCACCTGATCGGGGGTGTGGTGATGCGCGAACAGGCCCCGTTCATCTACGAGCGGCTGGGCCATCGCTACCACCATTTCCTTGTGGATGAGTTTCAGGACACCAACGTGCTCCAATGGTTCAACCTTCTGCCGCTCATTGACGAAAGCCTTGCCACAGAAGGTCTCTGTCTCGTGGTGGGCGATGCCAAGCAGAGCATCTACCGCTGGCGTGGGGGCGAGGTGCAGCAGTTCGTGGAGCTGCCATCGGTCTATAGGCCCGACTACCTGCGCAGCACGCTGACGGCCGACCCCGACATGGCGCGGACGCTGGACAACCGTGAGACCTCCCTCATCCGCCACGACACACACGAGACCCCGCTGGGCTTCAACTACCGCACCTTGCCTGAAGTGGTCGATTTCAACAACCGACTCTTCGAGGACTTGATGCAGGACATGCCCGAGGGCCTGCGCCCGATGTACGAAGGTGCGGCCCAGCAGACTCCTGATGGTAAGACAGGGGGCAGGGTGGAGGTGGCTTGCCTGCGCATTCCCGCAGGTAAGAAAAGTTATCCCGAATACGGCTACGACACGTTGGAGATGGTAACGGAATGGGTGAGGCAGTGTATCGCTGACGGTTACCGCCCGGGCGACATCGCCATCATCTGCCGTGCCAACGACCGGGGCGTGCAGGTGGCGCAGCATCTCATCTCGCAGGGCTTGAGTGTGGTGAGTAATGATTCGCTGCTGATAGACAGTTCGCCTCATGTGAGAATGCTGGTCAATGTGGCGCGGTTCATCGCCCTGCCGCACGACACCACCAACTTGGCCGAGTTGGTGCAGCACCTCGGCATGGTGACCGACCGCGAGGACGAGGTGTCGGCATGGTTGGCAGATGTGGGAAGAGGAAAGGCCGGTGCGGTGCGGGAGCTGCTGCGTGATCTTTTCCCGAAACTGAAGCTTTCCGAGGTGCGGCAATTGCCGCTGTACTCCATGTTCGACATGCTGCGCCATCTGATGATGCCGACTGCCATGCAACCGCACCTCATCTATTTCCTCGATGCCGTGCTGGAATTCACCCGCAAGGAGGGCAACGACCTGATGGGCTTTCTCATACACTGGGCCGAGCATCGTTCCAAACTGAGCATTGCGCTCACCGAGAATCCCCAGGCCGTGCGTGTGCTCAGTGTCCATAAGAGCAAGGGGCTGGAGTTCCCTGTGGTCATTCATCCCTTTGCAGACTACGATGCCAAGACCGACCGCAACCGCGTTTGGGTGGAGGTGGAAGAAGCCGAAGCGAAGCCGCTCAACCGATTGCATCTGAAGGCCACATCGTCACTCAATGACACTCCGTTCGAGCCGGCACTGCTCCGCGAGCAGGAGCTCACGCTGATGGACATGTTCAATATGATGTACGTGGCGCTGACCCGCCCACGAGAGCGGCTATACGTTTGCGGCAGGCTTAAGCAGCCCGATGAGGAACAGAAAACACCTACTTCCTCGGCCATCGGTTTTCTGAACCGGTCGCTCGACCGAAGGGGCTTCGTAAGGACAGAGGATGACCGCGTGGAAGTAGGGGAGGCACGCAAGGCTGCCGAGGCGAAAGCGGACACCACCATTCACCTTTCGCTGCGCAACACGGGCGACCCTTTCTGGAACGAGCGCATCGCCATTGCACGGCCCTCGCGCTCCGAACGGGGCGACAGCGAGGCGCGGCAGAACGGCATCCTGATTCACGATGCGCTGGCTCATGTGCGCACCTTGGCCGATGTGCCGCTGGCGGTAGGCAGGCTGGTGGAGGACGGCCGTGTGCGCGAATCGGACGCTGAATCGCTGCAACAGCGTATCACGGCCCTCATCTCACGGCCTGAGCTGAGCGGATTGTTCGCACAGGGTGCCGATGTGCGGCAGGAAGCAGATATCCAGATGCCGGGCGGCAAATGGCTCCGCCCCGATCGCGTGGTCATTGCAGATGGCCGCGCTGTGGTGGTTGATTACAAGACCGGGGAGAAACGCCCCGAACACGTAACCCAGATAGCTGCCTACCGCGATGCGCTCATCGCCCTCGGTCACACCAAGGTGGAGGGGCTGCTGGTGTATATGGAGGATGGGGAGGTGGTTGGGGTGTAGAACACGGTTGCCGACAATTGAAGGGAGAGTGGCAGAAACTTCTCAAACACAGAAAGAAAAGAGTTGTGTTCAGATCAACACACCTATTCGTTTTCGAGCTGATTGACCAGCGAAAGGAATTCGGGAGTGGTCATCACTTTCGTGTAGCCTTTCTTTCTCAGACCATCTACGAGATCAGGCGGTCTCTGTTGGCCTCCCACCAGCTTCGGTTCACCTCTGAGGCCAGTTTGTCCACCTCCGACTGCTTCACCTTGAAGTTCGAGGTGAGTTCCCTGTAGCGGGAATAGCTCAAGAAATCCTGTAGGTCGTCAAAATTTACCGATGCCGGCAAACGGATAATGATCTCTTTATCTGTGCGTTCTACAAGCATGGCTTTCTTTCTTCCGAAGAACAAAGTTAAGTGAATACCCGCGCTTTGGAGTGATAGCCGCTGTTCACGCCACGGTGCAAGGGCTGCTGGTGTATATGGAGGATGGGGAGGTGGTGGCTTCGTAGTTTTGGCGGCATCCCCAAAATCCAAAGCATGAGAATAGGCATCATCCGCGAGGGAAAGACCCCGCCCGATAAGCGCGTAGCGCTGGCACCCGTGCATTGCGCTGCCCTGATGGGCACATTCCCACAATTGACCATCATTGCCCAACGCAGCGACATCAGGTGTTTCCCTGATGAAGCTTACCAAAAGGCCGGGGTCGGGCTGGTGGACGATGTGAATGACTGCGACCTCATTCTCGGGGTCAAGGAGGTGCCCATCGACATGCTGGTGCCGGGCAGCACCATGATGTTCTTCTCGCACACCATCAAGAAGCAGCCCTACAACCGACTATTGCTCAAGGCCATTGTGGAGCGCGACATCCGCCTCATCGACTACGAGACCTTGACGGACGGGCAGGGGAGGAGGCTCCTCGGTTTCGGACGCTACGCGGGCATCGTGGGGGCCTACAACGCATTGATCGCGCAGGGTAGGCGCACCGGGCGTTTCGACCTGAAGCCCGCCTATCGCTGCACAGGCATTGAAGAGATGCACCGCGAATTGGAGAAAGTGAGGTTGGAGGGCGAGCGCATCATCGTCTCGGGCGGTGGGAAGGTCGCCAACGGGGTGCGCGAGACCCTTGCGGCTGCAGGCATCACAGAGGTCAGTGTGGCAGATTTTCTGGAGAACGACTACGACCACCCGGTCTGGGCCAATGCCGACATCCTCGACTACCACGAGCGCGATGGCGCACCGCCCGCCAGCTTCGGTGACTTTGTCCGCGATTCAGCATCATTCAATTGCACTTTCCGAAAATTCACTTCCAAGGCCGACATCTTCATCTCCGCGCATTTCTGGGACGGACGGTCAGGCCGCTTCTTTACTGAAGAGGATGTGAAGCGTAATGATTTCCGCATCCGTGTCATTGCCGACATCACCTGCGATATCAAGGGTTCCGTGCCGACAACCCTGAGGGCTTCGACCATTGCCGAACCTATCTATGGCTATGGTCGGTTCTCAGGCATGGAGACCGACCCGTTCTCAGATGAAAGCATCACGGTCATGGCCGTGGACAACCTCCCGTGCGAGATTCCTACCGATGCCTCCACCGGTTTCGGGACCGACCTTGCGGAGCGCATTATCCCGCTTTTCCTTGGGGATGACCCTGAGCAGGTGCTCCACCGCGCTACCATCTGCCGCGATGGCCGACTGAACGGGCATTTCAGCTACTTGCAGGATTACTTGGACGGGCTGACCTGACAGATCAACCCTGACAGGGTTCTGAACCCTGTCAGGGTTGAATCGTCACAGCTTCCGCAGCTCCGCGATCGTTGCCACGGGATCTGCAGAGCGGAACACGAAACTTCCCGCCACCAGCGCATCGGCTCCCATGTCGCGCAGGCCGACAGCATTGGTGGCGTTCACACCTCCGTCCACCTCGATGAGCGTCTTCGCACCCGCCTCGTCAATCAACTTCCTGAGGGCGAAAACCTTATCCATGGCCCGTGGGATGAACTTCTGCCCACCGAACCCCGGATTCACGCTCATGATGAGCACCAGGTCCAGGTCGTGGATGATGTCCGCGAGCACACTGACGGGCGTGTGCGGATTCAGCGCCACGCCCGCTTTCATGCCCAGCTCCTTGATGCCCTGAATGGTGCGGTGCAGGTGCGGGCATGCCTCATAATGCACCGTGAGCCAGTCTGCCCCCGCCTTCTGGAAATCCGCGAGGTACCGGTCCGGATTCACGATCATCAGGTGCACGTCCAACGGCTTGGTGCTGTGCTTCTTCATCGCTTCCATCAGCGGGAAACCGAACGAGATGTTGGGTACGAACACCCCGTCCATCACATCCACATGCAGCCAGTCTGCCGCGCTGCGATTGATCATTTCAAGTTCCTCGCCCAATCGGGCGAAGTCTGCTGCAAGAATGGAAGGGGATACGATGGCCATGCTGCAATGCTAACGAAAAATGCCCCATCCATGAACGTTCCGCCCACGGGGCCGGCCTTCCTTTCCTCCGCTTCTCATGGACTCAAAGCTTTTCATTGTGCTTGGTATGATAGCCTATCCACTTCCAGTTGTTTTTCACGGTTCCCATATCGCAGATGAGCTGCTTTCTTGTGAAGTCGGAAAGGTTGAGATGCTCGGTTTCCAGTGCTTGGAGTTGGTCCAGGCATACCAGCCCTCTGGAAGCGACCGCAGAGAACAGCCGGGCAAACCTCCTCTTGTTCTTCTCAGGGAAATCAAGGCGGTCGATGCTGCGGTACACTTCGCTCAGAACACATGTGAACGTCTCGCGCAGTGCGCTGAACGACCTCGCAGTGGTGGCCAAGGTCCTGATGCCTGCGATGTAATCTTTATAGATGTCAAAGATGTCATTCTCCAGCTGCCCCAGAAATCCGATCCGCAGGATCAGCTCCTTTTCCTGCTCGGAGGTGTCCCGCTCCAAAGCAGCTCGGTACAGCAGAATCGACACCCCGCCTTTCTCTTTGGTGATCGCGGTTATCTCCTCCAGTGGCAGCTCTGGGTCCGACTGCCTGACGCTGTTCACCTGGGCCTCATAGATGTCAATGCAGTACTGCTTTATCAATTCGGCATTGCTGTGCTCCAATGCTTTCAGATAGAATTGAATGAACAGTCGCTCCTTGGGGTTTCTCGCATCATTCAGGTCGGGTTTCAGGAGCATGTTCCTCAGCCGAGGCAGGGAAACGTGGTCCTGGTCAAAGAAGTCATCAAACAGGCCGGTCGCGGCCCCAAGGTAAGTGAGGGTCGTTCTCTCTGCATCGGAGAGCCCGCTGGCCCAGAGCTGCTTGTAGATCTCCCCGATCACCGGCACTGCCAGCCCGTAGTAGAACCGCATCTTGCTGATGTCGCTTTCCGACAGGTGGCCTTCATTGTCTTTGATGAAAGCACTCAGGTCCAGCAGCATGGACGCCTCCATGAATTGCCGTTGGGCCTTGTAGCTTCTCCGCAAGAGCAAGATCAGCCCGGGTATCCGGACCAGCTCACCGATCTGCTTTATCACTCCCATCACATCTGTTCAGTGCATCTTGGCCCGATGCAGCGCTGCACCCGGAGCGTGCCTTTGTGGCACAGGGCTAAAGTAGATGATCGGTCGGTTGCTGCACGGGCAAAGTAGGCCACCACTTTTCCCCGTCAGGTTTTTCGAGGGCCATTGCCCGGGGCCTCTCCTTGAACATCCCGCCCGCAGGGCCAGCGTTCCTTCCCCTCCGCTTTTCGCGGAATGAAGGAATGCAGGAACGAGGACGGTTCGGCAAGCTCACCGCAGGCTGTTACAGATTGTTTGAATTCCGCTGAAAAGGAGGTGCGTTCAACGTTTTGGCGCTTGGCGAAGAAGCGGTTTTCGAAGCACTAAACTGTCTGCTAGCACTGAACTGGATACGAAGCACAAAGCTTCAATAAAGCACTGAACCCGCTTTTTTGCCAAACGCCTGTTATGCCTTCGTGCTTCTCTATTTGTTGTCAATCGTTGCATATATTTTTCCCTTCCAATACATAGGTTCGTTGGGATTCTCGGTATGGTCAAATACAAAGTCGAAATTAGCCTTTAGAATTCCTTTTTTCCATAAACCCTCGTCTATTTCAATTTGTCCGCCCTTGCAATTATATGTTTTTCTTCCTGTTGGGGTAACACTATTCAATTCAATGGTCGGTATGCACTTGTCTTTTATGATTGTCAATATTAAACTACTGTGTGTCGCTACGTTGTTATGTGTATAGCAAATTGTCGTGTCTGCATTTATCTTAGTAACGGTTACAAAATTTGTCCCTGCCCATTCATAAGTCCAAGCGTCAGATTGAATTGAATGAAATTGGTGAGTTGTGTCAACCAGTTTATAAAATGCTGTCAAAGAGTCTTCGTAGATTATACCATTTTCGTCTTTCATTCTGTCAATCTCTTGTGGGCATAATCCGTCACAACTTAATTGTCCAAATTCATTTTTATAAACACCTTCAGGATAGTTCCAATTTTTGGTAAATGAGAAGTCTCCAGGCAAATTGTCTCCCCAACTTATTTCAATCTCTCCGGATTTAACTTTTTCGTTTTTGTCCAATGTCAGACCGCAAGAAATAAGTCCTATTGTTAAAAAAATATATGTCAAATGTCTTGTCATTTTGATTCGTTTACTGTCTTTTTTTAGCATGAGGCATAACGGTTTGCCGCTTGCCGCAGTGGGGGATTTCGGAGCGCTTCACTGTCAACCAAGCACAAATGTAGATAGAAGCACTGCACTTGATTTAACCATGTCAGCCCCCATTGCGGCAAACGGCTGTTACCTGCTGGGCTTTCATTTTTATGTCATATTAGTCGTCTTACTTTTTGTTTGTATGCTTCATAAACTTGTCCGTGTTCTTTGGTTAAAAACTCTTCTTCAAGTCTGATTTGAATTTGAATAAGAATATAACCTAAAACAAGAAAAAGTCCTGTCAATGCGTTTGGTGTTGTAAAGAATAGCCCAAGCAAACTTAAAATCATTCCAAAAAATATTGGGTTTCTTGAAATTCCAAAAAGACCTGTCGTTACAAGTTCTGTTTTAGTTTCAGTGTCTATACCTATGCGCCAAGAATTTTTCATATGTCCTTGTGCAATAATTGTCCAAGCAAGTGCGACTGTCAAAAGTCCTATACCGATATATTTCACAGTTAAATTGTCAAGTGAGATAATTGGCAAAAAGTTGTCGTGCCAAGCCGGGAAAAAAGCATACGCTAAAACATAAATAAACATAGCAATAAGTGTCAGTTTGAAATAAAGGCCGATTAGTCCATATGCACTGTCGTCTTTTGGTAAAACAAGCGGATTTTTTCCAATTCGTCTTGCTACAATTACACTTTTTAAAACGAATGCAAGTCCGAAGTAAATTATAAAATAAATTGGTAATGTAAGTCTTAGTATTTCGTCCATTTTTTGTCTATTTGTTTATGCGGTTGTGCTGTCATAGCCTTGCAGGTAACTCGTTTATAGGTATGACTGCAAGACTGCGCAGTCATACTTATCCCACCCGATTCGGGGAAATATGTATGGTTTGTCGTTGCGAACGTACATACTTTATTCAGATGTCCATCCCCTCGATGGGGCTTTTGATGTCGGTCAGTTTCTTGGTGCTTACGTGGGTGTAGAGCTCTGTGGTCTTGCTGCTCTGGTGGCCCAGCAGCTCCTGTATGTAGCGGAGGTCTGTACCACCTTCGAGCAGATGGGTGGCGTAGCTGTGGCGCAACCAATGGAGGGTGGCGGGTTTTCTTACTCCGCTTTTGGCCAGTGCCTGTTTGAACACGGACTGAAGGCTTTGCTCGGAATATCTTTCTCCTTTACGCTGGCCTTCAAAGAGCCATTGCTCCGGGCGGTATTCCTTGTAGTAGTCGCGGAGCATCTCCACCATGAAGGTCGGCAGCGGGGCAATGCGGTCTTTCCGTCCCTTGGCCTGTTTGATGATGAGCACCCCGCGTTTGCTATCCACATGCTCAAACCTGAGGTTGAGCAGCTCGGACCTGCGAAGTCCGCAGCTGTATATGAGGCAGAGCATGGCCTTGTGCTTGAGGTTGTCCAAGGCCCGCAGAAGTTGCTGCACCTCTTCTTTGCTGAGCACGTTGGGCAGTTGCCTCGGTTTGCGGGGCAGCACGAGATTCTCGATGTTCAGTTTGCGATTCTCCAGTTTCTCATAGTAGTGCTTGATGGCATTGACAATGAGCCGCTGGTAGCTTATGGAGATGTCGCCACCGTGGGCGTATTCATGGAAGAACTGCTGTGCATCGGCATCGGTGATGTCTGCGGGTGCCCTGTCCTTGAAGAAGGTGAGGAATATCTTCAGTGCTTCGACATAGCTCTTCACGGTGTTGGGACTCATGCGCTTAGCCTCCAGGTGTTCTCGGAAGCGGGTCATTTCCTGCTGCACAAGGGTAGGTGGCAGGTCGGGCAGATTGAAAATGGCCCGGAGTTTTCTGCCATTCTGAGGGGTGGGGGCCACGAGCCAGCAATTGTGCGTCCTGCTCCAGCGGGCGCCTTTCAGGTTCTTTATGGCGGCCACTTTCTTGGGGTCGTACTCGAACAGGAGTGCCCAGTGGTCGGCATCACGGTGTTGCACGGATTTCACGCGCAGTGGCTCCTTTGTGGCGGGCGGTGTGTCCATGATGTTTTCCACGCTGCCAAAATAGCGAGAATGATGTTTGAGTCGGATGTTTTGGGCATTGCGAGGCGTTTCCGCTGTGGGGCTGTGCTCATACGTCCAGTAGTGGCGCATTTTCTCCCTATGGCTGCTCATCTGCGCCTTGCGGTGGCGCGGTTCCGCTGGCCGGCAGCGTGTTGCTGACGGGGAGCTGCGCGGGCGCGTTCAGCGGTGGGAGGTTTCCGTGCTACGGCAGTGCATTTCCGCCCACCGGCAGGGCGTTTCCGCCCTACGGAAGCCCTCTTCCGTTTTTGGAAATGCCGTGCTGGCGTGGGTTCCGGGGCGGTTCTGTGCTTTAGGAAGGTGAAGTTCCTCGGGTGGCCTCTTGCGCGGGATGCACAGGGCGCTGGGCCGTTGTCAAAACTGGCGTTCTCGGCTTTGGAGGTAAGTCTGCAGCAGCAGGGTGGCGCTCACACGGTCGATGGTGGCCTTGTCGGCCCGCTGCTTGCGGGTGAGGCCGCCCTCTATCATGGCTGCGAATGCCATCTTGGAGGTGAAACGCTCGTCCATGCGGTCTATGCGGATGTCGGGGAATGCCTTTGCCAGCCTTGCGGCAAGCTGGTCTGCGCCCGGCCCGGCCTGTGCGGGCTGATTGTTGAGCCGCTTGGGCTCGCCCACTACCATGCACTCCACCTCTTCGCGGGCCACGTACTTTTTGAGGTAGTCCATCAGGTCCTTGGCATGCACCGTTTCGAGCGGTGTGGCGATGGTCTGGGTGGGGTCGGTCACTGCGATGCCTACGCGCTTGGTACCGTGGTCTATGGCGATGATGCGGGGCATGGCGGGTGGTTCGGTTCAGGTCAGTTTCTCGCGCTGCTCGGCCACCTTGTCGCTGGCGATGTACTCATCGTAGGTCATCAGCTTATCGATGAAGCCTTTGGGTGTGATCTCGATGATGCGGTTGGCCACGGTCTTACTGTTTTTCAATCTGTTCAAAGATCAACTGTGTCAGCGTGCTCACGTCACTATTTATCGTTCCACGCATGTATCGTTCGTAAACATTCTCGTTGTCAGCAGGGTTGAGATTCAATTTCAAATTCTTCTCCAATGCCAACAAGCGCAGGAATTCTCTTTGAGTGCGTCCATTTCCTTCCCTGAAAGGATGAAGATAATTGATGTGGTCCAGGATGTCCGCCAGTTTCCTGGCCACAGCCTTCTTGTTTTTCTTCGGGATTGACCTGAACTCACCGATCAGCGCATCTATGTATTGAAAAGCAACGTGAAAACGTTCGCCATTAAAAAATGGCTTTCCGTCCTTGCTGATATTTACTGTTCTAACGACTCCTGCCCAAGCATATACATCTTGAAATAGGTGGTGGTGAATGGTGAGCAATGATTCTGAGTCTTTGATCCGGAGAGGATTTTCGAGCAGTTCTTCTACTCTTTTCGCAACTTTCAGACTCTCGTAAATCAAAAGTACCTTTTCATCTTCAATGCCCGCCAGATTGAGGAGTACACCATTCTCGTTGGTGTATTGGTGGTCGGGGTCGATGTACTGGTACTCATTTCCCATTTAGACCGTGCAGTTTTTCGAGCAGATGCTTTTCAGAGATGAGACCTGATTTCCAATCGAGATATAATTGTATCAGTTCACCTGTAGGTTCAAACCCCTCGAACATATTTGTACCGATAGCATTGGCGGTGTTTTCCAAAGTATTGATATCAGGGAATTTCACCCCCATGATGGTGAGATTCACACGGTCTATCTCTATTTGTCTGTACATGGAAAGGAAATCAAAGCATTTGAACAAAGATATGCCTTTGCCGATTCTTCTTGCCCTTTCTCGGTTTCCAAAATTCATGTTTGGATACTAAGCCTCGTATGACTCTAAGCAGAGCAGGCAAGCCGCGTATCCGCGCGCAGTCTGGTTGTGCTGGCAGGGTTCAGGTCAGTTTCTCGCGCTGCTCGGCCACCTTGTCGTTGGTGATGTACTCATCGTAGGTCATCAGCTTGTCGAGGAAGCCTTTGGGTGTGATCTCGATGATGCGGTTGGCCACGGTCTGCACGAACTGGTGGTCATGGCTGGTGAAGAGCACCGTGCCGTCAAAGTCCTTGAGGCCGTTGTTGTAGGCCTGTATGGATTCGAGATCGAGGTGGTTGGTGGGCTCGTCAATTATGAGCAGGTTGGCATTGGCGAGCATCATGCGGCTGATCATGCAGCGCACTTTCTCGCCCCCGCTGAGCACTTTGGATGACTTGAACACCTCCTCACCGCTGAAAAGCATCTTGCCGAGGAAGCCGCGGATGTGGATCTCGCTTTTGTCCTCAGAGAATTCGCGCAGCCAGTCGATGAGGTTCTGGTCCACGTTGAAATAATGACCGTTCTCGTTGGGCTGGTATGCCTTGGTGATGGTCTGGCCGTACTCGAAGGTGCCTTTGTCGGGCTTCAGTTCGCCCATCAGGATCTGGAACAGCGTAGAGGTGGTCATGCCGCTGTGGCCTATGAAGGCGATCTTGTCGCCACGGTTCACCTCGAAGGTGAGGTTGTTGATGACCGGCTGGCCGTTGAGGCTCTTGCTGATGCCTTGCACGCTGAGCACCTGGTTGCCGGCATCGCGTTCCTGCTTGAAGATGATGGCGGGATAGCGCCTCGATGATGCCTGTATCTCATCGATGTTGATCTTCTCCAGCAGTTTCTTCCGGCTGGTGGCCTGCCTTGATTTGGAGGCGTTGGCGCTGAAGCGCTGCACGAACTCCATGAGCTCCTTCTTCTTGTCCTCGGCCTTCTTGTTGGCCTGGCTCCGCTGGCGCAGGGCCAGTTGGCTGCTTTCGTACCAGAAGCTGTAGTTGCCGGTGTAGAGCTTGATCTTGCTGAAGTCGATGTCGGCCATGTGTGTACACACGGTGTCGAGGAAATGGCGGTCGTGCGAAACCACGATGACCGTGTTCTTGAAATCGAGCAGGAAATCCTCCAGCCAGCTGACGGTGCGCAGGTCGAGGTCGTTGGTCGGTTCGTCCAGGATGAGGATGTCGGGGTCACCGAAGAGGGCCTGCGCCAGCAGCACCCGCACCTTGAGCGCACCGCTGATATCCTGCATGAGCGCGTAGTGGTTGTCCTCTCCGATGCCGAGACCACTGAGCAGCGATGCGGCATCGGCCTCAGCGTTCCAGCCGTTCATCTCCGCGAATTTCTCTTCCAGCTCTGCGGCCTTGATGCCGTCCGCATCCGAGAAGTCCTCCTTCATGTAGATGGCGTTCTTCTCCTGCATGATCTTCCACAGGGTGGTGTGGCCCATCATCACGGTGTCGAGCACGGTGCTCTCGTTGTAGGCCGAATGGTCCTGCTTGAGCACCGCCATGCGCTTGCCGGGCTCTATGTGTACACTGCCCGTGTTGGGGCTTATCTCGCCCGATAGGATCTTGAGGAAGGTCGATTTGCCCGCCCCGTTGGCCCCGATCACACCGTAGCAGTTGCCTTGGGTGAACTTGATGTTCACATCATCGAACAGGATGCGCTTGCCGTACTGGAGCGAGAGATTGGAAGTAGAGATCATGGATGCTTGTTTTTCGGGGGCGCAAAGGTAGTTCCTCACCGCAGGTGGGCAGTGGGCCATGGAGAGCCCTTGCATGGATGCTGCATTCCGGTCATAGCGGACGGGAATGAACGCACACCTGAAAGGCACGGAAAGGAGGATGAACTGAAATTATCCCGGATCCATCGGGGCCATCGTTTCCCGCCTGTACGGCCCTACTTTTGCGCGGCTCCGAACAATAGCTGCAATTGTCGTGTTCCCTGACTCCCTGATGAATCATTTCTTACCGATGAGCCTTTCGGCACAACTCCGTCTCCTTTCCACGGTTACACTTCTTCTTGTCTTAGCCACCGCTTCTTTTGCGCAGCAGAAGTACACTATCAGCGGCACGGTGAAGGATGGCACCAACGGTGAGCTGATGATTGCCACCAATGTGTTTGTGGAGCCGCTGATGAAAGGCACCACCACCAACCTCTACGGATTCTTCTCGCTCACGGTGCCTGAGGGTAAATACACACTCAAGGTCTCTTTTCTGGGATATGAGACGCTGGAGCAGGAGCTTGACCTGCGGGCCAGCACACAGCTCGACCTTGAGCTGCAGCCATCTGGATTTACGAAAGATGAAGTGGTAGTGAAGGGCGAGCGCAGGGACGAGAACACGCGCAGCACCAAGATGAGCACCGTTGAGATACCCATTCAACAAGTGAAGGAGCTGCCTGCGCTGATGGGCGAGGTCGATATTCTCAAGACGCTGCAGCTGATGCCCGGTGTGCAATCGGCAAGTGAGGGCAATGCGGGTCTGTATGTACGCGGTGGTGGTCCCGACCAGAACCTTGTTCTGCTTGATGAGGCCGTTGTCTATAACGTGTCGCACCTCTTCGGTTTCCTTTCCGTTTTCAATGGCGATGCCATCAAGAACATGGAGCTGACCAAGGGGGGCATGCCTGCGCAGTATGGTGGCCGTCTGGCCTCGGTGCTTGATATCAGCATGAAGGATGGCAATATGAAGCGGTTTGAGATGGAGGGCGGCATCGGTGCCATCAGCTCGCGGCTCACGCTGCAAGGCCCTATTGTAAAGGACCGCGCATCGTTCATCGCGTCTGGCCGACTTGCATACGCGGGACTGCTCACAGCGGCTTTTGTGAATGAGGACTCTCCCTTTGCCGGAACGCTCTATTACTTCTATGACCTCAATGCCAAGGTCAACTACATCATCAACGACAAGAACAGGCTCTACGCCAGCGGCTACTTCGGACGGGATGTGTTCCGCTTCTCCAACAGCGAGGGCGGTTTCAATGCGAATATCGCATGGGGAAATGCTACCGGTTCGGTGCGGTGGAACCGCATTTTCTCCCCCAAGCTGTTCAAGAACACATCGCTCATCTTCAGTGACTACGATTTCACCTTCGGGGCTGGGCAGGCGGAGTTCGATGTGAGCCTTTTCTCGGGCATCCGCGACATCAATGCCAAGACCGATTTCAACTGGCTTCCTGACATCCGGCACAACGTGAAGTTTGGTGCCAACTACATTTATCACGTTTTCACCCCGTCCAATGTCTCTGCGCGCTCTGGCGATACGCAATTCGATCTCGGCCCCACGGTGCGCTACCATGCCCATGAGGCTGCGGTGTATATCCAGGACAACTGGGACATCTCCGAGCGGGTGAGCATCAACGCTGGTTTTCGCGCATCTCTTTTCTCACATGTGGGCCCGTTCGACCGTTACATCAAGGATTTCTCCGGCACGCGTGTAGAGGACACTGTGAGCTATGCCCGTGGCGAGGAGGTGAAGACCTACATTTTTCCTGAGCCACGTATTTCGGGCCGTGTGATGCTGGGCAAGAACAACTCGCTGAAGGCATCTTACTCGATGAACTACCAGTACATCCACCTGGCATCATTGGCCTCAGTGTCGTTGCCCACGGACGTTTGGATGCCCAGCACCGAGATCGTTCGCCCGCAGGAAGGGCATCAGTGGGCGGCCGGCTATTTCCACAATTTCTTTGACGATAAGCTCGAGGTGAGCGTGGAGGGCTATTACAAGCTGATGCACAATCAGGTGGAGTATAAAGATGGTTTCACTCCGGGCAATAACATACTGGACAACCCCGATAACAACCTGGTTTTCGGTGACGGTGAGTCATATGGGGCTGAGTTTTTCTTGAGGAAGAACGGAGGAAAGCTCACGGGCTGGCTTGGCTACACGCTTTCATGGACATGGCGGATGTTTCCCGACCTGAACAACGGAGAGCGTTTCCCGGCCCGCTACGACCGCAGGCATGACCTCTCATTTGTGGGCTCCTACCGCATCAACGACCGCTGGTCGGTATCGGCCATCTTCGTCTATGGCACGGGCATGGCCCTCACGGTGCCAGTGGCGCGATACTTCGTGGATGGTCAGATCGTGAGCGAATTCGGTCCTCGCAACAGCTTCCGCATGGCCGACTACCACCGCCTTGATCTCGGTGCCACCTTCAATCCCCGACAGAAGCGGGAACGCAGGTTCAAGAGCACCTTCAACTTCAGCATCTACAACGTTTACAGCCGCCAGAATCCGTTCTTCATCTACTTCGTAACCGAGGTGAGTGAGGAAGACCAGTCTGTGAACATCGAGGCGCGACAGGTGAGCATCTTCCCGATCCTGCCCAGCGTAACTTGGAATTTCAAGTTCTGAGCCTGTTTCAGTAACCCAGCCTGCGGGTCATTTGAAGGTTCACGCGTTCACACAGGTCCATAGGCGTCAATGTGCGCCAAGGCAATGACGCGAACTGCCCCCCGAAATTGATGTACCAGTCTATCTGGGCATCGCGCATGTCATCGAGCACATGCTGGCGGAAGTTGAGGCCCACCAACCAGCCGTCCTCAATATCCTCGAACCATTCCACGTAATACTCCTCGTCAGAGCTGTGGAAGTTGAGCACATTCTCACCGATGAGGATGAACTTGTCGATGCCCTCGTGGATGAGATGGTCGATGAAGTCGCGCTTCAAGGTCATGATGTCGTTGTACAGCAGGTCGTTCCACTCACCGATGAGCTCGATGATGGCGTATCCGCCCGCGTAGTCTGCATATAGCAGTTTGAGGTAGAGGGTGGTGCTCCCGAAGCTGTCCCATTGCGGATGCAGCACATGGTCGTAGAGCACCTCGCTGAACTCGAATTCGCTGTACTCGCGCCCGTGGAAGGGTGAGCGGAGGTCGTCCTCAGCCGTATAGAAATTGCGCCAGTTGTAATGCGGTTCGATGGTATGCATGGTGCTGTTGCAAAAATGCGTGGAGGACGAACGTCAGCATGTCCCCGAATTCAACATTCTCATTCTTTTGTGGAAAGCACAAAGGTCACTTGTCGGAACAGACCCAAGAACCGGTATTTTTCGAAGTGCTCGATATTCATCCCCAGCCGATCGAAGGTTTCGCGCCATTGTTGCTCCGTTCGGTTGGTGTGTGGGTGGCCGTGAAACTCGCAGTTCACCAAGCTGTCGGTCAGGTAGGTGAGTTGGCGTTGCCATTCTGTTGTGAAAACATCCTCCATGATGATGACACGCTCAGCCACCCTTGCCGCCTCCGAGATGACCTGTTCGGGGTCTGTCGTGTGATGCAGCATGGTGATGAGCTGGCAGGTTCCGAACTGTTTGTCCGTGAATGGGAATGACTTTCCTTCAAAGACCAATGGTTGCACATCGCTGAAAATGGAGCCTTGGCGGATGTCCAATGGCGTGACCTTCATTTGTGACTGACGCAGTAATCTGGTCAGCGCCCCGTTACCGCTTCCCACTTCCAATATGCGCTCACCCGCACGGAGCAGGGGTAATAGCCGCTGCTCCTTCACCCTTGCCCTACGAATGGCCCACCACCGTTGCCAATGGATCAGGAGCCCTGTTTCCAATGCCATCCACCCGATCACTGGCAGGTATTGCGCAGCTATGAGCCATGGGTCTTCTTCTACTCCTTGCGGTCCAAAGGCGTGATAACTTAGGGGTACGAGCAGCACCCAGACCAATGCGAATCTGTAACGTGTGAACGGCACGAATGCAGCCAGTACAGCCACGTACCAAGGGTTGACAGTGGTGGCCAATAGGTAGTAGGTGACCCAAGCGGCCATCCATTGCCGGGGCATGGTCTTCACACGTGTATCGCGGTCGCGCCAAGCCATGTAGAGGATGATCGCTCCTACCAGCCGAGGCAGCCACACTGCTGTGAGCCCAATGATGTTGTAGCCCTTCCACCAGAACCCGAACTCCCGGATGAGGTAATAGACCGACCCGTTGAATTCGAAGTTGGCGAAGTAGAGCCCCAGTGTATCACGCGTGTCCTGCACCAAGGTCGCGGTCACGAATGGCAGGTACATGGCCGATACCAGCCCTGCCACCATAGCGGTGATGAGCATTGTGCGGGACCATCCGATCCTTCTTGGGAGGAAGGGCAGGAACATCAGCGGCAGCAGTTTGGTCGCCACTGCTCCGGCAAGGGTGAGGCCCGCCCAATGCCACTTATCGCGATGAAGCAGAAGCAAGGTCGCCAGCAGGAATGGCACCATGAAAACCTCCCCGTGAAGATTGCCAGTGAACTCAACGATCACCACCGGATTCAGTGCATACAGCATGATGTTGCGCTCTGGAAGTCGCCATGTGCGCAGCAGACTAAGCATGAGCAGGAGTGATGCCAGCTCTGCAATGATGGCGACTGACCGCAACGCGATGATGCCGCCAAATACCGAGTCGCCCCCCAGCCGGGCGGCCAGTGAGAACACACCTTGTAAGACCGGTGGATAGACGCTGTGATACGGCTTGGAGTTCAGCAGGTCGAACAGGGGAGGGGACACCGCACCTGCCATCTCAGCGGGAGGAGCGAGATAAGGAGAAATGCCCTGAACCGTCAAGTGGCCGTCCCACAGGTATCGGAAGGCATCCTCGCTCAGTGCCGGCATGGCGAAAAGCAACAGCATCCGGAGACACATCCCGGCAATCAGCAGATTCCACGGACTCATCGACAGCCATGCCCATTGCAAAAGGAAAACCGCACCAAGACCGGTGAATGCACCGAGCACCATTGCCGTGTCCGACCTGTCTGCCCCGTAGGCCAGCAGGCACAGAAGCAGGGCAGTGATGCCCATGGTCGATATTTTGTGAAAAGGGGACAAGCGTCAGTGGGCAGTGCGGTGCTCGGCAAAAAAGAAAAAAGCCCTCTCCGATCGCGGAAAGGGCTTTTCATTTGAGACGATGAAGGAATTACTTCTCGAGGAAGTCTTTCACGTGGTCGTTGTGTACCACTTCCTCTTTGAAGCTGTACTCACCAGTTTTTTCAGAACGAACCATTTTCACCACTTTGGTGAAGTCACGTCCTGTTCCGGTCTTCAGTGTTGCTACGGTCTTTTTTGCCATGACTCAGCTTATTTGATCTCTTTATGAACGGTCATCTTCTTCAAGATGGGATTGTACTTCTTCAGCTCGATACGCTCGGGCGTGTTCTTCCGGTTCTTTTTGGTGATGTAGCGCGAGGTGCCGGGCATGCCGCTGTCCTTGTGCTCTGTACATTCCATGATGACCTGTATGCGGTCTCCTTTCTTAGCCATTGCCTTGAATTTTGGGAGCGCAAATGTACGCTTTTTTCAGTCCTGCAACAGTGCTGATGAAATTCCGATCAAAAACCCTGTTTCGGGTCGGTTCGGAATCATCCCCCTACTTTTGAGGTGCATGACACGACAGCCAATGAAGACCATCAGCACATTCGAGGAGTACAACGAACAGTATGCCGCAAGCGTGGCCGACCCACAGGTATTCTGGGCCGAACAGGCTGAATCTTTTGTCTGGAAGAGGAAATGGGAAAGGGTGCTGGAATGGGATTTCAAAAAGCCTGATGTGAAGTGGTTCATCGGTGGAAAACTCAACATCACTGAGAATTGCCTCGACCGTCATCTGGAGACCCGTGGCGAGCAGACCGCCATTCTCTGGGAACCGAACGACCCGAACGAGGCCGCGCAGCACATCACCTACAGCGAGTTGCACGACCGTGTTTGCCGCATGGCGAATGTGCTCCAACGCAACGGGGCGAAGAAAGGTGACCGCATCTGCCTCTACCTGCCGATGGTACCCGAACTGGCAGTGGCTGTGCTGGCCAGTGCCCGCATCGGGGCCATACACTCGGTGGTCTTCGCGGGTTTCTCGGCACGTTCGCTCTCAGACCGCATTCAGGACGCGCAGTGCAACATCATCATCACGGCAGATGGCGGCTATCGTGGCGCGAAGACCATCCCGCTCAAATCCATTGTGGACGAAGCACTTGAAAGTTGTCCCAGCATTGAGAAGTCCATTGTGTTGCGCAGAACGGGCGAGGCCGTCACCATGCAGGAAGGTCGTGATGTTTGGCTGCACGAAGAGCTGGAAAAGGTGAATGCCGTATGCCATGCAGAGGCCATGGACAGCGAAGACATGCTCTTCATTCTCTACACCAGTGGCAGCACAGGCAAACCCAAGGGTGTGGTGCATACCTGTGGGGGCTACATGGTCTATGCGGAGTACAGTTTCAGGAATGTGTTCCAATATCGAGAGGGTGAGATTTATTGGTGTACGGCCGATATCGGCTGGGTAACGGGCCACAGCTATATCGTCTATGGCCCGTTGCTGGCGGGTGCCACCACACTGATGTTTGAGGGCATTCCGACCTTCCCCGATGCAGGGCGTTTCTGGGAGGTGGTAGATAAGCACCAGGTTAACATATTCTATACCGCACCCACGGCCATCCGCTCGCTGGAGGCCGCAGGATTGGACTTTGTGAAACCTTACAAACTGGACTCGCTTCGGGTGCTCGGCTCTGTTGGCGAACCCATCAACGAGGAGGCGTGGCAGTGGTATCATGAGCATATCGGCAAAGGCCGTTGCCCCATTGTTGACACGTGGTGGCAGACCGAGACGGGCGGCATCCTCATCTCGCCCCTCGCAGGCATAACCAAGACCAAGCCGAGCTTCGCAACACTGCCACTGCCGGGTGTGCAGCTCTGCATTGTGGATGCTGAAGGGAACGAGCTGCATGGCAACGGCATTGAAGGCAATCTATGCGTCAAGTTCCCTTGGCCCAGCATGTTGCGCACCACCTATGGCGACCACGAGCGCTGCCGCCTGACCTACTTCGCCACCTATCCCGGCATGTATTTCACAGGCGATGGCTGCCGCAGGGACGAGGACGGTTACTACCGCATCACGGGCCGTGTGGACGATGTGCTGAACGTGAGCGGTCACCGTTTCGGCACTGCCGAGATAGAGAGTGCGATTGACGAACATATGAACGTGGTGGAGACAGCTGTGGTTGGGTTCCCACACGACATCAAGGGACAGGGAATCTACGCCTACGTCATCTGCAATGAGCCGCCCACGGACATGGACGCGTTCGTCAAAGAAGTGAATGCCACGGTGACGGACATCATCGGCCCCATAGCAAAGCCCGACAGGATTCAGGTGGTGAAAGGACTGCCGAAGACCCGCTCAGGCAAGATCATGCGGAGGATACTTCGGAAGATCGCTGAACGGGATGTGACCAACCTCGGAGATACCAGCACGCTGCTGGATCCCGAGGTAGTGGAGGAAATCAAGAAGGGGGCGGGGCTGGCTTGATCCGCAGGTATCGCGCTTCAACGCGTACCTTCGTACTCTTCAATGTATTGAGCCATGAGTGATTTACAGATTCTCTCCAAACTGTCGGCCCTTCCACCTCATTTACAGGCAGAAGTGGCAGATTTCATTGATTTTCTCAGTCAAAGGGAAAAGGAAAAAGTTGAAAAAGAACCTCAGAAAGATGAACGGAAGCCAGTTCGTTTCGGCCTCGCTAAGGGACTTATCAAGATGAAGAAGAATTTCGATGACCCGATTCCCGGCTTTGAGGAGTACATGCAATGAAACTGCTCTTGGACACCCATGTGGTCATCTGGTCTGTCCTTGACAGCAAAATGCTTCCTGAATCTGTTCGCCTAAAGATTGGAAGCCGTTCAAATCGTTGCTTCGTAAGCATGGCCTCACTCTGGGAGATGTCGATAAAACATTCGCTTGGAAGGCTGGAATTTCAAATGCCTCTCGCTGATATTTTTGGTGTAGTCGGGGAATCCGGCTTCGACCTGTTGCCCATCACTCATGCTCATTTGCTGAAAAATGCCACGCTTGCATTCCACCATCAAGATCCCTTTGACAGGCTAATTATTGCACAAGCATTTGATGAACGCATGACTGTAGTGACCAAGGACAGCAAGTTCGAAGCTTACGGTGTTCCGATACTCTGGAAGTGAACACTGTGGCATCATTGCTCATCTCCCTTGCCATCAACGTCCCTGAAGTCGAGTGCCGCAGAGTTGATGCAGTATCTCATGCCTGTGGGTCTGGGGCCATCGGGGAAGAGGTGACCCAAGTGCCCTCCGCAATTGCCACAGAGCACCTCCGTGCGAATCATCCCGAAACTCCTGTCCACTCGCTCTACGATCTTGCCCTCCTCAGCCTTGCTGTAGAAAGCGGGCCAGCCACATCCACTGTCATACTTCGATTCTGAGGTGAAGAGCACACTGCCGCAGCCAGCGCACGAGTACACACCTTTCTCGAAATGAAGGTCGTATTCACCCGTGAAAGGCCGCTCCGTGCCATGCTCTCTCAGCACACGATACTGCTCTGGAGTGAGCCGTTCCCGCCACTGTTCATCTGTCAAACTGAGTTGTTCGGCCATGTTGTTCTTCAAATTTTAACCGAGGATTGAACACTTAATTCGCCTCTCAGGTTCTGTATGGCGCGAAATTCCGACATTGCCACCCTCATTCACAACCAAAACTTTTTTTGCGATGAAGCATCTCCTTACCCTCATCATTGCCATTGCCCCGACAGTTGCTGCTATTGCGCAGGAAGCTGGCGCTAAGATCAAGTTCGAGAAAAGTGTACACGACTACGGGACCATCGATAAGCACACGGATGGTGGGGCCGAGTTCGTTTTCGTGAACGAGGGAACTGAGCCACTGATCATCACCAATGCTACAGGGAGCTGTGGTTGCACTGTTCCAGAGTGGTCTCGCGAGCCTCTCGCTCCTGGCCAGAAGGGCAGCATCAAGGTGATGTATGACACCAAGCGTGTAGGCAACTTCCAGAAGACCGTCACGGTGACCTCCAATGGCTCTGAGGAGCCCATAGTTCTCCGCATTCAAGGCGTGGTCAATGAAGTTGCTGGCGGGCATGACCATCATGACCACAACCACGAGGGTCACGACCACAATCACAGTCATTGAGTTTTGTGGTGAGCTGATGGCTGAAGTCCAGGCTCAAACGCGCAGTTCTCGTGAAGGTTATTCCTAAGCCTCTCATTTGAACATGTGCTGAAGATGATGACGATAACGGCCTCACTGGGCCGTTGGCAAGTAAACTTGTCAGTAGTTTCGATGTTTCTGGACCGCCTTATCAGATTATGTCTCGTTTCGTAGAAGTATTCCACCGGAGCGACCTTCGAATCAGGATGACGCCATCCACTTCGCGTGGCACACAGTTCAGATATAATTGTTTGATAACGAGTAGTTTGTTGTGGCAAGTCAGTGATGCTGCGCTCAGAACAGCTCCACAAGTTGCGACCTGCCCGACTGGATGTTGAAATCCTTCTCTACGGTATAGAACGTGCGCTTTGAACCCATCGGGCGGAAAACGGCCTTGTAGTCTCCCGGTTGCAGCACCACGCTGTCGCTCGTTCCTTCATCATTGAGGCTGTGGACCCACTGCAGGCCGTTGTTCTCGGTGCGGAGGAAGATGTCGCCCGTGCCCTTGCTCTTGCGCATCACGTGGGCCATTCCCGGTTGCGGTATCTCGATGGTGGTGGTATGGCTCTGGTTGATGTCCACATTGGGGATCAGGATGCGCGGTGTTGACAGGATCTCGAGGTCGTAGCGCCCTACGAGGTAGCGTTCCTTCTGGTCGAAAGGCTGCACGTTCAGCGTCTGCATCTCACCCTTCTGCCGCACAATAGCCTGTAGATACCTGTAGTCGTGCTTGCCCTTGACCTTCAGCAGTAGGTCGCCCTGTGGGGCATCGATGCCGATGACGTTGTGAATGCCCGGTATCAGAACCACGCTGTCCTTTTCCACCGCAGGTAGCGTATGCACCTTGATGCGATAGGATGCCAGCGCATCAATGGTGAGCGTGTCAGGCAAGCCCCGGTGGTTCAGGGTGTGCATCAGATTGTAACGCATCCGCCCATTGTTGAGGTCGTACAAGGTCATGTTGACATCCGTCTCCACAGGCTGACCGTGAACATTCAGCAGGTTGACCTGTACGGATGTGGGATTGAGCGCCTGCGCGATCACCACATTGAGCACCCTTCGGAACGCCTCCTCATTGCTAGCATCGAATACGTTGCCCATGCAATTGAAACTGTCTATGAGGTCGAGGTCCAGGCCCACCCCGATGATGAAAGGCTTGAGGATGATGTTGTTGCGCTGCAATGCGGCTGAGACCGCACAGGGGTCGCCATCGCACTCCTCAATGCCATCGGTGATCAGGATGATCATGTTCCGGCACAGGTCCCGAGGGCAGGGCGGGAAATCACGGGCGGTCTGCTCCAGGCTATAGGCGATAGGGGTGGTGCCCTTGGGCTGGATGGTCTTGATGCGCTTGCGGAGGGCGGCCGCGCCCCCACTGTTGAACGGCACCTCCAGCCGCGTGTCCTTGCAGTCGCGCTGGGTACTGCTCACATACTGGCTTTGATGACCATAAACTCTGAGCGCAAGATCTAGATTATCAACCTGTTCAAGGCTGTCCAACAGTTCGTTGAGCAGCTTCCTGGCGATGTCGATCTTCATCCCGCTCTCCCACCTTCCGAACATGCTCTGAGAGGCATCAAACACGAAAAGGATGCGGTTGAGCGGCTCGGCCGGCTTCTGCTGTGCACTTGCGGGAACTGCCGAAAAGAACAACAGCAGCAGAAGGGCGGTATGGTGGTGAAGGCTTCTCACGGTCGGGGTCGTTGGGTCAAAGGTCGTGCCCCTTCAACGGAAAATCCTTTTCAATAGTCTCCCAAGGTCTCCTCCAATTGACCGAGGGCATCGGCAAGCTGCGCATCATTGGGCGCTACACCGTGCCATTTGTGACTTCCTACCATGAAATCCACGCCCTGGCCCATCTCGGTGCGCATCAGGTTGATGACGGGCTTTTCTTTGCTTGTGGCGGCCTTGCAGGCGTTGAGCTTAGTAATGAGGTCGCTGAGGTCATTGCCATTGCTCTCGAACACATTCCATCCGAACGCCTCGAACTTGGCCCGCAGGTCGCCCATGTGCAGCACATCGTCCGTGTCACCATCGATCTGACGGCCGTTCACATCCACCGTGGCAATGAGGTTGTCCACCTTCTTGGCAGCAGCATACATGGCCGCTTCCCAAACCTGACCCTCCTGAAGTTCACCATCGCCCATAAGCACGTAGACCAACTTATTGTCCCCACTCAGCGACTTGGCCTGTGCCGCACCAACTGCCACCGACAGCCCTTGGCCCAAGGAACCGCTCGACATCCGCACACCCGGCAGCCCCTCGTGGGTGGTAGGGTGGCCCTGAAGCCTTGTGTTCAGCTTTCTGAAAGAGGAAAGTTCCTTGACGGGAAAATAGCCGTAACGGGCCAACACGCTGTACCACACGGGCGAAATGTGTCCGTTCGACAGGAAGAACAGGTCTTCACCCTTTCCGTCCATGCTGAAGTTCTCTGCATCTGGGCGCATCACCTCGTGATAGAGGGCCACGAAGAACTCCGTGCAGCCCAGCGAACCGCCCGGATGGCCGGAATTCACTGCATGCACCATGCGCACGATGTCGCGTCTGGTCTGTGAGCAGAGGGATTGGAGACGCTCGATATCGGCCATTTCAAGTGGATTTTTTTGAGAAGTCAAAAGTACCCGCTGGGTCACGGGCTGTGCTTTCAGGTTGAAAACTTTTGAAAAGGCAGCTCAGTCGGGATAAGTTTGTCGAATGGCAGAAAGGGTCTCCCTCCAATTCCTCGGCACAGGCACTTCGCAAGGGGTGCCCGTGATCGGATGTAGCTGCGCGGTTTGCCGCAGCGATGATACTTGCGACAAACGTTTGCGAAGCTCGGTGCTGGTCAGGGTAGGGGAGGTAAGCATGGTGATCGACACCGGCCCCGATTTCCGCCAGCAGATGCTTCGGTCAGGCACGGAGCGCATTGATGCGGTGCTCTACACCCACGAACATGCCGACCACATCATGGGGATGGACGACATCCGAGCCATCAACTTACAGCAGCACATCGACATGCCGCTGTTTGCCACCGAGCAGGTCGAGCAGGCCATCAGGCAGACTTTCGGTTACGCTTTCTCCGAAAAGAAGTACCCCGGTGTACCGATGGTGCATTTCAAGCGAATCGCGGACGAACCGTTCGATGTCAGCGGGGTGAAGGTCATTCCTATCCACGCCCACCATGGCGCGATGCCCGTCACGGGTTTCCGCATCGGGGGTCTGACCTATCTCACGGACATCAAAACCATAGACAGCGGTGAACTGGAGAAGGTGCGCGGCTCGAAGGTGGTGGTGCTCAACGCCCTGCGCATCGAGAAGCACCATTCCCATCTCAACCTGAACGATGCGCTGGAGCTGATGGCCGAGATCGGCCCTGAGCGCGGCTACTTCACCCACATCAGCCATCTGCTGGGCTGTCATGCGGAGGTGGAGGCAGCGTTGCCAGAGAACATCAGGCTTGCATTTGACGGACTTACGGTGATGGGCTGACGATGATGTGTTCAGACAATGTTCAGCCCTCTTTTCCGTTCCTTCGTCCGTTCTTGAACTGGCTAATGATCCCAGACTTACGATTACTTATGAGGTGGTTGCTCTTTGTTGCACTTTGTCCGATCGTGGCATCTGCTCAGACGAGCTATTTCCAACAGCAGGCCGACCACGAGATCCATGTGCGGTTGGATGACGAAAGTCACACCCTCCATGCTTTCCAGACCGTCACTTACACCAACAACAGCCCCGACACGCTGCACTTCATCTGGTTCCATCTGTGGCCGAATGCGTACCAGCGCAAATCGGCCTTGGACAGGCAGATGCGCGAGGACGGAGACGTTTCCCTCTTCTTCTCAAAAATGGAGGACAGGGGCCACATCGACAGTCTGGACTGGAAATTGGACGGGAAATCGTTGGAGACCGCGCCTCACAAGCAGTACAGGGACATCATCAGGGTCCTGCTGAACGAACCGCTGCCGCCCAAAGGCACGGTGCGCATCTCCACGCCCTTCCGCGTTCAGATTCCGAAGGGCATCTTCTCGCGTCTCGGTCACCTGGGGCAGGCGTATCAGGTGACGCAGTGGTTTCCCAAACCCGCAGTTTATGACCACAAGGGTTGGCATCCGATGCCTTACCTCGGCCAGGGCGAATTCTACTCTGAATTCGGGACTTATGACGTGCATCTTACGCTACCAAAGAACTACGTGGTCGGTGCCACGGGCGACCTCGTGAATGGTGAAAAAGAGCTGCAATGGCTCTATGAGAAGGTGCGCCAGACCGAGGCCATCGACACATTCGACACCCGCGACCTGAGTTTCCCGCCATCATCATCGGAGACGAAAACTCTGCATTTCCATCAGGAGAAGGTGCATGATTTCGCATGGTTTGCCGACAAGCGATATCATGTGCTGAAAGGTGAGGTGGCTATGCCCAGCGGACGCAGGGTGACCACTTGGGCCATGTTCACCAACAACGAGGCCGACCTCTGGAAACGCTCCATCGAATACTTGAACGATGCCACGCTGTTCTATTCGGAGAAGGTGGGCGAGTACCCCTACAACCACGTGACGGCCGTGGACGGGGTGCTGAGCGAGGGCGGGGGCATGGAGTACCCGAACATCACCATCATCGGGGAGAGCGGCAACGCATACGGGCTGGAGGAGGTCATCATGCACGAGGTGGGCCACAACTGGTTCTACGGGATGCTGGCCAGCAACGAGCGGAAGCACCCGTGGATGGACGAGGGCATGAACAGTTTCATCGAGGCGCGTTACATGCATCATATATACCCGGGGCTGAAACTGCGCGAGTCGCTGTTCGATGGTGGGCTGTTCCGCATTGCGCTCACGCTGCTGGGGGCAAAGGAACTGGAGCATAAAGACCTGAACCTGCTGGGCTTCCGCATGTCGGCCCGGCAGAACACCGACCAGCCGATGGAGACCCCCGCGCCTGAGTTCACATCCACCAACTACGGCACCATCGCTTATCAGAAGTCTGCAGCCGTGTTCACCTATCTGATGCACTACCTCGGTGAGGAAAAGATGGACACGCTGATGCACCGCTATCTCCGCGAGTGGCAGTACAGGCATCCCTATCCTGAGGATTTCCGAAAGGTGGCGATGGAAGTGACGGGCGACTCGCTGGGGTGGTTCTTCGATGGGGTTGTCGGTTCGGATGAAAAGGTGAAATATGCGCTGACCCGCGTGAGGCACAAGGGCGATTCGTTGCGCGTGAAGGTGCGCAGGAAACGCCACAGCCTTGCCGTGCCCGCGCCCGTTTCTGTGATGAAGGAGGGAAAAACGCAGAGCACGCATTGGGCCGAGGGGAAGGGACGTTCTGAATGGCTCAACGTGCCCTGTGACGGTTGCGATGCCGTGGAGCTGGACGTGGAGGGCAGTTTCCCCGATGTAAACATCAAGAACAACAGGATGCTGGTGCCCGGCCCAAGGAGGGGAAGGCCCATCAGGCCGCATCTGCTTGCCTATCTTGAAGACCCGACCAAGCGGCAGTTCGCCTTCGCGCCTGTGCTTGGTGGCAACAAGTATGACGGCTTCATGCTCGGTATGGCGTTCTACAACGATATGCTGCCTAAGAACAAGTTCAGCTTCATGGTGATGCCGATGTATGCCTTCGGCAGCAATGGGCTTACTGGCATGGCCGACATTCATTACACACTCCAGCCTACAGCAGGAAGTCCACAGGTGAGGTTTAGAATTCAAGGGCAACGATTCAATCTCCCTCTGTCGCCAAGCTCACCTTATCTGCCGGGGAACATCATCAGGCCAGAGGTAAGCTTGCACTTTGAGCCAAGGAACAAGCGGTTGAACATGACGCATGATATTCGTCTGCGAGCTAATTACTTTATCAGGGAGAACAGCGCATCAGATCAGATGGTCATCCCTCAACTCACCTACGTTTTCCGTCAGTCTTTCAAGCCGCACAGCACGAGAGTGACATTCGATTATCAGCAATTGGAACTCGATTCAAAGTTGAGCTTGGAGGCCATCTATGGTTTTGCATACAGACGCAGCCGAGGTTTCAGGGCACGGCTGTTCGCGGGAGTGGCGATAGGTGACGGTCTTCCTCCCCTCTACAACTTCCGAATGGGCGGGCACCGAGGCTATCAGGATTACCTGTATGAAGGAGCGTTCCTCGGCCGATACGAGACCACGGGCTTCTTCGCGCAGCAGATGATCGAGGCCGATGGCGGCTTCAAGACCTACATGAACATAGGGCAGAGCAACGACTGGCTGATGGCGCTGAACCTGAGTTCAACCATCTATAGGAAAATCCCGCTGGAGCTGTTCCTGAGCGTAGGCGTGAGCAGCAACACGGGTTCGGCCTTCCCGGGTTCGCAACTTTTCCTCGCGGAGTTCGGGGCCAGTGTCAACCTCATTCCCGATATACTGGCTGTGCATTTCCCCTTCCTCCTGACCAGCGATGTGCAGAACAATGTGGAGTTCCTCACGGAGAACTACTGGCAGCGGATACGCTTCACGTTCAACATCAACGAGGTGAAGCCGAGGAAGCGGCTGCAGAGCAGGTTCAGTTGAACATTCTAATGGTACCCGGAGCGGGGGTCGAACCCGCACGGCCGCAATGGCCACGGGATTTTAAGTCCCGCGTGTCTACCGATTTCACCATCCGGGCATTAGTGGACGCAATATCCGAAAAAAGAAAATCCTCCGCTTTGGGAGGATTCACTTTGCAATTGTTGGAGCGAGAGACGGGATTCGAACCCGCGACCCCGACCTTGGCAAGGTCGTGCTCTACCAACTGAGCTACTCTCGCGTTTGGGGCTGCAAATGTAGATGATTCTTTGATTTTGGAAACTGCTCGGATGAACTTTTTTTGTGACCCGCGATCCACTCCGATGAGAAGCGCTAAAAGTGAGCTGTTGATGCCATCAAGCAACTTTCCAGAAAAAGAAAGCCCCCAAGGTCAGCACTGGCCTTGGGGACTTCACTCAGCTGAGAAATGACTTAGCGGATGTAAACGCCAGTGGCCTCAAAGCTCCATTCGATCTCCGGCTCGATGATGGCCTCGATTTCTTCCTCTGATTGTCCGGCATCCTCAGCAAAATGACGGAGCATTTCCACATCAATGGTGTCGATGTATGCCTTGCCCTTCATTACTGCCGCACGCCCATCAGAGACCAACGGCACGAAGAAACCATAGTCGAGAAAGGATACACGCATGGGTTCGTTGCCCTCTCCCATGTCCACCTTCATCCAGCAGCCTTTTTTGCGGCATGAGTGCAGGATCTCTGTCTCAACTACATATTCCTGTTCAAAATCCTCTCCTTTGAGGGCGAGCAGGTCTGACGCAGGTATCACGCCTTCCATCTCGAATTCCTCTCCGTACCATCCGGCAATGGAGTCAACAGGTTCCGCATCATTGCTCGTGGTTTCGCCAGCGGGTTGCTGTGAGCAAGATTGGAAAATGAGCAAGGCGGGAATGATAAGCAGTGGAAACTTTTTCATGTCTGTTTTTTAGGGTGGCAAAAGTAGCAATCACATCAGGTCACAGTGTGGAGGCTAGTCTGCTGCCCTCATCTATGGCGCGCTTGGCGTCCAGCTCGGCTGCGAGTTTTGCCCCACCTATGAGGTGAACGCTAACTCCTTTGGCCTTGAGGCTGTCGTGCAGTTCGGTGTTGCTGCGCTGCCCAGCGCAGAGGACGATGTTGTCCACCTCCAGCAACTGAGATTTGCCGTTCACTGTGATGTGCAGCCCTTGATCGTCAATGCGGTCGTAGCTCACACCGTTCATCATGCGCACCTGCTTGTTCTTGAGTGCGCTGCGATGGATCCAGCCGGTGGTCTTGCCGAGGCCCGCGCCCACCTTGGTTTCCTTTCGCTGAAGCAGGAAGATCTCACGGGGTGAAGGCTCGGGTTGCGGGGTGATGCCCTCGATGCCTCCAGTGGCCTCATTCTTCTCATCAATGCCCCATTCTTTGAGGAAGGCGGAAAGGTTCTGCGAGGTGCTCGGCCCACTGTGGCTCAGGTATTCGGCCGTATCAAAACCGATGCCGCCCGCTCCGATGATGGCAACCTTTTTCCCCACCTCTTTCTTGTCGCGAAGTACATCGAGGTAGCCCATCACCTTCTTGTGGCCTATGCCATCAATATGTGGGATATTGGGCTTGATGCCTGTGGCGAGGATCACCTCATCGAAGCCCGCGAGAATCTGCTCATCTGCACGTGTGTTCAGTTTCAGGTCAACGCCAGTGAGCTCTATCTGACGTCCGAAGTAGCGGATGGTCTCGTAGAATTCCTCTTTGCCGGGAATCTGCTTCGCGATGTTGAACTGCCCGCCTATCTCGCTGTCGGCATCGAACAGCGTGACGCTGTGGCCGCGCATTGCCGCCACTGTGGAGGCCGCAAGTCCCGCTGGGCCAGCACCCACCACTGCTATCTTCTTGGGTGATTTCGTTGGCAGATAGTTCAATTCCGTCTCGTGGCAGGCGCGCGGATTGACAAGGCAGCTTGTCAGTTTTCTCTGAAAAATATGATCCAGACAAGCCTGATTGCAGCCGATGCAGGTGTTGATCTCGTCCTCGCGGCCCTGTTCGGCTTTTATCACGAGATCGGCATCGGCCAGGAACGGCCGCGCCATGCTCACCATATCAGCATCGCCATCGGCAAGGATGCGCTCTGCCACATCAGGCATGTTTATCCTGTTGGTGGTTACGAGTGGGATGCTCACTTCGCCCTTCATTTTGCGCGTCACCCATGTGAATGCTCCGCGCGGCACCATCGTGGCGATGGTCGGAATGCGTGCCTCGTGCCACCCGATGCCGGTGTTGATGATGTTCACCCCTTCCTTCTCCAATGCCTTCGCCAGTTGCACCACTTCCGGCCACGTGCTACCGCCCTCTACTAGATCGAGCATCGAGAGGCGGAAGATGATGATGAACTCACGGCCCACGGCCTCACGCACTGCACGTACCACCTCCAACGCGAAGCGGATGCGGTTCTCGTAGCTGCCGCCATACTCATCCTTTCGGAAGTTGGTGCGCTTCGCGATGAACTGGTTGATGAGGTAGCCCTCCGACCCCATGATCTCCACTCCGTCATAGCCTGCGAACTGCGCCAACTTGGCGGCCCTTGCGAAATGCGAGATGCTGCGATTGATGCCGCGCTTGCTCAAAGCCCAAGGTTTGAAAGGGCTGATGGGCGATTTCACTGCGCTGGGGGCCACGCAGAAAGGGTGGTAGCCGTACCGGCCCGTGTGCAATATCTGCATGGCGATCTTGCCCCCATGTTCATGCACAGCCTCGGTAATGACACGGTGCTTTTCGGCTGTTCTCTTGTTGCTCAATCGGCTACCGAAAGGCGATGTCCACCCTGCCACATCTGGCGCGATGCCACCCGTGACGATGAGGCCCACACCACCCTTGGCACGTTCGCCATAGAATGCAGCCATACGGGCATAGCCGTCTTTGGCCTCCTCCAGTCCTGTGTGCATGCTGCCCATCAGGGTGCGGTTGCGGATCGTGGTGAAGCCGAGATCGAGGGGTTCGAATAGGTGGGGGTACTTGGGGTGCGCCATATGCTTACGATTTTACAGGAGGCGCAAGATAAGGCGGTGATGTTCACCTGAAATGTAGATTCACCTGATTCCGCATCAGTTATGGCCTCAGACATAAATGCACCATGGCATTCATCAACTCTTCAACCGCGGGTCCAGCGCATCCCGCAGTCCATCGCCCAGCAGGTTATAGACCGCCACGGTGATGAAGATCGCCATGCCGGGGAAGATGACCAGCCACCATGCCGAGAACTGCTGACGGCCGCTGTTCACCAACGAACCCCACGTGACCAGCTCAGGCGGTACGCCCACACCAAGGAACGACAGGCTCGACTCGGCAAGGATGGCCCCCGCCACCCCGAACGCAATGACCACGAACGCGGGGCCGATGCCGTTGGGCAGCGCGTGGCGGAAGATGATGCGCGTCTCAGAGAAGCCCAGTGCCTGCCCAGCCTGGATGTATTCGAGGCTGCGGATCTTGAGGAATTCCGCACGGGTGAGACGCGCAATGCCCGTCCAGCCCGTGAGGCCGATGATGAGCATCAGGTTCACCATTGAGGGCTTGGCGATGGCCGCCAGCGAGAGGATGAGGATGAGCGTGGGGATGGACACCAGGATCTCGATGAGGCGAGACACCGTGCTGTCCACCGCAATGTTCACTTTGGCATTCAGAAGGGGAAGCATCCCTATTCCCTTGCCGATAAGCGAGAATACCGCTGCCACGCCAGTGAACACAACGAGACTGATGCCCAGTTGCAGCATCAGCGCACCGCTGCCCGTTCCCACCGCATCGGCCAGCACATCGGCCCGCACCTGAAAGGCGTAGAAGTAGGCCATTATCAGTCCGAGCATGAACGTCCAGTAGCGGCCACGGGTGGTCACGAGGCGATTGTCACCGAAGTAGCCCGCCAGTGCCCCGAGCACAAGGCCGATGAGCGTGGCAATACCCATGGAGATGATGCCGATGCTGAGCGAGACCCGTGCCGCATGGATGAGGCCCGAGAGCACATCCTCGCCCTTTTTGTTTGTTCCGAGGAAGTGGCGGAAGCGCGCGGGCATGTCCACTATCTGGCCTTTCTCATTGCGGAATTTCTGAGGATCACCCGGGCCTTTGAAGTCGGAGTTCAGGAAGTCGGATTTGCTGGGCGAGTATGGCACAGGCGCCCAGATGACGGCCTCCAGCTCCATCTGCTTCCACTTGGCGATGTCGGGCTGTATGCGCTCCACTTTTCCGCTCGCATCCTTGATTTCGTAGGACTTCTTGAAAGAGAAGGCAGGGAACATCACCTCGCCCTTGTACTTCGCAAAGAGCGGCTGGTCGTTGGCCAGTACAGGCGCAAGTATGGCGATAATCGCCAGCATTCCGAGAATCCACAGCGAGACATAGGCGGGCTTGTTCTTCTTGAACTGCCCCCAGGCATACGCGCTGAAACTGAACTGTTTTTCCATCACTTTTTAGGGACGAGGGGCGAGGGACAGGGGGCAAGGGGGAAATCCCTACCATCTGCTTCCGCCATGTTCAATTCTCCATTTTCCATTTTCACCCTTGAAATCACTTCGAATAACTGATCCTCGGATCCGCAGCGGCATACAGCACATCCGAGACGAGATAGCCCACCAGTGTGAGTGCACCTGAGATGGTCATCACCGCAATGATCATCGGGTAGTTCTGATTGACAATGGCCGAGAACGCCTCGTTGCCCATGCCCGGAATGGTGAAGATGACCTCCAGGATCACCGACCCACCGATGGCAGCGGGGAAGATGTTGGCGAACACCGTGATGATCGGAAGCAGTGCATTGCGCAGCGCATGCTTATAGATGACCGTGCGCTCAGAGAGTCCCTTGGCACGGGCCGTGCGGATGTAGTCCTGCCCCACGATTTCCAGCATGGAGCTTCGCATGATGCGGGACAGGAACGCGAACGTGGCATAAGTGTAGGCGATGGCGGGCAGCACGAGATAGGGTAATCTTGCGGCCCATTTGTTAAAGAAGCCCGCATCGGGCGCGAATCCGCGCAGCGGTTCCACACCCGAGGCCGGGAACCAAGCGATCATGTCGGGATTCGCGAAGTACATCAGCAACAGAGTGGCGATGAAGAAGTTGGGCATCGAGTAGAGGATGAAAAGGGCCACCGTGCTGATGCGGTCGAATCGCGAATCCTTGTTGGCCGCAGCATGAATGCCCAATGGGATACTCACCAAATAGCCAAGCACGACCGAGATCACCGTGAAGAAGAACGACCAGAATACCTTGATGGCTATCACGTCATGGATGGGTTCCTTGGTGACATACGAGGTGCCGAAGTCGCCACGGATCAGCCCTTTAGTGAAAGTGCTGCCCGCTCCAGTGAGCCAATGGCCGTCACCGAAGATCCAGCGGTGATATTGGTTCTGCGGGTAAACATTGAGCGCAGGGATGTACGTTTTCCAGGGTGTTGCCGTTGCAACCATCTCCTCATACAGCGACCGGCTTTCCTCGAGTTGACCACGGAGCTGATCCATGTATGGCGCGGAGTACAGGTCTTCCAGCTTTGCAAATTTGGCCTCGGTCACAGCGGGGTCGTATGTGGATTTAAGGGCCGAGGTCTCGAAGAAGCTCTCGTTCACGTCCTGCTTCATAGCATCCGCACCGAGCCCCATGGCTGATGCGCTGTCTATGTTCAGCTGTGAATGCGCTTTGTTCCAGCGGTCGAGCGCGTGGTAGTAGGCTGAGATCTTCTCCCAGTTACCATAACGGTTGGTGAGACGCTCGAGTGCGGCCTGCTCGTTGCGGTCGAACATGCGGTAGATCGTGTCGCTGTGCGCCAGAGAGTTTAGGCTCAGGTAGAAGATCGGAAGATCAAGGCCCAGCTTTTTGTTCCAGTAGATCTTTTGCTCCACTTGATTGGCCGTTTGGCTACCGATCTCGCCACCGCTTTGTGCGGCCACCACCATGCGCTCAACGGGGTCACCGGGCGCACTCACCATGATGGCAAAGCCCAGCAGCGTGATCGCCACCAGCGTGGGGATGAAGATGAGCGTTCTGCGGAGGATATACTTTAACACAATGCGGAATTACAATAGAGGAATGGCCTGAATGCAGAATATCGAATATCGATTACAGAATTACGATTGATCTTGAGCATTGGCCAATCTTGAACCTTCAACATCAAACCTTAAGGCGCAGCAGAGGCCGATGAACTAGCACCGCCAGAAAGAAGTTTCCAGTCGTTGATCAGTACACCCGGACGCTCGAAGTACATGTGGGCGTTGCCAAAACGCTTGTGGATCACATTCCTGCGATTGGCCGCGTAGAAGAACACGTACGGTTGCTCATCGTAAATCATGGATTGCAGTTCCTTCACCATCGGATGGCGCAGGGCGGGGTCTATGGTGAACTTGATGCTGTCTATCAGCGCATCGCTCTTCGCATTACCGAAGCCTGAGAAGTTCGATCCCTTGCTGGCCCAGGACTCCGTGTGCCAGATTTGGGTGAAATCCTCTGGTACGGATGAACCTGCCCATGCGGCCAGCATAGCATCGAACTTGTGGTTGCGGGCGCGGTCATAATGTATGGCGAAATCGAGCGGAACGATGTTACACTTGATGTTGGCTTCACGCAACGCCTCAGAGATCATCTGCGCCATGTCCTTCCATGATACGGTAGTAGTCATGTAGTGCAGGTCGAATACAAAGTCGGTCTTCTTGCCATCGATCACCTTGTCGAGGATATTATCGTTGTCGGTGTCGGTCCATCCGGCTTCGGCCAGCAATGCTTTCGCACCATCGATGTCCACGTCAATGAGTTGGAGGTCACGGTTGTATTCCTCTTTCAGTGGTGAAACTGGGCCTACCATGCGAGTATTCAGCCCATTGTTCAGCACAATGTTGATCTCATCCAACGGAATAAGCTTCGCAATGGCCAAACGCACACGCTTGTCATCGAACAACTTCTTGTGCTCTACCCCGTCAGGGCGGCAGTTGAAGGACATGTAGCTGTAGTTATAGGTGTTGGTCGAGCGCGAGTGGTAGTTCTGGTTGAAGTTCGGGTCATTCTGCAGATCCATCAGGATTTTGGTATCGAGCCAAGTTGATCCATCCATGGCCTGCGCCTTGAACTCGAGCATTTGCGAGTTGTTGTCCTTGTTGTTCTTGAAGATGATGCGGTCGGGGTAGGCCGTCTGATAGGCGTTAGGTTCAGTCAATTTCGATGTCCAGTGGTTCTCCTTCTTTACAAGGGTGTACGACTGGTCAGGCTTCCAACTTTCGAAGCTGTATGCGCCCATGCCCACCAGGAATTCGGGGTTGCGGCTGTACTTCGGGTTGTTGAATTCCGTGGCCCATGCGTTGAGGTCGCTCTTGGATGATGCATCGAACGTAGGGTCATCCAGCTGCGCGAACGTGTAGTTGCGCATCACCTTATTCTGATCCCAGTAGGTTTCCTGCATGATTGGATAATCGGTTAGGAAGACGATATTCTGGATGTATTTCTTCTTCATCACGATAGTGAACTTCCTTGGGTTTTCAGCATCTTTGATGATGTCCTTCAGATTCTCCACATATGGTTTGGCGTGGGGGTTATTGGTCAGCTTGCACTTTACGGCTTTGAAGGTGAATATCACGTCATCCACCGTCAACGACTCACCGTTGTCCCATGTCGGCTCATCGCGCAGCTCGTAGGTGAACTCCAGTTCGTTGTCCGACACCTCGGGCATGGCCTTCACAAGGTCGGGTCTGCCACCTTTCAACTCCACAAGGTCACTGCCGATCAGGTAGTGTTGGGTGTACATATGCAGCATTGAGCGCGTAGCAGAGTTCCCGTTGGTCGGGTGCATGTCGTCAGGGTCGCCTATCATGTGATACACCACCGTGTTCTCCTTGCTCCAAGTGGGAAGGAATTCCTCAGCATCGGCAATGTGGACGTACGTCTCGTCTCCAGCAATGACCACGTTCGTGTCAGCACTATCGGTGGATGTTGAACCTCCGCATCCTACGAGCAGGGCCGTTCCTCCGATTACAGACAGCAGCAATTCTTTTCTCATCATCAGATTTTTTGTGGGTCACAAATATAGAATGGTAAGCAAACGACCATGCCTGCGTTTCGACTTGCCTTGTCAAACGTCAAGCGGAGTGAACGCTCCGCACCCGCATCTTTGCCTGCCGAATCAATCAGGTCATCATGTCTGACACCAAAAATCTCACTGTAGATCAGAAACGTGAGCTTCTGAAAAAACTTCTCTTGGATAAACAGCAGGGCGGAAACGTGGCCGTCAGAATTGCGACAGCACCCAAGGCAGCACCCTCGACCAACGGAGCAACGGAACCAGCCCATGACCTCTCGGCCGCTGCGGATTTTTCCCGTTTTCCTGAGATTGCCGCTCAGAAGGCCCAGTTCGGAATGTTGCCCATGCTCGGCATAGACAATCCGTATTTCCGGGTGAACGAGACCATCACGAACAATCGCACCATCATCAATGGCCGCGACATGGTGAGCTTCAGCAGCTACAACTATCTCGGCCTCTCTGGCGACCCGCGCGTGTCACAGGCCGCCAAGGATGCCATCGACCAGTACGGCACATCCGTCTCTGCCAGCCGCGTGGCAACGGGCGAAAAGCCGCTGCACCGCGAACTGGAGACCGAGATAGCCGACCTGCTGGACACTGAGGATGCGCTCGTCTTCGTGGGCGGTCACGCCACGAATGTCACCACTGTGGGCCACCTCATGCGCCCCAAGGATCTCATCCTCTTTGACGAACTGAGCCACAACAGCATCCTCGAAGGGGCGATGCTCAGTGGTGCGCGGAGAATTCCTTTCCCTCATGAGGACGTGGCGGCCTTGGAAAGACTTCTGAAGGAGCATCGCCATCAGTATGAGCGCGTACTTATCACTATCGAGGGGGTTTACAGCATGGACGGGGACATTGCCGACCTGCCAGCTTTTATCGCGCTCAAAAAGAAATACAACGCCCTCCTGATGGTCGATGAGGCGCACAGCATGGGTGTGCTGGGGAAAAATGCCGGTGGCATCCGCGAGCACTTCGGTGTGTCAGGCGCTGATGTGGACATTTGGATGGGCACGTTCAGCAAGAGCTTCGCCAGTTGTGGCGGCTACATCGCGGGCAGCAAGGCCTTGATCGATTATCTGAAATACACCACGCCCGGATTCCTTTACAGTGTGGGCATTAGCCCTGCGAATGCTGCTGCTGCGCTTGCCGCTACACGGATCTTCCGCACGGAACCGGAGCGGGTGGAGCGGCTGCGTCACAATGCCGATGTCTTTCTGAAAGCCGCGAAAGCGAAAGGACTCGACACAGGAATCAGCAGGGGGACGGCCGTGGTGCCCATCATTATCCGCAACTCAAAACACGCGCTGGTGCTGGCCCACAGGCTTTTCATGCAGGATGTGAACGTGCAGCCCATCCTCGCGCCCGCAGTGGCCGAGAGCGAGGCGCGCTTGCGGTTCTTCATCACCTGCGACCACACTGAGGCCGAACTGACCGACACCGTGGACAAGGTGGCCGCAACATTGGAAAAGGTGCGCAGGGAGATTCCTTGAGGCAGTTTTTCACCCAGAGAACGCAGAGACAAAGCGCAGAGGGCGCAGAGTTTTCCTCAGAAAAAAATTCAGTGAATGCCGATTGCATCATCGACTTTTCTGAATACTCCCTTTCCACTTTTGAAAGTCACTTTGCGTAAAAACTCCGCGTCCTCTGCGTGAACCTTTGTTTCCTTTGCGTACAATCTCTGGGTTCTCTGCGTGAAACAGTAAAACTTTTTCCCCATGAAAAAAATCCTCGTCACAGGCGGCAACGGCTTCATCGGCTCGCGGCTCGTCAAGCAGCTCATCGAAAATGGCTATGTGGTGCGCTGTCTTCTGAGAAAGACAAGCAAGACCGACCGTCTTCAAGGGCTGGACTTCGAGACCCATTACGGTGACGTGACCGACATCGGCTCTCTCATCGAGGGCATGAAGGGCTGTGACGGGGTGATGCACCTCGCCAGCCTCAGTAACTGGGACGATATCCATTCACCCCGAATGGAGGCTGTTGTGGTAGGAGGGTCGGAGAACGTGCTGGAGGCGGCAAGGCAGAGCGGCAACCTCCGTGTGGTATATGTCAGCAGCAGTACCGCGATAGACGGCTCAGAAGCCCCCACTGTGCTCAACGAGAAATCGGAATTCACCCTTAACAAGAGGACCTACAGTTATGCCTACGCCAAGAAGAGGGTCGAGGCCAAGTGTATCGAAGCGGCCAAGGCGGGTCTGCCCGTGATCATCGTGAACCCGGCCGAGGTCTATGGTCCGAATGATCATGACCAGATCACCAGCGGCAACCTCATCGACTTCATCAAGAGCAGCCCCTGCATGGTGTGTAAGGGCGGAACGGCCATTGTCCACGTGGATGATGTGGCGGCCGGCATCATCGCTGCGTTTGAGAAAGGCAGGGCAGGGGAGAGGTATTTTCTTGGCGGTGAGAACCTGGATTTCACGCAGATCGCGGGCATCACACTCAAGTTGGCTGGAAAAAGCCAGAAGATCATGGTGCTGCCCAACTGGCTCATCCTGTGCATGGCGTGGATGGGCAGCAATCTCAAGATCCCGATGCCTTTCAATCCTGCTGTCATCCCCTACGCTGTGAAGTACTGGTACGTCTCCAACCGCAAGGCCAAGGAGGAACTTGGCGTCACTTTCCGTTCCTCTGAGGAGGTGCTGCGGCCAACGGTGGAGTGGTTGCAGCAGGAGGGGCTGGTGTGAGCACGATGTCACCTGTTGAGAAGCGGCATGGTAGTTGGGATGTCCGCAGCGGATTTTATCCGTAAACTTGTAACCCGAAATCAACCAACAATTCAATCATCATGAAAAAGAATCTCCTCACCCTCGCAGCAATGCTTTTCATCGGCACTGGTGCTTCATTTGCTCAAAGCGCTGAGACAACCACCGAAGCGGCCCCTGCCACCGAGATGAAGTGCAGCAAAGGCAAGAAAAAGGCTTGCTGCGCGGCCAAGATGGAAGGCAGTGCCGATGCTTCATCCGCAAAGAAAGATTGCTCTGCGTCCACTACTATGAATGCCACGGAGTCTAAGAAAGCGGGTGTTCTGGAGGGCAAGACCACATCTGAGCCACTTCCGACCAAGTGATTCTTTCACACACATGGAAAGCCTCCTGATCTGATCAGGAGGCTTTTTTTGCTTTAGCCGATAATGCTACTCACAGCCACGGCCAAAGCCGCACCTATTAACGGGGCCACCACCGGAATCCATGCATAACCCCAGTCGCTGCTGCGTTTGCCTTTGATAGGCACTATAGCGTGAATGATTCGAGGGCCGAGGTCGCGGGCCGGATTGATGGCATAGCCGGTGGTACCGCCCAGCGACAGCCCTATGGCCAGCACGATAAGCGTGACGGGGATGGCACCCAGCGAACCCATGCCCACCATCACAGTGCCGTCAGGGCCATCGAGTGCGGGTGGCACCACATGCAACACTGCATACACCAGCACAAAGGTCCCTATGATCTCGCTGACAATGTTTGAGAAGACGCCTCTGATTGCGGGTGCTGTGCTGAATACGGCCAGTTTGAGGTCTGCGTCCTCAGTGGCATCGAGGTGTTGCCGGTAAAAGACCCACACCAGCAACGCTCCAGCAGCGGCTCCCAAAAGCTGCGCCAAGACGAAAGCGGGGACATCCGCCCAAGCAAAAGAACCGTTGAGCGCAAGGGCCAGTGTCACGGCCGGATTCAGATGTGCCCCGCTGAAAGGTGCTGCTACCGTCACACCGATGAAAACACCGAGCGCCCAGCCTACGGTGATCACGATCCACCCCCCTCCGTTTCCTTTTGTACCGGCAAGGATGGCGTTGGCAACCACCCCTCCGCCCATGAGCAGGAGAAGCATCGTACCGAGGAACTCAGCTGAGAAAGGGGACATGGCAGTTGATTTTACTGCCGCAAGATGGCAAAAGTTGACGCTGCTCACTTCGGATGTTACCTCAAGGTTGCGCCAACGGAGCATATTGCCCACTTTTGCCCTCATCCTAACCAAACCCTGTTCATGAATTTTTTCGCGCCCTTCCTTAGTCTGATGTTAAATCTGTTTCAACCGCTGATGCAACAGGCAGAGGGGATCGATGAGAAGATCGACCGATTTTTCGGTATGGCCACAGGGTGGTTCGTGGATATTATTTTCTATCAGATTCCCATTACTCCTGACGTGAAGGTGTTCTGGGTGCTTTTCCCACTCATTTTCGGGGCCCTCTATTTTACTATTGTTTTCCGCGTGCCGGGTTTCCGCCTTTTCGGCATCGCGATAAATACCGTGCGCGGTAAGTACGAGGCAGTGAAGGAGCTGCCATCGGATCTTAACGTTGTGGACGGAGATCAGCCCGATACTATTCGTGTGGAGGGGCAGGACGGTGAGGTGAACCATTTTCAGGCACTCACTGCCGCACTGTCAGCCACGGTGGGTCTCGGTAACATTGCAGGTGTGGCTGTGGCAGTATCGATCGGAGGTCCGGGTGCTACTTTTTGGATGATACTGGCAGGATTGCTCGGCATGTCGTCCAAGTTCGTGGAGTGTACCCTCGGTGTCCGTTTCCGTGAGGTGGATGCGAATGGCCGCGTTTATGGTGGCCCCATGTATTACCTGTCCAAGGGGCTTGCAGGCAAGGGTAAGACGGGGCTTGGCAAGGTGCTCGCTACCATATTCGCCATCATGTGCGTGGGCGGGTCGTTTGGTGGGGGCAACATGTTCCAGAGCAATCAGGCCGCGAGCATCTTCATGAAGACCGCAGGCATACAGTCAGACAGCGCGGGCACCATTTTCGGTATGGTGCTGGCCGTGCTGGTGGGCATCGTGATCCTTGGTGGAATCAAGCGCATAGCCACGGTCACTGAGAAGATCGTTCCCTTCATGGCAGTGGTGTATGTAGGTGCTGCGATGACCATCATCCTGATGCATGCAGAGCTTATTCCATCGGCCTTCGCGCTGATCTTCACAGAGGCATTTGCCCCCACGGCCATCGCGGGTGGATTCCTTGGGGTGCTGGTGCAAGGATTCCGAAGGGCTGCGTTCAGCAATGAGGCGGGCGTGGGGTCTGCTGCCATTGCCCACTCAGCAGTGAAGACCAGACATGCTGCCTCTGAGGGCATCGTAGCACTGCTGGAGCCGTTCATAGACACAGTGGTCATCTGTACCATCACTGCGCTGGTCATCGTCATATACAATATGCAGGGGCTGTTCGAATATGGTAATACCAATGGCCTTGCAATCCTTGAGAGCGGCCGAGAGCTGTCAGGGGTTGAGTTGACTTCTTATATCTTCGATAGCGCCATCCCCAATTTCTCGTACGTGCTCACTGTCGCGGTCATTCTTTTCGCCTTCTCCACCATGATCTCTTGGTCATACTACGGCCTTCAGTCGTGGACCTATCTCTTCGGGAAGTCAAAGCGTAACGAGCTCATCTACAAGATGCAGTTCTGCATATTCGTGGTTATCGGTGCTGCTGCAAAGCTCGACAACGTGCTGGCCTTCTCCGATGCTATGATATTCGCCATGATGGTGCCTAACATGATCGGGCTGGTGATGCTGTTGCCGCATGTCCGCGAGGAGCTGGCCCGCTACCTGAAGCACATCAAGCAGTTCTGACAGTAATGAACACGTTATCACGTGTTTTGAATTAGAACAGAATTTCTTCAAATTTGTCGGGTGATGTTCTGTTGAAACATGCTCCCCGACTGGCTGAACGAATATCTCCGCTACACAAGAGGTCAGAGAATCGGCCTCTATTTCCTCATGCTTGTGGTCGGTTGCGTGATCCTTGTCAATATCTGGCACAGAATCAGTTTTGTTGACCGCGCCTCGGCCGACCTGATCAGGTTCGGGCCAAGTATGTTGGTGTTCGAGGAGCAGGTGGCCGCCCAACGAGCCGAGGATGGTCAATGGGAACACAAGAAGTATCATGACCGCTTCAGCCCATCGAGGGCCGCTGCCGAGCGTTTTGCATTTGATCCCAACAAGCTGGACAGTGCCGGGTGGGTCAGGCTTGGTTTCTCGCCCAAACAGTCGCTCTCCATCCTGAGGTACAGATCGAAAGGTGCGACATTCAAAAGTGCCGAGGACCTGCTACGGCTGTTCATGGTCGATTCTGCCTTGTATCTGGAACTACGCCCATACGTTACCATCGAGCAAAGCACGCAACAGACCGAGAGAGCCCCGTTGCCAGAGCGGAAGGCGGCAGAGTTGCGTATGGTGGACATCAACCTTGCAGACACCCTTGAGCTTGAGGAGCTCCGTGGCATCGGACCGGCATTCGCCCGGAGGATATATCGCTACCGCGAGCGGCTCGGAGGGTTCATCAGCCCCGAGCAGCTTCTGGAGGTCTATGGCATGGACTCTGCCCGCTATGAGGGAATACTGCCGCAGGTGACCCTGAATGTGGATACCCTCAGACCGCTCAATGTGAACACGGCTGAATACACCGAGCTCATCCGCCATCCCTACCTCAATAAGAACCAGGTGCGCGCCATCATCCGTTATCGAGAGCAGCATGGCGAATATCGCTCAGTGGATGACCTCCTGCGTATTCATCTTATTGAACAGAAAGACCTCGAACGCCTGAGGCCCTACCTCACACTGGGCACCGACTGATCTACGTCACCCTCAGAAGCTTTAATTTCTGTAAATTCCTCCTCCAACCGTGTTGATGACATCCAACTAAATCCGAGAGCTATGGCGTTCCGAATGAAAAGAAGAGTTGCGTGGGCAGTGTGGGCAGTGTTGTTCATTCCTTTTGCTTATATGAGTGGAGTGGTGATGCCCAAAGTACAGGGCGATATGGCCCGGCTGTCTACCGAGTCGAGCTGTTCCGTGCCGCTCGATCTTCATATGTTCGGTTTTGAAGAAGCCGAGGTGGCCGCACTCTTCGATTGTCTTGGTGCCGCTGGACGGGAGGTATATCGTGAGGCTACAATGCGCGAAGATGCCATCTACCCCATCACCTATGCGGCCATGCTCAGTTTCACCATCTGGGCCTTGGCCGGGTTGGCCGGTGCTGCACGCTGGCGGGTGTTGCTGGCCTTTCTGCCTTGGGTCGCGGTGGGCTTCGACCTCATTGAGAATCATAATATCGTTGCCCTGATTGACACTTATCCGATGATGGACATGCGCACGGTAGACATGGCCTCGCTCGGCAATCAGCTCAAGTGGAGCTTCGTGTTCGTCTCCGTGGCGGTAATGCTCGCATCCGCATCGGTCGCTGCAGTTCGCGTGGTGCGTGGGAAGTGAACAAGGTGATTGGTCTGCTTGAGGTGTTGGTGGTTAGGTCTGTTTTATGGAAGTTTACGCCATCGTTAACCAGCCTTCCCTTTGCTTATGACCGCTTACGAGCTCATCCATTCCCTTCCATCCAGATTATATGCTGAGAAAGCGAAGGACGGAGGACATGAGGCACGCGTTCACTTCATATTCTCCGGTGAAGGTGCCAGTGAACTGACTGTGGTGCTCAAAGATGGTGTATGTGCGGTTACCGATGGCCTTGTCGGCACTGCTGACTGTGTGGTGCGCGCCAAGGCAAAGGATTACGCGGATCTCGAACTGGGACGCATCGACCCCAAAATGGCGTTTCTTTTCGGAAAGATAAAAGTGAGCCGACCGGGCATGATGATGACCTTCATCAACCTGTTCAAAGGAGCATTGGAGTGAAATACTGAAGATCCATGTGGACAGAGAAAGACGGTAGCCTCATAGGTACATTCGAGTTTGATGACTTCACTCAGGCCTTCGGGTTCATGACCCGCGTGGCACTCGTGGCCGAACGGATGAATCACCATCCCGACTGGACCAATTGCCACAACCGCGTGGAGATACGCCTCACCACTCACGATGCAGGAAACGTGGTGACCAGTCGCGACCGCGAGCTTGCAGCCATCATTGAGAGCATTTTTCACGGATGAGTTTCGAGCAGCTTTTCATCATCGCCAATGCCTCGGTCATGCCTGCTTGGCTGCTGTTGATGTTTGCGCCAAATTCCAGGGTCACACGCTTGGTGGCACATTCATACCTGTATCCGTTCCTGCTCGGTGGATTCTACCTCTGGCTGCTGGTCACCACTTGGGGAGGTGAGGGGGGCATGTCTTCATTGGCCGATGTGCGCACCGGATTCCTGAATGATGGTGTGCTGCTGCTCGGATGGGTGCATTATCTGGCATTCGACCTTTTCATCGGGGCATGGATGGTTCGCGATGCTGGGCGAAAGGCTATTCTGCACCTGCTGATCATCCCCTCATTGGTACTCACCCTAATGCTCGGCCCTGTTGGCCTGATGTCTTACCTTTCTATCCGCTGGCTTCACCTGCGGTCGGGTTGGCTGAACTGAATCAGCGAAGGCGGTCTGCGGAGCGCACCAATGCCTCATCTTTTTTGATGGACCTGATCGCCAACATGCAGAGGAAAATGGCCACCACGGGTGCGGAGAGTATCGGGCTGAAATTTGCTGATACAGCCGCCCCATCTGCCAATCCTTCGGTGGCGAGGTCGTTCACCCGGTCATGATACAAGAACACCATCACTACGAATATGAGCTGCGAAAGCACAGATACCTTTACAAGGTTCATCTGAAATTTTCGGTTCTTGTATTGCATGATCGCGTAGAAGCAAAGCAACAGTCCCACCGTCACCGAGGCCAGCACGGCATAGGTCATCAGCACCTTCTCCCCGTTGAGATACACCGCATCGGGCAGTAATCTGTAGATTCCTTCCGGGGTGGAAATGGTGATCAGCGGAAGCCCGAAAATCATAGTTGTAGCCAACAGCATTGCGGCTACAGCGAGAAAAACGGTCTGGATGCGTTGTATCATGGGGAGCCTGTTTCTCAGTGAGCTGCAAAGGAACGCATTGACAACTGTCCCGACACGTCAGGAGGAATAGTTCGAAAGTGCTTTTAATTCCTCCTGGACCTTCTTCTCCCAGCGCAACTGCTCTTCCTCTTTGATGCTGTGCTGCGTCTCGCGGTCATACTGTTGCTGATAACGGAGCAGCTCGTTGTAGTTGCTATCATAGATCTTCCCGATGGCGCGGTGCATCTTCTCGCAGTCTGCGTCCATCTCCGAGAGGGTTTTTCTCAGTTTCCGTGTGAAAAGTTCGGTAATGTCGAAGTGCAGTTGCTCGTGGGTCAACAGACGATCACTTTCACGGGTTTTTGTCCAGCTCTTGGAAGGACGGAAGTAGCACAACAGGGTGATGTCGGCCACGTTGTTCTCGCAACTGAACGCGATACTCATTCCGCTATCGGTCATGGCCTTGTTGGGCGATGATGCCTGTGATTTTGCCTTGAAATCGTCCCACGTGAGCGGTCGGTCGGCCTGCCAAATGATGCAGTCCTTGCAGTCATCGGGCTGGGCGGTGGCGGTCGCAGCAGCGACCATCATCAGTATCAAGGTTGGAATCAAGAGGCGCATGACATTTCTTTGGGCAATGGAAAAACGCGCAGAAACGATAACTGTTTCAGGAATTGTACACGGGGCCGAAAATAGGCCCATGCCCATTGACCTTCGTCTTGCAGAAGGTTCGGAACGTGCTCCCGTCATTGTGTTCGTCCACGGCTTCAAGGGCTTCAAGGACTGGGGACATTGGCCGCTGATGGGCGAAGAATTTGCCAGACGGGGCTTCGCGTTCGTCAGTTTCAACTTCGCGCTGGGCGGCACCACGCCAGAAGTCCCAAACGACCATGCCGACCCAGAGGCCTTCGGTCGCAACAACTTCAGCCACGAGCAGGACGACCTCGGCAAGGTGCTCGATGCTTTGAGTGATGGCACCCTCTTTCCCGATGCCCCGATAAACCGCAGCGGCTTCTTCCTGCTCGGTCACAGCAGGGGAGGGGCGGCCGTCATCGTGAAGGCAGCAGAGGAAAGTCGTGTGAAGGGCCTCGCCACCCTTTGCGCACTGGGCGACATGGGCCGCACCGCGCAGGACCGCACCGAATGGCAGCGTACGGGCGTGACGCACGTGGTCAATTCGCGCACGGGGCAGCAGTTGCCCATGTATTTCCAGATCGTGGAGGATTACGAGCGCAACCGCGACCGTTTCGATCTGGTGCAATGCTGCCAACGCATCTCCGTGCCCGCGCTGTTCATCCACGGCACGGCCGATACCACTGTGCCTGCCTCCGATGCCGAGCGGCTTCATGCCGCCTGCCCCGCCTCTGAGTTGCTGCTCATCGAGGGCGGTGACCACGTGCTCGGTGGTCGTCACCCTTGGACATCGGATGCTCTTCCTGAGGACACGGTGAGGGCAGTGGATGGGGTGGTCACGGTGTTTGGAAAAAGTTGATTCAGGTATCGAGACGGGTGAGACTATCCTCTTCTTGGCAGCATTTCCTCAAAACAAGCAGTCGGCAGACTCCGTTGTGATTTCCATCTGGCCGTTGCCCGACCTGTCAGAGGCCATTTGGGCCTCCGTATGGCCGTTGCCAGACCTGACAATGGCTATTGCGACCTCCGTATGGCCGTTGCCAGACCTGTCAGATGCCATTTCGACCTCCGTATGGCCGTTGCCAGACATGACAGCGGCCATTTCGACCTCCGTATGGCCGTTGCCAGACATGACAGCGGCCATTTCGACCTCCGTATGGCCGTTGCCAGACCTGTCAGAGGCCATTTCGACCTCCATTTGGCCGTTGCCAGACCTGTCAGCGGCCATTTTGACCTCCGTTTGGTTGCTGTCGTGATAACCCCGACAGGGTCTTCGACTGCGGTCAGAGTTCGGTAGGCAATATACCCGTACTTTTTCCGTTACCAGTCAGTTACAAAATGAAGCCATGTTGATGAGACTGCCAGTTCTGCTGATTGCCATCGTGACGTTGAGCACTTCCTGCTCAGAAGACCCTTTGACCACCGAGAATGATTCAAGCCTGCTGGCCTACATGCCGCTGACAGAAGGAAGTTGGTGGGCCTACTCAGTCACTAAACGTGATTCAATTTCAGGTGACATTCTGCTTGGCAGGGATACGCTTAGGGTTACCGGAGTATTTGAACAGGGAGGTAACACCTATACCCAGTTGGAAGGTTCATTGCTGCTATCGGTCAACTCGATTCAATCTTTCGGACTTCGCGATTCAGCAGGTTTTCTTGTGGATCACAATGGGAGAATAGTCCTTCCTGAATTGAATTTCACCGACACCTTCAACCACTTTTTCTGGGAAGGCGAACTCGTTCGGTTCTGGCAGCTTTTTGAGGACGAGAATCCGACAGTGGTGCCTGCTGGAAGTTTTCAGACCATGGATTTCAGGGGACATCAATTCAGAGAGCCGATTGGATATTGCACGGACACGATCGGAGTGATGCACAGTCAGTTCGCCCATGGGGTCGGGCTTGTACGTGCAACGTATTGGTATTCCGCGCAAGGCGGATGCGTCTATCAGGAAAGGGAACTGGAAGCCTACCACATTGAGTGAGGGTAGCTTGGGGCAGTGTTCCCTGCGCTCATGTATCTCTGACTCCGCCCGGTTCCGACTTGTCAGGGTCGGTCTGATGCGGGATTTACGATTTCCATATCTTTGACATCACTCTAAAATCAATGCCATGCCTCGGCCTGATGTTAATTCTGTTATAGCAGATTTTAATGCGCTCTCTCCCAAGGAACGGGAAATGGCTGCGGATATCATTGGTCGTGCCCGCATTGAGGACAGACGTAATGCTATTGCCGCTGCGGCCTGCAAGGCAGAGCGGGAATTTCAAGATGGCAAGGTGAGGCGTGGCTCTGTGGCAGACCTCCAAAAAGACCTTGAAGGTGATTGATGTGGTCTGGGGCAAAGGGTTCACGAAGAGCTACCGTGAGTGCATCCGATCGAGTGGGACACTAAAAGTTTCCTTTTGGGAAACCATCTCCCTGTTCGGGGAAAATCCGTTCCATCCGGTGCTGAGGACACACAGGCTCACAGGACGACTTGCCGGTCTGTGGGCGTTCTCTGTGGATGAAGACTGCCGCGTGGTGTTCTCCTTCAAAGACAATGGAAAAGCGGCCTTGCTCGTGGACATTGGCTCGCACGAGGAGGTCTATTGACCGTTTGCTGGCGCACGTCTGTTGTGCAAGTCGTCTTGACGCCTATCATCATCCGCCACAACCTCTTCCAACAACTGCAGCAGCGGCTCTGTCTGTGCGTCCCAGCCGAATCTTTCGCTGATGAACCGGTGACCGTTCTCGGCCAGCTCCTTGGCGCGACCAGTATCGTTCAATAGCAGTAGAATGGCCGAGGCGAACTCCTCAGCGGTCTCGGCTATCAGCACTTCCTTGTCTGGCTGGGCACCGAGGGCGTTGTTTGCCAATGGCGTGGTGATGCACGGCAGACGCATGGCCATGGCCTCCAGCAGCTTGTTCTGAAGGCCCGTGCCGATGAACATCGGAGCCACGAACACCCGAGCTTGGGCGTAGCAGTCGCGCATGTCGTCCACCCAGCCTGTCACTGTGATGCGGTCATTTTGAAGTTGACGCACCTGAAACGTGGGCCGCGCCCCTGCCAACATGAGTCGCGCCCCAGGAACCTGCCCCCAGACCATAGGCATCACCTCATTGGCCAGCAGCACGCCTGCCTCCACGTTGGGAGGGTAACCCATGTTGCCAGCGAAGAGCACATCTTCGGTCTTGGGTTTCTCGGATGGGGTGAAATGTTCTATCTCAACACCGTTCCGAACAATCCGGACATGCTCCTTCCCTGAGAATGAAAGCTGTTCGCGGTCCTGCTCGCTAATGATGGTGGCGGCATCGAACTGCGCGAACACCTGTGGCTCATATTCCGCCAATCGCCTCATTTCCGAGCGGATCAGCGGTCGCATATACCAAGGGTCGGTCTCCAGTCTGCGCTCCATGCCCTTGGCAAAGGCATCCTGAAAGTCGATGACCTTCGGTATGCCTTGAATACCCTCCACGTAGGGCGCGGTGCGCAACAGTTGGCAATAGATCGCATCGGGTTTCCATTCGGCAGCCAATCGCTCCACTTCTTTTTTAACAGTGCCATTGAAGAAATACCCCACCTGGAACGGCTTGCGTCCAAAGGCGCATTTCGCCAGCTCGGCCACCTGCCCGATGCGGCCCAGCCGGAAGGTCCGCAGCTCTTTGCAGTAGGGGCGCACGGCATCCAGCCATTCGGGTTGCAGTTCGTCCTCATGCAATGCGCAGAGCAGCACCTCGTGGTCGCGGCTCAGGATGCGCAGCTGATGGAACGCCCGAAGCTTGTCGCCCCGCTCAAGCGGGTAGGGGAAACGAGACAGCAGAACGAGGATGCGCAAGGTTTTCTCTGAGAGGAACGGGCGTAAAAATAGGTTGGCGAATCGGGGGTGCGGGCATGCCCCGGTCCAATGATGTGAAGGGGTCTGCGGTGCTTTGTTGGAAACTTTCGGGCAAATGGTTCCTGTCAGAAATTGCTTCGGGGGCTACTTTTGCTCAATCAACATCAAAAAACAATCGTACCATGTCGCTCGAATTGAATGGAAAAGTGAAAGTAGTTTTTGACGCACAGAGCTTCCCCAGTGGATTCTCCAAGCGTGAGTTCGTTATCACCACAGAGGAACAGTATCCGCAGGATGTGAAGTTTGAGGTCATCAAGGATAAGGTCGCTTTGCTTGACCAATACAAGGAGGGTGATCAGATCAAAGTGAGCTTCAACGTGCGTGGCAACGAGTATCAGGGCAAGTATTATGTGAATCTTCAGGCGTGGAGGATTGAGAACATCGGTGCTGCTGGAGCACCGAGCATACCCAAACCACTTGACCCGATGGCTGCGCAGCCAATGGCCGCTCCTGCCCCAGCCGCACCTATAGATGACATCGGAGAGGACGACCTTCCTTTTTGAGAAAAGGGAAGTAGATAGCTAAAATGGAAAATGGTCTGTCTCAGCGGTACTTGATGCGCACGGGACGACCTTTCAGCGTCTCAGGTATTGAGCAGGTGACTCCAAACATAAGTTTTCCCCCGCTGAATAAAAGTCTGGAGGCTCTGAATAAATGTTTTTTGTCACCAAACAAAAGTTTGGAGGCATCGCACAAAAGTTTTTTGTCACCAAACAAAAGTTCGGAGGCTCCGCACAAAAGTTTGGAGGCATCGCACAATTGTTTTTTGTCGCCAAACAAAAGTTCGGAGGCTCTGCACAAAAGTTTGGAGGCATCGCACAATTATTTTTTGTCACCAAACAAAAGTTCGGAGGCTCTGCACAAAAGTTTGGAGGCATCGCACAATTATTTTTTGTCACCAAACAAAAGTTCGGAGGCTCCGCACAAAAGTTTGGAGGCTCCGAATAAGTGTTCGGAGGTGTCGCACATCTGTGCGCTATCGCTTCTGTATATGCATCCCTGAATGAACTTATCATAAATGGCGAGAACATGAGAAACGCATCCATCGCATTTTCCATCCTCTTCGGTACGGTCGCAGCTGCCCATGGCCAGTCCGTCAGCATCGCTGACGGAAGCAGTTTTCACCGTGCGGTAGTGGGGCAGAAGTACGGTGTGCTTGAGGGTGACCCGGCAACTGTGGACAATGGCGGTGTGTTGTACGTATTCGTTCAGAATACTGACGATGAGCCTGATGGCATCGATAGCATCACGGTGTACAATGGGGCAGGGGAGATGGTCGTTCCTGACGGATGGCTCGTGTGGCCTCCGGTGATGGACGACAGCAACGGACAGATGAGCACCGTCACCATCAAAGGCGTGGAAGTCCCGCTCGCAGAGGGTGATGCAGTGAGTGTGGTGGTGCATTCCATCAATGGTGCAAGGGACAGCATCTTCATCCCCGCCCTCGAAACACCCGCTGTAAGGCTGGCGAATGCCATCCCATCTCAGGACGGGGAGACGCTTTTCCTGTATCTGCGGAATGATGGGGATGAGTATGCGGATGTGCAGGGCGTCTTTATCAATGATCAATGGTTTGATGTCACTACCGATGGCACTTTCTCCTCATTGGATGAGAGCACGGGCCTTGATCCCGGGGAAATGGGCATCTACGACATCACTGCAGCACTCGACCTGAGCAGGACCGCCCCGCTGGCGATCCGGCTGCAGTATGTGGTGGGGGGCATTTTCAATGGTCAGACGCACTGGGTCTCGGCCGGCATCCGCGTGGTGTCGCCCGACCTGCCCATCGGCTCGTGGCACAGCAGCGGACTGAACCCCGAGAACGAGGAAGGCCGCAAGCGGCTGCGCAGGATAGGCGTGGAGATGCTGCACGGCCCTGGCAATCCCAATTTCATGGCCGATGGCTCCCAGCGCTATCACATCAGTACGATTCGAGAACCGAGTTTCGGTGACCCGTTCGATGCCGATTTTCCTGCGAGCGAGATACAAAACCTCGGTCAGCAAGGATTCATCAAGGTGTGGAGTGTGGATGATGAGCCAGACCTGAATAGCAAGCCCATCGATCAGCAACTGCTCAAGGCCAAGGCGTACCGTGACAACGACCCCACCACGAACACTTATGTCAACCTCGCGGTGCAGAAGAAATACCAGCGCTACGGCTACTATACCGACATCGTGGGCATGGACCACTACGCTGCCCCAAGCGCACCCAATGTGATCCCGCTGACCAATGTGCCTGTGGTGGGCCGCATGTCGGAGGCCGAGGAGGCACTGGAGTACAGTGATGTGCTCAAGTGGAACACCGAGCCGCGCAGGAACTGGAGCTGGGTGCAGCTCGCGGGAAGCGTCTGGGACCATCAGGCCCATCCTGCGGCCATCAACTATCAGTTCTGGGCGCATTTCATGGCAGGTGCGAAGGGACTCGAATACTTCGTGGCGCAGAGCAACACGGCCACGAGTTTTCCAGAGCAATGGAATGAGGGCGTCACCTGCTTCAAGGAATGGAAGCTGATCCGCAACCTCTGCCTATACGGTGAACCTGTGCTCACAGGAACGGTTACGAGCAATGAGGATGCGCTGGCCCGCACCCTCGTGGGGCCGGAGGGCATGGTGGTCATCGTGCTGAACA
>CAZCNS010000010.1:154834-163556 GCA_964500205.1 uncultured Chryseobacterium sp. | reverse complement strand
GTATACTTGAGCTGACTGTCTTGCCTGATATCACCGAGACCATCAGCCAGACCATTTGTTCTGGTTCTCAGTTCGCAGGATATGGAGTGACAGGTATTTACACCGATGTTTTCGAGGCCGCCAACGGCTGTGACAGCACCCGCATCCTCGACCTCACCGTGTTGCCTACCCCCGAAGCCATTTTTTCTTTTAATAACGTCTGCAACAGTGATTCGGCACTGTTTGTCAATACCAGTGTTGTGTCTGATGATTCATCGGTTGAGTGGTTTTGGGAGTTTGGAAATGGACTGCAGTCAGACCAAGCAGCCCCGGAGATGCAATCCTATCCCGAACCGGGATTGTACGGTGTTTCACTCTCTGTGACTTATGCTAACGGATGCCAGAGCGTTGCGGTCGATTCTATTCATGTTTATTCTGACCCGGAGATCGATGTCTTTTGGGAAGATGCGTGCACTGGCAGCCCGGTTCAGTTTCTTGGAGTAGTTGATTCGGTATCGTCCGGGGTTGATCTTCAGTGGCTTTGGACGTTCTCGGATGGACAAGTATCTACCTTTCAGTCACCATCTTTAGAATTCACCCAGGCCGGGAACTACGGCCTCTTGCTCACTGTGACCACACCATATGGTTGCAAGGGGTCGGCTACTGTTGATGTATTCACCATTCATCCAACGCCAGTAGCAGGATTTATCTCTGAAACATCCTTTTGCGAAGGGGACGAAATGGAGTTCATTAACTCGAGCTCGGTGAATGAAGTTGCTGGAGACATTATTGCTAATTGGAGCTATAGCATTGGCGACCTTTATTCATCAAGTGATCCCGATTTCGTGGTGACCGCTCAGACCCCCGGCAGTTATGAGGTCAACTTGGAGGTTGTGACTAACAATGGATGTGCAGACAGTGTATCGCAGTTCATTGATATCCTATCAGCGCCTTCTGCCGCTTTCAGCATTAGTCCAGTGCAAGGTTGTGCGCCATTGCTGGTGCAATTCATCGATGAGACAACAACGGAGCCTGCGGGGTATGTCTCAAGTTGGGAATGGACATTCTCCGGAGCAGAGGGATTCATGACCAGTTCTTTGCAGCATCCCGCCATGGGCTTCCCCGGGTCAACTGATGACATATCTGTGATGCTCTATGATGTGTCGCTCGTGGTAACCGCTCTCAATGGATGCAGTGACACATTGATGCAGGACTCTGTTGTAAGGGTCTTCCCTAATCCAATTGCAAGCTTCACAACAAACCCGGAAGTCAAAGCAACAGTTGTGGATCCAGTCGTAGATTTTTTCGACACAAGTTCGGAGAATGTAGTGGACTGGCGATGGGATTTTGGTGATAACAGCTACTCAACAAGTCAGAATCCGACCCATATCTACGCTGATACTGGTCTTTACACCATTGAACTGATTGTCGAAAATCGCTTCGGGTGTCTGGACACGGCTGTGAAAGAAATGCTCATAGAGCCTCAGTTCACTTTCTACATACCGAACAGCTTTACTCCGAATTCAGACAGGCATAATCAGTTTTTCTTCGGTGTGGGCGAGTATGTAGGGACATACAAAATGGAGATATTCAATCGTTGGGGAGAACTGATATTCACATCAAACGAGGAGCAATACAAGTGGGATGGAACTTACAGGGGCAGCCAAGTTCAACAGGGCCAGTATGTCTATAAGTTCAACGTTACCGACTGGAAGGGACGACCGTATGAATATGTTGGTCAGGTCATACTACATCGATAAAGACCATGTCATAACCTCCTGAAAGACAAGCATCTTATCATTTCAGCCAGTGGCGTAAGATTCGATTGAGACTGATGTGGCCCACCCGTGCCCGCTTCATCGAGGAGCTGGGCCACGAGGGTCGCATGCTGCACGTGAAAGCACGCTATGTGAACACGGTGACCCCCTCCAAGAGCGGGCCGTGGAGCATGGAGGTGACCGTGGTGATCAGCTGAACGCTGCACCACGCCTGACGGAGAAGGGCCGCCCCGGCAACGGGGCGGCCCTTCTTGTTAACGCCCTGCGCAGGAGGCAGCGCATGGTCAGGCCGTCAATGCTTCACCCACCTGCGCACCAGGCTGCCCTGCGGGGTCTGCATGCGCACGAGGTAGATGCCAGCGGCCTCTCCGCTCAGGTCTATGGTGGTCTGGCCCGCACCGTGGGTCACCGCCTTGCTGTACACGCTCTGGCCTGTGGCCGTGAGCACCTCTATGCGGGCATCGCCCTCGGCATTGAGCACATGGCCTATGTTCAGCAGCCCCTCGGACGGGTTGGGGAACACCATGAGGTTGTTATCAATAGCTGTTCCGAAAAACACGAAAGCCCGGCAGTACCGGGCCTCCGTTATTCAACCGATCAACGCGACTTACTGAGTAAGCTCAATTGCAGTACACGCAAGTGCATCGAACGTTACAGTACCACTCCATATCTCAAAATCGGTATCATCTACGATGCGATAGCTGAAATCCTTCTTAATTGAAGACCCCAATTGTTTAGTAACGGTTACGGAACCATTGTCTCCACAATCAGGTGAAGAAGTCCAGTAAAAATCAGGCTCGTAAGTTCCGATCTCTTGTCCATCCACATAGAGTTTCAGTTCTAAGACCTCCTGGGCTAATAGTTCCTCTGATACACTTTGACCGTACCAGAATACTACACTTGCTTCATTGTTCACTTCTTCTTCTGAGCAACCTACCATAGCTAATACCGAGAAAGCTACTGCCACTAAAAACACTGATCTCATTTGTCTCATTTGTTTTGATTATTTGAATTTTGATTGTTTGTATGACTCATTTAGGTTCGTGAGCCTTGTCGGAAAACCGGACCAAAGAATGCTTGCTTACAAAATCCTGTAACTGGCTCTGCAGGGGTGCTTCAATGGCAGGAATCTGCGTTATGACATAGTCTATCTCGCCTTCTCGCCCCCAGCTTATCTTTTCTATTTTCAGCTTTTCATCATCTTTCTGAATGGAGCCAATTAGCTCATCAAATTCGCGCTTGGCCTCTTTATCTATTCCTCCACCTTTGCTGAAAAATGTTACCACAACTGTCTTGGGCTGCTGACCCGTTTCAACTGTAGTTGAGGTGGTTTTGCATCCAGCAATCAGAACTGCGAATGATAGCAGGCAGATCAATGAACGTATGGAAGACTGAACCGAGATCATTTCAGCAAACTGAATCGGGTTGTTGCCAGCAATTCATTCTCATTTCTCACTACCAACTGATAAATACCATCAGGCAGTTGCTCAGAAACGGTTATGGTCTGTGTTTGCGAATTACCAGACAACTGTTGCACATCTACCCGCCTTCCTGTGGCATCAAATACCTCAACGGTAAGCACATTCAGCTCTCTCAGCCTTTCGTTCAATTGAATGTTGAGCGTACCATTGGTTGGGTTCGGGTAAACATCAAGTTTGCTTAACGACATGTTGCTGATACCAGCGGCACCATTGCAACCATTGGAGGTGAGCAAACTGTTTCGAGGTCCTTCAAGTGCTGCATACATGCGTTCGGCCTGCCCGTAAGTGAACATCACCATACATGCATCGTCCACGTAATCCATGTAGTTCATGAACATCTCCCCATTCTCATCCGTACCACAGCCGTTGAAAGCATTGTGCGGAAATGTAGGGCAGCCCGCATTATCCTCTTCTGCTGGTGGAGTGTCACTTACCTGGTCATCGCCACAGTATTCGTCTCCCCAAATGTGGTATAGTCCTAACCAGTGACCAACCTCATGGGTAACGGTTCGCCCTAGATCATTTGCTGGAAATCCATTGGTACCGGCAGTGCCAACATCTCCAAATGCCTCCTGACGAATAACTACTCCATCCTCAAAAGGGTCGGCACTCAATTCATCTGGAAAAGTTGCGTAACCGAGCGTGGTATTTCCGGGCACAACAGCAACTACATAGATGTTGAGATATTGGTACGGATCCCAATTATCCACACCTCCGAGTGATGAATTCTTGATGCCTTCGAACGAGTCATCATCCCAATAGAGAACATCCACCAGAGTTCTAGTGATACCAGTTGTTGGGTTTCCGTCCGGATCTACAGTAGCTAAGCAGAATTCTATCTGTGTGTCAATGGTGTAAACCCAAAATGGGTCAGAAGGCACCAGCGAATCGCTGTTCATCAATCTGAAGTCATTGTTCAGAATTTCAATTTGGCGAAGTACCTGCGCATCAGAAATATACTGATTGGTGTTGTTGTACAACAAATGAACAACCGTAGGAATGACCACCTGTGCTCCTTGGGCTCTTCTTGAAAGAAAACCTTGGTTCTGCGCTATCCACTCTGCGGTATTTCGCTCGTTCTCTTCAATGATGTACTGAAGTTCAGGATGCTTCTGAATTTGCTTTTCCCGATGCGGCATGGTTCCACAACGCTCGTTCTGCGCAAAGACCAATGTGGTGGACAACACCATTAAAATTTGGCCTGATAGAGAGTAGATACGTCTCATGTTGTTGTTGATTGTTTGGTTATCGATGACAAATTATTGCACACGGGACGGAAGCTCAGTTACCAGCGGTGAATACTTGCGCAACACACGGTCCCACTCTTTGAAGGACTGATCTTCCTTCGGACTGACGCCCGGCTTATCTGCTATTTCGCTGATAAGCTTCATTTTGTATGACAGCGGGTCTCGCGTGCCCATCTTTATGATCACCCGAGTACGAATAGTGGCTTTTGAGAAGTTCTGTACCTGCCAAGCAGTCCGTAAATAGGCTGTTTCCTTATCCGTGACCTCAATGACATCAATGTAGTTAAGCACAACCGAATTGATGATAAGCCATGCATCGTCTTCACTTTTCGTAGTCTTCAGCTCTAAATCAAGATTGGCGATATCGGTCTGGGTTGATGCCTCATACGCATCGTCTACGAACATCTTAACATGGAACGACTTGGGCGGAGCAGGATTACCCGGAGTGTTGTAAAACGTTATCGTTTCGGTGAAATACCCCGTTTTCTTCACATTGACCGTGGCGTTGGTGTAAGCAGGTATTTCCAGAAGCAGACTTCCGCGTCCCATGGGCTCTCCGTTCACGAATATCTCCGCATCTGCCTCCGAAACGGTTAGGCGTACTTTCTTCTTTACCGCCTCTGCATCGAAAGATAGACAGGTAAGCAATAGTCCAAAAAGGGTCACAGGTAGTAAGGTTCTGAATCTGTTTATCGCTGTCATTGTTCTTTATTCAGTGATGATGATCTGTTCTCTCAACTGTTCTTTCTGCGTGGTCAGAATCAGTTGATATACACCCGTTGCCAGCGCAGAAAGATTGAGATTCCCCGTTGCGGGCAATACTCCATTCAGCAGCACACGGCCACTGGCATCCACCAGCATATAGCTTGGCTGGTCATTTCCTGTGTAGGACACATATAACTGTCCGTTGGTGGGGTTCGGGTAAACCGTTACCGTTTCGGCATCGGTCAATGTTTCCATGCCTACAGTGAACACATTATAGCATGATGAAGTATCTGCACAGCCCTGCTGCGTTACTTCCACCGCGTAATTGCCATTGCCCGTAGGCATGAAAACGGATGCATCTGCACCTGTAATGGTAGAAAAGCCATTGTCGCAATTGAGCCATTGGTAATCGGCATTGCTGGCATTGGCAACCAGGTCGGCACCGTTTACGGTAACGGCCGTATCTACGGTTATCACCTCTACCGTGGTCGTTACCAAACTATCGCAACTGCTGCTGGTGGCCTGAAGCGTACTGGTGTACACCACCTGCTGCGTGATGTCCGTCTGTATTGTCCCATCAGGGAAAGTATAGCTACCACCTGCACACACACTTGCCGTTTCGGCCGTCTGAAAATCTGCTCCCACCGTGATGTTGGTCGTCACGGTACTGTCGCAGTTCAGCGAGCTTGTAAGTGTACTGACCTGCACCACATCTTGTGTTATGTTGGTCTGCTCAGTTCCGTCAGGGAAAGTGTAATCGGAGCCACTGCAGATGGTCACATTCACCACTTCATCGTACACCGGATTTACCGTTACCTCTATGGTGGTGCTGTCTTTGCACACTTCGGTGTTCTCTACCACAAGTTCTACCGTGTAGGTGCCGGGCCCCGGAAAGGTGTGCATCACATCTCCTGCTGTGGTGTAATCCACCATGCCATCGTTATCCACATCCCACGCATAGGTGGCACCCGACTCTACTTGTGTAGAAAGGTCAGACAGCGTTACCGCTGCCCCATCGCACGTAGCGCCAGCTACCGATACAGCTACCAGCGGGAACTGACAATCCACCACCTCAAACTCACGGCCTTCGTAGATGCCCCATTTACCCGAAGCATCCTTGTAGCGGATAAACAATTGATGGATACCAACAGAAAGACCCGCAGCAGAAATGCTTGAAGTGAGGTCAACGGTATCGTTTGCGGTAAAACTCGGTAGCGCGGTTCCATTACCTATCCCAGGGTCGGTATCGAAGAAGTACTCCGCTTGCGCCACCAATGGGGCGTTCTGCTGAGGCGGCACTCCAGCATCCACATAAAAGCCTCTGCCTTCATAAATGCCCCACTTGCCTTGCGCATCCTTGTAGCGGATAAAGAGATGATGACCTCCGGGTGCAAGACCAACTGTGCTGGCAGTGAAAGAAACATCTACCGAATCTGCTGCGGTAAAGCCCGGGATGGGCGTACCGTTGCCCACTCCGGGGTCGGTATCAAAGAAGTACTCCGCTTGCGCCACCAATGGGGCGTTCTGCTGTGGCGGCACTCCGGCATCCACATAAAAGCCTCTGCCTTCATAAATACCCCATTTACCTTGCGCATCCTTGTAGCGGATAAAGAGATGATGACCTCCGGGTGCAAGACCAACTGTGCTGGCAGTGAAAGAAACGTCTACCGAATCGGCTGCGGTAAAACCCGGCACGGGCGTACCGTTGCCCACTCCGGGGTCGGTATCGAAAAAATACTCTGCGGTGGCAACCTGCTGCGCACTGACCGAGGCAATGGCCGCACAGACCAATGCTATGATGAATAATGGTCGCATGGAACTTGTGTGTTGCAGCGCGTTAATCGTTAACGATTCCTTTGGATGTGACGCTCAACGTACCGTTTACAGGAACTATCGGGTTCTGGATGGTCATTTGATTGACCTGAGGAAACTGCGGTTCTTGCTTGTACATCCAACCACTACCACTTTCGCCCCCATCTGGCCATGGATAGTTGCCCCCGTAAATGCCCAGATCCTCCCCATTTAGGCCTGCACCGATTGCTGGAGAACCTGGCTGCAAATGGAAATCAAAACTCCAAGCAGCATATAGAAAAGAGCCGCTGGTATAGCTTACAAACAACGGGTCTACACCATCTTGGTTGTTGGCAGAGGTATTGGTACCTCCACTTGGAAAATTGTTCCCAGTGTTAAAATTATCGAATGCAAGATTGTTCGTGTAGGAACAATCGCTGGCGCTGATGATTCCTTGAACACGTGCAATGATATTGTTTGCAATGAGCGCATTGGTCGGCCCGTTCAAAGCCCATAAAGCGTTGTTGTTATCCAAAAAGAAAACGTTGTTCCGCACGATCATCGTCCCACCAGCTTTTACCCCGTTCCTGATGGAACCAATAAGATTGTTCTCAATGAAAATGTTATCACAGGTGTTTTTGTCCACGGTCATTAACGATGCGTAAACCGTGTTGCCGGCCGTGCCGTTTAACTCTCCATAGTAGTAACAGTTCCTGAGCACATTATTGTAGATGAAGATGTTCTCTACATACTTCATCCTGAACATTTGGTCGCTTGAAGGGAAGGCGCCACTGCTTTCGCAGCGTTTAACGGTAATGTTCTCCAATGGCACCGTTGCTGTTCCAGTAAGTATCAAGCCATGAAATGATATACCCTCTACAGTACTTCCACTGGCATTCTCATTGGCATCAACCACACCCAATTGAATGGGGCCCGTTTCTGTTTTCAATGGAAAATCCTTGTTCGGGCCATAGCCCACACCCACAAAATGAAGTTCTTTGGAGAAGTTGTTAACGCCTCCATAGCTCGTTGCAGAACCAGCAACAAGCAGTGTATCTCCACTGCTTGCAGCATCTGCCGCTGCTTGCAGGTCGGTGTACTGCCCTGGAGAATTGGGATTGTTGCTAACGGTTATTACCGTTGCGCTGGTCTGTGCAGAAATGCCCAAAGCACAGATTCCGATGAGTAGGTTTTTCTTCATGATGTATTTAGTGGTTACTTGTTGGCAAAGGAAATCTGACCGTTTTTAGCGGCACTACTCACTGATGAGTATTTTGACTGGTGCATCAATGCCATTGTACCGAGTCGCCATAACCTATTATGGTCAGAACCAACTTTTGGGTGGTCTTGAAACCTGTGCGGTGCAGGATGCTTCTGCGGTGGGTATTTACGGTATGTCTGGAAATGTTGAGCTCCTCGGCCATCTCGGCCGTATCGTACCCTTGCATCAACAGTTGCAACACCTCTTTTTCTCTGGGTGTAAGCTCGTTAATGAGTTCTTGGATGTGCTCTGGTGTCATCTTACCTGAATACGCAGGTTACAAAGCGAAAGAAACAGAACGACACAGCACTACTCACTGATGAGTATTCGTGCACTGGTGGTCTTTTGCGCTCCGAATAGCAACCGTAACAGTGGCGTTGCCACCGAGCAACTCCTTTGTGCCAATCCTTTTATTGGGAATGCCTCCGAGCAACTCCTTTGTGTCAATCCTTTTATTCGGTACGCCACCGAGCAACTCCT
>CAZCNS010000010.1:0-154734 GCA_964500205.1 uncultured Chryseobacterium sp. | reverse complement strand
CCGAGCAACTCCTTTGTGTCAATCCTTTTATTCGGTACGCCACCGAGCAACTCCTCGGTGGCACCGACAATAAAGGAGGTGGGGCAAGGCAACTCCTCGGTGACACCGACAATAAAGGAGGTGGCACAAAGCAACTCCTTGGTTCCACCGTTAATAAAGGAGGAGGCACAAAGCAACTCCTCGGTGCCACCGACAATAAAGGAGGCGGGACAAAACAACTGTTCCGTGACACCGACAACAAAGGAGGTGAGGCAAAACAACTGTTCCGTGCCACCGTCAACAAAGGAGGTGGGGCAAAACACCTGTTCCGTGTCACCGATAATAAAGGAGGTGGGGCAAAGCAACTGTTCCGTGCCACCGTCAACAAAGGAGGTGGGGCAAAACACCTGTTCCGTGTCACCGATAATAAAGGAGGTGGGGCAAAGCAGTTGTTAGGTCAGGCGGAACTGGATGGTGGTTTGATAACCCGTATTGAATTGCTGCTGCCATGTGCCATTGAGCTGTTGCACCAGCATATCTACCAGCTTAAGCCCAAAACCGCCTCCGTTGCTTGATGTGGCGCTTGCTGGCCCTATACCATTATCGGCAATGGTCAGTTGCCAACTGGCATCTGCCACTTTGGCGAGCGATACGGTAAGCACAAGCCCTTCGTTTCCTGCTTTTGCGTACTTGAAGGTGTTGGTTACCAACTCATTTACAATAAGCCCCAGTGGCAATGCTGTTTCGGCATCCAACTGGGCATCTTCGATAGCTGCTTTGAGCTTTGAACTTTGCTGCATGCCGTAACTCAACCGTAGTTCGTTGATGAGTTCTGTAAGGTATTCTCTGATGTTGATGGTCTCCACATCATCATCCGTATAAAGTCTGTTGTGTATGAGCGCCATGGCCCGTAAGCGTTCGCGACCTTCGGCTACGGCCTTCTTGGCATCTGCATCCTTCAACCGCATGGATTGAAACCCTAAAAGACTGGAAACGGTCTGCAGGTTATTCTTTACGCGATGATGTAGCTCTCGCATCAGCATGGCAATTTTCTCGTTCTTCTGCTTTACGCGCTTGTTGGTGCGATACAAAGCAACGAGCAACACGGAAATGACCAGCAGAACAACCACAGCGGCCGCTATACCCAACCGTTGCAGCATAAGTTGTTTCTGCTGGTTGCGTATCTGCAATTCCTTTCGGGCCGTTTCGTGCTTGTATTCCAAGGCCTTGGCCGTGCGCTGGCGGTCTTTGTAAATGGTTTGCTGCTCTACCTTGCGCAGCTTGCTCAGGTAGTGGTATGCCTTCTCAAAATCGCCTGCTTCTTCAAGGGTTTCAATCAGTTTTCGGGTAAGGTTGATGCCAACCGATGATTGCAACAGCATGGTGGTATCGCCCCAATTGTAAACCGTTTCGAGCCGATCTATTGCCAACGGATAGTCTTCCATTGCCGTGGCTCTCAACCCCTCCAAGTACAGGATGTAGTTCTGTACATAATCGGATGCTTCTGAGGGTTTAAAAAGCCGCAGTTCTGTCAAAATGGAATCGCCTTTTCCGATATCGGGTTTCAGATAATAGGCATTTACCAGCTCTACCAATACCTGCAGCATTTCCTCTGCGCTTGCGTTCAGTTTGGCGTACCCATCCACCGCCTTGGAGAGGTAGAAAATGGCACTGTCCATTTCTAAACTATACAAGTAATGGTACGCACCAAGCGCATGGTAGCTGTTGGCCATGCCAGCAGAATCTGCGGGTAAAACGCGTTTAGAAAATGATAACGCACGGTGAAAAAGTGGCAAGGGCTTCTCAGTGTCTTCCAAATAGGTGTAAAACCACGCCAAGCTGTAGTAGCAGTCTGCAATGCGCTTTTCGGCATCGTTCAGTTCGTTCTTCTCAATCAGCCCAATGGCAATGTAAGCCTGCTCAATGGCTTCGTTGTAAAGTCCCATATCGCCAAAGGCAATACTTGCCGAGCGATGTGCCTTTGAAAGAAGTTCGAGGTCATCTGTCTGCTTGGCAAGCTCCAGTGCCTTTAAACTGGCCCAAAGTGCCGAGTCGGAACGATTGTAAGTGAAGTTATCGGAAAGCTGTAAATACTCCCATGCCTCATCTGCGGTTATGGCAGGTGATTCGGCATAAACGGTAGAAACCACCACTACCGTCAGCATTGAACAGCATAAGTACCCAAGCTGCCACACCCGCTTTACAGACCTACAGCGCAACGTTGTGTTTAAGTAGATGAATGACCAATTCCATGGTACTGCTGAAATCCAGTTTCAGTAGGATGTTTCTGCGGTGCGTATCTACTGTATTCTTGGATATAAAGAACTTGGCCGCTATCTGTTGGCTATCCGAACCATTGACCAATTCCCGCACAATATCCAACTCCCGCTCCGTTAGCTCATTCAGTTTCTTTTGCAAGTTAAAGGTATCATTCCCTCTGTCAGCGTCTAATAACGTCAGCTTTACACTTGCCAATAGTTGCTCATCCGAATACGGTTTCAAAAGGTATTGGTCTGGCTTTGTCTTCTGTGCAGCCCGCAGCATGGCCTCGTCTCCAAACGCGGTAAGGTAAATGAGTTTGAACGGTCCTTTGGTCCGCAGTTCCCGTGCCAGGTCAATGCCTGTCCTACTACCCTCAATGCGGATATCACAGAGTATGAGTTCGGGTTGAAGAACCACAAATAAGCGAGCACCTGACTGAAAATCTCTGGCGATACCACCTACAGTATATCCATTTAGTTGAAGTAGCTCCTTGACATAGTTCGCTGGAATTACTTCATCTTCAACTATAAGTATGCTCTTACAACTCAAAGGAAACGACACTCAGCTGGTTGATAGTAATAAGACCCTGTGGAATTTATCTAAGAAAACTCCTTGGCAATCGCGGAAAACCGATTCTCGTATGATAACCCGGTGAGCATCAATGCTTCACCCACCTGCGCACCAGGCTGCCCTGCGGGGTCTGCATGCGCACGAGGTAGATGCCAGCGGCCTCTCCGCTCAGGTCTATGGTGGTCTGGCCCGCACCGTGGGTCACCGCCTTGCTGTACACGCTCTGGCCTGTGGCCGTGAGCACCTCTATGCGGGCATCGCCCTCGGCATTGAGCACATGGCCTATGTTCAGCAGCCCCTCGGACGGGTTGGGGAACACCATGAGGTGATGCAGCTCCTGGGCCGGCACCCCGGTGATCACCGCGGGGCACAGCACCGGGAAGATGCCCAGGTCGAACTTGCCGTCCGAGTTGCTGTTCCAGCCCGCATCCATGGTGTGCCACGTGTTGTCGCTCCATTTCTCCCAAGAGCGTTCGGCATTGCCCGCGTCACCGTCCAGATTGGTCACGATGCCTATCTGGTCGTTGGCCCCGAAGGTGGCGAAGTCCAGCCCTACGGCATAGGCGGCATTGATGGCCACCGGAGTGGCGAAGGCCACGTAGTTGATGAATCCCGATGTGTCCACCCTTGTCAGCGGCACATTGGCCGTGGCGAGTATGGCACCGGGGGCGTTGTTCACATTGCCTGCGGTGGTCACGCCCGGGCCGTTGAGGTCATAAAGGTTCACCGCCACGGATGCCCCACCGTTGGCCTTGGCGGCCGTCCAGTAGGCCACCCCTGCCATTTCGAAGCTGCCCGATGGGGCGGAGAAGGCCTGTGCCTTGGCCACATCACCGAAACTGTTGCTGCCCGCTATGTAGCCTCCGTTGGGGTTGGTGTAGATGGTGAAACCCGATGCTGCGGTGGAGAAGGGCGCATAGACCGTGTCGCACTGCGCAGCCCCAGCGGCCGGGACGCAGAACTGCACCTGCTCCGAGGCCGCAAAGGCCGCACCTGTCCAGATGCTGAATCCGCCTGCATCGCCCAGGGCGTAGTTGCCTACCCCGTATTCGCAGCAGATGCCGTCACCCTCCGAGTCGTTGATGGTGAAGGTGTAGCACTGCCCGCTCTGCACGCACAGTTCCTGCTCTATGTAGCCGATGGTGCCTGTGGTGTAGGGCCCGCCCGATGCCACGGTGCCGCCCCCGCTCTGGGTGAGGGTCCAAGTGGTCTCCGCTCCGTAGTCGTCCGTCAGCAGCCGCAGGGTCACGTAGCTGTCTGCGTTCACTATGGTGAAATTGCTGGTGCGGCTGTTGTTGGCCGCGTTGGCATCGGTCTGTCCGTTAGGCAGGCTGGAGGTCACATTGAACACATGTGCACCCGGTGCGATGCCGTTGATCACGGGCAGTGTCACGCTGGCAGTGGCATTGGTGGCAAGGCTTCCGCTCCAGTTGAATATCTGGTTGGCACCGCCATCGATGTTGTAGGTGAGGCGCAGGGAGGTCAGCGTCACGCTGCCGAGGTTGCGAATGGTGACCACCGGGGTCACCGATGTGGCGCAGATGGACCCGGCCGGAGCCACCACTGCTGTCACCGCACCGTCATACTGCACAGGCGGGGTGCAAGGGGCGTAGGTACCGGCAAGGCTGGTCACCCCGCTGTTCACCGGGTCGAGCCACACGCTGAGGTCGTCACCGGGGTTGCTGGTCCAGTGGTAGGACATCTTGCCGTACTGGTCGGGGCTGTTGGGCGAGCTGCAGAAGGAGCCGCCTCCAGTGAGCGTGCCCACGATGAGGCCCGCATTGTTGAAGATGGGCGAGCCGGAGGAGCCGCCCTCGGTCACACCGTGCCCGTTGGGCGTGGCCGACCAGAACACCCGCCAGTGCGAGCCCGATGCGCTGCCCCACTGGGTGCTCTGCAGGGCGGTGGTGTAGGTGCTCACCTTCTTGCGCCCGCCCGCAGGGTGGTGGATGCTCACACCGCTGGGGCTGGCCACGTTCTGGCGGTTCCAGCCGTTGTAGTAGACATTGTAGGCCGATGGCGGATTGCTGTTGAGCTCCAGCAGCATGTAGTCCGAGCCGCTGTTGCCGCCTCCGTCATCGCTGTCGGCACGCTTCACGCAGCCCGTCATGCTCTGGGCCTGTGAGGCTGTGCCCGTGCCGCAGCCCGGCCGCTCGTAGTTGAAATAGAAAACGTACTGCCCGAAGTTGTTGGCAGATGAGTTCTCCCCGCAGTGCAGGGCCGTGAGCACGAAGTTGCGGCAGTTCTGGGCCGTGTTGTTCACCATAGAAGCCGAGCACCAGCCTTGCGAGAAGCCCGACACTACTGCTATGCGCACCACTCCGCGCTTCTCGTCCTGCCAGTTGTTGCCCTCCGGGGAGCAGTTCACATCCACCTGACAGGGGTCGCCACCGCGCAGGCCAGCGGCTGCATCGGCCTCCTCGTCCAGCACCATGCGGTAGCAGTGACCCACCTGTCCTATCTCTATCACGCCTTGGCCTGTGGCATGGGCAGGCTCGAAGTATTCCACGGTCACCGCGTTGCCGAATACGTGCTGGGTGGCATAGTTTCCCCCGTCCTCGTTGTTCAGATGGTTGAATGAACCGATGAAGTGCGTGCGCTCGTCATTGAACACGAACACCCGCCCGCCCTCCGGGATGCGGAAGGCATCGAACATCAGGGTGAGGGCCTGTGCAGTGTTGGTCTCGATGCGGAGACGCCACACGCGGCCGCCTTTCACACTGGTCCATTCGCCACTGTTCTGAAGGGTGTAGCCCGCAGGCAGCAGCACTGCGAACCGGGGAGCCTGGCCCAGGGCATCGTTCACGGCATCCTCATCTGCCACTTCCTGCGCATTGAAACCCATAGGCCGAAGGGTAGGAGCGGCCACATCTCGCAGGATCGGGATGCTGTAGCTCATCGGTATGCCTCCGTGCGATACCTGCCCAAGCAGGGCGGTGGGCACAAGCAACAGCATGAGTAGAAGACGGTGTATCATGGTGAAATGGTTTGGTCTGAATTTTTGGTGCGCCAAATCTCGCAGAATCATCTTGCGCGGTTTGACGGATTGTGAACGTCTGTGATGGCTGAAAACGCCATTTGTGGAGGTCGGTATTGATGTTCAAGCATCATTTCCTGAAGGACATCGGGTCTGCCCCTAAGCACGAAAGGCCATTCAGGGAATTTGCAAACCGTTGTTGAACAATGCCTTTGGCGTGATACGGGTGTTGAATCAGGTGGGATCCGTGCATGGTGGCGGCAGCGTCCCGCCCGAAGCGTATCCTGCACAGATGCCGATACGTCCTCTTCGGGTCGTTGGGGCTGCGATGTATCGGTGAACTTTGCGGCACATCCTCCCAACATGAAAAGAGCAAAAGGGTTCATCCTTCCCATTGCACTGGCCGCCATGACCCTTACCTCGGCAGCGCAGCAGGTGTATCACAAAGTGAACATAGCACTGCCCGATGACGAGGCCAGACGATTGCTCCATTCCCTGCCGGTAGCAGCCGACCACGGTCTGCGCAAGCACGATGCATTGGTCACCGACCTTCGAGATGATGAGGTGCGGCTGGTGCGCGAGGCCGGGCTTCAAGTGGACATCCTCCAAGAGGACATGGAGCGGTTCTATGCCCTGCGTGGCGAACAGACGGCAGCAGCCCCGGTGAAGGCCGCAGCGGCAGACGCATGTGGCGATGGCGGCAGCATCGAGGTGCCTCAGGGTTTTGAACTCGGAAGCATGGCCGGTTTTTTCACCTATGACGAGTTCCTATGGCACCTCGACAACATGGCTGCGCTCTACCCGCAACTCATCACAGCGCGGCAGCCCGTGGGCGATTTCCTCACCTTCGAGGGCAGGCCCATTTACTGGGTGCGCATCTCCGACAATGCGCAGACCGATGAACCGGAACCTGCCGTGCTCTACACCGCACTGCACCATGCCCGCGAGGCGGTGTCGCTCAGCCAGCTTATCTTCTACATGTACCATGTGCTCGAGAACTATGGTCAGGACCCGCTCATCACTGAGGCGGTGGACCACACGGAGATGTACTTCATCCCGATGCTCAACCCTGACGGATACATTTACAATGAGGTGACCAACCCCGATGGGGGCGGCATGTGGCGCAAGAACAGGCGCAACAACGGCAATGGCACCTTCGGTGTGGATCTCAACCGCAACTACAGCGTGGCATGGGGCGGTGCGGGCACCTCTGCCAACGGCAGCTCCGATGTCTATCGCGGCCCCTTTCCCATGTCCGAGCCGGAGGTGCAGGCGATGGAGTGGTTTGCAGATGAGCATCAGTTCGTCACCAATGTCAACTTTCACAGCTATGCCGATATGCTGCTTTTCCCTTGGGGTTATACCGATGCGGTGCAATGTGATGACCACCTCAGCTTCCTGCGCATCACCGACATGATGGTGGCCGATAACGGCTACCTGAACCAACAGAGCTCGCTGCTCTACCCTGCCGCTGGCGACTCTGACGACTGGGCCTATGGTGAGCTTACCACCACACGGCCACCCATCTACGCCATGACCTGCGAGGTGGGCGATGACAGCGATGGTTTCTGGCCCGGTCAGGACCGCATCATTCCCCTCTGCGTGGAGAATGTGAACCTCAACCTGCGGCTGGCACTCAGCGCCACGGTGCATGGTCTCCTTACGGATAGGCAGTCGCTGGCCTTGCCCGCATCGGGTCATCTGCGCTACGACCTGCAGCGTGCAGGTTGGCAGCAAGGCACCTACACCGTATCCGTGCAGCCGCTGCAAGGGTTCGCATCCGTGGGCGGGGCCAATGTGCATCAGGGGTTGGGCATCGGTGATGTGGTCACCGATTCGGTGGCCTTCACCTTGCAGCCATCGCTCGCGGTGGGAGATGTGGTGTCCTACGTCTGGCTGCTCGACAACGGTACCTACACCGTTACCGATACGGTGGAGCGGGTGTTCGGCCAGTCTGTCCAGGTGTTCAGCAACAATTCGCAGCCCACTTCCGATTGGTTGGGCAACAGCACATGGGGCCTCACGCAGACCTATTTCGTCTCGGCCCCCACGTCCATCACCGACTCCCCTAATGGCGACTATCCCAATAGCAGCTTCAGGCAGGTGAGCACCGCGCAGCCCGTGGACCTCAGCGGCATGTCCTCAGCCGTGCTCCGTTTTCATGCCCGCTGGGAGATCGAGAAGGGCTGGGACTACGCGCAGGTCAGCGCCTCGTCCGATGGGGTGAACTACCAGCCGCTCTGCGGTACTTACACCGTAACGGGCAATGCCAATCAGGACGAGGGCCAACCGCTGTTTGATGGTTTTCAGTCGGGTTGGGTGCAGGAGCAGATGGACCTCGGAGACTATGTTGGCGGCCCGGTGTGGTTCCGTTTCAGCCTCACCAGCGATCAGTCTGTGCGTGAGGATGGCATCTACATAGACGATGTGGGGGTGGTGGGCCTTGAGGAGACCCTCAATGTGGGCATCGAAACCGCGCTGGCCGGCCGGGACTTCATGCTCATGCCCAATCCTTCGGACGGTCTGTTGACCCTTCGTTTCCCAAAAGCAGGAGCGCAAGGTGCCATGTTGACCCTGCTCTCGGCCACTGGGCAATCCTTGCTGCAACGCTGGATCGAGCCTGCATCCGATGGCGCCACATTCGATCTGGGTCACCTTCCGAGCGGCCTTTACCTCGTGTTGCTGGAGTCGGACGGAGGCCGCAGCTCGCAGAGGTGGCTGAAGCTTTGATGCCCCCGCGTTGGTGCGGTAGTGGTTATTCTCAGCAGCCGCAATAGGCATTAAGTGTCTATTTCTGCTTCGTGAGGTCTCACCGACCTTTGTGATGAGTCTGTGTCGGTCATGTAAATACCGCCAGCACAGGTATCAGCTCACGCCAATGGAGTCATTCTCGCTTCACCAGCAACTGGAACAACACAGGGTGGTGCTCTCTTATAAGGGAAGTGTGACACCGCAGCTCACCTCAGGCGCTCTCGAAGCGGTAGAGGGCTACATGACATCGTGCGAGGAACCACCACGTGTAAGGCGCAAGGTGTACAATGTGCTCGTGGAGTGCCTGCACAATCTGTTTCACCACCCCGTGCCCCGTAAGCATGCATCCTGTGGTTTTCCGCTCCCGGACCGTTCCAGTGTGTTCATGGTGAGGGCCACGGAAGCAGGATACGAGGTGAGTGGCGGCAATTATGTGGTGAAGGACAAGGTGCAGCAGCTCAGTCAGCGCATTCAGGAGATCAACGGGCTGTCCGCAGACCGCCTCAGAGAGCTGTACAGATCGGTACTTGCAACGGACGAACGCTCAGAGCGCGGAGGCGGTGGGCTCGGATTCATCGACATGGTGCGCAAGTCAGGCAATCCCGTGCGGTTCGAGTTTCATCCGGTGGATGAACACCATGCTTTCTTCACTTTCACAGCCAGTGTGTCCCGTAACGAACCAGCCGAACAGTACGCATGATGATGCTTCACCTGCCAGGAGACGATAAGCACCCGGAAGTCGCCTTCAACGGCACTTCTGGCCGGATGCGGATAATGGGAAGATGCATCCCCGAGAATGCACAGGAGTTCTTCGACCCGCTTCTGTCGTGGATAGATGCGCTTGCGGGGCATCCGCCTTCAAGCCTGCTCTTGGAGATACATCTGGAATACTTCAACTCCTCGTCTGTCAGTCCTGTGGCCAGCATGGTGCGTAAGGTGAACGCCCTACGAGAACAGGGAGTGGAGGTGGTCATCAACTGGTGCTATGACGAGGATGATGAGGACATGATGGACTCCGGAACGGACATCATGGACACTTTCGGGGTGTACATGAACCTTGTAGCCGCCCCTGCCGACAACTACTGACCGACCTGTGCCGGACGGAACTCCTTGGTGAGGTTCGATTGTCCATGTCGCGGACAGCTTATCACCTGCCTTTTTGCGAGGCGTCTGACCATGATACAATGGAACGCCTATCTCATCCAATTGTCCGCCCGCTGCGTGAACCCCTCGGCCCGTGGTCTGTTCAGATATTTGCCGGGGCGGCTGTGCGCCTCGGTTAATAAAACTTTGAACATGGAAAATCCGGTCAATACCATCACAGCGTCAGCCACCGTAGCGGGTCTCAGGCAGGCCATCGTAGAGCATGAGCTGTTCAAGGGACTGTCATCACCCAACGATGTGGCGGTGCTCATGCAGCACCATGTCTTTGCCGTATGGGACTTCATGACCCTGCTCAAAGGGCTGCAGCGCACGCTCACTTGTGTGGAACTGCCCTGGCTGCCTATCGGAGATCCCGAGGTGAGGTACCTCATCAATGAGATCGTGGTAGGGGAGGAGTGCGATGTGGATGGGGACGGAAAGCGCCTCAGTCATTTCGAGATGTATCTCCAAGCCATGTCGGCCTCCGGTGCGGATACCACAGGCATCAGCCGATTTGTGCAGGCACTCAGGGCAGGAGATACTGCCGATCGTGCCCTCGATGCCATGGATACTCCAGCGTCTGTGAGGGCGTTTGTAAGGCAGACGCTCCGTGTGGTGGCCCAAGGCAAGCCGCATGTCATGGCAGCGGTGTTCACCTTCGGACGGGAAGAACTCATACCCGACATGTTCCTGTCGCTCATAGCCGACCTTGACCGGAAGTTCCCCGCTCAGTTGGGCAGATTCAGGTACTACCTGGAGCGCCATGTGGAGGTCGATGGCGGTCTGCACGGTCAGTTGGCCCTGAGAATGGTCGAGAGCCTCTGCGGTCAGGATTCCCATAAATGGGCCGAGGCTGCCGAGGCAGTGGAGGAATGTCTGCGCTGCCGGATAGCGCTGTGGGATGGTGTCTTGGAAGAACTTTCCATCAGGTCGATGGAGGCTGCGGTACATTGATCTGGCCTACATGGCTTCAGACCGCTTGGCATGCACATCGTGCCTTTTGATTCAGCGTTGGTGAGTCACGATGAGGGCTGTGATCAGGATTACTGTCGATGTCCTTTGATTTGCGTGGCACTCGGACGTGTTTCACTCCAAGTTCTTCTTGTCGTTGCTGATGAATGTCCTGACATGGGCCACCAATTCCTCCTCGCCCCACGGCTTGGTTAGCAGACCCGATATGGTGTGTTCCTCCAATAGGTTTTCGAGGGCGGCATTGTCTGCCTGACCGGTGAGCATCAGTATCTCAAGGTGCGGGTGTGCCTCCTTCACCTTCCGTGCAAACGCATCCCCGTGCATGCCGGGCATGATGAAGTCTGAGATGATGACCACCAGGTTGATGCCGTCCTCATTCAGGAATCCGACAACATCCAGTGCCTCTTCGGCACTCTGAGCGAACTCCAATACGAATTCATCAGAGAAGTGCCTGCCCAGTTGGAGTTTCAGGCTCGAGAGCACCAACGGGTCGTCATCTACGCTCAGTATGGCCTTGTTCATGTCAGTCTTACAGGTAATTTGATGAAGAAGGTGGTCAGATCCGGGGTGGATTCCACCCAGATGTCCCCACCGTGCGTCCTGACGATCTCGCGTACGATGCTCAGTCCCATGCCAGTGCCCTCGCCTATCTTCTTGGTGGTGTAAAAGGGTTCGAAGATGCGTTCTCGGATATCATCCGGTATCATGGGGCCGTTGTTGGCAATGGATACCACGATGTGCTGATTCTCTGGTGTGGACGAAATACTGACCTCTCCTTTTCCCCTCATGGCCTGAATGGCATTGGATATCAGGTTGCTCCATACTTGGGAAAGCGAGCCTGGGTGCGATAACACCGTAAGCTGCTCATCTATATCAAGTTCAACACGCACACCGGTCCTCATCTGACTTCTGAACAGGATCAGTACGGTCTCTATGCTATGCCTCAAGGCCACCTCCGTCCGTTCCGAGGGATCATCGAAATGCACCTGCCGTTTCATGGCACCTATCACGGTGCTGGCCTGGGCCGCTGCGATGCTGATGGTGTCTATGGCCACTTTGGTGCGCAGTATGCTGGTGGTCACTTCCATTGACTTCGCAACCGGATCATTGAGGAAGATGCTGTCGAGCAACGCACTGTCCTGCACCGTCACACCGCAATCCACGAGTGTGCGTGCATAACGTGCAGCTTCCTCTGCTACACCGTAATGCTGCTGGATCTGCGCTTTCATCTCAACCACCATGGCCCGCTGCTCTACCGTGGATTTCATGGACGTATGGCGTTGTGAGTCTGCGAATGCGCAGGTGGTGCGCAGAAGTTCGGGGCTTACATTCTGCAGTTCACTGTTGAGCAGTTGCTTCAGGCTGTAAGAGAGGTTGGCCCCTGACGCTGTGATCGCACCCAGAGGGCTGTTGATCTCGTGCGCTATTCCTGCTATGAGCTGGCCGAGCGATGCCAGCCTTTCCTGATTGACGAGTTCGTGCTGCAGTTTCTGAACTCGTTCCAGACTCTCGGAGAGCTGTGCCGTGCGTTCCTCCACCCTCTGCTCCAGCTGCTGGTTGATGTTCGCGATCTCGTTCCTGCTCCGCTCCAGTGCATCCAGATTACTCACCAGCGCCTCACGGTCTGCCTTGCGCTGTGTGATGTCTATCTCAACGGCAAGGTAACCCGCCAGTCTGCCAGAGACGTCCATGTAAGGCTGTATGTGCAGTTCCAGCCAGTATTCGCGGCCGCTCTTCGAGCGATTGAGTATCTCGGTGATCACACCTCGGCCTTCTCTCAGCTCTGCCGAAATCATGCGGGCCGTGTCTGCATTGGTCCTCTCGAACTGGAACATGCCCGGTCTCTGCCCTATGACCTCGTCCCATGTATAGTCGGTAAGCTTTAGCAGCGCATCGTTCACCCAGATGATGTTCTTGTTCACATCTGTGATGATGACCCCGTTGGTGGTGAGCTTGGCCACCATGGAGAGCTGATTGAGCCGTTCCTCCGCCTCTTTGCGCGCACTGATGTCCTGTACCGTGCCCGACACGCGGGGTTCATCATGCATCTCATCGGGCGGCATCAGTTCAGCGGTGAGGGAAAGCCATTTTGCCCCGGACCCATCAGCAGGTATGAGGCGCATATCCACACTGGTCAGTGGGTTGTCGATTGTCAGGCCATCAAGGAGCCTGCGCAGGTTCGCTTCGCCTTCTTCAAGCAGATCTTGCAGGTCGTCCACATGGATGGCTCCTTCACCATCCATCCCTATCAGTTCACCGAGCGTGGCGGAGTACTCCAGATAGCCATTGCTGAAATAGCTGTAGTTGCCCATGCTGCCTATGCGCTGGGCCGTATAGAGGTCGTTGAGGGCTATGCTGAGCTCAGCGGTGCGGTGGCGCACGGTCTGCTCCAGCCCTGTGGTCAGGGTTATGTTCTCATCCCTTTGTTCCCGTAAGGTGTCGCGCAGCTCGGCAAGGGAGCGCCTGAGCTGACCGATCTCGTCTTTGCCTTGCGAGGATATGGTGACGTGATAATCCCCGTTCTCGAGGCGTCTGGCAAAATTCACAGCATCGAGCACGGGCACACTCACCTGCCTTGCAACAATGTAGAACACCCCGGTGGTGAGCATCAGCGTGAACAGCAGGATGAAATATATGGGACGGTTGATTTCCGCCACACGGGCATCTATCTTTTCCCGGTTGATGGCAATGACCACTTTCCCATCAAATGCCTCAGAGAGGAAGGGCTGTTCTATGGCAAGAAACCGAGGGTCCAGTGCCCGCAGCTGTCCGATGGTCACAGACCTCTCCATGCTCGCTATGGGGTCATCGCTGTCATCTGCCAGAACGAAAACTCCGTCCAGGTCATCGCGGTCAGAGATGTAATCAACCGAGCGCTGCAGCCCAGCGAAGTTGTTCATGTCCAGAGAGATTTCAATCCCCAAGGCCACGGTGCGTGCAAGTTCGATGAGCTCATGCTGCTCATGTTCCTCGATGAGCGCGCGCTGACGGGTGGGGTAGTAGAGTCCTATAAAAAGGGTAAGAACAAGCAAGACCCCCGCAAACGGGAGCCAGATGCGCGTAGTGATGCTGTTCAATCTCACAGATCAGGGCTATTCTATGACGATACGGAGACCCAAGGTTCCTGGAACATCCGATGACATCACGCCTATTGCCCCTGGGGTCTTGCGCACGTAATCCACCATTTCACTATCGGTATCTGTGAACACAGGAGGATTGGACCTGCCTTGAAAAACCACCGAAAGCCAGAATTTCTGCATTCCCGTCACAGATTTCCCATAGATCACCTCCGCAACCCTGCTGGCCGAGGGAGACTTCGGTGCAGGCAGCACCACCACCACCGCACGGCCATTCTTCCAGAAATTGCGCTTGGCATTCATGTGGTCGCGCAGTTCTTTCTCGGTAAGCCGCTCAGTGCCGATGTCATTGCCTACCACAACGAGATCCCACAACTCGGTCTCCTGTCCGAGAACAGGCTCCAGTTGCGCGGTCATCAGGACAAGAAAGAGGAATAACGGCCGCATCAGAACCCGTATGAGAATTGAAGCTTGAGCTGGTAGCGCTTGATCTCGGGATGACCGGCCGACTCGGCAGAGTAGCCCACGCCAGCAGATCTGCGCACCTCCATTTTGACATTGAAAAGGTGCGACATCTCGTACCTCACGCCCAGTCCCGCCTGCCAGATCTGGGTGCGAGGTGCGTGCAGTTCCTGTCTGTCCACCAGCATCAGGTCAGACAGCACATAGGGCACGAACTTATCCTTCAGGCGGTAGCCCACATAGGTGTAGTTGCTGTAGTTCTGCACTGTACCTGTGCTGTCGGTCGTGTTGATGTTCATCGCTGCCTCATTGAGGAACTCGAATCTTTGGCTGAAATACACTGCCGAGAAACTGATGAGCTGGAATCCGATGTCGCCCTTGAATCCACTGCCACCATGGGTGTGACCCACATGCACTCCTACCTCGTTGCTGCTGATGAGATCGCGGTAATAGGACAGGGTGAACTGACCACCGTCAAAAGGCTTGATGTGAGCTGCGGCCATGAAGGACAGATGTGGGCTCACTTTGAAGAAATCCGTGGAGGACATGCCGTTTCCCACCACCACATCATATCCGAAGCCAAGCGACCCGAGGTTCTGTCCCTGAAGCCTAAGCCCGAGCGTATGCAACGGAACGAAGTAGCTGAAGCTGGTAGGGCGGTCTATCGTGGGGAAGAAGAGCCGGCCATGATGATAGACATCGTTCCAGTAGTTCACAGGGGTGTGCATCTTGCCGATGAGCACGCTGTGATTCCTGTAGTAGTCGTATTTGAGCTGGGCGCGTTCGATGCTCGGCAGGAACGAGGTGGCCGACATCACGCTGAACTTCACCACCGTTTCCCCCAGAAAGGACAGTTTGTCTGTGATGCGGGCAGTGACAAACAGGTCCTGCTCACCCAACGAGAAGTACTGCCCCCATTGCCCCGTGTCGGGCCTCACCACATACTCCACATGACCGAACATACGGAAGTTGACGCGCTTCGAGCCATCTTGGGCCTGGACCCGGAGGGTCATTGCAACTACAACGAGAGCTACGAGCAATGCAACTCGAAGAACTGAAGTTCGGTTTACCTTGGGTCGGGTCACAGAGATGTAATCAGGGGAAGCGGAGCAGGAATCCTTCTTCGCAAACGGTGCTGCAAAAGAAGTCTGCCAGCGTCTCGATCACAATAACCTGAGTTCACCCATTATGACTAATGGGTCGCATTAAAATAGTACGGAAATCTACTCACCTCAGCGCCATCATCAACTGCGCCCGCGATTTCACACCCAGCTTGCGGTAGATGCGCTGCACGTGCTGATTGACGGTGTTGCGTGCCATGTTGAGTTTCACTCCCATCTCCTCGTAGGGCGCACCGGTGACCAGTTCCTGAAGTACCGCCATCTGTTTCTTGGTGAGAGTCGAGAGATCCACCTCCGTATTCTCGGTAGGGCCTACCATCGGATTGTTGATGATGGAGATGAGGGTCTTCACCACGCTTGGACTCACACAGGCATCGTGCCTCACCAGGTTCTCTATGTGCTCGCTCAGGCCCATGATGGCGTCCTCCTTCAACAGATATCCGTCTGCACCTGCCCTGAATCCTTTGATGATGGTAGCAGGTTGGCAGTCACCGGTCAGCAAGAGCACCCTTGCATAGGCATTCACCTTTTTTATGGTCGGTATCTTGTCTATGGAGCTGGTGCCGTCACCGAGGTACACATCAAGCAGGACCACTGGCGATATGGTCTCGCTCACATCGTGCAGGGCATCATTCACATTGTAGTGGTCGGCCACAAGGTCGAGTCCGTTCGACATCTTGATCATCTGTGCAAGGGCATTGCGCAGGTTGTCATCGTCTTCGATAAGTATTACTGGTGTTACCCTTCTCATATTGGTGGTTTACGGGATGGTTATGTTGGATTTCTTGACGTCCAGGATCACCATGGTGGCGTCATCTGTCGGGTGTACAGCTCCTGTGAATTGCTGGAAGAAGTCGGTGAAGGGCTCCTTGTCCGGCTGTCTTTGTAGTATCCATTGCTTCAGGCCGGAGCCTTTGAGTTTCTTGCCGTTCTCCTCTCCGAACTGGTCAGTTATTCCGTCTGTGTAAATGTAAAGTCTGTAGGGCACATCAACGGCAATCTCTCCCTCTATCACCTTTCTGCTGCCATCCTTTTCAAGGCCCTGATTCAGTTCCCGCAGTGGCTCCGAGAGAGCTCCTGTGGCAAGGTTTTGCATGATCAGTCCTTTTGTGTCGCTTGCGAAACGGATGATGCCCGACAGAGCATCGATGCAGAGGATGGTCGTCTCGGATTGCAGGTGCAGGTTGGACACCCTGAAATTGCTGTGGGTCAGGTCGGATATCCTGCGCTTCATATAGTTCAGAATGCCTCGTGGGCTGCGGTCCTCGCATCGGAACATGGCCTCGTTGAGCGCTGCGATGTGCATTACACTGATGAAACCGCCTGCAATGCCATGCCCGGTGCAGTCGCCCACGGCCAGGTAGATGTTCTGTCCTCCTTGGGTGTCTGAGAGCCAGTAGAAGTCACCGCTCACCTGATCGTAGGGACGCAGATAAGACTCGCTCACCACGATGTCCCTGGCGATCTCGTTGAGTGTGGGGAAGAGGGTCTGCTGCACATGGCTTGCGTAGGTGATGCCCTCCTCCAGCTCCTTGTTCTTCTCGATGAGCTGCTGCGTGCGTTCCAAGACCTGTCGTTCGAGGCTGGCATTGAGCTCTTGCAGCTCCTTGTTCTTACTGTCCAGATTGCTATCTGTTTCGTAGGCCCGCAGGGCCTCCATAAGGGTCAGCTGCATGTCGGTTGCGTCCCAGGGTTTTGTGATGTAGCGATAAAGTGCTCCCCTGTTGACGGCCATGCTAAGGGCGTTGAGGTCGGCCTGTCCCGTCAGCATGATCTTGCGTGCCCGGGGCACGATCCTTTGCAGCTCTACCAGCAGCTCGGCCCCGGTCATTCCGTCCATGATGTGATCGCTGATCACTGCGGCAACATCCATTCCCTCCTCGGTAAGTTGGGCGATAAGTTCCAGTGCTTCCTCCCCTGATTGGCACGACTCGAAGATGATATCATACCACAGTGGCGAAAGTTGGTCTTTGAGCGCCTGAAGCACCAGTATATCGTCATCGATCAGAACTATGACTCGTTGTTTTTCCATGGGTCAGTCCTCTCTGACGGCATTGATGATGGCCGCGCATATCTCCTCCTCATCCCAAGGTTTCTGTACCAATTCGTTCACCAGTCCCTCGCTGATGAGTTGTTCCACCTGTTCGGTATCAGACTGTCCGCTGAGCACTACTGTGGGGATTTTCCCGAATTGTTCCTTCACTTGTTTCACGAACTCACCTCCGTCCATATCGGGCATGAGCCAGTCGGTGACGATCAGGATCACCCTGATGCCCTGCTGCTGAAGGTGGTCGATGACCTCCAGGCCCTCCTCACCGCTCTCGGCACTTTCTATGATGTGCGTCTTTCCGAGCGTGCGCTCCAGTTGTATCCACAGGCTGTCGAGCACTGCGGCATCGTCATCCACACAAAGAATGGCGGTGTTCTGTTCACTTTTGCGCACCATAGGCAAGGGGTATTTTGATGGTGAATGTGGTCAGTTCAGGTGTTGAGGTCACCTCTATCAGACCATTGTGCGAGTCGAGTACCCGCTTTACGATACTCAGGCCAAGTCCTGTGCCTTGACCGAGGGGTTTGGTGGTGAACATGAGGTCGAAAAGACGAGGCATGTGTTCTTCCGGAATCTGTGGGCCGTTGTTACTGATGCTCACTGCGGCCATGTCTCCATCCGCTGAAGCGCTAATGATCAGGCGGCCCTTGTAGCCCATTGCCTGGATGGCATTCCCGATAATGTTGGACCACACTTGACTCAATTCGTCCTGAATGCCTTTTACCCAAATACTATCAGGTACTCGGACCTCATCGGTCACCCCGCGCTTCAATTCATGCTCATAAAGGGTCAGCACGCTGTTCAGGTTATCCTGAAGGTTGACAGCCGTATGCTGTTCAGTGCCCGAATGCAGGTATGCCTTGAGGGCCCTCATCACCTTGGTGGCTTTTGATGAGCCTGCACCTATGGTTGCAATGGCCCTTCGGAGGCGCATCATGTGTACAAGGAGTTCAATGAGTGCATCGCTGTTCGGATGACCCATGAGCTGGTCAATGATCTGTGGGCTGACCTTCGGGCTGATGCCACACTCCGCAATTGTTCTTGCTATGCCGGGTATGTTCTGCGCATCAGGGTAGCGCGACTCAAGGAATTCGCGTACATCCTTCGTCAGTTCACGCTCCTCGCGTGTGGTGAGCCTGTGGCTAAGGTCCACCGAGTCGGCAGTAGAGCAGGTGAATGCGAGCTGCATCATGTCGGTGGCGGGTATCTTTCGTTTGAACATCTCGAGCAGGGTGCTGCGCAGGTTGCCCGCAGAGGCGTTGATGGCCCCAAGCGGTGTGTTCAATTCGTGTGCAAGCCCTGCTACAAGTTGCCCGATGGTGGCGAGTTTCTCCTGTCGGATCATCTCCTCCTGTGCCAATTGCAGGCTTCCGATGGCCTCATTGAGCTCGGCCGTGCGCTCTTTGACTCTGTCTTCCAACGAAGCATTGAGCGCCACGAGTTCTGACTGTGTGCGCTGGAGGTCGGCCTGCACCAGCGACCGGTCAATGGCCCTGCTCAACGACCCTGCGAACGCACGCAGCACATCTCGCTCCTGCGATGTCCACTCGCGTTCCTGCTGACAATCGTCAAACCCTACGAAACCCCAGCATTGCTGTCGCACCATGACAGGCAGCAGCAGTATGGATTGGATATCCTGCATGGCAAGAACCTCCTTCGATTGGCCCTCGGGCATGAGCCTGATGACCTCACAGAACTCATCGCCCTTCATCAATGCCGTCATCATCTCAGGTGATGCGGAGAAAGGCACATCCTGTAGATGCGGGTTATCTATTTCGGGCCTTATTCCCGTGGCGGCCCATTCTACCCGCTGACTGGTGGTCGAGGTGTCGAAACTGTCGGTCAACTTGTTCTCGAAGAAATAGGAGCGGTCAACGCCAGTGGCCTTCCCGATGGCAGTGAGTCCTTCGGTAAGCGCAGGCATGTAGTCCGTGGTGCCCAGCAACAGCTCTGTCGTTCGGGCCACGGCTTCGAGCAGCCCGTACATCCCCTCCAGCTTGCGCTTGGAGGAGTCCAGCTCCGCATGGCTGAGACAGGCCTCAACTGCTATGTCGATATGTTTGGAAAGTCCGGAGAGCACATTGCCGTAGAATTGGAGCTTATCCGGCCATCCGATGAAGAAGAGACACAGCGAACCATGCATGAATCCCGCCTTGAGATGGGTGACGTTGCCCTCCAGCGTTTCGATCGTGTATTTACCTACGGCCACTTCAGCAGAGCAGGTTCCTTTGGTATCCGTCTCCATCTTTCCGAAAGAGGCCCTGAACCCGTCATGCAGTTCCACGTGACCGGACAAAGCCGATGCACCCCGCACCACCTCCGCCACGAAATGCGCGGTCATGCGTTCCATGTCCAGACTTGTACCGAGTGCGCTATGGCACTTGAGCACGAATGCAAGTTCTTCTGTTCTCATAATGCAGCTACCACGCAGGTCTTGTTGTGAAATCGGATGAAACGGTCGCCTTTGCTGGCGATCTCGCCAAGTGTCAGTGCCCCGTTCATATCCAGGTCGGTGCCCATTTCCAAGGCGATGGCGTCAAGTTCTTGTTGAAATGCATCGCCAAGGAAGATGGACCGCGATATGCAGTCGAAAATAATGGTGCGGTCCACAGACCGGTCGCTAAGCTCAGTGCGGGCCATTCTGGCCACCGCACGCGCAGCGCTGAGCAGCGACTCATGATCTCCGTGCAAGATGTGAACCACAGCATATTCGCTGATGTCACCTACAAGGTGCAGGTGATCACCGTCAAGGGCAACAGGGTCGCGCACGATCAGCTCATCATCCTCGGATATGATGCCGAAGGGGAATGATTTTGCCGCTTGAAAGAAGTCTCCCTGCCGCGGGTCAATGCCCGAATGCTTTTCCACGAGCTCCGCATAGAGCGACCCTGCATCCGCATAGTCAAGCGATTGGAGCACACGACCATCTGCCCCTGTAACCAAGAAGGGCCCCTCGACCTTATTCCATCCATGACCAACGCCAAGTCCTATGGTACAGCTCATGCCTACCAGTAGCGCACTGTCGGCATAGATCCCATCGTTATCGAATATCACTGGTTCTTGCTCGAGCGTCAACTTGCCCGCTCCTCCGCCAAGCATGCGTACACCCTCACCCAGATGGGAGAAGGCATGGTCTACGAATGCGGAAAGTCCTGTGCTGAAGGCATCGGTAAAACAGAACACGGTCTGTTTGTTTGCCAGAACGCTCAGGTCTGGAGCCTGCTTGTCAATGAAGTTGTGAACGGGCAGCGCCACGCAGTCATCGCTCAACTGTGCTACCAATGCACCGCCACCAGTGGCGCTGCCATTGGCAATAAGGTCTGGGAAGATAGCTCCGTAGTAAGGTGCTTCCCTTCCTTGAAGCGCCTCAAGGAATGCTTTCTCGTCACGCTCGTGAAGCAGCACGAGCAACCTGCCCTGAACGGTTTTGATGTCTTGTGGTAATTCGATGAACTGAAATCTCATTGAAAGCAACTGTTACTGTTTTTTCCTTAGCAGAGTTCGTATGCGTAGCCTATCGGTCGGATGTGCTGCCGCGACCGGTCAACGGTCTGGACTCCTCAGAGATGGCATTAGAACTGTCCAAAGGTCATCCTAATCTATGCGTTCATCAAATAACCTTTAATTGCTCAAGTCATACATCGACTTAGATATAATTGGTTATGAAAAAATCATGGTTTGGGAATAGGGAATTAGCCCGTCACCTCAGCTGTGACGGGAGTTTCATCTGTTTCAACGGGTAATTATGCCCGCTGATCAATAGCGTGTTGCTTCGCTATGGGCAGGATGACCTCTACACTGAAAACACCATCTTTGGCGGTCATGTGTACCTTTCCCTTGTGCAGGGCCACGATATGCGATACGATGGAAAGACCGAGGCCCAGTCCTGAATCGTCCTTCGGGTTGGCGCGGTACATGTTTTTCCCGATCAGTTTGGTATCCGGTTCCTGACCGGCCCGCATGTGGTTGCTCACGGTCCAGCGAACAAGTCCCTCGGTCATGTCAGACCATGCGCTGATCGAGATGCGCTCGTGAAATGCGGAATAGCGCAATGCGTTCTCCACCAGATTGGTCAGCACCACATCCATCATCTCCATGTCGGCCCTGATAATGGCTGCGATGTCGGTCGAGTCCGTCACCTCGAATTTCCCACTACCTACGAACATGCTGTAGTTGTAGTTGAGGAAATTGGCGATGATGTTCCGTGCAGATACCTCCCTCAGGGTCAGGTTGCGGCTGGTGAGCAGGTTCTGATAGCTTACCAGACGGTTGATGTTCCTATTGAGCGCGTCCATCTGTTCCAAGATGAAATCAAGGCTCTGTTTCAATGGGCCGGATTCCTGCTCCTGACTCAGGGTAGATTTCAGCAGCGCAGTGCCGCGCAAGGTGTTCAGTATGGGTTTCTTGAACTCATGAGATATGGTCTGTATGAACCTGCTCTGCAGCTCATTGAGCTCGCGCTCGCGCTCCACAAGTTGCGTGAGTTCGCGCTTGGAACGCTCTCTGTCTGTCACATCTCGGTATACCCACAGGTAGCTCTCATTCACACCATTATTGGTAATGGGTATGAAGTCCCGCGAAAGAATGCGTCCGTTCTTGAGTGCAACCAGTTCATCTGCTACTCTGACGCCATCCGCAATACGCTGTTCTATGACCGAGACGAACAGTTCCGGGTCTGCTGTTTGCATCTTCACGACCTCCAATGCTTCTCGGCTGTTCAAACCTATGGCGGAAGCGGACGGCATGGGCAGTCCTGACATGCTTCCCAAGGCGGAGTTGAGTGCCACGATGATTCGGTCTGTGGTCTCGAGCAATATACCTTCGCTGACACTCGCCAGCAGATTGTCCAACCTACGGTTACGCAGCTCAAGTTGATGCTCTATCTCCTTCTGATCGTCAATGCAATGCGTGATGCAGATCAATCCGCCATTGGGCAGTGATGTGAGCGAGACCCGCTGGTTGATGGATGTCCCGTCCTTGCGTTTGCCGACTGTCTCACCCCTCCAATTGCCGTTCTTGGCAAGTGCCGGGAATGCGATTCCGCTCAATCTATCAGACTCGGCCTCCTCGTAAATGACCTGCCATGGTCTGCCCACCAGTTCACCGTCAGCGTAGCCGAACAAGAATTCGTGCGCGCGATTGAGATAGAGATAGATGCCATCCTTGTCAAGCAATGCGATGCCCTCATCAGCAAGATCGAGGGCATTGTTCTTTAAGATGTCAAAATCAAAACTGGACATAGATCAAGTGAATATGTTGTGTTAACACCGATCTAATGTTAAAGGTTTCTTTTTCTCGACCAAGATCTTTACTCGTTATCAACAGCTTCGAGGAATTCGAATGGGAGGTCGCAGCTATCCCGGAATATCTCACCGAGATCGACCATGTCCTCGTCTTCTTCCTCGGTTACCCATCGCACCGTTATCGTGGCGCTGGTCTGTTTTGCGGTAGCGCTCAGGTCGGCCATGAATCGCATCAGCCGTTTTCGCGACCACGTGTTAATGTAGTCGAGATAAAGGGTCAAAACAAATTGTCCTGTTTTGGGAGCTTGCCTTTCAATGTGTGCGGCAAGTTCGTCCAGCATGGCATCAATGGCCGTGTTGTCGTGGAACACGAATCTTCCTGCAATCAATGCTTTGTCATCATCCAAATGGGCGTCAAATCTGGTCTGTTCACTGTTCATTTCTCTCGTTGTCTTAGGCTCTGCAAGCTCAGAAGCTTCCTGTCAATTTGAAATAGATCATGATAGCCAAATCAAGACATTGCAATTGATGCACATCGCATCCATCTGAATGCGCTCAAGGAGCCGCCTCTTGCGTTGAGCACACGGCCAGGATACCTGCCCAACGCTTGAGGGCATATCTTCGCCCGGTGCAAGTGCCCCGTCATCTTCTTTGGCCTGTGGCTTGGCTCTATGGGGCCGCTGTTGGGCTCCGCAACCTGATGTTTGACATAGGCCTGTTGCGTTCCACCTCATTCACTGTACCGGTCATTAGCGTGGGTAACCTGGAGATGGGCGGTACCGGCAAGTCACCGCTGGTGCTGCATGTATGCCAAGTCCTGTTGGAACAGGGGATGAGCGTGGCACTGCTCAGTCGGGGCTATGGCCGCAGTTCGCGGGGTTTTCTTACTGTTGATGAGAAAGGTACGGCATCCGATTTCGGTGATGAGCCGATGCAGGCCAAGTTGCGATTCCCAGACCTCACCGTGGCAGTATGCGAAAGCCGAGTGGAGGGCATAGGCAGGCTATTTGGCAGCAATATGCCTCCGCAGGTGATCGTGATGGACGATGCCTTTCAGCACCGCTGGGTGCGGCCGAGCCTGAATCTCCTCATCACGCCCGGTGCAGAGCCTTTCTGGCACAACTCCCTTTTCCCCGTGGGGTCGTTGCGCGAGTGGGCCTCCGGTTCGCAGCGGGCCGATGCACTGATCCTTGCAGGCAGATGCGATGGGGCTGTGCCGTTCTCTGGCCCTGTGTTCCGGCTTGGGGCGCTCAGAAGCGAGCCACAGCCTTTCATCCATTTCCAAGGACCCCTCCAGCATGGTGACCTTGTGCTCTTAATGAGCGGCATTGCCCGGCCTTGGCGTTTCCGAGAGTCAGCAGAGCAGGTGTTCCGGGTGCTGGAACATCAGGCCCATCCGGACCATCACCAATTCACCGAGCGCGACATCATTGCCCTGCGCGATGCTTTCCATAGTTTTGACCCGCCTCCGAGTGCCGTGGTGATCACAGAAAAGGACGCAGCGCGATTGCACAACGGGCCATTCATCCCAATCCTTGAAGGAATACCCGTATTCATCCTCCGCATCTTTCTGAAATGGGAGGACAATGACGAAACTGAATTCAACCAATTGATACTGAAACATGCTGGAACAGATAAAGGAAACGGCTGAATACCTGAAGGGCCGCACAGGGGCATCACCACAGGTGGGCATCATTCTCGGCACAGGGCTGGGAGCATTGGTCAATGAGATCGAGGCAGACCACGTGGTGCCCTACGAAGAGATCCCTCATTTCCCTATGAGCACCGTGGAAGGGCACAGCGGCAAGCTGATCTTCGGTAAGTTGGGAGGAAAGCAGGTACTGGCCATGCAGGGCCGGTTCCATTACTACGAGGGCTACGACATGAAGCAGGTCACTTTCCCTGTGCGGGTGATGAAGGCCCTCGGCATCAACGACCTCGTGGTGAGCAATGCCAGCGGTGGCGTGAATCCGAACTACGAGATCGGTGACCTGATGATCCTCAACGACCATATCAACCTGTTTCCCACCAACCCGCTCATCGGGACGAATTACCCGGAACTGGGCCCGCGCTTCCCTGACATGAGCGATGTGTACGACAAGGAGCTGATCGGCAAGGCCAAAGCCATTGCCCAACGCAATGGCATCAAGGTGCAGCAAGGCGTGTACGCAGGGCTTTCAGGACCATGCTTGGAGACGCCTTCGGAGTATAATTACATCCGAGTAATAGGGGGCGATACCGTGGGCATGAGCACCGTGCCAGAGGTCATAGTCGGGAGGCATGGCGGTATGCGGTGCTTCGCCATCAGCATCATCACCGATCTCGGAGTGCCGGGCCGCATCGTCAAGGTCACGCATCAGGATGTGATAGACGTGGCATCCAAGGCGGAGCCGAAGATGACTCTCATCATGAAGGAGCTGGTGGCGGAGATGTGATGTCGCGAGGGATTTTTTCGTGCCTTGGCACTCAGACCCTCACACCCATTACGCACACATCGTCCACCTGAAAGCGGTGGCCCTTCCACTCCTCAAAGGCCGATTGAACGGCATCACGCTGATTCGGTAGACTCTGGTCGCTCACAGATGTGAAGAGCTGTGTCATGGCCTTGCGTCCCATGCGCTTGTCGTTCGGCCCTCCGAACTGGTCTGGGAGGCCGTCTGATGAGAGATAGACCGTATCGCCCTTTTTTAGCTGGATGACATGCTCCGAGAACACCCTTTCCGGGTTACCGGGCGAGATGGAACCACGGTCGCAGCGCTGAGAGGTCAATTCTCCGTTACTCACCACAAAGCAGTACAGGTTTGTGCCTGACACGCGGAGCTGAAGGGTTTCTCTGTCCAGCGAGCAGAGCACCAGCTCCATGCCATCGCGCTGATGCGTGGTGCCGCTTCGGGTAAAATCCTCGTGAAACAGCCTGTTCGCCACTGCAAGCACAGAGGACGGGTCTTGCATTCCTTTCTCCATAATGGCCCTGCGCAACGCAGAGTGTGCAAGCAGACTGACGAACGCTCCCGGCACACCATGCCCTGTGCAGTCTATCACACCGAAAAGCAGTTGATCATCTTTTTCCTGTAGTAGGTAAAAATCACCCGATACCACATCGAGCGGTCGGAAGAGCACGAAAAGGTTGTCCGATAGCTTCTCCTCCAGTGCCTTGGGCGGCAGAATGGTCTGTTGAATATCCTTGGCGTATGCAATGGCGGACTCGATGCGGGCATTTTTCTCCTCTGTCTCCTCCAGCAGTTCTTGGATGCGCTGTTCGTGGCGGTTGTTCAGATTATTGAGGAAATAGAACCCCGACCCGATCACCAACATGCTGAGCACCGATGAGATGCTGATGAAAAAGGCATCTTCCACCTGAGGCTCCAAGAGTCCCATGCCGGCCCCGAACAGGTCGAGCAGCTCGTTGAAAAACAGCATGATGAGCACGTTGAGCCCGAGCGAGATGTACAGCCGTGCCCGCTCTGCAGCCGTGAACAGCAGCAGCGGGAAGAAACCGATGGCCATCATGTAGAACCTCGGGATGTAGAAGCTGGCCCCGTGTACCTCATCGGGAGTGGCTACACGGGTATGCGACACGATGCCTACCATGAACAAAGGCATAAGAGAGGATAGGATGAGCCGTGACACACCCGTGTTACCCATGGCGTTCAGAAACGGCATGATCCACACCGCTCCGAGCAACAGCATGAACCAGTACAGCGTGATGCTGCTGTATTCCCCACTGAGGAAGTACAGCGTGACCCCGAGTCCCATCACGAAGACCACGGCCGCCACTTGGTTGGACAGAATGATGCGCCTTGCGAGTGCATCGTTTGCACCGTCTGCCGTTCCGAGGCGAGAATAAAGCCGCCATGCATCAGCAAGCCAGCCGCGTTGTGTCTTGGGGTTGAATTCTTCTGTCATTCGTGGTGTTCAACGTGAAGACCCGTGAAGGGTTCGCGGGAATATGCATTCACATCATGCCCGTGTTCAGAAAAGTGACGCACTACCTTTGCACCCCGTTGTCCCAATAGGTCCGCCTTTTGGTTTCATCGATTACTGACCACACTTAATCAATCTCTTATCAGGTGAGCAAGATTACTGTAACCCTGCCCGATGGGGCCAAGAGGGAATTTCCGTCCGGGTCAACGCCCATGGATGTCGCCATGAGCATCAGTGAAGGACTGGCACGCAATGTACTTTCAGCGAAAGTGAATGGCAGAACCGTGGAGTCCGCCACACCCATCACTGAGGACGCGGATCTCACCCTTTTCACTTGGAGCGACAAGGATGGTAAGACCGCCTTCTGGCACAGCAGTGCGCACGTGCTGGCACAGACGCTCGAGCATCTTTACCCCGGGGTGAAACTCACGATCGGCCCTGCCATCGAGAACGGTTTCTACTATGATGTGGATCTGCCCGAGGGCAAGGTCATCTCCGACAGTGATTTTGAGCGTATCGAGAAGCAGTTCCTCGACTTCGCACGCGAGAAGTCCGAGTTCCAGATGAAGCCCGTTTCTAAGGCCGATGCGCTGAAGCTGTACAAGGATGCTGGCAACGAGTTCAAGGTCGAGCTCATTGAGAACCTTACGGACGGAGACATCACATTTTGCGACCACAGCAATTTTACTGACCTGTGCCGTGGAGGTCACATTCCCAACACGGGTCTCATCAAGGCGGTGAAGGTGATGAACGTGGCTGGGGCCTACTGGCGGGGCGATGAGACCAAGAAGCAGCTGACCCGTGTCTATGCCATTTCATTCCCCAAGGACAAGGACCTGAAGGAATACCTTGTTCTGCTGGAGGAGGCCAAGAAGCGCGACCACCGCAAGCTGGGCAAGGAGTTGGAGTTGTTCACCTTCTCGCAGCGGGTAGGGCAGGGGCTTCCTTTGTGGCTTCCCAAGGGTGCCGACCTGCGCAAGCGTCTGGAGAATTTCCTTCAGAAGGAACAGGTGAAAGACGGCTATGAGATGGTCATCACCCCGCACATCGGAAGCAAAGAGCTTTATGTGTGCTCGGGCCACTACGAGAAATACGGAAAGGACAGCTTCCAGCCCATCAGCACCCCGCACGAGGGCGAGGAGTTCCTGCTCAAGCCTATGAACTGCCCGCACCACTGCGAGATTTACAAGTTCAAGCCGCGTTCCTACAAGGACCTTCCCGTACGCTATGCGGAATTCGGTACGGTGTACCGTTACGAGCAGAGCGGTGAGCTGCACGGACTCACCCGCGTGCGCGGTTTTACGCAGGACGATGCTCACATCTTCTGCCGTCCCGATCAGGTGAAGGAGGAGTTCTGCAAGGTCATCGACCTCATCCTATACGTGTTCAAGGCACTCCACTTCGAGGATTTCACCGCGCAGATCTCGCTCCGCGACAAGGAAGACCGCAGCAAGTACATCGGATCGGACGAGAACTGGGAGAAGGCGGAGCAGGCCATCATTGAGGCGGCTGCCGAGAAGGGGCTCAAGACCGTTGTGGAGTATGGTGAGGCAGCGTTCTATGGCCCGAAGCTCGACTTCATGGTGCGTGATGCCATTGGTCGCAGTTGGCAGCTCGGCACCATTCAGGTGGACTACAACCTGCCGGAGCGTTTTGAGCTGGAGTATGTGGGCAGCGACAACGCCAAGCATCGCCCCGTGATGATCCATCGCGCCCCTTTCGGCAGCATGGAGCGTTTCGTGGCCGTGCTTTTGGAGCACTGCGCAGGCAAATTCCCGCTCTGGCTCACCCCGGAACAGGCCATTATCCTGCCCATTTCAGACAAATTCAACGAAGAAGCCAACAAGCTGCTCCAATTGCTCAGGAATTGCGATATTCGCGCCCTTGTTGACGAAAGAGGAGAGAAGATAGGTAAGAAGATCCGTGACGCAGAGCTCAAGAGGATTCCATACATGCTCATTCTTGGTGAGAAAGAGGCTGAATCCGGCCGACTCTCGGTGAGAAAGCAGGGAGAAGGAGACCTTGGAAGCTTCACCATCGAGGAATTTGCCGACATCATCAATACCGCGATCGCAGCAGACCTTAGTTGATAATAACAGGAATCAAACAGTAGCACTTGGCAATAAGAAGACCACGGTCACCTCGCAGAGTCATCCGTCAGGAAGACCCTCACAAGATCAACGATAAGATCACTGCCCCACGGGTTCGCCTGGTTGGTGAGGGGTTCAATGATGTTTATCCCATCAGGGAAGCGTTGCGTCATGCTGAGGAGGCCGAACTCGACCTTGTGGAGATCTCTCCTACAGCCGACCCGCCTGTATGCCGCATACTTGACTACAAGAAATTCCTCTACGAACAGAAGAAGAAACAGAAAGAGATAAAGGCCAAGGCCACCAAGGTCACCGTGAAGGAGATTCGTTTCGGCCCTAACACAGATGATCACGATTTCAATTTCAAACTGAAACATGCCCGCGAGTTTCTGCAGGAAGGAGCCAAGGTCAGGGCATTCGTGTTCTTCAGGGGGCGGTCTATTGTGTACAAGGACAAAGGCGAGATACTTCTGCTGAAGTTTGCCAATGAACTGGAAGACATTGGAAAGGTGGAGATGCTGCCGAAACTCGAAGGGAAGAAGATGTTCATAATCATCGCACCGACCAAGAAATAAAATCTCAGGATATCGAATGAATAGCGATTGAAGAATTAAGCGCAAAAACGATTCGGCAATCTGCAATCAGAGAACAATCAGTAATCAATCAATAATCATCAATCAAACCAGTCATGCCAAAGGTTAAGACCAACTCCAGTGCCAAGAAGCGATTCCGCCTCACCGGCACAGGGAAGATCAAGCGGAAGCATGCGTTCAAGAGTCACATCCTGACCAAGAAGTCAACCAAGCGTAAGCGCAATCTTACGTACTCGACCTTGGTAAGTGCTGCTGACACCCCGAACGTCAAGTACCTCCTCAAGATCTGACTAATCACTAACCCGGCCAAGGGCTTGAAGATTCTGCGAACGTGGAACGCCTGACGCCAAAAAACAAACAACAATGCCAAGATCAGTGAACTCAGTCGCGTCACGTGCGCGCAGGAAAAAGATCATGAAGCAGGCCAAAGGCTACTTTGGTCGCAGAAAGAATGTATGGACAGTAGCCAAGAACGCGGTAGAGAAAGGTCTGGTTTACCAGTACCGTGACCGGAAGGCCCGCAAGCGTGCTTTCCGCGCACTGTGGATTCAGCGTATCAATGCCGGTGCGCGCCAGTACGGACTGTCATACTCTGCCTTCATGGGCAAGGTGAACAAGAGCGGTATCGAGCTGAATCGCAAGGTGCTTGCCGAGCTCGCCATGAACAGCCCAGAGGCTTTCAAGGCGGTCGTTGACCAAGTGAACAAGTAAGAAAAGCGGCCCCCGTCAATGTGGCCAAAAGCCGTCTGCTTCCGAGCAGGCGGCTTTTTTTTATGAGATGTACATGGTCTCTTGCCGCTTGTTTTCAATCTGCACGAGAAACAAGGTGGGTGAAGCCCCACGAAAAAGCCCCATCCGGATTGCGGACAGGGCTTTTGACGGTTTTTGGTGAATCATGGAATATCCTCAGTACTCGTCTTCGTTGAAGAAGAAGTCTTCCTTGGAAGGATAGTCAGGCCAGATGTCTTCGATGCTCTCGAAGATCTCACTGTCATCCTCGATCTCTTGGAGGTTCTCTATCACCTCCATAGGTGCACCTGAACGCATGGCGAAATCAATCAGTTCATCTTTGGAAGCAGGCCAAGGGGCGTCTTCCAGTTTGGAGGCAAGTTCGAGAGTCCAGTACATGCTGAGTAGGTTTTCAAGGGAGAATAAGGCCCTTGTGTAATGCGCGCAAATCTAAAAATTCCGTGATCGGAAACACAGCACCGTGAAAAAAAACGGAGCACCTTTCAAAAACTCAGTTTTTACGGGGTTTCCAGGGTACTTCCACAGCATTCGTAGTGGCAGACACAGCTCTGCTGAGTACGAAAAGGTAGTCGGAAAGGCGGTTGAGGTAGATGAGCACCAGCGCCTCAACAGGCTCCGTCTCGTTGAGTTGAACCGCAAGACGCTCGGCCCTGCGACAAACGCAGCGGGCAACATGGCAGAATGCCACGGTGTCGTTGCCTCCGGGCAGCACGAAGAACCGCATTTCGGGCAGCCCGTCATTCATCTTGTCCATCTCATGCTCCAAAAGTTCGATGTCCGCCTGGTGGAGGTCCGGCACGTTCAAGTTGGACTTGGAAGGATCCGATGCCAGAATGGAGCCTATGGTGAAAAGTCTGTCTTGCACCTCGCCCAGCACCTCGCTGTGGTGCTCTCCAATATCGCGGTGACGGATCAGGCCGATATATGAGTTCAATTCGTCCACCGTTCCGTAGCTCTCAATACGAATGTGGTGCTTTGGAACCCGGGCACCTCCGAAGAGGCCGGTCATTCCCTTGTCGCCTGTGCGTGTATAGATCTTCATGTGCGTTGGAGTACTGTGGTTACGTTCTGGTTCATCGTGTCGCTCTCCACAAGTCCATCCTTTAGGCGGATGATGCGGTGGGCGTGCTGCGCGATGTCTTCCTCGTGGGTAACCACCACGATGGTGTTGCCGTTTTGGTGAATTTCCTCAAAGAGGCCCATGATGTCGATGGAGGTCTTGGAGTCGAGGTTGCCGGTCGGCTCATCGGCCAGCAGCATTGCAGGGTGGTTCACCAGCGCACGGGCCACTGCCACCCGCTGCCGCTGTCCACCGGAAAGCTCATTGGGTCTGTGGTCCATGCGGTCTCCCAGTCCGACCTGCTCGAGCACCTGCTGCCCGCGTTTCAGTCTTTCAGATCTTGGTTTACCTGCATAGATCATAGGAAGACAAACGTTATCGAGAGACGTGGCGCGAGGTAGGAGGTTGAACGTCTGGAACACGAAGCCGATCTCCTTGTTGCGAACCTCTGCCAGTTGATTGTCATTCATGCGGCTCACGTCCTGCCCGCTGAGGTAGTAATGTCCGGATGAGGGGGTATCCAGACATCCCAGCATGTTCATGAGTGTGGATTTGCCCGATCCAGACGGGCCCATGAGGGCCACATACTCACCCTTACGGATGGTGATACTAATGTCACGGAGGGCATGCACCTCCTCCGTGCCCATGCGATAGACTTTGGCGAGGTGCTCTGTGCGTATGACTTCTGGCATGTGATGATGAGGTTCTGTTGATGTACGTCTGCAGCATCAGTACCTGATGGCAAAATGCTGTTTGGCCTGACCTTTTCTGAAGAAGACGATACCGAGTTGAAAGAAGTCCAAGGTGACAGTAACCTGCGGATGTGCCTGAATGTTCTGCCATGCCTCCGCCATTTCCTTCGACCAGTTGATATCGTCAAAAACCATGAGGGTGTTCTCGTGCGATCTGCTGAGGCACGCCTCGAAGTAGCGTAAGGTCGGATCTTTACGGTGGTTGCCGTCAATGAAGGCGTAGTCGAGGCGGTCAATGCTGTTCAGCCACGGCAGCAGGGTGTCATCAAAATTGCCTTCTATGATGGTCGCATTGTTTACCCCGGCCGATGCCAGATTGTGCTTTGCCACAGCAGCAGTCTGAGGGCATCCTTCGAAGGTGGTCAGGTGGCCGGTGGGGTTGCCCAGTGCCTGATACATGGCACTGATGCCAAGCGATGTGCCCAGCTCCAGCATAGTTTGCGGTTGAAAATGGGCTATAAGCCTGTGCAGCAGCCTGCCATAGCGTGGTGGCTTGGCAGAATTACGCGCTATGTCGGCAATGGTGCGTTCCCGCATGGGTCTGATAGCAGACCCCGCACCGAGGTCTGTGATCGTGATGGTGCTGCGGTCTTGCAGGAGCTGGGCTTTCTGTCGTTCCACCGTTTCGTATTCCGGCCTGGGTCTGCGGTCATACACCACATTGTCAAGCAGGGCATAGACGAAAGGCGAGTGGGTGCCGTGCCTGTTCTTGGCATTGCGCAGATAGCGCATATATTGTACTGACCGCCAGATTAGCATGGGGCGCGAAGGTAGTCAGGCTTGCACCCATGAGGAATCATCGGAGCACACGCACCTCACCTGAATAGACCTTGGTGCGGTTGGTGATGTCCTGCACGACCGCCTTATAGAGGTAAACCCCGTTGGGCACCACGTTGCCATTCACGCGGCCGTCCCAAGGCTCATCTTTGTCGAGGGTTTGGAACAACAGCTGCCCCCAGCGGTTGTAGATCCAGAGTTCAAGATTCTCAATTCCCTCTCCATCAATGAAGAAGATATCGTTGAGGCCATCGTCATCAGGGGTGAATGTGTTGGGGATATAGACACTGATGTTCGGATCAACGATGATGCGCAGCCCAGCCGTGTCTGCACATCCGAATTCGTTTCCTACAATCTGAGTGATGAGATAGTTGCCATGCTCCTCGTAAGTGTGTTCAGGCTCCTGCTCCTCGTAAACAGTTCCGTCACCCATCGAATACCACCACTCGGTCGCCCCTTGGCTCTCATCGGTGATGCGAGGTCTGGGGAACCGCATGTGATAGCGCAGTGTGTCGGTCATGAAACCGGCTGTGGGTTTAGGCCATGCTGTCACCGCTGGGGAGATGCGGAGCGAGTCCACACAGCCTTTCGCACTGGTGACCACGAGAAGCACATCGTACTCACCTTCATCGGTGTATATGAGAGATGGATTGGAAGTGAGGGCACTAGACCCGTTTCCGAAGTCCCACTCATGACCAGCGATAGTATAGCCCGATGCTATGGCCGAGGTGTTGTAGAACTCCACTGGCAGTGGCACGCAACCTTCAGTGGTCATTGTAGTGAAACCGGGCTCAGGTAAGGGATAGACCTCAATGATCTGCGAGGTGCTGTCCACACAACCAAAGTTGGACGTGGCCACCAATCTAACCGTGTAAAATGCGTGGTCATCAAAAGTGTGATTTGGATTTGCTGCGGTATAGGAGCTGCCATCGCCCATTTCCCAAGCATAAGTGGAGATGGCTCCTTCGGGGATGTCCGAAAGATTGGTGAATGTGATCTCCTTTCCGGCACAGGTGTCGAACGCTGCGAATTGAGGCTCAGGCAGCACATAGACACGGATAGCCTTCACGGTATCATCCGAGCAGCCTTGGTCGCTGACGACTGTAAGCATCACATCCGTGTAGCCGGTGTTAGGGAAGACAAAAGAAGGCTCAGCCAGCTCGCTTCCCTGCCCACCACCGAAAAGCCAGGTATGGGACACAATGTTTCCGCTGCTCAACTCTGAAAGGTCGGTGAACGGGGTTGGGATACCGAAACACACCGAGTCGGCCGCGAAATCCGCCACTGGCATTGGATTCACGGTTATGGTGTCGCTGATGGTGTCGGTGCAGCCCACATCGGTCAGCACGATAAGCGTGACAGCGTAATCATCGGGATCAACATATTGATGGGTATGAGGTCCTTGGCCATTTACTTGCGTCCCGTCCCCAAGGTTCCATGACCAGCTATTCAGCGTCCCCGACTGGGTGGTGCTCTGGTCGGTAAATGTGGCATCTTCGATGAGACAGACATCCTCTGCGGCAAACTGTGCCACCGGCAGATGATGCACCTCGGTGGCTACGGTCACAGTGTCGCGGCATCCCTCATCGGACTCGGTCATCAATGTGATGTCATAAACGCCCGCATTGCCGTAGATGTAGAGAATGTTGGTGAGGGTGTCGGTCGTGGTGCCGTCACCAAGGTCGAACTCGTATAGTATGATGCTGCCCGAAGCCACTGTACTCAGGTTGGTGATCACAGTAGTGTCGTTCAGGCAGACATCCGGGGCGGAAAATGCCGCCTGCGGCTTGGGATGAATGGTCACGGGCGCGGTGGTGCTGCCCGTACAGCCGAGATCGGAGGTCACTGCGAGGGTCACGTTCACATTCCCGGCCGTGCCAAAGGCATGCTGCGGATTCTGGATGTCTGAATTTCCCCCTGCGGGAAATGTCCATGCCCATTGCGTGATGATGCCGCTACCAGTGGTGCTGGTGTCGGTCAGCTGCACCAATTCGCCCTGACACCCGATCTCGGCTTCAAAACCAGCCGTAGGGTTGTCGTAGAGCGTTATGGTCTTGGTGATGCTGTCCACGCAGCCCACTGCGCTGGTCACTGTGAGCCGCACTTCATAATCACCGAAATCCGCATACGTGTGAGTCGGATTCTGCTGCGTGGAGGAGCCGCCATCTCCGAAATCCCATTCCCAGCCAGCAAGCACTCCATCTCCGATAGTTGACTGGTCAGCGAATGGAAGAGCTGACACGAAGCACTGTTCTATGTCCGCGAAATCGGGAACAGGAAGTTGGCGCACGTTGGCGTTAAAAGTGGTGGCATTCGTACAATTATTGTCGGTAGTCACTGTGAGTGTGACCGTGTATGCGCCCGGGGCAGCATAGGTGTGCTCAGGAGATTGCTGTGCCGAGCCGTTGCCATCTCCGAAGTCCCAATCCCACCCGGTGATACTGCCCACAGCCACGGTGCTGAGGTCAGAGAAAGCAGTGTTTTCTCCCACACAGACACTTGTAGCATTAATGGTAGCCACAGGGATGAATGAGGTGGTGACCGGAAGTGTTGCCGATGTTTCGCAGCCGAAGTCAGAAACAGCAGTAAGAGTAACATTATAGTTTCCTCCCAGACCAAAAGTATGCTGCGGGTTCTGTGTCTGATAGTCAATAGTGCCGTTGCCCCCAATATCCCAACGCCATTCGGACAGCGATGAAGGTGCTGCTACCGTAGACGCATCTGTAAGTGATGTTGGTGTTCCGGCACATACCTCTACGAAGGTGAAATCTGCCACAGGATTGGGGAAGACCATCACTTGCTGCGTGGTCTGACCGTTGCACCCGGCACCCGATACCACTGAGAGCGTAACGTCATAGGAACCCGTACCCGCATAGGTGTGGTTGACCAGCGCAGTATTGGCCGTGTTGCCATCACCAAGGTCCCAATTGGTGCTTACAATTCCTGAAAGGTCTATGGACGCATCGATCAGCTCCATCATTTCACCATCACAGACACTCACCGCGCCTATCCCCACGTCTGGAAGTGCGAAGATCTCCAGCGGAATGGTGGCATTTCCATTACAGCCATCTTGATCGGTAACCGAGAGTGTAACATCATAAATACCGGGCAGCGCGAAGGTGTGTGCAGCATTCTGCGTGTTGGCCGAACCTCCATCACCAAAGGCCCATTGCCATTGGGTTATGGGCGACCCTCCAGTGACCGTGGCATCTGTCAGTTCCGTCTGCTCTGTGTGGCAGGTGTTGATGGCCGTATAATTGGGCTGAGGAAGTGGAAGCACTTGAACATCGCGGAACACCGTGTCGCGACATCCTAAGTTGTCCAATGCTATGAGCCGAACAGTGTAGTTCCCAGGTGCCTGATACTGGTGCGATGGATTCACATTGTCCACCGTGATGTTGTCATTGATTAACGTGGTTCCATCACCGAAATCCCACTGCATCTCATCGAATTGGTCGAGGTTGTTACTTGTGCCGCAGGGTTCGTAAAAGATGAAGTTTGCATCATCGCCTAAACACACTCTTGGGCTCTCTGCCTCAAAACTGATGAACAGTTCATACGTGAAATCAGAATAGGTCACTTGCGGTTGTGAATAGTTGTAGAATCCGAACCTGCCTGGTTCGAAGCAGTCGAAATGCTCGAAGATGGTATCGTTGTCAACCATGACCACAACCCGGGTCGTAGTGTAAAGCACCTCGATATCATGGGTTTGATTGCGGACATAGCCCTTTCCGGGGCCGTAGTCCGTCATAATGGGCGTGAATTCGGGAGTTTGCGTTCTCCCCCAGAAAGTAGGAAACAATGCGGGTCCATTATTGGGAATGTTGCCCAAAACACGGCTTAGACAGAACCCCTCAAAACCCATGAACCCATTATTGTTTTGGTCTCTCTGTTTCCAGTCGAAGAGCCACATGTCATAGTTGGTGGTGTTACCAACGGGTTGCTTCAACCCGAATACCACCCCGATGTGGTCGTCATCACCGTCCGTGGTGCGCATCTTGCCCTTCATGCGCACGTTGATGTATTCGACAGGAGTGATGAAAAAGGTGGGGTCTCCGTTCACGGTCTGACGCACCTGCGCACCACCTCCGAGGATGTTCCAGTTGCCATTACCAGGTGCGCCCGCCTGCTGCCATTCATTGAAATCAACATCAGTGAGGCAGGCAGGTATGCTCACGTTCAGGGTCTGTGTGGCGGAGCATCCGTTTGCATCGGTCACTGTCACGGTATTGGGCCCCTCGCAAAGAGCGGGGTTCACCTGTCCTGCGCCACCGTTGCTCCAAGAGTACATGTAGGGTGCTACACCACCTTGCGGGTTGGCAGTGCCCGTGGCATCACAGGCACCAGAATTGCTAACGAACGTTGCGAATGCCGATGTGGTCACGGGGTCGGGAGCGGTCAATGTCAAAGCATCAGTGGTTGTGCATCCATTCGCATCGGTAATGGTCACATTGCTCGCTCCATCCGGCAGGTTTGTGGGGTTCTGAGCGGTGCTGCCGTTCGACCATAGATATGTGTATGGGGTAGTGCCACCAGCAACCATAAGCGCAGCACTTCCGTTGGTGCCCCCGCTGCAGGAGGGAGGTATCCCGGTCAGCAACGTGTTGAAGCCGTCCGGTTGACTCACGGTCACGGGCACTATTTGAAGACATTCGCCTATGCCCGACCTTGCAACGATATTGGCTGCACCCGCTGGAAGTCCTGTAACTGGATTAACCTGCGTGAATGGAGCTCCATCCACCGAATACCAGTAGCTCGGAAAGCCACCAGTGCTTGTCATCTGAACAGAACCATTGCTGCCTCCCGGACAGGATACGTCAGTCACAACTGCCGAGGAAGCGAATGTGAGGTCGGCATTCTGGCAAGCCGGATTCGCTTGAAGAGAGGCGTTCCCCACGGGTACACCATTCCAAGCGGGATTGCCCTGAACATTGATGTAGTTGCCGTCAAACTTATAGTAGGCCAGCAATCCCGCCTGCGCAGCAGGATTGGGCAGGTCGAACATGTTGTCGCGTATCTGCTGCTCGGTCCTCGCTACGTTCCAGACGCGCACCTCATCAATGAAGCCATTCCAAGGCTCGCACTGACAGCCCGACTGGTTGCCGATGGCCATGGCAAGGTCATTCACAAGCAAGTTCCCCGTGTGGGGTACGATGTTGGACATGCAACCATTGACGAAATACCGGACATTGGCCCCGTCATAGGTGTAAGCCAGATGGTAGCATTCACCGATGTTCGGGGTGTGGTTGGAGGGTACGCTGATGAAACCGTTGGTGGTCGTCATCTCCGCACCAGTAGTCCTGAGCAGATAGTTGGCGTTCGGAGGGCCTGTGTGCTTTGAAACGATGTTGTTTCCCAAAGCATTCACAGTAACAATGGCTTCAACGGTGATCTGATTGCCCGCCACATCAAGGTCACCGCAGTTGACGAAACTGTTGTCCCCAGGAATAAGAACAGATTGGCCCCACGTGGCAGAGACCCCAAGACTCAGGGCTGCGATCAGACAAAAAAGTGGAACTGATATGGTTTTCACAAGGTTTGGTGGCAAATCGATGTCAAATATAAGATTGTACAGACGAGACGTCAGGTAGTGCCTGTGGATGCCTACCGAACTGACTGAATTAAACCTGTCCCGCACCATTGTTTTGGATGGGATACAGCCATCAGCACGATGAACTGTTCTGCACGAACCGACCCTTCTGGGCATCATGTTCTCTACTCCTCAATCTGATGGCGGAACTTGGCACCGTTGTTAGTAAAGAGGTTGTAGTACTTCTGATTTACCTGCAACTGCTTGAGAAGATACTGCCGGTCGGTGGCCGACTCGGCCTCGAATGCAGCATCGAAGGTCTCCTCGGTGTCATCGCGCAGCCAGTCAAGCAGGGTGAGGCCATCCCGCTCGATGTAGTTCATATCAACCTTCACGTCATAGACCAGGAAGAACGCTACACTTAGCGCATTGTCGAAAACCACTTTGCGGAGCATGGTACCTCCTGCAAAGCCAGCGTCCTTCTCGCAGCGGATGCAGTGGTAGTGAGAGCGGGTCCAATCCTGAAGCTTCGGCAGGGTCTGCTGGTTGCTACGCTTCTGTAGTTGATCTTTTACCAGAAACGCCTTGTTATTCTCAATGCTGCTACAAATGTTCTTGGAGAACACCCCCGAAAGCGATTTGCAAGCTGCTTCGCTGAATTGGGCGTTTGTAGCATTGCTGATGGCAAACAGGATGTAGGTGATCCACAGGGTTCTCATCGAGGGCAGGAGAATTTGCATGGTGCTTTTGGCGGGAAGGGAGGATTTGGAGTTTGCGGCTGCTACTTCAATAGATGTTCACCTCGCGTTCCAGATCCACCCCGAAGGTGTCTTTCACGGAGCGCATGATAGCTTCTGACAAGTTGAAAACTTCCGCACCGGTGGCATTCCCATAGTTGACTAGGACGAGAGCCTGATCCCGGTGGCTTCCAGTGCTGCCGACCACCTTTCCCTTCCATCCGCATTGCTCTATGAGCCAGCCTGCCGCAAGCTTTGTACCGCCATCAGCAGGATAGGAGGGAAGGGCGGGATGCAGGCTTCGGATGCTATCGGCCAACTCGGTCGGCACAACGGGGTTTTTGAAGAAACTCCCCGCATTGCCGAGAACGGAGGGGTCTGGAAGTTTACTTCTCCGGATATTTACCACCGCGTGGCTCACATCAGAAATGCTGGGCTCGGTCACACCCATCCGTTCAAGTTCTTGAGCGATGGCTCCATAGGATGTATTCACCTTCGGTTGCTTGGACAGCCGCAGCGTCACCGATGAGATGATATACCGGCCTTTCAGCTCTCGTTTGAACACGCTTTCTCGATAGCCGAAGGCACAATCTTCATTTGAGAACGTGCGCAAGTGACCTTCATGAATATGGATGGCCTCCAGCTCTGCGAAAACCTCGCGTAGCTCCACTCCATAGGCACCGATGTTCTGCATAGGGGCTGCACCCACCATGCCGGGAATAAGGGAGAGGTTCTCGATGCCACCCCATCCTTCATTTACACAGTGCGCCACGAGATTGTGCCAGATTACCCCAGCCCCGGCCTTCACAGTTATTTCATCGAAACTCTCTGAAACCACCTCTATGCCGCCAATGCGGTTGAGAATGACCAGCGCATCCACATCTTTGGTGAACAGGACGTTGCTCCCACCACCAAGAGTCAGCAGAGGTTGATGACTCTTCCGAGTGTAGTCTAAAAGTTCTAATAGGTCGTCCGTATCAACGACCTCGGCAAGAGCCGAAGCCGCAACATCCAACCCGAATGTGTTGTAAGGACGGAGGGATATGTCTCTTCGGATTTCCACAGGGCGCGAATATAGATGCCCGACTTCTGCCTTGGTCATTATCAATGGTCAATGGCCGTTTATCGGCTTTTCAAAAATAATTTGACGGTCACTGCGAAAGTGTCAACCAACTCCTTACCTTTGCCGACCCTAAAAACGCAGGGTATTCACCCTAAAAATCAACGAAAGCCGCGACATGCCTACAATTCAGCAGCTCGTACGCAAAGGAAGGAAGACGCTCATTGATAAGAGCAAATCCCCCGCACTCGACTCTTGCCCTCAGCGCAGGGGTGTATGTGTAAGGGTGTACACCACCACTCCCAAGAAGCCGAACTCCGCTATGCGGAAAGTGGCCCGTGTTCGTCTCACCAACGGTAAGGAGGTGAACTCCTACATTGGTGGAGAGGGACACAATCTCCAAGAGCACAGTATTGTGTTGGTGCGCGGTGGTAGGGTGAAGGATCTTCCAGGTGTGCGTTATCACATTGTCCGTGGGGCCCTTGATACCTCTGGGGTCGGAGACCGTAAGCAGGGACGTTCCAAGTATGGTGCAAAACGCGGCAAGGCCGGTGCAGCTGCCCCTGTGAAAAAGAAGAAGTGATAATCGCGAGATAATCAGATTTAGACAATGAGAAAGTCAGTCCCCAAGAAGAAGCCGTTAGCGGCCGACCCAAGATTCAACGATACACTCGTTACCCGCTTTGTGAACAGCCTGATGTATGATGGCAAGAAGAGTACGGCATTCGATGTGTTCTATGATGCTATTGACATCGTAAGCCAGCGTACCCAGGAGGATGGTCTTGGTGTATGGAAAAGAGGTCTCACCAATGTTATGCCTCCCGTGGAGGTGAAGAGCCGTAGGGTAGGCGGTAGTACATTTCAGATTCCTATCGAGGTGCGTCCCAAGCGTAAGCTTGCCCTGGGCATCAAGTGGATGATAGACTACGCCCGCAAGCGCAACGACAAGAGCATGGCTGCCAAGTTGGCTGCTGAAATCATCGCGGCTTCAAAGGAGGAGGGTGCAGCCTACAAGAAGAAAGAGGACGTTTTGAGAATGGCGGAGGCCAACAAGGCATTCTCGCATTTCAAATTCTGATTTAGAGACAGTAAATTATCATGGCGACTGACCTCAGACTTACGCGCAACATCGGAATCGCAGCCCACATTGATGCGGGCAAGACTACCACTACGGAGCGTATCCTTTATTACACCGGTGTCAATCACAAAATAGGTGAGGTGCATGATGGCGCAGCCACTATGGACTGGATGGAGCAAGAGCAGGAGCGTGGTATCACCATCACTTCTGCTGCGACCACTTGTCATTGGAAGTACAAGGACGAGCAGTATAAGATCAATATCATCGATACTCCGGGACACGTGGATTTCACTGTTGAGGTGAACCGTTCGCTCCGTGTGCTTGATGGTCTGGTGTTCCTTTTCTCTGCTGTTGATGGTGTGGAGCCCCAGTCTGAGACCAACTGGCGTCTTGCTGACGGGTACAATGTGACGCGTCTCGGCTTTGTGAACAAGATGGACCGTCAAGGTGCAGACTTCCTTAAGGTTGTCGGTCAGGTGCGTGAAATGCTCGGTGGAAATGCCGTGCCGCTCCAGTTGCCGATTGGTGCTGAAGAGACGTTCACGGGTGTTGTGGACCTTGTGTACAACCGTGGCATGGTCTGGAATGAGTCCGACCAAGGCATGACCTTCACTGAGGTGCCGATTCCGGACGACATGAAGGACGAGGTGTATGAGTGGAGGGAGAAGATGCTTGAAGCTGTTGCCGATTTTGATGATACCCTCATGGAGAAATTCTTCGAGGATCCTGATGGCATCACAGCTGAGGAGATACTCGTTCCTCTGCGCAAAGCCTGCATTGCAAACAGTATCGTGCCTATGCTTTGCGGTTCTGCGTTCAAGAACAAGGGTGTGCAGACCATGCTCAACTATGTGATGGAGCTTTTGCCAAGTCCGCTCGATATGGACGTGATCAAAGGTGTGAATCCGAAGACCGACGAGGAGGTGACCCGCAAGCCTGATGCTAAAGAGCCGTTTACTGCCTTGGCATTCAAGATTGCAACGGACCCATTCGTAGGTCGCCTTTGCTTCTTCCGTGTTTACGCGGGCAAGCTGGATGCGGGTTCGTACATTTACAATACCCGGACCAGCAGCAAGGAGCGTATCTCCCGCATCTTCCAGATGCACGCGAACAAGCAGAACAGTATTCCATTCATCGAAGCAGGTGACATAGGTGCTGGTGTTGGCTTCAAGGACATCCGTACTGGCGATACGCTCTGTGACGAGAAGTATCCGATCGTACTTGAATCCATGAAATTCCCTGAGCCTGTAATCGGACTTGCTATTGAGCCGAAGACCCAAGCAGACATGGACAGGTTGGGAATGGGGCTTGGTAAGCTTGCCGAGGAGGATCCTACGTTCCAAGTGCGCACAGACAAGGAGACTGGCCAGACAGTCATCTCCGGAATGGGTGAGTTGCATCTTGAGATCATCATCGATCGTCTGAAGCGGGAGTTCAAAGTAGAGGTTAACCAAGGTGCGCCTCAGGTCTCATACAAAGAGGCCATTACCAGAAAAGTTGCCCATCGTGAAACATACAAGAAGCAGACCGGTGGTCGCGGTAAGTTTGCCGATATTCAGGTTGAGGTAGGTCCGGTTGAAGAGGGAACTGTTGAAAGTTTCGTTTTTGAGAACAAAGTGACAGGGGGTAATATTCCAAGAGAATTCATCCCGGCCGTAGAGAAGGGATTCAGGAACGCGATGCAGAACGGTGTCCTTGCCGGTTATGCTCTGGATAAGTTGAAAGTCACTCTGCTGGATGGTTCTTATCACAACGTTGACTCTGATTCCCTTTCGTTCGAGCTTTGTGCTCAGATGGCCTATCGTGAGGCTTGCCGTCTTGCCGCACCCGTTCTACTCGAGCCTATCATGAAGGTAGAGGTTGTGACTCCTGAGGAGAACATGGGTGACGTGATCGGTGACCTTAACCGCAGGCGTGGTCAGATGCAAGGCATGGATTCGCGAGGAACTGCCCAGGTCATCCGTGCCCACGTGCCACTTTCAGAGATGTTCGGATATGTGACAGACCTCCGCACGATCACGTCAGGGCGTGCCACATCTACAATGGAGTTCGACCATTACTCCCAGTGTCCGGCCAATGTGCAGGAAGAAGTGGTCGCCAAGGTAAAAGGCGCCAAGGCATAATTCATAACCGCATTCATTCACAGACCCATGTCACAGAGAATCAGGATAAAGCTTAAGTCGTACGATTACAATCTCGTTGACAAGAGCGCAGAGAAAATTGTGAAAACCGTGAAGGCGACCGGTGCCATTGTAAGTGGTCCGATTCCACTTCCGACACACAAGAAGATTTATACGGTTTTGCGTTCCACGCACGTCAACAAGAAGTCTCGTGAGCAGTTCCAGTTCAGCTCATACAAGCGATTGTTGGACATATACAGCACCACTGCCAAAACAGTGGATGCGTTGATGAAGCTTGAATTGCCAAGCGGTGTGGAGGTAGAAATCAAGGTGTGACCGGTAATAGCGAAGAATCAGCATTTCAGATTGAGAGGATGTTGTAAATGCAGAATCATCAATCAACAATCAACAATCAATTTCACAAGTCATGTCAGGACTTATTGGTAAAAAAATCGGGATGACCAGTCTTTTTGAGGAGGGCAAGAACATCGCCTGTACCGTCATTGAGGTGGAGCCAAATGCCATCACTCAAGTGAAGACCGCAGATACGGATGGATATAATGCTATCCAGATTGGTGTCGGTGTCAAGAAGGAGAAGCGTACATCAGGTGCCCTGAAAGGGCATTTCAAGAAGGCTGGCGTGAGTCCGAGGCGGAAAGTCGTGGAATTCCGTCAGGACGGGGATTACGAGATGTTCGCTGATGCTCTTGCTGGAAAGGAGCTTGCAATCGCAGATGTATTTGTTGAGGGTGAGTATGTTGATGTCATAGGGACGTCCAAGGGCAAGGGCCATCAAGGTGTTGTCAAGCGTCATGGTTTTGGTGGTGTCGGTCAGGCGACACACGGTCAGCACAACAGGCTTCGTGCACCGGGTTCTATCGGGGCGTGCTCTACTCCCGCGCGAGTTTTCCCTGGCATGCGTATGGCAGGTCAAATGGGAAATGAGCGAGTGAAAGTTCAAAACCTGCGGGTGCTGAAAATCGACTCGGAGAACAATCTGCTGGTTGTCAGTGGCGCTATTCCCGGTTCTAAGGGGACTTATGTCATAGTTGAGAAGTGATACACGAAGCAAGAGATTAATAGATCATGGAATTCAAAGTAGTCGATATCAAGGGCAAAGAGACCTCCAAGAAGGTCAGCCTGAGCGATGAGATTTATGGCATCGAGCCGAACGATCACGCGATTTATCTTGATGTGAAGCAGTTTCTTGCCAACGGGCGTCAGGGAACTCACAAGGCCAAAGAGCGTGGTGAGTTATCAGGTAGCACGCGCAAGATTCGGAAACAAAAGGGTTCTGGGGGTGCAAGGTTTGGTAGCATCAAAAGTCCTTTGCTTCGTGGTGGAGGACGTGTATTCGGACCGAAACCTCACAGCTACGGTTTCAAGCTTAACAAGAAGCTGAAGCAGCTTGCCAGGAGAAGTGCGCTGGCCACTCAGGCCCAGAATGGAGCTATCACCGTGGTTGAGGATTTCAATTTTGATGCTCCGAAAACCAAGCAGTACGCGGATTTCTTGAATAATCTTCAGGTCTCCGATAAAAAAACACTTCTGGTGTTGGGGGAATCGAACAAGAACGTATATTTGTCCTCCCGAAATTTGGCGGGTGCAAACGTGGTAACAGTTTCTGAATTAAATACTTACGGCATACTTAATGCTAAAAAAGTCCTTCTTACGGAAGGTGCTTTGGAGGCAATTGAGAAGAGCCTAATCTGATAAGAACATGGAAATCCTCATCAGACCAGTTGTAACAGAGAAAATGACGGGCATGGCCGAGAAGGCCAACCGTTATGGTTTCGTTGTCAACAGGAAGGCAAATAAAATTCAGGTGAAGCAGGCAGTGGAAAGCATGTATGGTGTTTCTGTCGCATCGGTCAACACTATGGTCATCCCTGGCAAGAAGCGTTCAAGGAACACCAAGTCAAAGTTCATTGTAGGTAGGACATCAGCTTACAAGAAAGCAATCGTAACACTTGTTGATGGAAATTCCATCGATTTCTTCAGCAATATCTGATAAGAAATGGCAGTCAGAAAATTGAAGCCAACCAGTCCTGGACAGCGTCATAAGGCTGTTAATTCTTTTGAGCAGATCAGTGGTTCTGCTCCAGAGAAGAGCCTTATGAACGGTATATCCAAGTCTGGAGGCCGGAATAATACGGGAAAGATGACCATGCGCTACGTTGGTGGTGGTCACAAGCGCAGGTATCGTGCTATCGATTTCAAACGCACTAAGGATGGTATCCCTGCTGTGGTGAAGAGTATTGAGTACGACCCGAACCGTAGCGCGTTCATTGCATTGTTGTATTACGCTGACGGCCTGAAGACATACATCATCGCCCCCAAGGGATTGGAGGTCGGACAGTCGCTTGTTTCTGGTAAGGGTGCTACGCCCGATGTGGGTAACACGCTGTTTCTTTCAGAGGTGCCTCTTGGTACAGTGGTACACAACATAGAGTTGCGTCCAGGGCAGGGTGGGTTGATGGCCCGCAGTGCAGGTTCTTATGCGCAGTTGGTAGCAAGAGATGGTAAATATGCTACGTTGAAGCTGCCTTCAGGAGAGATACGTTTGGTGTTGACCACTTGCCGTGCAACTGTTGGAACGGTAAGCAACAGCGACCATAATCAGGTTCGTTCTGGCAAGGCTGGACGTTCAAGATGGCTGGGACGGAGACCAAGAGTGCGACCAGTTGTTATGAATCCTGTCGATCACCCGATGGGTGGAGGTGAAGGACGCGCCAGTGGTGGTCATCCCCGTTCGAGAAATGGTGTTCCTGCAAAGGGATATAAGACCCGCAGTAAAACAAAGGCATCAAGCCAATTCATTGTTCAAAAGCGTAAGAAGTAAGCGGAAATGGCACGATCACTGAAGAAAGGCCCGTTTATCGACTTCAAACTCGAAAAGAGAGTTGTTGATGCACAAGAGAACCGGAAGAAAACCGTGATAAAGACATGGTCGAGAAGGTCCATGATAAGTCCTGATTTCGTTGGGCTGACCGTGGCTGTTCATAATGGTAATAAGTTCATACCGGTGTATGTTACAGAGAACATGGTCGGCCACAAACTTGGAGAGTTTTCACCGACCCGTACGTTCCGAGGCCATACGAAAGGCAAGAAGAAGTAAGGGCTCGGCAGTAGAAAAATAGTCATGGGAAAGAGAAAACATAATAGTGCCGTTGCACGCAAGGAGGCTCGTCAAAGTCTGTTTGTTGCAGAGCTTCGTAATGTTCCGACCTCACCTCGCAAGATGAGATTGGTAGCTGATCTTGTTAGGGGAATGGAGGTGGAGAAGGCACTGCACACCCTACGTTTTACCCCGAAGGAGGCAGCCGGTCGCGTTGAGAAGCTTTTGCTGTCTGCCATCAGTAACTGGGAGCAGAAGTCTGGAGAGACTGACCCTGCTGGTCTGTTCGTGAAGGAAATATCTGTAGGTGGTGGTAGAATGTTAAAGCGGTTGCAAACTGCCCCACAAGGGCGTGCTCATCGCATACGCAAGCGCTCCAATCATGTCAAACTCATCCTTGACACCAAGAACTGAATCACGAAATGGGACAGAAGACGAATCCAATAGGTAATAGACTCGGTATCATCAAGGGATGGGACTCGAACTGGTATGGAGGTTCAACTACTCCTGCAAAAATTGAGGAGGACTACAAAATAAGGAAGTATCTGCGTGCCCGTTTGGCGAAAGCGAGCATTTCCAAGATAGTTATTGAGCGCACGCTCAAGCTTGTTACGGTAACTATCAACACTGCTCGTCCTGGCATTATTATCGGCAAGGGAGGTCAGGAGGTTGATAAGCTCAAGGAAGAACTTAAGAAAATCACTAACAAGGAGGTACAGATCAACATTTTTGAGATCAAGCGTCCGGAGTTGGATGCTCGGTTGGTAGGTGAGAGTGTTGCTCGCCAATTGGAAGGACGTATTTCTTTCCGTAGGGCGATGAAGATGTCTGTTGCGTCAACCATGCGTCTTGGTGCTGAAGGTATCAAGATTCAAGTGAGCGGACGTCTTGGAGGAGCCGAGATCGCACGTAGTGAGATGTACAAAGACGGTCGAGTGCCGTTGCATACTTTCCGTGCTGACATTGACTATGCTCATGTGGAAGCTCATACAACTTATGGCCGACTTGGCGTAAAGGTCTGGATCATGCTTGGAGAGGTGTATGGTAAACGTGACCTTTCTCCCAATGCAAATGTTGAGAGTAAGAAGCAACCCCAGCAGCCTGCACGTCTTGCCAGAAGGGAAAAGAGAGACAGGAAGTAATTTTAGGAAACATCAAAAAAAAATACACTGATGATGAACGGTGGTATTGACCCACTGTTCTAATCAGGTTCTAATAAATCTAAGATCATGCGACAGCCGAAAAGGACGAAGTTCCGCAAGATGCACAAGATGAAGATGAAGGGGCTTGCTAATCGTGGCAGTCAGCTCGCATTCGGGACATTTGGCATCAAGGCACTTGAGGGAAGCTGGATCACCAGTCGCCAGATAGAGTCAGCGCGTATCGCTGTAACGCGTTACATGAAGCGTGAAGGGCAGGTCTGGATCAAGATTTTCCCAGATAAGCCTATCACCAAGAAACCTGCTGAGGTTCGTATGGGTAAGGGTAAGGGGGCGCCAGAATACTGGGTTGCAGTAGTGAAGCCTGGATGTATCATGTTTGAGATTGAAGGGGTAAGTGAGGAGGTGGCAAAAGAAGCACTGCGTCTTGCTGCTCAAAAGCTTCCAATCGTTACCCGTTTTGTAACCAGGAGGGACCACGTAGAAGCATAATTGAAATGGAGAATTCAGTCATAAAGGAGCTGTCCAGTGAAGAGCTGAACGAAAGGTTGGCCGAGGAGCAACTCAAACTCAGGAAGATGAAGTTGAGCCATGCGGTTTCACCTTTGGAGAATCCAATGGAGTTGAAGGGGGCGCGTAAGCTTATTGCACGTTTGCTCACAGAACAGTCAAAAAGAAAAGCCGTCAACTGAGATGGAAGAGCAAACAACAGTTTCAAGGAGCCTGCGCAAAGAGCGTGTTGGAGTGGTCGTGAGCAACAAAATGGATAAGTCCATCACCGTTACTGTGGACCGGAAGGTGAAACATCCCATTTACGGGAAGTTTGTCACCAAGACCAAGAAGTTCCATGCTCATGACGAGAGTAACGATTGTGGAATTGGTGATACAGTGCGTATCATGGAGACGCGTCCGCTCAGTAAGACAAAGTGCTGGAGACTTGTAGAAATCATCGAAAGAGCCAAGTAAGCTATGATACAGCAGGAAAGCAGATTAAATGTAGCTGACAACAGCGGGGCCAAGGAAGTGTTGTGCATCCGTGTGCTCGGTGGTACGAAGCGTAGGTACGCCAGCGTAGGAGACAAGATTGTTGTTTCTGTGAAACAGGCTGTGCCTGCTGGCAACGTAAAGAAAGGGGCAGTAGCGAAAGCTGTTGTCGTGAGAACCAAAAAGGAGGTGCGCAGGCCGGACGGCTCATACATCCGTTTTGACGACAACGCGGTAGTACTGTTGAATGCTGCCGGAGAGATGAGAGGTACTAGGATATTCGGACCAGTGGCCCGTGAGTTGCGGGAGAAGCAGTACATGAAGATTGTATCTCTGGCTCCTGAGGTACTCTGATTAAATCGAGTGAAGAAATAGCTATGGCAAAGTTTCATGTAAAGAAAGGGGACACCGTTCAGGTGACAACCGGAGAGTCCAAAGGGTCTCAGGGTAAGGTGCTTGAGGTGAATAGCAAAACCTCTCGTGTACTGATTGAGGGAGTGAATCTCGTCAAGAAGCATACGAAGCCCAACGCGGCATACCCGAATGGCGGAATCATAGAGAAGGAGGCATCCGTGCACATCTCTAATGTGATGTTTGTGGACCCTAAGACAGGAGCGCCAACTCGAATCGGCCGAAAGGTTGTTGACGGAAAGGCTCAGCGTTACAGTAAGAAATCAGGTGAGTTGATCAAGTGATGGAATATACACCGGCATTTAAGACAAAGTATCGAGGTGAGGTGGTGAAAGCCCTTCAGGAACGCTTTAAGTACAAGAGTTCCATGGAGGTGCCGCGCCTGACTAAGATATGTATCAATCAGGGGATCGGACAAGCTACGTCTGACAAGAAGCTCATCGAGACCGCGGTGGCGGAGATGACCCTTATCTCAGGACAGAAGGCAGTGTCTGCCAAGTCAAAGAAGGATATCTCCAACTTCAAGCTGCGTAAAGGCATGCCTGTAGGAGTGAGAGTTACACTCCGGGGAGACAGGATGTATGAATTCCTCGAAAGGCTTGTAACTGTAGCCCTTCCGCGTGTACGAGATTTCCGAGGAATCAGTAACAAAGGATTCGATGGACGTGGGAACTATACCATGGGTGTGACGGAGCACATCATCTTCCCAGAGATCGATATTGAGAAGACCAGTAAGATTGTCGGAATGGACATCACCTTTGTGACAACGGCAAACACCAATGAGGAAGGTTTGGCTTTGCTCACGGAGTTCGGAATGCCATTCAAGAAATAAATAGAAAGCATGGCCAAGGAATCAATGAAGGCACGTGAGCGTAAGCGTGCAATGATGGTTGAGAAATTCGCAGAGAAGCGTGCTCGACTCAAGGAGGAGGGTGACTTTCAGGCGCTTGCTCGCCTCCCCAAGAACGGGTCTAAAGTCCGTCAGCATAATCGCTGCAGCATAACAGGCCGTCCAAAAGGTTACATGCGGGATTTCGGGTTGAGTCGTATTCAATTTCGGGAGATGGCGAATGCTGGTTTAATTCCAGGGGTTAAAAAAGCAAGTTGGTAAGACATAGCATTTAAGAATCATGTACTCGGATCCCATTTCAGATTATCTGACAAGACTTAGGAATGCCATCGCTGCCAATCACAGGGTAGTAGAGGTGCCTGCGTCCAACATAAAAAGGAGCATCACCAAGATTCTCTTTGAGAAAGGCTATATCCTGAACTACAAGTTCGTAGAGGAGGGGCCACAAGGTGTGATCAAGATCGCGCTGAAATACAACCCCAAGACCAAGGCTAGTGCTATCAGAGGACTGGACAGATACAGCCGTCCGGGTCTGCGCAAGTATGCCGGAGGGCAGGAACTTCCAAGGGTGCAAAATGGTCTTGGAATTGCTGTGATTTCAACTTCGCAGGGTCTCATGACTGATAAAGAGGCTCGTAGTCTGAACATCGGTGGAGAGGTGTTGTGTTTCGTATATTGAACTGAAGCAGGTAAACGATTATCTGGCTAATTAGATAAAGTCATGTCAAGGATAGGAAAAGCCCCAGTAACACTCCCTTCGGGTGTCGACCTCAAAGTCTCTGAGGACAATGTGTTGACGGTGAAGGGGCCCAAGGGTCAGCTTACTCAAAAGGTTGCAGATTCCATTTCGGTGGAAGTTGTTGATGGGAGAGTTGAGTTCAAGCGTAAGGACGATACGAAGCAGACAGCGGCATATCACGGTCTGTACAGGTCGCTGGTGAATAACATGGTAATCGGGGTTTCTCAAGGTTATGAGAAGAAGCTTGAGCTTGTGGGAGTAGGATATCGTGCAAGCAATAATGGTCAACAGCTGGATCTTGCCCTTGGATTTTCTCACAACATGGTCTTTCTTCTTCCGAAAGAGATTGAGGTGGAGACTGAGACGCTCCGTGGTAAGAATCCGATTGTGACTCTTCGCTCCAACGACAAGCAATTGCTTGGGCAGGTTTGTGCCAAGTTGAGATCTTTCCGCAAGCCAGAGCCGTACAAAGGCAAAGGAATACGCTTTGTCGGTGAGCAAATCCGTAGAAAGGCTGGTAAGTCCGCAGCCAAGAAGTAATCTTAAGACGCAGCTGTAGTTTTCAGCGCAGTGATAATACAAGAGAAATGGCAACTGTAAAAGACCTTAAAAGAGGGAAGATCAAGGCGCGTATCCGCAGTAGGATATCTGGAACTGCTGAGAGACCGCGCATGACAGTGTTCCGAAGCAATAAGGAGATTTATGTTCAATTGGTTGACGACACTACTGGTAGAACATTGGTAGCGGCCTCAAGCTCTGAGAAAGGCCTCGCTGGCGAGAAGATGCCAAAAGTGGACCTTTCTCGCAAGGTAGGAAAGTTAATCGCGGAGCGCGCCAAGGAAGCGGGTTACTCATCGGTGGTTTTTGACCGGAACGGTTATCTGTACCATGGTCGTGTTAAAGCACTTGCTGAGGGTGCTCGTGAGGAAGGAATGCAGTTCTGATTTTAACAAGCTGAAGGATTTTTGAAATGAATAATGTTAGAGCAACATCAACCGACCTCGAACTGAAAGACCGTGTTGTAGGTATCCAGAGGGTGACCAAGGTCACCAAAGGTGGACGTACATTTACCTTTTCGGCTATTGTGGTCGTAGGTGATGAGCACGGGGTGGTCGGTCATGGTCTTGGAAAAGCCAAAGAAGTTACTGAGGCCATTTCCAAAGGCGTTGAGGATGCCAAGAAGAACCTTATCCGCGTTCCGATCATCAACGATACCATTCCACATGCTCAGGAAAGCAAGTATAGCGGTGCGTTGGTTTTCATGAAACCAGCTTCTCCTGGTACTGGTGTGATTGCGGGAGGTGCGATGAGAGCTGTTCTGGAGAGCGTAGGGGTAAAGAATGTACTGGGCAAGTCGAAAGGGTCATCCAATCCACACAACGTTGTGAAAGCTACGATGTTGGCGCTCAGTGAACTTCGTGATGCGCATGCTGTCTCGATTCAGCGAGGGGTAAGTATGGATACTGTGTTCAACGGTTAAGCCAAGCGAAATAATCAAGGTGAAACGAGGAGCCTGTCCTCAGAACTCTTCAGATAACGAAATAAGTGATGGCTACTATCAGAATCAAGCAAGTCAAGAGTGCAATCAAGCGCCCTGAGCGTCAGAAGTTGACGATGAAGGCACTTGGATTGCGTAAGATGAATCAGATTGTGGAGCACGAGGAGACTCCTCAGATTGCAGGAATGGTTGCTGCTGTGAGCCATTTGGTTCAAGTGATCAAGTAATAATTGAAGTCAAGAGAAAGCAATGAATCTTAGTAATCTCAAACCGGCTGCCGGTTCCGTCAAGAAGAAGACCCGTCTTGGAAGAGGTGAGGGCAGTGGTTCTGCCGGAACTGCTGGCCGTGGTCACAAGGGAGCGAAATCACGTTCAGGATACAAGCGTAAGGTAGGTTTTGAAGGTGGCCAGATGCCGCTTCAGAGGCGTGTTCCTAAGTTTGGTTTCAAGAACCCGTTCCGTGTTGAGTACACTGGAGTGAATCTTGATGCAATTCAAACGCTCGTTGAAGAGAACAACCTTGTGAAGGTGGATGTGGAGACATTGCGTGCTCATGGTCTCCTTGGTAAAAAAGATTTGGTGAAAATTCTTGGCCGTGGAGAGCTTAAGGCCAAGGTTGAGGTCACTGCAAACGCATTTTCAAAGACAGCCACAGCTGCCATTGAGGCAGTTGGAGGCACAGCAGTAATCCTCTGATAGGAATGAAGAAGTTCATCACCACCCTTCAGAATATCTATAAGATAGAAGACCTGCGTTCAAGGATATTGAACACGCTTGGCTTCATTCTTATATATAGACTTGGCTCCTTTGTGGTGCTCCCAGGGGTGGACCCGTCTCGTTTGGATGCACTCCAGGCTCAGACCTCTGATGGTCTGCTTGGTCTTTTGAACATGTTCTCTGGTGGAGCATTTTCAAATGCCTCCATTTTCGCATTGGGAATCATGCCTTACATCAGCGCGAGCATCGTACTCCAGCTTGCAGGAATGGCAGTGCCTGCTTTGCAAAAGCTTCAGAAGGAAGGGGAAAGTGGTCGCAGGAAAATCACCCAGTACACCAGATATCTGACGATTCTCATCACCCTTGGTCAGGCGCCCGGTTACATTGCTAATCTTAAGTCTCAACTCCCTGCGGATGCGTTCTTGACCACTCCCTCATTGTTCTGGCTGTCATCGGTTCTCATTCTTGTTACGGGAACAATGTTCGTGATGTGGTTAGGTGAACGAATCACTGATAAGGGCATTGGTAACGGTATTTCGTTGCTCATTATGGTCGGCATCATCGCGAGTTTGCCGTTCTCTTTTGTTGCAGAGTTCTTCTCGAGATTGGAGCAGACCGGTGGAGGTCTTGTGATCTTCCTGATAGAGATGGTAATGCTGCTTTTGGTCATCGTACTCACAATCCTCCTCGTTCAGGGTACACGCAGGATTCCTGTTCAGGTCGCCCGTGCAGCTGTCAGTGGCCGTCAAGCTTTGATGCAAGGCGGTGCAAGGCAGTACATCCCGCTTAAAGTGAACGCTGCTGGTGTCATGCCTATCATCTTCGCTCAGGCGATCATGTTCGTTCCCATCACTCTTGGTGGTTTCGCTGGAGAGGGTGGTTCATGGTTCGTAACTGCTTTTTCGGACTTCACCGGTTTCACGTACAACATCACCTTCTTCCTTCTCATTATCATCTTTACGTACTTCTATACTGCTATCACTATCAACCCCAATCAGATTGCTGAGGATATGAAGCGGAATGGTGGATACATTCCAGGAGTGAAACCCGGTAAGAAGACTGCCGAATACATCGACAATGTGATGTCTCGTATAACGCTTCCGGGATCCATCTTCCTGGGTATCGTAGCTATACTTCCGTCCATCGCCATGGTTTTTGGTGTGAACGCTCAGTTTGCTCAGTTCTACGGAGGCACATCACTTCTTATTATGGTGGGTGTGGTTCTCGATACTTTACAGCAAGTTGAAAGTCACCTGTTGATGCGGCATTACGATGGCCTGATGAAATCAGGACGTATTAAGGGACGGTCGTCCATGGGTATGGCGAGTTGAGACAGACGTTGACTAGAGATTTATAATTGGATGGCAAAACAATCGGCAATAACCCAGGATGGTACCGTGACGGAGGCGCTTTCAAATGCGATGTTCAAGGTGGAACTGGAAAATGGCCATGTGATAACGGCACATATATCAGGTAAGATGAGGATGTTCTACATCCGTATTCTTCCAGGTGATAGGGTGAAGGTGGACATGAGTCCTTACGATTTGAGTAAAGGAAGAATCACCTACAGGTACAAGTAAAAACTCAATCAATCTGAAAGCAGGCAACCATTTTTGATACAGACGTTGTATTTTGTTCAGAAAGGCAACTTGAATAACCAAAGTCATGAAAATCAGAGCATCAGTAAAGAAAAGAAGCGTTGATTGCAAGATCGTCAAAAGGAAAGGACGTGTCTATGTTATCAACAAGAAGAATCCTAAGTTCAAACAGCGTCAAGGATAATCCAACATGGCAAGGATAGCAGGCATAGACCTTCCGAGAAACAAGCGTGGTGAGATTGGTCTCACCTACATTTATGGCATTGGCCGCGTTACAGCGCAGCACATTTTAGATCGGGCCGAGGTGCATCGTGATAAGAAGGTGCAGGAGTGGAACGATGATGAGCAAGCTGCGATTCGTGAGCAGGTGGCCAAGATAAAGACTGAGGGAGAGCTACGGTCAGAAGTTCAGCTCAGTATCAAACGTCTGATGGATATCGGTTGTTATCGTGGTATCCGTCACCGTGTAGGGTTGCCTCTGCGTGGTCAGAGCACCAAGAACAACTCACGTACCCGTAAGGGCAAGCGTAAGACGGTCGCGAACAAGAAGAAAGTCACCAAGTAATCAAGATGTGGTCCCTACTCAAGGGGCTGCGAGAAGCAAGTAGCAATGGCAAAAGCAGGAAAGACATCTAAGACCGCACGCAAGCGCGTTGTCAAGGTAGATGCAGTTGGCGAGGCGCATATCCATGCGTCCTTCAACAATATCATCATCTCACTCACGAATCTGAAAGGAGAGGTGATATCGTGGTCGTCAGCAGGTAAACAAGGTTTCAGAGGCTCAAAAAAGAACACACCGTATGCAGCCCAGACTGCTGCGATTGACTGCTCTAAAGTGGCTTTTGATGCTGGACTGCGGAAGGTTAAGGTTTATGTGAAGGGTCCTGGTGGAGGAAGGGAATCAGCAATCAGGCACATTCATGCCAGCGGCATCGAAGTCACTGAGATTGTGGATGTCACGCCTATTCCGCACAATGGCTGTCGTCCGCCAAAGCGCAGAAGAGTGTAAAGCAGCTGAAAGAGTACATCACGAGTTCAAAGGATTGATGACAGAATCGATACAGGTCGATCATCAATCATCAATCATCAATTACCAATACAGAAATGGCAAGGTACACAGGTCCAAAGACCAAGATTGCACGTAAGTTCGGAGAAGCTATTTACGGCCCCGATAAGGCTTTTGAGCGTAGAAGCTATCCTCCCGGTCAGCATGGTAATAACAGACGGAGAGGAAAGAAGTCTGATTATGGCGTGCAGCTGCAGGAGAAGCAAAAAGCGAAATACACCTACGGTATTCTTGAGCGTCAGTTCGAGAATCTTTTTGACCGTGCGTCACGCAAGCAGGGTATTACAGGAGAGATTCTGTTGCAGTACTGTGAGACGCGGTTGGACAATATGATTTACCGTGCTGGTGTTGCTCCTTCGCGCAGAGCTGCCCGTCAGTTGGTTACCCACAGGCACATTACTGTTAATGGTGAGGTGTGTAACATCCCGTCCAGGGCAATGAAACCAGGAGACAAGTTCGGGGTTCGTGAGAAATCCAAGGCATTGGAGGTGATCAGTGATTCAAATCAGCGGTCATCGAATAAGAATGAATGGTTCAATTGGGATAGCAGTGCCTTGGAAGGTGAGTTGCTGCATTTTCCCTCACGGGATCAGATTCCAGAGAATATAAATGAGCAGCTCATCGTAGAACTATACTCTAAGTAAGAGTTGAACGGAGCATTTTCTCATCAGATAATTCAAACGTCAATCGTCAACAAGCATTCTACATGGCTATCTTAGATTTTCAGAAACCTGACAAGGTGATAATGCTCAACTCGGATGAGCGCAAAGGGGAGTTCGAATTCCGTCCTCTTGAGCCGGGTTATGGAATTACCATTGGTAATTCCCTCCGGAGGATTCTCATCAACTCTCTCGAGGGTTTTGCCATCACCTCTGTGCGGATTGACGGAGTTGATCATGAGTTCAGTACTATCAAAGGTGTAGTGGAGGATGTGGTAGACATTGTTCTCAACATTAAGCAGGTTCGGTTCAAGCGTCAGATAGACAGCCTTGACAACGAGCGTGTTACTGTCACTGTTTCTGGACAGGATGTGTTCACTGCTGGCGATATGGGTAAATTCTTGTCTGGTTTTCAGGTTCTCAATCCTGAGCTTGTGATTTGTCATCTCGACAAGAATGCGAAGATCACGATGGATGTAACCGTGGAGAAAGGACGTGGTTATCTGCCTGCCGATGAGAATAAGCCGGTGAATGCCCCCGTTGGAACCATCGCTGTTGACGCCATCTTCACTCCTATCAAGAATGTGAAGTACACCGTTGAGAATTTCAGGGTTGAGCAGAAAACCGACTATGAAAAACTCATCATGGAGGTGACCACCGATGGTTCTGTGCACCCAAAGGATGCATTGAAGGAAGCTGCCAGCATCCTAATTCACCATTTCATGCTTTTCTCAGACGAGAAGATCGCGGTGGAGCAAGAGGCTGTAGTTGCCAAGGTGCAAGTCGAAGATCTCGATGAGAGCGGTTTGCACATGCGCCAGCTGTTGAAGACAAAGCTGGTAGATATGGACCTTTCTGTGCGTGCGCTCAATTGCTTGAAGGCTGCGGATGTTGAGACACTTGGTGATTTGGTATCTTATAACAAGAACGATCTCTTGAAGTTCCGCAACTTCGGTAAGAAGTCCTTGACCGAGCTTGAAGATCTGGTTCACAGTAAGAACCTTACGTTCGGCATGAACGTGACCAAGTATCGTTTGGACGAAGAGTAAGCATTAACGGATAAACGTGATTGGGGCTGAAGCGCAAAGCTTTATGCTGAAAGAAGAAGTAACATGAGACACGGAAAGTCATTTAACCATCTTGGCCGTAAGACGGGCCACCGCAGATTGATGCTCGCTAACATGGCAAGCTCTCTGATTACGCACAAGCGTATAACGACCACACTCGCAAAGGCCAAGGCGTTGCGTGGTTATGTCGAACCTTTGATCACCAAGTCTAAGGAGGATACAACTCACTCGCGCAGAGTAGTCTTCAGTTACCTTCAAGACAAGGAGGCCACTGCGGAGCTGTTTCGCGAAGTGGGGGTAAAGGTGGCCGATCGGCCCGGTGGGTATACACGCATCATCAAGTTAGCCCCCCGTCTTGGTGACAATGCTGAGTTGGCGATGATAGAGCTTGTTGATTTCAATGAGCTGCTACTAACCGATAAGAAGGAGAAGAAGACTACTCGTAGAAGGCGGGGAGCAGGTAGCAGTAAGAAATCCGAAACACCAGTGACAGCAGCTCCCGTTGAGGCCAAGTCGGAAGAAACGTCTGTTGCCTCGGAGATTGCAGTGAAGGATGACTCTTCTGTTGATGCCCCTGCTGCTGAGGCTACTTCATCCGATGCTCCGTCCACCGCGACTGACGAGGTTAGCGGGGAGGAGAAGAAGGACTGACATTTGTGAACAAGTTTGGATAAAAGGACGATTCCTAACGGGGTCGTCCTTTTCTATTTTTGCCTGCCAAATAAATGCTATGAGATACACCGCCCGGCCCGATGCAATGCTTCTTCTTGAAGATGGAACCGTTTTCAGAGGGAAGGCAGCTGGAGCCATCGGGACTACCACTGGTGAGATATGTTTTAACACCGGTATGACCGGCTACCAAGAGATCTTTACCGACCCCTCCTACTACGGGCAGATCATGGTCACCGCGACAGTTCATATCGGTAACTATGGCGTTCATACTGATGAAGTGGAGTCTGAAGGGATGAAGATCAGCGGGCTTGTGTGCCGTTACTTTAGCCCCACTTACAGTCGCGCGGCTGGTATCGGTACCATTGGCGATTATTTCAAGGGTGAAGAAGTCGTTGGAATCAGCGATGTGGACACCCGTGCGCTCGTGAGGCACATACGCGACAAAGGTGCGATGAATGCCATCATCTCTTCTGAGGAGTCGGATGTGAATATGCTTCGCTCATTGTTGACAAAAGTCCCTTCGATGGAAGGACTTGAGCTATCGAGCAAGGTCTGCACGAAGAAGGCGTATCATTTCGGGGAGGAGGGTGCTCCTTATCGAGTTGCGGTCTTGGATATTGGCGTGAAGAAGAATATCCTTCGCTGTCTTGCTGAACGTGGCTGTTATCTGAAAGTGTTTCCAATGGACGCTACTTTGGAGCACATCATGGATTTTGCCCCGGATGGCATTATGATCTCCAACGGTCCCGGTGACCCTGCTGCACTTACTGGTGTAATTTCCACAGTTAAAGGCGTTCTGGAAACAGGGTTGCCCGTGTTCGGTATCTGTCTTGGACATCAGGTATTGGCTCTCAGTCAGGGCATATCAACCTACAAGATGCATAATGGGCATCGTGGCATCAATCATCCGGTGAAGAATCTGCGCACAGGCAAATGTGAGGTCACTTCGCAGAACCATGGTTTCGTGGTGAAACGAGAAGACTGTGAGGCGAATACTGACATAGAGATCACTCATGAGCACCTCAATGACGGTACTGTAGCTGGCATTCGGCTGAAGGGGCGTCCTGTGTTCAGTGTGCAGTACCATCCTGAATCCTCGCCAGGTCCCAATGATAGTCGCTACCTCTTCGATGAGTTCGTTGACAGCTTGAAGGTCGGGATTGCCGTTTGACCAAATCAGCTTAAATGTTGGCAAGACCTTCCTTGTAATACTCAATTCAACAATCATCATTCATCAATTCAAATGTCTCACATAGCCAGAGTTTACGCCCGCCAGATTCTTGACTCAAGAGGTAATCCGACCGTTGAGGTGGACGTGGTGACCGAGAATGGTCGCTTCGGTCGTGCTGCCGTGCCATCTGGAGCTTCTACTGGCGAACATGAGGCAGTGGAATTGAGAGACGGTGACCTAAAGACGTACATGGGTAAAGGAGTACTCAAAGCAGTACACCATGTAAATACGGTCATTGCCGAGGCGGTAACGGGTATGTACGCATTCGATCAAGCGCAGATCGACCACACCATGATCGAGCTGGACGGTACGGACAACAAGGCTAACCTTGGTGCCAATGCGATTCTCGGGGTGAGTCTTGCCGTGGCCAAGGTGGCAGCCGAGGAGTCAGGCATGCCATTTTTCCGGTATGTGGGCGGTGTGAATTCCAACTTGCTACCTGTGCCCATGATGAACATCATCAATGGAGGAAGTCATGCTGACAATTCTATCGACTTTCAGGAGTTCATGATCATGCCGGCCGGTGCAGAGAGCTTCTCTGATGCACTGCGCATGGGCACTGAGGTCTTTCATCACCTAAAGGCGGTACTTAAGAAAGGTGGTTACAGCACCAACGTAGGTGATGAGGGTGGTTTTGCCCCCAACCTGAAGAGCAATGACGAGGCTGTCGAAGTGATTCTTAAAGCCATTGAGAATGCTGGCTACAGGCCGGGGGAGGACGTGTTTCTTGCGATGGATGCCGCATCATCCGAGTTCTATCTGAAGGATGAGAGCGTCTATCACTTGCACAAGTCGTCTGGTGAGAAGCTTAGTGCATCTGATATGGTGTCGCTCTGGAAGGACTGGACATCTAAGTACCCTATCATTTCCATTGAGGATGGCCTCGATGAAAATGATTGGACAGGGTGGAAACTGCTGACCGATGTCCTGGGAGACAAGGTACAGCTTGTGGGTGATGATCTCTTTGTTACCAACACATCGAAGCTGTCCCGTGGGATAAATGAAGGAGTGGCAAATTCCATTCTTATCAAGGTCAATCAGATTGGAACGCTTACTGAAACCATCGAGGCCGTGCGTCTGGCGACTGCCAATCGCTACACTTCGGTGATGAGTCACCGCAGCGGTGAGACTGAGGATAGCACCATCGCGGACTTGGCGGTGGCGTTGAGTACCGGGCAAATCAAGACCGGCTCCGCTTCGCGCTCAGACCGGATAGCGAAGTACAACCAGTTGCTCCGCATCGAGGAGCTGCTGGGCAATGAGGCCCGCTTTCTTGGCAAAGACCTGAGATGCGTCAGGTCGCGCGCTTGAATCCTAAAAGGATACTAAGAAATAAAATCCTCCTGCCGTCCTAGGATGGCAGGAGGATTTTCCGCATGATGTAATCTGATCGGCTGGTCAGTAGTACATCAACCTACGCACCTTGGCCACGTACTTGCTCAAGCGAAGCACTTGGCGGGTGTAGCCATATTCGTTGTCGTACCAAACGTAGAGTACCACACTACGGCCGTCATCAGAAACAATGGTGGCGGGGGCATCGAAGATGGATGCACAGTAGTTGCCCACAATATCTGAAGAGACCAGCTCATTGCTGAATGAGTATTGGATTTGCTCCACCAGTTCACCATTCAACGCAGCATCTTTCAACGCGGCATTCACGGATTCCACCGTTACATCCTTCTTCAGCGTGAGGTTAAGTATGGCAAGAGATCCATCAGGGGTCGGCACGCGTACTGCGTTTGAAGTGAGTTTGCCCGCAAGATGGGGAATGACCTTGGCAACAGCCTTGCCAGCACCGGTCTCGGTGATAACCATGTTAAGCGCAGCACTGCGGCCCCTGCGGTACTTCTTGTGGTAGTTGTCCAGCAGGTTCTGGTCATTGGTGTAGGCATGGATGGTCTCGATATGCCCTTTCTCAATCCCAAACACGTTCTCAATCACCGTCAGCACTGGCACGATGGCATTGGTGGTGCACGATGCTGCCGACCAAATGTCTTCTTTATCGGGATCGAACTCATTATGGTTCACACCGTAAACAATATTCGGAATCCCTTTTCCCGGAGCAGTGAGCATGGCTTTGCTTACCCCATTGCTTTTGAGGTGGAGGCTAAGGGCCTCCTTGTCGCGCCACACACCGGTGTTGTCAATGACCAAAGCATCATTTATGCCGTAGGACGTGTAATCAATGGTTGATGGGTCGTTGGCAGCGATCATCACCACGGTGTGTCCATTGATGATAAGAGCACGGTTCTCGTAATCCACCGTTATCGTGCCGGTGAAGGGGCCATGCACAGAGTCAGTACGAAGCAGGTCTGCACGTTTCAAAAGGTCGTGGTCTGTATTGGAGCGCGTCACGATGGCCCGCAGTCTCAATTGATCACCCTTACCCGACTGTGCAATGAGCTCACGCGCGGCAAGACGACCAATTCGACCGAAGCCATACAGTACCACGTCTTTCGGAGGGTTACGATGCGCACCGTTGGCTTCAAAGCCCTTGAGCTGACCAGTAAGAAAATCACCGATATTCACGCCTGAGGGCCTTGCTGTCACCCACTCGAACGTGAGCTTTCCGAGGTCAATGCGGGCAGGGGCCAGGTCCATCACAACAAGTTGGCGAGCTACCTCAAGGCTGTCGAACACGGTGATGCTCTTCTCCACAATGTTCCGCGCGTAGTCGTGGTGACTGAGCACCTCGCTCACACCCACATCGTGCAATGGCTTGTGAAAAATGATGAGTTCGATGTTGCTGTCGTAACGAAGCTTTCCTACGATGGCCATCAGCTCAGTGGCAGCTTTCTCCTGAGAGATCCAGTTTTCAAGCTCCGACTGATAGGTGTTCTTCGAGGTAAGAGTGTCAGTGGTCATTTGAGAGAATTTATTTACAGAATGGTTGGAATTACTTGGTCTGATAAAAACAAGACCGCTCAGAAAAAGGGCTTTCGTCCTGATTTCCTGAGCGGTCGCTACAAATCACATTACTACCTCCTAAGGGTCAGCCGAGGTAGGCCTTCAGAAGTTTGCTCCTCGATGTGTGACGAAGCCTGCGGATGGCCTTCTCCTTGATCTGTCGCACACGCTCACGGGTAAGGTCGAACTTGGCACCGATCTCCTCCAGCGTAAGACCATGATTCATGCCGATTCCGAAGAAGAGTTTCACCACTTGGCGTTCGCGCTCAGTGAGGGTACTCAGCGAACGCTCGATCTCTTTCTGCAGAGATTCATTCATCAGCGAGGTGTCGGCCCGCGGTGAGTCGTGGTTCACCAGCACGTCCAGCAGGCTGTTGTCCTCACCTTGAACAAAGGGGGCATCCATAGACACGTGACGGCCGGATACCCGCATGGTGTCGGCCACCTTCTCCTCAGGGATCTCCAGCACACGAGCCAGTTCCTCTGCCGATGGCTCGCGCTCGTATTCCTGTTCCAACTTGGAGAATGCCTTATTGATCTTGTTCAACGAACCGACCTGGTTGAGCGGCAGGCGAACGATACGGCTCTGCTCGGCCAATGCCTGCAGGATGGACTGACGGATCCACCAAACCGCATAAGAGATGAACTTGAAACCGCGTGTTTCATCAAAACGCTGCGCGGCCTTGATCAGGCCAAGATTGCCTTCGTTGATGAGGTCAGGAAGGCTGAGACCCTGATTCTGGTACTGCTTTGCCACCGATACCACGAAGCGGAGGTTGGCCTTTGTCAGTTTTTCAAGAGCCGCTTGATCGCCCTCGCGGATGCGCCTTGCCAGTGCCACTTCCATATCGGCCGTGATAAGGTCTTCCTTGCCGATTTCCTGTAGATACTTGTCAAGCGATGCGCTTTCTCTGTTGGTGATCGACTTGGTGATCTTGAGCTGCCTCATGTATTGGAATTGAAGTTAAAGTGAGATGGAATGATACCCCACGAAAAAGGTTTGCAAAGATAAGGTGGGCCGACCTCTTTGTCAAGAGCAGAAAAACCCCGTTTGTCAAACGTATGCGGTAAGCTGGAGGGACAATGACCTCTGGCCTTTGGACGCGGGTTTGATTTACTAATTTCGCGCTACGTTAAAACAAAGTTCACCCTTTAATACGATGAGAGAAATGCGTTCAGTGCTCAGTTTTCTGATGCTTCTTCTCCTCACAGAGTGCGCACCAGCGCAAAAGCAGGCAGAGGAGCAGAAGCCGGGTTACGATTTGGAGTTCAAGGTCGATGGTTGCGTGGAGGGCAACATTCTGTTGGCCTACTACTATGGCAACAAGCAGTATATCAAGGATTCTGCGCGGGCTGATGTTGATTGCAGGTTCACTTTCAAGGGCACGGAGTCGCTCGATCAAGGCATTTATCTTGTGGTGATGCCCCCCGACAACAAGTATTTCGAGCTGGTGGTGGACGGCAACCAGCATTTCAAGATGGAAACTTCGCTCGACAAGCCCATTGCCAATATGAAGGTGACAGGTAGTAACGAGAACAAGGATTTCTACGACTACCTCAAGTTCATCAACTCGAAGAAAGATGTTACTAAGCCATGGACAGACCGCATCGCAGAGTTGCAGAAGGCCGACAGCACGGGTTTCATGGAGACAGCAGAGTTCAAAGAGCTCAGAGAAAAGCTCAATGGAGTGGACAAGGATGTGAAGGAGTACAAGTTGGATTTCATGAAGAGAAATCCGGATAACTTCATGACCGCGGTCTTTAACGCTTCAAAGGACGTGGAGATTCCTGACGCGCCTGTGAAGGAGGACGGAAGCATCGACAGCACCTTTCAGTACCGCTATTATAAGGCCCACTACTGGGACGGTGTGGACTTCTCCGATGGCAGGCTTATCCGCACTCCGGTTTTTCATAATAAGCTGGAGCAGTACATGACCCGCACAGTGATTCAGATTCCCGACTCCATCAACAAGGAAGCTGATGTTCTGATCGAGAAAGCACGCGGTACTGATGACCTTTTCAAGTATCTGATTTTTTGGATCACACAGCATTTTGAGACTTCCAAGCAGATGGGCATGGATGCTGTGTTTGTTCACATGGCAAAGCAGTATTACATGACAGGACAGGCATTCTGGGCAGACTCCTCTACCGTGGCCAAGGTGAGCGAGCGGGCGCAGAAGCTCGAATGGTCGCTACTCGGTCGTGTGGCACCCAACGTTAGAATGAAAGATATGAACGGTAATTGGCAGGAGCTCCATAAGGTTAGTGGCGACTATACGATCGCCTATTTCTGGGATCCTGAGTGCGGACACTGTAAAAAGGTGACGCCCAAACTCATGGACTTCTACACTGAATTCAAGGAGGAATTTGGTCTAGGTATGTTCGCTGTGGGCACACACACTGAGGACAAGCGAAAATCCTGGGTCGATTTCATAAATGAAAAGAAGCTGACTTGGATCAATGTGGAGGATCCTGAGCAGAAATCGGCTTACAAGTACCTGTATGATATTTACAGCACCCCGGTGATTTATGTGCTTGACAAAGACAAGAAGATCGTGGCCAAGCGTCTTGGGGTGGAGGACCTGGAGAATTTCATCCGCAGACATCGTAAACTGGGTTCTTGACCCACATACTTACTTTTGCAGTCAATCAAAATCTCATGAGCAACAGAAACATCTTCCTCATCGCCTTGCTGCTTGGAGCTGCAGCCCTTCGCATCTCCGGTGTTCTTCCGTTCAATTTCTCACCTGTTGCTGCCATTGCCCTTTTCGGTGGTGCTATGTTCGGTGGTCGAATAGCGGCATTTGCCGTGCCTTTGGGTATCATGCTCCTCTCCGATATGTTCATCGGTTTTCACAGCACTATGTGGGCGGTGTACCTGGGACTGCTCGCGGTGGTGATGATCGGCCGTTCCATCAGTGGCCGAAATGGGATCATGTTGCCGATGGTCGGAGCGGTTGCTGGGTCTGTGATCTTCTTCCTGCTTACGAATGCTGCAGTGTGGGTTGGTGGAGGTCTGTACTCTCCGGGTATCATTGGCCTGTTTGAGAGCTATGCTGCCGGATTGCTTTTCTTCCGCAATTCCTTGATGGGCGATGTGTTCTTCACCATTGCGCTGTTCGGTACATACGAGCTTACCCGTAGGCAGGTTCCTGTCCTCGTCAGGGCCTGAGGCGGTGAGTGTGCGCCCTGTTCATGTTGTGTTGCTGGCATTCGGTGTTGCGCTGTTGGCCGATGCCTACATCTTCAGGGCCTACCATGACCTTTCTAAGGTTGCGGCTTACACGGTCTTTGTGAACAGCATTGCGGTGCTTACCATGGTCCCCTTGTACCTTGTGGCAAGGCTTATGTGTGGCGAGCTCGAGGCTCAGATGCCATCTCGGGTGAAATCTGCCATGAAGGCGGTTTCAGCATTCGCCCTGCTCAGTGCAGTCTCCATGTTCCTTCTGTTCAACCAGTTCGGTGGCTACCTGATTGAGGAGAGGTTGGAACTGTTGCGAACCCTTCTCGAATCCTCTGAGCTCACAGCAGACGAGCAGACTATGCGTTATGAGAGTGCAGAGCGCATCTATTCTCCTGCTGTTCAGGTGCTTTTTGGCACGGTGGCAGTGATGTTCACCGGATTCATCAGCTCCATTATCGGAGCGGTAGTGGTGCGAAAGGGGTGAAGCCTTCCGCTGTCTGTGCTTTGCTATTCTCAATGCGGTACTTCTTTCGCTTGACACCACCCGCTTTCAAGGCTTCAAGGTAAGTGCAAGGTCAGGGTAGTCGGTGATGAGACCGTCCACTCCCAGTTCAAGCAGGTCGGTCATTTCATCCTCATCATTGACTGTCCATGGAATGATGCGTATCCCGTTGGTTCGGCAGTTCTGCACCATCAGTTCATCGACCAGCTTGTAGTAGGGGCTGTATATCTCGGGTACGAAACCGAGCCGCTCCAGGTCGCGCTCAAAGCCATCGGTCTCCGATATCAGATAGGCCACTGGGGTTGCGGGACTTTGCTCTTTGGTCTCCCGGAGAGCGCGGATATCGAACGACTGTATGATCACGCGTTGGGCTATTCCGGCTTTCTCTATCTCTTGGAGCACCAGCCGCACAAAAGTCCGAGGCTCAGGGTGGAACTCGTTGTCGCCCTCTGGGCTGCTTTTTACTTCAATGCTGTAGTTTACAGGAGGAAGCTCCTTTTCATTGGCGAATTTCTCAGCTTGATCGATCACCTCAGAGAGCAGGGGCTTGAATGTCGGTATCTTGATCTGATGTGGAAACCGTGGATGAGGCAACACCCCGCAGTTGTAATTGGTCACTTCGCTGTATGGCATCTTGAAGATGTTCAATCCTTTGCCCTTAGGCACCGGACGGTCAAAAACATCAGAGCAGATAGAGCCGTCTATCCAAGGTTCGTGCGACACCACCACTTGACTGTCGGCTGTGATGACCACATCCATCTCAAGCGTGTTGACCTGAAGATCAAGGGCTGCAATGAAGCCTTCAATACTGTTCTCAGGGAATAGCCCACGGGCACCTCTGTGGCCTTGAAGGTCGAAGTTGTTGCGGGACATGCTGGGCTCATCGTTGCTTCGATCTGCGCTCTGCTGACCGCAGCCCACTGCTGCTGTCAACACTATCGCTACTGCTACCTTAAGTCTGTTTCTCATCGTTGGTCAATCAGATGTGGGACGGTCTCTTCTTCGAGCCTTCTTCTCTTTGAGTTTCCGCTTCTGCTGAAGGCGTTCGCGTTCGGCCGCAGCACTCGGTGAGGTGGGGACTCTTCGCTTGCGTGGCGTCAGTGCCTTTCGCACCAGCTCCAGCAGCAGATGTGTGGCAATCTGTTTGTTCCTGACCTGAGAGCGGCTCTCTTGGCTGTCAACGGCCAAGATGCCCTCTTTGCTTATCCTGTTGCGCAGGCGGGTAGCGAGCAATTGCTTCTCAGAATCGGACAACGTCTGGCTTGCAATGATGTCGAGCAAGGCTTCCACACGCGTCTCAACCTTGTTCACGTTCTGACCACCACTGCCCGAACTTCGGGAGGTGCGATAAGTGATCTCTGCTGCCAACTGCCTTTCCCAGGTCATTTGGCAAGTTTAGCGAAGCTGGGGCAAACTCAGTCGTAGTTCAACTTGAGCTTTTTGAACGTTTTGTCCTCTATGGCCTCTATGGCTGAGATGATGGCCTTGTCCTCCGAGTTGAACACGCGGTAGAACTCCTCGGTGCCCCAGAGTGTGCGGGCAAGCAAGGCCTTAAGCCGGAGGCGAATGATCTTGCCAGATGTCGCCACCCCTTCTTTGTCCACTTCAACACCTTCCTTTTCCGCGTATGCAAGGAAATCATCGAGAAACGGTCCATCCAAACTGAATCCTTTATCCAATGTTTCAAAATCGGGGTATAGGGTTTTCAGGCTGTCACGTTTGTTGTCCACGTACTCGTTGACGTAGGAATAGAAAAGTCCTTTGCGAAGCAGGTCGCGCAGATAGTCGGAGTTCTCTGTCGTATCGACTGGAATGAAGATGTCGGGCATGATGCCACCACCTCCATAGACCACGCGTTTGTTGGTGGTGAAGTATTTCTCGCTTTCATCGAACTGGATGCTGTCGGCAGTGAAAAGCTCACCGTGCTCCTGCCTACGGAGGTTCTCTTTTCGATACTCGTCCTGCCCGCCATCATAGGGCCGTTGTATGCAGCGTCCTGATGGCGTGTGATAGCGGGCCGTGGTGAGCTTGAGGGTACTTCCGTCACGCAGACGGAAGGGTCGCTGTACCAGCCCCTTGCCAAATGACCTGCGACCGATCACAAGTCCACGGTCATGGTCCTGCACTGCACCGCTTACTATCTCGCTGGCCGAGGCCGATCCTTCGTCTATCAGCACTACCAACTTGCCTTTCTGGAAACGACCGCGCGAGGTCGCATTATGGTCAATCCTTGCGCTTGTCGCTCCCTCGGTGTAAACGATGAGCATGTTGCTGCTGAGAAATTCGTCCGCCAGGTCTATGGCCGTGTTGAGATAACCGCCCGAATTTCCGCGCAGATCGAGGACAAGACTTTCTATGCCCTTGCTCTCCAGCTTGTTCAAGGCAGTGTGAAACTCCTCCATGGTGCTCTGAGCAAAGCGATTGATACGGATGTACCCGATCTCACTGTTGAGCATGTAGCCTGCATCCACACTATAGATCGGAATCTTGTCGCGGGTGATGGTGTAGGGGATGAGCTCGCCCACGCCCCTTCGCATGACCTTGATGTTAACCTTGGTGCCCTTGTCGCCACGGAGCCGCTTGATGACATCATTGTTCGTGAAACCGATGCCCGCCACGATGGTGTCCTCGATTTCCACGATCTTGTCACCAGAGCGAATGCCGAGTCGCTCTGATGGGCCACCTGAGATGGATGAGATGACAGTGATGGTGTCCTTGATGATGTTGAACTGCACCCCGATACCCTCAAAGTTACCCTGCAGAGGCTCGTTCATACGCTTGTACTCCTCGGCCGTCATGTATTCCGAGTGCGGGTCAAGCTCTTCTACCAATCCCACAATGGCCTTGTCTATCAGCTTTTCGAAGTCTGGTTTCTCCACATACTTGTCATCGATGAGGTTCAGCACATCATCGAATTTTTGGCGGTGCGAATCGGTCGCGGTGCGCTGTTGGGCGAAAAGGGGGAGGGCAAAAAGCACTCCGACAACTACTGGTAAGAATCTCATTCGCTCTTTTTTCTATTCTCGAACACCGTAACACCGAAAGTGTGCGGAGACCATCTCACGCTTTTCATTCAAGAAGAATACTTCACCTGATGATATTGAATATCCTCCGCCAGCGAATCTTTTCAGATAACGATGTGGCCATATTGTCCATCGAAAGCCAGATGAAGACGGCTTTGCCCACGATGTGATCCTCGGGCACGAAGCCCCAGAAGCGGCTGTCGGCCGAATTGTGGCGGTTATCGCCCATCATGAAGTAGTAGTCCATCTTGAAAGTGTAATCCGTGCTCTCCACCCCATTGATGAATACTGTTGCGCCCTCGATCTTCAGATCATTGCCTTCATAGAGTGCGATGGCCCGCTCGTAGATAGGCAGCGTTTCAGGTGTCAGTGCCACCGTTTCGCCCTTCTTCGGAATCCATACAGGCCCGAAGTTGTCCACGTTCCAAAAGAATTTCTTCCCCTGGATACTTTTCAGCTCCCTGTCTGAGTTGGGGAAGATGTATTCCGCATACTCGCCCTTTCGCGCAATGGACGGATTCACCTCCTTCACGTTGTTGAAACTCTTCACCTGCTTCACCGCGTCCTCGGTCATTGTTAGTGAGAAATCGCCTTGGTTGGACACACGGCCACCCTCGGTGATGTCGAGCCTGCGTAGCACTTTGGGATTGAACCCACTGCCATCTGTCTTCACGTTGTAGCCGTACTGCATGTGTGGGGGCATCACGGCCTCCTTACCGTTCACGTAAAGGATGCGGTCGCGCACCTCCAGCGTGTCACCTGGGATGCCCACGCAGCGCTTGATGTAGTTCTCGCGCTTGTCCACCGGGCGGAAGTCTTCCATCGGGTAGTTGAAAACCACCACATCGTTGTTCTCGATGTTGCTGAATCCCGGTAGGCGCATGTAGGGCAGCTTGACCCATTCGAAGTAGCTCTTGCCCCCAGTGAGCGGCATGGTGTGGTGGGCGAACGGGAAAGCCAACGGAGTGTTGGGGATGCGCGGGCCGTAACTCACCTTGCTCACGAAGAGGAAATCACCGATGAGCAGCGATTTTTCCATGGAGGATGTGGGAATCGTGTATGCCTCGATAAGGAACAGCCGGATGATGGTGGCTGCGATGACCGCGAACACGATGGCATCGAACCATTCGCGGAAAAAACCTTTGTTGACCTTGGGTTTCTTCTTCTTTTCCCAGAATTTCAGATTCATCTTCAAATGTGATTTGCGAACGCTGACAGGGTAATGAACCCCTGTCAGGGTTAAAGCGTGAGAGGTTGCAATAACAGCAGGAAACGGTTGATTATTTCAGAAAGCCCTCGAATTTAACGTCCTTTAGGATGTCGGCCATGGTGTAAATGCCCGGTCCATGGTCGTGAAGCCATTCAGCAGCAATCACAGCACCGAGTGCAAAACCTCTACGACTCTTGGCGGTGTGGGTCAGTTCTATGGTGTCAATCTCCGAGTCGTAGGTCACCACGTGAGTGCCTGCACTCGAGTCGTCACGTTCTGACGTGACGGCCAGTTCCCAGTCTTGATCCTGCGGACGGCCCACCCACTTGTCCTTGCGGTCGAGGATGCCCAGCATGTCCATAGCAAGGTGAATGGCCGTGCCGCTCGGGGCGTCCACTTTCCCTTTGTGATGGGTCTCATGCACCTGTACACTGTAGTCTGGCTGGCCGTTCATCAGCTCCGCCAATTTTCGGTTCACCTCGAAGAAGATGTTCACCCCTATGCTAAAATTGCTGGCATAGAAAAGCCTTTGGCGATGCTCGTGACACACTTCCCGCACATGATCTAGCTGACCGGACCATCCAGTGGTGCCTACGACCACAGGGACATTCTCATCGAAACACTTGAAGATGTTACTCACCACGCTGTGGGGCATGGAGAACTCTATGGCCACATCGGCCTTGGCGAGCAGCTCTTCTTTACCGATCCAGTCATCAGGGTCGTTGAAGGTGACAATGATCTCATGGCCACGGTCGATAGCAATCTTCTCGATCTCCTTGCCCATGCGGCCGTATCCTGACAGCGCGATCTTCATGTTTCTTTGCTTTGGTTGGGTTGCGGGCAAATTTAGCCTTTTATGGGTGGGGTCTTTTTTGAGAATGCAAAGCACCAAGTGACTGTCGCATTCAGTGGCATGACGGGGCTACGCCTTCCACATAGCGCATCACCTCCTCAAAATTTATCGCGTCAGACCCCATGAAGCCCAGTAGATCCTTCGCGGTCACGTTCTTTTTGTATTGGTGAAGTAGCACACATGACACCGGGAAGTAGCTCCAATGCCAAGCCTCTTCCTCGTAGCCATGTTCCCGATCTAAACCTTTGGGCGAGTATGGCTGACAGAACCCAAAGCGGGCTGCATTGTCGCGCAGCCACTCGTAGGCCCGTTTGCCCTCACCGGATGCGAAATGAGCTGGACTCAACGAGTTGATATCGAAGTCTGTGCCCCAGTGGTGGCGCGATGTGCCGGGCATGGAGCTGTAGCGCAGGATCTCACGGGCCCGATCTGCAGCATCAGGAATGGCGATGTTCAGGCTCCGTCCGTTCACCTTTCGGCTTCCGTTCCATTTGCCTTCCCAGATGCTTTTCTGATGGTCGAAACTGCGCGTGGCTGAGATGACTGTGAGGTTAACCCCGTCCTTGGCTGCCGCTGCTCGCATCTGTTTGAACGCTTCCAGCACCTCTTTTCTGAGGAACATGCCGCTGCGAGAGGCCATTGCGATGGGCACTTCCGAGAATTCAGTGTGTTTCGATGGGTCGAATTTTCCTGTCAGGTAGGCCACGGAGTCCATTTGAGCGAAAGACTCAGAGGCGCTAAGCGGCAAAGCCAATAGCAAAAGCACAACGATGCGTGCATTCGGACAGCGGTGAAAGTGTTGTTTCAATAGAGTGCAGAAGAGGTGGAGGTTTCCCATGTTCAGCTCGGGTTCCGTTGCATCACCGCCACGTAGAAGGGCAGCAGCTTGATGAAGCGCTCCTCTTCCAATGGGGAAAAACCTTCTTCCTTCAAAAGCGAAGGCGTATCGCGTGTGAGGTTACAGCCTTCTGCCAGCACTTTCCAAGCGGGGTTGATGAGTTCATGCACTGTTTTTCGGGGTTGAGCATTTGAGTGAACATGCTCGAGCACAATGAGTTTTCCGCCCGGTTTCAGCCAGCATTTGAAACTGCGGATTGCAGCCAACGGTTCAGGAATCGTGCAGAGCACAAGCGTGCAGACAATCGCATCAAAGCCTTGCTGAGGAACTGTTTTTTCAAGTTCCGCGCTCCCCACACCAGCTTGGATAAGTGTGATGGTCGCTTGCACATCGCTATCTAAGGCTCTTTGGCGGGCGAATCTTAGCATCTGGGCGGATGGTTCGCTTGCCAATACACGACATGCTTTCGTGTAGTACTTGAAATTTATACCCGTACCAGCGCCTACCTCAAGAACATCTCCTTCAAGGTTTCCGATCAGCTGCCTGCGATACCGCGACAGCACGCGCTCCTCCAACTTACGCATGACGGGGTCATAAACACGGGCGAAAATGCGCGTGTACCAAGACTCGTGTACGGATGCGTTGGGGTTGTCCATCTGTCGGGGGAGGGATCACCAGTTCACCACGCTGGCGTTGAATATGTCCTGAATGATCTGCTCGTTGATCTCACCGATAAGGCCCTGCTCGACATCGCTGAGATTGACGGTCACAGGGAAGTCTGCGAAACGGGAGAAGCTCTTCTCAAAGCTGTTCTCCTCGTTCTTGGTGTCGGTGTAGGTGACGTTTACAGTGATGGTGAGTCGGTTCTGGCCCGCAGCATCGCCTTGAATGGCCACAGGGGTGGTACGGTAATCTGATATGAAGCCCTCGAAGCGGATGTCCCCGTTGCTGGTGATCAGGTCGAGGCTGGTCTGGTTCACGAACTTGTCTCGCAGTTCCTCTGTGAAAAGTTGTGGCATATTGGCAGGCGCCAAAGCTGCATATGACGGGAAAAATGCGATGCTCACACTCTTCACCTCAGGCGATATGCTTGCACCTGTGAAGGAATAGACACCACAACCTTGCTGAAAGATGAAAGATGAAATCAACAACAAGAAAAGGGCCGCCACTTGGCGAGGATGTCCTGCATGGCTGTGAGTGATGGGCTTCATTCGGTGATTTTCAGCTTTCCTGTTTCTCGTTTAATCAAACCCATACTCCTTGATCTTCCTGTAAAGTGTTCGCTCCGAGATGCCCAGCTCGTCCGCAGCGGCCTTCCGCCTGCCACGGTGCTTCTCCAATGCCTTCTTGATGAGGTCGCGTTCGCGGTCTTCCAATGATAGGGATTCCTCCACTTCCTCGTGATCATCGTAGGGCCGCTCACCTGCACGGTGAATCTGCACATCGGGAGCCATGCCGAAGCCACTGCCACTCATCACAGGCTCTACTTCCTGATGGAGCCTGCGCAAGGTCTGCGCGTGGGAATCGGTTATGGTGAAGTTGTCATCTCCACTCTGTGATGCCAGTTCAAGCACGATTTTCTTCAGGTCGTTCAGGTCGCGCTTCATATCGAAGAGCACCTTATACATCAGCTCCCGTTCCGAAAAATCCGTGTTCGGACCTCCAGACTCAGGTTGTGGGGTTCGGATGGCGGGCAGGTTGGCCTTGCCGCCATCGGGAAGGTAGTGCCGCAGGGTATCGGCACTGATCTCGCGCTGCTGCTCGAGGATGCTGATCTGCTCAGCTACGTTTTTCAGTTGGCGCACGTTGCCCGGCCAGGCATAGTTCATCATAAGTTGCTGGGCCTCTTCGGTGAGGCGGACACTCGGCATGCGGTACTTCTCCCCGAAATCACTGGCAAACTTGCGGAACAGCAGCACGATGTCATCTCTCCTTTCCCGCAGTGGTGGGATGATGATCGGCACCGTGTTCAGTCGGTAGAATAGGTCCTCACGGAAACGCCCTTTGCTGATGGCATCCGCCATGCCCACGTTGGTGGCGGCCACGGTGCGAACGTTCGTCTTCAGGCTCTTGGACGAACCCACCTTGATGAACTCGCCCGTCTCCAGCACGCGCAACAGCCGAACCTGTGTGCTCAGCGGCAGTTCGGCCACCTCATCCAGAAAGATGGTGCCACCGTCCGCCACCTCGAAGTAGCCCTTGCGCGCCTCGTGCGCCCCAGTGAACGAGCCTTTCTCGTGTCCGAAAAGCTCCGAGTCTATCGTCCCTTCTGGGATGGCCCCGCAGTTCACCGCGATGTACTGGGCGTGTTTGCGGGCACTGAGCTGGTGGATGATCTGCGAGAACACCTCCTTGCCCGTGCCGCTCTCGCCCGTCACCAGCACCGAGATGTCGGTGGGGGCCACGCGCATGGCGGTCTCCAGCGCATGGTTCAGCAGCGGGCTGTGACCGATGATCCCGAAACGTTGTTTTACTCCTTCTAAAGTCATTTATTGTAGAAAATGGGGAAATCGAAAATTGAAAATGGGAGAATGGTGGATGTAGCGGCTTGAGCCTCAATCGCAAATCGTTAATCGTTCTTCGCCAATCCTTAAAACCTGCCTTCGTCTCTCAGCTTCACGTATTCATCCACGGTCAGTTCCACCACCTTGCCATCGAGCATTGTGACGAGCTTGCTGCCCGTGCGTTTTTTCTCTTCGAGGAGGCGGGAAAATGAGAGACGGAATCCCTCAACCAACTTCTGGCTCAATTCTTCAATTTTCATGGCTCAATGATTTGAATTGGTTCCATTTCAACGCATCACGAACTGCCCAGTCACTTTGCTTCTCTTTTGTAGCGATGACCTCCATTTCGAGGGCATTGTCAACCACAATGGCAGAATCGCAGATGTCAGCGAAAACATTCAGCAAGTTATTTATTCCTCTGTGATACCGCCTGATTACCACATCGGTAGGAATGTCGTGCCCTCCTTCTGAAACGCGCTTTTCTACACGCTGAATGGCTATTTCAGAACTTGGTAGCCACAGATACATCAGCGTCACCTTGTAACCTATCTCCTGCGCCTTCAGCACTTTCCCTCGGTAGCTCTTTGTTGCAAGCGTGGTCTCAAATGCGAAATCCACCTTGGCGGACATCAGTTCCTCGATGCGGTGAAGCATGATGCGCCCCGCCTCGAACGCCACGCGCTCTGGCCTGAACGGTGAAAGCCCCTTGGCGATGTTGTCCGCATTCACAAACTCATGACAGTCCAGAATCTCAGGCAGCAGCGTTATGCTGGCCGTGGTCTTGCCCGCTCCGTTGCAGCCTGCGATGATGTAGGGGTTGGGGGTCATTGCAGTTCACTTCACAGCCACCCCCTTCAACGTTGCCGAAGTGCAATCCTGCACAAGCACATTCACATATTGACCTTTCTCAAAGTTCTCGCGTGGGAAGACGATGACCTTGTTCTGCGTGTTGCGGCCTTGGAGGAAGTCGGGTGATTTCCTGCTCGGCCCCTCGATCAGCACCTCGAAGGTCTTGCCGATGTCGCGCCTGTTGCTCTCCTCACTCAGGCGCATCTGGAGGTTGATGATCTCCTGCAATCTACGGCCCTTCACCTCCTCGGGGATATCGTCCTCCAGTTTCTTGGCGGCAAGGGTACCCGGGCGTTCGCTGTACTTGAACATGTAGGCGAAATCGAACTGCGCGGCCTCGATGATCGAAAGCGTATCCTGATGATCTTCCTCGGTCTCGGTGCAGAAACCGCTAATGATATCGGTGCTGATGCCGCATTCAGGCACCAGCTCTCGGATGCGGTCGATGCGTTGCAGATACCACTCGCGGGTGTAGCCGCGGTTCATCAGCTCCAAAACACGGCTGTTGCCGCTCTGCACGGGCAGGTGGATATAGCTGCACACGTTGGGGTACTTCGCCATCACATGTAGCACTTCATCGGTCATGTCCTTAGGATGCGAGGTGGAGAACCGCACACGCAGCAGCGGACTGACCTGCGCCACGCGTTCCATCAGTTCGGCAAAGCTCACCGTGCCGGTCAGGTCGCCCTTGGCGAGGATGTCTTTCTTGAGGCCGCCTCCGCCCCAGAGGTAGCTGTCCACGTTTTGGCCGAGGAGCGTCACCTCGCGGTAGCCGTCCTCAAAAAGCTGCTGCGCCTCGTTGACGATGCTCTCCGGGTCACGGCTGCGCTCACGCCCACGGGTGAAAGGCACCACGCAGAACGAGCACATGTTGTCGCATCCGCGTGTGATGCTGATGAAGGCGGAGATGCCGTTGCCGCCCAACCGCACGGGGGCGATGTCGGCATACGTCTCATCTCGCGAAAGCAGCACGTTCACTGCTTTCTGGCCCGTCTCGGCCACGCGCACGAGGTTGGGCAGGTCGCGGTAGCTATCGGGGCCAACCACGATGTCCACCAACTTATCCTCATCCAAAAGTTTAGTCTTGAGACGTTCAGCCATGCAGCCCATCACGCCCACCACGAGGTCGGGGTTGGTCTTTTTCACCCTGCGGAACTCATCGAGGCGTCCTCTCACGCGCTGCTCAGCGTTGTCGCGGATGGCACATGTGTTCACCATGATGACATCGGCCTCCTCCATGATCTTGGTGGTCTGGAAGCCGTCCTTGATCAGCACCGAGGCCACAATCTCGCTGTCCGAGAAGTTCATCTGGCAGCCGTAGCTCTCCACGTAGAGTTTCTTGCCGTTGCCGTTGCATGATGGCAGGTCGATAGCCTCGCCTTGGCGTTCTTCGAGAATGACCTTTTCGGTCGTCAATTGCTCTTGCATCCTTTCTTTTTGAAGAATGCAAAGGTAATGAAAGGGTAGGGGAGGCTGTCAGATTGTCAGCCTTATGATTCAACGGTAAAGCGTGAATGTGCCGAAGTAATTGTGCGGCTCGCCCAGCAGGTCATACACCCTGATACGGTATGTATAGACACCTTGGGGCACTGGCGAGCCCTGATAGGTGCCATCCCAGCCGAAATCGATATCTGTTGACTCGAATATCTGCTGATTCCAGCGGTTGAAAACGCGGAGGTGATAATCGTCAATGCTCTCGCCATAAGGACGCCACTCTTCGTTGAGCCCGTCATTGTCGGGTGTGAAAGCGTTGGGGATGTAGAAGGTATAGTTGGGATTCACCTTTACCTCTATGGACATGGTATCGAGGCAGCCGAAAGCGGTCTCCACGATCTGCGTGATGACGAAGCTGCCAGTATCGGGATATTCAAATGCGGCCACCATGCCATTGATCTCCGTGTAGGGCGGGAAGCGGAATGTGCTGCCTGTCACCCCGCTGGCGAGATTGCTGGCCACCACTTTTGGTGCAATGATGTCCACCACGTTCGAGTTCACCCCAAAGTAAGCGGTGGGTTTCGGGTGTGAGATGATGAATCCGTTTCGCGAGCGGGTGTTGGAACAGCCTTTTCCTGTTGTCACCTGAAGACTGATGTTGTAGGTTCCGGCCGGATAAGTCCAACCTGGATTCGCGGCATTGGAGGTGGCATTTGAACCGAGATTCCAGTTGTATGTAAGGGTACCACCAACATTTTGGCTGAGGTCAATGAATTGCGCTCCGAATGGTTCGCAGCCCTCAGTGGTGTCGGCTGTGAAATCGGCCACAGGCATCGGGTAAACCTCAATGGGTGCTGAGAAGGTGTCGCTCACACAACCGTTGTCGGTGATCACAAGCTTCACATTATGTACACCGGGTTCGTTGAAAATGAATCCCTGCGGGTTCTGCTGTGTGGAGGTTGCCGGGAATCCGACAGGCCCGAAGTTCCATAGGAAAGTGGCATTCGGTCCGAAAAATCCTCCTGCGTCAAGGCTAAAGGAATTGACGTTGAAACATTTTCCTTGAGGAATTTCAAATTCGGCAGTAGGCTTGGGATAAACGGTCAGGAGAACCGTGTCGCGACTGAGGCAGCCTTGCTGCGAGGCGGTGAGTACAAATGGTTGGTTTATGGTGGTGTTGCCGCTGTTGGACGAGATGGCCTGCGTCTGCGCTGCGTTGGGGTTGGTCACTGTGTTGGAGGGACTCCAAGAGTAACTAATCCCGGGCTGAGCTGTGGTTCCGACCTCAACAGTCTCACCTGGACACACGGCATGGTTTGCGCCCGCGTCCACTGGCGGATTGTTCAGTATCTGAATCTGCTGCGACTCCGTGGTCGATACGCAGCCACCCCAGGCCACAGTGAGCACCACATCGTATGTGCCTTCCTGCTGCCACATCACAGCCAGAGGCCCTATGCCGCTGCCGTTGGTGATGATGCCCCCGTCCGTATGCCACTGAAATTGGGCTGAGGCATTTGCATTGCCAGTGTAGGTCACGATTACCGGCTTTCCTACACAGCCGAACTGTGGCAAGGTGAATGCTGATGTTGGGGGCGGGGTTAAAGAGACCGATACTGCATCTGAATTGACGCACCCGTCATTTCGTGTCACGGTCACGGTATACTCCGTGTCCTGCTGCGGAGTGACCACAGGATTAGGGATGTTCGGGTTGGAAAGACCCGTGGTGGGCGACCATTGGTACGTGACACTGGGAGTATTGCTCGATGCATTGAGCACCACACTTCCCCCGATGCACACTTCCACATCATTGCCTGCGAATGCGGCAGGCCCTCCATCCACGGACACGGTCACTTGACCAGTTGCAGGCGCGGATCCACAATTGTCCTCTATGGTTACGCTGTAAACAGTGGACTCTGTGGGCGATGGGGTGATTTGCTGGTTTGTTCCGAGGCCGTCTGCCCACTGGTAGGTGTAAAGCCCACCTCCGCCCACGCCTTGGGCCCAAACAATGGCATTGCCAGCGCATATAGTGGTATCGTTACTGGTCTGCACTGTGATGGGAACAAGGTCAGCGATGAATATCCTAAAGGTGTCTGTTGTGCCGCAGGTAGAGTTGATATAGATGAACTCGATATACCGCAGCGGGTCTGGCGTGTTGTTCTGGAGTGCCTGAATTACAAAGGAGATATCGCTTTCACCAGCGGGTATAGTGATGGTGCTGTCATCATTGAACACGGTTATCTCCTCATAATCCACTCCCGGAATGGCGGTTGACTGTGCGATCCAGAGTGGCACATCAGTATTCTGCTGCACGGGCGGGCCATTGACGCTCAAAGTGATGATGGCCGGCTCGCAGCCTTCATACACGAAGTTGTCTCCTGTTGCGGTGGCGGTGGTCACGCTCACATTGCCTGTGGTGAGGCTGTTCTCCTCGATGAAGCAGCCTGAGTCATAAATGCCGTCACCTCCGTCAGAGATCATCAGACGTAGGGTGTAGGTCTCACCACAGATGACGTCTGACTCAGCGATCATGGTGGTCGTCATTCCACCAAATGCAATGACCTGACTTCCTGCGTTATTCTGGTAATATGTCGGGGTTCCACAACCCTGATTATTCACGGAATTGATTGATACCGGGGTATTGGTTCCGGGAATCAAGGCGATGTTCGTCTGTGGCATCGCAACTGAGACGCCCTCGATGGTAAAGGCGAACATGTCGTTGAAATTCGAGCAGACGAATCCGGGATATTCCTCGGAACCGAAAGCATATTTGAATTGTATGATGTCAGCATTCGGCACGAAATCGAATTGCAGCACTACTGCATCAAAAGAGTTCACACCCGCCTGAGCGGCCAGGAACGGATGGCCTGGCTGATTGAGGTTGGAACTCGCGAAGAAATTCTCTGCATTGGCTATTTGTGACACTTGTCCAGAGGACATTACCACTCCACTTGGTAATCCCAAAGTGGAAGCAGCACCTCCTTGAACAAAAGCCCCTATGGCCTGCGGTGAACCCGTTAGGCTCGCATTGCTCACCTCCACGCCTGCACCCGCGATTATCTCCGCCAGTTGCTGCGCGGTCTGCCCTGTGGTGATGGTGAGCTGCGCCCATACCTTGGCAGGGATGAGAAAGGCAAGCAGCAGGGCTATTTTGAGCGTATGTTTCAACGGTGACAGAATCAGATGCAAAAGTAACAGACGGACAATGAAATGTTAGCGTACAACGGTGACTGTACCAAACCTGCGCTGAGGCTTGCCTTCCAAAGTGCGGAACAAAGCCCTGTAACCATAGACTCCCGGAACAGGGTCTCGGTTGCCTGCGTTGGACAGGGTTCCATCCCACCTTGCCCGATGGTCTTCCGTGTACCACACCTGTTGGCCCCATCGGTTGAACACCCAGAGCTGGAAATCTCTCACACCCATGGCCACTGGACCCCAGCCTTCATTGAGATCGTTGCCAGTAGGAGTGAATGCGTTGGGTATCCAGAACCGGTATTCAGGTATCACACGCAGCAGGGCCGTGTCTGTTGATACGCAACCGAACTCGTTCTCCAATGTGAGTAACGGACGGTATGTGCCCGTATCACCGTAGACATACTCGAAGTCACAGCCGCTTATGGCTGCGGCCAGCACGCTGCCGTTTCCTGGATCAACATTGCAGAAGACCGAGTTGCTTGATGTGCCTGAGAATGTGAAGTAAGGTTCAAAGATGCTCTGTGAGTCGGGGAAGACGGTCAGTTCACCAGATGGCAGAGGCCGCACGATGACATCCATCGGTGCGAGAAAACTTACTGTATCGATGCACCCTGATGTGGTCCAGACCGTCAGAAGCACATCATAGGTCCCTGCCTCACTGAAAGTGTGGGAGGTGGTCGGTTGGTCCGAGGTGTTGCCATCACCGAAGTCCCAAAGGACCTGACGTTCTGTGCCCGAGAAGGATTCATCATTGAAAAAGACCGTAAAAGGCATGCAGCCTTCGTGTGGTCCCGGACTGAACTGAGCTTGTGGACGCGGATAGGTTACGATGGTGGCCTCGTCCGTGTCTGAGCAGATGGCCTCGGTGACAGTGAGCCGTACGTTGAATTCTCCTGAAGAATTGAACGCGATACCTTGCGGGTCGCGGTCTGTGGATGTGGGTGGCTGGGCGTCATCGAATTCCCAGAGGAAAGTAGCTCCCTGTCCAAACTGCCCGCCTGCCGTGAAATCGAATGCATTCTGATCAGCGCATTGGCCGTTGAGTGGTGGGATTTCTGCAATGACAGGGTCGTAGATCATCACTGACTGCGAGGCCGTATCGGCACAGGGCAGACCAGGGTTGGCTATCAGGGTGACGGTGTAGAGTCCTGTGTCCGGAAAAATGACCACTGGAAACTCATCCGTGGATCCTGTATCGAGTGTTGTGGTCAGGCCGAAGTCCCACAGATATGCACTTGCATTGACGCTCTGGTTTCCGAAACTCACTTGGCGACCTGTGCAGGGATCGTGGAAAGCAGCTGGGTCGGGGATCACTGCCGCCACGAAACTCATGCAGCTTACCACATTAAACTGAAAGTCGCGGGTGTTGGTGCTAAGCAGTTGACCGTTACGGTACTCCTCAGCACAAACGCCCACCACGAACTGTCCTTGCTGCGTAGGTGTGCCAGTAAGTAGACCTGTCGTAGGGTCGATGCTCAATTGCGGGGCTGAATTCATCGGATTCACTCCGCTGTATCCCGCACCCCACGTTACAGTGGTATATGGTGGCGCGGTGGCGGGATTCGGTGCCGGATCCAGCTGACTTCCACCAATAAACGGTTCGCACAGCGAATACACGATCTGATCACCGTCAGGGTCAGTGGCGGAATGGTCGAACACGAGGGGGTCGCCCGCACACAGTGCTATAGGTGGGAAGGCATTGAAGCTTGGATTGCTGTTGCATGAGGCCAGTGCTTCTTCGCTGATGCGGGTCAATGAAGTGGCCCCTTGACTACCGGGGTTGGTCAGGTTTACAATTGTGCCATTGCGACAGCAACGCTGGTAGGCTACTGTGTAGCCGCCCGTTGTAGGAGGCAGGGTGACCGTTGTGACGTATATCCCTTCTTCAACACAGATATTGGGCGGAGCCTGGAGGCATGGGTTGTTTATCACCACAGGCATCTGATTCACGCTCTGTAACGGAACGCTGAGGTTCATGGTCAGCATATTCGAGCCGTTGTAAACAGCGATGCTGGCCGGATTGTCAAAAGGTGCCTCACCTATCAGGCAATCTCTATAAACCTTTAAGGTGATACGATATTGATTTTCGCCAAGGCATTCGTAGTAGATCTCAGTGCCTACGATGTGCGTAGCCCTCGATAGGAGGGGCATCAGCAGCAATGCGCAAATGGCAGCGTGTCTCACGGTTTTCCATCAATCAGGAAGTACCATAACCGTTCCCTCCATCAGCTTGTTCATCCCCGCGATCGGTAGCACTTCAACTTTCCAAAGGTAAAGACCTCTCGGAACAAGTTGGCCATTGACAGTTCCATCCCATGCCTCTGCATTGTAGTGTACACCGTTGTGTATCTCCTGACCCCAACGGTTGTAGATGCGAAGCACATATCCGCGATAGGAATCGCCCACCAGGCCGAAGAGGTCGTTGAGTCCGTCACCATTCGGGGTGAAACTGTTCGGCATGTAGGCACGCATGGGCGGATATGCCCTTACAAGCACACTTGTGTCTGACACGCAGCCGTTGATGTTGGTGGCGGTCATTGTGACCATGTATTCTCCTTCCTCTATATAGGTGTGGCGCACCCGTTGCTTTTCTGTGGAAGTGTTTCCGTCACCGAAGTCCCAGATCACCGTCTGCACCATGCCGGGTGTTGTATTGATGAAAAGGTAGGAGTCGTGTCTTTCGTGCTCAAAATCGAATGAGGCAGCAAAGTCGTCCACAGTAATAATGGCCTCTGCCATGGCAGTAAAGCCACAACTGTCGGTCACAGTGACTGAGATGCTGCCGTCAGAATCGGGTGCAGCGATGAAGCTGGGGGTATTCTGTCCGGTGCTCCACTGGTAATTGATGGTTCCTGCTCCTCCGCTGATGAGCGAGGTAACCTCCACCTCCTCCGCATTGCATACTTGGACATTGGGCACGCTGACCGAGATAGGCTGGTAGCCCTGCATCGTGATATTCGTGGAGGTGAACGCTGTGAATCCGCAAGCATCGGTCACCGTCACGGTGTAGTTGGTGGTGGTTATGGGGGCTACGATGATGCTTTCACCAGCCTCACCCGGCAGACCACTCCAAGAGTAGGTGAAAGGCGGATACCCTCCCGTTACATCGGTATTTATGGTGAAATCCTGCGGGCAGAAGAATGACACAGCGGGCGATGACTGAATGGTTGGCCTCAGCGCGTCCACAATAGTGAACTGCACGTCCTGTGCTGGGCCGGTAGCGCAAGGGTCTGTGTCCACCATGCTGATGACGGCAGTGAGGTCGGGCTGTGGGTTCCCTGTTTCAAGAATCTGCACAGTGACCTCCACGGTGCCCTCTCCTGCTGGAAAGGTGACACTGTTGCCGATGCCCGAAAAATCAACCCCAGGAACGGCAGTACCTCCCAGTTCTATACCCACGGTCAGAGGGGTGTTGAATGGCTCTGAGCGCTCGAATGTGAGTGTGAGTTCGCTGCACCCACGTACGAGTTGAAGTTCGCTGGCTGAGACAGAATAGTTTGTACTTGGATTCAAGCTGACGACCGGGCTGCTGAAGCTATTGGCTTCGAGGAATACAGCGCTATCGTACAGCCCGTCTCCCACATCAGATATCGCTAACCGTATATGGTACGTCTCACAGGGAGTGAGAACAGTGTTGGCAGTAAATACAGAGGTAAAGCCGTTGTATTCCACAGTTTCGCCTGGAGGGTCCTCATTGTCGTTATAGAACTGACCGTTTTGGTTTGCATTCACATTGTCGATCGTCACAGGGGTTGTGGTGCCGGGAATGAGGGCGATGTTCTGCTCACCAACGATTCCTGGTCCGCTGATCAGGAAGGCAAAGACATCGTTGACCAAAGCACCTACGAACAGCATGTACTCATTGGATGCAAATGCATAGCGGAAACTTACCGTGTCTGACGAGGGGACGAAGTCAAACTCCAAGATGGCTGCATCGCGGGTGCCAACGTTGGTGCCGGAAATAGACGTGAGCACTGCATCGCCCGGACGATTGAAGTCAGTGCCTTGGTCGCTGAATGGGGTTCCGTTAGGGCCTGGTGCATCGGTCACTTTTCCGGAGGATAGAATAATGCCTTCGCCCAGCCCGATGTTGGATGCCGTACCGTTGAAATAGCCCCGTGCCTCCGGAGACCCTGTGAACTGAATGTTGCTCACTTCTACGCCATCACCGATCAGCACCTCCTCTACGAGCTGCTGTGGGCTTTGGTCAGTATTCACCACAAGCTGCGCAAACGCCTCAGCGCAGCCAAGCAACAGCATGACCAAGATGCCAAGGATGTGAGTTGTTCTTGTCATTCCTAAGCTGACAAAGTTAGGCAAAGTGCAACCGCAGTTTTTCCTTCGTGCAATGCCTCCTTCGCGGCATTCTCACCGTTATCTCTCCAAGCCTATCCGTTACTTTTGGCAGCATCACCAACGTTTTACAAATGGAACTGAACACAGTTGACGCATACATTGAAACCAATCGCCAGAGATTCATTGATGAACTGATCGACCTTCTGAGGAAGCCCTCGGTGAGTGCCGACCCGGCTTTTGCCAATGACGTGCACGCCACGGCTGCGTTGCTTGCCGACCACCTGCGCAGCATCGGAATGGACAACGTGGAGGTGTGCCCCACTGCTGGCTATCCTATCGTTTATGGCGAGAAAATGGTCAGCCCGGAGCTTCCCACGGTATTGGTGTATGGCCATTATGATGTGCAGCCGCCCGACCCGCTCGATCTGTGGGATTCCCCTCCATTCGAGCCTGTGGTGAAAGACGGCAAGATTTTCGCACGTGGAGCTTGCGATGACAAGGGGCAGATGTACATGCACGTCAAGGCCGTAGAGTTGATGCAGCGCACCGATGGTCTGCCCTGTAACGTGAAGTTCATGATCGAAGGCGAGGAGGAAGTCGGGTCAGACAATCTCGGCCTATTCGTAAAGGCCAACCGTGAGCGGCTCAAAGCCGACCTCGTGCTTATCTCCGACACTTCCATGATTGCTAACGATGTGCCCTCAATCACCGTGGGCCTTCGTGGACTCAGCTACCTGCAAGTGGAGGTCACGGGCCCCAACCGCGATCTTCATAGCGGGGTCTATGGCGGTGCGGTGGCCAATCCTATCAACGCGCTGTGCGATATGGTGGCTTCGCTCATGGATGCCGACAGGCGCATCACCATCCCCGGTTTCTACGATGATGTGATCGAGGTGAGTGCCGAGGAAAGGGCGGAGGCGGCCAAGGCCCCGTTCGATGAGCAAGAGTACATGCGCGACCTCGGTGTGGATGCTGTTCTGGGTGAGAAGGGCTATTCTACCATGGAGCGTTGCACCATTCGACCCACACTCGACCTCAATGGCATCTGGGGCGGCTACACAGGAGAAGGCGCCAAGACGGTGCTGCCCTCCAAGGCGTACGCCAAGCTCTCATGCCGCTTGGTGCCGGGGCAGGATCCCGACCGTATCACTGAGCTTGTGAAGGGACATTTGGAACGCATCGCTCCAACTGCGGTCAAGGTCAAGGTTACACCGCACCATGGCGGGATGCCGTATCTGACACCTATTGACTTTCCCGGTTACAGGGCCGCACACCGCGCCATGGAGACCACATTTGGCAAGGCGCCTCTACCTGCACGCGGAGGTGGCAGCATCCCCATTGTAGCGATGTTTGAGGAGGAACTGGGTACCAAGTCCGTGCTCATGGGCTTCGGCCTCGACACAGATGCCATTCACTCCCCCAACGAGCATTTCGGGGTGTTTAATTACCTCAAGGGTATTCAGACCATCCCATTCTTCTATCAATATCTGGCGGAAGAAATGGCTGGGTGAAGGCGACCTATTTGTGAGACGAAGTAGCGAAAAAGCCCCGTCAATTCCAGTGTTCACGGGGCTTTTGCATGGTTTGAAGTGATCGCGACAGGATTCGAACCTGTGACCGTCTGCTTAGAAGGCAGATGCTCTATCCAGCTGAGCTACGCGACCATTTTTCATTCAGAACCACTCGAAACTTAACCTGTGACCGTCCCGACTTTGGTGTCGGGATGCTTCCCGAAACTTCGGGACTGAGCTACGCGACCGTTTTTCGGGCCGCAAATATCCTTATTCAGAACGGAACAGAGACCATTATTCTGTGGAGACGTGCATCATGAAATCGTGCTTGTTCTCCTGGGGTGTGCGGGTGGGTCGGCCCAGGTCTTTTCGGGAGCCACGCTGGCACAGTACCTCCAGCAGTCTGCTGCCTTCGGTTTCCAACATGGAAGGTAGCATGGAATACAGGTCGTCTTCTGTGGTCGCAATGTCGGTGATGGCATAGCCGAACTCCTTGGCGATGCGATCGAACCGCAGCACACCGCCCTTGGTGGGTTGTCCGCCAACGGAGTCGTGGGCTGCGTTGTTGAGCACGATGTGGAGCAAGTTAGGGCAATCGGCACTGATGGCGAGGCTGCCTGAGTGCATGATCACAGCCCCGTCCCCGTCAATGCAGACCACCGTGCGGTCGGGCCTTGTGAGTGCGATGCCCGTGGCGATCTGGCTGGCGTGACCCATGCCGCCCACTGTCAGGAAATCGCGATGATGGCCGCTGTCTGCCCCCTTGCGCAGCTCGAACACCTCCCGCGAGGCCATGCCGGTGGTCGATACCACGATGGCATCCTCCGGCAGCAGTGAAAGGATGTGGCCTATGGCCTCTTCGCGTCCCATAAGCGATGGAGGTTGGACGGGCTGCTCCAGTTTGAAGGATGCGAAGGTGCCTTTCCGCACCACGAGAGCTGTCGGGCCGGAGTGTTGCAGAGCCTTTTCCGTCAGGTCGTTTATCACCTCTGAAATGGATGATGAACCGTCAATGACGCGGTACGGGATTCCCAGCACATCCAACTGCGCGAGTGTCACCAGTCCTTGCTTCACATGCTGAGGCTCGTCCTTGAGCTGTGTGCCGTCAGGTTGAATCTCGCCCCGCCAGCCTATCATCAGCACCATCGGGATGGCATACACGGCAGGGTCGGCAAGCGAAGTGAGCGGGTTGATGGTGTTGCCCAGCCCGCTGTTCTGCATATAGACAAGGGCCGGCCTTGCGCTGGCGAGGTGATGACCAATGGCCAGGGCCACAGCAGCACCCTCGTTGGCAGCGATTACGTGCCCCTCAGTGCCAAGTTCGGCAGTGATGCAGGCGCATACATCCTTCAGCAGGGAATCGGGTACACCCGTCACGAAACGGATGTCCGCATCTTTAAGCGCAGTGATGAAGTCTCTCGGATCGATCATGTCTTTGTCATTAGCCCTTACAGGTTTTTGAAACCTGTAAGGGCTGTCATTTTGTACCGGGTATCAACTCCAGTATCTCATTGATGCTGATGAGCTCTTTATCCACCTCCAAAGAGCGGCCGTTGCGCAGGATGGACTGGGCCACACGCCTCATGGCCGGGTAGGAGGCCCGCATCATCTGATTGGCGTAGATCACGATGTTGAACCCGCGCTCAGCCAGTTCGTCCTCGGTCACCATGTTGTAGCTCGTGGGCACGCACACGAGCGGGATCTTCGGGAAATCCTGCCGGAATATCCTCGCAAACTCATAGACCTCATCGGGATTCTTCTCCCGGCTGTGGATCATGATGCCATGCGCCCCTGCCTCCACGTAGGTGCGGGCACGGGCAACGGCATCATCCATTCCCATATTGAGAATGAGGCTTTCTATCCTTGCAATGATCATGAAATCGTCACTCATCAGAGATGAACGGCCTGCGCGGATCTTATCAGCAAAGAGTTCCGGGTCGTCTTGCGTCTGCTTCACCTCGGTGCCGAAGAGGGAGTTTTTCTTAAGTCCTGTCTTGTCCTCGATGATGACTGCCGAGATGCCGAGCCGCTCCATAGTGCGCACGTGCATCTCGAAGTGCTCTGGCTTGCCGCCTGTGTCCGCGTCCATGATGAGCGGCTTTGTTGTCACCTCAAAGATGTGGTCAATGTTCGTGAGGCGGGATGAGATCTCCAACGCCTCAATGTCGGGCTTGCCCATCTCCGTGCTGTCGGTGAGCGAGCTGCTCCAGAATCCATCAAACGAGCGCAGCTTCCCGTCCACATCTTCGCTAGCGTGCTCCGCAATGAGCGCGCTGATCGGGCTGTGCGCCTCGATGAATCGTGAGAGTGGCTTTGCGGCCAGCAGTCTGCGGAGCGTTCTCCTCCTTATCTCAGGGGTTGTTCCCACCTGCAGCTGGCGGGCCACAATGGCCCCTGACGAAACACCTTGGGTGAACGGAATCTCGATGAGTTTTCCACCATATTCATTCAATGCCTCGATAGCGCGCTGACGGATGCCCGAGTCGCGTCCCTCCAGCCAGTCATCGCCATGGATCATGAAGTCAGGCCTGTATTTGCGGATATTGTGCGAGTAGTCCCACTCATGCTGCGGAACCACTTCTACCACCCCGCGCAGGTTCTCTACGATCTTCAGTCTTTGGTCGTAAGTAAGGTATGGGAGTCGCTTGTGATCAGCCACAGCAGCATCTGTGAGCAGTCCTATCACGATGTCACCGTATCTTCTGGCTTCTTCTATGATGTTGATGTGGCCGTGGTGCAGCACATCCACTGTCATTCCGAGGTAAACGCGTTTGCTCATTATGTTTCAGTTTGGGGGCGCGATATTACGTAAGTACAACCCGGCCAAAACTTGATTGGGTCAACTATGTCCCCGGATTCATTCTCTCTAAAAGATAAAAGGGCCACAATCCTAAGACTGTGACCCTTTAAGTCGGGGTGGCAGGATTCGAACCTGCGACCTCCTGCTCCCAAAGCAGGCGCGATAACCGGGCTACGCTACACCCCGAAAGTTTTCAGAGGATTCGGACCTCTCATTCCAGCGGATTCGATTCTGCGACCTTCCCGACCTCAAAGTCGGGACGCATGACCGGGCTACGCTACACCCCGAAAGTTTTCAGAGGATTCGGACCTCTCATTCCAGCGGATTCGATTCTGCGACCTTCCCGACCTCAAAGTCGGGACGCATGACCGGGCTACGCTACACCCTAAAATTCGCGAACACTTATCACAGAATGACCGTCATTCATGTTCATAGGACTAACGCGGAGAGGGGGGGATTCGAACCCCCGGTACCGGTTTCCCAGCACGACAGTTTAGCAAACTGTTGGTTTCAGCCACTCACCCACCTCTCCGTGGTTAAAGAACGTTGTTCAGAGAACCTCTCTCTGAAGCGGGCGGCAAAAGTATGAATTGTTGATCAACAACACAGCGGCCTGAGGTATTTTTAATTCATCGCAGAACAGTGACTCCTCCGCGGTAGCTGTACTCCTCGCCTTTCATGTCGGATATGCGGATGAGGTAGGTGTAAACACCGAGCTGTACACGCTCTCCATTCACAGAACCATCCCATGGCATGTCAATGTCCGCAGTGTAGAATATCTCTTGCCCCCAACGGTTGAAGATGAACATCTCGAAGGTGTCCCAGTCAACGCCTTCACCGTAGGGGCGGAAGGTCTCGTTCCTGCGGTTGTTGTTGGGGGTGAATGCATTGGGGATGTAAAAGGTGAAATCTGCCTCGATGAGTACTCTGCCCATGGCCGTATCGGTGCAGCCGTGGATGGTGGTGACCGTGAGGACGATCTCGTAGCTGCCTGTATCCCGATAAGTGTGCAGTGGGTTCTGATTCTGCCCGAAGGAGCCATCTCCGAAATCCCAGAACCATTCCCCGAACGTGCCCTGCGACCCATCGGTGAACTGGATGTTGGCATTCAGAAGGTTGGTCTCCGTGGGCGATGCTGTGAATCCTGCGATCGGATTGGGATGGACAGTGATGAGGTTGTTGATCACCGTATCGCCCGCACAGCCATTGGCCGTGGTCACGGAAAGCGAAACGCTGTAAGTGCCCGGACCAGAGAAGTCGTGGGACGGGTTTGCAATGGTGGAAGCGTTTGCCCCACCTGATGCCGGGTCACCGAAATTCCATGACCATTGTGCAGCAGGTGGCTGCGTGAGGTCGGTGAACTGCACGGTGAGCGGGTCACAGGCGTTGGTGGTGTCCACCACGAAATTCGGCACTGGAAGAGGAAGAACCGTCACCGTACCGCTTGCGGTGGCCTGCGGGGTGGTGCAACCGTCCGTGACAACGAAATTGTAGGTGGTGGTCGCATCCGGTTGCACGGAGAGTGGCAGCGTGATGGGGTTCATGCCCGGCATGGTGAAGAACGAATAGTTGCCGTCACCGCCCGTGGCCGCGAGGTTGAAGGTGGCAAAATCGTTCAGGCAGATGGCCGTGTCGCCATTGGTCACCGGGCGGATGACATCAAGCGTGAGCGGGTCGCGCACCGCAACGGTCACGATCTTGGGAAGTGCCTGACAGTTGTTGGCATCCTGCGCCACGAATGAGTAGGTGGTCGTAACGGTCGGTGAGACGGTGGGGTTCTGTTGCGTTGGTGTGAGCGATGCATCAGGTGGGGCAGAGGTCCAGAAGAAACCACTGTACGGTGCAGTGCCCCCATCAATGGCGGCTTGCAAGGTGGCCGACCCACCGATGCAGATGGTATCCTGTGAAGCGCTCAGGTCGGTGTTAACCTCGGTCGGAGCGATGATGGTGATGGTGGTGGTCTGAACACAGCCTCCGTTCTCGGTGATCTCCACCTCGTATGTGCCAGCACAGAGGTTGATCGCTGCGGCCGCGGTGCTCACATTCGGAGTCCACACATAAGTGAACGGACCAGCTCCGTTGGGAATGATGCCTGCCGTACCGTTGCAGTTATTGGCACAGGTCGCATTCTGGCTCAGTACATTGAAAGTGAAGGCCGATGGCATGGTGATGACGAAGGTCGAGTCGAGGCTGCAACCTGTGCCATCTGTCACAGTCACCGTAACGGGTCCGGCTGGGAGTCCCGTCTCCAGCGCGGCATTCCCGCCCGATGACCAAGCATAAGTGTAGGGTTCTACCCCGCCCTGCGGTGCCACGACCACCTCGCCATCGCTCTCCCCGCAGGTAGCTCCCGTGACCACAGCAGGGATACTCATCTGCCCGAAGGTCACCTCCACCTGATCGGAGGCCGAGCAGCCGGGGCCGTTGGTCTCTGTCCAAGTGAAAGAATAGCTGCCCACTGTGGGCACGGTCACCGTGGCGTTCGGGGTGCTCGCATCGGGTGCGAAGATGGTGCCGGCAGGCCCGCCCGTCCAAGTGCCTGTTCCGTGTGATGGGGTCGGAGCAAGGGTGAATGACAGGGTGCATACGGTGGTGTCATCCCCCGCCTCGGCAATAGGCAGCTCCTCGAATGGTCCGCCCGTGACCTCATGGGTGCAGCCAGCGGCATCACTCACCGTGAAAGCGTAGTTGTCGCCCTGCGCCAGCCCGCTAACTACAATATCTTCGTTGTTCTGGGCGGTGGTGTTGTCAAATTGCCCATTGGCTGGCGTAAGACCCGATGCCGTGAAGACACTGCCGTTGTTGGCCGGACTTCCTCCGTTCAGTGTCACCGTCACGTTATTGTTCGGGCAGCTCTCAGTCATGGTAGAGGTTATGGGGTCGAGGTAGGTCACTATCGACACAGGACCCAATGCCCAACAGTTGGCATTGACAATGTAATTCGGAGTGATTGGGTCGAAGTGATAAAGAGTGATGGGGGCGATATACACCTGACCGTTGTCAAAAAGGTCGGGGGGCAGCTGGGTTACGATAGATTGAGCATCGTTCGCATCCCCGATTGTCTCTGGCACAGGAATGATGGCCACGAAACAAGGGTCGTCACCAGGAAAGAGACCAGGCGTGGGTGCACAGTTGAAGACCAGATAGACCAGCGCGGGCTGATAGTCGAACGGCCCTAATGGCCCTTCGTCCTCCGGCAGGGTGTAGTTCCCGTTGGAAGTGATAATGACCACATCATCCTCGCAGAGTACCGGGGTCAGAGTAGGTGTGCCATTGACAGTCACAGTGGTAGACCCAGCCTGAGCAGAGCATCCGCAGATCACCGACACTTGCTGCGTGCACCCCGGGAACTCCGAGAAATAGAAGGTGATTACATAGTCGTCCGATGTAGGGTCGAGGCCGGTAACAGTCCAGTTGGACGGACTCGCGAAGGGAGGCTGGAGCTCCGTGGTGACCGTGCCGATGCCGTCCTCCGCACTGATCACCAACGTTCCCGTGGCCGGGGGATTCACGAACTCTACCGTGCCGCTCACCTGACCCGAACCGATATCACATCCGGAACTGATAAAGGTGAAAGTCGGTGGTGCTATGATGCCTACGTTCGCTGTGCAAGCAGGGTCATCGCTGAAAACAGCCGTAAAGACGCACTCCTCTCCGTTCTGAGGCAGCCCGGTGAAAACGAAATCATCGCTACCGCTGAAGGGAGCGTTGATCACCTGCTGCTGTCCGAAGCAGTTGGTAATGGTCAGCGTGCCTGTAGCGGGCGGTTCTGAGTACGTGATGTTTCCTGCTACATCGTACTGCTGAAAACCTCCAGCAGTGTAGCAATCATCTATACTGAGACCGAAGTTGGTAATCGCGCAGCTCTCGCAGTTGTCTATGGTTACAGTAACAGGCTCAATAGCTGCGCAGTCACCCGTGCCTGCTTGAATGTAGTATGTGCCCGAGCTGGCTACTGCATCTGGATCGGCAAGCGTTGCTGTTGCTGCGGCATCTGTCCAGTACGTCAAGTTTCCTAAGCCCGTGCTGCCCACCGTCACAGCAGCCGCAGTGAGGTCTATGGTTGTAGGTGCGCATTCAACGGCTGGGTCGGTGATGACAAGGTTCGGTGAATCTGTAATTGCTACGTCCAAGGTCTGGGGCGGGCCGTCTCCACAGTCCACCGTTTCCACTACGGAGACCGCACCGCCTGTGGCCCCGAAGTTCACAGTCACCTGGTTCGTGCCTTGACCGCTGGCGATGGTCGCCCCGGCAGGTACCGTCCAAGTATAAGTGGAACCTGGTGTGTTGGTCACAGAGAAGGTCACACCCTGCTCGTTGGCACAGAGGTCGGTCGGTCCGTTGATGGGTGAGGTGTCGGTCTCGCAGCAGTCGTCATCCAGTGTTATCGCGATGTCATCTGTCACGGTGAGACAACCTGCCGTATCTGTGGCCGAAAGTGTATAAGTGATAGGGCCGAGCGGACAGACTTGCGGGGTTGGAGAAGTCTCCTGTCCCGCTGTGATATACGTGGTGGGCGACCACGATACATCCGGTGTGTACTCGTCAATCTCGTCATCGAAAGTGATGGACCAACCTTCAAACGTTCCATTACCAGCAAGTGCAGATGTGGAGACTTCAATTGACCACAGTCCGTTCGCTGTGCAGCCTTCAACCCCTGTAAATGGTTGAGCGGAATTGAATGTCCCTGTAATGGGAGTTGCCTGAGCGCCAGTTAGAGTGGTGATATCTGTTCCTCCACTCGGGACAAAGCACGCGTTACTGTAAAAAGATGACTGAAAAAGGTTGGGACCTGAGGGTGCTGCTCCGCTCGGAACAAGATTCACTTGACCTCCATCGGGACAAATCAGCGTCAATGACAAGGTCTCTACACCTCCCGGGGGTAGTCCGACTCCAAAAAAGGTTAAATCACTGATACACACCTCAATCACAGAGCCGGGATTCACCGTGTTCATATTCAAGTCCTGAATATTCACGTTCACACTGGCCGCACCGAACACGGACGCATCAAAGCTCTCGGTCTGATTGTTAGCAAAGGTTTTGATTCCACCGGGGTCATTTACAACGGTTACCGTTGGCGAGAGGTTGATGCATTCACCGGCACAGACGCTCTGATCGGTCCCCGCATTCACCTGAACATCTGGGTTGGTAACGTTCACCGTTACGTTGGCAGTGCAGTTGCCAGTAGAGGTGGTCATGTTCACCGTGTAGGTGGTAGTGGTCTGAGGGGCGACAGGTGTGGGATTATCACCCGGTTCCTGAGTGGTGTAGTTGTCGTGAGTCCACACGTATTGCGTGGTCGGGTCATTCACGAATATTTCCACATTGTCCAATCCCCAGTGGTCGTATTCCGAGCCGGAGTCCGCATCTTGAAACCATCTGAACTGAACACCGTCCACAAGAGCACCTGGAGGCATGTCATAGCACCAGTTGTTCCAGTTCACAAGTTGAGGGTCATTGCCTCCGTTTGGATCGAAGTAGGTAATGTTGATCCATGTGCTGCCACCATTCGTGGAGTACTGAAGATAAACCCCTTCGTCAGGCTCGTCCGGTCCCTCACATGGCGATGCGTCACCCTGGGCAGAGAAGAGCAGATCGAAGCAAATCGTGCCACCCGCAGGCGCAACTGCAGGCCCGAAGTTCAGCGGTAGGGTCACAAGTGACCTTGGAACCCCGGAATTATCTCCCATCCAGATGTGAGTGCTTCCGTCAACCCCTCCAGGGCTGCATGGGTTTGTGAAGGTCGCTTGTTGTGTGAAAGCCCAGCCAGTGGGTTGCCCACTGTTAAAATTCTCTGAAAAGCTGATATTGCCTTGAGTGGAGCCGAAGTGCGAGAGGACAACCGATTCTCCGCATGTAATATCATAGCTTGATGATAGGGCATTCACAGAGCACTGGCCAAAAGCTGTATACCCGCTAATCACGGAGAGCACTGGCCACCAAAACTTAAGTACATTTCTCATTTCCCGGATTTTTCGGTGAGAAGTGAAGTCACCAAGGCTTGATCGACCCTAAATACTCTGAGTGGTTCAACATGGTCATTACCTTTCATTGAATGAAATACCGAGAGCCCGCTTCGCTTATCAACACACACTCCAGAAGACGTACCGCCTGCAGAAAGGTTGACCGTCACCTCCTGTTCAGGGTTGGATTCACCGCAACCGATGCACTTATTGCCGTAAAACATCTGTTTCGTGAAACGCACTTCCACAGCATGATCGTTAGTATTTGTAACTGTAAGCAGCAGGTACATGTTGGCAGTGCCATTTGCCGGGTCAGAACAATCTGCAAGGACTGAGGAAATGACCACTCCATTCTCTTCAAAATGAATGGTCTGCTGTGCAAAGAGGGCATTTCCATGGAACAGGGTGAATGCCATAAATGCTATGATCTTCAGTGTTTTCATGGTTGCTCGGTTTCGTTTTTGCTACCTCAAAAGTGTGATATTTCCTCGGAATGGGAGTTTCCGTCCATTCTCATCGGTGATATGAATGAGATAGGCGTACACCCCAAGGACAGGTTCATTGCCATTGATCATACCGTCCCACGGGGTGTCGATATCGCTGGTGTAGAAGACTTGTTGACCCCAACGGTCGAATACGAACATCTCGAAAGTGTCCCACCGGATGCCTTCGCCTTTTGGACCGAAGGTGTCATTCAGCCCGTCACCATCAGGAGTGAAACTGTTCGGAACGTAGAACATGAAGTCCGGCCCCACGCTCACATTTCTACGGGCAATGTCGATGCAGCCCTCGGCTGAGGTCACGATGAGCGTTACATTGAAAAGGCCGGTATCGAGATAGGTGTGTGCCGGGTTCTGTACATCGGCATCGAACCCGTCACCGAAGGTCCACACCCATCCAGTGATGTCACCCTCAGATTGGTCCGTGAAAGTGATGGTGGGGTCGATAAGCGTGGTATTTGACGGAGTGGCGGTAAATGAAGCCTCAGGGGGAGATGCCACCTCTATCATGGCCACGATGGTGGTGTCTGATGAACATCCACTTGCCGAGGTGACCTGAAGGCTCACATCATACGTTCCCACTTCTACATAGGTGAACGAGGGGTTTTGCTGTGTCGATGTTCCGGCAGACGAGTTTGCATCACCGAAATCCCAAAGCCATTGAACACCCGCAGGTGCGCTCAGGTCGGTGAAGCTCACGGTGTGTGGCTCGCATCCTGCGGGTGCGTCCACAGTAAAGTTTACAACGGGCGTGGGTTCCACATTGACGGTCACGGATGCGGATGCCGGAGTGGTGCCGCATCCATCATTCACCTCAAAAACGTAGGTGTTAGTGACATTTGATGTCAGCGTATGTGGCATTGACAGTGGTGCAACAGCAGGGGGTAGGGTGTAGGTCAGATTGCCATCACCTCCTGCACCGAGCAGCAGGATACTGACCGGTTCACCGGCACACACGGTAGTATCCCCATTTGCAGGAAACACCACATCAAGTGCTAGCGGTCCGCTGATGGCCACGGTTACCGATGAGGGGTCTGAGACGCATCCGTTCGCATCGGTCACGGTCACTGTGTAGATTGTTGCTTCTAAGGGACTCACTTCGGGAGATATGGCATCTGTTGCGAGCGAAGCGTCTGAAGGAACTGATGACCACTCGTAGCTCAGTGGGGCGGTTCCTCCATCCACGCCTGCCGAGAGCTGTGTCTGCTGCCCTTGGCAGATGATGCTGCTCGCTGTTGAGGCTGTGACATCAATCACCTGTGGTTCTGCAATGGTCACCGATGATGTGGCCATACAGCCGGCATCGTCCGTCACAGTGACCACATAAGTACCTGCACAAAGGCCGTTTGCAGTGACATCCATCTGCACAGGTGCAGTGTTCCATGAGAAGCTGACGGGCAGCACGGCATCATTGCTGGCCTCGGCTGTGGCAGTTCCGTTGCAGTCGCCATTGCAAAGCGCATCAGATTGATCGGTGATGCTCACGGTGAAAGTCGGGGTGGAGGTCACGGTGACCGTTGCCGTGGCCTCACATCCGTTATCATCCGTGACCGTAACGGTGTATTCGCCTGGCATCAGGCCCGTGGCGGTGGCTGTGTTCTGCGGTGGGGTGCTGTTCCAAGAAATGGCATGTTGTCCTGCCACCGTTCCACCTGCGAAGGTGGCAGTCACTTCGCCAGTGGGCTGTCCACAGTCGGATTCCACATCCATTACTGCGGTGACGGTAATTTCGTCTGGCTCTGAAATGGAGGTTTGGAGCGTGACACTGCAACTGTTGGCGTCTGTGACCGTCACCTCGTAGTTGCCTCCGCAAAGTCCTGTTGCAACAGCGGTTTGCTGAGCCGCGGCATCATTCCAAAGAATAGAAATGGGGGCAGCCCCACCGCTGATGACAACCTCAGCCGATCCGTCACAGATACCGTGGCAGTTCATGTCGGTCGCGGTTCCCATTTGAACGCCCAGATCTCCGCCATCGAGTCCCACGGTCACGGTGACGGTGATGGAGCAGCCATCGGCAGAGGCCACGGTAGCCTCATAGTCGCCTGCTCCAAGGCCAGTGGCGGTCTGTGTGCTTTGTGCAGGATTGGTATTCCAACTGTACGTGAATGGCGCAGTTCCGCTTGTTGGAGTGGCAGTTGCAGTGCCATTGTTCGCATCGCAGGTCGATGGGGTGGAGGAGGTGGTCACTTCCAGTTCGGACACCGTGATGTCGATGGTGCCGACATCACCACATGCCCCGGCAATGGTGTAGGTCACCGTATGCGTGCCAATGCCAGCCACTGATGGGTCAAAGAGTCCGCTGGCATCTACCCCGTTGCCGCTCCAAGCTCCGCCAGTAGATGCTGCTGTAAGCTGCACCGGGTCAGCTGAGGAACAAAGGGTATTGGTGGCATTGATGTCGTCAATGTTCGCTGTTCCCGCTCCAGCATAGGCAAACATCACCGAGTCGATGGCAGTGCAGCCGAAGTTGTCCGTTATCTCCAGATAGTACCATTCATCGTTGGTGGGAAATGGGTCTATCGTCTGTGTGAAGGTGCTTGTGCCGGGCGGCAACGATGTGGGACTTCCGGTCACTCCGAGCTGATAGGTGATGGTGCCGGTGTTGGGAATGTTCTGCGGGTCGGGGTCCACAGGAGTGGTCAAAGGCACCTCGTAGATCGATGCCGAGGCTGGTGTGCATGAGTTGTCATTGATGGCCGAATTGATTCCTCCCGAGCTGTATTCAATCGTTGAATTGCCATCCGAGAAACTGATGGTGGCATTAGTCAATGCACCAACATCCTGAGCTATGCAGTCATAGATCTGAACGGCCCATCCGCCCTCGGCCGAGTTGCAGCCATAAATGGGCGACCAGTCTATTGGCGTGGTGTTTCCGGCCGGACCGTACGAGGAGAAGCTACCGCTGTAATTGGAATTGGAGGTGGGATTGCCGTTGGGATTGAAGAGGTTCGCTCCATTGGGCTGACAGGGATCGAAATTGCCTGCCGGGTTAGTAGTGAAACATAGGCTGCTGACATTTGAGTTCGCGTTGCACACCTCGTTCTGCCCGTTGGCTCCAGGATTGGGTGAGAGCAGCACAGTGGGAGAACCACAGGATGGCGGCCCTACCAGATAGAAGCCGAGATCCGAGACATAGGTGTGATTGGCACTGAAACAAACGGTGATCTCCGTATTCGCATCCACAATAAAGGGCGCAGCACCGGGGTCTATCGGGTCCCAATAAGTGAAATCCACTGCGCTCACCGTGCCTTCGAGGTCAAAAGGAGCGCAGCCCGGTTGCACGGGGTCGGGTATCAGGCTCAGGTCGGCTTCCAGTTCGCTCACATATACCCAAGCGTTGAAGGTCTCTACCTGACCATTGCTGTTCATGATGTTGACGCGATAACCGCCAGATTGCAGACCTGTGATGGACGAGAACGGTACACCGCTCTCGTTCAGAATCGGCATGTAGCTGTGGGTCACGTCATTATAACGCCCCCACTCAAAAGTGTAGCCCGGTGGGTTGAGTGATGGGAAGACGGTGAGTTCACCTTGTACAGGGTTGCCGTTGGCATCGGGCGAGCAGAAGGTGAAAATCTCATCATCCGGCATGCCGTTGGTGTAAGCTGTGGGCTGCGTCAGATCAGCATTGGGGGCGAATATCTGGGCTTGAACCGTAGCGATACAAAAAAAGGCAAACAGCAGCGCGAGCATTTGCTGGAACCACCGTTTGCCAGTGCCGAGCCCTGATCCTTCCGCATTTGCTGTCCTCACCTCGTTCTGTATAGCTTGACCGACCCCTTCACCACCTTCGGCTCAAACGCATTGAACTTCTTCATGGTGAAAATGTACAGATACACTCCATTCTTCACGGATTCCAACGTTTGCTGATGGGTTCCATTCCAACCGCGTTCCGGATTGTCCGTCTGCCAGATGAGCGATCCCCAGCGGTCGTAGATCTTCAAATTGTATGATTCGTAGTCGAAATTCTCGCCTACGGGCTTGAACTCATCGTTGAGTCCATCTCCATCAGGTGTGAAGCTGTTAGGAACATAGAAGGTGAACAGCGGTTCCACGAAGATGTACCGGAATGCCGTGTCCGCACATCCGAACTGCGGTTCGTTGTAAGCGATGAGCATGACAAGGTAGTTGCCCGGCTCATCGTACACGTATTTCGGATGTTTCACATTCGAAATACCTCCTTCACCGAAATGCCATTCGTACGACTCGGAAGCGAGCGACTCGTTGAAGAACTCTACTACGGGGTCCACCACCTCTTCTGGTTTGGAGATGGTACTGAAACCGGCTTTAGGAGGTGCTATAAAGGGCACGTTAACTGTGCGTTCAAATTCACACCCGTTGGAGTCGACAAGCAGCAGTGTGTATGATCCCGTGGGCAGTTTTCCGACCCGGTTCGTATCGCCTACTACTGTGTAGGCCGCAGAATCAGTGATGGTATTCCAAAGGAAATCGTAAGGCTTCGTGCCACCGAAGGCAATAGCCCTGATGGCACCGTCTTTCCTGAAGCACGTGTCGGGAGTGAGAGCGATCTGGACATTGAGCGGCAGGGGTTGTTCCACCACCAAGATGGTGTCAACGCGGCATCCGTTCTGATCGGTGAAGGTGGCACGATATGGCCCTGGACCAAGATTGAAGATGGTGTCCGTGGACTGCGACAGGGCGTCTGACCATTCCAGTTCTAAGGGAGGCACACCACCTGCGGCAAAGGCCCAAGCCTTGCCATTGTTGTCTCCAGTACATGCGATGTTCAGATGTCCGGCACTAATTTGCAGCAGAGGCGGCTGCGTGATGGTCACAGGCACCGTGGTCTCGCATCCAACGGCATCGATAACCGCAGCAGTATATGCTCCCGCTGGCAGACCGTTGAATGTCCGGACACTGTTCACGTTGGTGAACGACTGTACCGTGTTCCCATCAGCATCTCTAAGCACGATGCTCACGGGGAAATTGCTGCCCACCGGGTCCACAGTCACGCTGCCGTTCGATTGGCCGAAGCACTGCACATTCTCCTGTTCCACTGTGATATTCACATTGCCTATTGTGACCAGGATCGAGTCTGTGACCGTGATGGCGGAGCAGGCCGATTGGTAGGAGCAGTAGTACCACGTAGGCACGGTTGGACTCACAGTGAGCGTGGTGTTGGTCCCAAGGATGTTGCCAGCAGCGTCACGCCATTGGTAATTCTCTGTTCCTACCGGAATAGGGTTGAAAGGGATAGCATCATCGATCGTGTAGCCGCCAGCACCATCAGGGATAAAGCGAACGGCATCGTCTGTCACGGCCCATTGCGTTGGGAAATTCCTGCCCGGTACGATCACAGACTGTGTGCCGTTGGCATTCTCAAGGCCGTGAATGGCAGCGCCACCATTCCAAGTGGGGCACAGGGGCTTGTTGGCGATGTAGGTGTCGATGATGTTCGTGCCTTCGTAGAGCACTACTTGCATGGAGAAATCCAAGGTGGTGCAGCTGAACATGGCAATGTCCACGAAATCAACCACGAAAGTCCCATCCCCACAGTCGGCTGAGTTCGTTCCACCTGAGCCGGCACCGGGGTTGATGTCCTGCCAAGGGAACATGATAGCGTTGTCGGGAACTCCGGGGGTGGGAGATGCGGCATTGATGGCCCATGGCGAATTAGTGCCAGCCGTGCCGAGGTTAAACGTGATGTAGCCATTGCTTGATACCACACACTGATTGTAGGTGTTGCCAAAGAACTCGAAGTCGAATCCTATGTTGATCACCTGAGAGTGGACATCATCCGTAGGTACTGTTATCGGAGTAAAGGAAGGACTTGTTCCCACTCCCGTTGTATTGGCGATAAGTGTTATCGACTGCCCATTACAGAGCGAGGTATCGGGCGGGCCGATGTCAATGCTCTGCGCCACAAGCCCGATTGGGCCGAACAGGAGCACCCCAAGTGCAAGCTGTTTCAGCAAAATTGATAACGTTTTTCTTGTGAAGATCACTGAATGGTGATGTTTCCGGTGAATACAGGATTCTTGAGTATCGGCTCGGTAAGCACGACCGTCCAAAGATACGTGCCTCTCGACAGCATTAAGCCAGTGTTAAATTCCCGCCCGTTCCATGGCTCATTGAGGTTTGATGTGCGGAAGACCTCTTTGCCGTATGCATCTCTCACCGTCATTTCAAATGGCATATCCATCACTTCAAGTGCCTTGGGCAGGAAATGGTCATTGATACCGTCACCGTTGGGTGTAAAGCCGGTTTCTGCAAAGAGCCTGAAATCCTCATCGATCCTGACGGTCTGCTCGCGGCTGCTGCTGCAACCGTGCTCGTTGGTAACTGTGAGTTTCGCGCTTGCCGACCCGCGCGACCTGAACAGTTGGCGCGTCTCCAGCTTGGTGTCCGTGCGGCCGTCCGAGAACTCCCAAATGCTGCGCTCCCCAGTTTGCAGCGAGGTGCTCAACTCATAAAGCGGGATGCCAACAATGGGCCTTTCCATCACGAACATTGCTGATGGCGCGGGATACACGGTGATGGTCTCGGTGCGTTCCGCAACGGCCTCTCCTCTCATGCCCGACAGCAGCACTTCATAGGTTCCGGGGCTTAAGAAGGTTTTTGCCGCTTGGTCTCTTGTGCTGCGTTCACCGTCACCAAACACCCATTCATAGTGAATGCCAGCCGCATCGGAGATCGCCATGAAGCTCACCTCATCTCCCACACACACTTTTGTTTTGCTGACAGCCATTTTCAAATGGAAATACTCACGGTTGGTCGTGGGTGCTGGGGTCGTTTCCTTCGGTTCGGCTGTTTTCCTGTCTTCGGTCCGAGTGCTGTTGGCAAGGGGCATTTGTCTGCTTGGATTCTCGCCAACCCCCATGGATTCTTGCGCAGTTGGATGCCCTACAGTCTCAGTCTTTTTCGGTTCCTGCTCAGAATGAGGTGTTGTGCGTGACTCGCTTGCGGATTCGGTTAACGGCTGAGCGATGGACGGCACAGATGGCTCCTCTGTTTCACGGTTGTCGCTGGTCGTGCCCTCATTCGGCTGTTTGGACACGGGCTCGGTCGCTTGCTCCACCGGCTGCAAGGGCCAGATGTAGGCCACCGCAGCTATCAGGGCCACAACAGCCACCCCGACACCAACTCTTGCAATTCCCGAAAGTCCTTGGTCAGCAGGAGGTGAGGTTTTCGGAAGCTTCTGCTCAAATTGCGACCACGCAGCAGAATCGTATGGCATCTCGAATTGCTCGAGACGCTCACGTATCCGGTCGTCAAAGGGGTTTTTATCGGTGTCTTTCACTTCAGTTCGGTGAATTGTTTGCTAAGAATCTTTCTCATGTTGACCCGTGCTTTCGACAGGTTTGATTTCGATGTGCCGATGTTGATGCCGAGCTTGTCTGCTATGTCCTGATGGCTCATATTCTCCATTACATAGAGATTGAATACCATCTGGTAGGCCGGGGTCAGCTTTTGCATGGCTGCCATCACGTGCTTGGGCTCTATCTCCTTCACCTCCTCGTCCATGAACGCATGCTCATCGGTGTCGTCAGCGAGGTTCAGTAGCCGGAAGTCATCATGCGGTAGAATGTGGTCTTGTTTTTTTCTTCGGAAAGAGTCGATGGCATTGTTCACGAATATCCTGCGTACCCATCCCTCAAACGACCCGTCATGCTTGTACTTGTGCAGATTGTCGAACACTTTGATGAACCCCTCCTGCACCAGGTCCTGCGCCTGATCCATGTTGTTGGTGTATCGCATGCAGACCGAGAGCATCTTGCCGTAGAACATCTCGTACAGACGTTGCTGACTCCTCCGGTCGTTTTTCAGGCAACCGGCCATGATTTCCTCAAGCTTGTCAGCTTCTGTCTGCACGTGTGGTGGATGACGGCATTCAGTGATCATGGTTGCCAGTGCAACCCCGATTCAATGACAGTGCACGGTTCATTTTTAAGGAAAGATGCAAAGCGGGGCGATGGTCAGAGCTTTGTCTCTACGATCCGCAGGATCTCTGCCTCCATCGCAAGGGTCTCCTGCTTAAAGGTCTCAGCTTGAGCGAGGGCTTTTTCAAGGAAGTTCTTATCGCTCATTCCGCTGGCGTTGATGCGCACGTTGAGATATGCCCCCAGCACGGCAGCTCTTGCACATAGCGCTCCAACGCCTGCATCGCTCACCGAGTTCGGGTTACCCCTCTCGGCCATGGCCTTTATCAGTGGGAATGAGGCATGGGCTGTCTCCATTACTTTCAGTGGTATGAGAATGGCCTGCTTGGTGGCCTGCTGGATGGCTGCTGTCCGCGCGGTCTTTTCCGTTTCAGTATTCTTTGGCAGTCCGAATGCGGCCATGATGGCATTGAACGCGGCAGTGTCCTCATCTACCAGCCGCAGCAGTTCGCGCTTCAGTTGTTGACCGCGCTCGGCATGGTCGCTGAATTCCTCCCAACGGTCGTCCCAGCCGCGCTTGTGGGAGCTTAGGTTGGCGACCATCGTGGCTAGGCTCACACCCAATGCGCCCACATAGGCCGCTATGCTGCCCCCGCCCGGTGCTGGGCTCTCGCTGGCGGTCTCATCTGCAAACGCGGTCAGGTGCATGTCTCCAAGCCGCGTGCCTGCGTCCTCGGCTATCATATATTCTATGATGCGTTCCTTGGGGTCGAAAGGGGAGAGCTCGTCCAAACCCATGCTTCGGATGGCGATCTTAATGAGTTCGCTCTCAGATACTCCTACCGACCGCTGCTGCTTTTTAAGGAAGAATCTTCCGGCATCGAGCATGGCCTCCAGAGGAACGAGTCCCACCAGCTCCGAGCCTGTGACGCGCATCCCGCGCTCGTGTGCCTTTTCGCAGGCGGTGTCGAACGCGATGTGCATCGGGGTCTGGCGTATGTTGGTGAGGTTGAGCGATACCTGAGCGATGCCATATTCCTCGATGAACCATCCGATGCCTTTAACCGCCTTCAACGCGCCTGGTTGCCGTCTCGGCTCCCCGTTCTCATCTGTCATCACCTTGCCAGTGATGGGGTCGCCCTCGCGCAGCACGCGGCCGTTCTCGCGCAGGTCGAAGGCGAGGCTGTTGGCGCGCCTCACCGAGGTAGTGTTCAGGTTGATATTGTAGGCAATCAGGAAATCGCGGGCGGAGATCGCTGTCGCCCCCGTGCCCTTCACGCGGTCGTTGAATTCCGCAGGCCCGAAGTCGGGCTTCCACGATGGGTCGATGAGTTTCTTCTTCAGCCCCTCATATTCACCCGAACGGCAACTTGCCAAGTTTCTACGTTTTTCCTCAGTGCAGGCGTATTCATAGAAATAGCCGGGAATGCCGAGTTCTTTTCCAACCCGTTCCCCCAATTTTCTCGCGAAGGGCACTACCTCATCCATCGTGATGTTGGCTATCGGGATGAGCGGACACACGTCCGTTGCACCGAAGCGGGGATGCTCACCCGTGTGGCGACTCATGTCAATGAGTTCTGCAGCTTTTCTTATAAGAAGGAAAGCGGCCTCGATGACCTGATCCGGCTCGCCCACGAACGTGATGACGGTGCGGTTGGTGGCTGCGCCCGGGTCTACGTTCAGCAGTTTCACGCCCTCGACAGTGGTCACTACGCTGGCAATAGCATCTATTTTGGCCTTGTCACGACCCTCGCTGATGTTGGGCACGCATTCGATAAGTTGTTTCATGGCTTGGGAAAGGTGATTTCCGCAAGGATAGCGAATCGGTCGGAATGTGTCCCTGACCGCTGTCAGGCATACCTTTGGGGCCATACCTGATGCAGACCCCGACCCGCAGACGCAAGATCATCAACGACCCTGTCCATGGGTTTCTAACTGTGCCGTTCGATTCGGTGTTCCGAATCATGGAACATCCCTATTTCCAGCGGCTGAGGCGCATCAAACAGCTTGGACTGACGCATCTGGTATACCCTGGTGCTATGCACACGCGGTTCAACCACACGCTGGGTGCGGTGCATCTCATGGGCATCGCCATCGCGGAGCTCCGAAGCAAGGGCTATACGATCACAGAGCAGGAGGCAGAGGCGGCTACGCTTGCCATCCTGCTACACGATATCGGTCATGGGCCGTTCAGCCATGCATTGGAGCATAGCATTACCAGTGGTGCAGGCCATGAAGCCATCTCACGGCTCTTCATGCAGCGGCTTGATAGCGAGATGGACGGCATGCTCCAGATGGCCGTGCAGGTTTTCGATGACCGTTACCCCAAGCGTTTTCTGCATCAGCTCGTGAGCAGCCAGCTTGATGTAGACCGGCTCGACTATCTGAAGCGCGACAGTTTCTTTACGGGAGTCTCTGAGGGAGTTGTGGGCAGCGACCGCCTGCTCAAGATGCTTGAGGTGGTGGACGACCGCCTCGCCATTGAGGGCAAGGGTATCTATTCGGTGGAGAAGTTTCTGGTGGCGCGCAGAATCATGTACTGGCAGGTGTACCTTCACAAGACGGTGCTGAGTGCCGAGTATCTCCTCATCCGCATTCTCCGAAGGGCCAAGGAACTCTCAGAAAAGGGATATACGCTCTTTGCAACACCAGCACTTGGAACGTTCCTGCAACGCAGCATTTCTGCGAGCGACATGCAGAAGGACCCTCAGCTGCTCGACCTGTTTGCCGAGTTGGATGATTTTGATGTGCTCACCAGTGTTAAGGTGTGGAAGAAGCATCCCGACCCGGTGCTAGCCCGTCTATCGCACATGTTGGTGAACCGTGACCTGTTGAAGATAAATGTGATGGAGCATCCGCCATCGGCAGTAATGCTGGATGAACTTCGTAGCCGCCTTGCTCGCGACTGGGGCATCTCTGAGGACGATGCTACCTATTTTGTTTTCAGCGATACGATAACGAACAGCGCATATTCAAAGGGTGATGACCGCATCAATATCATCTTCAAGGATGGGTCGCTGAAGGACATCACCGAGGCATCGGACGCGCAGAACCTGCTCGGACTTTCAAGACCGGTTCAAAAGCATTTCCTGTGTTTTCCAAGCAACCTTGACACGCTTGGATGACAATCGGCTTGTAGTCTACCACGCGAAGTACTTTTTGTGCTTCAATGAAAAAGTTTAATGGGGGTCATCGATTCAGGTTGTAGTTACTTGCATTTCGTAGATTGTGGGTGATATCGATGACAGAAGTCTTTCAAACAGCCTTTAGATTATTGAGACCCTTCGGTCGCGCTTTTTGAACCTTAAAGGTGTTTGTCCAAAGACGCTTTGATGTTGACCGGGAACTCACTATCCGGGTATAGAACTGAATGTTGTGGATTTGAATCTTGAGGAATATCGAACCCTTGTGTAAGTATATTGGGTATGGCGCGTGGAGATGCGCCCAAGGTGCGAGGCGAGTAAATCCCCACCTGCCATCGTTGCGCACCACAGGTTAATGGTGTGCGTGATATTGGAAGATGTTTTTCAATGAAAATCCTTGATAAAGTCCTGATGAACCGCGCGTAGGTACTCTCCTTTGAGCCATCAGGCACTTTCAAGGTCATCACTATTTATCTTCTCAGTAGTTGCAGTCCGTCCTTGTTTGCCTTTCTATGGGTGCCTATCTCAAACTCATCGACTTATACCATACCAGTGAGTGGTCGTCTGCCGCGGCACTGTGCCCTCCCGCGGAAAAGCCATCTGTGTTCTGCTACAACTCATGCCACTCGTCCCGCGGCACGCTCTCGGCTTCCCTCTTGAAGAGCGTGATATCCCATATCAGGCCGAAGGCTTTATGAAGACCAAACTTCAACTTAATCAAAGGTGTGTAGGACATGGTCGACTCATCCCCTGCCCCAGTTTCTACAGCACTTGTGAAATTGCTTCTTACTCTTTCTTACACCATTGGCCTCAACATTCTGCACACCAACCCATTGGCCCATTTCTGTTTCCCCCACGTATGTCATGCATTGCTACTTTCTATCGAATCGCTTCTCTAAATCGGCTCTAATGAGTCCCTTTAGCGTTGTCATTGCTCTGATTAGGGCTACAGCAAAATCCCTGAGACCTTAAGCTGTTTATATCCAGCCTGCACTTACAATCTATATTGGTAGCCTCAATTGCATGAAAAAAGGCGGAACGCACAGAGCGTCCGCCTTTCTTGGCTTTCATCCATAGGTGGATCAAAGGTGAAGCATATCCTTCTTCTTGAGGTTTTCCTCCTCAGTGTGGGGGTTGGCCTCATCGGGAACGCAGCAGTCCACGGGGCACACGGCAGCGCACTGTGGCTCCTCGTGGAAACCTACGCACTCGGTGCATTTGTCTGTTACGATGTAGTAAACATCCATTTCTTGCGGCTCTTGCGCAGCATCGGCATCGGCAGTGAAACCACTGAAACCGGTGAACTCGCCCTTGACGGAAGTACCGTCAGCGAAACGCCATTCGGCACCGCCTTCGTAGATGGCGTTATTGGGGCATTCAGGTTCGCACGCTCCGCAGTTGATGCACTCGTCAGTTATCTTGATGGCCATGAAAGGTCGGGTTAGAGGGTTTGTAACTTCGGCCGCAAAGATAGTTTCACGGATGAATGCCAAACAGCGACTGAATGCCTTTGTTCAACTGGGGAAACATCTTGGCAGTGTGGCCAATGGCGACACGACTGCTTGGGATGATGTGATTCTAAGAGCGGGTCAACAAAATGCTTGGTTCACAGAAGAGAATGTGAGGCTTGCATTGCGCGGTATCTCGCGTATGCTGGCAGAGGAGCAGTTGACAAGTTGGCTTGCTACCTATCAGGAATTGCCCCGAACCTCTGAAGTGAAGGCAGTGGGCATCATCATGGCCGGGAACATCCCTCTTGTAGGGTTCCACGACCTACTGGCCGTGCTCATCACTGGCAACAGGGCCTTGGTAAAGACCTCATCTCAGGACGAGCTGCTACCACAAAAACTTGTGGAGTCGCTGGTCACTATCGAACCTGCGTACGCAGGGCTGATCGAGTTTGTTGAGGGCAGAATGACCGGTTTTACCCATGTCATCGCCACAGGTAGCACTAACAGCGCTCGTTATTTCGACTATTACTTCAGCCGATATCCGAGTGTGATACGTGGCAATCGCAACTCAGTGGCTGTGATCACCGGCCGCGAGACCGCGGATGAGCTGCACGCTCTCGGCAAGGACGTGTTCCGCTTTTTCGGGTTGGGTTGCCGTAATGTTTCCAAGCTTTTCATTCATCGCAGTGTGAATCTGGCGGGTCTCTTGACTCATTTTGAGGGATGGCATCACATCATCGGGCACAACAAGTATCACAACAACTACGACTACCACAAGGCGATCATGCTGGTGGAGCGGATTCCGCACCTCGACACAGGCTTTCTGCTGCTTCGGGAAGATCGTTCGCTTGCCTGCCCGGTGAGCGTGCTGCACTACGAGACGTTTGATGATGTCGCTGAAGTGCAGGCGCGTTTGATGGCGGATTCGGATAGTGTTCAGTGCGTGGTGGCCTCTGCAGGAACGGGAATCGTGCAGTCCGTGCCTTTCGGCAAATCGCAAGAACCCGCCCCGTGGGACTACGCGGATGGGGTAGACACGATGGCGTTTCTGTTGGAACCTACAGGTTCAACGGTCTGAGGAATCATGCCTCTGGCAGTACCAGCAGCGGCAGGCTGGTGTGGTAGGCCATCTTGTGCGTGTGGTTCACGCGGAAAAGGCTGTCAATGAAGCTGTGCCTGCGGTTGACCATCACCACCAGGTCGTTGTCGCCCTTCATGTCGATGTAATAGCGGATGCCATCGAGGATGGAACCTGCCACGATGCGCTTGTAACTGGCACTTACCTCTGGCTCGAAGATGCTTTTCTCGCGTCTGCGCTCCAGTTCTTTCTCGAAGGAATGATCTTTTTCACCCACCTCCACATGGGCTATGCGGACATCTGAATTGAAAAGGATGGCCAGCTCTTTCACCAGGTCAAGGTTGTTCTCGTCCTCCACCTCCTTGAGGTCGGAGCAAAGCAGAATGTTGCGCACCTTGCCAAACTCGGCTGATTCGGGCACGATGAGCAGTGGTACAGAGACCTCTTCGAGCAGTCCGACAGTGCGGCTGCCCACAAGCACCTCCTGTAGTCCGCTTGCTCCACGTGTGCCCATCACGATCAAGTCGATGCTTTCTTCGTCTATGAAAGTCACGACCTCATCGGTCATCTCGCCTTCGCGAATCAGCGTGTTGATCACTGCAGGCGGCAGGTCATGATGTTTCTCCAGATGATGCTTCTCTTTCTCCATGCCCTCGTGGGTGCCTTCAAGAGTCATTCCCTCGAGGATCGCAGCCCTGTCGTACGCGTGAAGCACGGTGAGCTCGGCCTTTGCAAGTCTGCACAGCTCGGCTGCGTAGGCCAAGGCATTGCGAGAGTTGTGAGAGAAATCGAACGGAACAAGGATGTGGTTCATGGCGTCAATTGTTTGGCGCGAATCTCGGTGCCACTCTCTGCATCAAACAGAACCTTGGTCAGTTTTTGTAAAGTGATGAGACTTGGTTGCTGATATTCAATGATGGTGATAAACTGTTCGTGCTACTTTTGGCTCGATGATGAGACACTTATCAGCGGCTCTGTTACTGGCGTTGTTGATGCTGAAATCGGCTTTTGCGCAGCCAGGTCAGCCGTTTGTGACAGACATCCGGTTTGAACGCAGTCTTGGCGACCTTAGGGTAGGCCGCATGCTGCAGGCTCCTGACCGCAGTATGTTGCTTTGCACGGAGCGTGGCATTGTCTCTTTCGATGGTGCCCTTTGGGAGTTGATTGCCACTCCGTCCGCCCCCAGCACCATGACCATGGCCAAAGATGGTCGCGTGATCGTGGGAATGCGTTCCGGAGCAGCAGAACTCGTGCTCACAGATTCGGGGGTATACAGGTTCAATACCTTGTTGCCTGTCACCTACACCGATGCCATCCATCAGATCCTTGTTTCCGATGACCGGTTTTTTCTGATCAATGACGCACGCATTCTTGTGTTGGATGCGGCCACGAATGCCGTGATCGATTCTCTTGAGTTTGGGGAGCGCGTTTTCAGTGGGGCATTTCTACAGTTCGGTGAGCTGCATCTCTTTTTTTATCAGGAGGGACTTTTCTCCTTTCAGAATGGAAAGCTTACTCCTATTGGCAATTACGCCAGACTGGCTGAGCATCAACTGCTTTTCGACCTGAGTGCACCCAATGGCACTTACCTCTGTTTTGACAACGGAGACCTCTACCTTTCTGATGGCATAAAGATGTCGCGGATCGATGGTGAACTCAGGGATTTTCTGCGTGCCAACCGCGTTTCTGACGGTATTCTTCTGAACGATTCGCTTATGGCCTTCTCCACTCTGGCAGGAGGGGCTTTGGTGGTGGAGCGTGGGTCTTATGCCATCCGTCATCCTCTGGATTATGGCACAGGCCTTCCGGATAATGAGATCACAGCATTAGGCCGAGATGATAATGGCGGTCTCTGGATGGCATACGGGGCCGGCCTGAGTCGCTTGGACCTACTTCAGCCCATCAGCCGATACCACAATTATCCGGGCCTCAAGGGCGTGGTGGCGACCACCGCCATGCATGAAGGCAAATTGTATGTCGGCACCGGAAGCGGTGTGTTCGTGCTCTCGGAGACCAACGACAGAACCGAGGTGCAGCGCATGGTGCGCGAGCGGGCAGAGGAGTCGAGCATGCCGATTCCTCCACCCGTTCGACAAAGTCCAGAACCGATCCCACAGTCAGCCGAACCGACCCCGACTGAGCGGGATGAGCAGGCGGAGCTCATAGCCCGGTTTCAGGAAAACCCAGCTGAAGTAAAGAAAGAGTTGAGCCGCAAGGAATTGCGCGAGCTTCGCAAGACCATCAAGCAGCGGAAGAGAAACAAGGGGTCAGAAACTGAAACGGAGGCAGAGGATTCAGAGCAGGAGACAACTGAGGATCAACCTGTTAACGCTCTCGAGACCGAGCAGAATGAGCAGACTGAACAGAAGGCAGCCACGACCTCGCGACCGAGTGCTGTCAAACCACGCAAAAGAGTCACCGATCCACGGTCAAACCCTGCGGTGAGTCATGTGTTCAGAAAAGTGAAAGGGCTCGACCTGAAGTGCCGCCAGCTGGCCGTGGTCGCAGGCAGACTGCTGGCAGCCACTCCTGATGGTGTGTTTGAGGTGAAGGGAGAGAATGCGGTCAGTATCGTGCCCGGCATCTATGTCAATCACATCAGCAGTGCCATAGATGGAAGCACTGCACTGGTCGCCACCATGAGTGGACCCGTGACTCTCTCTGGCAAGGGAGGCAAATGGTCGTACGAATGGGTGGATGAGACATTCAAGGTGAATGTTTACAATGTGGTGGAGACCGAGGCGGGAACGCTTTGGGCCGGGGCCGCGAATATGGCAGTCCGCTACACCAAGGATGGTGAGGGATATGCGGTCAAAGAGTTTGTCATCGAAGGCGATAGACTAGACCGCGTGCTTGTGGTCGGACTTGACGGGGTGGCGCATCTCCTGTTGCCGGAGAAGGTGTTCAAGGTGGTGGGAGATGATATTGTACCAGCCTCGATTCCGGACATTGATCACAGCGAGCGGTTGAAATATCTGCTCGGTGATAGGGGAGAGGTGTGGGTCCATGCCGGGCCTGTTTGGCATGTGCTCAATGCCAAGGGCGCACAACGTTTGCTAGGTTTCCTACCCATCTTCGAGGATGTCCGCCACCTGAGTCTCGATGACAAGGGTAGGCTTTTCGTGGTCGATGAAAGCGTGGAGGTGTACAGCGTTCATGTGCCCCAAGGTCGAACGGAAGGCACTCCCTTCAGCGTGTTCATCCGCAGAGCTACCACAGACGACAGCAGGCCATTCGGCCTGGGTGAGCTGGTGGTGCGTCCCGGTGAGAACTCGCTCACGTTTCACCTCTCGGCCCCGTTCTACCTCAAGAGCATGGCCACCGAGTATCAATACATGGTGGAGGGGCTTCGCGACAGCTGGAGCAGATGGCACAGCAGCCCTACCATCGAGATACCCTTCCTTCCCCCGGGCGATTATGTGCTTCAGGTCAGAGCACGCAATGTGCTGGGCGAGATGAGCGAGGTACGCTCACTGCAGTTCACGGTGCTGAAGCCGTTCTGGCAGCGTTGGTATGCCATTCTTGCCTACATCCTGGCATTGGTAGGGCTGGTGGTCGCAATCATCAAAGCCCGGGAGCGTAGCCTGCGCGAGACCCAACGTGAGTTGGAGGAGAAGGTGCAGGAAAGAACGATGGATCTTGCCAAGGAAAAGGAACTGACCGAGAAACTGCTGCTCAACATCCTGCCCAAGGAGACGGCCGATGAGCTACAGAAACGCGGTAAGGCCACTGCTCGCCACTATAACCAGGTATCGGTGCTGTTCACCGACTTCAAAGGCTTCACGCGTTTTGCCGAGAGTACCAGACCAGAGGACCTTGTCAATGAGCTTGACCGATGCTTCATCGCTTTCGATGACATCATAGGAAAGTATCACTTGGAGAAGATCAAGACCATTGGTGATGCCTATATGTGCGCGGGAGGTGTACCTATCCGCAACACCAACAATGCCGTGGCCATCATTCTCGCAGCACTCGAGATCAGGGATTTCATGAAGAGGTTGCAGGTTGAGAAACAAGCCAACGGAGAGCGTTTCTGGGAAATACGGATAGGCATACATACTGGCCCGCTCACGGCTGGCGTTGTGGGCAAGAAGAAATTCGCCTACGACATCTGGGGCGACACCGTGAACACTGCAAGCCGGATGGAGAGCTGCTCTGAACCCGGCAAGGTCAATATCTCGGCAAGCACCTACGAGCTTGTAAAGCAGTACTTTGAATGCACGCCCCGTGGAAAGATCGATGCCAAGGGAAAGGGGCTGGTGGAGATGTACTTCGTCAACAGCATCAAGGCTGAGTACTCAGTGGGCGGAGACGGAGTGACACCCACCTCTGAATTGGTTCGGTCCGCTGATTGAACGTATTGCCGATGGCATCGGAACAAAAGGCATCAAGCCTGTCGCAACCGCTGCACCACCTGGTGAAATTCCTCGATGGTGGCCCCGAAGAGCATCCAAAGCGGCAGATAGTCCAAGCGGATGTAGCCCATGATGTGCCATCCGGTCTGGTACTCCCATGGACAGCGGCCGGTGAACTGCTCCAGTGCGAAGCCTGTGATGAACTCCACCACCAAGATGCCCACCGCGTAGAGGAAGTAGCGCAGCAGCCTAGGAAATCCCTTCACGAACTGATGGCCGATGGGAAAAAGCACTGATGCCAGCCCGTAGATCGGGATCATCCAGATGTAAGAAACGCCCTTCAGCGAAAAGTTCAGGTCTTCCGTGCCCCACATCTCCATGAGGTCCACGATGGCGGTGTAGCATACCTCTACCGTCACACCCAACATGCCGAACAGCATGAACGCCAATAGGCCGTCAATCCTTTTTCTCTTTGTCATCGGTCTTTACTTTCCTCTTGTAGAGATACTTGATGCGCAACGGCAACTGCGCCAGTTTCTCCTGCTGCAATCGTTCCTGCTCTTGAATGTACCACTCCGGCATCTCCTCTTCTTCCGTCAGGTCCCAGGAGTATTTGGGCCGTTGAGGCCCGCGGTCGCGGTAGGCCAGAGCCACACCCATGCCAGCAATGAGCCCGAAGAGGTGGCCCTCCCACGAGATATGCTCCTCCATCGGGAAGATGCCCCACACGAGGCTACCGTAGAGGAACACCACCAGCATGGACAGCGCCATAAGCTTCAGATGCCTGCGCAGTATGCCGCTGAGGAACAGGAACCCGAAAAGCGCATAGACCATCGCGCTGGCACCGATGTGGTAGTTGGGCCTGCCGCCTATCCACAGCCAGATGCCGCTCAGGATGAACATCCACAGGATGGAACGCACGGCCACCTCGCGATAGAAATGGAACATCATAGTGCCAAGCACCAGCAGCGCGGCCGAGTTGTTGGCCACATGCTTCCAGTCGCCATGCAGGAAGGGGAAGAGTACAATGCCTGCGATGCCCTCGATGCTGCGGGGGAGCACTCCATATCGTGAAAGACTGATGTCGAAAAGCACCTCGAAACCCTTGATGAGGAACAGCATCGCGACCGCGACCAACGGACGGAAAGCCGCCTGCCAGATGGTTCTGTTCAACTCCTTGTCCACGGGATAAAGGTACTCCCGACCAAAGGCACCTCGTCACTCCTCCGTATCGGGCACGGCCACATACCGGAAGAAGACCTGTATCTCGATCTCCTGCGCGATGTTGGAGAATACCGATCCCGGTACCTTGATGTTGAAGTCTTCCAGCCGCACTCGGAAGGTGCTGTTGAGGTACGCCCTGCCGCCCTTGGTTACCACACGTCCATCGAACGAGCCCGCACGGTCCATCCCGTGCATCTTCAAAATGCCCACCGCCTTGGTCTGATACACGGTGTCCTTGCTTAGGTCGAGCGAGTCGGAGAGCTTGCCGCGGAATGCTGCGAACGGAAACTCGTCCGTGTGGAGGTACATCGAGTTGAAATGCTTCTCCATGAGCTTGTTCTCGAATCTGAACTCAGTGACCGGAATCTGGAATTGCACCGTGTATGTGGGGGGGGACAGCACTGAGGTGCCACCATGGTTCACCGCCTCGATGTTCTCCATGGGCGTGCGTGAGAAGAACTTGATGGACGAGCTGTCTGACCTGAACACGGACTGCGCTGACGACACATTGACCGAAAGCGAGAGCACAAACGTGCCCCAAAGGGCGGTCACCGATGCGATGGATGCGAGCTTCCTCATTTCGGTGGTCAAAGAACGCAAAAGCGCGGCAAGCGGATATGACCAAAAGCAAAGTCCCCGTGACGCAGACGCCACGGGGACTTCAATGCAGACATTCGGGTCAATGTCAGCGCACCACCACCCTGCGGTGATCGGCCTTACCGTCTTTCACTGTCGAAAGAATATAGATGCCTGGGAGGATATTTCTCTGAACAAGGTCAATGCGCACGGGTGAGGTCATTTCCTCAGAGAGCACCATCCTGCCGTCCATACCGACCATGCTCACAGAGATCACCTCGTCCACATCGCCCAAGCGGATGTTGATATGGTTTTCAGCGGGATTGGGGAAGACGCTCAATGAAGCATCCTTTGCCTCTGAGATGCTGGTGGCAGTAGCTTCGCTGAAGGTTTGGCTTTGGGTCACGATCACGTCACCGCTGGATCCGCTACCATTCGCGAAGTTGAAAGCACCGTAGAAGGTCACATTACCAGTGCCTGCCTCAGGCGCCACCCACTGAAATGTCCATGACTTGCTACCGCCCGACCCCGATGTGCCTTGGAAAGTATGGGTGACGTACTTGCCGCCTCCATTAAGCTGGGTTCCTGTACCCGATGCTATCAGTGTGCCAAGCTGATTGCCAGTGGGATCTTGTGCAGAGATGGAGAAACCGAAGCGAGGTCCACTATTGTTGCTCATCGTGGCCGTAATGTTATACGTAGTGCCTGGTACATAGCCTCCAGCGGGGATGTCACCCGAGATGCTGGCCACTTGGTTGGTCTGAGAAGGGCCGCTATGGCAGCTCAGGCACGTTGCACCGTCACCAGGCGAACCCGTGTGGCCGGCAGGGCCGGAACTGCTGCTGCCGTTCACATGTCCGTGATTCGCATCGTAGGCCATGCCCAGCATGATGGTGACGGACAGAGCGAGAGTAAACTTTTTCTTCATGGTTCGTTTGTTATGGTGGGTAGCAAATACAAGAGGTGTAAACGCAGTTGGGGTGCAATTGTTCAGTGTAGCATCAGGCCTTCGCCCTCGGATGGAATCGGATGATGCTGTCGCGGAGGTACTCGCGGTCAAGGTGCGTGTAGATTTCGGTGGTGGTGATGCTCTCGTGGCCCAGCATCTCCTGCACGGCCCGCAGGTCGGCCCCGCCATCGATCAGGTGCGTTGCAAAGCTGTGGCGCAGCGTGTGCGGGCTGATGTTCTTGCGGATGCCCGCTGCGGCAGCCGCCTCCTTCACGATGTGGAACACCATGACCCGCGAGAGCGCCTTGCCACGGTTGTTGAGGAAAACATGGTCTTCAAATCCCTTCTGCACCGGACCATGCGCCCGCACCGAGCCGATGTAGGTATGGAGGTGCCGCGCGGCCATACCACCGAGCGGCACGAGCCGTTCCTTGTTGCCCTTGCCGAGGATCTTCAGGAAACCGTCCTCGAAATGGATATTGCTGATGAGCAGCCCTGTCAGCTCCGACACGCGCAACCCCGAACCGTACATCGTCTCCACGATGGCGCGGTTGCGCTCGCCATGCGCTCGGCTCAGATCGATGGTGCCGAGCATGGCCTCGATCTCCTCCGGATTGAGCGTATCGGGCAGTTTCCTCGCAAGTCGAGGGGTGCGCAACAGGGTAGAGGGGTCGTCCGCGATCACATCCTCCAGATTGAGATACCGGAAGAAGGCCCGGACGCCAGAGATCATTCGCGCCTGACTGGTGGCACTGAGGCCGAGGTCAGCAATGTGGCGCACGAAATCGCGCAGTTGCCGCTCAGTAATCTCGGTAGGCAGCGGTTTGCCCGACCCGGTCTCCACAAAACGCTCCAAATGACCGATGTCCCGCAGGTAGGCCTCGATGGTGTTGGCCGATAGCGACCGCTCGAGTCGAATGTGCGTCCTGAATCCCCGGATGGCCGTTTCCCACCTCATGCATGCAAATGGAACAATTAATCGCGTTCGGAACAGCAAGGTTTCGAGGTTCTTTTCAGATTCTTTGGGTGAAAAACTGCAATTGAAGGTGCGCAGCAGGATGGATTGGCCCATTCTCCCCAACTTCGCGGCATGAGAATCCTCATCATCAACGGTCCGAACCTCAACCTGCTCGGCAAGCGGGAGCCGGGTGTTTATGGGTCGATGTCTTTTGATGGATACCTCTCCTCGCTGCGCGGAATGTTCTCAGAGCATGAAATCGTCTACGAGCAGAGCAACGTGGAAGGCGAGCTGATCGACCTGCTTCAGGCCGCTGACGGGGGTTATGATGGTTTGGTGCTCAATGCCGGTGGATACACTCACACCTCGGTCGCGATGCGCGATGCGGTGGCGGCCATTGCGGTGCCGGTGGTGGAGGTGCATATCTCCAATGTGATGAAGCGTGAGGAGTTCCGGCACATCTCGCTGCTAACGGGGGTCTGCTTGGGCATCATCGCGGGGTTCGGGATGGACTCGTATCGGCTGGCCATTGAGGCTCTTCTTCGCCTGCGATGATGCTCAGCTCAACGGGAGTTCGGGCGGCAGCAGCGTGAAGCTCTTTCTGTGATCGGGCGAGATGCCATGCGTGCGGATGGCGGCACGGTGCTCGCGGGTCGGATAGCCCTTGTTCCTGTCCCAGCCATAAAAAGGGTGCTGCGCGTGCAGTTGCATCATCAGTTCGTCCCGGTGGGTCTTGGCGAGGATGGATGCTGCAGCGATATGCATGAACCGTGCATCGCCTTTCACCATGCAGACGTGCGGAATGTCAGGGTATGGGGTGAAGCGGTTGCCGTCCACCGCGAGCAGCTCCGGGCGCACGGTCAGTTGGCCGATGGCTCGGTGCATGGCGAGGAAGCTGGCCTTCAGGATATTGATGCGGTCTATCTCCTTATGGCTGACGACACCGACTGCCCAGGCCAGTGCGTTCCGTTCAATCTCCTCGCGGAGGGCTTCGCGTCTCCGCTCGGTGGTCTGCTTGGAGTCGTTGAGACCTGCGATGGGCCGCGCGGGGTCGAGGATGACGGCTGCGGCCACCACCGGGCCTGCCAGACAGCCGCGTCCCGCCTCATCGCAGCCCGCTTCGGTCAAAAGGTTCTGAACGGAGAATGTAAGTGGTGTTTTGGGAGTGGTCGGCATTGCAGGGGCTAATGTATTGAAAGCCGGTCTTGACGTGGTGCGGTCAACTCATTCCCTATCCAGCAGTTCCGGACTGAATCCTACGAGGTACAGCTGCTCGGATGCGCGCGTGATGGCGGTGTAGAGCCACCGGACGTATTCTGTGCCCATCATCTCAGCAGTTAGGTAGCCTTGATCCACGAACACTGCGGGCCATTGTCCGCCTTGGGCCTTGTGGCAGGTGACCGCGTAGCCGAACTTGACCTGAAGCGCGTTGAGGTAAGGGTCGCTGCCCACGGCCTTGGCCTGTTCGGATGGGGTTTGCAGATAATCGTAGTCGGCTACCACACTGAGGTAGAGCCGTTCGCTGTCCTCAGCAGGCAGCGATGGGCTTTCCACGTAGAGGGTGGTGAGCATGAGTTTCACCTCCATGGGCGGGTCATCGGGATAGTCGAGCAGGCGCACGGTGGCATCTGCGAATCGGAATCCGTGCTGCTCCTCGATTCCGCCCATTCGCAGCACCTCCATGAGGTCGCCATTGGCAATGAATCCCGCGCTCGATTTCTTGGGCAGCCAGTGGTAGTTGTTGCGCACGACCATGAGCAGGTCGCCCGCATCCATCTCCTCTTCCATCATCTTGATGCGGCCGCGTATCTGGCGGTTGAACTCGTTAGCGCGTTTGTTCGAGCGGGTCACCACCATCACGCTCTCCTCTCCGTAGGTGGCATAGGCATCGTTGAGGGCGTCTTCCAGCTCCATGATGTCCACGCAGGTGATGTCCTCGAACTCGGTCTTGAGCCGGAAGTCGGTGGTGTCCGACAGCAGGAGGTTGCGCAGCATGGTAGCATTCTCCAAGATGCCTGAACCTTCCTCCTGTCTCACCACATCACGCAATTCGTGCATCATTTCGGTGGTGAAATCTCCTGTCTGCTTGAGGAAGGATGCTTCCAATGCGGGGCTTTTCGCCATGCCCACGGGCGGCAGCTGGGCATTGTCGCCAATGAGGATGAGGCGGCAGTCCGAGCCCGATTCGAGGAACTGTAGCAGGTCTGCGAACAGGTCGCGGCTCTGGATACGCCCGCCAGCAGCGGCCTGCGTGGCGATCATCGAAGCCTCGTCCACTATGATGACGGCCCGTTTCCCAGTGTTCAGGCGCAGTGCGAAGCGCATGTTGCCGAACTCGTCTGTCACCATCTGATAGATGAACTTGTGGATGGTGAAGGCCCGCTGGCGAGAGTAGGAGGCCAGCACCTTGGCCGCGCGGCCAGTGGGTGCCAGCAGGGCGTATTTCCTGCGCATGGCCTGCAAGGTGGCCGTCACGCTCATCACCATGCTGGTCTTACCGGTGCCTGCGTAGCCACGCAGCAGGAACACCTTGCCGTGGCCGTCTTCGGTAAGAAATTCCGATAGTTTGTAAAGGAAGCCCTCCTGCCCTTTGGTGGGCTGGAACGGCAGGTGCTTCACCAGCGAATGGTAGGCTTCCTTAGCGGTCATCGGTGAGTGTGGATGAACGTCAAACTTAGGCTCGGACGGCAGTTCTTCCAAAAATCATAAACCATGAAATTTTCCAGTATCATGGAAAAATTCAGCCTAAAATTTCCAGTAGCTCAGATTTCAGCAGAAGTAATGTCTTTTGTCTGCCAGAGTGATGAGAGCGCGAGGCTTAATCATCATTTCCACGAACAACTATCCCGATGCGGAGAGTGCCATCATCACGCCACGGGAGTTCGTGGGATATTGAGGATTTGTGACGTGGAAAGGACGGCCTTGGATCTTTGTTAACGATTCAATCCATCAGCACCACTCGGCCCGTTGCTGCAACGTGGTCGCCCGTCAGCCGGAGTGAGTATATACCCGATGGCAGCTCGCTGAGGTCGATGACGTTGCTGCTGTTGGGTTGCATTTCAAGCAACAGAGCACCCTGCATGTTGAATACTTGAATAGATGTGACCTCGCTTGCGCGGTCAATGAATACTGGTCCGTTAGTTGGATTCGGATACAGCCTGAAGGTCTCCCCCGCCACGAACTCTCCGACATCGGTCGATTGACATGGCGGGTTGCCCACACCGGTTGCCGCGATTGACAGCCCGTAGTTGTAGAGCTCGTCCACTACGAAAAGGTTATCACCCTCTGCATTGCTCAGCACCGCCACCCCGATGCCGTTGGCAGGATTGATGTAGAGGTCGGTCGAAACACCGGTCTCCCCACCATTGTGCCCCCACATGGCCACTGTGCCGCCATCTTCGAGGAAAATCTCCTCTTGGTACCAGTTCAGGCCCATCACGCCACCGTCATCCGAGGCCTGAGCAGATAGCATTTCCGCCACAGAGGCGGAGGAGAGCAGTTGGTTGCCGCTGAAAGTACCCTGTTGAAGGAATGCGATCATGAAGTGGGCGAGGTCGGTCACATTGGAACGGAGCTGCCCGTCCGGATAATCTGCAAAGCCATAGTGTTCCAGCGTGGTGTAATCTCCATCTTCAAAAGTGTGCGGCTTTGCGATCTGCGAAACATCAAGTCCGGCAAGGAACCACGAGGAGTTGTTCATGCAGATACGGTCGAATATGTTCTGGTTGCAGTACGTATCGAATGGCATCTGTGCCACGCGCTCCACAAGGTAGCCTGCCAATGCCGTTGCAATGTTGGAGTACTCAAATGCCTCGCCTGGTTCGGAGGTCAGGAAATTGTTCTCCGCGTCATAGTCCTCACCCGTGGGTGAGAAGTACCGCTCCATCAGGTCTGCAAGCGAAATGGTCGGGTCACCTTGGCTGTAGTACGTGTCCATCACAGGCTCATTGTCCTGGATGGAGGAGGTGTGGGTCATCAGCATCCGGAAGGTGATGGCCGTGCTCGGGTGACTGGGATTCACCACATCGAATGGCATAAAGGTATTGATTGGGTCGTCCAGGTCCATCTGCCCGTCCTCGGCCAATTGCATCAGTGCAGTACCGGTGAAAAGCTTGGAGATGGACGCCAGCGAGAAGATCGTGTTGTCAGACACAGGCACGTTGCCCGCTACATCGGCCAGCCCATAGCCTTTTCTCCAGATGATCTCACCACCCTTCACGATGACGGTCGCCATACCGGGAACGTTCTGCTCCTGCATCTCTTCCAAGATGAAGGCATCGAGCGCGGTACTGGGGTTGGGGTTCTGGCCGAGTGCAAGGAGCGGCAGGGCCAGCAACAGGAGTAGAATCATGTGTCTCATAGGGTGTTTGCTCAAGTAGGTCAAAGAAAGGGGATATGGCCGTGGTGAAGTTCAGACAGCTTTCACTTTTTCACCAGCCTCAATGTACGTGCTCCATCGGCAGCCAAAACATTGAACACATAGACACCTTGCGCCAGATGCGAGGTCCTATAATTCAGCGTGCCACCTGTGTGAGAAACCATGTCCAACGTCCTGCCCAGTGCATCGGTGAGGTGGATCTCCGCGCCTGAGGGCAGCCCGGTGATGGACACCATATCTTCTGTCGGGTTGGGGAACAGGTGTAGAGTGGTGCTTTGAGAAGTTTCCACAGAAGTGCCCGTGCCGCCAGTGGTGGCCGTTCCCCCGTGAGCGGGGGCCTGTACTGCTGTATGAACCTCTGTACTGCCATCCTCAATGACAAACGCCAGCACATCCACCTTGTCGATGTTCAGTGGGTCGATGGCATCGGCAAGGTCGAAGGTCAGTTGGCGCGTATAGAGGCTTCCCGCTGTGGTGGGACCGGTAATGGGGTCGCCCCAGGTGCCCTCGGTCACAGTCTCGCGGAAGAAATTGCTATTGTAGAGGTAAGTGCCGCCCCATGCTCCTGCCTGATACGGGGAGCTGAGGTCATGCTCGCCAAGGAATACATAGAGGCTGTTGCTTTCGGTGACATCCGTGTGGTAGTATACCTCCACATCGATGGTCAGGGTCTGCGCGGCCTCGTCATACACCGAGCGCACTCCGATGTTCATGGGCGAGTTACCGCTTGCAATGACCTCCTCTACATAGTTCTCCCACAGGTTGGGGGCCTGCCATCTATCTCCGCTTGCCCAGATGCGCCTGTTGATGAACGCAGAGGGCATGGCACGCGTCAGTGTGGCCGGGGCGCAGTAGGCGTGCATGTAGAAGTCATCGAGGAACACTCTTCTGAAATCAGTGGCCCCTGAGGACGGGGTAGTGTAGTTGGAGTTGGTCGGGCTGTACATGATGACAAGCATCTGATCTTCCGTGAAGGTCTCCTGCATCTCCTCGATCAGATCGTGGCCCAATGGGGGGCATGAACTACAATTCACTCCTGTGAATTCCTCGATGAGGGCCACGCGGGGAGCGGGCTGAGTGCTTACGAACTGCTGACCACTGACCGCAGTGGCCGTGAGCATTGCGATAAATGTGATTGTGATTGTTTCTTTCATAATGATTCGGCTTTTCGGTATGCAAATCTGAGAACTGGATGTAAGCGGTTGATATCTTGGTGGTGTTTTAGTGGTGTGAGGTGCTTGGGCCAACCCGATACTTTTGGCAGTGTCAATCAACACCAAAATCATCACTAACCAAACCCAATTCGCCATGAGAACACTCTCTACCACCATTCTTTCGCTGCTTGTGCTGCCACTGATGGCGCAGGTCACCATTGACCAGAGCAACTTTCCCCGTCAGGCAAACCTGACTGACAACTACATTTGGACAGAGACATCCGGTCTTGCCATCCCAACCGAGGGCACAGGACAGACATGGGACTACTCGGGCCTTGTGACCGCAAGCAGTGGCACCTCGGTGTGGATAGACGCATCAGGTGACCAGGATTATCCTACCGCACTACATTACATGGATGCTGATCTGGCGTTCCAGGCATTCGGTATCCGTGCCAGAGAGTACGATGCCGTGGATGAGGAGGGCTGGTATTCGCAGGGCCGCCTGCTTTTCGACACCACCCACTCCATAACCCTCATAAGCGGAGGGCCTGATGATGTGCTGCATTTTCCGGGGCAGGTACAGGCCTATGAAGGCAGGGCTGATTTCATCACCTTCCCAGCTTCTTACAACACAACATGGGAGAGCAGCTACGCAGAGTACACGCAGTTCAATCTGACCGTGGCTGGTTTCGGACTCAGTAACGCACAGGGACTGCAGAAGCGCATCATCTCCCAGAAACGTACCGTGGTAGGGGAGGGCACGCTCATCCAGCCCGATGCGCAAGGCAATCCATCGGGTCCCCTCGATGCACTGCTCGTCAAAGTGGAGGAACGCACCGTGGTGGACAGCTTCTTTCTTGGTGGACAGTTGGCCCCGCCCGCGCTGCTGGCAGCCTTCGGCCTTACGCAGGGGGAGGTTATAGAGCAGAACGACCGCTACCTGTTCTTCGTGCCGGGCTATGGTAATGTGAGCGTTGTGGTGAATCTCAACGCAAGCGGTGGTATCGCCTCGTGTGCTTACCGTCCTGATGTCGCGGGTCTCGCCACATCTCTTGCAGATGCATCTGCTTCTGAAGTGATACGCGCCTTCCCGAACCCCGTTGAGGCGGGCGCAACGCTCCATTTGGGATTGGCCGAGGGTATGACTGCCGCAGAACTGATTGACATGACGGGCCGTGCGGTCCATTCCGCCTTGGTTACAGGCAATGGCACTGTGGGGCGTGTTGACATCCCATCAACCATCACGCCCGGCATCTATACCCTGATAACCCGTCATGCGGCCACTGGCGTTGCCTCTACGCAGAAGGTTAGCATACGCTGATTCGGTCTCACGAATCTTCAGACCAAGGCCCCGCTCCGATTGTTCCGGAACGGGGCCTTTCCGGTGAATGAACCCTTTCTTTGAATCATCAAAACTTCAAGAACGGATGAAGAATGCCATTGATTTGGAAAGGATGAACGAAGAGGCGTGGAGAATCCGTGCAAAAGAAAGGGAACGGGCTGCCGAGCTGGCTAATAAGGCACTCGAAATGGCCATTAGTGCCAAAGACCGTAATTCGGAATTATTGGCGCGGCTCACCCTGACTGACGGCCACAGCTTCGGTATGCAGCTCGACCAGTCGAAGCAGGAGCTGGAGTGCTGCCTTGGCCTGCTGCGATCTGATACCCCCAGGCGAGCACTTATCCGGCTTCGGCACCAGCAGTGCTACCTTAGCTTTCAAGAAGGAGAACTTTCCGAGGTGATCATGCATGGGCAGGAGATGCTCGACTGCATCAAAGGCCGAGGGTATGCCGATGAGCGGGCGTGGGCACTGCTCACCATGGGCATCGCCTATCAGCGTTTGGGCGATCCCTACCGTGCGCTGACCTCATACCGCGAGGCCGAGACCATTATCGAAAAACAGGGCGAGAAGAACCATATCTCCAACATCCGCATGTCCATTGGTGCCGCTCTTGGTGAGCTGGGGAGGAAGGAGGAGGCATTGGAGATGTTTGAGGAGGCGCTGAACCTTCGTCTTACAATCGGTGGCGGATTCCATACAGGGCTCATCTTAGGCAACATCGCGAAGATATTACACCAGCTTGGCCGCTATGCCAAGGCCCTGCCGAGATGGGATGAGGCGGAGGGTTATTTCATGGAGGCTAAAGGCATGCAGTTCTGGGCGCAGACCATCGCGGGCAAGGCCGACACCCTGCGCGAGATGAAACGCTCCAATGATGCTGTGGCCCTGCTGCTGGCGGTGCTGCCAGAGACGACATCCCTGACCCGTCCGCTTCAAGTGGGCCTGCACCTTTCACTCTCAAGGGCCTATGCTGATCTGATGCAATGGGAGGATTCCTTGAACAGCTTGAAGCATGCCGCAGAAATGCTCACGGAAAGTACTGACCACACCCAACACGTTGAGCTGCACTCGGGTTTCCATCTCGCCTACAAGTCTTTAGGCGACACCACATTGGCTCTGCACCACCACGAACAGATGTTGCACCACAGAGAAAAAAGTCTCAATGAGCTGAGTACCGCGAGGTTGGCAGAATGGAAGGCGCTCTATCAGGTGGACCGCTTGAGGCATCAGACAGATGTCCTTGCCGCTGAGAATGTCAGGTTGAAAGAGTCCCTAGATCAGCTAAGAGCAGACCACGACCAATTAGTGAACAGTTCGGAGCGGTGCATGCAGTTATCGAAAGAAATGCTGGGTCATATACCAGCACAGCATACCGGGCGTTTTACCCGATTGCTGCGGTCCACCGAGCGGCAGCATGCAGATACCGATGCCGACTCGACCATCCGCGATCGCATCTCAAAGGCACACCCCACCCTCACCCCGGCAGAGCTGCGCGTTTGCGGCATGGTGGCCCTTGGTTGGTCGGGCAAGGAGATGGCCGACAGGCTGGGCATCACGCTTAAAGGTGTGGACAAGCATAGGTTGTCCATCCGAAAGAAGATAGCGCTTCCCAAGAGCGTGACCCTTCAGGTGTATCTCGAAGGGTTGGCGCGGAGGTTGTGACCATCCATTCGCACCCCGTCACTCATTGAAGAATGGAAAACATGACCCCTTCTGACAACGAGATCATCCAGGCCCTCCTTGATGAGCACAGGCCAAAGTTGGCCGAAGATGCCAAGACTTTCTTGGCCCCTTGCATGAAATTGATGCGATTGCCAAAGAGGCACGTGCTCGTGCGCGAATTGCAGACAAGTGGCTCCGTCTATCTCATCATCACAGGGTCGGCAAGGAGTTATTATCTGCAAGACGGCATTGAGGTACACACATGGTTCGCATTCGAGGGCGAGCTGGCAGGGTCGTTGCGGAATTTCAACAACCTGCCCTCCAGGGAAACCATCGAGTTGTTAGAGGATAGCGCATTGCTCGCATTTGACATCAAAGCACTCAGGCTCCTGATGACAGAGAATCTGCAAGTGTCCTCATTTGTACAAATGGCTATTCTTGAGCATGCACTCTTTCTGGAAGACCGCATCCACCGCACGCATCTGCGGTCGGCCAATGAGAAACTGGCGGCCCTATTGGAACACGAGCCGGAGATTCTCAGGCGTGTACCCCTCACTTACATAGCCTCCTATCTTGGTATCACGAGAGAGACCTTGAGTAGAATCCGTGCCAAGTGATACCAGTTTTTAGTACAAAATAGTTCAAAAGACTTTTGTGGTTAGAAGTGATTTATGCCGTGCCAGAGGTCGTTTAAGCCAATTAGATCGGCCGATTACGAATACCGAAGCGGTATGTTTTTGTGACATGGGTCAAATGTTGGTCGTACGCATACTCGTCACCTTTGCCGCGTGGTCGTCTCAAGCTCATCGCCATACAATCGCTGTTTGTTCAGAAATCTGTTCGGTGCATTGCTCGTAGTGCTAATGCAGTCCATCTCCTTTGCGCAGTCGTGGAATGATCTGCGGGTCGGGGTGAAGGGTGGCATCAACTTCTCACGGCTCACGGGCGATGATGCGCTGCCCGGTTTCAAGCGGAAGCTGGGCTACTCGGCAGGCGTATTCCTCAATTATACGCTGCCGAAGAACCTCTCTACCCAGATGGAGTTCATATGGTCGCTACAAGGTGATGACAGTGGGGACAAGGGCCGGTATGACATTTCCTACCTGCATGTACCCATGATGTTGAAATGGGGTATGAGTGGTTTCTACGTTGAAGCTGGACCTCAGGTCGGGTTTCTCACCATCAATTCCAGTTCCTCTGTGCCCGTTGACCTGCGTTTTGACCACTTTGAATCGGTGGACCTTTCGATGAATGCCGGACTGGGGTTTGAGTTGTTTCAAGTGTGGGGCATCGGTTTTAGGTACTCCCATAGTCTTATCAATGTAGTGGAGGGAATGAGTCTGAGGAACAGCGTCATCTATCTCGGCATTTCCTACAAAGTATTTTAGTTAATTACTGAAAACGAATAAGTTGATCATGTTCAGAGCTTTTCTCGCATTTGTATTGATGAGTGTGCTGCTGTTCCGAGTAGGGGAAGCTCAGGCGCAGCGAGGCTCGGATGAATGGCAGGTGGGCTACTACTCGCCATTCCTGACCAACGTGGGCGGCTCTCTTAGCTATTTGCATGGACTTCGCGAATGGAAACCAGACTCACTTAATGGACGTAAGAGCACGCACTGCATCAGACTGGAGTCGCAGGTGGCCTACTTCGCGCAGCCAGGTGTTGCGCACAATGTGCTGCTCAATCCGGGGGTCGAATACAGATGGCGGGGGATGTCACGATTCTTTCTCTCTGCATCTGTTAGTACGGGCTACCTCCTGACCCTGCAACGGCAGGAGGGTTCGGTCAACTTGGCCAGCGGTGAGGTGACCTACACCAGCAGACCGGTCCACAGCTTTCTTCCGAGCATCAGCGCAGGTTGCGGGGTGGAGCCGAAAAAAATGCTGGGATTCTACTTCAAGGTCCTTTATGGCAGACAGATAAGCCAGAGTGAGGGCATGGGCTTCCTCGGTCTCTCGACAGGAGTTATCATCACGATGCATTCGAAAAACAGAAAACCATGAACAGAAAGGAATTCTTGGAGAAAGGAATGATGTTGGGCATGGGACTACCGTTCCTGTCTTCCATGATGTTGAAATCATGTACGGAGGACGAGTTCGTTTTCCCTGATTTCACAACGGATTTTCAAGGCAAGGTAATCATTGTGGGGGCAGGCGCGGCCGGACTAGCAGCAGGTTATCTGCTCAAGCGGCATGGCGTGGATTTCGAGATCATCGAGGCGGCTCCGCGATTCGGGGGCAGGCTCAAACGACATGACGGATTCGCGGATTTCCCGATAGACCTCGGTGCCGAATGGATCCATACCGACCCTTCTGTATTGGCTCGCATCATCAACGATCCGAAGGCCGATGCCAATGTCGATGTGGCGGTCTATAACCCGCAGACCATCAGGACTTGGAATAACGGACGGCTCAGTTCCCACAACTATATCAGGAACTTCTACAGCGAATGGAAATTCAAGAGCAACACTTGGTACGGCTTCTTCGAGCAGTTCATCCTGCCCCATGTGGCGGACAGACTGACAGTGAATACTCCCATTGTAGAGATCGACCACTCGGCAGAAAGGGTCGCGCTGCACTCTTCGGACGGCCGCATATTCGAGGCCGACAAGGTGCTCATCACCGTGCCGGTCAAGATCCTGCAGAACCGCCAGATCACCTTTATACCGGTACTCCCGGCCGAAAAGACCCAAGCTTTCGACAAGGTTTTCATGGGAGACGGCATTAAGATCTTTGTGGAGTTCAAGGAGCGTTTCTACCCGGACATCCTTGCGTTCGGTAACATTTTCAGTGCCTTGAGCAATGAGGAGAAGTTTGTTTATGATGCGGCATTCAGGAAGGAATCCTCGCACAACATTCTCGGACTTTTCGCCATCAACGAGGAGGCCGCTGCTTATACCCGACTTGGTGATGAGCAGGAGATCATCAGCGGTTTCCTGGCCGAGTTGGACGAGATCTTCGAGGGCAAGGCATCGGAGCACTATGTGAAGCACGTGATTCAGAACTGGTCGGCAGAGCCTTTCATCAACGGGGCCTACTCTTACAGCTTCGATGGCAATCAGAGAAACATCGTGTCGGCCATGAAGGAATCTGTGTCAGGCAAGCTGTACTTCGCAGGGGAGGCGTATTCTATTGATAATCAGGCGATGGTTCAGGGAGCGTGCGAATCGGCTTACGAAACCGTGAAGAAGATGATGACAGAGGCATGAGCTATTGACTGAGTGGAAGGTAGGGCTTTAGTAGTGCGCGACATTCTATTTGTCCTGATATATTCGAGAATCCTTGTGTCATCATCTGCATTTGGCGTGCAGAGAGTAACGTAGGAACAGGAGGAAGCCCTATGTCAATTTTGTGTGAGAGAGAGGCCGCCCCGATTCCTCGAACCGGCCTTTGCTTGTCCCTTGTCCCTTGTCCCGCGCCCCTATTTACACCATCTCCACACTCCGCCTCAAAAACTCGCTCAGAGCTTTTCCTTTCAGAAGGCCCTGACCCAGAAGGGCGAGGTCGGTAAGTTGCTTGGTGCGCTGCTTCTGCTTGTCGGTATCGGTCTCGGCCAGCAGTTCGCTCACTTTGGGGTGGTTGGCGTTCACCACCAGATTGAAGAACTCGAAGCCGCCCATGCCCATCATGCCATTGTTGCCGCTCAGTTTCTGCATGTCGTTCATCCTGCGCATGAATTCCGGCTGGGTGATGGTGACCGGCATGTCCTTCTCGCTCAGGTTCTCGAACGTGACGGTAAACTTGCCACGTGCGCCCTCGGGATTCACCTGCGCCTCGAACACCGGCTTCAGCTTCTCCTTCTCCTCGTCCGAGAGTTTTGATGGGGCATCCTCCTCCTTTTTGATGAGCTTGTCCAGCGTATCGGCATCGACACGGGCGAAGGTGCTGTTCTCCAGCTTCTGCTCCATTTGGTTCACGAAGTGGGCATCGAAGGGGCTGTCCATCACCAGCACATCATAGCCGCGCTCGGTGGCGTTCTCGATGTAGGTGTGCTGCGCCTCGGCATCAGTGGTGTAAAGATGCACCAGCTTGCTGTCCTTGTCGGTCTGCACGGGTGCTATCTTCTCCTTGTACTCCTCGATGGTGAAGTACTTGCCCTCGGTGTTCTTGAACAACCAGAACTTCGTGGCACGCTCTTGGAATTTCTCATCGCTGAGCATTCCGTACTGGATGAAGATCTTGATGTCGTCCCACTTCTGCTCAAAATCCTCGCGGTTCTCCTTGAAAAGCTCGGCCAGCTTATCGGTCACCTTCTTACTGATGTGGCTGCTTATCTTCTTCACGTTGCCATCGCTTTGCAGATAGCTGCGCGAAACGTTCAGCGGGATGTCGGGAGAGTCGAGCACGCCATGCAGCAGCGTGAGGAACTCAGGCACGATGCCCTCCACGGAATCGGTGACGAACACCTGATTGCTGTATAGCTGAATCTTGTCCTTCTGCACCGAGATGTTGTCCTTGATCTTGGGGAAGTACAGGATTCCCGTCAGGTTGAAGGGATAGTCCACATTGAGGTGGATTTGGAACAGCGGCTCCTCCCAGTTCATTGGGTACAGCTCGCGGTAGAAGTTGTTGTAATCCTCTGTGCTGAGGTCGGTCGGGTTCTTTGTCCAAGCAGGGTTGGGGTTATTGACGATGTTATCTTCGGTCACCTCCTTGTCCTCGCCCTTCTTGTTGCCTTCCTCGTCACGCTCGGCATACTCGGTGCGGGTCTTCGTGCCGAACTTGATGGTCACGGGCAGGAACTTGCAGTACTTGTCCAGAATGCCTTGAATGCGGCTCTTTTCGAGGAACTCCTTGCTGTCGTCAGCAATGTGGAGGACGATGTCCGTGCCGCGCTCAGTGCGGGCATGTTCCTCCAAGGTGTAGTTCGGGCTGCCATCGCAGGTCCAGTGGGCGGCCACGGTATCTTTCACATGGCTCTTCGTGATGATCTCCACCTGCTTCGCCACCATGAACGAGCTGTAGAAGCCCAGACCGAAATGCCCGATGATGGCCTCTGCCTTGTCCTTGTATTTATTGACGAACTCCTCGGCTCCTGAGAAGGCGATGTCGTTGATGTACTTGTTCACCTCATCAGCTGTCATACCCACGCCCCGGTCCTTGATGGTAAGGGTGCCCGCCTTCTCATCCAACACGATTTCGATGGTCAGGTCGCCAAGCTCGTCTGTCGATTCACCGAGTCCGCTCAGGGTCTTCAGCTTCTGGGTGGCATCGGTGGCATTGGCCACGAGTTCTCTCAGGAAGATCTCATGGTCGCTGTAGAGGAACTTCTTGATGATGGGAAAGATGTTTTCGGTCGAGACGTTGATGGTGCCGGTCTTTGCGGCCTTCCCTTGGGGTTCAGTAATGGTATCTGCTGACATTGCTCAAAAAGTTTGGTTCGCGCTCGAACTGTCAATGGCCGTGCCAATAGAATCATCCTGTCAGGATTGCAGATGGTGGGGTGACGGGATGGCAGGGACTGGAGCGCGGGATTACATGACGGAAATAGCTGTTTTAGGTTATTTTAATCTGATAGAGAAGAATTATCGCGATTTTTTGTACAATTGCAGCACACTTCTAAAGTCCAAACCATGAAAACTACCTTATTCAAAATCACCACCGCAATGGTGGCAATCTCCTACTTAGGCTGCAACTCACCCCAGACAGTAGGTGTTGAAACTTCAAGACCAACAGTTTACTGCGATTCTTTGGTGACTTTTATAGACTCAATGGAAGATGACGATTGGGTCAATGAGCCCTTTCTTGCAACCTCTTTCGGTGACGGTGATAGCGCAGGAGAGCACAACATCACCATAATTAGAGATGGAGGCGTTGCTTATGCCAAGTTGATAAAGAGCAACGGTATCAATCAGAAATCCACGGTTATCGACAGCGTAAATCTGTCGACTCATACCGCCAGAATCGCTCTGAACGCAGGCAACGTGGTTCTTCAGTCCGTGGGGGCTGGCCATCTACACAACGGCACATTACGTTACGTTGCCCACACTTCTAACTCGGATTTCAAGATAACCGACTCCAGCCCGCTTATGAGTGGAAACGCATTTGTTGTCGGTGCAGAGGATCAACGCCTAGGTGTAACAGGTAGAAGAGCTACACACACTGTTTATAAGCTACCGACTGCATCAAGCAGTATTCGGGTAAGTCAGAATAATGCTAGCACATTACGGATATCCCGTTGGTCGTTCTCCACAGTTCATGAGTTTGCAGATTTGGCTTATTGTGACTCTTTGAACCAATCATCTAGCGGGGTGAACTATTGGGGAGAGAATTTCTCGTACTACTGTCAATGAGACATTTCTGACGGAGTAGTCATGTACTGAATAAATTCTTCTGATAATCCTCATAGAATGAGTTGTGTGCTGAATCCTTTTCTCTCAGATACTGATGGGGGGATTGATACTCTATTGATTCAGGAGGAGCGCAATTCTATTGGTTCACTATCCATTCTCCACTCGCTTCCGTCAAATTCTGTGATGACACTGAGTGATAATCTGAGGTCGAGGTACGGCAGACGTCAAATGCCAGTATATCCTCAAGACCGATTAACGGTAAGAAATGCAGGTTCATTTAGTGTGCTTTCGGTAAATTATCCTTCGGGTTCTGATTGGTATTCGGCATTTTACAGAAACAATGTCCCCGAAAGTGATTCCATTAAATGGGCTGCTAATGACGAGTATTTCCCCATAGAGGGGGGCAACATGCACGTTTGCGGGTATCTGGTGTTCATCGGAAAGGACGATTCTGCCAAGCATCAATCCGAATCAGATATCCTACAACACGTGTTGGGTAGCCCTAATGCTGGTAAAGTGATTTGGATTGGTTCGTCACATTCAGGCTCAGATGACCATCGAAGCAACAGCAGTTACCAGCCTGCATATCACACCGATATGTTCTTTTGTCCAATGAGCTTCGATGGCCAGACACTCAGATTTGTTTTCGCCCTTCCTGATAACGCTTGTCTGTTTTCTGGCAATAGGGTAGTTGACAGCTTAGGAGCCCTTGAAAAAAGGTTCGGAGACACACTGGATAATCTGACCCGGGATCTTCGGGCCATCGGGATCACCCCTGATCCAATCCGCATTCAGCTGCCTGTTTATTACGGTAATACAAGATTAGAGCAGTATTGGTGTCATGCTAACGGACTGGTAGAGAATGTTGATGGTATAACCCGCTACTGGATGCCCTGTTACTCTGAGCGGAGTGCCATGTCTGAGAACGATTGGCCAAGACTTCTTGAGATTCAGGATAGTAATAGGAGTGTTCTCCAAGATCAAGGAATCGAAGTGGTGGATATTCCGGGATTCGAGATTGATGGAGACCGAACCGCATCATTGAGATGTAAAGTCAAGGTACTCCACCGCTCATATTAACTCCCTCATCAGCTTCCCTGATTGTCTGGAGCGGATCCAGAGGGTCATTTCCTCAAACCCGACCGCACGTTTTTCTGTGAGGGTTTTCAATTCTGAGCTGAACCCACCCAGTTTCTTCGTGAAATCCACGGCATCATTGCTGAACGGCATGGACTGGAGGTAGCGGATGACGAGCCGCTCGAAGGCATGCAGCCGTTGCTGGCCGAGCAGATAGCGGTATGCGGACCGTGTGATGCTTTCCATGAGGTCGAACTTGCCCAACTCGAAGCAGATTACAGGGTAGAGGATGCGGTTGGCCGTCTGCAGGTCCTGCCGTATGTCCGATTTCTCTTCCAGCAGCATCTCGCTCCATTCCCGCGCCTCGTGGAAGCGGTGCATGAGGAAGTACATGACCATGATGTTGTACTTGAAGCTCAGCTCACGGGAGCGGTTGATCTTCCGGGCGAAGGTCTCAAGCCCCTGTTTTATCTGGGGCACAAGGTCTGCGGCATCCTCGAAACGGCCGTTGTTGATGTAATAGAGGTGAGAGAGAAAATATACGTTCTGAAAAACCTCGCCCTCTGCATAATAGCTGTCCGCAGGTAGCGACCGCAGGGTGTTAAGCACCTCCTCAAACCGAGAATAGTCGCTGATGGCATGCGCGTTGGCCAAGTAGTTGGCAAGCGCTGTCTTGTAGAGTTGAGACTCTTCCTTCTGCATATGTGGATAATCCTCAAAGAGTCGTACAATGCCGCTGCTGTGACGCATTCGTTCCTCAAGCTCCCCAATCGCCCCATTGTAGTATCCCAAGGTGGAATGGAAGAGTCGCTGCAACCGGAATGATTCCCCAAGGCGGTGCTCACTTGCCCTGACCTCGCTGGCCAAGGTGTCGATGTGGGTGCGATTGCTGGGGTTCTTGAGGTCAGCCCCAGATCGGACGGTCATGAAAACTTCCGCATTGATGGCCAGCAATCGGTCAAACAGGCTTCTCACGGCACTCAGCTCCTCCATCTCGGCCACTTTGGTATTGATCCCATCACTCAGTTTCTTGTCCTCAAACTCTGTAATGAGTTCGTTTTGCGCCTGAAGCACCTCGCTGAGGTAAGAGAATCGCTCGTACTTGCGTGCCAACACTTCGGCCTTATCGAGTGTCTTGCCACGGAGTCCGTTAAGCCCTTTTTCTCGCAGAAACCGCTCCTCCTGTAGCAGCTCGACAATGCGCGTGTCTATGGTTCGGTCGGCATGAAAGGACCGCATGGCCCGCATAATGGCATCGTAGAGGTTGGCCTTTTCTGCCGAGAGATATTTGACGAACGATGATTTCTTGAGCTTCTTCTTCAGTTTTTCCTCATCGTACTCCTCCAAGGTGTCTATTGCCTCGAACAGCACCATTGAGTTGCTGGCCTTTCCGGTTCCCTTAGTGAGCTGGATCTTCAAATAGCGCTTCTCGGCCGCAGAGAGCGAGCACACCAGGTCATAGATGTCATCAGGGGCCTTCATAAGAGGTCGATTTCGGGCCAAGATAGACCAAAAAACACCCGTCAGAACTACTAACCGATTCGGGTTAGTAGTTCATCGTTAAATTATTATATGTAAACAAGTTAAGTACTGAATTGTGATGCGGTTCAAGAGCGTTTTTACCCCTCAGACCTACTAATTCGGGCAAAAAGTTGGTTAGGATTCGGCTTACCCACCCCGACACCTTTGTCCCCGAATCCAATGGTCACGGTACCTGACATCGGATAAACGAAAGACAACCTGTTCATCAACCATTAAAAACTGAGTCATGAAAAACGCAATGCTCACACTCAACAATTCAAAGACCCCAAGCATGAAAATCGATCCTGCATCCGAAAGAGGTAAACCCCGTGTCGGCACCGATGATGGCATCAGCAACAATGCGCTGAATCGTTTGATACTGATCTTCATGCTGCTGATGCTCGGCATAGCAGTGGCATCGGCCAGCAACCGTGACGGAATATCTGACGAGACCGTGCTTCAGCATGCGGTGCTCGATTTGGACAACGGCAGGTTTGAGGAGGCTGCACGTAAGCTCCGCGCCTTGGCGGTGAGGCACCCTGAAAGCGCGTACATATCCTATCTGCTCGGTATCTGCACCATGCAGTTGGAGGAAGCAATGGAGGAGGCCATCGGCCATCTGTCGAAGTGTATCGCGCGGGTCGGTGAACATGCCGGACCAAGTCTAGCAAGAGATGCTGAAGTTCCGATAAAAGCGCACTACCTGCTTGGCAGCGCACTTGAGTCCTCGGGCTGGGCCATCGCTGCAGCAGATGCCTACGAGCGTTACCTCCAGGTAGTGGCGCAAAGTGAGATGACGGATCTCTCAGACCGGGTGGTCGGCATCATTCAGCGCAAGATCGATTCACTCAGGAACGTGGCGCAAGTCGGAGACCAGCCGCTGGTATTAACAAACAGATAATCAAATTTTTAAATACTCATCAATCATCACAAACCATCAAAAACCGGAAATCATGAAAACCATCACCAACATCATCGCGACAGCTCTTTTAATCATCAATGGTTTTGAGGCCAGCGCACAACTGAGCGACCATCGTTTTCACCGCACATGCAGCGAGGCTTATGAGGCATTGCTTTCTGGTCAGGATCGCCTCGCACTGCAGAAGTTGGAATACCTTAATAGGGCACGGCCAGAGAACGACCACGTGGCCTATCTGCTCGGAATGGTGGGGCTGCGCACTGGTAGCCTCGAAACGCAGCAGGTGCAGCGGCTGCTTGCCCAGGCAGCGCTCAACTATGACCCTGCCCACAGGCATGGCGACCCGACAGATTCAACTGCACCCCGCACGGTATGGCTTCATCTCGGGGAATCCCTTGCATTGGCAGGAAGAAACAAGGAGGCCATTTACGCCTACCGCACTTACATGACAACCATTGCGATGGCCCCGAAAGAACATAAGTCTGAGGTAATCGCTCGGATAACTGAGCTGCGGAATGGTGACCGCACGGGCCAATTGGCCATGCTCAAGTGAACAATGCACTGTCGGCAAGTGGCAGGGGTCTTCGCAAGCTGCGGAGACCCCATTCACGTGTAAGGCTTTCAAATAATCTTAAACCAACATCATACTGCAAAATGAATACCACCAGCCAAAAAACCGCCACCGTATTGTCAGCTAGAGAGAGGGAAGTGTTGAACCTGATGTCGCTGGGCCTTACCAATCACGAGATAGCCGACCGCCTGTGCATCAGCTTTCACACCGTGGCCAACCACCGCAAGAGCATGTTGGCACGCTCGCGCTGCTCCAACTGCACAGAGCTCGTCAGACTGGCCATGACCGAGCGGGTGATCTGATCACCTCTGAGACATCCGCACCCACAGCACGAACATCAGGAAGATGAAGAGGGTGGTCACGGTGTTGAAGGCGTTGTGATGTTCGAAGAACTGCTCGTGTCCGGCATGAATGGTCGTGAGGCAGAGTGCGGTCACACGCAGCATGTTGATGGCTATGATGCCGATGACCCCCGCAGGGATGAACCACAAGCGGTGTAACCAAGGTCCGGGGAAGGAGATTACCAGCGCAGTGAACATGGCGGTCATGTCCACTCCCAAGCAATAGTTGCGGATGTGGATATTGATGTGCGAGTCGTACAGGTCGATGTTCCTCAGGTCGAATGTCTCAGCCTGATGGCCTATAAGGCTCAGGAGGAACACGCTGCCTTCCGTGACAGCAAGCATGCTGTAATGGATAAAACGGCTGTAATTGGGGCCGATGACAGGCAGTGTCCAGGCCCTGGGCACGAACCAGAGATAATACAACGCAGTGAGCACACCCATGGTGACGAGAAAGCGCACCAGCACACGTTGATTGTCGGTCAGTGTCATGGCTGGCTAAGTTAGTGGCGACCTTGGAAGCAAAGCCCTCAGCTCTTGGGCCACATCTAAATTCACAAGGTCATGTCCCCGGTCGAGGACATGCGTGCGGATATGCTCGGTTGTCCCTTTGTCGAGACGTTTCGACAGTTCAGGCCGGATGATCTTGTCGTGACGGCCTACTATCAGCAGAATCTCAATGGCATAGCGTTGCGCATGGGATCTCACCTTGCTGAGGTCCGGGATGATGTTTCGGAAACTCTTCCACACCTTCATGACCATCTGTCGGCTCTCCTTGGAGTGCAGATTGGCGCGTATGAACCTTTCCACTTTCGGGTTGAGGATGCCCGACCGTCTGAGAGTCCTTGTTCCGCTCAAGAGCAGGCGCGGGTCCTCTGCAACGCGACCGTAGAGCCAGCGTCCCACGTGTGTGTTGACCGTGAAGTGGTATAACGGGTTCACCCACAGACCGTCAGGGGCCATCACCACAACACGGTCTATTTTCCCCGGCATCAGCTCCACCAATTTCAGAGCGCTCTTTCCTCCCAGACTGTAGGCAAGCACGGAGCAGCGGTCAGCTTTCCGCTCTTTCATCAGTGCCATGACCAATTCGCTAAGGTCGTTCGGACTCAAAGACTCTTGCTGGCAGACGGTCTGTCCGTGGTATGGCAGGTCAATGTTCACCGTGCGCTTGCTTGGCACGAGAGCATCCATGAAAGCCGCCATTATCTCGCCATCCTGTCCGTAGCCGTGAAAAGTGACCCACAGACTATCTGATTGCGGGTTGGTCTCCACATATGACCAGCGGATTCCACCTACTTCCACCGTTTTTTTCTCCATTCAGCTGCGAGCGAGCCGCTAAGGTAGGCAGAGCGATGACGGTCGGAAGATCAAATCACACCACCTCCATAAACTCCTCCACACTCGGACAAGTACAGATCAGGTTCCTGTCGCCACGGGCGTTGTCCACGCGACCCACGGATGGCCAGAACTTCGCCTCGGCCACGTAGGGCAGCGGGAATGCCGCCTTCTCGCGGGTGTAGCTGTGGTTCCAGTCTGAGGTGACGACCATCCGCGAGGTGTGCGGGGCGTTGTGCAGCACGTTATCCTCGGCATCGGCCAAGCCCAGTTCCACTTCTGATATCTCTTTTCGGATGCTCACCATCGCGCTGACGAATTTGTCCAGCTCGGCCTTGCTCTCGCTCTCGGTCGGTTCCACCATCAGCGTGCCTGCCACTGGGAATGCCACCGTTGGCGCATGGTAGCCGTAGTCCATCAATCGCTTGGCGATGTCCGTAGCCTCGATGCCCGCCTTCTTGAAGTCGCGGCAGTCGAGGATCATCTCGTGGGCCACCGTATCGTTCTTCCCTGTGTAAAGCACTGGGTAATGGCCCTCCAGCTTCTTCTTCAGATAGTTGGCGTTGAGGATGGCGATCTCAGTGCTGCGTTTCACACCCTCCGCGCCCAGCATCTTCACATAAGCGTAGGAGATGAGCAGGATGAGCGCACTGCCCCATGGCGCGGCAGACACGGCTGTGATGGGTTGCGCACCTCCTGTCTGCACCAGCGCGTGGCCCGGCAGGAACGGAGTGAGGTGCTTCGCCACACCGATGGGGCCCACGCCCGGACCACCGCCTCCGTGCGGAATGGCGAAGGTCTTGTGCAGGTTCAGGTGACACACGTCCGCACCGATGTTGCCGGGACTGGTCAGGCCCACCTGCGCATTCATGTTCGCCCCGTCCATATACACCTGCCCGCCATGCGAATGGATGAGAGCCGTGATCTCCTGAATGCTCTCTTCGAACACCCCGTGCGTGCTGGGGTAGGTTACCATGAGACATGAAAGGTTCGCGCTGTGCTCCTCGGCCCTGGCGCGGAGGTCGTCCACGTCAATGTTGCCATTCTCATCGCACTTCGTAACCACCACCACCATGCCCGCCATCACTGCGCTAGCGGGGTTGGTACCGTGGGCCGATGACGGGATGAGCGCCACATTGCGGTGCCCCTCGCCACGGCTGCGGTGATACTGATCGATGACCATCAGACCCGCATACTCGCCCTGTGCGCCAGAGTTGGGCTGGAACGAGATGGCATCGAAGCCCGTGATCTCGCAGAGTGCTTTCTCCAATTCATTGAAAACCGTCTGATAGCCAGCGGTCTGGTACAGCGGCACGAACGGATGGATGTTTGCGAACTCAGGCAGGCTGATGGGATACAGCTCGCTGGCAGCGTTCAGCTTCATGGTGCAGCTTCCGAGCGAGATCATGCTGTGTACCAACGACAGGTCGCGGTTCTCGAGCTTCTTGATGTAGCGCATCATGTCCGTCTCCGAATGGTAGGAGTTGAAAACGGGATGCGTCAGCACTGCATCAGTGCGTAGGAATGTGCTGTCTATGGCATCCTTTCCTGTCTCCACTGCTTTGTGCTCAACGACCGGGGCTGCTTTGCCCGCCACGGTGGCGAAGATGTCCAGCACTGCGTTGAGCTGCACCAGCGTGGTGGCCTCATCGAGGCTCACGGTGATGCTGCGGTTCTCAACATAGCGGAAGTTGATGTGCGCCTTCTCTGCCGTAGTGCGGATGTCGGTCACGTTCACCCCGCTGGCAGGGATGATGTGGATGGTGTCGAAGTAGCTGTCGTGGGCGATGGTGTAGCCCAAAGTGCTGAGACCATCGGCCAGCAGTGCTGTCTTCCTGTGAATGCGCTGCGCGATGCCCCGCAGACCTTTGGGACCGTGATATACCGCATACATGCTCGCCATGATGGCCAGCAGCGCCTGCGCGGTGCAGATGTTGCTCGTGGCCTTGTCGCGCTTGATGTGCTGCTCGCGGGTCTGGAGCGCCATGCGCAGGGCGGGAAGCCCCTGGCTGTCCTCGCTCACCCCGATGATGCGGCCCGGTATCAGGCGTTTGAACTCATCTTTCGTGGCGAAGAATGCCGCGTGCGGCCCACCGTAGCCCATCGGCACCCCGAAACGCTGGCTGCTGCCCACCACCACGTCCGCGCCCCACGAGCCGGGGCTTTTCAGCAGCACGAGGCTCATGATGTCTGCCGCAACGGCCACTTTCGCGCCCACTGTGTGTACTTTCTCGGTGAATGCCGCGAGGTGCTTTACCTCCCCGTTAACAGATGGATATTGCAGCAACGCCCCGAAGAACTCCTCCGAGATATGCACCTCCTCGTGGTCGCCTATCACCAGCTCGATGCCCAGCGGGGTGCTGCGCGTGTGCAGCAGGTCGATGGTCTGCGGGTAGCAGTCGGCAGAGACGAAGAATTTGCTCACACCCTCCTTCACCTGCGCCCTTGACCGTGCGTTGAACAGCATGATCATCGCCTCGGCAGCGGCCGTGGCCTCATCGAGCAGCGATGCGTTGGCGATCTCCAGCCCCGTGAGGTCGCAGATCATCGTCTGGAAATTCAGCAGGGCCTCCAGCCTTCCCTGCGCGATCTCGGCCTGATAGGGCGTGTAGGCAGTGTACCACCCCGGGTTCTCCAGCACGTTGCGCTTGATGACGTTCGGAATCACGCAGTCGTAGTAGCCCAACCCGATGTAGCTGCGGTAGAGCTTGTTCTTGGCGCCCACCTCGCGGATGTGGGCTGCGAACTCGGCCTCGGTCATCCCCTCTGGCAGGTCCAACTCCTTCTTCAGGCGGATGGAGGCGGGAATGGTCTTGCTGATGAGCGAGTCGATGGTGGACTCACCGATGGTTTGGAGCATGGCCTCCACGTCCTGCTGGCGGGGGCCGATATGGCGGTCAATGAAGCGGTCTTGAAGCATGTTTCTGAGGTGAAATGGGAGCGCGAAATTACCCACCACAACACCTCCTGAAAGTCGCTGGCAGGGCAATTCCGAACAGGTCATGAACATCGGTTGTAACGTCCTTATCTACATTTACGACTTCTGCGGACCGCAATGAACCCGACCCCTGAAGAGGTATTGAGGCAATACTGGGGCTACGAGGCTTTCAGGCCGTTGCAGCGCGACATCGTGCAGCAGCCGCTCGATGGCTCGGATGCGCTGGCACTGCTGCCTACGGGCGGGGGCAAGTCCATCTGTTTTCAGGTACCCGCACTGTGCATGGGCGGCATCTGCATCGTCATTTCGCCACTCATCGCCCTGATGAAGGACCAGGTGCAGCACCTGATGGACAGGGGCATTCCCGCCCTCGCGCTGCACTCTGGCATGTCTTTCAAGGAGATAGATGCCGCCCTCGACCGCTGCGTGGCGGGGGAGTACCGTTTTCTCTACCTCAGCCCTGAACGGCTGCGCACCGAGATATTCAAGGTGCGGGTCAGGATGATGGACGTGCGGCTCATCGCGGTGGACGAGGCGCACTGTATCTCGCAGTGGGGCTACGATTTCCGCCCGCCCTACCTACAGATAGCCGACCTGCGAGAACTGCTGCCCAAGGTGCCCGTGCTCGCCCTCACCGCCACGGCCACCCCCACTGTGGTCGAGGACATTCAGAAACGGCTGGCCTTCAAGAACGAGAACGTCATCCAAGGCAGTTTCCGCAGGGCCAACCTCACGTACATGGTGCTGCGCGAGGAGGACCGCAAGGGACGGCTGCTGAGGATCTATGCACGGATGCCGGGCTGCAGCGTCATCTACGTTCGTAGCAGGAAACGTACGGCCGATGTGGCCGACTTCCTCATCTCGCAGGGCATCACGGCCACGTCCTACCACGCGGGCCTCGCGGCCGATGAGCGCGACCGCAGGCAAGAGCAGTGGATGAGTGGCAAGGTGATGGTGATGGTGGCGACCAATGCATTTGGCATGGGCATCGACAAGCCCGATGTGCGCACGGTAGTCCACCTCGGTTTCCCCGACAGCTTGGAGGCTTATTTCCAAGAGGCGGGCCGCGCTGGGCGTGACGGAGAGGCGAGCTATGCCGTGGCGCTCGTCTCAGAGGCCGATGTCAGCACCATGCGCAGACGGATGGAGAATGTGTTCCCAAGCCGGGAATCCATATCGGCAGTCTATCACGCGCTCGGTAACTGGTTCCATCTTGCTAACGGGTCGGGGGCCGAGGAATGGTTCGACCTCGACATCAGGGCGGTGTGCAAACGCTATAGTTGGGCACCTCAGGATGTCATGCACGCCATCGCATTCCTCGAGCGGGCCGACCACCTCATCCTGAGTACCCATACCGACCCGCGTTCCACCATCAGATTCACTATTCCTCACGCGCTACTGCACGAGCTGGAAGAGCGCAATCCGCGCACGGCAAGGGTCACGCGGGTACTGCTGCGCAGCTACGCCAGCATGTTTGAGGACCATGTTCACATCAGCGAGGGAACGGTAGCCTCACGGGCTGGATTCACAGAGGAGCAGACCATCGCCATCCTCGAAAGGCTGCACAAGGCCAAGGTGATCGACTACCGGCCATCGCAGGGACTGCCCAAACTCAACTTCGTGGGCGGGCGGCTGCCCAAGGGCCATCTTTACATTTCGACCGAACTCTATGAGGAGCGCAAGGAATCGGTGCTGGCCACCCTGAAGGCCGCGCTGCATTACGTGGAGTCGAGGCTTATCTGCCGCGGCCGGCTGCTGGTGGGCTATTTCGGGGAGACTGATTCGCCCGCCTGCGGCAAATGCGATGTGTGCATCTCCAAGCACGACAGCCGCATGAGCACTAAACAGATTTATGAGATGAAAGACCGCCTGCGCAACATGTTGATGCAGGAGCGGCCGCTCGAATACATCATCAACGAGTCTGCTGATATGGATGAGGACGACATCATCCAGACCTTGCGCGCCATGGTCGATGAGGGGGTGGTGAGTTACGACTCTTCTGGGGTGATGCGCAATGTTGAAAAGCCCCATGGCAGTTAACCCACTGAGTATTCACTCTCTGAGAAACGAGAGTTCCAGTTCTTCCAGGTAGCCTATGCATTTAGGGCCTTTGCTGAACAGCAGGTCGAGGATGCTCAAGTCCGCGAGAAACGGATTCCGGTCGCAGAAAACCTGCGTATACTCCGGGAAATGCGAGACAGGCGGTTGCTCACGGTAGGGCTTGTTGTTCCATGCATTTCTCAGGTCGATGGCATCATCTCCCTCCCAGTACTCGGTGGTGGTCCGCACCTCGAACGGGATCCTCAGCAACTCACAGACCTTGGCCATGCTCCGCTGCCCGATATGGAAAATGTTGTCTTCCTGTTCCCTGAAAAAAGGCTCAAAATCGTCCTCGTAATACTCGAAATAGGGCGAACTACGGTAGGAGTCCGCTATGCTCCTCCAGTGCGACCTGCGCCAGTGTGCCTCCTCCACGCATCTCACTTCATCCATCACCGAGCGATTGCCGGTCTTTTCCTTGGGGATGAAAAGGGTTAGCCTTCCGTGCGGGTCGCCTACGGTGCAGCGACTGCGGATGCTCTGTTTCACGAAATGCTCCTTGGCCTCCATGGTCACCTTTGTCACGCGGGGCGAGGTCAGGTAGGCGAAGTAGCTGATAGGGGGGAAGTAGGCCGATGGCAGGATGACGTGCATGGCGGGCGAAGTTAGTGGCTGGGCGTGGCTCTGACCGAGCTATTGACTTCAGAACCGAAAGTAGAAACTCGGCTTTACCACGAAAGGCAGCACATTCGGCCCATCAAGGTCGGTGAGCCGCCAAGTGAAGTCGATACGGGCGATTTTCAGGATGTGGTGGTCAGGAGCGATGTTCTTCAATCCATTGCCGTATGCTCTCAAAGTCCAGTTTGCCCGATGCCGCATCGATCACGAAATCGTACTTGGCATCCTCCGTTGCTGAGATGTCTGTGCCCTCGTCCATCAGAACAAGACGCATCAGCACGTACGCGATTCGCTTGTTGCCGTCCAAGAACGGATGGTTGATGATCACGCTTTCAAAGATGGCCGCAGCTTTGCTGATCGCATCGGGATAGAGTTCATTTTCATCAAATGTCTGGTAGGGTCGGGCAAGGGCCGATTCCAAGAGTCCGATATCCCGCACACCGTCAGCCCCTCCGAACTCAGCGATAAGAAGGGCGTGAATCCTCGTGGCCTCCGACAAGGTGATCATTGCGCCAACCTCTGGAGCAGCGACCTGTCCTCGCGTAATATCTCCGTGAGTCGGGCATCCATCATCTTTCCATCGGTCTGCTTGCGTTCCACCTGATGCAACAGTTCGAGTATGTCGGTCAACACCCTTTCAGGCATCCTGTCCAACGACCTGTTGATCTCCGTTCTGATGTCTCTGGCTCCCATGGTATTTGCGTTTGATGGCAATTCAAAAGTAACGACAATCGCGTTCGCCCCCTGCTCAAGTGTTCCGACCACCATTTTCACTCCTCCACCTATCAGAACCTAAAATAGAAACTCGGCTTCACCACAAACGGTAGCACGTTCGGCCCATCAAGGTCGGTGAGCCGCCAAGTGAAGTCGATACGGGCGATTTTCAGGATGTTCTCTATCCCGAAACCGACCTCCGCGTACGGATGGGTCATAGGGGTCATTCCATCCGCAAGGACGAAAGGCCCGTTAGCGTTTGAATCGGTGAGTGTTCCGTAGAATGCCTTCGCAATGAGGAATTCACGGAGTTTCAGTTTTTGGATGAAGGGAATCTTGTTGAAGAAGAATCCTTCGAAATGATGCTCCAGATGCAGGGCCACGTAGCGGTCGGCTGCGAATTCCAGATAGTTCATCAGATTGAAGGCGCGGTCGTCATTGAATACAAGCGGGTTTGCCGCAGGCGAATGCAACATAGGGAAAGGCACGCTGCCATTGATGATGCCGCCTTCGGCCAGTATCTGGACGTAGCCCAGTTTGTTGGCCCGCTGCCGGTGCTGCACCTTCAGCCGCACATGCTGGTAATCGAACTGCCCGCCATACATACCTCGGAAGCCCGCGTTCATTTCCAGTGAAATGGTTGGGAACCGCTGCGCAAAGAAGCTGCTGTCCACCGCGTCATAGTCCGCAGGTAGCAGCTTCTGTCCGCACCCGAAGCGGATGCCGAAGCGAAGACCCGAAGCCGTGAAGTTCTCTGCCAGTGAAGTGCTTCCGTCCTCGCCCCGTACCCTGAAATCCCGCTCCAGCGCACTGAAACGGTCGCGGAACACCCCCAGCCGCGTGCTGAACCCCGTGAACCACTGCCGCTCCATGTATGCGTTCGTCTCCTCGGCCATCATCCGTCTGAACGCCCCGCTGATGCGCACGAACGAGGTCAGCACGTGGTCGAGCGGGAGCTGGTTCTCTGTGCGTCCCTGCTGCATCAGGTCGTTGCGGTAGCTGGCCCCGAACGCCATTCTGCGGTTCCGTTTCTCAGGAAAGGAAAAGTCGAGGAAACCGCCCCCTTTCCATCGCTGATCCCCCAAGCCGTAGGCCGCGTAGCCGCCCAGTTGCACCGTTTCGCTGAAACGCCTGTTGGTGCGGAATCCCAGCTTGGTGCGATGGCCCTCCACGGTGTTCCAGCTATAGAAGGTGAAAACGTTGCCGAGGTCGATGGGGCCGAGTTCGAGATAGCCTTCCGCCACTAATCGGATAACGGTCTCTGTGCGTTTCCATTTCGGGTCGTTGTTGAGCCTATCGACCATGCCGATGAGTTCCAGCTCCTGCTGCGATAGGGTGTCGGGCCGTTCCTTTTCCCAAAAGGCATCGCTGCGGACGTATGCGCTGTCTATGGCCACAACGGGATCGAGGCGCGAGTAGAAGCCGTCCTCGCGGGGTTCGTTCATCCTGATGTCGCGCAGCTCTGTGGTCTTGCGCCCGAAGAAGCCGGTCATCTCCTTCGAGTTCTCCACCACGGTGAAATCGCCAATTACCTGACTGCGTGTGAGGAACCATTGTTTCCCTTCAACAAGTGAATAGTTCTGTCGGATCCAGTAGTTGCGCACGAAGTTGACATTGGCTTCGATGCTGAATTCCACGTCCACCTGCACCACAGCAAAGGTGCTGTCGTCAATGAACATCTCGCCCGTGAAAGCCACATCGCTCTTGCCCTTGGGCCGGAAGGCGATGTGGTAGCACGATCGGCCATCGACCTGCACAAGGCTGTCCATCAGCACAAAGCGGTAATTCCTGCGGTAGAAATCATTGATAGGGCTGGGGAAACTTTTGTCGAGTATCACTACGTAGTTGTCGTAGATGTTGGGGTCGATGTACATGTCTTGTACAAACTCCATGATGCGCGGGGCGCGGAAGAACTTGCAGTCCCTGCGGCCACGGATCACCTCTTTCCTCGCCTGCGGATTCTTGCGGTAATAGACCTCGCGACTCTCCTCGGTCATCAGGATGGGCAGGTACGAAACGCCCTTTTCCGTGGTGTCGGCATGGTCCCAGATGTAGTCGAACGGGCGCAGGATGAAGTTCTTCTTTGCCTTATCGGTGAAGTTGTTCAGGTCGAAACGCACGCGGTGGTAGACTCCGTACTCGTACGCATCCAGCCTTTCGGGTGTGTTGATCGGCTTGTTGGCGATGACCTTGCGCAGAATGCGGAATGCGGGGTTCTCTCCCGGCAGCACGGTGACCATCCCCAATTGGTAGGAGAGTGGAAAAAGCAGCACATCCACTTCTTCAATAACGCCCACGGTAACGGGCAGTACCTCGGTGCGATAACCTACCGATGAGACCTGCAGCGAGTCGAACCTGCGGTTGGTCTCCAGCACGAAGTTGCCCAGTGTATCGGTTACCGTGCCCACGCTGCTGCGGTCGAAGCTCACATTGACGAACGGCAGCCGTTGACCCGTCACTGCATCGGCCACCGAGCCGAGGATGCGGGTACGCTGGCCGTGGGCCAAAGCCGTTGCGAGCAGCAGGATGATGGTGAGGATGCGGGACATTTTCCTGAGCGGGCCAAAGATGGTGAAGCATACGCACCGAGACTCTTCCTTCTCCCTCACTTGTCCATAGCTGTGCTTCATGTTTCTTTGCAGCATATTTCGTTGAAATGGAAATCACTAAAGAGGAGGTTATCTCCCGATTTGAGGCAGTGTTGCTGCAACCCGTAGAGGATACCGCGGAAGAGGTGGCCGAGTTGAAGTCCTCGTTCTACAGGATTCACAATGAAGAACGTGAGGCCGAGCGTGACCGCCTGCGCGAGGAAGGGGCCGACCTTGCCGCCTTCGATGAGCAGAAAGACCCGCTGGAACTGCGTTTCAAAGAGCTTTTTGCCAAGTACAAGGACAGCCGCAACCGCATGCTGCAGCGTAAGGCCGAGGAGCAGCGAGCCAACCTCGAAGCCAAGCGCAAGGTCATTGCGGAGCTGAAGGAACTCATCGATCAGGAGGAGAATATCGCCCGGAGCTTCGACCGTTTCAAAGACCTTCAGGACAAGTGGAAGAGCATCGGCACCGTTCCCGCGGATGCGCTGGGCGACCTGCGCAAGGAGTACATGGCCGAGGTGGACAGGTTCTATTACAACATCAAGATCAATCAGGAACTGAAGGAGTATGACCTTCAGAAGAACCTCGAGATCCGCAACGCCATCGTGTCAAAGCTGGAGCAGCTGCGCGAGGAGGAGCGCATCAAGGATGTAGAGTTCATTCTTCATGCCGCGAAGGAGCAATGGGCAGAGACGGGGCCTGTCCATAAGGACACTTATCCCGAGATCCGCGACCGCTACCACAGCATCGTGCGTGAGTTGCACAAGCGAATTCAGGATCACTATGGTGCCATCAAAGAAGAGATGGCACAGAACCTCGCAGCTCGGCAGGCCATGGTGGCAGAGGTGGCTGGCATGGCGGAGTGGTGCGGTGACACGCTTCAGAAATTCAATGTCGCCACCAAGCGCATCGAGGAACTGAAGGAGCTCTGGAAGCAATTGGGCACGGTGGACAAGAAGGCAGGCAACAAGGTGTGGAAGGAGTTCAGAGAGGCGCAGGATGCTTTTTTCGCAGCCAAGCGGTCTGCACTCGGAGAAGTACGTGAAACCTATAAGGAGCACAAGGATGCCAAGGAGAAGCTCATTGCCAAGGCTGAGGAACTGAAAGACAGCACCGACTGGAAGGACACCACCGAGCAGCTTAAGCGCATTCAGGACCAATGGAAGAAGTTGGGGTCGGCCGGGCCGCGTGACGACCAGCGGCTCTGGAAGACCTTCCGTGCGGCCTGCGATAAGTTTTTTGAGAACAAGAAGGAGTATTTCGATACGCTGGACGACCGACTTGCCGACAACCTCAAGGCCAAGGAGGATTTTCTGAAAGAGTTGGCCAACACCAAGCTGGAAGGCGAACCCGATGAGCAGCGCGCTGCCATCAAGGCGCTTATCGACCGGTGGGCCAATCTGGGGCATGTGCCCCGCAAGGACATGGAACGCATCGATGCAGCGTTCAAGAAGGCCCTTGACGCGCTCTATTCACGGATGGGCCTTGCCAAGGATCAGGTGCGCAACATCCGGGTGAAAGACCGCCTCGAACGCCTTGCCACCGACAAGGACGGCAGCCGCCAAGTGGAGCGCGAGATGCGCCAACTCCAGCAGAAGCTCAAGGAGAAGGAATCCGAGCTGTTCAAGATGGAGAACAACATCTCGTTCTTCTCATCGTCCATGAAGGGCACTAACCCGCTTTTGGAGGCCGCTCAGAAGAACATCGAGAACCTGAAGGTCGAGGTAGAGGAACTGCGCGGGAAACTGAAGATCTTCAGGCAGTACGCCTGACATCAGGTCTCAGTCCGCATTCTCGAAAAGGTCGGACGGCAGTCCCAACTCCGAGAGCTGCTGGGCTGACCTCACATTTGTGATGGCAAGACTGAACAGGTCGCCCTCATGTCGGAGAGGGAGCCAAGCTCCGGACGGTAGTTGCTCCCATTGTGTGATGCGGAAAGCCACCCCGCCAACGGGCAGAATGCTGACCCACATGCGCCAATCGGTGGGGCGGTCATCGCTGCCGAGTATCCACAAGTAGCTGTCACCAGGGGTCACGCCCCCCTCCATGTAGGTCACCTTGAGGGCCTCGCTGCCGTCCTCCATCTTGACGATGCTGCGCACTGTGCCATCATCAAACACCTTGAAAGGAGCATAGAGCCAGAAACCGTCATTGCAGAAGTTGCGCCATGCGTTGGCAATAGCCTCATCGGCTTTCTGGCCATCGAGTCGCTTTCCGTCCTGCATGGCCGTACCAGTGATCTCGTTGGCATCGAGCAGCACCTCCATTCCTTCCTTGCTGAATCGCACGAGGTTGAGCTCCCTGTCCCAGAGGTAGTGATGTTTGTCCCTGAAGGTCCATTGCACGAAGCGCGTGGTGTCCCATGCGGCCACGTTCAGCGCATCGAGCATCCGATGGGCGAGCAGGTCGGCCTCAGGACCGGAGCTGCCCACCGGTTCTGCCCGGTCGAAAGCCATATAGGCCGCTGCGGCAATGATGGTAGGAATGGCAAGCAGCAGCACCAAGCCGCGGAGTAAGGTCTTTTTGTTCATCAGTAGAATACGGTTGTGTTCAAAGGTAACGGTGCGTTCGAGTCGATGGCGTGATGAGTTCTTCATTAGAAAACGGCATTCTCGCCATTTGCGCCTGCTTTTTGCTGTACTTGGATGAATCTTAAGCCCTTTGACATGCGGCCCGCTGTACTTTCCATCCTAATGTCGGCTCTGATGGCGAACTGTGCATGGTCGCAGGAGACGGTGCGAGTGGTGGGCCGTGTGCTCGCACCCAATGGCTGGTCGCTCTCTGATGCCCATGTGATGAATGTGGATGCGCACGAAGGTGTGATTACCGATGCACGGGGTTTTTTCAGAATGGACATCACCGATGAGGGGGCGTTGCTCCGCATCTCGCACGTGGGCTATCACCCCGAATTGTTAAATATCACGCAGGAGATGATAGAGGAGGAGGGGGGCAGTCCGCTGCAGCTCACCTTCACCATGACGAGGAGGTCAACGATGCTCGATGCCGTGGATGTGGTGGCGCAGGATCACAGCGTTCTTTTCAAGCGAAGAGGGGCTGTGTTGTTCGACATCGCCTTTCTGGACGGTGACCTGCTGATGCTGTTGGCCGAGAATGGGGAGCGCAAGCTGGTGCTCAAGTCGCAGGACATGGTGCGGTTGGCGGAACTGTCTGTCGGCAAAAAGGGCGAGAGTCTTTACCGCGACTGCCTCGGGCACATTCATCTCTTCGGGAATGACAGCGTGTATCAGGTGGAATTCTTGGATGGTGAGCTGGGCCTGCCATACGCTTTCAACCGAGCATATTTCACGGAAAAGATTGCCGACTGTGCCGCCAGCACCGACAGCCACATCTTCTTCTCATCTCACATGAAGGCTGGCCATGAGGTCAATCACTACGGCTACCATCGCGAGACCCGCGTCCCGATCCTCCTGAGGCAACTCACCGACCAGTATGCGCTACGCGAGATGGAGGATTCCTACAACGTGTTGCGCTACAATGTTTTCAGGCATCGTATGGCCGCAAGCCGCTGGCTGGGCCGATTCGATATGCCGTTGGGATATTCCTACTCGCCCTACGACCCTCTGTTCAGCGAGCGTGGCGTCAGAACCGATGAGCTTTGGGGGCGCGACCGAGGCCGTATCGTGAGGCGGTACATGCCCGGTGCAGTGCTGGCGAGGAGCTTCGAGGAATTTCTGGGGAGCTCATCTTTGAAATATGCTCTTGGTAGGCAGAAACTGGGTCACAATTTCATGGAGAATGACCGTTTCCGGGTGTGGAACATGTTCAGCGAGGGGCCGAACTACAGCCCGATGTTCGCCCTACGCGACAGCATCTACATTTTCGATCATGCCCTTGGTCTGTGCCACGTCCACGCCAGTGATGGCAGGGCGGTGCGCACTTTTCCCATTGTTCATCACGAGGTGCGGGAGTGGTCGAATAGACTGATAGCCGACCACGACTCCGGTAGGATCTATGCGCTGATGAACCGTGGGCCAAGATCTTATCTCGCAGAGATCGACCTCGCAGATGGCAGTATCGTGGCCCGTACGCGGCTCCGTGAGGCACAGAATGCGCCCAACCTTCTGGTGCGCAATGGCTATGCCTATTTCCTACTGGAGACTCCCGACATCCGCGAGCCCAGCATGCTGGTGCGTCAGCGGCTATGAGCAGCCTTCTGCGCCAGCCCTGCCATGTGCGACAGCCTGTCGCTTTGGATCAGGTCGGGGCCTTTGAGCAATGCTTGCCGGTTATGGTGGCGCGTGCCCACGCCCCACAGCATCACACGGATACCAGCATGTTGCAATGCTTTCACCTGCTCTTCGCTGATGAACTCATTTCTGATGGAAAGCCCCTCCAGTCCCATAGGCTCCGCAACGAGTAGCGCGTCTTCGGGGGTCGAAGTGTAGAGATAAAGCCCTTGGGTGACGCCTCTGTCTATCAGCAGACGCAGGAATGCCGTGTCGGGCGATTCCATCAGGATGCGCAGCTCGGGATATTTTTCTTGAATCCGGGCGAGACTGTCTGCGAAACGCATGCGGTAGCCGATATCGTTCATGTGCAGTTTCACGTCAAGGGAAATGACGCTGCCGGCAGACCAACCGATTCCCATGGCATCATCCACGGTAAGCATGGTTTTATCACAGCCGCGCAGCTCGTCCATCGTATGCTGCCCGATGAGCATGGGGCATTTCAGTCCTTTGGTATGTGAGTTGTGAAACACCGCCAAATGACCGTCAGCAGTGAGCTGCACATCCATTTCGGTGCCGTCTGCCTCGGTTCTCTTGGCCTTTTCAAATGAGGAAAGGGTGTTGATGGTATACCATGAGCGCGTTCCCATCCCGGCATGGCCGAGTGCGATGACCCGCCCATTCTCCAAATTGGACAGCTTGAGTCCTGAGGGAACGTAGGAGGTCCATAGCAGATAACCCGACCAGGGAAGGGCCATCAGACTTGCAAGTATGATGATGGTGCGTCTCATCCCACCAGTTTCCATGCGCTTCTGTGCGGGCCAACGTTGGGCACATCATATTCTGGCCCGAAGCATGTCCATCCTTGCGAGACATAGAACGGCAGTGCCACGATGCGCGCCTGAAGCCATCCCGTTCGCGCATGCCACAGCCTAACGGATTCTTCCTCCAAAGCTTTGAGCACCCTTGCCGCCAGCCCTTGCCCGCGGTAATGTTCCAGGGTGCCCATCTGCCTTGTCTGAAATGCAGGCCGCAGGTCGTGCGGAATCAGGATGCCGTTGTCGTCCTTTTCTGGAGAATAATCCTGACAGAGCGGTTGGAATGGAGGACAGACACTGGCGGCAGCCGCATCGTTGGCAGAGCCGTCCGCCCTTGGCGGGATGAGGTGAGACCGGCCCACGGCCACTGCTGTTCCGTTTACCTCAATCCAAATGTTGATGGCGTTGTCATCGCCCGTAATGCGCTCCGAGCCGCGTGGCGCACCGAGGGGTTTGCGCAGCACCTCGTAGCGCGTGTCAAAGAAATGCTCAGGAGGCATCTCGCCCGGTAGTGCTATTCTCAGTTCCACAGCATCAGGTCTGAGATGACGAACACTGCGAAGACCACACTCGCTACCCCATTGGTGGTGAAGAATGCCATGTTCACGCGGCTCAGGTCATCATGCTTTACAATCATGTGCTGATAGAACAGCAGTCCAGAGAATATGGCGAACCCCGCCCAATAGATGGGGGAGAATGGCCCGATGAGTCCTGCGCCCAACAATGATGCGAATGCGAGCAGATGCAGGAACTCGGAGAGCCGCAATGCGCCTTTTCCTCCCAGCCATACGGGTATGGAGAATAGGCCGTTAGCGCGGTCGAATTCTTCGTCCTGTAAGGCGTAGATGATGTCAAAACCCGATACCCAGAACAGCACCGCGAAGCTGAACAGCAGCGGTAGCAGCTCGAAACGGCCCGTCACGGCCAGCCATGCCCCAATGGGCGCAAGCGAGAGGCCGAGGCCCAGCACCAGGTGGCAAAGCGCGGTGAAGCGTTTCGTGAGGCTATATCCGAGAACCACCGCCAGTGCCACGGGCGACAGATAGAAGCATAGCGGGTTGATGAACCATGTGACGGCAACGAATGCCACGCAGTTCAAGATGACGAACATGCGTGCCGAGTCGGCATTGACCACGCCTGAAGGTATCTCGCGGATGGCGGTGCGCGGGTTGCGCGAGTCGATGTTCCTGTCGATGTAGCGGTTGAAGGCCATGGCTGCATTGCGGGCGAAGACCATGCACAGCACCACTTTCACCAGCAGCAGCCAATCGAGGGACGCATCGGTGGCGCGCACTGCGAGGAAGAACCCGATGAGCGCGAACGGCATCGCGAACACCGTGTGTGAGAATTTTACCAGTGAGAGATAGCGCGATGCTTGTGAGATGGCTTCCATGCGGTGCAAAGGTAGGGGAGGGGAGAAACGGTCGGGAATCCGCTTCTTTGCAATAACCAACGCCACGCTCCGTTAACGGTTCATGATGATGAGAAAAACACTTTTGCTGCTCGTGGTCGCACTGATGGCCGCCCTGCTTTTCGGTTCGTGCGCTTCCACTGGTAAGGGGCGCAAGTGCAATGGTCAGAAAGCCATCCGCACCCCGATGGGGCCGATGTGAATCAGGGTGCGAGGATGCTCCTCCTCCGGCTGCGCACACGCTGCCAATAGTCCACGATGGCATGGAGCGCCACAGAGCCGATGATGATGCCGGAACCGATGTAGAAGCCCGCGTTCAGCTCGCGGTTCTCCCCGAAAATGATGATGGCCAGCACGATGGAGTAGATGGGCTCCAAATTGATGGACAGGTTCATCACAAAGGCCGAGACGTGCTGCAATGCCTGGTAGGAGAGCTGCATGGCATACACCGTGCAGATAACACTGAGCAGCAGCAGGTAGCCGGTGTCGGGCAGGGTGGGTATGACCTGCGCATCGGGCACGACCAGCATGTAGATGGGAAGCGACACGCTGAGCATCGCCAAGGCGGCCGACAGCTCATAGAAAAGCAGGTTGCGCGGCCCATGCGTGGTCAGAAGTGTTTTGTTTTCGATGGTGAACCATGCACTGAGAAATGCACTCACCAAACCCAGCGCTATGCCTGTGGCGTAAAGCTGCTGGAATTTGAAGATGAGGTAGATGCCCACCACCGTAAGCGCACCGAGCATCACTTCGAGCGGCACGGGCCGCTTGCGGTTCCTTATCGGTTCGATGATGGCGGTGAACATGGCCGTGCTGGCAATGCAGCTCAAAGCGATGGACACATTGGAATACTTGATGCTGCCGTAGAACGTGATCCAATGCAGGGAGATGAGCACCCCGACCCTGATGATCTTCCACATCTCATGCCATGGTGGCGACTCCAACTCCTTGCGCAAGCGGAGGAATGCACCGAGCACTGCCACCGTGATGAGAATGCGCCACCAGACCAGTGGGAATTCCGGTAGGCTGATGAGCCTGCCCAGAATACCGGTGAATCCCCAGAGGAATATCGCGGTGTGCAATTGCAGGTAGGCCCTTCCTGTGCTCGGTTCCATGTAGTTCAGTTCGCGCGGTCATTGCCCGAGCGGGGTGCCAAAGCTATGTGCAGCGGCAGGGTCATTCCGGTCTGTTCGCAGTTCGGTATCATGATTTTTTCTGATGATGTTTTTTGATGAACGGAACATTATCTTTGCGCCCCCGAAACGGTGGTTGTAGCTCAGTTGGTTAGAGCGCTGGATTGTGGTTCCGGAGGTCGTGGGTTCGAGCCCCATCATCCACCCGTTGAAGTCGAAGCCCTGAGGTCTGTACCTCGGGGCTTTTTTGTTGCCCTTATACGAATGATGCAACAGGGCTTCCCATAGCTTTGCCTCCTCAGAAAACTTACACCAGATGAGTGCTATCTCCCAGTTCAACTTCCCTACCGTGATCCGCTTCGGGGCGGGTGCCATCCAAGAGCTTGTTCCCCATTTGAAGGAAACGGGCCTCTCACGCCCGCTGGTGGTAACCGACCCCGTAGTGGCGACCCTGCCTTTCTTCGGTGACCTGCTGGATGCCATGCGCAAGGGTGGACTCGTGCCGCAGGTCTATGCCGAGATGCACAAGAACCCCGTGAAGTCGGATGTGCTGAACGGGAAGGTGGCCTACCTCAGCAATGGTTGCGACAGCATCGTGGGCATCGGTGGCGGAGTGGCCCTGGATGTGGCACGTGCCATCGCGTTGGCCATCAATCACCACCGCGATCTTTTCGACTATGATGACCTCATCGGTGGTGACCAGTTCGTTACGGGCGAGGTGCCCTATTTCGTAACGGTGCCCACCACGAGCGGCACGGGCAGTGAGGTGGGGCGCAGTGCGATCATCGCGGATGATGTGACCCACCAGAAGAAGATCCTGTTCTCGCCCAAGCTGCTGGCGAAGCGGGTGTTCGCGGATCCGGTGCTTACGGTCGGACTACCGGCTGCGGTGACGGCCGCCACAGGAATGGACGCACTGACGCACAACATGGAGGCGTACCTGGCCAAGAACTACCACCCGATGTGTGACGGCATCGCGCTGGAGGGCATCGCGCTGATCGCGGGGGCCATAGAGAAGGCCACGCATGAGGGCAGCGATGTGCAGGCCCGTGCGGACATGCTGCTGGCGAGCCTGATGGGCGCGGTGGCGTTTCAGAAGGGATTGGGTGTGGTGCATTCGCTGGCGCACCCGCTGTCTCAGTTGCTGGACACGCACCACGGACTGGCCAATGCGGTGAACCTGCCGTACGGGATGCGCTTCAACCTCAGCGGTTTTGAGCCGCGCTTTGCTGCCATGGCGCATTCGTTCGGTATCAAGGGCGGAGATGGCAATGCGCTGATCGATGCGTTGTTCGCGCTGAACGAGCGGCTGGGCCTGCCCACGCGTCTGTCGGGCATAGGGGTGTGTGAGGAACACTTGGAGGAGCTGTCGGACCTGGCGTTTGCGGACTTCTGCCATCCGAACAACCCGAAGCCTGTGACAAGGGAGGATTTCAGGCGGATATACGGGGAGGCGCTTTGAGGCCTTGGGCTGAGGCTCTCTTAAGGATATGCTGATGTTGGGTTGTGGGCCGATGACACGGCCACAGTGGGGTGAGCATGCCGTTCTGGTGTATAAGACCGTTTCTCAGATGTAGATAATTGTTCTTCAGATGAAGACAACTGTTCTTCAGATGTAGATAATCGTTATTCAGG
>CAZCNS010000009.1:49614-170361 GCA_964500205.1 uncultured Chryseobacterium sp. | reverse complement strand
GTGGCATGTGGGTCGATGGCGACATACGCCCCAACACCGACATCATCAACAACACGCTCGACAACAACCAGACGGGCCTGCTGCTCAACTGGGGCTATGTGGGCCAGCAGGGCAGCAGCGGCAACCCCCGTGACAACCGATGGCTGGGCACAGGGTGGAGTCCGAGCAATCCAAATACGCTGGTGTTCGGGTCTGATGGAGACCAGAGCAGGTTCTATGTGCGGTCGGCTTCGCCATACAACCCGCAGTTCAATGAGAATGGCGGGGGCGGAGCCGTTTCAGTAACAAAAATCACAACAAGCGGTTCATGGACAGGCGGTTGTGTTTATACTGATGGCGCATCGTTCAAGACAGAAGACGGAGAATCGGACGCTGTGCAAGAAGCATTGTCCATCATATCCGAAGAAGGGTCTGAGACCGAGCGGGGTCAGAGCATACGATGGATGGGCGAGTATAACCTCTACAAGCGGCTGATAACGGATGAGGGACTGCGGTACGCTGATGAGACTCTGGTCAACTTTTACAATGAAAGGCAAGCAGGCGGCATGGGCAGTCTCCATCAGGCCATCGGTGGATTCAGAGCGGCACACCATGCAGATGCAGAAACTGTTTCCGATGGTTTTACTGCCTTGCAGAGTGTTCAGCCGCTGAACCGAGTGGAGCAGACCCTGTACGATGTACTGAATGTCCTGTACGCGAATGCCACCAACTTGCAGGACATGGGCGATGAAAATGTAGCAAGGCTCAGTGAAATAGCCAAACTCTGCCCATTGGACGATGGCCTGGCGGTTCACATTGCCCGTGCAGCACTGCTCAGTATCGACACATTGCCCAAGGGTTACATGAACGAGTGCGAGCTTGTGTGGCCCGATATTGCGGATAATTGGAAACAAGACAGTCCGATAGATGGGCGCACGCTCACTGTCTATCCCAACCCCAACAATGGTCGCATGACAGTATCCTATGTCCTCGGACAAGGCGATACAGGAGTATTGAGGGTGTATAGCACTTTAGGTTCGCTTGTTTTGGAGAAGATGCTCAATGCCGAACAAAGCACTGCTGAGTTGGAGCTGAAACACATACCAGCTGGCATCTACCTTATGAACATTGAGGTTAATGGAGAACGAAAACTAAATGAGCGGATAAGCGTAGTACGGTGAGATTCAGCGAAGGATAACCCCAGAATCATCAACCAATGCGAAGTCTGTTCATACCATTGATTGTCCTGCCCCTAATGTGCATGGGGCAGGGCAATCTTGTGCCTAATCCGAGCTTTGAAGATTTTGACATTTGCCCTTGGGTTCCCGCGCAGATAGAGCTTGCGATTCTATGGCATTCATCAGGCATAGAATGCACTCCCGATTACTATCATTCTTGTTGCACCCCGATAATTTCGGCATCAGACACGTTTTTTAGGGTTGGGGTTCCCAGAAACACTTCAGGAGTTCAACATGCACGTTCAGGCATTGGTTATTCGGGTTTTTATGCGGTATCCAATCAGGAACTATACCCCGATTTCAGGGAGTATCTTCAAATTGAGCTGACCGAACCGATTTACGCCAGTGTGCGATATGAGGTCTCCTTCCACGTGAGTCTTGCGGACATGTTCGGCCTTGCCACAGGTTCATTGGGGGCGTACTTTTCTGAATCCCATGTGTATAGGGAAAATGGGGATGTGCTTAACGTGGAGCCGCAGATACAGAGCCCAGAAGGCTTTGTTTTCAATGACAAGGCAAGCTGGACAGAGGTGCGGGATACTTTCAGTAGCCGATACGGAGGAGAACGCTATATGCTCATTGGTAATTTCCTGCCTGACTCCTTAAGCAATGTCACCTTTGTTGATTCTGGTGCTACCAACATGCATGCTGCAAGGTCCTATTACTACATAGACGATGTCTCCGTAGTGGCGATAGACAGCATACCCAACAGCGTAACGGAGGTAGAGGAACTAAACTTTTCGGTTCACCCCAATCCTGCCAAAGACTTGCTGCACATTCAGGCCCAAAGGCCCATGGAGAGGCTTCAACTGTACGATCTGAGCGGCAGGGCGGTGCTCGCGGAGCAGGTGCGTTCAGACAGGCATGGTCTCAACCTCAGCGGCATCCCCCCCGGCATCTACCTGCTGGAGGTGTCTGATAGGCACGGAGGGCGGTCAGTGCAAAAGGTGGTGGTGCAATGAGGGGCTATGGATGCTATGAACCTCATCCCGATGCGGCCTTCCGTGCGCACGCCAAGATCATAGTGAAGCAGTACCGCACGCTCAACATCTACACCAAATCACACTTCTATGCCTGTGGCGACATGTGGGATGGCATCGAGGCCGAGAACGGGTCGTTCGTGCGGGTCACCGGCAACTCCATCATAGAGGATGCCGAGATAGCCCTCGACATCTTTGACGGTGCATTCTACAGCATCGATCAGGCCAACTTCAACAAGAACCACATGCACGTGCGCCTCAAGCAGTTCTCCGGCACTCCCACCTATCCCGTGTATCGGATCAGGCGCAGCAAGTTCCTCTGCCAGAACTCCACCTCAGACCCTACGCACGCCACGCTGCTGCCCCAACCCCTTCACCGATGGCACTGTGATCGCCTACTACCTGCCCAATACTGTGAGAACAGCCGTGATGATATTCCATGACCAGTCGGGCCGGACGCTGCGCGAGGTAACTTTGACCGACCGGGGCCATGCCTCCCTCACCCTGCAGGCCGATGGTCTGGCATCAGGGGTCTACACCTACAGCCTCATGGCCGATGGCCACACGGTGGAGACAAGGAGGATGGTCAAGAGCAACTGAGCCTCAATGACGACAATCGCTTGCAGAATACTGCGCACGGCAGTCGGCATCATCTTGCTGACGCTGTGCGCAGTTATTTCTGTTTTTGCTCAAAAGCAAGGCAATCGTTGGTACTTCGCAGACGGATTAGGATTAGACTTCAGCAGCGGTGAACCCGTTCTGTTGACAGACGGAGAGATACATAGGCAAGGTCTTCCTTCGCACTCAGAGGCAGGCTCTGCGATATGCGACAGCGAAGGAAATCTGCTGTTCTACACCAACGGGGAGAAGATATGGTACCGCTATCATCAGGTGATGCCGAACGGTGACGGTCTTCTTGGACATTTCTCTTCCACACAAGGGGCATTGATTGTGCCCCTTCCCGAAAGCAATCGGTACTTCTATGTGTTCACCACCGATGGATTCTATGAAAGCGACCTGAAAAATGGCTTGCGGTATTCGGTGGTGGACATGTGCTTGAATGATAGCATGGGCAATGTAGTGGAGGGGCAGAAGAACATCCTGTTGCTCGACACCGTGGCAGAAAAGCTCAGCGCGGTGCGCCATGCGAATGGAACTGATTACTGGGTGGTGACACACAAGTTCTATTCAGACAGGTTCTATACCTACCATCTCACCCCTGATGGCATCGGGGATGTGGTCATTTCGGCAGCAGGATCTGTACATCCCCACCCGTTGAGCTTTCAGGGAACTGGATCTGCAATCGGTCAGATTAGATTTTCTCCTGACGGAACAAGGCTCGCTGTCGTCAATGCAAATTCATTTCCCGCCATCGCTGAACTGTGCGATTTCAACTCTTCCACAGGGGTGGTGACCAACTGTATCTCTATTCAGACAAACACCAATTTCAATCATTACGGACTATCATTCTCTCCGGACAATACTAAACTGTACATGTCATGCGTGTTGAACAACAATGGGCTGTATCAATATGATCTTATGGCAGGGAACGCTGAGGCCATACGAGATTCCAGAACCACTATCTCTCAGGTTACAACATATGGATTACAACTTTCCAACAACGGCAAGATCTATCTGGCGAGGTATAATGGGTATTCATACTTAGATGTCATTCATGAACCTAACAATATAGGCCTTGCCTGCAGTCTTGAGGATTCTGCTATTTGGCTGCAAGGCAGGGCTTTGAGCTTCGGCCTCCCCAATTTCATCGACTCCTATGCGTACACCAACGGCCTTGTGAGCTGCTCGGAGGAGGAACCCGGAGCCGACACTCTGCGCATCCCCACTGCATTCACCCCCGATGGCGATGGCATCAACGACCATTTCGAGATGGAGCATCTCCCCGAAGGCAGCGCCCTTGTCATCTACAGCCGCTGGGGGCGCGAGGTCTATCGGTCAGAGAACTATGACAACGGCTGGGATGCCGCCAACGTCACCGCAGGGGTCTATTACTACATCCTCACCCTGCCCGATGGCGGGAGGAGGAAGGGCGTGGTGCATGTGATTAAATAACTCGAATTCGCTTAACTGATTCCCATGCTCACCTCCCTCACCCTACGTTCCGTTGCCACCTACCCTGCCGAGGGTGTGACCATCAGCGGCCTGCAGCCAGTCAGCTTCATCTTCGGGAGTAACGGCAGCGGCAAGACCACCCTGAGCAACTGCATCGCCAATCCGGCAAGCGAGGATTTTAAGCACTGCGAGCTGCAATGGGCCAATGGGGAGCGGCTGGCCGTGCATGTCTATAACAAACGGTTCAGGGAGGCCAACCTCAGGCAGGCAGACATCCCCGGGGTGTTCACCATGGGCGAGGACAGCGTGGGCCGCTTGGAGCAGCGCAAGGCCAAGGAGGAGGAACGGAAAGCCCTGCTCGTCACTGCAACCCAGCAGCGGGCCAACGTGGCGGAGTACAAAGGTAAATTGGAGAAGGCCAACGAGGATTTCACCAAGCATGAGTGGGACACGCTCCACAAGAAACACAAGGACGCATTCGCCCCGGCCTTCAAAGGGGCCAGCCGCACACTGACATTTCGCGACAAGCTGCTTCAAGAGGCCAGATCCAACACAGCCGAGCTGTCCACCTTGGAGGAGTTGAAGGAGCGGGCGGCCGTGGCCTTCAAGGGCGACCCGGCTCCGCTGGAGTTCCTGCCCCGCCCGCAGGCGGCCCGTCTGCTGGAGCTGGAGCAGGATGGCATCTGGGCCACGCCCATCGTGGGCAAAGGCGATGTGCCCATTGCCGCCCTCATAGGCCGTTTGGAGAACAGCGATTGGGTCAACACCGGCCGAGGCTACCTCACCGACAGCGACACCTGCCCCTTCTGCCAGCAGCCCACCGTCACCGAGGCGTTGCGCCAGCAGTTGGAGCAGTTCTTTGACGAGAGCTAAGCGCAGTCGCTCAAGCAGCTCTCCGACCTGCGCGGGGAGTACGCTGCGGAGGCCCAGGGGCTCAGGGAGCTTGTCGCCACCACCCTCACTGCCGAGCAGCGCAACCCCCACACCAAACTGGATACCGAGGCGTTCACGGCCGAGGTGGAGGCACTCCGCGCAACCCTCGAAGCGGCCATCGCGGCCATGGACACCAAGCTCAAGGAGCCGAGCCGCAAGGTGGAGCTGCCCTCCGTTGCCGCCCCGCTCGAAAGGGTCATGGCGCGCATCGACACGGCCAATGAGCGCATCTCGGAGCACAACACCACCGTCAAGAGCATCCGCACCGAGCGCATGAGCCTCACAAGGGCCGTATGGCGGTACTTGGTGGAACAGTCGACCACCGTGCGCAGCACCTACACGAAGACCATCGCTGGGCTGAACAAGAGCCTCAAAGAAGCCGAGGAGCGTTATGCGGCCACCGTACAGCAGGGCACGTTACTGAGTGCGGAACTGAAAGAGCTGACCAAGGGCATGGCGGGCGTGGAGGCATCGGTCACCGAGATCAACGGTTTATTGGAATTGTTAGAGTTCAACAACTTCCGGCTGGCAGTGTCGGAGGAGAACCCCGGGTGCTACCGCATCAAACGCCCTGACGGTACCCCCGCCACCGACACCCTGAGCGAGGGCGAGACCACCTTCATCTCCTTCCTCTACTTCTACCGCCTGATGGTGGGCGGCCTCACCGAGGAGGCCATGAACGAGAGGCGCGTCATAGTGGTGGACGACCCCATCTCCAGCCTCGACAGCAATGTGCTGTTCGTGGTCAGCTCGCTGCTGCGCAGACATATCCGTGATGTGCGGGAGGGCAAAGGCAACATCGCCCAGCTCATCATCCTGACCCACAACGCCTATTTCCAGAAACAAGTCGCATTTGAAAGGAGAGAGGACAGAAAGGGTACACCTCCTGCTTTTTGGGTGCTGCGCAAGCGTGGCCGCTGGTCAGAGGTTGTGGCGCATAAAAAGAACCCCGTATCCAGCACCTACCAACTGCTGTGGAACGAGGTGCGCGACAGCAACAGCACATCGGCCATCGGGGTGCAGAACGCCATGAGACGCATATTGGAGTACTACTTCACCGTGCTGGGAGTGAGCGGCAACATCTCCAAACTGCCCGAAAGCTTCAAGGACAGCCCCCGTGATCAGGTGCTCTGCGAATCGCTTCTGAGCTGGGCGCACGGTGGCTCGCACGACATCGCAGACGAGCTTCACATCTCCGACACGGACGACAGCAAGGAGCGGTTCCTCACCGTGTTCCGCAGGATCTTCGAGGTGAACGGGCAGGAGGGGCATTATGAGATGATGATGACCCCTGAGCAATCATAACACCTCCAACAGCAAATCAAAACCAAAACCATCAACCTCTCAAAAACCAACACCATGAGAACCAACAACAACACCCACCACACACCCCTGTTCCTATTGCTTACCATCCTAATGGCATTGCCCCCGTGGTTGGGAGGGACGGCTTTTGCCCAGACCTCCCGCACATGGACGGGTGCCACCAGCACCGCATGGAACACCGCCTCCAACTGGTCGCCTTCGGGTGTGCCCGCCACCATAGACCATGTGGCCATACCCAACACCACCAACAAACCCGTGCTCAGCGGCAATGTCACCATCGCCAATTTCAGCATCACAGGCGGGCAGCTCGACCTCAACGGTGACACACTCACGGTGAATGGTACTCTGAGTATGACAGGCGGATTGGTGCAAGATGGGCTTGTGAAGAAGACGTCCACCTCGGCCATCACCATCACAGGTGTAACAGTGGAATGCGAGCTTCAACTCCACGGTCAGGTCATTGGTATCAGCGGTTCTCGGTTCAAGGAGCAAGCGCACATCACAAAGACCGGAGGGGCGAACAGCGTGTTCGGTAATAACATATGGGAAGCTGCTACTTGGATCAGAAATGAGGCTCCCGGCAACAGCATCACCTTGGGATATCCGCAGCCAGACACTTTTCTGCTCGATTTGCACCTCAGCAATCCGGGAAGAGGTTTCGACCTTGGTAGTACAGGCGGGTCAGGGGCCGTAGTGCTTGCAGGTTCAGGATTGCAGCAATTCTCTATTTCTGCTGAGGGTAGCGTATCCGGCAGGACCGTCACGGTCAATAAACCATCGGGTGCGGTTCATCTAAGCGGAACCCTCACCATCATCTCGTTGCTCAACCTGACCAAGGGCGTAGTGCGCTGCGAAAGCGGGGCGCAGGTCACCATCATCAACGGGGCCACCGCAAGCGGCACCTCCCACCTCTCCCACATCGAAGGCCCGGTGCTCAAGAAGGGCAATCAGGCGTTCACCTTTCCCGTAGGGAGGAATGGGCACTACAGACCCATCAGCATCACTGCGCCCGCCTCATCCACCCATTCCTTTAAGGCGGAGTATTTCGAGAGCGACAGCGACCCAGTCTACAGCCATGCGTCCAAAGATGCGAGCCTCAACTACCTGAGCAAGAACGAGTATTGGACACTCACGCGGGTGGTAGGTGTAAGTACTCCCAAAGTGACCCTCAGCTGGGACACCCTCACCTCGTGCATCATGAATACACCTTTATCAGCCATACACGTGGCCAGTTGGAATGGCTCTCAGTGGAAAGACCTCGGCAACGGGGCCACCACCGGCAACATCCACAAGGGTACAGTGCAGACCACCAATTCGGTGGCGACTTTCAATGCATTCATTCTGGAGCATGATGATGCGATGAGTCTGTGCGGAAGAAAGGTGGATTTTGACTGGACGCCAACTGACACAATATGGGAAGGGGACATTGTCACTTTCAACAACCTAAGTCAGAATTATCCTGCTCACTTCCAATACGTCTGGGCTGTCAACGATTGCTGGTATCTTGGAATTTGCGGGGACACTCTTCCGTATTCCACAGACTTTATTCATGCGTTCTCAGTAGGGAATCATAAAGTCACATTGATGGCAGTTAATAATGCGGGACATGTGGTTGGTGAAGTGTCGAAGACTTTGAGTGCATTGCCAGCTGATTTCCTTGAATGTAACTGTGAACAAGACATAGCCTGCGATTTTGTTGGTAACGGGACTTTCACCGGGCGTTTCGAGAATCCGGACGAAATGCATGAGGCCGCAAACTTGTATTGTTGGATTCGAGACCCTGATGCCGAAGAATATGAAGGGGAGTGCGTCCCGCTGGAATTTGCATGTGACGATGTCAATGGATATGAGCATCAACTTATACCGGACTTCTGTGTCGGTGAGAATTCTGATTCTGATTTCTCCGTTCCCAACAACATGTTTACCGTTGGCATACCTGTCTACGAACCGGGTGAATCCAGTGCAGATGAGAACAGTTCTTATGCCGTCCTTAGAACCTGGGCTTCGTATGGCTTGTCAACGGCATTCTCACACTCATACCTCGTTACCAAACTGATGGACGGGCTCAACCCGAATCAGGTCTACAAGGTGTCTTTGGATGCACGGCTATCTAATAGGTCTGTGCGAACATCGAGAATCAACGTAGGTTTCACTGACGGCTATCTGTGTCCGTCCACATGGTCGGTGTTCGACAACGGTTACAGTATCTCCCCAAGTGATTTGCCAGGTTCTCAGATACTCAGCTTCACCCCCAATCTGACTGGTGGTTTTCTCCATGGGTACACTGAATGGCATCATTGCGAGACCACATTTGCCGCCAATGATGACTTCACTTGGATGTACATCGGTGGCATATATCCGTATGGAGAAGTTGAAGACCCTAACGGAGAGTACACGCAGACGCACGGAACACACTATCCTTTTGAGTACTACCATGCCGGGGGATTCTACCCGGTCAATGAGACCCGCTTCTTCATCGACAACGTCTCCATCTCAGCAGTCCCCCCCACCATCACACAGGGTGCCGGCCTCTGCCGCACAGGATCGCCCATCACCCTCAATGTCACAGGGTCGGGCACGGGCAGCAACATTTACACTTGGAGTGCCTCTCCGTCAGATGCCAGCCTTGCAGGGCAGGAGAACGACATGGAGATAGTGGTGAACCCCAGCGCGGCCACCACCACCTACACCGTCACCGTGCAAGGCCCGAACGGCTGTGAGCTTACAGACCAGATCATCATCAGCTCGGACTATTGCTGTTTGCCGAGTTCCGGATCCACTACCTACATCAACGCCAGCATGAGCGGTACTCAGATACTAACAGGTGCGTTTGCCATAAATGGTCTTATGACCATTGAAACGGGTGCCGACATCGTCTTCGATGGGGCCGATGTCAACATGGGGCCTAACGCCAGCATTCTGGTCAATGCTGGAGCAAGCCTTACCATTACTGATGAAGCCCATCTCAAGGCATGCAACAATATGTGGAACGGCATCTACACATTGAATGGGTCAGCGGTCACAGTCAATGAAGGGTCACTGATCGAGGACGCCTATTATGGGCTCAACATCAAGTCTGGAACCTATTACGAGGTGGACAATGCTATCTTCAACCGCAATTACTTTCATATCTACCTTACCCCGCCTTTCAATGCACCGGTCTATCCCTCCACGACCATTACCGACAGCAGGTTCCTCTGCCAGACCACTGCCAGTATCAACCTTACAACGCCAGTGCATGCCAACCTGCTGCCACCGTTGGCCAGCGACATGACCTACATGGGCATTTTCGCTCAGAATATAGGCAATCTCAAAGTGGGCAGCTCAGCTCAGGGCAACGAATTCGACAACTGTACTGTGGGCATTTACGCTTCGGGCGTGGCCAATGCCTATCTCATCGAGAATTCTTTCACCACACATGAGACCGTGGGTATCTATGTCACGAACTCAGGTCAAAGTGATGGAGATATTGATATCGTTGACAACACGCTTTTGAACATGCCCTTCGGGATCGCGTGCTACGACAACCCCGAAGCAGAGATCAAAATTGAAGGCAATGCCATAGACTTCACGGGCATGGTTTCGCCACTCTCAGAGATGACCGCTATCTTCGTGGATGAGATAACCCCATCATCGCCCAACAAAGTGAGCATTGTAGCCAACACTGTTAACCGTGCGCCAAACGGCATCCATGTGCGCAACCTCGAAGGGGCCATAGACCTTGTCAACAGCACCGGGGCCGTCTATATCGGTGATGTCAACGACATAAGCCACGAGAAGGTGCCCAACGATGCACAGGCAGGCATACTGGTGCAGAACTGCTATGAGACCCTTATCATCGACAACCGCGTCACCCACCCCGATGACGAGGAGAACTGGTGGGAGACCGGCATCCGCGTCAGCAGCGGCAACAACAACTGGATATTCTGCAACGAGACCCGCCAGATAGGCAACGGCTTCATCTTCGACAACGACATGCGGCCCCTCACCCTCTTTGCCACCAACATCATGGAGGACAACCACCGCGGCATCATGCTCAACAATGGAATCATCGGCCCGCAGGGCGTGTCAGGCACGCCTTATGACAATCGGTGGGTGTCGTGGGGCAGTGAGCCCAACATTGAGGCAAGGGGTGTGGGGTCGGATGGAAACGAGTCTCCATTTATTGTCAGGACAGGTGGCGGGGCTTACCTTCCATTAAATCTCACTGAAATTGACGGGGGAGAAGCTGTGCCCACACCAACCACCACTAGCGGCACATGGACAGCAGGGTGTATGTTCGAGGCTCCGAACTACAAGACAGAACAGGACGGTAACCCGGAGGTGGAGAATGCCCTGAGCATGCTGACCGTGAGTGAAGGTGAGTTGACTGCGCGCGACAGCAGTATGCGTTGGGCAGGGCAATACGGTCTTTACAAAAAACTGCTCGTAGATGAGGAGATGCGCTATGCACACAACGACCTGACAGCTTTCTTCAATAACAGTAGCACAGGAAGCATGGGCCGGTTGCACCGGGCACTGAAAGACTTCAATGTGCTCAGAAAAGGAGGCAGCGACCTTGTATCAGCCAGTACATCAGATCATATGGCAATGGTCAATGGTCTGATTTCGGAATCACGCGTTGAACAGAGATTGGCAGAGGTGCTCAGAATCCTTTATTCCAACATCAGTGATCTGAAGACCATCGGGGGGAATCAGGAGGCACGACTGCGTGAGATAGCGCAGCTTTGCCCCATTGATGAAGGTTTCGGGGTGCATATTGCACGCTCCACCCTGTTGAAGCTCGACACACTTCCACGCAATTACGTTTCAGAATGTGAGCGGGTGTTCGAACCAGCAGACTATCATTGGAAAGACGAACCGACAATCACTGAGGATACAGGTGACGGCTTCGCAGTTTACCCTAATCCTTCCACGGGTGATATCACCCTGAGATATGGGCTCGGTGAAGGTGAGCGCGGTTATATTGAGGTGTTCAATGTATTGGGTGCAACAATGTATGAAATGCAACTCGCTCAATCGGCCGAGGAAATGAAAATCAGCATGGGCCTCACATCCGGCATCTATGTGTTCCGTGTCAATGTGAATGGTCAGGTAAGATTGACGGAACGTCTGGTGATAATGCGTGAATGAAATTCCTGTTCCTCATATGCATTGCCCTGCCCCTTGCTTGTATGGGGCAGGGCAATCTTGTGCCTAATGGAGACTTTGAAATTCATTCCAACTGTAGTAGTCCATATAGACTATGGCTGGCTGTTCCTTGGACTGATTCTGGCCCCATTTGCTCACCCGACTACTTCAATCAATGTGCTTCTCACCCCGAAAATGGGAACCCATACGCAAGTGTACCAAGTAATACTCGCGGACATCAACATGCCCGTTCGGGCGTTGCATATGGTGGATTTTTCGCGTATGAGTTTAATAATAACAGCGGCCGTGAGTTCGTGCAGGTGGAGCTTACAGAGCCTATTGTGGCGGGGGTGAGATATGAGGTGGTATTTCACGTCAGTCTTGCCGATAAGTATCTCCATGCCGTAAGCACATTAGGCGCACATTTTTCCGATACTCAGATTGTCAGGTATAACTATTCCATTGCAGAACTTGCCCTTATACCGCAAGTAAGGAGTGCCGAAGGGATGGTCTTTGACGACAAAGAGAATTGGACAGAGGTGCGCGATACTTTCGATAGCAGATATGGTGGAGAGCGGTTCATCACCATCGGCAATTTCAACCTTGACGATGAGAGCGGTGTTGTTCTGCTCGACTCTGGGGAAAGAGTGCATGCATACTACTACATTGACGATGTCTCCGTCATCGCACTTGACAGTATACCGAACAGTGTAGCGGAGGTAGAGGAACTAAACTTTTCCGTTCACCCCAACCCTGCCAAAGACTTGCTGCACATACAGGCCCAAAGGCCCATGGAGAGGCTTCAACTGTACGATCTGAGCGGCAGGGCGGTGCTCGCGGAGCAGGTGCGTTCAGACAGGCATGGTCTCAACCTCAGCGGCATCCCCCCCGGCATCTACCTGCTGGAGGTGTCTGACAGGCGCGGAGGGCGGTCGGTGCAAAAGGTCGTGGTGCAATGAAGGGCTACGGATGCTTTGACCCCGCCCGGCTAAGTGTTCAGCCAATTTGGCTCGCGCAAGTCTTCCGGAGGATGACTTGTGTGGAACATAACGCGCCCAGTTTGTAACTGGGCAGTTAGGCCACTCAATCCCTAGCTTTCCATCGGAATACCCCCCCCCAACATGAGCACCCGCTATAAGTTCCATGCCGCTGACGGCATCTACTTCATCAGCTTTGCAACTGTGGGCTGGACGGATGTGTTCACTCGAATGGCTTACAAGGACATATTCGTGGAAAGCCTGCGCCACTGCCAGCAGCACAAGGGGCTTGAACTCTATGCGTGGTGTCTGATGACCAACCATGTACATCTGGTGGCGAAGGCCAACGGTGCAGCCCGCATGTCTGACATCCTGCGCGACCTCAAGAAGTTCACCTCCAAGCAGATCGTCAGGGCCATAGAGGAGAACCCGCACGAGAGCCGCAGAGAATGGCTGCTCGCCATGTTCGGCAACGCTGGCAGCTTCAATACCAACAACACCAACTATCAGTTCTGGCGGCAGGACAACCACCCCACCGAGCTCTACACACCGCAGGTGATGAAACAAAAGATAGACTACATACACGAGAACCCCGTTAAAGAAGGTTTTGTGGAGCACCCGCATGAGTATCTCTATAGCAGCGCAAGGAATTATTCCGAAATTCCCGGTCTCTTGGAAGTGACCGTTGCAGAATTCTGAAATAGGATGAAATGGGTAAGGGAGCGAACGTTGGCTTTTTGCCCAGTTGCAAACTGGGCGCGTTGTGTTCCGCACAAGAGATCCTTCGGAACTCTTGCGCGAGCGCGATGGGCAGAACACTTGGCCGGGCGGGGGATAGCACATCTGTGCCCGCTGGACGAAGGTTTCGGAGTGTACATTGCCCGGTCGGCACTGCTGAAATTGGACACCCTACCTCGGTACTATGTTTCCGATTGTGAAACAATCCCTTCGTCCGAAGTATCTGAAAAGAATGGAGGTCGCACGCAGCCAGAGAACGCAGGCGCATTCAGTGTGTATCCGAACCCGAACAATGGCAGTTTTCATCTGAACTACACTTTGCTTGAAAACGAGAATGGAACCGTTGAAGTGTTTGACGCTGTAGGGAGGCGTGTATACATAGGTAGCTTAAAATCAGATGACTCCAGCCGAATGGTTACATTAGAAGCCACAAATTCGGGTATGTACTACCTGGCTGTGCACGTTGAGGGGGTACTGAGGTTCTATGAGAAAGTAATTGTCTTCGGGAAATGATAAGGTTATTGGTCATATCGGTTCTTCTGCCAATGCTTTGCGTTGGTCAGCAGAACCTTGTGCCTAATGGCAGCTTTGAAGAAATCACATCCTGTCCAACCTCTAGTGCGCAGATTCATCTGGCAGTACCATGGATGGATGATATTGGAAGTGCGGAATTGTTTAACGTATGTAATCCTGGCAGTTCTTCTGGCAGCCCACATGTGGGGGTCCCGGCCAACGCGGCAGGTAATCAATATGCTCATTCGGGGAATGGCTATTCAGGAATATATACCTACGGTGGGCCAAATGAATCCAATGGCAGGGAATACCTTCAGGTACCATTGACACAGCCATTGTACCCTGGCAGATATGAAGTGTCATTCTGGGCCAGTCTGGCCAATAGGTTTGCGTACGCGGTCGGCTCGTTGGGAGCATTTCTTTCCGATACGCTTGTTACAAGGACCTCCTTCAACTCACTTCCAGGAGTAGAGCCATCAATCCAAAGCCCACCAGGGCAGATATTCACCGACAAGGATATCTGGTATCTGATAACGGACACCTTCACAAGCCGAGTCGGTGGCGAACGCTATCTCGCAATTGGGAACTTTAAGAGCACGGCTGAGAGCGACACCCTTTTTGTGCCCACCTCTCCTAATGATCGACTGAAGTCATATTACTACATAGACGATGTTTCTGTGGTTGCATTGGACAGTGTGCCAAACAGCATGGAAGATCAGGCGGAGGACAGTGGAGGATTCTCTGTGTACCCCAACCCGAGTAACGGACAGATGACCTTGCAGCACACCACGCCATTCGGGTCAGAGGGAACCGTGAGTCTGTACAGCTTGGTTGGCGAACGGGTGTATGAGCTGAGGTTGCAGTCCTCCGGTTCCGCTGTGCAGCTGCAGTTGGACGGCCTCAGCACAGGTCTCTATCTGCTGCGGGTTGATGTGGACGGTCGGCAGCGGTTCGCTGCAAAAGTTGCCATTGTCAGGGAATGAAGGCTATCACGTTTATACTCGTTGCCCTGCCCCTTCTGTGTTGGGGGCAGGGCAATCTTGTCCCCAACGGTGACTTTGACAATCCCTCCGCGTGTCCTTGGACGATAAGCCAGATTGATCTTGTTGTGCCATGGCAAACACCTACTACTGGATCTCCGGATTATTACAACGTATGTAATTCCCATCCATCTGGTGACCCACACATGGGTATTCCTGAAAATATTGTTGGATTTCAAAACGCTCGATCCGGTGATGGATATGTGGGTTTTTTCGCCTTGTCGCTGTCTCAGATGAACATGCGCGAGTATCTTCAAGTGGAGTTGACGGAGTCTTTGGTCTATGCCATCAGGTATGAGGTGTGTTTTTACGTAAGCCTTGCGGACAAGATGAGGTATGCGGTGAACACGTTAAGTGCGCACCTGTCAGACACAGCCATCTCTCGGAACGATATTCTGAGGTTTGAGGAAATACCTCAGATTCTCAATGCCCCCGAAAATCCCTTGACAAGCAGGACTGATTGGGTCGCTATATGCGACACCTTCACCAGTCGTACAGGCAATGAGCGGTTCCTTACCATTGGCAATTTTCACGATGATACCGAAAGCGGACTCATGTTGATTGATTCAGTCACAGATGGGCTGCAGTACAAATCCTACTACTACATTGATGATGTTTCTGTTGTTGCATTGGACAGTGTGCCAAACAGCATAGAAGATCAGGCGGAGGACAACGGAAGATTCTCAGTGTATCCCAACCCGAACAATGGACGGATGACCTTGCAGCACAATTTGCAGTTCGGTTCGGAAGGAACTGTGAGTCTCTACAGCATCGTTGGCGAAAGAGTGTATGAGATGAGGTTGCAGTCCTCCGGTTCCGCTGTGCAGCTGCAGTTGGACGGCCTCAGCACAGGTCTCTATCTGCTGCGGGTTGATGTGGACGGTCGGCAGCGGTTCGCTGCAAAAGTTGCCATTGTCAGGGAATGAAGGCTATCACGTTTATACTCGTTGCCCTGCCCCTCCTGTGTTGGGGGCAGGGTAATCTTGTGCCAAATGGTGGATTTGAAGAGATTGTTGTTTGCCCATGGGAGATTGGATTGATTAATCTTGCCTCACCATGGATGAGCGCTAATGGTGGATCACCCGATTACTTTCACATCTGTTTCCCACCCAACGAATTTGGGATAACCAGTGGTGGTGTGCCATTTAATGCGTGGGGCAAACAAGAGGCGCATGATGGAAGTGCATATGTTGGTATTTACTGCTTCTCTGTATCTCACCCAGAAGGTAGAGAGTATATCCAGGTAGAACTTACAGAACCCTTGAATGCCGGAATCCGATATCAAGTGAGCTTCTATGCCAATCTAGCCAACTATTGTAGATATGCTGTCAGCACTTTAGGCGTACATCTTTCTGAAGAACCTATCAATATCGACACCTACTGGTTATTGGATGCCGATCCTCAGATAATGCATCAATCCGGTGCTCCCCTGGTAGATACTGTTTCCTGGGTTCTGGTTACAGATACATTCCAAAGCCGAGATGGAGGCGAGCGGTATGTTACGATAGGCAATTTTCACCCTGCAGCCCTCAGTGACACCATTCATTACAATCAGGAAGGAGATATTAATTACAGATTCGCCTACTATTACATTGACGATGTCTCTGTGGTGGCGATAGACAGCATTCCCAGCAGCATAGATGAGGCAGAGGCTCTTGAGTTCAATGTTTTCCCCAACCCGGCCACAGGCATGGTGCAGGTGCAGGGCGCAGGCATAGAGCGGCTACAACTGTATGATCTGAGCGGCAGAGCGGTGCTTGCGGAGCAGGTGCTCTCAGACAGGCATAGTCTCAACCTCAGCGGCATCCCCCCCCGGCATCTACCTGCTGGAAGTGTCTGACAGGCACGGAGGGCGGTCGGTGCAAAAGGTCGTGCTGCAATGAAGAGCTACGGATGCTTTGACCCTGGCTCCGATGCGGCCTTCTGTGCGCACGCCAAGATCATAGTGAAGCAATACCGCACGCTCAACATCTACGCCAAATCACACCTCTATGCCTGTGGCGACATGTGGGATGGCATCGAGGCCGAGAACGGGTCGTTCGTGCGGGTCACCGGCCGAAGGCTCTCGGGCGGTATTCTCCACCAAGCCCTGTTCTCCTTGGAGTTCGGGGCTTTTTTTTCCACGTTCTACGCTTACATCCTTTAGTCCAAACACATCGACCGCTGCTACATCGGTCACACCTCCTCTACCCCACCCCCTTACCTTTGCCCGAAACATTTTGGCAATGAAAAGTTGGGTCAACGTACCGGAGAATTCTGATTTCACCATCTACAACCTGCCCTACGGCATTTTCCACGAAAGCGGAAAAGCCCGTGTCGGGGTCGCCATCGGGGAGCAGGTGCTGGACCTTGACGCACTGCAACGGGCCGGTCTGCTGGACGGCATCGGCCTTACAGAAGGGGTTTTCGCCAAGGAGACGCTAAACCCGTTCATCGCCCTCGGAAAACCGGTATGGACGGCCACGCGGAAGCGGCTCACCGAACTGCTTTCGGACGAAAACACCACACTGCGGGATAATGCGGCATTGCTTGATACTGCGTTGCTCTCGCAAAATGATGTGACGATGCTGATGCCAGTGGAGGTTGGCGATTACACCGACTTCTACAGCAGCCGCGAGCACGCCACCAACGTGGGCACCATGTTCCGCGACCCGGCCAACGCTTTGCTGCCCAACTGGCTGCATCTGCCCGTGGGCTATCATGGCAGGGCCTCGAGCATCGTGGTGAGCGGCACACCATTTCACCGCCCCAAAGGCCAGACCAAAGCCGATGACGCACCCGCACCGACCTTCGGCCCCACGCGCCTGCTCGACTTCGAGCTGGAGATGGCATTCATAGTCGGCACCCCGAATGAGATGGGCCACTCGGTGCCGGTTGAAAAGGCCGAGGACCACATCTTCGGCATGGTGCTGTTCAACGACTGGAGCGCACGCGACATCCAGAAATGGGAGTACGTGCCGCTCGGGCCCTTCCTCGCCAAGAATTTCGCCTCACATGTCTCGCCATGGGTGGTGACAATGGACGCGCTGGAACCATTCCGCGTGGAAAGCCCGCAGCAGGAACCCGAGGTGCTGCCCTACCTGAAACATGGCGGGAAGCACAACTTCGACATTGCGCTGGAAGTGCAGATCGCACCTGAAGGACAAGAGGCGGTCACGGTGTGCCGCTCCAATTTCCGACACATGTACTGGAGCATGGCGCAGCAACTGGCACACCACACAGTGAACGGTTGCAACATGCGCGTTGGCGATATGTGCGCCTCGGGCACCATCAGCGGGCCGACCAAGGACAGCTACGGCTCCATGCTGGAACTGACATGGCGCGGCTCTCAGCCCATCGCCATGCCCGATGGTTCGGAGCGGAAGTTCATCCATGACGGTGACACGGTCATCATGAAAGGCCGATGCGAGAAGGACGGCATCCGCATCGGATTCGGGGAGGTGAGCGCGAAGGTGCTACCTGCCCTTACGTGAGGTCAGCGGCCTGCCGTCACGTTGCCATCATCGACAGAGAAGACCCTCACATCGTTCTCCCCCTTCAGCAGGTCGGCTGTGCGCTTGGGGTGCGTGTCGGTAATGAATATCTGCCCGAAATCGGGGGCCGATACGATGTCCAGGAGTTGGGCCACGCGGCTGTCGTCCAGCTTGTCGAAGATGTCATCGAGCAGGAGCATAGGGCGCAGTCCCGACCGCTCGCGCATGACCGCATACTGCGCCAGTCGCAGGGCCACCAGCATGGATTTCTGCTGGCCCTGTGAGCCGAACCGCTTGAGCGGGTGCTCCCCAATGGTGAATTCCAGGTCGTCCTTGTGGATGCCCACAGTGGTGTGCGTGGCCGCACGGTCGCGGGGCAGTGCCGTCTGAAGCAGGTCGGTGAGGTCACCTTCATCCAGCGGGCTCCGGTAGCCGATGGCGACCTCTTCACTGCCCTGTGAAATGGTCTTGTAGAAATCTGCGAACACACCCAAGAATTTCTCCATGAACGCCTTACGTATGGCATGGACGCGGTTGCCACGGTCGGCCAACTGAACGTCCCACATCTCCAACAGTGCAGGGTCAAAGGGCTGGCCATCTGCGAAGGATTTGAGCAAAGCATTGCGCTGGAGCAGCACACGGTTGTAAATGACCAGGTGCTCCAGGTAGTCGCGGTCAAGCTGGGAGAGCACACCGTCCATGAACTTCCTGCGCACCTCGCTGCCACCTGCGATGAGGTCGCCATCGAGCGGGGAGATGACCACGGACGGCAGCAGCCCCACATGGTCCATCAAACGAGGATATTCCTTCTTGTTGCGCTTGAACTGCTTCTTGCCCTCCCGTTTGAGGGCACAGTGTATAGCCTCCTCCTCCCCTGCCCTTTCAAAAGCTCCGCTCAGGACAAAGAATGGCTGACCGTGACGGATGTTCTGTGAGTCGAGCGCGTTGAGAAAACTCTTGCAGACCGAGAGATAATGCACCGCATCGAGCACAGTGGACTTGCCTGCACCATTGTTGCCCACCAAGCAGTTGAACTTGCCGCCCAGCTCCAGCTCTGCGCCCGCGAGATTGCGGAAGTTGACCAATGAGAGCTGTCGGAGCATGAGGTTGTCGGCCATGTGGGCAAAGTTAACCTGCCGACCCCGCCCTGTCGGAACATTCACGGCAACGCTGTGTTTCACCGACATGATAACTGGTCAGCCCATTCTCTCGACCGCATCGCTGGAGAAAACTTACGGAGACTTCCACGCTGTGAAGGGCGTGGACCTCAGTGTGAGCCGAGGTGAGATATTCGGTCTGCTGGGGCCCAACGGGGCAGGCAAGACCACCGTCATCCGAATGCTCGTGGGCCTCATCAGCGCATCGAAAGGCGAGGTGACGTACTTTGGGGAACTCGGCCTGCGCGACATGCAGCAGGTGCTGCCCCGCATCGGGTGCATCATCGAGGAGCCGAGGTTCTATCCGTACCTCACCGGACGGAAGAACCTGATGCTTGCGAGCCTTTATTATCCCAAGGAGAGGGTGAAAAACCGCATGGGTGAGGTGCTCGAACTCGTGGGCCTCACCGCCCGTGCCAATGACCCCGTGAAGAACTACTCGCAGGGCATGCGCCAGCGGCTGGGTATTGCAGCGGCCATGCTTCACGACCCCGAACTCATCATCCTCGATGAGCCGACCAACGGCCTCGACCCGCACGGCATCATTGAGCTTCGGCAACTCATCATCCGATTGAAAGAGGAAATGGGCAAAACGGTAATCCTCTCCTCGCACATCCTCAGCGAGGTGGAGCAGATGGCCGACAGCATGGCCATCATACATCAGGGAAAATGCGTGGCGCAGGGCCGTGTCTCCGAACTGCTGAACGAAGGCAATCTGCAAGTGACCATTGAAACAGATGACGCGCAGAAAGCGGTGGACACGCTGAAAGCGGCAGGCTTTTCCATCCTCAGTAGCGATGCACACACAGTGCTTCTGCTTGCTTCGCGAAAAGAACTTCCAAGGCTCTCAAAAATTCTGGTCGAGGGCGGTCATCCGCTGTACCGCTTGGAGCACAGGCGCAAACTGGAAGATTATTTCCTGAAACTGACCACGGCATGATGCGCGAACTGAAAGCAGAGGTCATCAAGTCGTTCTCGCGGCCGCGCAGCTTCATCGGGCTGGGTGCCATCGTTATGCTGACGCTGCTCATAGATGTGGCGTTCTGGTTCAGCGGCAAGGAGTACATCGGGCTGCTTTTCCAAACGTTCGACCAGGTGTTCAGGCTGGAGGGCAACATCGTGAACGGCAACCTCATCTGCTTCATCATCCTGCAGACCCTGATCATTCACCTGCCGCTGCTGGTGGCACTGGTGACGGGCGACCTGCTCTCGGGCGAATCGGCCATGGGCACGATGCGTTATGTGCTCACGCGGCCCATCAGCCGCACGCGGCTCGTTCTGACCAAGTGGCTCACCGCACTGCTATACGTTTTCGCCATTCTGGTACTGCTGGGCATCTTCGCCTATGCAGGCAGCCTGTTGGTGTTCGGCCCGGGCGACCTGATGGTGCTTAACTCCGATGGGCTGGTGATCCTGCGCGATGCCGACCTGCCTTGGCGTTTCGTGATGGCGTTCGGCTATGCATTTATCAGTCTGGCGACCATCGCCTCGTTGTCGCTGATGTTCTCGGCCTTCGCCAACAACAGCATCGGTCCCATTGTGCTGACAATGGTGGTGGTGATTGTGTTCACGGTGATCGCCTCATTCGAGATGAGCTTTTTCGACCCGCTGATGCCCCTGCTTTTCACCAACCACATGATGCTGTGGCGGAAATTTTTCGATGACCCCGTGCCCACGATGGACATCATACGCTCGGCCCTCGTGCTGCTGGGCCACACGGCTGCATTCGTTGGCATCACACTTTATCATTTCCGAAGGAAGGATATTCTGGAATAAAATCCCCCGCCCGCCTCAGGCAGGCACCCCCTTTGAAAAGGGGGACGGGCGTCATCAGGCACTAGCAGCATACCTACAACACCATGAGCATCAGGACACCATTCTCCATTTTCATTCTCACTATTTTCTCGCTTGCCGCAAGCGCACAGAGTCCCTATGCTCTGCTCAAGGGCATCCGCAGTGACTTCGACCGCATCAATGACCTGAAGTGCAGGGCTGAAATGCGGTTTGAGATACCCGGGGTGAAGCTGGAGCGCATCAGCGGGAAGCTTTTTTACAAGAAGCCGGGCAAGTTCCGTGTCAATGCCAACGGGTTGATCTTCGTGCCGAAACAAAGCCCGTTCCTACAACTGGAGACACTGGCCGACACCACCACGTACGTGGCCGTGCTTACCGGCAGCGAGGACGTGAAGGGCGTGGCGTGCCATGGCGTCACCATCATCCCCAACAACAACGAAGACCTGATGGTGATGAAACTGGCCATCGGCAAAGCGGACGGCCGCATTCACCGTGCGCAGCTCACCCTGAAACGCGAAGGCACCGTGACCTACTTCAATACCTACACCTCAGCCAAAGGCATCATACCGAGCGAGGTGCTTTTCGAGGGTGATTTCCGCAAGTTCAAAATGCCCAAAGCATTGACTGGCGACCTTGGTGGCAAGACCGAGAAGCCGGATAAGAATGACGATGGATTCGATACGGGCCGCATCCGCATGACGCTGACCGAGGTGGAGCTGAACCGCAAGATTGACGACTCGGTGTTCGAGGATGAGCAGGCGGTGGTGGAGTGAAACAGGTCACTTTCTGCCCTTCTCTTCTTTTTTCTTGGGGAAAACAACCCCAAAAAGTTGATTCGCAATAACGGGGAAAGCTTCATTTCGGATGCGGTTGATCTCCGCACCGTCCTCCAGGTCATGGCGGACGATACCCCCGCGAAGGGTAGTGCCATCTGCATCGGTCAAGGTATAATGAACGGCCACGGTGCGCAGTCCGCGCATCATGGCCTGCTCAGGATCGGTGAGGTCCATGCGCACTTCGAGCTGTGTCAGAAACAGGAAGCGGGTGAACCCGTGTGAAGCCCGGAAGTCACGGAGCACCGCAGCATCTTTCAGTGAGGCAGCCATGTACCGCGTGGTGGTGTCGCGGGTAGCCCTTACCTGACCGCGTTCAACCCCGCTGCGCTGCTTTACATCCTTTTTTTCGCCATAAAGAGCAATGTAGTCGTAACCGAGCCCACCGAAAATGCGGGTCAGCCCATCGGGAGGAAGCGAATCAGCGCTGAGGAAGGAGCCCACCTCGATGCTGTCCTGCAGCACTTGCCGCACACTGAGCTGCAGCATGTTGCGTAGCGTGTTCACCACCTCTTCCGGGGAAAGTCCACTTCCCTCGGCAAGCTCCTGCATCACATCTGTGAAGAAGAGTTTGTCCTCGAAGGGAACGATAAGCAACCGCTGAGGTTCGGTGGTGGTGGAATCGGTCCGACTGTTCTGAGCCGTGGCAATCCCTGAGACCATCAGAAACAGAATAGTCAGGTGTCTCATGTAAGTTGATTCAGGACTGCGGTCACTTCATCTTTGAGTTTGGGAAGATGCCTGACGATGATCTCCCACATCGTGGCATGGTCCACAGCATCGTATGCATGGACAATCCGATTCTTGTGCCGATGATATTCCGCTTGTTGGTAATCGGCAACTCCGAGTCCAGCCTGTCACAGCGATGGAGTGCCTCTCCTATGATGGCGATCTTCCGCTCAACCGCAGCCTTCCTCAGCTCATCCTCTCTGTACTCGTGAAAGTTCCGTTTCTCACCAAGATGTCGCTCGATGAATTCGACACACGCGACAATGTCAAGCAGATGGGCACGGATGTCCTTATTCATAGATGCGCTCCTTCGTGCGATTCACGTTCTCAATGATGAACGGATTCTGCAGCTGACTCTCCGTCACAATGTCCACCCGTCTGTTCAGCAGCTTCTCAAGGGCTGATTCCAGCGACCAGAAATTCTCGGCATACCCCTCGAAAGGCTCATCGGTGTCAAACGCCACCAACAGGTCTATATCACTCTCCGGGCCGAACCCTTCTGTACAGACTGAACCGTAAGCATAGGCCCGCTTCACCCGGTGCGAACGCATGACCTCACGTATCTGAGGAAGAAATCTGCTTACTGACGGCTTCATGAGTTCAAAGTTAAAAGACGGACGGCCTTGACCACCTCATTTTGCAAAGAGCTTGAAGATGTCGTTGCCGTTGGCGAAGATGAGCAGCGTGAACAGCAGGATCATACCGATGTACTGCGCCACTTCCAGCACCTTGTCAGGCAGTTGCTTGCCTGTCACCATCTCATAAAGGAGAAAGACGACATGCCCCCCGTCCAGCGCAGGAATGGGCAGGATGTTCATCACAGCCAGCACGATGCTGAGGAACGCGGTGATGTTCCAAAACTGCAGCCAGTTCCACTCCGTGCTGAAAATGCTGCCGATGGTGATGAACCCACCGAGGCTCTCGTAGCCCTTGGCACTTGGCGAGAAGATCAGTTTCATTTGCTGGATGTAGCTGGAAAAGGTGCCGTACGCTTTTTCCATGCCCTTGGGGAAGCTCTCGAAGAAGCCGTATTTCACCTCTTTCACATCGAAGAATTCCTTTAGGTCGCCAACGGGATAGACGCCCAGCAGCCCTGACTCTGGCACCTCAACCTCAATCTGCATCGGCTGACCATCGCGTATGATGCCCACCTCTACCGTCTCACCTTTGAACGCCTGCAACGCATTCTTGAACTCATCGAAGAAAGGAATGGTCTCCCCGTTCAGGCCCACGATCACATCACCCTTTTCAAAACCCGCTTCCTTGGCCACCGAGCCGGGGGCGAAGCGGTCCACATGAAACGGGATGCGCACTGAGAGAAGGCTGCGGGCCTTCATCAACTTGGGCATGATGTCATCGGGCACCTTCACCTCCACCACCTCACCCTCGCGCTCCACCGTAATGACCTTGACCTCATTGAGCACGATGTCCACGGGTATCTGATTGAAGTTGTCAACCTCAATGCCATCGAGGTAGAGGATGCGGTCGCCATTGCGAAGTCCCAGCTCCATGGCCAGCGAATCGGCCATGATACCATACTTCACATTGGCATTGGGCAGGTAGCTTTCGCCATAGTAGAAGAGAATGCCCCAGTAGATGACCACTCCGAGAATGACGTTGACCACCACACCCCCTATCATCACGATGAGCCGCTGCCAAGCCGGCTTGCTGCGGAACTCCCAAGGCTGCGGTGGCTGTGCCATCTGCTCCTTGTCCATGCTCTCATCGACCATGCCCGATATCTTCACGTAGCCACCCAGCGGCAGCCAGCCAATGCCATAAACCGTGTCGCCTATCTTCTTCTTGAAAAGAGAGAAATAGGGATTGAAGAAAAGGTAGAACCGTTCCACCCGCATCCCGAATGCCTTTGCCGCGCTGAAATGCCCGAACTCGTGAAGGATGATGAGAATGCTGAGGCTGAGGAAGAACTGCGATGCCTGTATGAGGACGTCCATAAATGGATTGTGGATTGCTGAGTGATGATGGATGATTCCAAAAAAGACCACATGGGTCTGTTTTTGAAGCGGGCACGAAAATACTGATGAAAGCAGGGGCGGCTTGAGGCCGATGTTTCCATTGGGCGGATTATGGTGGATGACCAGCAATCCATTGGCCGCTCAACATTGCCAGATACTGCGTTTGCTTCGGTGACGTGCCGCAGATAACACCTGATGATGCACTAGTGCTGGATGAACCCCATCCATGTGTATGGCAGTGTCTCAGCTTGGTGGCTGCCAGATCATCCTTACCTTTGGACTTATTGATTCTTCACGGCCATGGACGATGTGAAAACCGAATATCTCAGAACGCGCGATCTGGAAAGGCTTTCCAAAAAGGCATTTCAAGAAGCCGCGAAGAATGCCATGGAGGTGGCAGGACACGTCATCAAATCCTTGGATGGATGGTTGGTCCGTGAGGATGCTGACGGCACCATTACCCGACTGAAGAAGTTACCAGAGAATGTAAAGGTGTCTGACCTTTTGCTGGATGGAAAGGTCACTTCGCCTTAGGGTATTCGCTGGTCCGAACGGTTCAGGCAAGAGCACGGTCATCAACTCTGTCCGGGAATTCAAGGTGGCAGATAGGCCCATTGACTTTGGCATATATGTCAATGCAGATGATATTGCCCGTGAACTGAGGTCAGGTTCTGTAGACCTCACCTCCTACCAAGTTCACGTGAATCATGACCAGTTTGTCACTATTGCGGTTGATTCCGGCCTTCTATCAGGAGAATTCACTCCACAGGCCTTTCTCGGGTCTTTCAGATTTGAGGGAAGCAGGATACACTTGGTCACAGAGGAGGCTTTGGAACGCTTGGCGCAGATCATCGCTGATTTTCTCCGAAAGAGACTTCTTCCTGAAAGAAAGAGATTCTCTTTCGAGACGGTATTCTCGCATGCAGGTAAGTTGGATTTCATGCGTCAGGCAGCGGAACAGGGATACAAGGTGTATCTCTATTTCGTTTCCACTCAAGACCCGGAGATCAATGTCTATCGTGTGAAACGGGTAAGAGTGAAGCAGAATGGGCATGATGTGCCTGAGGATAAGATCAGGTCGCGCTATGCACGCTCTATGAGTCTGATGTATGAAGCGGCACAACTGTCGTATCAGGCATTCTTCTTCGACAACTCCACCAATGATGAGCAGTCGAAGCTATTTGCACGATTCAAGAGTGTTGGAGGGGAAAAGGAATGGGTCATCCCCGATTCGAGTAGCATACCTGGATGGTTCCATACCTACTATGCTGAGCATCCAAGCGTTTGAACTAACCACTTAACCATGACCACCGCAGAAATTCTGGCCGAATCAATGGACGAGACGCGCAACTTGACGCGCTTCTACCTCTCCAAACTGAAGGGCGAGGACATGCACCGCACCTTCACCGTAGGGGACTACACCACCAACAGCCCGTACTGGATCATGGCCCACCTCACTTGGGCCGAGCACCGGCTGCTGGTAGAGTCGCTGGGCCATGCCCCGATGGATATCCCATGGCTGAATCTATTCGCCATCGGCACCCTGCCGCCAAGCACCGACCTGCCCGAACTTGAAGAGGTACTGGCACAGTTCAAAGCCGTTCACACCTATGCGCTGGAGTGCCTCAGCAGAATGACCGATGATGAACTGGCGAAGGACAACATCCTCGGCATACAGTTCGGAGGCAAGAGCAGCAAGAAGTTCATCGCGCAGCACACCATACGCCACGAGGGCACTCACTGCGGTCAGTTGAGCCTCATTGCGCAATTCTACGGGAAGAAGACGGTCTGAACCGTTCAGTCAGCGCACACCTCGCTCAAGGTATCTCCATGGAGGGTGTGCTTTCCCTCAAACCAATGCACCTGAAGCTGCGGAAGCAGTTTTTCGAGCTCAGCCATTTTCTCATCCACCTTCTCTTTGGTGATGAACTCATCCTGCGTGCCGATGCAGAAATCGACCTTGGAGGATGATAGCGTCTCCCGAAGCTGTTCAGGGGTCACATCATGTGGCAAGGATCCCGCCCAAATGACAAGCTGACGGGCGCGGATGCCGTTTGTCACCATCCAGCGGATGGCAGTGGCAGTTCCCTGCGAGAAACCCAGCACGGTGAGGCGCGGTTCGTTTCCGGGGTCGATACCGAGGTCGCGGAGCACCGCGTTGATATAGCTGCTCTGATCGGTGATCTCGTCCTCGCGGTCCTCGCTGGTCATCCACGATGCACCAACGCGACCACTTAGTCCTTCTACATAGAACCGAGAAAGTCCCTCCAGCGCAACGATGGCGTTCTCTTTCGGGTCAAAGTGACTGAAATGACGGATGAAGTACTGACCGAGCTGTCCGTAGCCGTGGAACACGAGCCAAATGCGCTTCGTGGCGGGCGTGATGGCGTTGAGCGTGAAATAACGGGCCGTTCGCGAAACGGTCACACTGTGCTTTCCGATGCTTTCTGAGGTCTCGCTCATTTGAGCATCGCCCGCGATATCACGATCTTCTGCACCTCTGATGTGCCCTCGTAGATCTGGGTGATCTTCGCATCGCGCATGAGGCGTTCCACATGATACTCTTTCACAAAACCGTAGCCGCCATGCACTTGCACGGCCTCAATGGTCGTATCCATCGCCACCTTGCTGGCATAGAGCTTCGCCATGGCACTGGAAGTATCGTAGTTGAGGCCAGCGTCCTTCTCCCAAGCCGCCTTGTACACCAGCAGACGGGCAGCCTCGATGTTGGTCGCCATGTCTGCCAGCTTGAACTGAATGGCCTGATGCTCCGAGATGGGCACACCGAACGCCTTGCGCTCCTTCGAGTAGGCCAAAGCCAGCTCGTAAGCGCCCTGTGCGATGCCGATCGCCTGCGCAGCGATGCCGATACGGCCACCGCTGAGGGTCATCATGGCGAACTTGAAACCGAAACCATCCTCACCGATGCGGTTCTCCTTGGGCACTTTCACGTCTTGGAACATGAGCGAATGCGTATCTGAAGACCGGATACCGAGCTTGTTCTCCTTAGCCCCGATGGTGAAACCGGGCATGCCTTTCTCCACGATCAGGACGTTGATACCCCTGTGCTTCTTGGCCTCATCGGTCTGAGCGATGACGAGGTAGGTGGAGGCGTTGCCCCCATTGGTGATCCAGTTCTTGGTGCCATTGAGCAGATAGTGGTCTCCCATGTCGATGGCGGTGGTCTTCTGCGAGGTGGCATCGCTGCCCGCCTCCGGTTCCGAAAGGGCGAACGCGCCCAGCTTCTCGCCTTTCGCCAACGGAACAAGGTACTTCTGCTTCTGCTCCTCGGTGCCATATTTCTCCAGACCCCAATTGACCAGGCTGTTGCACACACTCATGCACACCGAAGCCGAGTTGTCTATCTTGCTGATCTCCTCCATCGCGAGCACGTAGCTGATGGTGTCCATGCCACCTCCACCGTACTTGGGATCTACCATCATGCCGAGGAAGCCGAGTTCACCCATCTGCCTTACCTGCTCATGGGGGAACTCCATCTTCTCATCTCTGTCAATGACACCTGGCAGCAACTCGCTTTTGGCGAAATCGCGCGCGGCCTTCTGTATCATCAGGTGTTCCTCGTTCAGCTGTGTGTTCATGATGCGGTGTTTTGGCTGGCAAAAGTAGCCCTCGTTAGGTAAAACCGACCGTGCAGAACCGACAGCGCCCCAACAAATGAGCAGGTGTATCATCGGATGTCTGCTTTTCATCTACTTTCGCTCGACCCCATTTCACGCTGTCAACAAAATGAGAACCATTGAAGAACTGGAGGCGCAACTCTCTTCTGAGATTCCTCCGTTGGACCGTATCAAGGTCTTGCTTGAGCTGAAGAACCAACTGCGGGGCAAGGACTTTGACCGGGGACGTGCGCTGAGTGCCGAGGCTGTGCAACTTGCCTCGCAAGAAGAAGAGCCACTGCTCGAAGCAGATGCCAGACGGCATCTCGGTACGATGCTCTGGCGAATGGGGAGGAACACAGAGGCGCAAGACGAGCTGACAAAAAGCCTGAGGATCGCACAAGAGCACAGTTGGCACGAAGGTTTGGCGCATGCGTACTGCGTTCTGGGTATCGTGCATGGCTCACTTAACGACTCGGCCAATGCGCTGGTGTTCTTCGAGAATGCTCTTCAAGCCTTGGAGCATTGGGGTGATGAAGCAATGGAGGCCCATATACTCGGTAATATCGGTCAAGTTCACTTTTCCCTTGGTGACTACCCGACCGCACTGAGATTCATGGCCAAGTCATTGGCAATTTCCCGTGAGTTGGGGCAAGAAGGACTTTATGGTGTAGCCAACATGCTAACCGCCATTGCGGGGGTTCTCGTGGAGCAGGGAGAATTTGACAAGGCGATAGCCCACTTGGAAGAAGGCATCCGCATAGACAGGGAGACGGACGATCAGCGCGGAACGGCTGTGAAACTGCTGAACATCGGCATCACCAGCATCAAAGCAGGCAATATGAACCAAGCCTTTGATTACTTGAACCGGTCATTGGAGTTGGGGAAAAAAATCCACTATAAAGCCACGGAGCATATGGTTCACGAACATCTGGCCGAGGCGTACCGCTCAATCGGAGAGCACGAGAAAGCATTGGAACATATGTCACTATATCACGAGCTGATGTTGGACAAGCAACGCGCTGAAGTCCGGAAAAAGGCGGACATATTGCTCTGAAAGGCTTGTCACGTTGCCGATTCCTTTGATAACGTTCAACCGGGGTTAACCGCAGATGAAAAAGCCTGTCACCGCCATAGGTCTGATGAGCGGCACCTCCTTGGATGGTCTCGACATCGCCTACTGCTCTTTCTCAGAGCAGGATGGCAACTGGAGTTACGAGATCGCTGCGGCCAGCTGCATCAGCTATGATGACCACTGGCGCAAACGGCTTTCCACAGCGCATGACCTCGCAGGGCTGGAACTGACCGCTATGGACACCGACCTCGGCCGTTTCATTGCGCAGCAGGTCAATCTTTTCCTTGAAGAAAGATCACTTCCCGCTCCCGACCTTATCGCATCACACGGACACACGGTGTTTCATAGACCCGAAAGGGGGTTCACGCTTCAGGTGGGCAGCGGGACGCAGATAGCCTCTGGCACTGGCATCACCACCGTGAGCGACTTCCGCAGCTTGGATGTTGCACTGGGTGGTCAGGGTGCACCGCTGGTGCCCATTGGCGACCGGATGCTCTTCGGACACTACGGTGCCTGTCTGAACCTTGGGGGCTTCAGCAATGTCAGCTTTGAAAGTGACGGTGAGCGCATGGCCATGGACATCTGCCCCGTGAACATCATCCTGAACCCGTTGGCCCAAAAACTGGGACAGGCGTTTGACCGTGGGGGCGCATTGGCAGCGCAAGGTCAGGTGCTTCCAGAGTTGCTGCTTGATCTGGACGCTCTGGACGTTTATCAGAGCGAGAAAAGACCCTCATTGTCACGCGAATGGACAGAGACATCGGTCTGGCCATTGATGCCCACATATGCCGATCCGATAGACCTCCTGCGCACAGTCACTGAACACGCGGCCCGTCAGATGGCAAGGGTGCTGAACAGCACAGGTGCAGCAGATGTGCTGGTGACAGGCGGAGGGGCCTACAACAGCTTCCTGATGGAGCGGCTGGCATCGCAATGCAAGGCAACACCAAAGCTTCCTGATGCCCAGTTGATAGCGTTCAAGGAGGCGCTTATCTTCGCACTGCTTGGGGTGCTCCGACTCCGAGGCGAGGCGAATGTCCTCAGGTCCGTGACGGGAGCATCGCGTGACTCTTGCAGCGGTGCGGTGCATCTAATCTCATTATGATTCCTGCGGTGCGTGTTTCTGCTACTTTTGCGCGCGATTTTCACCAAAAACACCTCGGCTCCTCAGTCCAGTTTCTCCCCATCGCTGCACGAAACAACAAGCAGCGGGGCAATGCCACTGAGTCCGTTCGACCGCACCAACAATGGACTTTCTACTCATCTCTATTTTCGTCTTCGGGTATCTTGGCATAACGCTGGAGCACACCATCAAGCAAGATAAGCTTATCCCCGCCCTTATCATGATGTCGCTGTTGTGGGCGATCATCGCAGTGGCGCACGTGCCTGTGTTCGATATCGACTCAGAGCTGAGGCAATTGGTTCCATCACATTTGGAGGAAATGCTACTTCACCATCTCGGCAAGACAGCCGAGATACTCGTGTTCCTCATGGGCGCAATGACGATCGTGGAGATCACCGATCACTTCAACGGCTTCGGCTCCATCAAGCAGTTCATCAAGACCCGGGATCGCAAGGTGCTACTGTGGATCATGGGCGCACTTGCCTTCATCCTCTCTGCGATCATCGACAACCTTACCGCAACCATCGTTCTGATAACGATACTCAAGAAACTGGTACCGGATGCCAAATCAAGGATGTGGTTCGCGGGCATGATCGTCATCGCGGCCAATGCCGGTGGGGCTTGGTCGCCCATTGGAGATGTGACCACGACCATGCTCTGGATCGGGAAGAAAGTTTCGGCTGAGTTGCTGTTATCACATCTTCTGGTGCCATCATTCTTCTGCATGTTCATACCATTCTTGATCGCCTCCTTGATGCCGGCCTTCAAAGGTCAAGTCGAGATTCCTGAGAATGATGCAGAAGACCGTGCTGCCAGTCTGGGGATGCTTGCACTTGGGCTTGGATCCATTGTGTTCGTGCCTATTTTCAAAACCATCACTCATCTTCCCCCTTACATCGGAATGATGCTCTCCTTGGCAGTCGTCTCTGCCATTGCCGAGATCAAGAGTCATCGCGAATTCAAAGTGAGTGATGTGGCGCATAACCACAGCCCATTGCACAAATCCCTTTCGAAGATCGAGATGCCGAGCATCCTGTTCTTCCTTGGCATCCTGATGGCAGTGGCCGCGTTGGAATCGGTGGGTGAGCTTTTCCGTTTCGCGGAAGGATTGAACACTGCCATTCCCAACACCGACATTGTGATCGTTCTGCTGGGAATAGGCTCTGCAGTGATCGACAACGTGCCCTTGGTAGCAGCCAGCATGGGTATGTTCTCTTATCCTATGGACCACTACATATGGCACTTCATCGCACTTTCGGCCGGAACTGGCGGCAGCATGCTGATCATCGGGTCTGCAGCAGGGGTAGTGGCGATGGGCATGGAGAAGATCGACTTCATGTGGTATCTGCGCAATATCGCATGGTTGGCTTTGATCGGCTTCCTGGCCGGTTGCGGTGTCTTCCTTCTGATGGTGAACTACATCTTCTGACCGTTGCGACTGTCGGGGATTTCCAATTTCAACTGAAATGCCCAAGCCAACCAAGGCTCGAACCCGCTCCCCAAAAGCCTCGGGCGGGAGTAGGCCGGTCATGAGGCTCGCTAAGCTGCTCGGAAAGGCGGTTCTCTTTCTATTTCTCTTTTCGATAGTGTTGGTGGTGGTCTACAGGTTTGTGCCTGTGCCCGTGACCCCTCTCCAGCTTTCGAGATGCGTGGAACAGTTCCAAGAGGACCGGCCCATCCGCCTCAAAAAACAGTGGCAGCCATTGGAGAGTATCAGCCCTCACCTGCAGCTGGCGGTGGTATGTGCCGAGGATCAGAAATTCCCGCAACACAGCGGTTTTGATATCGAGGCCATAGAGAAGGCCTTGCAGCGCAACAAACAGGGCAAGAAGCTCCGTGGGGCCAGCACCATCAGCCAGCAGACGGCCAAGAACGTTTTCCTTTGGGAAGGACGCACATGGCTGAGAAAGGGACTGGAAGTGTATTTCACCGCCCTCATCGAACTGATATGGAGCAAGGAGCGCATCCTCGAAGTATACCTCAACGTGATAGAAATGGGCGATGGCATCTATGGCGCAGAGGCTGCATCGCAGACTTACTTCAAAAAGAAGGCTTCGAAGCTCACCCGCGCAGAGGCCGCGTTGCTTGCATCGGTGCTGCCCAGCCCCAGGAAGTATTCAGCGACAGCCCCGGGGGCGTACATGCGCAAACGGCAGGCATGGGTAATGGGACAGATGGCCCAATGGGGCGGCAAGCTTGAGCTGAAGAACAGGGCTGGCAGTAAGTAGCGCACACACGGGCCGAGCTGCCTGATATTCGATTATGCCCAGTTCCGATTCTGGTGACCGCTATTCCACAGCAGACCACGACATTCGCGGTCTGAAAATATAAACGGGCAAGGAAGCGGAAGCGGGTGTGGAATCCTGACCGCCCGCATGCTGAATAGACCGTTGATCCAAGCACTGCAAGTAACAATGACACACGCGGAGGAAGTAGCGCGCAGACGCACATTTGCCATCATCAGTCACCCTGATGCGGGCAAGACGACCCTTACCGAAAAGTTCCTGCTCTTCGGTGGGGCCATTCAGGTGGCGGGCGCGGTCAAGAGCAACAAGATCAAGAAGACCGCCACCTCAGACTTCCTGGAGATCGAGAAGCAGCGGGGCATATCGGTGGCCACATCGGTGATGGGCTTCGATTACAAGAACAGCAAGGTCAACATTCTCGATACGCCCGGTCACCAAGACTTCGCAGAGGACACCTACCGCACGCTGACTGCCGTGGACAGCGTCATCGTGGTCATTGACGTGGCCAAGGGCGTGGAGAGCCAGACCGAGAAACTGGCCGAGGTCTGCCGAATGAGGAACACGCCCGTCATCGTATTCATCAACAAAATGGACCGCGAGGGCCGCGATGTGTTCGACCTGCTGGACGAGGTGGAGCAGAAACTGATGATCAAGGTGCGGCCTATGACATGGCCCATCGGTATGGGACAGACCTTCCAGGGGGTCTACAACCTCTTTGAGAACAACCTGAGCCTCTTCAGCGCGGCAGACAAGCAACGGGTGCAGGACACGGTGGACATCGCGGACATCAACGACCCTGAAATAGATCGTATCGTAGGCCAAAAAGCGGCCAACCTTTTGCGCGAAGAGGTGGAACTGGTGAACGGTGTTTACCCTGAGTTCAACATGCGAGACTACCTCGATGCCAAGGTCGCCCCTGTCTTCTGCGGCAGTGCACTCAACAACTTCGGGGTGCGTGAGATGCTGGACTGCTTCGTGCAGATAGCCCCGCCCCCGCGCCACATGGAGACCGAGGAGCGGCACATAGACCCGCTGGACCCGCGTTTCTCCGGTTTCGTGTTCAAGATACACGCCAACATAGACCCGAACCACCGCAACCGGATCGCCTTCCTGCGCATCACCTCAGGGAAGTTTGAGCGTGGAAAAGGCTACAACCACGTGCGACTGGGTAAGCAACTGCGATTCAGCAGCCCCACGTCTTTCATGGCAGATAAAAAGGAGGTGATCGATGAGGCATTCCCCGGTGACATCGTGGGCTTGCCCGACTCAGGCAATTTCAAGATCGGTGATGCCCTGAGCGATGGTGAGCCGTTGCACTTCAAGGGCATTCCCAGCTTCGCACCTGAGATGTTCCGCTATGTGGAGAATGCCGACCCGATGAAGACCAAACAGTTTCAAAAAGGACTGGAGATGCTGATGGACGAGGGCGTGGCGCAGATGTTCATCAAGAAGGTGAACGGCCGAAGGATCGTGGGCTGCGTGGGCGCACTCCAGTTCGAAGTCATTCAGCACCGGCTGGAGCACGAGTACAGCGCCAAGTGCCGCTACGAGGGCGTGGCCCTGCACCGCGCCATGTGGATAGACAGCGATGACGAACAGGAACTTGCCCGCTTCATCGACATGAAGCTGAACAATCTGGCAGAGGACAAGGAAGGCCAACTGGTGTTCCTGGCCGACAGCGCATGGGCGTTGCAAATGGCACAGGAGCAGTATCCGAAGATCCGGTTCCACGCCAAGAGTGAGTTCTGAGCAGTCCGCGGTCAATAAATGGAAGAATAAACCTTAGCACTGGAGTGTCTCAATACCCCACAGCCGCTGGACGCCCAAGCCCGTAGTCGGGAAAACCTAGATTGAAAGCCCGGAACGGGTTGCCAATGATGACATTTCGCCCATTGTTCTCGCCTGTGCCGGGTATGAAGGGATAAAAGGCAAGTGATATCTCGAAGTTGTCGAATACCAAGTAACGGTTGTTTACGAGAAATCCGAGACCAAGCATCCAATAGGGACTACTCTTTGAAAAACCGTCAGTGCTGTTTCCGAGCATCCCCATGGAGCACGTCAGGTATGGGCCGAAGCGGAAGCCGAGCAGCTCCCAAGGGGCATAACCTTGCGTCTGCACAGTGACCATGAAGCGATGTGTACCTGCCAACTCTGCACTGTTGAATCCGCGGATGCCACCACGCCCCTCGTTGAGCGTGATATTATCACCAGCAGGACGGGCGAATCCCAGCGTGATCTCCGGCTTCACGAATTGTCTGAATTTCCACTTGCCGAGCTGGAGCAGACCAGTGAAGTAAGTGATACGCGCCTGAGCAGTGCCCTGTTCATAGCTCCCGTCACGGAAGTAATTGCCGTAGGAAAGTTCGGAGCTGAAATAACCCCAACGGTAATAGTGACCCCAAGAGTAATGCGCTCCGATATAAGACCGGGGACGGCTGCGCACCTCGTAGCCTACCGTGACGCCATAGCTGCGGCCCACTGGCACGTCCTCAATAAAACCGTAATTGAAGATATACCTGTCGCGGAGGTACTTACGTGTGCTGATACCGATACCGCCCAAGAACAGCGCACGGTCACGATAAAGCTCCAATTCCGACAAAGGACCCTCAGGTCGCTCAATGTATGTAAGTGCGGAAACCCCAGCCGAGAGCACAAGGTTAGTGGCACGGTCGTCTTCCGTGGAACCCGGCACGAGCTGAATGGCGCGGGCAAGCCAATAATCTTGAGGAAGAGAGCGCGAACGGGCAAAAAGCACTGGCAACCCCTCAAGGTTTATCGTGTCGGTCTGCTGTTGGTAGCTCACACTTGCACCGCCTGCCCATCGGGTCACGGTGGAGTAGAAAGGACGGTCAACCGAGGCATTGACGCGGAAATCGCCCTGCTCATTCATATTGAATCCCACCCGGGTGTTGACGTACGACTGCCTGATGTTGCGCACCAAGTAGTAAGAGTCGAGTGCGTGGCGATCGAGTGCGTGGTTGTACGTGTGATATCCGTGTAGCACGTGGTTGATACCAGCGAGGTTGTTCTCCGTGAGACCGTAAGAGAAACGGGTTCCGCTGAATCCGATATCAGGAATGATACTCCACGAGTCGAGCACGCGCACCAGCACATCGACCGAGTCGCCATGCACACCCGCAAGCTGAGGGTAGAAGAACACCTCCTGAATGTAAAGCTCTTGTCTGATGAGACGCTCAGACTCCCGAACGAGCAACGAATCGAACGGTTGGCCCTCACGGAAAAGAATCAGGTTCCGCACGGTACGCTCCGTGGTCTTGGCGTGCATCGCATTACCGAACCGCTCGGTGCCCAGTTCAGGGGCGGCCAGAGTATCGTAAACATCAAATCCGAAAGGGTCTATGGTGACCACGCGAACCTTTCTCACAGGTCTGCCCTCGTAATCAGCATAAGGTCTGGTGACCAGCTTCCGATAAAGCAAGTCATCGCGCCCGCCCCTGAAGGCAACTGGCTTGAAGAACAGGTCATGAATGATGGTGGTGAACCAATTGCGCTGGGCCACCTCCTCTATCTTCAGATAAAGCTTGGACGTGTCGCCCTCACCCATCTGCTCCCCCTCAACGTCCTGCCCCCTGACACCGATAGCCGAGAACAACAGCAGGAGCATCAAACAAGTGCGGGCCATGAGCTGAAGCCAACGCACTGCCACAGGATCAGCTTTTGAGTGAGAAGGACTCCATGAACTTCGTAGTGTAGTTCCCCGCAATGAAATCGGGATGATCCATCAGCGCTCGATGAAAAGGTATGGTAGTCTTGATGCCCTCGATGACGAACTCGTCCAACGCCCTGCGCATCTTGGCGATGGCCTCTTCGCGTGTGCGGGCCATGGTGATGAGCTTGGCGATCATGGAGTCATAATTGGGCGGAATGGTGTAGCCCGCGTAGATGTGCGAGTCGATGCGCACACCGTGGCCTCCGGGAGTATGCAACGTGGTGATCTTGCCTGGGCTGGGTCGGAAATCATTGTACGGGTCCTCAGCATTGATCCGGCACTCCATGGCGTGCAACTGCGGGAAATAATTCTTGCCAGACACCGGGACACCTGCGGCCACCTTGATCTGTTCCCAGATGAGGTCGTGGTTGATCACCTCTTCGGTGATAGGATGCTCCACCTGAATACGGGTGTTCATCTCCATGAAATAAAAGTCACGGTTCTTGTCCACAAGGAATTCAACCGTGCCAGCACCCTCGTAGTTCACGCTGGCAGCGGCCTTTATGGCAGCCTCGCCCATGCGCTCACGCAGCTCATCGGTCATGAATGGTGAAGGCGTCTCCTCCATCAACTTCTGATGCCTGCGCTGAATGGAGCAGTCGCGCTCGCTCAGGTGGCAATAGTTGCCATGTTGGTCGCCAATGATCTGGATCTCGATGTGGCGGGGCTCCTCCACGAATTTCTCCATGTACATGCCGTCATTGCCAAAGGCAGCAGCCGCCTCCTGCCTGGCAGAGTTCCAAGCCGCCTCAAGCTCCTCCTCCTTACGGACAATGCGCATGCCACGGCCACCACCTCCGGCCGTGGCCTTGAGCATCACAGGATACTTCACCTTGGAAGCAGTCTTCTTGGCATCTTCAAAATCCTTGAGCAGCCCCTTGGATCCGGGTACCGTGGGAACACCCGCCTTGATCATCGTGGCTTTGGCCGTGGCCTTGTCGCCCATGGCATCGATCATATCAGGAGACGCTCCTATGAACTTGATGCCATGCTCGCCACAGATCCGGGAGAAGTTGGCATTCTCCGAGAGAAAACCATATCCCGGATGTATCGCATCCGCATTGGTGATCTCTGCCGCAGCAATGATGCTGGGGATGTTGAGATAACTGTCACGGCTCGAAGGTGGCCCAATGCACACTGCCTCGTCAGCGAATTTCACATGGAGACTTTCCTTGTCAGCAGTGGAATATACTGCCACTGTCTGGATTCCCTGCTCACGGCACGTGCGAATCACCCTCATGGCGATCTCGCCCCGATTGGCTATCAAAATCTTCTTGAACATGTCTCTAAGGTTTGGGACGAGGGACAGGGGACGTGAGACGAGATGGGTGCGGAGAGTGCCTTAAAGCGAAAAATCGCCACTTGCTAATCGCCAATCATTCCCCTGTCCCTTGTCCTTCGTCCCTCGTCCCTTACTTTCAGTGCGGCTCGATAAGGAAGAGAGGCTGGTCATACTCCACAGGCTTGGAGTCATCCACCAGCACTTTCACGATACGCCCACTCACTTCGGCCTCAATCTCATTGAACAGCTTCATGGCCTCAATAATGCAGAGCACATCGCCCTTCTTCACCTCATCCCCTACGCTTACGAACGGTGGCTTTTCTGGAGATGATGAGCGGTAGAAGGTCCCGATCATCGGTGACTTGATCTCCTCATAGTTTCCAGCATCCGCTGCGACAACCTCCGTTTTGGGTGCAGGAGCGGAAGGCTGCGGAGTAGGGGGAGCAGGGGCTACTGCAACCGGCTGAGGAACCTGCGCTGGCTGAACCGCCTGCACCAGCTGAACCTCGGGCTGTGCATTGCGCCTGTAAGGTGGTGTTTTGATAGTCAATTTGAATCCCTTGGATTCAATCTCCACTTCACTGACCCCAGACTTGGAGACGAACTTTATCAGTTCCTGAATCTCTTTGATATCCATGTAAATCGCTTTTTAAGGGGTGCTAAAGTAGAAAATAGGGATGCCTCACTTTGGGTCATACGCCCATTTGATGTAAAGGGCACCCCAAGTGAACCCTCCACCGAATGCACTTAAGATGAGGTTGTCCCCCTTTTTCAGCTGATCTTCCCACTCGTGGAGGCACAACGGCATAGTGCCATTGGTGGTATTTCCGTATCGCTGAATGTTCAGCATCACCTTGCTCTCGTCAATGCCCATCCGATGGGCTGTGGCATCGATGATTCGCTTGTTGGCCTGGTGAGGCACCAGGAATGCAACGTCATCCGCTGTGAGGTCATTGCGCTTCATGATCTGCTCAGACACCTCTGCCATTTTGGTCACTGCGAATTTGAACACCGCCTGTCCTTCCTGATAAACGTAGTGTTCGCGGGCATCAACCGTCTTGTGCGAGGCTGGCCGCATAGAGCCTCCGGCCTTTTGATGCAAGTGTTGCGCACCTGAACCGTCCGAGCAGAGAATGTGATCCATCATTCCCAGCCCTTCAGTATTGGGTTCCATCAGCACCGCTCCACCTGCATCTCCGAAAATGACACAGGTTTGACGGTCGGTGTAGTCAATGATGCTCGACATCTTGTCTGCCCCAACCACCACCACCTTCTTGTACCTTCCGGATCGGATGTACATGTCGGCTGTCGTGAGCGCATAAATGAAGCCTGAGCAGGCTGCATTGAGGTCAAAACTGAAGGCATTGTGCAGACCGCATTCATCAGTGATGATGTTGGCCGAGGCCGGGAACTGCATGTCGGGTGTCACCGTGGCACAGATGAGCAGGTCAACGTCCTCAGGACTTGTCCCTGTCTTCTCCAGCAGTCCTTTGACGGCAGGCACGGCCATTCGGGTCATGCCCTGATCATCGCCTTTCAGAATGCGCCTTTCGGAGATGCCTGTTCGGGTAAGAATCCATTCGTCAGATGTGTCCACCAGCGCCTCAAGCTCACGATTGGTGAGCCGGTACTCTGGTACGAAGGTGTGAACCCCTGTTATTGCACCTCTAAGTTCTGACATCCGTTCAGGTGAAAGTGATGACCGCAGAAAAAACCCTGTATTCCCAAGCACATGCTTAGAACACAGAGGGATTCCCTGCGGTCAAAAGTAACTTTTCAGAATTTGGAGACAGGCGGTCAGGCCTCTTTCTCCATCACCACCTTGCCCTTGTAATAAAGCTTACCCTCGTACCAATGTGCGCGGTGATAAAGGTGCGGTTCGCCTGTGGTAGGGCAAATGGCGATAGTAGGTGCGGTCGCCTTGTAGTGCGTCCTGCGCTTATCCCTGCGGGTTTTGGAGGTCTTCCGTTTGGGGTGTGCCATGGCAGTTGATTATTTCTTCGTTAATACTTTTCCTCGGTCAGTTCAATCTGTCTTTCAAGCCTCCGAGCACGGCCTTGAAAGGGTTGTTGGATTCATTATCAGCGGTGGATTCTGAGATACGTTCGAGCACTGCGCGATCGCAGAGCGTGGTGTCTCCCTTCTCCTCGCAAGGTACTTTGCGAAGTGGCAGGGACAGTCCTATAAACTCATAGACCATCTGCGACAAATCAAGCTCGTAGGTGCCATGAGGAACAGTAATAAGCTCATCATCCACCTCCTCGAAAGTATCTGCGAACTTGACGAACATGCGATACTCACCGCTTACTGGTTGCCTGTAGTCCACAGCACAGCGGTCGCAGGTCTCACTTACCTCCCCTGCTAACCTGAAATGCAGCTCCAGGTGCGATGACTTCTTCACGAGTTCAAGCACCACGTCCACATCACCCGAGGCGATAAGAGAATCCTCCAATTGTTCAAAGAACGCATCTCCCGCTTTCAAGTCAAAACGATGAGCCCCATTGCTGAGGCCAGCGAATTTTATGACCAGATCGCGTGAGTTTCCCATTTTGAAAAAACGGGTTGCAAATGTAGCAAAACCGAGGTGAGTGTGCGATGTGAGTGAAAAGTAGGCGATCGGTCTCACCAATGCCTCATTTACAGGCATATATCCGTTGTCTGGCAGTTGTTCGGAGCACCTTCTTATCCCTCCTTCTCCTGTTCAGGTCTTTTGGGCCCACGTCCCTGCATTGGCGGTCTGCGACCAGACCGCTCATCACGGGTACGCTCGCGCCTGTCCGAGATCTGAAGCGGGTTCTCGCTGAACTCGGCATACCGTTGCCGCTCCCGGAAGATGTCGATGCCTGTGAAGACCGCCTCGCGGAACGACTGCTCGCTCGCGATGCCCTTGCCTGCAATGTCGAACCCTGTGCCATGATCGGGCGAGGTGCGCACCACAGAGAGCCCGGCCGTGAAGTTCACACCCTCGTCAAAATTCATCGCCTTGAAAGGGATGAGTCCTTGGTCGTGGTACATGGCGAGGATCACATCGAACTGCCGGTAGCCCCCCGAACCGAAGAACCCATCGGCTGCAAAAGGCCCGAAAACATGCAGTCCGTCCTCCTTCGCTTTGCGGATGGCGGGGATGATGACCTCCTGCTCTTCCTTGCCAATAACGCCACCATCGCCATTGTGCGGGTTGAGTCCCAGCACCGCGATGCGCGGCCTGCGGATGGCGAAGTCCATGGGGAAATGGCGGTCGAGGAAGCGGATCTTCTTGATGATGTTCTCGAAGGTGAGCGCCTTGCCGACCTCCGACAGCGGGACATGGCCCGTCATGAAGGTCACATTCATGTGGCCGCTCAGCATCACCATGCTGTACTCCTCTGCCCCGAACTCCTGCGCCAGATACTCCGTGTGGCCAGGAAAATTGAATTCCTCGCTCTGTATGTTCTGCTTGTCGATGGGAGCGGTGACGAGGATGTCGATCTTGCCCGATTTGAGGTCGGCCACAGCAGCCTGAAGAGATTTCAGCGCGTAAGCTCCGCTCTCAGGGGTCGGTTTTCCAATCTGCACCTCCACTTCCTCGCTCCAAACGTTCACCACGTTGGCCAGCTTGGGGTTGGCCTCACTGGCATCCTTGATGGGATTGAAGCTGAAATCAGGAATGCCGAGAATCTTCCTGTGCTGACCAGAAACATGGCGCGAGCCGTAGAGGATGGGCAGGCACTCGTCCACCATTCTACTATCGCGAAAGGTTTTGATGATGACCTCGTGACCGATACCGTTGAGGTCTCCGCATGAGATTCCGACCCTGACCTTCCCTTCGTATGCAGACATGTTGATGATGAATTCGATAGTGTGATGAAGGCTTCAACTCCGCTTGAGCGGTAGCGGGCCAAGGCCCGTCTGCCAATGCCTAATTTTGAAGGGTCAAAAGTAGTGACTACGCGAACTCTTGTAGGTGCTTGTTGTTCAGTGAATACAGTCTCCAGCAAGGTCGAAACCACCCGAAATGAACATCACCCACTTACTTGAAAGGGCCCTCCGCGAGGAATTCCTCACAGCCGAGGAAGGCCAGCACCTGTTCCTCCACGCGCCCATGGCCGACCTGATGTTCGTGGGCAATGAGATGCGCAAACGCAGACGCAGCGATGGCAAGGTGACGTGGATCATCGACCGTAATGTGAACACCACCAATGTCTGCATCGCCAACTGCAAGTTCTGCAACTTCTTCCGTGTGCCGGGCCATCCGGAGAGTTACATCACCAGCATCGAAACCTACAAAAGGAAGATCGAGGAGACGTTCCGATTCGGGGGCGAGCAGTTGCTGCTGCAAGGCGGGCACCATCCAGAGCTGGGACTGAAATTCTACGTGGATCTTTTCAGTGAATTGAAATCCCTCTATCCGAACCTGAAACTCCATGCCCTCGGCCCGCCCGAGATTGCTCACATCACCAAGCTCGAGGGCTCTACCCACACCGAAGTGCTGTCAGCATTGAAGGAGGCGGGGCTGGACAGTCTCCCCGGTGCAGGTGCTGAGATATTGAACGACCGCGTGCGCAGACTCATTTCCAAGGGAAAATGCACGGGCCGCGAATGGCTCGATGTGATGCGGGCGGCCCATCAGTTGCGCCTCACCACCTCGGCCACGATGATGTTCGGGCATATAGAGACACTGGAGGAACGCTTCGAGCATCTGGTGTGGCTGCGCGAGGTGCAGAGCGAGAAACCTGCCGATGCCAACGGTTTCCTCGCCTTCATCCCATGGCCGTTCATGGATGACGGAACATTGTTGAGGCGCGTGAAGAACATCCGCAATTCCTGCACCCCGATGGAATATGTGCGGATGATCGCCATCTGCCGTATCATGTTGCCCAACATCCCCAACATTCAGGCATCGTGGCTCACTGTGGGCAAACAGGTGGCACAGATGTGCCTCCATGCAGGTGCCAACGACTTCGGCAGCATCATGATCGAGGAGAATGTGGTGAGCGCGGCCGGTGCCCCTCACCGTTTCACCTCGAAGTCCATTCAAGATGCCATCCGCGAAGCCGGTTTCGAGCCGCAGCTCCGCAATCAGCAGTACGGCTACCGCGACCTGCCAGAAGTGATGGAGGAGCAGGTGATCGACTATTGAGCCTCCAAAACAATCACATCAAACCGCTCCACGCTGCAGCTTACTTGCTGCCGCCCGATGTTCCACAGGTACATCTTCAAGTGGGCCGTTTCGGGCGTGAAATGAAACGTCCTTCGCAGGCGCAGTGGCCGCTCGTTCCATTCGGCCGAGATCCAGTGGAGCTGCACATACTGGTAACTGAGCATCTGCCCGTCTGCATCGAAAGTGGCCGTGATGACATGCGCCTTGGGCACACCACCCTCCACGGTCAGCACCGCATCGAGGTCGAAAACGCCCGCCCTCGCAGCAAACACGTAAATCGGAGTGTTCAGGAACTCATAGAACTCGTCATTTCCCTCGAAACAAGTACGTTGGACAGTAGCGGGAACAGGCGGTGACCAGATGACGCCCTCGGCTCGTTTCAGCAGATAGATCCCATTGGCCTCATCATGCAGCAGCGTGTCGTAGGCTATGGAACCAAGGTCGAAGTCCGTGGGACGGGCAATGAGCAAGTCGGCCAGCGTATCGGGCACGGGTTCGCGCTGCATCAGCGGCATGGGCGAGCCTTCGAGGAAGTTGTAGTAAGCCCAGCTTAGTTCGTTCAGGTAATGACCGCTGATGATGAGCGGCCTTTTTATTGTCTGCTGCAGCTCCACCGCCCGCTGATAGACGGCCTCGCTGCCATGCCACTTGGGCCAGAGTATGCTCGTGCTCAGATTCGCCCCCTTTATCAGATGAATGGGGAAGAACAGGAACGGCAGCGCGAGCCATGCCGCACGGGGTCGGAGGTCTGCGACACTGTCCAACGCAGCGGCCACCGTGAGCAGGAATAGCGGGATGTAGTACAACGCGACCCTGTTTTCCGGAAAATTCATTCCGAACAGAAGATTGAGCAGCAGCGAGCCGATGGCATTGAGCAAAAGCAGGGCTGCGACCGCCCGCAGCAGGGTCCATCGCCCACCATCGCGCAGCCAGTCGAACAGCAGCCACAGCGATGCCACCACACCGATGACCGTGACCACGACCGCTACGGCAGCAGATTCCACACCGAGCTGGTAGCGCACGAGCGACCGCACCGTCACATCGAGAAAACCATCATCAAAACCCGTGTAGAGCAGTCCACGACCTCGAAGTTCGAATCCGTAAAGCGCGGCAGCAACGGCCACTGGAAGCCCTATCACTGACCAAAGGAGAACGTGCCGCCACCTTCTTCGAAAATCTGTCAACCAGACAAGGGCCGTCAGCCCCAGCAGGACGAGGTAGGTGTTCATCAGCGCAAGGTTGGCGGCCACCGCCAGCCACATCCAAAGCCAGGCAGCCGCCTGCTGTCCAAGCTTTTTGCCCTCCAGATAAATGCCTGCATGATAGCACGCACCGAGCATGAACCCCAGCGACATGCCATAGCCACGCGCCATTGAAAAGAACTCCAGCGCAAAAGCTGCCATGAGCACCGCCAGCCGAACCCCGAAACGTATGGCCGTGGACCCGATGCGGCCCGTGATCAGGTGCAGGTAAAAGGCATAGACGAGAAAGCCCAGCACGTTGGGCAGGCGGATGAAAAGCGGCTCTGGACCAAACAAACGATACGCAAGTCCACTGAGCGCAGAGTTGAGCAAGTGATTGTTGGCATCCCAAAGGGCCACTGACGGCAGAAATTCGCCCGAGACCACGTAGTGGAAGAACGTGGCAGCTTCATCGTGAAAAGTAGGCACATGAACCGCCCTGAGCACCACGTATAAAAAAACAGCGGACACGGCCCACGGCCACGTCCACTGTTCCAGTTTGCGAAGTAAGGGCATCAGCCCTTGAGCAGGTTCTTGGCGATGACCACCTTCTGAATCTCAGAAGTCCCCTCACCGATGGTGCAAAGTTTCGAGTCACGGTAGAACTTCTCGGCTGGGAAATCCTTCGTGTAGCCATAACCCCCGAAGATCTGCACAGCCTCGGTGCTGGCGCGGACGCACACCTCAGAGGCGTAGTACTTCGCCATGGCCGATTTCACGGTCACGTTCTCGCCACGGTTCTTCATGTCTGCCGCCTGAAGGGTCAGCAGCTCTGCGGCCTCGTACTCGGTGTACATATCGGCCAGCTTGAAGGCGATGCCCTGGAAATTGGCAATCGGCTGCCCGAACTGCTCGCGCTCCTTGGCATACTTGGTGGCAGCCTTGATGGCGCCCTTGGCGATGCCAAGCGACAGCGCAGCGATGCTGATGCGGCCACCGTCCAGCACCTTCATGGCCTGAATGAAACCCTCGCCCACCTTGCCAAGCATGTTGCTCTCATGTACCCGGCAATCCTGAAAGATGAGTTCAGCCGTCTCAGAGGCACGCATCCCCAGTTTGTTCTCTTTTTTTCCGGAAGAAAAACCAGGTGTGCCTTTCTCGATGACGAAAGCAGTCATGCCACGTGAGTCGCCCTTCTCCCCCGTGCGGACGATCACCACCGCGATATCACCGCTGATGGCGTGGGTGATGAAGTTCTTAGCCCCGTTGATGACCCAGTGGTCACCGTCCTTTACGGCCGTGGTGGCCATGCCGCCCGCGTCCGAACCCGTATTGTGCTCAGTAAGGCCCCAAGCTCCGATCCATTCGCCTGAGGCGAGTTTCGGAAGCCATTTCTTCTTCTGCTCCTCGTTGGCGTGTTGCAGGATGTGGCCTGTGCAAAGAGAATTGTGCGCAGCCACCGACAAAGTGATGGAACCGCACACCGCACCAAGCTCAGTAAGGGCGGTGACATACTCAAGGTAGCCCAGACCGGCTCCTCCATATTCCTGCGGCACGAGGATGCCCATCAGCCCTAACTTGCCCATCTCCTTGAAAAGCGGCACGGGGAAGGTCTGCGCCTCATCCCATTCCATGATGTTCGGGCGGATGTGCTTCTCGGCAAAGTCGCGGCACATGTCCGCGATCATCTTCTGGTTCTCGTTCTGTTCGAAGTTCATGATGGATTTTAAGTTGCTGGGTAAGCTCTGTTTGGAATGGGCGCAAAAATCAGCATCTGCCAAGGACTTCTGCAAGTCGGTCCTTGAACCACTTCGTCTTGGCGAGTTTGACCCGCTCAATGTTCTGTCGTTGGGGCAAAGCCTTGCAATAGGTCTTCATCGGAAGCACCTTGAAAAAGATCTCCAACTTATCAGAATCAAGGCAGCGGCCTATCTCATCAGACGCTGTGCTGTTCTCCTCCTTGTTGGAAAACCGTTTCTGCTGCTCTCTGTTGTTGAATCGTTCCTCCTTGAAATAAGGGTAGCCCGCACGGCTTAATTTGATGTCAATCACAATCCTGCCTTTCACAGCATTCTTCTCGGTCACGATGGCTTGGATGTAACCGTCTTTGTCGAACTCCTTCCCTTCGGAATTGAAAAAGTCAGCGAGATTGTCAGGGTGATACAGATAATTCTCAATGCTGTAATAGCCGAGAATGTGAAGCTGAGGGTACTCCTTTCGTATCATGGGAATCTCCTCATCGGTCAGGAAATCCCTGTCCACCACACCGTGGAAATCGGGTGAGGAGATGACCTTGTAGAAAACATTGTTTCGGTCGTTGGCAGAGACGAACACATCGCTGGACAGGCCCAGTGAGTTGTAAAGGATGGCATCCGTGTTCTCAACAAAAACGATTCTTTTTCCCTGAAAAAGTGTGGGCAGAAGCTCTTTATTGACCGCAATCTCGAAGATGTTGGGGCTGTCCTTGGTGGCAGGGGTCAGCACCTGCGGCTGGTCGAAATCGAGGTCGTCAAAGTCGATGATGACCGCATGGTCGGCCTGACGCGCATATTCGATGAACCCCAACGAGTGCGAAGCCGTCCAGAACTGGCAGTTATCGGGTATCCAGTTCTCGGTGATCTCCTTGAGGAGGGCGAACTGGTACTTGGTGTTCAGATGGAGGTCTATCTCATCGAAATAATAGACGGACTCGTTGTACAGTGGCCCACGGCTCAGGAGGTTGAAGAGAATGTTGACCACCTCCTTCTCGCCCGCACTGAGAAAGTCGTAATGAATCTCGGACACTCCTTTACGGAAGTTAATCTGCGCCACCTTCCCGTCCAACGGAGGGAGTATCTCGATCAGCTCCAAACGCGAACCCTCCTGACTTCCGAAGACATTGCTCAATGCCCTGTTGATGGGTTGGATGTATTTCCCCCTGATCTGCTCCTTTGAATTGTTGGAGCGGAAAATATCCCTGAGAATGGTTTCGGTGATCTTCTCAATATCATTCTCGAACCGATTGTCCTTGTCAATGAAATAGCGTGGTCGGTCGCTATCAGATTTCAGGTCGATTTTTCCATCACCGCCCAACTTGGTCCTTGTAAGCCGTGGCAATTGTCGGAAGCTTGTCCTTCCGTATAGCAAAGCGTTAGATCCCAGCACCGCAGTCACGCCATTCCCACTAATCATAACTGGACTATTCTCATTAGTTCTAACGGTAGTGCCGTCCGACAATCTAATTCCAACCTCTAATTTAGTTGAACTCGTCTTGCGATAGTACTCAAGAGCGACTCGTTCCTTTTTTCGTTTTGAATTAATAAACTCGAAGGCATCAAAAACGGAGGACTTCCCCGACCCGTTCGACCCGATGAGCAGTACCAGTTTGGCACTTTCGGGAATCTCATCAATCACAAGGTGAGTGAACCGCTTGAAATTCTGCAGTTCAACCTTCCTAATGCGGGTGATGGGCGAGTCGGCTTGTACCATGGCATTCAAAGGTAGGAGATTGACAAAGGTGGAAGCCTGCCGTTCCCCGACAAAATCAATAATGTAAAAGGCTGACAAACGTGTCAGCGTAAGGTTTCAAGGCATCTTCCCCATTGAGGAAGTCGAGGGCCACGAGGAAGGAGAATCCCGCCACGATACCGCCCTGCCGTTTCACAAGCTCGGCTGCCGCTGCGGCCGTCCCGCCCGTGGCGAGGAGGTCGTCATGGATGAGCACGCGCTGGCCCGGCTTCACCGCATCCACGTGCATCTCCACGGTGGCAGTGCCGTATTCCAGCTCATACTCGTGGCTAACGGTCTGGTAGGGCAGTTTGCCCGCCTTGCGCACAGGCACGAAAGGCACTCCAAGCCGCTGGGCCATCATCAGGCCGAAGAAGAACCCCCGGCTCTCGACCCCGATCACCACATCAGGCTGCTGGTCGCGCACAGATGCTGCCAAGGCATCGGCCGTATCGCTGCACAGCACATGGTCGAGCAGGATAGGTGTGATGTCCTTGAAAAGGATTCCCGGCTTGGGGAAGTCGGGCACATCGCGGATGGCTTGTCTGAGGCGTTGCTCCAGCATGGTGCTGCTTAAGGAGCGCAATTTTACGACATCATCGGGGGGTGTGCAAGACACGTAGGCAGGTACTTCTGAGATAGCTGCCCACTCGACTATTTGAACCCTAAAGGCTTAAATCACGGAATGACGCTGATGGTCTTCACAAAGGTTGGGACTAAACTGCCATTCTCGTAATACTCCACCTCAATATCATAATTAACCCCTACGTTGTCAAATACATAGGTCATCAACACATTCTGCCGTTGAGATGAAAAAGTCAACTCATCCATTGTATTGCTCTCAAAAATAAAGCCTCCATTGTGGGGACCTGGCACAGGAGGGTAGGCCATTGGCAGCAGCAGTTTGTAAGAGATGCCCTCTCCTTTCAACTTGACGGTCAATTTCTGCCCCACGGGAGTGAACGCGGCAATGCACGGTCCGTTGCTGTTATGCTCGCTGTAAAATGCAGACCTGCTCAATTCTACGAGTGACTTATCGAGCAGATTCACAGTACTCGACCATGTCTCTGGCTGAATCACGGGAGGATAAACTGGCTCGGTCAGAATCGTCTCTGCGTTCTGAAGTTGAAACTTGCCGAGATACTTCTCAAAGTCTGGAATCACGGCCGTCTGCCCGATCTGCAGGTATCGTGCCTCAAGATTGTTTCTGATGATTTCCTCGTTCAAGAGCGCGGCATTCTCGCGAATCTGGTCTAACAGTTCCGAATTGTTCAATTCACCATTCTCACCGAAATCGGTGCGAAGTCGTGTGAGGAGTTCTACCAATGTGGCAGTGGAAGAAACGGTGTCGCGCATCATCAGCAGGGAGAAGGCAAGCAAGGCACCATTATCATCGCCTACATTCGATATGTCCAACTGGTCAAAGTCTGCGCCCAGCTGTTCACTCTCACCAAAAAAAACAGCTATCAGTTCATCCTGCGCCTGCCTGCTGGCCTGCTCGAAACTCATGTCAGATACCAAGGCCTCCATACGTGAGCGAATCACATGCGTCAAGGTATTCACGTTCACCGTAGAGCGTCCGGATAAGTCTGCCAGTGCCTGAAGGTTGATGGGGTTGGCAGAAATCTGTCCGCTGAGCTCATCGAAATATGCCCCGTTCACTGTCACCAGCGCATAATCCGTCTCAAGTTCAACGCTGTTCAGGCCAAATGAACCGTCATCCGAGGCAATGCTCGATGTGAACGATCCGCCCGTCTGTTCAAAACTGCTGTTGAGTTCGTTCACGGTCACGTTGGCCCCGACCAAGAGTGGCCCTTTCTGCGCTTTGCCTGTGAAGTCGAACGACCTTGTCCTGTCGCAGCCCGCGGAGAACGTAACAATAGCAAGCGCAGGTATTAGAATCTGCTTGAAATTTGACATGGAAGTTGAATGTTGGTTCAGTGCGCAATTTTCAAGTGAAGCTTGTTCCCGGAAACTTACAAGGGTCACATAGACCTATGATACTTGTCAGTTCAATCCCTTGTCAATACCTCCACCTGTTCGCCAACGCCACTAGGCTCAGCATCACTGGCACCTCGATGAGCACCCCGACCACCGTGGCGAGGGCCGCACCTGAGTGAAGCCCGAACAGCGCTATGGCAACAGCCACAGCCAGCTCGAAGAAGTTGCTGGCCCCGATCATGCTCGCTGGGGCGCAGACGTTGTGCGGCAGCTTGAGCCACCTGCCAGCGCCCCATGCCACGAAGAAGATCAGGTAGGTCTGGATGGTTAGCGGCACCGCGATGAGCAGGATCACAAGCGGCTGGTTGATGATGGTCTCGCCCTGAAACGCAAAGAGCAGCAGAAGCGTGGTGAGCAGCGCGATAATGGACACGGGCTTGAACGCTGGCAGCAATTTACTCTCGAACCACCCCTGCCCCTTGCTGGCCAGCAGCGACTTCCGCACCAGATAGCCCGCCAGCAGCGGCACGGCCACGAACAGCATCACCGATGTGACCAGCGTGCCGTACGGGATCTCCACCCCGCTCACGCCCAGCAGCAGCCCCACCAGCGGGATGAACGCGATGAGAATGATTAGGTCGTTGATGCTCACCTGCACCAACGTGTACAACGGATTACCCTTGGTAAGGTAGCTCCACACGAACACCATGGCCGTGCAGGGCGCAACGCCCAACAGGATGGCACCCGCGAGGTACTGCTCGGCCTGTTCGGGTGTAAGCCATGCGGCAAACACTTTGCTAAAGAACAGCCACGCGATGAAAGCCATGCTGAACGGTTTGATGAGCCAGTTGACGACCAGTGTCAGAAGTATTCCCTTCGGCTGACGGCCGATCTCACCCACCTTCGAAAGGTCAACTTGCAGCATCATCGGGAATATCATCAGCCATACAAGAATGGTGATGGGCAGGTTGATGCCGAACAGGTTGAGGTCGCTGAGTACCTGCATCTGCGCACCGAACAATACACCGAGGCCCACACCGCCCGCGATGCACAGCGCGACCCAGAGGGTGAGATAACGTTCAAAAAAGCCGAGTGGGGAGGTTTCTTTCATTGTTCTGAAGAAAATGGGGGAATCGAAAATGGAAAATCGTTGCTCGAACCCTGACAGGGTTCAGAACCCTGTCAGGGTTGCGGGTGACTGAGAACCTTATCAGCTGAAACTCTGATCTGCTCAAATAGAAAAACCATCTCCCTCCCAATCTCCGCCACGCGAGCATCGTAGGTCTCAATCTCTTGCGGTGTGCCATCCGATTCCTTGGGGTCTTCAAAGGAAAGGGAGAAACGGTTCGATGCGCCCGCCACGAACGGGCAGTTCTGTTCGGCATCGGTGCAGACCATCACCGCGATGAAATCCTTGATCGGATTGGCGGGGTCATCATAGGTCTTCGACCAGCATTCGATACCAGGGCCATTCTCCTCCACGCGGACAGGATGGCGCGGGTTGACGCCTTCCGCATCTCCGATGATGAATCCCGCCCTGCGCATGGCCGCCACCGCTCGTGGGTTGAAGGCCGTCACCTCCACACCGCCCGAATAGCTCTCGAACGGCCCGACCCCGAAATGTTCCGCTGCCGCCCACGCCCATAGCTGTGCAATGTGGCTCCTGCGCGAGTTGTGGGTGCAGATGAAATTCATCCGAAGCGCGCCTTTCTCTGCCAGTTCCTTTTTGGCAAGGGCCGCAAGGGCATTGAGTTTTTCCACACGATGGGGCGGGATGAGGGGGGATTGGGAGAGGAACGGTTGGAGATTCATGGGAAAGGGACGAGGGGCGTGAGACGAGGGACAAGGGTCAGGAGGCTTTAGCAACATCCGCCACCTGGCGCACAGCGGCTCTCTTCCTTGGCGGGTTCGGGAGCAGTTACCATCGCAGGCGAGCAACACGTCTCGGCCTCTGTCTGGTAATGAGGGTCGTTCCATTCCACATCCTCATGGAAATGATAAACCTCCCAGCGGTAGCCGTCCGGGTCGCTCACCCAGAACTTGTCTTGCGTGGCATAGCAGCAGTTGGTGCCCTTCTCTTCGAGCATCACCAATCCTGCGGCCTTGGCAGCATCCAAGCGCTGTTCCAGCTCGGCTCCCGTTTCTACCTGAAAACCGAGATGACCGAACAGCGGTGCTACCTCGTTTTTGTTCTCCACGAAAGAGATGATGAGCGATGGTTCGCTGAGGTGAAACTTGGCATAGCCGGGCTTCACCTTCTCAGCCGTTTGACCAAAGAAGGTCTCGTAGAACTTGACCGTCCTGTTGATATCGGCCACGTAAAGACTGACGTGCATGCGGGGGAATGATGGGATATTCATGATGATTTGGTTTTGGTTAACGATAATCGGTTTATTACGATGAATGTGTGGAAATTTTTTTTCTCAGCAGCACGAAGGGGTACAACATTCCTGCAACAGCCCGTTCAGCAATTGGCGCATCTCCTCGATTCCTCTCGGGTTCAAGCAATAGCAGATGCTGGTGCCTTCAATGGTGCCGGTGATCATTCCCGCCTCCTTCAACGCTTTCAGGTGCTGGGATACAGTGGCCTGCGCCAGACCTACCTCTTCCACAATACTGCCACAGATGCAGTTCTGTTGTTTGGCGAGAAATTGTAGGATGGTGATTCTGGCGGGATGGCCGAGTGCCTTGGCAAGCTCCGCCATTCGGTTCTGCTCTGCGGTAAATCGTTCTGTTTTGGTGAGTCCCATTTCAATCGCAAAATTACGATGAATGTGTTAAACTCCTGAAAAATCGAACAAAACGGCCTGCCGCATGCTTGGGATACCTTTGCTGCCCAATACGACCATGACCGACAACACCCACAAGAGGCACATTGCCATCCTTGGCTCTACTGGCTCCATAGGCACACAGGCCCTTGAGGTCCTCGAGGCCAACCCCGACCGTTTTGAGCTCGAAGTGCTTACAGCCCAGAACAGTGCCGACCTTCTCATCGAACAATCCCTGAGATTCCGCCCCAACGCGGTGGTCATAGGCAATGAGGCACATTACGCGAAAGTGAGAGATGCACTATTCGATGAGGGGATCAAGGTCTATGCAGGTGATGACGCACTCTCGCAGGTGGTGGAGATGGAAGAGATCGACATCGTACTGACCGCACTCGTGGGCTATGCAGGATTGCGGCCCACCATGGCTGCCATCAAAGCGGGCAAGCACATTGCTCTTGCCAACAAAGAGACGTTGGTTGTGGCCGGAGACATTGTTACCCGACTGGCGCAAGAAAAAGGCGTGAACATCTACCCGGTGGACAGCGAGCACTCCGCTATCTTCCAGTGTCTTGTGGGTGAGTTTCACAATCCCATCGAGAAGATCTACCTCACCGCATCGGGCGGCCCCTTCAGGGGGATGACCCGCGAGCAGCTTACGACAGTTACCAAGGCACAGGCCCTCAAGCATCCCAACTGGGACATGGGTGCCAAGATCACCATCGATAGCGCCAGCATGATGAACAAGGGGCTGGAGGTCATAGAGGCCAAATGGCTCTTTGCCCTGAAAACGGAGCAGATCGATGTGATAGTACACCCTCAGAGCATCGTTCACAGCATCGTGCAGTTCGAGGACGGCAGCATGAAGGCTCAGATGGGGCTGCCGGATATGAAACTGCCCATTCAATTTGCCATAGGATACCCGGACAGACTCAAAAGTGATTTTCCACGGTTCGATTTCCTCAACTATCCGAGTCTTACTTTCGAGCAGCCCGACAAGGAGACATTCCGCAACCTTGCGCTCGCCTTCGAAGCACTCAGGAAAGGCGGCAACATGGCGTGCATCCTCAACGCTGCCAATGAGGTGGCAGTGGACGCGTTCCTGCACGACCGCATCGGCTTCCTCGCTATGTCAGACCTCATAGCCGACAGTATGGCCAAGGCCACATTCGTACAGCAGCCAACGTATGAGGACTATGTGAAAAGCGATGCCGAGGCGAGAGAGATCGCCAAGGCATCGCTCTGATGCACTCTCAGGCCTGAAGGCCGTCAGTCCTGAACTTCTATCATCTTAAATGGCACGTTGATGATACTCTGGTAGTCCTCACCGGCCTCCAGCATGTCTTCGTCATCCTCCTCGTAGTACCAGTTGATAACGATGTCGTTGCCACTGTTGCTCATCTGCTCCATTTTCTTGAACAGGTCGAGCAGGCATTTGCTTGAGCTGGTATTGAAATACTCGAGCTGAATATCACAGACCGTCTTGCCTTTGGGGGCAGCTGAATACGCCTCGAGCCAGTCCACCAACGGGCGGTAGAACTCGATGCTGTTCTCTGGTATGGAACGCCCTTTCAGCAACATAGTTCCTCCTTGAGCATCAAAATGTACCTTAGGTGTTTTGGGTGTTCCTTCAATTACAATCGCTTCCATTTCTATGGCGTTTAGTCAGGTATGTTCTGTTCGTGTTAGCTCTCAATGCTGATATTCAGACTGAAGAATGATAGCTTATCGTCTACTGGTATGAAGTCATAATTCAGCTTCTTACCTGTTTTCCTGGCAATATCGATCATTCCCAGTCCTCCCCCACCCTTGTCGGAGCGTTCGTCATTGTTGAGGATTTCCTTGTAGAAAGCCTTCAATTCGTCTGGGGTCATGGAATTGATGCGGTCCAGTCTTCCAGCAAAACCATCGACCCTTGTTGAGTCGATGTAATTGCCAGTGGTGATGGTGTAGCCCCCAGCATTCATCCCGACCATGAAGATCGCAGCTCGCTTGGAGGCTTCCTCTTGACGCACCCTCGGCAGCTCGTCAATATGATGATAAAGGTTCTGAAGGCACTCTACCATCACATTGTACACCTTCTTGCGCAGTTTTGGATTCTCATTCATCTCAATGAGCCGCTGCTCAATGATGTGCAGAACAGAGGCGGTGAGGTCGGACGTTATGTCTCCCTTGAAAGACAGGAGAACGTTATCGTTCTCCATCTTGTTGTAAAGGCCGTAGATGTCCAGTTCTTTCATTCCCAATGCGGAAAGCATGATCTGCTTGCTAAAGAGCAGATGCTGCAAAGATGGTCAAGCTGAGGTGAAATTCTAATTCCGTGTCAAAACTAAGGAGTTAAAGCGCTACTAACACCTTCAATGAATTTTTGACGGGCATCAAATGAGTACTTTATCGAAGCAAGGACAATGCGTGGCGTAAGTTTGCCGCCCCATGCAACGAACGAGCTCAGACGGCACATCGTGGTTCAAAGGTTGGTTCGGCTCGCCATATTACAAGCTGCTCTACAGCAACCGTGACACGGACGAAGCCCGCCTTTTCATCGCCAACATTACGCGACACCTCAACCTGAAAGAAGGTGACAGGGTATTGGACCTTGCATGTGGGAGGGGAAGACACTCCATAGAGCTGCACAGGCTCGGATTCGAGGTGGTGGGCATCGACATCTCAGAGGAGAGCATCTCAGAGGCGAGCGCGGCCCAGCACACCGGACTCCAATTCCATATTCACGACATGAGGCAGCCGTTTCCGGTGCGCGATCTTGATGCCGTGCTCAATCTCTTCACCAGTTTCGGCTATTTCCACAGCTCCGAGGACGATCTGCTGACCATCAAAGCTGTGATGGACGCACTGAAGCCCGGAGGTTTTTTCGTTATTGACTTCCTGAACAGTGTCAGAACGCTCAAGGAAATGGTGGCGGAGGACACTGTAGAGCGCGATGGCATAAGGTTCAATATCCAAAGACGTCTTGTCGACAACATCATTACCAAGGAGATCGCTGTGATTGACGGGTCCGAGCAACACTTTTTTCAGGAAGAGGTGGATGCACTGAGCTTTGACGATTTCGAGGGGTATTTCAACCATGCGGGCTTTTCGGTCATTGAGGTGTTCGGTGATTATGACCTGAATGCATTTGATCCGGAAACCTCGGAGAGACTCATCATGGTGGCAATGAAACCGACCGCATGACAGACCTGTTGCTCCTCTTCTCGCTACCGCTTATTGCGGGTCTCGCAGCTTGGCGCATTCATGTGGACCACAAGCAGTTCACCATGATGCTGGCATTCAGCGGTGCTTACATTCTCGGACTGTCGTTCTTTCACATCCTGCCATCGTCCTACGCGAGCATCGGTATCCACACCGGGTCTTTCATCATTTTGGGGTTCATGTTTCAGGTACTGCTCGAGGTGCTCACCAAAGGGGTGGAGCACGGACATGCGCATGACATTGATAGCAGACAACTACCGCTGGCCCTGTTCATCGGTCTTGCGCTGCACTCATTGCTCGAGGGAATGCCCTTCGGTCATGGTCACGACCACGGCCACGGGGAAGACGCGCTGCTACTGGGTGTCATCATTCACAAGTTGCCGGAAGCGTTCATTCTGGGCACCATACTTCGCAACAGCGGGGTGAATACAGCAAAGGCCGTTGGCTTCATCTTGGCATTTGCCTGCATGTCGCCATTGGGCGGTGTGATCTCTGGTATCGTAGAGCACCGTTTTGACGATACGGCTGGCTACTTCGGCATCGTAATGGCCATGGTGGTGGGCATGTTCCTGCATATTGCCACCACCATCATCTACGAGGCCGATCGCAGCCACCGGTTCAATCTCGGCAAAATGTTGGCGATCGTCTCTGGGTTCGGACTGGCTTACTTGTCGGTGACCATCGTCTGACCACCCTTCCATTCCGACCAAACAAAAGAACCCCGGCCGTTGATACGACCGGGGCTCCTGATGAGCAGAGACCGCTATCAGTTCTCGTCTGCCGAGCGCTGGGATGCGCGGTGATTGGCAAAGCGGCTGCGGAACTTGTCCACGCGGCCCGCAGTATCGACAAGTTTCATCTTACCTGTGTAGAAAGGATGAGATGCGCTGCTGATCTCGAGTTTCACGAGCGGATACTCCTGACCTTCCAATTCAATGGTGTCCTTGGTGTTCACGCAGGAGCGGGTGATGAATGTCTCCTCGTTGGACATGTCCTTGAACACGACCAATCTGTAGTTCTCAGGGTGGATACCGTCTTTCATCGCTTAAAGTTCTTCTGGAAAAATGGGCTGCAAAGATACTTTTTCAAATGAAGCACGCAACCATGAAAGCAACTTTTGAAACGAAGGCAATAAGTTGCCCTTCGGGCCGTTGTTGCATGGCTAATTTTGACCCATGCGCCAACTGCTGCGTTCTTGGCCCATTCTGGGGCTGCTGTACCTTCTGTCCAATGGATGTGCGGACGATGTGCTGCCCGGCAGCGGGTCGCTCACCTTCAGCCGCGACACGGTGATCTTCGACACGGTGTTCACCACCATCGGCTCGGTCACCCGTCAGTTCAAAGTCTATAATCCTCAGCGCGATGAGGTGACCATCAGCAGTATCGTGCTCATGGGCGGGCAGCAGAGCAAGTACCGTCTCAATGTGAACGGAGACCCTGGGTCGTCATTCAGCAATGTGAAGATCCGTGGGGGCGACAGCATCTTCGTGTTCGTGGACGTGACCCTCGACCCTAACAATCAGAACGACCCCATCATGGTGATGGACAGCATTCGATTTGTGACGGACGGTGCAGAGCAGTTCGTGCACCTGGCGGCCTGCGGGTGGGATGCCATCTTTCAGTATCCGACACAGGTCATTCAGCCTTTCGGCCCTGTGTCAATCATTGACTGCAACGTGGTGTGGACATCCGCCAAGCCTATCGTCCTATACGGCTACGCGGTGGTGGACGAAGGCTGCCGTCTCGACATCGAGGCGGGCACGAGGATTTACAGTCACAAGAATAGCGGCCTGCTGGTGTTCGATGGCGGTGTGCTGTCTGTCAACGGGCAGTTGGAGAGTGAGGTGGTGTTCGCCAGCGACCGCCTCGATGAGTTCTATCGCGACCAGGCGGGCGAGTGGGCAGGGCTATGGCTCTTCCGTGGCAGCGAGACCACCATCGACCACGCCCTTATCAAGAACGCCAACGTGGGCATCCTGATGGGGCCGCTCACCGAGGAGCAATACGACAAGCCCAAACTCATTATCAGAAATACTGTGCTGGAGAACATGGCAGGCGCTGGGCTGCTGGCGTATAACGGTTCGGTGCGGGCGTTCAACACTGTGTTCGGCAACAGTGGGCAGGTGTCGGCAGGGCTGACCACGGGCGGTGACTACGAGTTTCGCCACTGCACCTTCGGCAACCACTGGTTCCTTGGCAATCGCCAGACCCCGGCTTTGCTGGTGAGCAACTGGTTCGATGTGCCGGGCATGCCCTTCTTCGAACCGCTGGACGCTTATTTCGGTAATTGTATCATCTCAGGCAACAACCTCAACGAGCTGCGGCTGGACGAGCACCCGTCCACGGCTTTCGAATTCAAGATGGAACGTTGCCTGCTGCGCGTGAAGCCCGAAGACGTAGATGTATCGGACACGCAGCGTTTCGTGGACATCATCCTCAATCAGAGCCCGAATTTCAAAATGCCTATCGAGAACGATTTCCAGCTCGACACGCTATCGCCTGCCAAGGATGCGGGCTACATGAGCATCACCAATTTCGACCCCGGGGTGCTAAGCACGGACATCCTCGGGAATTTCCGCCCCGCGCCCGGCAGCAGCGGACCCGACCTCGGAGCCTACGAGCGGCAGGAAAACTGATCTTTCTATCAGGTCGATGACCTGCGTCACGTGCTTATCCTGACCACCTTGGCAACTTCGCCCGCCAAAAACATAAGGACGCATGATCGACAAAAGCACCTTCGATAAGGGACTGACCTACAATCAGTATTTTGAGTTAACGGAGCAGCTGGTGAATGACGGTAGGACCACCGGATCGGACCAGTCAGAGGCCATGGTGGAATACACCAAGCTGAACCTTCACCGCATGAATCGCCTCAACAAGACCATTTCCATCAGTGAGGAATTGGCACAGAAACTGAGCAACATGACCTGTCCCGTACGCTGGGCATTGCTCACCGAGGCATGGTGCGGTGATGCTGCGCAGAATGTCCCCATCCTGGCCAAGATGGCCGAATTGGCACCAAGCATCGAGCTGAGGCTCCTGCTCCGTGATGAACACCTGGACATCATGGACAGCTTCCTGACCAACGGTGGCCGCGCCATTCCCAAGCTCATCATCATGGATGCCGACATGAACGTGATCGGCACCTGGGGACCTCGGCCCAAGGAGGTGCAGGACATGGTGATGGAGAACAAGCGCACGGGTGGGATGCCCTACTCAGAGTTCGCCAAAGTGGTACAGAAATGGTACGCGCAGGACAAGGGAGCCTTTCTCCAGAAAGAAATGGAAGAAGTCCTGAAAGTCGCAGGTTGCTTCGGACATTGAACCCTATTGTGGCTACATTCGCCCTGAATGGGAGATGACACCACAAAGCAGGTCAATGATGTGCGAATAGCTGTGATCGGCACCGGATTCGCAGGCATTTGCATGGGAATCAGACTTTTGAAATCCGGAATCAAGGATTTCATCATCCTTGAGAAATCCGGGAGCATCGGTGGCACTTGGCGTGACAATACGTATCCAGGTGCAGCATGCGATGTGGTGTCGCATCTCTACTCCTACTCCTTCGAGCCCAATCCGGACTGGAGCCGCATGTTCGCGACCCAAGATGAGATCCTTACCTATACGCTCCATTGTGTGGAGAAGTATGGCCTGCGTCCTTTCATCCGCCTGAACCATGACGTGACCGGAGGAACTTTCAATGAGGCCGCTGCGCAGTGGCGCATCCATCTGAAAGACCGCGAGGATATCACCGCGCAGATATGGATCAACGGCATGGGTCCGTTGAACAGGGCTGTGATGCCGGACATCAGCGGGCTGAAGGATTTCACCGGCACCGCGTTCCACTCCATGCACTGGAGACACGACCACGACCTGAGCGGCAAACGCGTGGCGGTGGTCGGAACGGGGGCCAGTGCGATTCAGATAGTGCCTAACATCGCAGAGAAAGTCGGTGAACTGCACCTTTACCAGCGCACTGCGGCCTGGGTACTAAGGAAACCAGACCGCCCCATGAAGTTGTGGGAGCAACGCTTGTTCCGCTCGCTTCCATTCACACAAAAACTATATCGCAATTTCTTCTACTGGCTGAATGAGTTGACAGTGATCGCGCTGGTGAAGCATCCGTCACTTACAAGATTCATCCGCGCGATGGCCTTGCGACACATGAGCAAGGCAGGGCTTTCCGCTGAATTGAAAGCGAAACTCACGCCAGATTACACGATAGGCTGCAAGCGGATCCTGCCGTCCAACAACTATTACCCCACCTTTCTGAGGCCCAACGTGCATCTTCACACCAATGGCATAGACCGCATAGACGGCAATTGCATCATCAGCAAGGACGGCACTCGGACGGATGTGGATACGCTGATCCTGGCCACGGGATTTGAGGCTGCTGATTTTCCGCAGGCTTTTAAGGTAAAAGGTCGGGATGGACGCTGCCTCAACGAGGAGTGGAAAACTGGCCCTGAGGCATATCTCGGCACGTTGGTCAAAGGTTTTCCCAACATGTTCCTGATCATTGGGCCCAACACCGGTCTTGGCCATTCTTCCATGATTCTGATGATGGAAGCACAGGTGAATCTTATCCTTTCGTGTATCCGCGAGATGGACAGGCGAGGTAAACGATCGGTCGAGGTACTGCCTGATGTTCAGGATGCTTACAACGTGGAGATACAGCAACGTTTGGAAGGCACAGTCTGGAACAGTGGCTGTGTGAGTTGGTATCAGACCGAAGATGGCAAGAACACATCACTTTGGCCGGGGCATACCTTTGAGTTCATGCGGAGAACGGCTGTGGCAAAGCCCGCAGAAATGATGTGGAAGTGAGGCTTTGGCCGCTTGGCCCAAAGAATTTTTCACTCGTCTGTATAGCCAAGTACAAAAAGAGTACTTTCGCAGCAGTTCTAATCAATCTAATCACCTAATGAAAGAAGGTACAGTAAAATTCTTCAATGAGTCCAAAGGTTATGGCTTCATTGTAGATTCAAGTTCAAATCAGGAGTACTTCGTACACGTCACCGGTCTGGTTGACGAGATTCGCGAGAATGACTCTGTAAGCTTTGAGCTTCAGGAAGGCCGCAAAGGTCTGAATGCCGTGAATGTGAAACGCATCTGAGTTCGTACATACATTGCATCAAGCGAAAGGCCCCGACCGTCACTGGTCGGGGCCTTTTTCGTTGATACCATTTACCTGATATCAGGCATCGATCTTCGCATACTTGGCGTTCTTCTCGATGAACTCCCTGCGAGGCGGAACGTCATCGCCCATGAGCATGGAGAAGATGCGGTCGGCCTCGGCAGCGTTGTCGATGGTCACTTTGCGAAGGGTGCGTGAATTGGGGTCCATGGTCGTTTCCCAAAGCTGCTCCGCGTTCATCTCACCGAGACCCTTGTATCGTTGAATGCCGACAGAACTTTCCGTTCCGGCTCCCTTCAACTCCTCCACTGCGGTATCGCGCTCCTTATCGTTCCAGCAGTAACGCTGTTTGGAGCCTTTCTTCACCAGATAAAGAGGGGGTGCTGCAATGTACAGGTGTCCTTCTTCAACGAGCTCGCGCATATACCGGAAAAAGAAGGTGAGAATCAGTGTGGCGATGTGACTGCCGTCCACGTCCGCGTCACACATGATAATGACCTTGTGGTAGCGCAGCTTCTCCATGTTGAGTGCCCGCTGGTCCTCCTCGGTACCGATGGACACGCCCAAGGCGGTGTACATGTTCTTGATCTCCTCGTTCTCAAACGCCTTGTGCTGCATGGCCTTCTCCACGTTGAGGATTTTGCCTCGCAACGGCAGGATGGCCTGAAACATACGGTCGCGGCCCTGCTTGGCCGTTCCGCCTGCCGAGTCACCCTCGACAAGGAAGAGCTCGCAGTTGTGCGGGTCGCGGTCAGAGCAGTCGCTCAACTTGCCGGGCAGACCGGTACCGGTGAGTACGTTCTTGCGCTGCACCATCTCCCTGGCCTTGCGTGCTGCATGGCGCGCGGTGGCAGCAAGAATGACCTTCTGCACAATGGTGCGGGCATCGGCAGGGTGCTCCTCCAGATAGTTCTCGAGCATCTCACTTACAGCCTGACTCACTGCGGCCGTCACCTCATTGTTCCCCAGCTTGGTCTTGGTCTGACCTTGGAACTGCGGCTCGGCTACCTTCACAGAAACCACAGCTGTAAGACCTTCGCGGAAGTCATCACCCGAGATCTCGAACTTGAGCTTGTCGAGCATGCCGCTCTGCTCCGCGTACTTCTTCAGGGTGGTGGTGAGTCCTCTGCGGAAGCCTGCGAGATGCGTACCTCCCTCGTGGGTGTTGATGTTGTTGACATAGCTGTGAATGTTCTCCGTGAAGGTGCTGTTGTAAACCATGGCCACCTCCACTGGTACACCGGCCTTTTCTCCCTCGAAGCTGATGACATCGCTGATAAGCGGCTCGCGTGTACCATCGAGGAACTTGACAAATTCTTTCAGGCCCTCTTCCGAGTGGAAGATCTCACTGAAAGGATTGCCCTCCTCATCCTTTTGACGCAGGTCGGTCAACTTGATCGTGATTCCCTTGTTGAGGAACGCCAGCTCACGCATCCGGGTGGCGAGGGTCTCGTAGTTGTACTCAAGGATCTGGAATATCTGCGGGTCGGGTTGGAATGCTACCTCAGTGCCCCGGTAGTCGGACGCTCCGACCTCGCGCACAGCATAGAGGGGTTTTCCGCGCTCGTACTCCTGCTCGTATTGCTTTCCATCACGGTGTACAGTGGCTTTGAGGCTCACGGACAGCGCGTTCACACATGACACGCCAACACCGTGCAGACCACCCGAGACCTTGTAGCTGTCCTTGTCGAATTTGCCACCCGCCCCGATCTTGGTCATCACCACCTGAAGTGCTGACACGCCCTCCTTCTTGTGCATGTCCACTGGTATGCCTCGGCCGTTGTCCTTTACCCAGATACCGTTCTGCTCGTTGATCACCACATCTATGGTGTCGCAATGGCCGGCCAACGCTTCGTCAATAGAGTTGTCCACCACCTCGTAGACCAAGTGATGAAGACCCCTCACATGTACATCACCGATATACATGGACGGCCGCATCCGCACATGCTCCATGCCCTCAAGGGCCTGAATGCTGTCTGCGGAATAAGCCTTGCCCCCGGCCACCTTTTGCTCTTCTATGTCTGCCATTTGTAGCTTTTTGTTAAGTCTCGCGAAGATACCTATCAAGCTACGGGCGAGCAGGCAGAGAAACTCCCTGTAGACGGGGAGTTATCAACAGAAACCCAACTATTCGTCCCAAATGAACGCCCTTGGATGGCAATGACCCACTACGTGAAACTCAGCCCCCGGAACAACTTGAACTGCACTAGGAACTCGCCAGCGAACACACGTAAGATGCTGTAGGTAGGTATGGCCACGATCATACCAAGTACGCCAGCCACGTTGCCAGCCATTATGATGATGAGAAAGATCTCCAATGGGTGGGCCTTCACGCTCTGAGAATATATCATTGGCTGCAGCACGATGTTGTCAAGCAACTGAGCGCAGGCATAGACGATGGCCATCTTGCCCAGAAGAGCAAAAAGGCCTGCAACCATAAGTCCATCACTGTTGGTGGCAATGCCGATAGACATACCGAGCGCTGCTCCGATCATAGGGCCGAGGTAAGGGATCACGTTGAACAGCCCGCCCACAAAGCCGATGAGTATTGCATTGCGCACACCGAGCGCACTCATGCCGATTGCGATAACCGTCATCACAATGGACATTTCGATAAGAATGCCGATGAAATAGCGCGTCAGCAGCTCCTTGCTCTTGCTTAGCACGCGAGCGAAAGCATCCTCGTGCTCAGTAGGGCACGGAAGCATGAGCATGGTACGGAACAGATGCCTGTCCTTGAGAAAGAAAAACGTGATGAAAAGTACAGCAAAGACCCCGATGAACACATCTCCTGTGACACCGACAGCATAATTCAGGCTATTCGTAATGGCGTTCACGTCAAAAAGCCCGGTGAGCTGCTGCTTGAGTACGGTCTCAACATTGACCGGGTTGCTGCCGATGGTGAAACGGTTGACCAGTTCCTGCGCCCGGGCCACTGGGGCCTCGATTCCAGCGATAACGTCATCGGGGCTAATGGCCGATAACCTTCGGGCCTCACTCGCCACCATGGGAATGAACAACGCTACCGCACCTGCAACGACACCAATGATCGACAGCAGCGTGATCACAGCACCCAATGCAGATGGCACCCGCATCCCCTTGATCTCCACCCTGCTCAGGAATTCATTAACCGGCTGCCCAATGAGTGAAAGGATTCCCGATATGAGCACGTAAGCGATGATCACCTTGAAATACCACGCCAATGCGAGCATAAGCAGGGCTGAGATCAGGTAGATCCATCTACGGTAGGTCAAAACGGGCACGAGATCAAAAGCTTTTCAGACCAACGCAAAGTAAGCAACTACCGCCACAGCGAACAGCAAGCCAAGCATGTAGATTATCTGAACGCCCAGCAAACGGATGAACGTGGCCCGCCAGCCCCGTCCGTAGAGTCGTTTAGCTCCCACGTAATGGTAGACGGGAATGGCGAGATTGAGGTATCCCTCCCACCCCATTTCCCGCAGGGGCCATAGCAATTGCGGCAGCAACATCAAATTGAATATCACAAAAGCGATGAGATGCTGATTCATTGAAAGGAGGAAATGCGGGAGGTAGAAAGGTCTCTTCCCTCTGAAGAACAGCCAGAGCAGCGAACCATAGAGCGGCATGAGCAGGAACAGCGACCAAGTGAAATAGCGGAAAAAACGCCCTGCATATTTCTCCGGATTCGCGAGAATGTCACGCACCTTGACCTCATCGCTGTTATCGAAATGAACACTGACGCCACTTTCGGTGGTGTCTGGCCTTAGCACCGTGGTCTCGGGGTCTGCGATGAGTTCGGGTAAGACCTGTTTCTGGTATTCCTCTTCGTCATTGCTGCCAGGCAGTCGGATGAACGCCTCACCATCCTTTTCCCCAATGGAAAGAGAGGAGAAATAGCTTCTGTTCTCCTCCAGCATTCTGTTGGTGACGGTGGTCAGCAGGAGAAAAAAGAAGAAGCTGACGAACAGGTACAGCCTGAAAGGCGGGACATATCGCGCACGTCTGCCTTCCGTGTAATCCGTCTCCATGCCACCCGGCCGCGTTAACAGGGCCACAAGAGACTTCCAAAGTCTTGCATCGAAAGAGAACACCCCGCTGGCGAAATCGGACAGCAGGAAAACGAACGGTCGGTCGTACTCAGTAGTTGACTGTCCACAACTTGGACAGTACTCTCCCTCGAAAGTAGTGCCGCAGTTGCGGCATTCGTAGGATTCGAAGCTGTTCGTCATAGAGTTACAAAGGTTGTACTTCTTTAGCCATGTCAAACCAATGCAGAGCAGATGACCACTGAAAATACGACAAGCAAAGAGGCTGAGGCCCTCCAACAGCTAGACGGATTCTCCGAACCTTAAATGCGGATAGGAAGCAAAACAAAAAGGCCCTGCGAGCTGGGATCGCAGGGCCTTTGTTTCCACTAAAAGGTAATCAGTCAACCGACTCGTGCAGGAAGGGGTTGTTGCTCAGGCCTCCTTTGCGCTCGCCATTCTCATCCTCCTTCTCTCCGAGGGCAAAACGCGACACGCTGCTTTCTGAGGAATGTGGCACGTCTTTCAACTCGACCTGTCTACGCTTATAAGCCGGTTCATATTCCAGCTCGGCAAGATTGCGCGGCTCGCGAAAACGTGCAACATTCGCCCTCAGCCTCGCCATGCGCTCTTGGTTGGCGCGCTCCATCTCCTCGGTCTCGAGCGGATTGTTGTACGTAGTGGTCGCCTTGACAAAAAGCTGCGGCTCATCCTGTGCCTTCGGAGCCTCACTCACCACAGGCTTGGACGCTGACTCCTCACTGTAAAGGTCATGCCTTACCACATCATCTGCCAGTGGTTTCGGAAGCTCAAACTCCACCTCATTAGGCTTCTCAGCGGCAGCGATAGGCGATTCGACCTCTTCCTCCTGCTCTTCTTCAAGAAGGAAGCGGAAAGTTTCGTTCTCGTCTGCGGTCTCGATCAGTTCGTCAGCAGCAGGCTCGTCCAGAGCTGTAACCGTAGGTTCGGTTTCAGCCGTGAACTCCGCCACAGGCTCAGGCTCATCGGTCACTGCATCCGTCTCTTCCAGATTGAAAACAACCTTCTCGACAATCTCAGGAGCTTTGTTCTCAGCGGTCTGATCGGTCACAGTTGAAGTGGTCAGACCCCGGTTCAACAGGGCAGGACGCGATGTCAAAGCCTCTGGTTGTTGCGTGGCTGCGGCCTGCTTCGCATCACCTGTGAGCTGATGTACCACACGGTTCTCACGGCCCTGAATCTCCTCGGTCTTCTCAGAATTGAACCCCGTGGCAATGACGGTGATGCTGATCGCATCGCCAAGGTCTTCATCAAAACCATTACCCCAGATAATATCTGCGGTCATGCCAGCCTCCTCTTGAATGAAATCGGTGATCTCAGTCACCTCGTCCATCGTCACCTCATCGCTGCCACTGCTGATGTAGAGCAAAATGTTGCTTGCACCGAAGATGTTGTTATCGTTCAGCAGGGGTGATGCCAATGCCTTGGTCACGGCCTGATTGGCTCTGTCCGGACCACTGGCGGCTGCCGAGCCCATGATTGCAACACCGGAGTTGGTCATCACGGTGCGCACGTCCTCGAAGTCCACGTTCACGTACCCTTCTACAGTAATTATCTCAGCAATACCCTTAGCCGCGATGGTCAGGATGTCATCTGCCTGAGAGAATGCCTCACCGAGCTTGAGATTCCCGTACATCTCACGCAACTTGTCGTTGCAGATGACCAGTACGGTGTCCACGTTGCGCTTGAGCTCCTCCAGTCCCTTGTCGGCCTGAAGTTTTCTCTTCTTGCCCTCGAATGCGAAAGGCACTGTGACGATACCGACCGTGAGTATGCCAAGCTCCTTGGCCGCCTCTGCTATAATAGGGGCTGCACCTGTACCAGTGCCACCTCCCATGCCTGCAGTGATAAACACCATTTTGGTGTTGTCCTCCAGCACGGTCTTGATCTCATCGAGGGTCTCGATGGCGGCATTGCGGCCCACCTCTGCCTGCGCTCCTGCGCCTCGGCCTTCCGTAAGGCTGCTGCCCAAGGCGATCTTCTTGGGCACCGGACTCATGTCGAGCGCCTGCTGGTCGGTATTGCAGACAATGAAGTCCACACCACGGATGCCTTGTTTGTACATGTGGTTGACAGCATTCGAGCCGCCACCGCCTACTCCGATCACTTTGATGATGGAGGCTTCTTCTTTGGGTATGTTGAAGTTCATGAGATTATGGTTCATGTTCAACTCTGATTACTTTTTCAAAGATCAAGTTGCAGAGTGGTCAGATAAATGGACTAGTGAAAAGTTCTTAGCATCCGATTGTGAGTAACGTCAAGCCTTCCGAAAACGGATTTTCAAACGGAATCCATTTAAAAGAATTGAAGTGAAAACTGTCTTTCGATGTGTTTGAACATACTCAGTCAAGTCCTTCATCGATCCACTCCTTCAATTTTTCCTGTATGACCTTGAACCCCCCGAAGAATTTTCGGGGAGGGACAGCCGAGAGTCGCTCCTCATGCCGTTCCTCCAATTCCTCGGCAGATGGCCCATCGGCATCAATCGCTGTAACTGAGTCATCGGTTACAGGCTCAGGCATCGGTCCGGACGCCTTGGCCGGGATGTCGCCCATCTCTTCCTCCACAGTGCGACCCTTGCGCATCAGCTCTTCCTGATATCTCAAAGATTTCATGACCAAGCCCACACCCGTGCTGAACACAGGGCTGGTGACCATCTCCACGTTGTTGGAACTGAGATGCTCGTTGGGAAGTCCCATTCTGACGTCCATGCCTGTGATGTACGCCACAAGCTGAGGCAGGTGACGCAGATTCGAGCCTCCGCCAGTTAGCACAATACCACCATTGAGTTTCCGCTCATACCCGGAGTTTCTGATCTCGAAATAGACCATCTCGATGATCTCCTCCATTCGTGCCTGAATGATGCTGGCCAAGTTTTTCAAGCTGATCTCCTTGGGTTCGCGCCCACGGATGCCGGGAATGCTCACGATCTCGTTGTCCTTGGCCTCAGAGGCCAAAGCACTTCCGAATTTCACCTTCAGTAGCTCGGCCTGATGCTGAATGATACGGCACCCTTCCTTGATGTCGTCAGTGAGCACTCTTCCCCCGAACGGGATCACAGCCGTGTGCCTGATTATTCCCTCGTGGAAGATGGCGATGTCAGTGGTGCCACCTCCTATGTCGACCAAGGCCACGCCATAGTCCTTCTCCTCGTCACTCAACACCGCATCTGCAGACGCAAGCGGTTCAAGAACCAATTCAGTGACCTTCAGTCCAGCCTTGTGTGCACATCTGTGGATGTTCTTCGCTGCAGCTATCTGCCCTGTGATGATGTGAAAATTGGCCTCCAAGCGAATACCGCTCATCCCGACCGGGTCCTTTATCCCCTGTTCGCTGTCAACGATGAACTCCTGAGGAAGCACATGGATGATCTCCTCGCCCGGCAGCATCTGCAGTTTGTACATATCACCGACCAGTCGGTCGATGTCCGCCATCGAGATCTCTTCCTCAAGTGAATCACGCGTCAGGATACCCCTGTGCTGCAATGACTTAATGTGCTGACCTGCGATGCCCACATTGACATATCTGATCTCTTCACCGGTCTTTTCCTCCGCTTCTGCAACAGCAGCCTTGATGGCCTGCACGGTAAGATCTATGTTCTGCACCATTCCTCGTGCCACCCCCAGCGATTCGCTCTTCCCGATGCCGAGTATCTCTATCTTGTTATACTCATCTCTTCGCCCTACGATGCAGGCGATCTTGGTGGTTCCGATGTCGAGTCCTGCAACAATGGTTGAATTATCCTTTCCGCTCATCTTGAATGTATTGTGGGTGTCAACTGCGATTGGGGTCGTTCATAGGGCACTTTCATGCCTCAGTGCCTTCAGCATAAGCCAATGAATGCAAAACTGTGGGCATTGCACACTGCATCACGTGGCCATTCATATTACTTATCAAGAGTCGATGGTTAATTGCTTTTCTCATTTTCTGGTGCAGATGACCTGATTTCTGTATTTCAGATTGATTTGAGAGTACTGATCCCAACCAGTGGTATTGAGTCCCTTCCGATAAAAAAGAATAAGTTTATCAAGCTTCGACTCCATATTGTCCAATTTTCCGAGCAGAATGTGGTGGTCTCCTACTGTCGGGATGATTGTGAACTCGTGGCCCCGCTCCACACGGATCTGTTGCACCTGCGCCCGCCAGAAATCGTCTTTTCTAACAAAATCGGCCAGCCGGAACAGTTCGTCCAGCACCGACCGCTGTGCGAGGCTGTCGTTCAGCTCCGCGATGTTGAATTGTTGCATTCTGTCAAATCTGTCGGTGATGAAACCAGTGGCCACAGGGACCCGTGCCGTGTAGTTGCCACTTGTGGGCATCAGAAAACCATCGCGGTCGATGTAAAAACTTTCACCGAATGAGTTGAACACCCTCAGAATCGGCTCGCGCTGATAGACTTTCACCGCGAAAGTGCCGTTGAGCTTGGTGAATACCTCCGCACGTTTCACACTTGGATCCGCGGTAATGTGTCGCTCGTATTTCGCAATCGGAATTTCAGAAAGCCTCTTCCCGATAAGGCTGTCGCCCTTGTCCAGCACCATGCGTTTCACATCCTCATCCGTAAGGAAGAAATTTCCCTGACGATGATCCACCTCAACCCGAATGCCTGAACATTCGATGCGCTCTGTCTCGCGCACACTGAAGCCCAACGAAACCAGCAGTCCGAGAACCGCGAGGATGATGAGGGCTATGTTCAGGACTTTCCGCACAATTAAAAATGAAGAATCCAAGATTAAAAAATTGACAAACAAACACTTACATCCATGACCGCCATTCACTAATCAGCTAATTGACTCATCATCAAATCCCTTATGTCTCCCACGAATCGGTCTATGTCCCCCGCACCCATCGTCAGCAGGACATCGGGGCGGTTACTTTCGAGGAAGGGAACGACCTCATTTTTCTGCAAAAGGCGTTTCCCAACCATCGCTATCTGTTCCAATAATGCAGACGATGTAATGCCTTCGATGGGCAGTTCACGGGCAGGGTATATATCCAGCAGAATCAATTCGTCCAGTTTGGAAAGACTCTGGGCAAAACCGTCCAAGTGGTCGCGGGTGCGGGTGAAAAGGTGGGGCTGGAAGATGCCCGTCAGCCTGCGATTCGGGAACAGCTCCCGCGCTGCGCTGATGCAAGCATCGAGTTCTGCAGGATGATGCGCGTAGTCGTCCACGTAGGCCGCAGTGGGCGTATTCACATGCACCTCGAACCTGCGCTGCACTCCCTTACAGGAGGCGAGTGCGGCACGAATTTCACCTTCCTTCACTCCGAGAATGGTGGCCGCAGCAATGGCTGCCACGGCATTCTCCACGTTATGCCTGCCAGGGATTCCAAGCACAAGATCCGTCCATTTCCCCCCTTCGGGAAATGTGAGGTCGAAGGTGAACCGTGCGTCTACCACGCGGACATTCCCCGCACGGAAATCTGCGACACCGCCCACAGCGTAGGTGAATTTTCGGGCATCGCTGCCCAATCCGTCCATCGGCAAACCCGCTCGGTGAATGAGGAATCCGCTGTCAGGCACACGCTCCGCAAACGCCCTGAATCCGTCCACCATCTGCGCAGGCGAACCATAGATCTCCAAATGGTCGGCATCGACAGAGGTGATGATGGCGATGTGCGGATGTAGTTTTAGGAACGAGCGGTCATACTCATCGGCCTCGGTCACCATCAGTTGGGAGCTTTCAGCACTGAGAAAATTGGTCTGATAGTCCGCACTGATGCCTCCAAGAATGGCGTTGCAGCTCAAGGATGAGGTACGCAGCAGATGCGTCAGGATGCTGCTGGTGGTGGTCTTTCCGTGCGTGCCACCCACCGCCACGGTACGATAATCCTCCGAGAGCAGCCCGAGTACCTCGGCCCGCTTCATCACCTCAAAACCATTGTTTCTGAAGTATTCTAACTGCGAATGCCCCGCTGGGATGGCGGGCGTATAGACCACGAGCGTGCCATCCTTCTGTAGAAAATCTTGGGGAACGGCCTCCACCGAAGCATCGAAATTCACCGCAATGCCCTCGGTCTGCAGCCTGTCTGTCAGCGGACTGGGTGTGCGGTCATAACCTGCCGCAGTCGCACCCCTATGGGCAAAACACCGCGCCAATGCGCTCATGCCGATGCCACCGATGCCGATCAGGTAAACGGTTGAAATGTCGGAGAGGGGGTTCATGCGTTGCGTCCGCTGATTTTCAATATTTCCGTGGCAATTTGAGTATCCGCTTCGGGTAATGCCAATTGCAGGATATTAAGGCTAAGATCATTTCTTCGTGCATCATCATCGAGCAGTTCCAATGCCTGCTGACATGCTTCGTCCTTGGCCGTTGTGTCAGGAATGAGAATGGCCGCGTTGCGCTTTACCAACGCCATGGCGTTCTTGGTCTGATGGTCCTCTGCCGCGAAGGGGAATGGCACCAGCACCGCTGGCTTGCCCACGATGCACAGCTCGGATATGCTGCTCGCACCCGCCCGCGACAGCACCACATCGGCTACCGCGTAGGCCTGATCCATCGTGGTGATGAATGGTTGCACACGGAAATTCTTCGCGCCTTTGGCTTCCACCGATTTCAATGCCTTATCGATAAACAGTTTACCGGTCTGCCACACCACCTGCACATCGGCCTTGATGAAGGCTTCGATGTGCGCCTCCACGCTCAGGTTGATGCTCCTCGCTCCGAGGCTGCCCCCGATGATGAGCAGTGTTTTCTTCGTGGGGTCAAGGTTGAAGGTCCTGTGGCCTGCCTCGCGCTTGCCTTCCATTGAGAGAATATCCTGTCGCACAGGGTTGCCAGTCAGCACAATGCGGTCGGCTGGGAAGAACCGCTCCATGTCTGGATAGGCCACGCAGATGCGTTTCGCACGCTTGCCCAACATCTTGTTGGTGATGCCCGCGTAGGAATTCTGTTCCTGAATAAGGGTGGGGATGCCGCGAAGCGTGGCCGCCAGCATCACTGGGCCGCTGGCAAAACCTCCCACACCAATCACAGCATCGGGCCTGAATTCACGGAGAATGCGTACGCTCTGCAACAGGCTGCCTCCCAGCTTGAATGGGAATACGAGATTCTTCAACGACAGGCTCCGCTCGATGCCCGTGATCTTCAGCCCGATGATACGGTATCCTGCTGCGGGCACCTTCTCCATCTCCATCTTGCCCTGAGCTCCTACGAACAATATCTCTGCATCAGGCCGAAGTCTTTTCAGCGCATTCGCTATGGCAATGGCCGGGAAAATGTGCCCGCCAGTTCCACCTCCGCTGATAATGAAACGCGGGGCAAGCTTTGAGGATATGATGGTCGAATCACCCATTTGCTACTGTCAGTGAACCATCCGGGGCAGATTCATAATGCGTGTCAGCAACACCAACCGTCTCCCTCTCCGTCCTACTCACACTCAGTATCATCCCGATCGCGATGCTTGTGAACCAGATGCTCGTGCCGCCCATGCTTACCAGCGGCAACGGCTGACCCGTAACTGGGAACAGGTTCACCGCCACGGCCATGTTGATGAAGCCTTGAAACACCAGACTGAAGCTACACCCGAAGGCCAGCAGGCTGCCGAACACACTCTCGCCCTTATGCACCAATCGCAAGGCGCGAAAGAGAAGTATGAGGTAAAGAAACAGCACGAAGAGCCCGCCTGCCAGGCCATACTCCTCCAGAATGATGGCATAGATGAAGTCGGAATAAGGGTGTGGCAGGAAGTTCCGCTGGGTGCTGTTGCCAGGCCCCACACCAGTCAGCCCTCCATTCGCGATAGCGATCTTGGCCTGGTCGCTCTGGTAAGTGGCATCGGCCGTGGCAGGGCTCTCATCACCGCTGATGTAGGTCTCCACACGGGCCTTCCACGTACCAAAGCGCGGCAACACCTTCTCCACGGGTACTACGAACGACAGTAGCACAATGAATGCACCAACCACAGCACCTGCACCCAGCACACTGGCGATGTGGAGTGGTTTCACTCGTCCCACGAAAAGTAGCATCATCGAACTGGCAAACAGTACCGCAGCCGTGCTGAAATTGGCTGGCAGAATCAACGCACAGATAAGCAGCACGGGCCACAACAAATGCACGAATCCCTCTTTGAAATCCTTGACCGTATCCTGCCGCAAAGCCAGCTCACGGGCCAAGTAGGCGATGAGGGCAAGCTTCGCAAGGTCGCTTGTCTGAAAGGAAAGATTGATGATGGGCACCGTTAGCCAACGACTGGCCTCGTTGAGATTAGTGCCGCTGAAAAGCGTGAGAACAAGTAGCGGGACCGACAGCCACAGCATCACCTGCGCCACTCGCGAAAAGTACTTGTGCGGCACACGGTGGATGGTGTAGATAATGCCCCAACCCAGCATAATGATGCTGAAATGCTTGAGGAAGTAATACTCCGTGTTGCCTCCCTGATATCGATGCGCCAGGGTGCCCGTGCTGCTGTAGACCGCCATTGCCGACACCAGCGACAGCAAGAACACCACCGCCCAGATGACGCGGTCGCCTTGCAAGTATCGGGAGATGAGGTTGGTCATAATCCTTGAATGTTAGATAGCCTCCGATTCGGACAATCCCGAAGGGATTGAATAACAATAGCCCCGAATGCAATTCGGGGTGTGGCGCACCCGCGTGGTTCGCACAACCACGAAGTGGTTGAACAATAACTGCCCCCTACCGAACCCGTGGCCGTCATGCCGTATTCACAACAGCTATTTCTCATCGAATTCAATTCCATGTTCCTGCAACAATTCAATGTATTCCTCCCTGAACGTCTTCGTCCTGTGATGCTCCTCCTGATTCTTGATGTACGCCACCAATCGGTCCTTGTCCTTGAATGAATAGGTGAACGCACCGTAACCCTCCTGCCATCCGTTGAACTTGAGGAACAATGCCTTCTCTTTCACATGGATGCTACTTGCCACCTTGATGTCCTTTATCAATGATGCCAACGCAACGGTGGGATGCAGGTGTGTGAGGATGTGGATATGGTCGGTCACCCCACCGATGTGATACAGGAAACAGTTCTTCTTTTTCAGGATTCCCCAGATGTATTTGTACAGGTCGGTGCGGTGTTCCGCATCGAGCGTGTGTTCGCGGCCCTTGGTTGCGAACACGATGTGATACATGATTTGGGTGTAGGTGCTCATGGTTGGTTCCGTTCGTGTTCAACCCCTTTGGGGTTGTCGTGGCGGTGGGTCTGTTGCGTTTCCCCCGAATTGCATTCGGGGCTATTGTTGTTTGACACCTTCGGGGTCGGGTTTCATCTGTGTTTGGGTTGGTTCGATTTCATCCGTTCATCAGCTTCTGAACGGCCTTGACAAACTGATTTCCCCTGTCCTCATAACTCTCAAACAGGTCATGGCTTGGGCATGCGGGTGAGAAGATGACCTTCTGTCCAGATTTGGCAAGGGCGAGGGCCGCCCGCACCGCCTCTTCGGCCGTGCTGGCCCCCACGATGACCTCCGTGCAGGCCATGAACGTCTTATAGACCTTGCTGCTCTCGCGGCCGAGGCAGACGATGCCCTTTACCTTACCTTGCACCAGTTCCTTGAGGTCCGAATAGTCCTGCCCCTCCTGTAGACTGCCCACGATCCAGATGGCCTCGCCTTCGATCCGCTCAAGGCTGAACCAAGCGAGGGACGCAGTGGTGGCGCCCGAATCGTTGATAAACTCTATACCGTTCACCGTGCCTACATGCTCCATCCTATGGTCCGAACCGCTCAGGTCGCGGGTGCTGTTGTCGATGATCTGCCTGCGCAGGTCTGCAATGCTGAACTCCCGCTTTTCGATAGCAGAGAGGATTTCTTTCTTATGGTCTTTCATTGTGATTTGATTTTCAAATGGTGACTTATCACAGGAGTTTCTTTCGTTCAAACCGCTCTTTGGCGTCTATCAATGCCATGTGCAACTTCTCTTCAAGTTCCTTCTTGGGCGGTAGTTCCGTCCAGTATTCCGCCACCATGATGCCGTCCTTGTGCATTTCCAGCAATTCGACCTGCTCCCTGCTGCTCTCCGCGCAGAGTATCAGCCCTATGGGGGCCTCCTCGCCTTCTTCGCGCTCGTGCCTGTCAAGCCATTTCAGGTAGAGTTCCATCTGCCCTTTGTGCTTCGCCTGAAACCTGCCGAGCTTCAGCTCTATGGCTACCAGTCTTTTGAGCGAACGGTGATAGAACAGCAGGTCGAGGTAAAAATCCTCCCCGTCTATTATCATTCTTTTCTGCCGTTCCACAAATGCGAAGCCTTTGCCCAATTCAAGGATGAACCTTTCCAGGTCGCCCAGAATGGCCGTTTCAATGTCTTTTTCCAAGTAACCGCTCGGCAATCCCAGAAAATCCAGCAAATACGGGTCTTTGAAGGTGTTGACGGGCACTCTGCCAGTCGGTGCAACCTGCGTGTTGGCAATGGCCGTACGCTCGAAGACTTTATTTTCTACTTGTTTGCGTAGCTCTCTTTTGCTCCATTGCTCCTCAACTGCCTTCTGAGCGTAGAAGTATTTGGCCTCCTCTGATTTTAAGGGGATGAGGATTAAAAAATGTGACCAGCTTAATTGTCGTGCCAGTGGAACGACAATCTCAAAATCGGGAAAAACCTCAGCGAACTGCATCATCCTCCTCACATTCTTCTCTGTGAAGTTCCGCCCATGCCGTGCCTCCAATTGTGCCGACAGTGTCGGCACAATCTGCTTCCCGTATTCAGCGCGTTGATTTTGAAGCACTTCCTCATTGATGCGCTTGCCTATCTGCCAGAACAGCACGGTGAGGGTGCTGTTGGCGTACATGGCCACCTGTTGGCGGCTCTGCTCGATCAGATGCGAGAGTTCGGAGAACAGACCCGCATCCGAAACCACCGCTTCGGCTTTCGGCACTCCCGTTCTGTCCGTTCTTCTCACCATCACTTGTAGATTATCAATGAATCAAAACTGTAATCTTATCATTCTGGTATTTGTAGATTATCTTTGAAAGCAAGGATTGTCCACCATTATGCACCTGTTCGATAAGCCGCTTCAGTTCTTTAACCTGCATATCATCCATCGCATTCACACAAATGAACAAATCCTTAGAAGGAACGGTAAAGGCTATCACATCACCGATTTTCTCCTTCATTATATCCCATACTTCTGGCAGAAGTATAAGTGCGGCCTCATGTGTCCCGCCACACGTAAGTCCAATTGCACCGAAAGCGGTCTGCTGTATTTGCAATTCATTATTAATGATTTTAATCATGTTCCCAAGTGCAATTTTTTCTACCTTTTCTATATTCATGCTCTTAGGAATTTGCTTGCGCAGAAGAAGTTCGAAATGGCTGCCTCGGACAATTCCATAGAAGCATAATAGATCACCTGAAATTTTTCGATAAAGTGGTTCATCGTCATTATTCAACTTCATTATTGAAAATTCATTTTCTAACTGCGCTTTGACTATGGGGAAGATCAAGTGCTGACTCTCACGAAAAGTTTTCTCAACTTTTCTGTTCTGCCCAAACACATTCAAGCCAAACATGACCATGATGTTTAATAGGATGAACTTCATTGAATTCATATATGAATCGTTCAACATTTACACACTCCCCCACATCTCCCTCCGAATTCCCTCCCCTTGGGGGAGGTCAGGAGGGGTCACAATCCCCGCACCGCTGCCTTGAACTGCCGTCCCCTGTCCTCGTAGCTCTCGAAGAGGTCGAAGCTGGCACAGGCGGGTGACAGTAGCACGGTGTCGCCCTTCTTGCCGAGGTAGTAGGCCGTGCGCACCGCTTCCTCTGCCGAGGTCGTGTCCACAATGGTCTCCACGATGCCCTCGAATGCACGGTGAATCTTCTCGTTATCGAGGCCGAGGCAGATGATGGCCTTCACCTTGTCGCGCACCAACTGCTCCACCATCGCGTAGTCGTTGCCCTTATCGACCCCACCCACAATCCAGATAAGGGGCGCACTCTGGCATTCCAATGCGTACCACGTGGAGTTGATGTTCGTGGCCTTCGAATCGTTGACGAACTCGATACCGTTCACCTTGCAGACGCTTTCGAGGCGGTGTTCCACAGCCGTGAAATCGCCAAGGCTCTCCCGCACGATGTCCTTGCGCAGATCGAGCACCCGTCCGATGATGCCCGCAGCCATCGAGTTATAAGTATTGTGCCTGCCTTGCAGTGCGAGTTCGTGGATGGTCATGGTGGTTGTGGTGTTATTGATTTGTATGTGGATGATGTCGTTTTCGAGAAATGCGCCCTCGAGAAGTGATGATTGATGATTGATGATTGATGATTGTTCCGTGGGTGGATCATTCCCGCCATTTTCAATTTTCCATTTTCCATTTTCTGGCGAGAGCGAGAAAGGATACGCCTTCGCCTCAATGGAATTGGATGACATCCAATTGGTGATATTCTCATCGTCTGCGCAGTAGATGAAGACATCGTCTGCGGTCTGATTGCGCGTGATGCGGAACTTCGATGTGATATACCTGTCCATTGTGCCGTAGCGGTCCAGATGGTCGGGCGTGATGTTGAGCAGCACAGCATAGTTGATGCGGCTTTCGGGCATGTCATCAAGCTGGAAACTGCTGAGTTCCAGTACGAGATAGTCGAACGTTTCATCGGCCACTTGCCGTGCGAGACTCTGACCCACATTGCCGGCCAGACAAACGTTCAATCCCGCCTTCTTCAGCATGTGATACGTCAGCAGCGTAGTCGTGGTCTTGCCGTTCGTGCCCGTGATACCAATGACCTTGGCCTCCGTGTGGCGCAGGGCGAACTCGATCTCCGAGATGACTGGCGTGCCATTTTCACGCAGCTTCATCACCAGCGGTGCAGTGTCAGGAATACCTGGGCTTTTGATGATGAGGTCGGCCGTTAGAATCATTTCCTCTGAATGTTGTCCCTCCTCAAAATCAATGTTCCATTCGCGGAGTTGGGCAGCATACTTCTCCTTCAACTTCCCTTTGTCAGAGAGGAACACGGCCATGCCCTTGCGCATAGCGAGATAGGCAGCACCTGTGCCGCTCTCACCACCACCGAGTATGACTACTTTCTGTTTCATTTTCCTGATTGAAGGGACGAGGGACGGGGGACGGTAGACGAGTGTCCGCACCCCGCAACCCCATCACATCCTGACCATTTTCTATTCTCCATTTTCAATTCTCTATCTCAGTTTGAGCGTGACGACCGTGAGCACCGCCAGCATGATGCCCACGATCCAAAACCTCCCCACAATCTTCACCTCGTGCATGCCCAGTTTCTGGAAATGGTGGTGCAGCGGGGCCATGCGGAACAGGCGGTTGGTCTGCGCATATTCCAAGCCTCGTCTGCGTTTCTGTAACTTGAAATAGCTGACCTGCGCCATCACCGACAGGTTCTCTGCGAGGAAGATTCCACAGAGGATGGGAATGAGCAGCTCCTTGCGGATCATGATGGCGAACACCGCGATGATGCCGCCCAGTGCCAGACTGCCCGTGTCGCCCATGAAGACCTGCGCGGGATATTGGTTGTACCACAGGAAGCCCACGCATGCGCCCACGAAGGCCGCGATATAGACCACCAGCTCGCCAGAGCCAGGTATGTACATGATATTCAAGTAGTCTGCGAAGATGATGTTGCCCGAAACCCACGCCAGCAAGGCCAGCGTCACCCCGATGATGGCCGAAGTGCCTGTCGCGAGGCCATCCAGACCATCTGTCAGGTTCGCCCCGTTGCTCACGGCCGTCACAATGAAGATGACGATGGGGATGAACACCAGCCAGCCCCAGTCCTTCGCCTTGTCGCCCATGAAAAAGAGCAGCGAGCTGTAGTCGAACTCGTTGTTCTTGACGAACGGGATGGTGGTGATGAGCGTGTGCTCCGACTCGGAGAATTTGGGGGCGGTGGTCAGCTCGGTCATTTCCCCGTCAACGCTCACTTCAATCGTCCGTCCACCTTCGCTGATCCGGTTCTTCACCAGCACCGAATCGTTCATGTAGAGCGTGGCCCCCACGATGATGCCGATGCCCACCTGACCGAGGATCTTGAAGCGGCCCGCCAATCCTTCCTTGTTCTTTTTGAACACCTTGATGTAGTCATCCGCAAAGCCGATAGCGCCCAGCCACACCGTGCTCACAAGCATTAGAATGACGTAGATATTGTCCAGCCGTGCGAACAGCAGCACAGGAATGATAATGCTGGCGAGGATGATGATACCGCCCATGGTGGGCGTGCCCTTCTTCTTCATCTGCCCCTCCAGGTCGAGGTCGCGGATGATCTCGCCTACCTGCTTCAGTTGCAGATACTGGATGATACGCTTCCCGATGAGCATCGAGATCACCAACGAGGTGATGATGCTCATCGCAGCGCGGAACGAGATGTACTGGAACACGCCCGCCCCGGGGATGTCGAACTGCACATCAAGGAACTGGAAGAGATAATACAGCATGGCTCAGGCGGTCAGGTTGAGGTTAGTGCGCAGCACTTCGAGGTCATCAAATGGGTGTTTCACCCCGTTGATCTCTTGATATTTCTCGTGGCCTTTGCCTGCCACCACGATGATGTCTCCCGCTGCAGCAAACATGCAGGCCGTGCGGATGGCCTCCGCGCGGTCGGTGATACTCAGGGCTTTGCGCACAGTCACTGGGTCGAGGCCCTTTCGCATATCATTGAGGATAGCCTCTGGCTGTTCGCTGCGCGGATTGTCTGAGGTGAGGATGACCTTATCACTGGCCTCTGCCGCGATGCGGGCCATCTCGGGACGTTTGGTCTTGTCGCGGTCGCCACCACAGCCCACCACGGTGATGAGCTTGCCGTTGCCGCGAAGGCCGTTAACCGTGTCCAGCAAATTATGTAAAGCATCGGGCGTGTGGGCGTAATCCACAATACCGATGATGCCATTGCCCGCCTTCACGAACTCGAAGCGGCCATCGGGCGGACGCAGGTTGCTTAGGGCCGTGAGCACCTGCAATTTCTCCTCCTTCAATTCAATAGCAGCAGCATACACCGCCAACAGATTGTAGGCGTTGAACGAACCGATGAGGCGCGATATCACCTCCTGCCCATCCATGTTGAGTATGAGGCCCGTGATGTTGTTCTCCAACACTTTCGCCTTGCGGTCGGCCATGCTGCGGAGACCGAAAGTGACCACACGGGCGCGGGTGTTCTGCAGCATCACATCGCCATTGCGGTCGTCCATGTTCACCAGCGCGAATGCCTTGGCGGGCAGCATGTCGAACAGCATTTTCTTAGCCGCGATGTACTCCTTGAAGGTGCCGTGGTAGTCGAGGTGGTCGTGGGTGATGTTGGTGAAGACTCCGCCAGCGAACTGCACGCCCGCAACCCGTTGCTGATGCAAGGCATGGCTGCTCACCTCCATGAACACGTGGCTGCATCCCGCGTTCACCATATCAGCCAGCAGCGCGTTGAGGGTGATGGGATCGGGCGTGGTGTGCGTGGCCGAAAGTTCCTTTCCATTCACAAGATTCCGCACTGTGGAGAGCAGCCCCACGCTGTAACCGAGGTCGCGGAAAAGCTGGTAGAGCAGCGTGGCAACGGTGGTCTTGCCGTTGGTGCCCGTAACGCCCACCAGTTTCAGTTTCTCTGAAGGGTTATCATAGAAATTGCTGGCGATGACCCCTGCGGCATAGCGGCTGTCCTTGACCTGGACGTAGTTCACTTCCTTCTTCAATTCGGCAGGAAGTTTCTCGCACACGATGGCGAGCGCACCCTGCGCAATGGCCTTGTCGATAAACTCGTGGCCATCCACCTGCGTGCCGCTCACCGCAATGAACAGACTGAACTTCTTCGCCAACCGCGAGTCGATGCACACGCTCTCGATGGCCACGTTGGTAGAACCCACGACCTCCTCAAGGCCCGCTTTGTAGAGTATGTCTTTTAACAGTTTCACGATAATTCAATAATGATTTCGCGGCCTTTGGTGGCGCGTGTCCCAGGTATGATGGATTGTCTCCGCACTACTCCTGACCCGACCATTCGTACCTGTAACCCCAAATTCTCCAAGAGAAAAATGGCATCCATCGCGCCCATGCCAACGACTCGCGGAATCAGATTCTCCTGCAGTGTGCGGGCCACAAGCAGCAGCGAGTCCTGCCGTGATTGAGGCGCTGCCCACTCGGCATCCGGAGCGGCCACAATGGCCTCGACTCCCACTGTGCCCAGTGCTTTTTGCAGGTCGGCATTACGGGTCACTTTAGAGGAAGGCGCTCGCGAAGCCAACATCGTGGTATCGGTCACCAACGTGGGGTGCATTTTCAGCTGTGTGGAATAGACCTTGTCGCTGATCTCCTTGAATACGGGTCCCGCTACTGCGTTTCCGTAGTACGCCCCTTTCGGTTTACTGATGACAACTATGCAACTATATCGCGGATTATCAGCAGGAAAGTATCCTACGAACGATGCTCTGTGAGTTTTGACCCCACCTTGGGAGTAACCCTTGCCATCGGATGCAATCTGTGCTGTACCAGTTTTGCCAGCGATTTGGTACTCCGCGTGGCGCAGATTGCTTGCAGTACCCCTTTCAACAACACCTTCCAGCAGACCTCGAACCGCAGTCAATGTGCGCTTTGAACAGATTCTCTCAACAAGTACTTCCCTATCGAACTCCTTGACTACCCGACCATGCTTCTTGATTGCCTGTACAAATCGTGGTTTGACCAGCACACCGTCATTCGCTACTGCGTTGTAGAATGCCAGCATCTGCATAGGTGTCATGAGCATTTCGTATCCGATGCTCATCCACGCGATTGACGTGCCCGACCATTTCTGACTTTCGTCCACATTATTCTTTATAAAGGGCGAAGGCTCACCAGGAATCTCAAGTCCAAGGGGCTTATTAAGCCTCATTTTCTCTATTCTTTTGGTGAAATCCGCGCTTTTTCTCGCATAGTGGAAATCCATCAGCTTGGCGATACCGACATTGCTGCTTATCTCGAAAGCCTTTGCCACCGTTATCCGATTGTACTGCCCTGTTTTGCTGTCTTCCATCTTGTCCTTGTGAAACACCTTGACACCCCCTTCAATATCCACGGTATCTGAGAGGTCCACGTGCCCGTCCTCCAGCAGGCAGATGATACTCGCCAACTTGAATGTGGAACCTGGCTCAGTGGCCGCACCGATCGCATAGTTGTAGGTCTCTTGATAGCTGCCGTCATCTTGCAGCGTGAGGTTGGCGATGGCCTTGATGAGGCCGGTCTGCACCTCCATCAGCACCACGCAGCCAGACTGTGCGCCACTCTTTCGTAGCTGTGTCTCCAGCGCGGATTCGGCCACATCCTGAATGTTGATGTCGATGCTGGTGACGAGGTCCATGCCGTCCTGCGGCTCGATTTCGTTGGCATCGGCCAGCGGTTTCCACACCCCTCCAGAGATCTTTTGCATGAGCCGCTTGCCATTGACACCACCAAGCTCCTCAGTGTAAGCGCCCTCCAGCCCAACGCGGTAGCCAGGGCGGTCGTAGCCGATGGTGCGGGATGCCAGTTCGCGGAAAGGCTTGGCCCTACGACTCTTCTGAATGATGATGATGCCGCTCTTGAAACGACCCTTATTGAACAGCGGCAGCAACTTCATGCGCTTCAGTTCGGCATGTTCGATGTTCCTTTTGATAAGGTGATAGCGGTTGCCGCTGTTGCGCGCCTGGATCAGTTCACGCTTCCACGATTCGCGACTGCGGTCATTGAATATGCGCGAAAGACCAGCGGCCAGCGCACCTACACTGTCATTGAAAAGCTCGTCTGAAATGGTCTCGACAGCGGCATCCCAGCGCACCTCATAAATGGGTTTGGAGGTGGCAAGCAGGCTGCCGTCCTCCGCGAAGATGTTGCCACGTGTTGCCTCAATAGTCTCGAAACGTGTGGTCTGCGTCTGGGCCTTTCCGCGCCATTCCTCACCCTCCACGAGCTGCACGTTGGCGACCTGCGCCACGATGGCGAACGCAAAGAAGACCATCAGGCCATAGGCCAGATAGACTCTTCTCTTTATTTCCGTCCGCTCTTTCACTTTTTTCTTTTTAACCACATAGGGACATAGAACACATAGAAAAACAAGACTTTAATACTCCCGCAGATGCAGGACACATAGCCGCTATGTGAAACAGATTTATCTGTCTATTACCTCCTTTCATCATTTGTCTTATGTGTTCTATTTTCTTAGAATGCTCGATTTATTTTTCACTTCTTTATTTTTAACCACATAGAGACATAGAACACATAGAGAAAAAAGACTTTAACACTCCCGCAGATGCAGAAACATAGCCCCTATGTGAAACAAATTCATCTGTCTATTCTCCCCTGTCATCATTTACCCTATGTGTTCTATGTCCCTATGTGGTTCAATCATTTTTTCATTTCTCTGGCAGAGACTTGAAGTATTCATTGACCCTTGTTATCTGCCCCTCTTTGAAAATGTTGCTGCTGTTGAAGTTTATCAGGAGACCCTTCGGCACTTTCAGCAATTTCATGTAGGTCAGCAATTGAGCTTCATACAGCTTATTCCATTCTTGCACAGCCTTTAACTCCACTATCACGCAATCCTCCACAAACAGATCACACCTGAAATCGATGTTTATTTCCTTTCCCTTGTACATCACAGGAATTCTCAACTCAGTCTTGTAATTCAGATTTCTGATAGCCAGTTCCTCCTTCATACATTCTTGGTAGGCACTTTCGAGCAGCCCTCTTCCCATTATTCTTTGGACATCAATAGCAGCACCTATGATTTCATAGGTCAATTCATTGAGGTATTTCTTCGTTAAGGACAACTTCAATTATTCTTTTATCATTTCATGTTTCTTGACCACGACCTTCTTGGGTGGGGTACGGCTTTCGTAGATGCCCATGGATTGCACAGCCTTGGCAACCTCACTCTGCTTGCTGGCGAACATGAGTTCGGAGCGGGTGGCGATGAAATCCGACCGCAACTCCTTTACCTCGCGCTCCATACGGTTGGTAAGGATGACCGTCTTCTCCGCGTAGTGACTGTTAGCGATGTAAAGAATGCCCAGCCCGAACAGGAAGAACAGGAATGGCAGATTCGCCACCATGCTTTCGCGGGTGAGAAAACTGCCGTCCAGCACACCGATGATGCGCTTGACGATGACCTTGCCTGATATGCCGTTTCCGTTTTCCATTTCTCAGTGTGGGACGGGGGACGAGGGACGGGGGACGATCTTTTCGGCTATCCGAAGTTTTGCACTTCGTGAGCGGGAATTGCGCTCAAGCTCCTCTTCGGTGGGCACGATGGGACTGCGGTTGACAGCCTTTAGCGATGTGAGCGGGTTGCCATAGAAATCCTTCTCCAGTTTGCCGTGCACGTTGCCGCTGCGGATAAGGTCTTTCACCATTCTATCCTCTAAAGAGTGATAGCTGATGACCACCAGCCGTCCGTTGTCGGCCAGCAGGTCGGGAATTTGCGTGAGCATTTCGCGGAGCGCATTCAGCTCATCGTTCACCGCAATGCGGATGGCTTGAAAGACCCGAGACAGGAAGCTGTTCTCCTTGCCGCGCTGAGCGAACCGTTCGCAAATGACCCGAAATTCATCAACTGTGGCGAAGGGTTTTGTTTCACGCTGCGCCACGATGGCCTTGGCGAGTTTCCAGCCTTCGTTGAGGTCGGCATGCTCGCGGAAGATGCGAGAAAGCTCTTCTGCTAAATAAGTGTTGACAATGTCGGCAGCGGTAACCTCGCCCTCCGCGTTCATCCGCATGTCGAGCGGGCCGCTGAGGCGGGTGCTGAAACCACGTTCTCCCGCATCGATCTGATGACTACTGATGCCAAGGTCAGCCAAAATGCCATCCACAGGAATGGCCTTGTGCAGCCGCAGGAAGTTGCGGATGTAACGGAAATTATGCGGAACGAGCGTGAAGCGCGCATCGGCAATGGCATTGGCCTGCGCGTCTCTGTCCTGATCGAAGGCGATGAGACGGCCATCGGGGCCCAGGGCATTCAATATCTCCCGGGAATGACCACCACCACCGAATGTGAGATCCACGTACGCGCCATCAGGTCTAATGCTCAGACCATCAATACACTCCTGAAGAAGCACGGGCTCATGGTAGGACATCACCTGCGGCATCAACGTTTCCCATTACTTCCTCCGCCAACTTGGCGAAGTCCACCTGCGGGTCATTCAGCACTGCCTCATACTTCGCCTTATCCCACACCTCGATGTAGTTGCCGGCTGAGGCCAAGACGACATCACCCCTGATGCCCGCAACCTCAGTGAGGTCCTTGGGGATCAGGATGCGACCAGTGCCGTCCAGCTCAATGATCTTGACCCCTGCCGTGAACTGGCGGATGAAGTCCACGTTCTTGCGGACGAAACGGTTGAGGCCGTTCACTGTCTGCATGGCGCGGTTCCACTCGCCCATCGGATACAGCTCCAAACAGTTCGCGAACACACTGCGCTTCAGCACAAATCCCTGCTCAAGGGCGGCTGTGAGCTGCTTGCGCAAAGGCGCGGGCAGCATCAGACGCCCCTTGGAGTCGGCTTTGCACTCGTATGTCCCGATGATGTTCAAACCTGTGATGGCTGGGGTTCAGGTGGTAAAGTACGGGAGTTCAAGCCACAGTTTACCACTATTTACCACTTCTGTTGAAAACTTTTACCACTTAGACAGCAAAAGGTTTCAACTCGGAGGAAAAATACAGGTTTTACGCGAATTTTCAAGCCCACGATTAGTGGTAAATTGTGGGAGCACCTTTATCAATAGAGACCAAAAGTCAGCGGGGCCCGGTTTAGACCATGGCCTTGAAAAACAGCGCGAAACCAATAGGATTCGTTGTAATAATATGATTAACAACGTTATACGAGCGAACCGAAGAGACTCAAAAGCCGCACCCAGCAACTTGAGGCCATTGGCGTCAAGGTGGGACAATGCACCCGGAGAAAAAGAGAGAAACAGCCTGACAGGCTATCAAGCCTTGGCCACAAGCATGGCCAGATATGAGGCATAGAGCAACAGCATCACCACACCTTGACCGCGACTGATGCGGTAGCTCGTTCCAAGAAAAAGGACGGCAAAAAGCACTGCATGGGTAGCGATGACAACCGCGATACTGAAGTTGTCAGACGAATCGAAGGTAACGGGACTGATGACTGCTGACAGACCCAGCACCCAAAAAATATTGAAGATGTTGGACCCGATAACATTACCGATCGCGATATCCGAATTGCCTCTGCGGACAGCTGCTATACTGGTGACAAGCTCAGGCAACGAGGTGCCGATAGAGACCACGGTCAGCCCTATCACCGTCTCAGAGTATCCCAGCTGAAGAGCGATATGGACCGCACCGTCAACAATCCATTTACCACCCAAGATCAAGCCTGCGAGTCCCACCAGAAACAACATCACGGCCACGAATACGCTCATCTGAGGCACCTTGGGCACATCCTCTGATACGTCAGCCTTGGAAAGACGGAACGTATAGAACAGAAACCCAACGAACATGATTATTAGCACCAAACCGTCCCAACGACTCACCTGATCGATGGCATCAGCATCCAGAAACTGGTCGTTGACCATAAAACCCACCATTACGGCAGCGAGCAGACTGAACGGGATCTCCGCCTTGATAGTGCTCTTTTGCACCGCCAACTGTCGCACAATAGCGCTCGCCCCCAATATCAGGAGCACATTTGCGATGTTGCTCCCCACGATATTCCCAATGGCCAACCCGTTATTGTCATTCACGGAAGCAATGACATTCACCGCCAGCTCAGGTGCTGAAGTACCGAAAGCGACAACCGTGAGTCCTACAACGAGGTCAGGCACTTGCAATCGTTGGGCAATGCTCACCGCCCCCTGAATGAGCCAGTCTGCACCCTTGATAAGCAGAACGAAACCAAGTGCGAAGAGCAGGTACAGCGTCATGTGTTACAGGTTGTTTTTCTTTCAGAAATCCTCAAAGTCCGAAAAGTGCACGTAATTCAGTGGCATCATCGGGCTTCATCTTGCCCGCCAGAATCAGACTGAGCTGTCTCCTCCTTAGCGCTCCATCATAACGATCACGCTCTTCATCCGTTTCAGGTATTACCTCCGGAACAGGGATGGTATTGCCCATCTGATCCACCGCCACGAAGGTGTAAATGGCCTCATTGCACTTGATCTGCGATGCGGTAGTTCTGTCCTCCACATACACATCGATAAAGATCTCCATGCTTGAGTTGAAGGAGCGACTGACCTTGGCCTTCAACGTAACGATGTCACCGAGCAGGATAGGGCGATTAAAAGACACATTATTGACCGAGGCCGTGACCGACACCCGCTTGCACAATCTGTGAGCTGAAACCGCTGCTATCACGTCCATCCAGTGCAGCAACTTGCCACCCATGAGGTTACCGAGGGTATTGGTGTCATTGGGGAGCACGATCTCTGTGCTGATGGCGAGGGTCTCGCTAGCCTTCTTCTGTTGTGGCATGATCTGTTAATGGTTGGCAAAGTTAGAGCACCCGACATACGCAACACCAACGCCCTTGTGACGAATGGCCTTGGGCTACCTTTGTAGCAACGGAGATAGAGATGGAAACGCCAGTCCAGAACCTTTTGATCGACAAGCTGGATGCCTTTATCCGCAAGTATTACCTTAATAAGGTGATACGCGGTGTGCTGCTCAGCACGGGTCTCATCTTGGGGCTGTTCGTCAGTTTGGCGGTGATGGAGCATTACGGCCATTTCGGCACGGGTGCTCGGACAGTCCTTTTCTATGCTTTTCTGCTCACGAGTCTCGGAGCCTTGGGGTGGTGGGTCGCCATGCCGATTCTAAGACTGTGGCGCATCCGCGAGGGACTGGGCCACGAGCAGGCCGCTATCATCATCGGTAAGCATTTCCCTAACATTGAGGACAAGCTATTGAACACGCTGCAATTGCAACGTCTGGCGCAGGTAAGAGCGGGCAATGAACTTTTGCTGGCAAGCATCGACCAACGCACGGCCGAATTGCGTCCCGTGCCTTTCGTCTCGGCCATCGACCTGCGAGAGAACAGGCGGTTCCTGCGCTTTGCCTTGCCGCCCGCAATGGTGCTGTTCACACTGCTCATCGTTGCCCCCAGCATGGTGCGTGACAGTACGACCCGAATCGTGCGCCACGGCACCGCATTCGAAGACATGGCGCCCTTCCGTTTTGTGGTGATGAACGATGGGCTGGAAACGGTCGCCCTGCAAGACTTTCCGTTGGAGATAAGACTGGAGGGCGATGAGGTGCCCAACGACCTTTACATAGAGGTGGACGGCTCACGGCAGCTGATGGTGCGCGAGAATGCTGCGCAATTCGCTTATGTGTTCCGCCAGCCAAGAGAAAACAGTACGTTCCAACTTTATGGAGGCGGGTTCCGTTCTCAGGAGTTCGAACTGAAGGTCTATCCCAAGCCAAGTGTGCTGGCATTTGAGGTGGAGTTGGACTATCCCAGCTACACGAGCCGCAAAACGGAGATCCGCCAGAACAACGGTGACCTGCTCGTCCCTACTGGAACGAAGGTCACATGGCGGTTCCGCACCTCCGAGACCGAGCAGTTGCACTTGCTTATGGACGACTCGCTGCACCTGCCAGAACGCACCGGGAAGGACGAGTTCAGCTTCGCGCAGCGGTTCCGAAGCAGCACAGGCTACACTGTGCTCACCAGCAACGCCTACCTGAAACATGCCGATTCGCTGCGGTACAGCATCGGGATAATCCCCGACCTCTACCCCAGCATTGCGGCAGAGGAAACGCCCGACTCTTTGAATCCCAAAAGACTCTATTTCAACGGGCAGATAAAGGATGACTATGGTTTTGCATCGCTACGGTTCCGATACACAGTGATTCGCAGCGGCAAAGGCGAAGAAGCCATTCAGGAGCAGCAGCTTTCCGTTCCGAAAGGAAAGACCAGCGATGATTTCTACCATTTCTGGGACCTTGGCCGCATGAATCTTGCAGCGGGCGATGTGCTGGAATACTGGTTCGAGGTGTGGGACAATGATGCGGTGAACGGCAGCAAATCGGCCCGCACGGACAAACGCACTTATCGTCTACCCACCCTCAGCGAACTGGCACAGGAGAATGATGCCAAGGGCGAGAAAATGAAGGACGAGCTAAGTGAGGCTGTAAAGCAGGCGCAGAAGATGCAGAGGGAACTGGGCAAGATGCAGAAGGACATGCTCGACAAGCAACAGCTCAACTGGGAGGACAAAGCCAAGATGCAGGAGCTCGTGGAGATGCAGAAAGAGCTCAAAAAGCAGGTAGAACAGCTGAAGCAGGAGAACCAGCAGAAGAACTCCAAGATGAGTGAGTTCATGGAGTTCGACCCCGCACTGCTGGAGAAACAGAAGCAGTTGGAAAAGCTATTCGATGAGGTGATGTCGGACGAGATGAAGGAACTCTTCAAGAAGATGGAAGAGATGATGGACGAATTGACCAAGGACAAAGCCCAAGAACTGCTGGAAGACATGAAGTTCAGTGCCGAAGACCTGGAGAAGGAACTCGACCGCAGTCTCGAGCTTTTCAAACAATTGGAATTCGAACAGAAGCTGGAAGAGACCAAAGAGCGATTGGAGGAACTCGCTAAGGAGCAGGAAAAACTCTCCGAGGAATCACTCGACAAGGACAGCGACAAGGACGACCTCGCCCAGAAACAGGAGGAACTTTCCAAGGAATTCGATGACCTGAAAAAGGACATGGAAGACCTTGAGAAACAGAATGAGGAGTTGGAGAAGCCCAACAAGATGGAGGACATGGCCGACCAAAAGGAGTCGGTGAGCGAGGAACAGAAGAAGGCCGAGGAGCAGCTCCAGAAAGATCAGAAGAAGAAAGCATCCGACTCACAGAAGAATGCGGCACAGCAGATGAAGGACATGGCCCAGAAGATGGGCGACATGATGGCCCAGATGCAGCAGGAGTCGCAGAGCGAGGATCTTGATGCCCTCCGACAGATCGTTGACAACCTGCTCACACTCAGTTTCGACCAAGAAGAACTCATGGTGAATCTGAAAGGCACCAACCGCAACGACCCGAAATACACCGAGCTGACCCGCCAGCAACTCAAACTCAAGGACGACAGCAAGCTCATCGAGGACTCGCTTTACGCCCTCAGCAAACGCGTGCCGCAGATCGAGACCGTGGTGAACCGCGAGATCCGCTCCGTGAACAGCAACATGGGCAAGGCAATCAGCTCCATGGCCGACCGCAGGACGCCAGAAGCGGCTTCGCGGCAGCAGCAGGCGCTCACCTCGGTCAACAACCTCGCTCTGCTCCTCAGCGAGGCTATCGAGCAGATGCAAAACGCCATGGCACAGGCATCAGGAAGTGGCTCGTGCAGCAAGCCGGGCAAAGGCCAGAAACCCTCAGCAGCCACCATGCGCCAACTGCAAGAGCAGCTCAACAAGCAGATGGAGCAGATGAAGAAGGGCATGGAGAAAGGCGGCCAAGAGCCTGGCCCGAAACCGGGTGGCAACAAACCAGGTCAAGGCGGCATGGGCATGAGCAAGGAGATGGCCAAGATGGCCGCCCAACAGGAAGCCCTGCGCCAGATGACGCGGGAGTATGAGAACGAACTGAAGAAACAAGGAGGCGGAAAGGGTAGCGGGGGCGAGATGGACGACCTCAGCCGCCTGATGGAGCAGACCGAGACCGACATCGTGAACAAGCAGATCACCCGCGAGACGATGATGCGCCAACAGGAGATTCTTGTCAAACTGCTGGAGGCCGAGAAGGCCGAGCGCGAGCGTGAGCAAGAGGAGCGCAGGGAAAGCCGCGAGGCAAAAGATGAGGACTACGGTAACCCTGAACTGTATTTGCAGTATAAAAGGCGGAAAAGCAACGAGACGGAGCTGCTGCGCACCGTGCCCGCCAACCTCAATCCGTTCTATCGCGAAAAGGTGGACGAGTACTTCCGCAAGCAGGCCGACTGACCTGTCAAGGAATGGAAAAAATGTCTGTGAGATTCGACTCCAAGGCCGACAACATCGTGGTGGCCGAGAAGCTGGTGGACGATGTGTGCGCCAAGTTCAGCGTTAACGAGGACTACTATGGCAACATCCTCATTGCGCTCACCGAGGCCGTGAACAACGCCATTAACCACGGCAACCGCCAGAATCCCAAGAAGCAGGTTGATATTGAATTCTTCAGTAACGGTGACAAATCGCTACATTTCATCGTGAAGGATCAAGGCGAGGGCTTTGACCACGAGCACCTGCCAGACCCCACCGACCCCGCCAATCTGGAGAAGATCAGTGGCCGTGGCGTATTCCTCATGCGCAACCTGGCAGACAAGGTCGAATTCAGCGACAACGGAGCTACCGTGGAGATGGTGTTCAAGATGGCCTCATAGGGCTGATACGAATTACTACGATTATCCGAATATTGGAAGCATAGCCTCGTTGAGCCGAGAACAATGCTTTTGTGACAACCATCTCATCGGCAAAAAAAGTGATCGCCTACTTCTCCGAAGACTTCGACTTTATCCCTGAAAACCAAGAGAAACTATCCTCTTGGATTCGCGGTGTCATAGAGGACAGAGGAAAAATACCGGCCGCCATTAGTTTCATTTTCTGCTCGGATGAATATCTGCTTAAGCTGAACATCGAGCATCTGGGCCACGACTACTACACCGACATCATCACTTTCGACTTTTGCGAGGGTCCTGTGGTCTCTGGCGATCTGTTCATCAGCGTGGACCGTGTGCGTGAGAATGCCGTTGAGCTTAGCGTGACCTTTGAAGATGAACTGCACCGTGTGATGGTACACGGAGTCCTGCATCTGCTCGGATATGGTGACAAGACAGACGAGGATGCACAACAAATGAGGGCCATGGAGGACAAGTGCCTCGCCCTTCTTTGACGGGCCACAAAAAAAGCCCTATCATTACTGACAGGGCCTTAGTTGCCTTTGGTGCCCAGGGGGGGAGTCGAACCCCCACGCCTTGCGGCACACGCACCTGAAACGTGCGCGTCTACCAGTTCCGCCACCTGGGCATTTGGGTCGCAAAGATAAGCGCAGTATCAAATAGTCATGCGTTTCAAGGAATTGTTAACAACAAATGGTTTGGTCATCGGGAAGTCTATCTCTCAATCACGTGCAACTACATTTGCGCGTCTCAAATCAACCACATGAAAAAAGCACTACTCGCACTCGTTATTCCCGTAATCCATCTCTCCGCGCAAGCGCAGGACTGCTCCGAACTGTTCATCTCCGAATATGTGGTCGGAAGTGGCAACAATCGCGCATTGGAACTGTACAACCCTACCAACGCGCCCATTGACCTGGCAGGATATAATGTCGGCCGCTTTCGTGATGGTGCAGGAACGCCTATGCTGCTGAATGATGAGACGGGTATGCTCGCGGGTTCCATCCCAGCATATGGTACATACATCATAGTTGTAGACAAACGCAATCCTGACGGTACCGGCTTCGAAGAGCCCGTGGACGATGTACTGCTGGAGGTAGGCGATGTCTTTGTCAACCCTGTATATGTTCAGAGCAATTCCCCGTTTTATTTCAATGGAGACGATGCGGTTCCGCTCATCAAAGGCACCAGCACGCTGATAGACATCATTGGACGCATCGGGGAAGACCCCGGAACCGCATGGAGCGATGCCAACGGCACTTGGTGGACTGTGAACAAGACCTTGGTGCGTAAATCCACAGTTCTCAAAGGTGACACAGACGGACTCGATGAGTTCATCCCTGAACTTGAGTGGGACAGCCTGCCCAATAACACCTTCACCAGCCTTGGTTGGCACGACTGTGCATGCGCTGCGTTGAGCGTGCGCGATGAGGAGCCCGCCAAAATGAATATGTTCCCCAACCCTTCCAGCGACAAGGTGCTCATGGTTTCGGCCAATAAGGACATCGCCACTATTGAAGTGATTGACATCATTGGCCGTGAGGCGGAGAGAGTGCAGATAGCTACCAGCCACCGAACACACCGTCTCGACCTCACGGCACTGCATGACGGCATCTATGTGGTGCGTCTGCTTATGGCCGATGGCTCGGTTGCCTCACGCAGAGTGATGCTCGGCAAGGGCAACTGAGAATCCTTACGATAATGGTGCTCAGGATACTCCTGCCCTTTCTGCTGACCTTGTCGTTCACTGCCAGCGCGCAGAAGACCCGTCTTTACGGAACAGTGAAAGACGCCACCTCAGGCGAGCCACTGATTGCCGCGAATATCCTCGTAGCAGAAGGAGTTGGCGTGGTTACCGATTTGGATGGTCAATATTCGATGGATGTGGCGAACGGTGATTACACCCTCACCATCTCCTACATCGGCTATGAAGCCCAGACAAAGGCTGTCTCGTTGAAAGGAGGTCAACTTGAACTGAACTTCGCCCTGAAGACCTTCACGCTGAACGAGGTGAAAGTGGTGGCCGACATGGCCTTGGACCGCAAGACTCCCGTGGCCTTCACCAACATCGACCCCGTGAAGATCAAGCAGGAGCTGGGAGGTCAGGATCTCCCCATGCTGTTGAACTCCACGCCTGGTGTCTATGCCACCAATCAGGGCGGTGGTGCGGGCGATGCTCGAGTTACCATTCGCGGTTTCTCGCAGCGCAACATTTCAGTACAGATCGATGGCGTTCCGATGAACGACATGGAGAACGGTTGGGTCTATTGGGGCAACTGGGCGGGCATCGAGGGGGTGACGCAGCGCGTGCAGGTGCAGCGTGGTCTTGGAGCCAGCAAGCTTTCCATCCCTGCGGTGGGCGGCAGCATGAACATCCTCACAACGGGCATCACCTCCAAACGTTCGACCGACATCTCACTTACGGTGGGCAACAATGGTCTGATCCGAACCAGCGTAGGGTTCAACTCTGGAAGATTGGCCAACGGCTGGGGTGTCACCGCTGCTTTTGCCTTCGACAGGCAAGACGGCTGGGTAGATGCTACTTGGGCCACCCGCGCTTTCTACTTCATCAAACTTCAGAAGCAATTAGGTAACCACATGCTGAGTTTCTCCGCCATGGGTGCGCCACAGGAGCGCGGCCAGCGCAGTTTTCAGCAGCCGATCTTCATGTATGACCGCCAGTACGCGGAGAATCTTGGTGTGGATCTTAACCACCCGTCCGTTACTTCAAATCCACTCCCCGGAAACTATGGCCCACGCTACAACCAGCAATGGGGCAACGTGATCCGCAGCCGAAACAACCCGAATGCGCAACTTGAGCAGCAGAGCGTGGCCCAGAATTTCTACCACAAGCCCATTCTAAATCTCAAACATTTCTGGAGCAAGGAAAAGTGGTCGGTGTCGAACATTGTCTATGCCTCCTTTGGTAATGGTGGTGGAACACAATTGCGTGGAAACACCGCACAGTTCGACCCCTACGGAAATTTTGACCTTACCTTTCTTTACAACGAGAACACCACTGGTACGGCCTTCACACCACCCTATGACCTCAGTGCGGTGAACGATACCAACCAATACAAATCGCGCAATTTTATCCTTGCCAATATGAACAATCATTATTGGTATGGCCTGCTCACAACCATCGACCATCGCATCAATGACCACTGGAAACTGGCAATGGGCATCGACTTCCGGTCATACTGGGTGGAACGGTACAGTACGCCTTATGACCTACTGGGCGGTGATTACGCAGTCATCAATCCAACCTCAGAAGCCTTTGGCCTGTTTGACAGGACTGACAACGTGAAACGAGTGGGTGATGTGGCCGGATACCGTGCCAACACCACTGTCTATAACGCAGGCATCTTCGGGCAACTGGAGTACGAAAAGGACAAGTTCTCAGGATTCGTCAGTGTTTCTGGCGGCAATAATTCATACGTGCGCTCAGATCAGATGCGCAAGCGCGACCTCGTGCTGGCTGATACCACTATGCGTCAGGTGCTCGGCATAAATGATACCGTCACATACAATGGACAGCAATACACCCACCTGAGCAGTGAGGCACAGACCGCCAGTACAGACTGGATTCATTTCTGGGGCGGAACAGCGAAATTGGGCGTGAACTATAATATCACCGACCACATGAATGTGTTCGTGAACACTGGAGTGTTCTTCCGTCCCCCGACCATTTCGGACGTTTATGCGGGTTCAACCTTCAATATCGTTGATGGTATTGGGACAGAAGTGGCCTGGGGAGTAGAACTTGGTTATTCTTTGAAATACCCCAGATGGGCAGCAAACCTAAATCTGTATCGCACGACATGGGAGAACCGCCCAGTTAAAACCTCGGTTGCCATCGGTGGCACACAAACCATCGTTGCCATTCCGAACATCGGTTCCATTCATCAAGGAATAGAGCTTGATGCAGTCTATAAGACCCCTTGGTTCTTCGATATCGAGGGTTTGTTCTCATTCGGTGACTGGAGATGGAAGGGCGATGCACTGGCGTTTTATTTCCAAGAAGGATCCGACACGCCCATCGACTCCATTGATGTGGCTGCAGACGGTGTGCATGTGGGTGATGCCGCGCAGTTCCAAGTTGCAGGCAGCATCAAAGTGAAACCTGTGGAGGGCGTTTACATCAAAGGACAGATCACCTATTTCGACAACAATTTCTCTGATTTCAATCCGCTCGACCTGCAAGGAGAGAATCGCAACCGCGACTCATGGAAAATGCCGTCCTACTATCTTTTCGATGTCCATGCGGGATGGACTATCAAACTGAAGAAGATGGATGTTTCTCTGCGGGCCAGCGTGCTCAATGTGTTAGACGCCATGTTCATCTCTGACGCCAGCAACAATGCTGCCTCGGGGCTTCAGAACTTCGATGCCACATCGGCCCACGTATTCATGGGCATGGGCCGCAGGTGGACGGCCACAGTGGGGTTCAAGTTCTGAGCCTTCTTGCTGGATGTGCCAGTCCAAGTCTCTTTCCTATTGAGACCCGAATCCATGGATTACAATCCGATTTTCTCATAAGAATTTCGGATTACAATCCGTTTTTTCATGAAAAATGAATGGGCTCAATAAGCCCCTCCTCGCTTCCTCACGAACCATTCGATGGTCAGCAGCAGCAGGATGACCGCGAACAGCCAGCGCAGATGGATGGCCTCCTTGAGCCACGACTGCTCGTAGATGACGCTGCGCAGGTCATCGCGGTTGAGGATGGTATCCGCGAGCCTGTCAAGCTCCCTTGGGAAGAATACCTCTCCGCCAGATGCAGTGGCGATGCGGTTCAGAAGCCCGTGGTCGGCAGTAGTGTTGACGCTCTCCAAAGTGAGCGCCTCGACCATGAAACGGCCCTTCACCTCATGCACCTTGCCAGCGTGGCTCACCGAGGCAACATAGCTGTAATCGCCCGCCTTGAACGCGCCAACATTGAGGCGGTAAGCCGTCTCGGTGCGGTTGAAGATGTAGCTGTACTCCTTGCGGTCGCTGTCGCGGATGACAAGGTTGACGTCAGGACCATTGATGGGCTCGTAGGTGTCATCGTACAGCTCTGCGTTGAAGATCACCTGGCCATCCTCACTGTAGCGGTTGGCCGTGGACACGCGGAACAGGCTCTTGTCCGCCTTGATGGCGAGGTACTGTACCATCTTGGAGACCAGGCCATCGAAGACCTCGTGCGAGCCGTTGTCGCGGAAATCCTGCAGCCGCCACCGCCAGATGCCATCGCCTGCGATGACGGCCGTTTTCCTGCCAGACAGGTCGCTGAATAGCACCAGTGGCTGCTCGGTCTCCACATTGCCGATGCGCTGCTGAAAAAGCACCTGGGTCGCCCCGCCCGCCACGAAATCACCAAAGGGCGCGTTAAGCGGTGGGAAACGCACGGTCATCCTCCGCAGGTCGGCATCCAGACCGAAGAGTACGAACCCTCGGCTCAGGACGGGCTGCACTTGGTTGCGCGCACCCCTTCCTGCGTTGATGCGAAGGCCGAGGTTTTGTCCGCTGAAGGCCGCGAGGTCGGTCTGTCCTCCCACGATTATCATCAGCGGCACCTGCGATGCCATGACCCGTGCCATCGCATCCCGACCGATTCCTCCCTGCGCGGGCAGCTGATGTAGGACAATGAGGTCATACTTGTCAGGCGAGACCTCGCCCTGACCTGCGATGACCGCCTCCACCTCGTAGTTGCGGTTGGATGAGATAGATCTGCGCAACGCGGCCACATCCGGATGGGGCGAGGCAGCGAGTATGAGCACTTTCTGACGGCCGTCCAGCACCTCCACGAAGATATCGCGGACATTGTTGGCATAGGAGAGCTCACCCTTGAGCCTCTCCACGGTCACCCGCAGGCGGTTGAGGCCAGGGGTATCGGCCTTGAGGCGGGCCTGCAATGTTTTTCGGAACGAGACGGCATCCATATTCACTCGCTCTTCCCAAAGAACACCATCGTCTCCAACTATCTGCACAAGTACATTCTGACCCTTGAACTGCTCTGCCCCGATGGTCACCTCCACAGGGTATTCGTTGCCGAGGTAGGCGTAGCGATTGTGATCCACCTTAGCAATGGTCACATCTTTTTTCAACGAAGTATCGCCCAATGCGATGGAATAGACAGGGGCCTTGAGCCGTAATGGGCCGTAAACAGGATCGGCACCCCGGTTATAGATGCCATCAGACGTAAGGATGACCGCGCCAACATTCCTATTCGCATAACGGTTCTCCAGCTCATGGAAAAGCTGCGAGATGTCCGTCCGCCCCTCATCGAAGGTCAGTTCGCCATTTTCCGTCAATCGGCTTCCGAAGGTGAAAGTCTGGACATCATACTGCTCGGAGATGCGCGAGCGCAGGCCGGCCAATGCCTCGGGATACTCTATCCTGTAAAAAGAGGAGTCTGCGTTGACAGGAACGGAGGCCGAGTTGTCCTGCGCTATGATGATGATGGGCTTCTCAGTGCGCTTCTGGGTTGATTGCAGCAGTGGGCCGATCAGCAGCAGCGCGATGATAAACACCGCGATGCCGCGCAGCATGGCCAGTCCGCGTCTGGCCCAAAGCGGGAACTCGGAGGTGCGCTGGTCGCGATAGTACATGCCCAGCGCATAGCCCGACCCTGCGATGATGCAGAGCAGGATGAACCAGGGGGAGTATTGGAAGATGATGTTCACTGGTCAGGTCAGCATTCCACCGCAGACGGGGATCACCTGTCCGGTCACGTAAGTTGAAAGGTCGCTGGCGAGGAACAGTACCGTGTTGGCCACATCCTCGGGTGTTCCTGCACGTTTGAGTGGGATGGTGGCTTTCCAGCCATCTACCACCGCTTGGTCGAGTGCAGCGGTCATCTCCGTCTCGATGAAACCTGGGGCCACCACGTTGCAGCGGATGTTGCGCGAGCCGATCTCCTTTGCGATGCTCTTGCTGAAACCGATGATGCCCGCCTTGCTGGCCGCGTAGTTGGCCTGCCCGGCATTGCCCTCCACGCCTACAACCGAGCTGATATTGATGATGCTGCCTTCGCGCTGCTTCAACATAGTACGCTGGACAGCCTTGGTGATATTGAACACCGACTTGAGGTTAGTGTCGATGACCGCGTCCCAGTCCTCCTCGCTCATTCGCATCAGCAAGTTGTCGCGAGTGATACCGGCATTGTTCACCACGATATGCAACGCACCGAACTCGGTGACGGTCTCCTCAACCAGTTTCTCCGCCTCACCAAGCTTGCCTGCATCAGAGCGGACAGCCTTTGCATTCACACCGAGAGCCACAAGCTCCTTTTCAACGGCCTTCGCGGCTTCTTCACTCGACACGTAAGTGAACACAACTGTTGCACCGTGTTCCGCCAATTTCAGGCAAATGCCCTTTCCGATGCCACGGGTACCCCCAGTGACCAGCGCAACTTTTCCTTCCAAAAGCCTCATGGGACAAAGATAGGGGCGACTCAGAGGAACGCTTTCCCGAAACCCCGATTCGTCTGCACCTCATCCACTACAGCACCTTTGGAAATGAGCAGCACGGTGTTGAAATGCTCGCAGAGCTCGCCTGCCTTGCTATGGCGCAGCAACACGGGACTGCCGAGCGTGAGTTCGCTGCCAGAGTACTTGATAGGGGTCTGCACCTCGCCCACGCCTTCCTGCGGGATGAGTTTCGCCCCTTCCGGAAGGAATACCTTGGGTTCCTTGAGCTTTCCCACCTCGCCTGAGGCGATGTAGCCACCACCGAGACAAGTGTAGATATCAGGCTTCGGTTGCCGCACCACCTCAATGGCATAACCAGCAGCAGGCATCAGTTTGAAATGGCTGTAATTATCAAACAGTCCGGGACTGAAGAACCCTGAACCGACTGTGACCTCCGTAACCGATTCCTCGGTGCAGGTAGTGTTCATACTGCCCGTTCCTCCCCCGTTCACGATGCGCAGGTTGAATCCCATTTTCGTGAGCGCCTCCACAACGACCTTCCTCCGTTGTGCGATCTCCTTCACAGAGCGTTTCTTTAACAGTTTGACGATGGTGTTCATGGCCGCCTGTCCGGGGATGTTGTCTCCCAGCCCTGCTATCTGAGCCTCATAACCCATCACGGCCGCAAGCTCCACATTCGGGTGTTGTTGGATGACCTTGCCGAGAGCCACCGCTTCCTTCTCGCCAAAAACGGAAGAACGCCACACCCCGAAATGCAGCCCTGGCAGGTCGCTGCTCATGTCCAGGTCCATGCACACAGGAATGCGGATGTCATGGGCCTTGCCCACGCGATCAAGCTGCGCGATGTGCTCGGGCCTGTCTACCATCAACACAATGGACTTGCCCTTTTTCAATTCCCCGATGATGGGCAGAATGTCGAGTTCATTCCAGACTGGGTAACCCATCAGCAGGTCGTCAAACCCTTGCTGAGAGAGGAAAACCGCCTCTCTTGGCGAATAGCACATCAGCCCCTGGAACACATCTGAATATTTCAATACCCTTTGCAAAAGGGCAGGAACCCGCACGCTCTTCGATGCTATGCGGATGCGCTTGCCCTGCGCCATGCCCACGAGCTTCTGCACATTGGCATCAAAGAGATCGAGATCTACGTATGCCAGCGGGAATTGGCGGCCTTTGAGGATGTTGCGGTAGTAGTTGTACGAACTTGTCATGGAAATCATGCTTCTGTACTCTTGACCCTCTTGGGTGGTAAATCCTCCTCCTTGATCAACCCCTTCAACTGGCGTTTGCGCACCCGAACGTTGAAGGTACGCTTGGCAAGTTCCTCATCTGAGAACTGCGCGGGCTGACCATCGACCATCGGGACGCGCTCCTCGCGTGGTTTCAACATCTCAAGGGCAAGTCGCTTGAAACGGGTCTGCACAGCACCTAATGTGTGCTTACCGAACACTGTATGACCAGCCTCATAAAGTTGCAACTGATACTCTTGGTAGGTGGTGACGTAACCACAGTAAGCGTTGGCATAGGTAGTCGCTACCACTTCCCTTACTCCACGGTCCTTCAATACCTCCAACAGTGTATGCTCCAGCCGCTGACCTGCCACGGTAGTAATCTCGGCAGGGAGGCCCGCAAGCGCAATGTCGCCAATGATGACAAGATGCAGGGGCAGTACCTGCGGAATGAGCGGCTTGTCGCCAATGCTTCCGTTGCGGTGGTAGTGCTTGAAGGCCGCGATGCCGCCATCGGCCCAAGCGGGCAGGATGAGGTTCTTGAGGTCCTTTGTGCCGAGCACACGACACTCATCAGCCTCGAGGATGATGTCCTTGGGGTCCTGCGCCCGATACTTGCGGAATATCTTCTCTGCCTCTTCGGGCGGCATCCTCTTGGCAGCGGCCAGTTCGTAGGCACGGATGCCACGGGCAAGGGTCTTGCCCAAAGCCACCACGGCACCGGGTGCACCGGGGCCCTCTTTGGTACCACCGAAAAATCCCACCCCATGGCATCCAGGGCTGGTGCAAGCATCATTGTCTCCCCATGCGAATTCGGGGTCAACGATAACATTTCGGAAATCGACCCATGCGATGGCGTGGTCTATCTGAAGGGGCATCGGCCCGGTATCTGAAGCAGCTTTGAACAGTTCCAAGGCCTTCTCCGATTGGATGCCACCGTTGTAGCGTGCACTCTCAAAGTCATCCGCAAACTTGCCACGTGTCCATCGTTTTTTTCTGTCCCAGACATAGTTGGGGGTAACATCTCCCGTCTTCCGCTGCGCGAACACGGAGACGACCTCCTCGGCCGAGCCCTCTTTCCTGAGCGCCTTCTCCATGAAAAGGGCCGCGTAGCCTTTGTTGTCAGAGCAGATGAGCGTATTGTCGTTGCTGATGCTGGTAGTGTGCGTCCCGAAGAAGTTCCATGAGCCGATGGGATTGCCTTCGGCATCATCGAAACGGAGGAGAAGCATAGAACGGTCAACCGCGAACTCGGACTCGTTCTCCCCCACCTTCTTCACCTCGGGGTTGGTATTGTAGGCGGGCACAGAGCGGTTGAAGGCCACCTCCTTGGTCGGGTCTATCTCGCCCCGCGTAACACGTATGGAGCCAGGGGCAGCCTTTGTGTCGGCCTCTACTATGGCATCGACAATCCCATCAACGATCTTCTGATAAACCTCAGGGACAAAACCGGGAACTGCCATGTTGTATAGCCCGAAATGCGAGTAGCCGCCCGGTGCGCTGTGGGTGTGCTGCGCGGTGAGGAGCACCATGTCCTCGGTGTAGCCCAGTTCTGGATGTTTACGCTCCAACCTTTTCATCACCCCACGCTTGATCGCCACAGTTATGAAGCATATCTCGGCATTGACCATCGCCACCTTCCGGCCGCTCGTGGGGTCCTTGATGACCATCGCACGGGCGAAGAGATCGGTATCCACCCCTTTCACGATGTTGAAATACATGCCATATCCCAGCATCCCGACACCGAGTTTGAAGGCGGTGATATCAGATTTGGCTACTCCTATATGATACATGCTGAAGGATTTGAGGGGATTGTTAGGCGAATGTGTTGCGGGGTCACGAATTTAGCGACATTAGCGGCTTGACTTTCATCAATCGGAACAAATTCCTCAGGCAACAACAAGGAAGTCCACCTTTTGAAAAACCATCATCTAAACGCTCAGTGACATGAGAAGCATCTTTACAACGGTTCTTACATTAGGTCTTGTCGCAAATGTTTTCGCGCAGTCGTACGAAGAACGCAGACAGCAGCATATAGCCAACGCTATTGCCAATGAGAACCTGCATACGAACGTGATCCGGGCGCACGAGGGACTTCCGTTGACACAGGAGTATCTTGATATGATATATGACGTGATGCTCACAAAGAGCACCATCGACTTTGACATCGTTCGGTTGGTGCGTGCTATGCTCCTCAGTGACGGAGCCTATGACGACCAGATACTGCCCAATCTGAATCTCGTGCCCTACTGGGTGAATTATGGTGACACCCTACGCGGCTACTGGTCGGAGAATCACATGATCATGTGGATGTCGAGCGACTGGCTCATTCATGAACGCACAGGCAGGCCTATTGATGCCACTTTGGAACAACGCCTGAAGCATTATCTCAATGTGAAGGTGGAATACGGTTTCTACGAATTCCTCTCGCCCACCTACTTCCCGTACACGCTGTGCGGACTGTTAAACTTGGTAGATTTTGTTGAGGATGAAGAGATCAAAGCACTGGCTGAACAGGCCGCACGCAGGCTGCTGAAAGAAGTGCTTCTGGTGGTGAATGATGAAGGAGCGTTCTACCCGGCAGCCGGGAGGAGTCATGGGGGAAGATATGTGCAGGCACACGGACAGAACCACTCATCGGTGGTATATCTTCTGACGGGTAAAGGGCCTGAGCCTGAGGTCGCATCTCAGGGCAGCTCCTTCCTTGCCACCAGCTCTCTGGACATGACCGACATAGTGGATTCATGGACAACCGAAATGGACACGGTGCTCTCCATAGGCCACACGCTTGAGGAAGGGCAGGTGATCAATCAGGAACTGACCTTCGTGGACCGGGTGATGATGCAATGGAGCGGGGGCGGATACTTCCACCCGCTGCTCGTAGAGGAGACCGTTGGGCTGCTGATCGACTCCAACATGTGGGAACACGTGGATTTCGACCTGCTGGCCCCGCTGGCAGGATTCCCGGCAGACTACTACCCCACCCTCTCCGAGAGCCTCACAGCCATATCCAAAAGCTCGGTCATCTCAGGGCAGGACGTGCATATCTTCAAGAACAACGGAGTCACCTTGGCTTCTATCCATGATTTCCACAAAGGGAAGGTGGGCTTTCAGCAATGGCCTGTGGTGGCAGGGGTTGGCACTGCAGCAGTCTATCCCGCCAGCGGACCCGCCAGTCCGGACTGGTCGGTGCGCAATGGCAGCAACGCCAATGAGCACCTGCCATACGTGGGCCAGAATGCCAACGTGGCTCTCATCATGTACTGGCCGGAGTTCGTGCCAGAGCTGCTACCGTTCAATAACAAGGAAGTGACCCTGCACTGGCCTGAGGAAGCCTTTGACGAGGTGACCGAAAGCGGCAACTGGCTGCTTGGAAGGCAGGGCGTCAACTACGTGGCCGTGCGCAGGGCCTGCACGGGGCAGATCCAGGGGCTTTGGGGGTGTGAAACACCTACACCGGGAATTCCCGGTCAGACATGGGTGTTGATTGTCGGGAACGAGGAGATGTACGGTTCCTTCTCAGCGTTCTCAGATCTTGTGGAGCAGGCTCAATTTGAAGAATACTTGGCGGTGACAACAGGAAGCGGCACAGGTATCTACAGTGCCTACATAACCTTTGACGGCAACAATGTGGCCTATGACTGGGTCGGCACAGGAGGCGGGACTTCTGTGAGCGACTTGAGCACGATTGACAACAACGTGAACATCCACCCCAATCCCACCAGCGGCCTCCTTCATTTTGACTTGGAGAAGGACAGCCGCTTCACCCTCACCGACCTAACGGGCAGACAGGTAATGAGCGGACAGGCCCAAAGCGGCAGGAACACACTCGATGTGTGGCCCCTCAATGATGGCATGTACGTGCTGACAGTGGAAGGAGCCGGAGCTGCACGGGTGGTGAAGATGGTGCGATGAACGAAGCTTCGTCAAACTTCAGAGGTTTGACAAAGCAATGAGGTGTGCGATGGAGGTCCGTCCCGACCTTCGCAGCCCATGACACACGAAAATCCCTTCCGCATCATCCCGGCCATCGACATCATCGATGGCAAATGCGTGCGCCTCACGCAAGGCGATTACGCTCAAAAAAAGATTTATAACGAAAACCCACTTGAAATTGCCCGCATGTTCGAGGACAGCGGGCTGCGCCACCTGCACCTCGTGGACCTCGATGGTGCCAAGGCGGGTCATGTGGTGAACGCCCATGTGCTTGAGACCATCGCGCAGCACACCAAGCTCACCATCGACTTCGGGGGCGGGCTGCGCACAGCACAGGACATCGCCACCGCCTTTTCTGCTGGTGCAGCGCAGGTGAATATCGGCAGTGCGGCCGTGAAACAGCGGGAGATATTTCTCGGTTGGATGGATGAGTTTGGGGCCGACCGCATCATCCTCAGTGCCGATGTGAAGGTCGAAAACGTGGCGGTGAGCGGCTGGCAGGAGGGAACGGCCATCAACGTGTTCGACCTTATTGATGATTATCGTAAACACGGTCTTCGCTACGTGGTCTGCACAGACATCAGCAAAGACGGGCTTTTGCAGGGCAGCTCCATCGGCCTTTATGAGAAACTGATGGCACGTTTCCCAGAGCTAAGGCTCATTGCCAGCGGAGGCGTGACCGACATCTCGGAGCTGCACCGCCTTCGCGACATCGGGATGAACGGGGCCATTATAGGCAAGGCCATTTATGAAGAACGCATCACACTTGAGCAACTCAGGAATTTCCAAGAGAACACCCCGTAAATCACCGAACCGATTGAGAGCCATCTTTGTCCGTCATTTCAACATGTCCAACCACTATAACGAGAATGAGAATCACAACCGCACTCACAGCATCGCTTTTCGCCATCTCGTCATTTGTAGCCTGTGGCCCATCGGCCTCTGACGGAGAGAAGAAAGCGGAGGTAGCACCGAAGCCAGCCGACAACAGCGCTCAGGTAGCCCAGGGCAAGAGCCTCTACCCGACCTGTGCCACCTGCCATGGCCAGAACGCGGAAGGCATGAAGGCCCTGAACGCCCCCGGGCTGGCACATCAGGAAGTATGGTACCTCGAGCGGCAGATGAACAACTTCAGGGCAGACTTCCGAGGTGCCCACGAAGGCGACACTTATGGTGCGCAGATGGCCCCAATGGCAAAGACGCTCGCCAACGAGGAGGCTGTGAAAGCAGTCGTTGCTTACATCAAGACCCTGCCGGGCAAACGACCTGAGAAGACGGTGGAAGGGGACGTGAGCAACGGCAAGAACTACTACAATCAGATCTGCGCAGCCTGTCATGGAAACAATGCCAAGGGACTGGAGTCGCTTCAATCGCCCGCACTGGTCGGAACAGACGACTGGTATCTGGAGCGGCAGACCATCAATTTCATGAAAGGCATCCGAGGCATGCACCCTAAGGACACCTACGGCAGCCAGATGCACGCCATTGCGCAAAGTATTCCCGATGAGCAGACAGTGCGCGATGTCGTGGCCTACATCCAAACACTCTCCGAGTCAGCTGAATGAGTTGTCGCCTGCGGAACGCGTGATTCCATGGGCTTACATACATTCACGGTCGTATTTGAAAGACGCTCCTGCATAGGGGTGTGACAACCAAAATCCGAATCATGTCGAAAGTCACATCAATTCTCATTGCCATAGCCTTCCTCGCAGCAGGATTCTTTGCGGGGCGCGCCATCTTCAAGCAGCCCGAACTGCCACCTACACTTCCGCCCACGTTCTTCCAGCAGGAGGGCGCAACAGGCGATGTGAAATGGATCAACAAAGGAGAATTCACGGGTACCATACATGAAGTGAAGCCCGGCCAGCTCATTCAGGATGCAGTGCGTGCGGCTGTTCCCGGTGACCTGATTCGTGTCTGGCCCGGAACCTACAGCGAGACGGTCTATATCGATAAGGACGATATCTCTCTGCAAGGCGTGATCGTCAAGGGAGAATGGCCTGTTCTGGATGGAAAGAAAGAACTGAATGACGGTTTCCTATACTCGGGCAACGGCATCGTCATTGAGAATTTCCACATCAAGGACTACAAAGGCAACGGCATCATGGGACAGGCCGGGAACAATTTCATTATCCGGAACAATCGGGTCCATGACACGGGGGTCTACGGCATCTTTCCCGAATATGGTCAGAATGGACTGGTGGAGCGCAATGTGCTTTCAGGCATTGAGGATGCCGCTATCTACGTTGGTATGTGCGACAATGTTGACGTACGCTTCAACAAGGTCTATGAAAGTGTGGCCGGTATTGAGATAGAGAACTGCCGCCATGCCTTGGTGGAGTTCAACTACTGCTACAACAATGCCGGTGGGATACTCGCCTTCATCACCCCGGGACTGCCCATCAAGGACTGCCGTGATGTTATCATCCGCAACAATTACATCGTTGACAACAACCACGTCAACTTCGCTGCCGAAGGAAGCATAGTAGCCAATGTGCCCAGCGGAACGGGCATCATCGTCATGGCCGCAGATGAGGTGGTGATTGAGAACAACATCATAACAGGCAACAAGAATCTGGGCATGGCCATCACCGACTTCAGCTTCGGTGGCAACATGAAGAGCGACCCTGAGAGCGACCCTAATCCAGACCGGCTGGTCATTCTGGATAACATCATGTTCGGCAACGGTTACGACCCTATAGATGAGGTAAAGACGGTCATGAAAACCGGACTGGTGGATCGCGGACCAGACATCGTGGCCATCGGTGGCGGGTCTGGCAGTTGCATTCTCAATAAGAGTTCCTATCTCACCTTTGGCCTCGACAACTGGGGCCAATGCGAGGTGGCAAGCACAGCCTCAGTCAAAACTTACCTGCTTGACGAGGCCGTGGCACCACGAGCGGTGAGTGCCGAGGAAAAGGGCAAGCTGACCTATTATGGTGTATGCGCGGGTTGTCACGCCTACGGCATCCGGATGATCGGCCCTCCGACTCAGGTCATTCAGGCACTGTACAAGGACAATCCGCAGGGTATAGCAGACTACATCGCCAATCCTGTGCGGAAGCGCGAGGAATATCCGGAGATGCCACCGCAGAACTACCTATCCGAAGAGACAAGACTGGCCGTGGCGGAGTATCTTCTGACGGTTGACAAGTGAAAATCGAATAAGTGAAAATGGAGAATCGTCCGACCTCCGAACGATTTTCCATTTTCCAACAAACTTCCACGCGAGTGCTTACCAAACGCATCATTCCCTGCCTCGACATTAAGGACGGACGCACGGTGAAAGGAGTCAATTTCGAGGGGCTGCGCGATGCGGGCGACCCTGTCGAGCTTGCTGCACTCTACAGCCGCGAAGGGGCGGACGAACTGGTTTTCCTCGACATATCGGCAACTGGCGAGAAAAGAAAGACGCTCCGGGATATAGTGGAACGCGTGGCACGAGAGGTAAGCATCCCGTTCACCGTGGGCGGTGGAATATCCGACCCGGATGATGTCTACGAACTCCTCCGTTGTGGTGCAGACAAGGTCTCGGTGAACTCGGCTGCGGTGCGCGACCCACAACTCCTCAAACAACTCAGCGACCGTTTCGGCAGCCAATGCATCGTACTGGCCGTGGATGCCAAACAGATCGATGGCCAATGGAAGGTCCACCTTGTGGGTGGAAAAGTACCCACAGATATCGACCTGTTCGAGTGGGTCGAAGCGGCCGAACAACTGGGCGCTGGCGAGGTGCTTTTCACCAGCATGGATCACGATGGCACCAAGAACGGATTTGCCAACACTGCCCTTCGAAAACTTTCAGAACTCGTCAGAATTCCCATCATTGCCTCAGGTGGAGCAGGCAACATGCAGCATTTTGCGGATACTTTCATCGAGGGAAAGGCAGATGCCGCGTTGGCCGCAAGTGTTTTTCACTTCAAGGAGATGGGCATACAGGAATTGAAACAGGAACTTGCGCAGCAGGGCATTGCGATGAGAATGTAACTTCGTCCATAAGCGCGAGCCATCCACCCAAACCCATTTCAAGTTGAACATCGCAGAGATCGATTTCGGAAAAGGTGACGGCCTTGTGCCCTCCATCATTCAAGATGCAGACACCCGCGAGGTGCTCATGCTCGGATACATGAACGCTGAGGCCGTGAAGCAGACGCTGGAATCAGGACACGTGACATTCTTCAGCAGAAGCAAAGGCAGACTATGGACCAAAGGCGAGGAAAGCGGGAACTTGCTTCAGCTGGCAGAAATGAAAGTGGATTGCGATAACGACACTCTGCTGATCACCGCAAGACCCCTCGGCCCTACCTGCCACAAGGGAACAGACACCTGCTGGGGCGGGGCGAACAATCCCCAATTCGGTTTTCTCTCCAAATTGGAACAGGTCATCGCGCAGCGGAAAGAGAAGCCCGACCCGAATAGCTACACCTCGCAACTTTTCGCCAAAGGCATCAACAAGGTGGCACAAAAGGTGGGCGAAGAGGCCGTAGAACTGGTAATCGAGGCCAAGGACAGTAATGACGAGCTTTTCCTCAACGAAGCTGCCGACCTGATGTACCATTACATCATCCTGCTCAGTGCCAAGGGTTTTTCCCTGAAAGATGTGGTGAGCATCCTTGAGCAGCGGCACGACAGGAAATCCTGACCCGTTGTTTTTCTTTGTTGGGGATGAGTTTGAGAAACTTCCCGTTTTCAAGGAAGAAAAACAGGATTTTTTTCCTCCAAAAAAGGATGAATCATGCAGATGAACGACTTCCGGAATGCCATCCGTCAGGGCATCCCCGCAGCACTGCCCCAGCCGCAGCCGCTTGACCCAAGTGTGAGCCACGCCCCCAAGCGCAAGGACATCCTTTCAGCAGAGGAGAAGAAACTCGCGCTGCGCAATGCTCTACGCTATTTCCCGAAGGAATGGCACGCGGAACTATCCATGGAATTCGCCCGGGAGCTGAGGGAATATGGCCGCATCTATATGTACCGTTTCCGGCCCTGCTACGCGATGCATGCACGCCCCATCAGCGAATATCCGGCCAAATGCCAGCAGGCAGCGGCCATCATGCTGATGATCCAGAACAATCTCGACCCTGCCGTGGCGCAGCATCCGCACGAACTCATCACCTACGGAGGCAACGGGGCCGTGTTCCAGAACTGGGCTCAGTATCTCCTCACCATGCGCTACCTGAGCGAGATGACAGAAGAGCAGACTCTTGCCATGTACAGTGGTCACCCGATGGGGCTGTTCCCCTCACATCCTGATGCCCCCCGAGTGGTGGTGACCAACGGTATGATGATTCCAAACTACTCCAGGTCTGATGACTGGGAGAGATTCAACGCTCTCGGAGTGTCGCAATACGGCCAGATGACCGCTGGATCCTACATGTACATCGGCCCGCAGGGCATTGTGCATGGCACCGCCATCACGGTGCTGAATGCGGTGAGGAAGATTCGGGAAATGGAAAATGGAAACGGGGGAAATGGTCTGCCGCTATTTGTGACCAGTGGCCTTGGAGGCATGAGCGGTGCCCAGCCCAAGGCCGGCAATATCGCTGGCGTGGCAACCATCTGCGCGGAAGTGAACCCCGCTGCCGCACACAAACGTCATGCGCAGGGATGGGTAGATGAGGTCATTGAGGATGTGGATGCGGCCATTGATGCGGCCCAACAATGGCAAGTCAAAGGCGAGGCACACAGCATCGCTTTCCTCGGCAACATCGTGGACCTCTGGGAACGGCTCGCGGAGCGCAACATACCCGTTGACCTCGGTAGCGACCAGACCAGCCTCCACAACCCGTGGGCGGGCGGATACTATCCTGTTGGTCTCTCATTCGATGCAAGCAATCAGTTGATGTCCGCTAAACCGGAGGTGTTCAAGGAGAAGGTGCGCGAATCGCTCCGAAGACAGGTGGCAGCCATAAACAAGCTTACGGAGCTGGGCATGTATTTCTTTGATTACGGGAATGCTTTTCTGCTGGAGGCCAGTAGGGCGAAGGCTCAGGTCAGCACTCCTGAAGGCACATTCATCTATCCATCATACGTTCAGGACATCATGGGCCCGATGTGCTTCGACTACGGTTTCGGGCCGTTCCGATGGGTCTGCACCAGCGGCAAGGAAGAAGACCTCGCCCTCACCGATGCCATTGCAGCACAGGTGATAGAGGACGTGCTGCTCTCCGCGCCATCTGACATCCGCCCGCAGTTGCAGGACAACCTGCTGTGGGTGCGCGAGGCACAGAAGAATAAACTTGTGGTCGGTTCTCAGGCCCGCATCCTCTATGCCGATGCCGAAGGCAGGATGCGCATCGCAGCAGCTTTCAACAAGGCAATTCGAGAAGGAAAAATCGGCCCTGTGGTGCTGGGCCGCGACCACCACGATGTCTCAGGCACCGACTCACCCTACCGGGAGACCAGCAACATTTACGATGGCTCTCAGTTCACGGCCGACATGGCGGTTCAGAACTTCGTGGGCGATGCCTTCCGTGGGGCTACCTGGGTGAGCCTGCACAACGGGGGCGGTGTGGGCTGGGGCGAGGTGATCAACGGAGGCTTCGGGATGCTTTTGGATGGAAGCGAAGATGCCGACAGACGGTTGAAAATGATGCTCCATTGGGACGTGAACAATGGCATTGCCCGCAGGGGCTGGGCGCGCAACGAGGGAGCGGTCTCTGCCATAAAGCGCGCCATGGAGAAGGAACCGCTGCTGAGGGTTACACTGCCAAGTGTAGTGGATGACGAGGTTCTGAACAACCTTTACAGCTGACGAGACTGATCATCGTGCGTGCCCTTGCGAAGCAACTTTCGAGCCCCATAACCTGTCCCTGCCGCCAGAAGCAATGCGCTGAACCCGTCAAGAGGCACCTCATTGAGTGGAGGTGGAGGAGGGGGACCCTGAGCCAATGCCACCTGAACCGTGATAAGCAAAAGCAGCAGACCAAAGGTCAAGATTCCAAAAACCCTTCCCATCAGCGTATCAGTTTTTGGGCGAACAGGCCGTGAGCATTTGCGATGCGGAGTGTGTAGATGCCGCTGGCCAGGGTTCTGAGGTCAAAAGACTGACGACCGGGCTCAAGCATCAGCGCACCCTGCTCCCAGACCAACCTTCCGCTCATATCCATGAGCATCAGGTGAGATTCAGCTTCGGAAGAACCGCCCACGTTCAGCACACCATCATGCATGTAGGCCAGTGGCCTCCAGCCGTTGCCCCGGTTCCGGTCGATGCCTGTCACCAGCTCCGTATCGAAACGGAGGAAGAAACGCCCGTGATGCTGGCCTTGGTTGAGCGCGATGTCATAATCCGACTGGCGGAGATCATGGAAAATGCCGAGGAGTCTGTCCTCAAGGTAGATGTCCTCACCTGTAAGATGTTGGGTGCTATCGAGCCTTAAGGTCACTGTCTGTGTCTGTCCGCAGTGTACTCCAAGGGGCACCTCGCGCTGAGGACTGAACTCGCCATAGACCTGAATACCGTAAGGCTCGTTCTGCATCAGACTGTAAAGGCTCAGGGCATTCATCCAGTTGAGCTTGGGCGCATCATAGCCCCAATCTGCCTCATCGGTGGCATCTTCAAAGAAGCCAACGGCCGTCTGGTTGTAGTGGTTGCCTGAACTCACGGCTGATAGCCACAGCAGTCTGCGTTCCAACTGCCTGAAGAAAACGCTGGTGTTTCCCGCAGTGCGCATCGAATTGTCAAAGGTGAGGTCAGTCGTGTTTGCCGCACGAACCATGAAACCCTGATGGCTGCCGATGATGGGCCAAGGGGCAACAGCGGCTGCGCTACTCGGTGGTGAGGCACCAGCGGTGAAAGTTGCATTGTTCATCTGGGCATAGTCGCTTGAAGCGTATGTCCCTGGGCCAGTGCCCGGATCATCCCAGAGATAAACCGTGCCGTCTGCCAACACGCCTGGGCCATTTTCTGCGAGGAATAGCCCCACGTTGATACCACTCGGATAAGGGTTGCCCACAAGGTTGAAAGGCACTTTGGTGACGAGATTCCCCGAAAAGGGCGGGCCGGACTCAGGCGCATAAAACTCAATACCGAACGACAGAGGGCCGTTGTGAACAGTTCCTGTGAAGGTGCGCTGACCCGCCCCGAAGGCCGCGTATCCCTTGCCTGCTATCATCGTGCCGCTTGCCGAGGCCCATCCTGGGTCTCCATTGCCCGTGTTGTCATCTGAGGGATCCATGGTACCGTTGATAGGAACGTAATGGAACACGTTGCCACCAAGCAGCGATGTGGGGATTCCCGCTACAGGCGAGCTCCAAAAATCATACTGCCCGCTGCCGTTGCGAGTCACGTTGAAGGTGCCAGTTACGGTGAGGTTGAGGGTACTGCTCAAGGTCTGCACAAGGCTGCCATTGTTCTGCACATTCACTGTGCCGTTGTTGGTCAGGTCGCCATGCACGGTAAGAGCATTGCCGGAAGAGATGGTCACCGTGGCACCTGCCTGCACAGAGACGTTCCTTGCCACTGCCGAGGTCACGTTCACAGTAGGCTGATTGCCACCCGATGGGGAGGCAGGTATGGTCACGTTGTTCACCGCAGTGGGCAGTACACCGCAGCTCCAGTTGGAGGCCGTGCCCCAGGCGGTGGTGCCCCCGTTCCACACCATATCGCAGATGTTGATGGTATAGTCCTCGGTCTCGCCCCGGCTGTAAGTGCCGCAGGGCTGTGGATTGGATGAAGTACCCACTCTTGATACCACCCGCATACCTGTGGGGCCACCCACAGCCGTGTAGGGAATCGTCACTGCCTGACTGACCTCGTTGGGGTCAAAGCTTCCCATGTCGGCATCAAAAACGCGCTCTGACGGGTCACTGAAGATGCCATCACCGTTGAAATCTATCCATGCCCGCACCTTGTGCCCGTTATTATCTCCACAAGTCCCTTGGTTGATGATGAGGTTGTAAACAGATCCCGGCACCACGGTGGTCGAGACAGCGGTGTAGTCCGTGTAGGTCTGGCAGGTGTTCGGGCTGGTCTGGTCAATGGTGTTGAAACGCACGCGTTGGATACGGCCATCGTTGGTCTCTGTGGCACCGGAGGCGCAGTAGCACGTCTGGCCTGTGACGGACACTGCTGTGCTGGTGCCCGATGAGGATGTGGCCGAGCAGGTCACCTGACAGCGGTAGTACACCGTACCTGTGAGGGAGGCGGTCACTTGCGTGGACGAGGTGCCCAGGTCAGTGAGGCCCGTGGTGAAGGCTGCGTTGGTCGCACGCTGCCATTGGTAGGTCACACCGTTCCCGGGGGTTGCGTTCTGAAGACTCAGGGTGATGTTGTCACCTATGCAGGGAGTGGCATCATCCACCAGCGTGTTTCCGGGAGCGGGCGTGCCCGTGCAGAACGAGGTGCAATTGTTGCAATAGACGGCAGTGCCGGCCGAATAGTTGAAAGCCCTGTCCCGCATGTACACCACATAAGTGTAGTCGCTCCCTGCCGCACCCGCATCGGTGTAGGACCCGGAGGCCGAGCCGTTGCTCAACACGGCCCATGTGTTGGCCCCGTCAACAATGGTGGCCGGCCCGATGCCCGTATTGGTGGAATACCACGTCTGAGGCTGTGGCGTAGGGATTGCGCCCGTGTGGTCGCCAGCTATGCGGATGATGAGGGTGCCCTCTATGCCGCTGATGTTGGTCGCGGCATCTGCACCGTCTGTCCAGGTCAGTTCAATGTCGGTGCCATTGTCCAGCGCACCGAGCGAGGAAGGGGCATCAGGGGCGGTGAGGTCAACTCCTGCGCTCGTAGAGGTGTAGATGATGATGTCGTCAAATCGGTAAATATCTCCACCCGATGTATAGTTGCCGTTCACCTGAAATCCGGGATAGTAAGATGCACCATTGGTGGCAGTCCCACTGCAAGTGAAACGTTGCCAAGTATTTGTGAAAGCAAAGTTCACATACGTGCCCAAAACATCTGTGCCTGAGGCGCTGATGGCCTGAACACGTGCCTGATCCCCCGTAGTCCCAGTCATAGAATAGCCTATTGTATGGACATAATTTGTGCCCGATGCCGGAATACTCACCGCATATCCTGAAGTATGTCTTGCGGTGCGTGCATTAGTGGTTGTCACCACAACTCTCAGCGTGTTGTTGCCAGAACGTAAAGGTGCTCCCGATGGAACAGTCCAACTTGTTGAACCGGACTCCAATGTCCATCCGTTGGAGGATACCGGGGTCGTCTCAAACCCTGGGTTCTGGGCATGGGCGCCCAATGAGGTGCAGACGGTGAGCAGCAACGCAGACAGCGTGCGGAGAAAAAGTCGGAAGTAAGGCATAGTGGTCGATGTCATTTACATTCTTGCAGACCGGAAACGAGGCTCTGTCCCGGTTTTGGTCACATAAAGTTAACCCTGCCCCTCATGTCCGAAGAGTGAAACGCTTCCTAAAATCGCCTTTCATTTATTAAAATTATCAAGACAAAATAAGTTTATATATTTATATATCAATAATTTATGTTTATTATTCATTCCCAAGAAAGCCTGTTTCAGATTAGCATTATGATTAAATTGGCCCGCTGAAAAAAAGGGCATCATGGCAGTATCAGACGACCTGTACGACCTCATCGAGTCGTTGAGCATGAGCGAGAAACGCTATCTGCGCATCTTCTCGTCAAGGCATGTCAAGGGAGAGAAGAACATTTATCTACAGCTGTTCGACACCATCACCTCACTCCGCCAACCGGATGACGATGCAGTGAAGAAAGCACTGTCTGACAGTGACATGCGCAGCAATATCACCAAGCACAAGCATTATCTGTACAACCTGATCCTGCGCAGCCTCAACGCCTATCATGCCGAGCATTCTTTGGAGACGCGCTTCCGGGAGACCATGCGCTCGGTAGAGATCCTCTATCAGCGTGGACTTTACGGTCAGAGCCGTAAGCTGCTGAGGCGGGCATCGCGCATGGCCGAGGAGCTTCAGCGCATACCTGAGCTGCTCGTGGTTTCGGAGTGGGAGCAGAACCTGCTGTCCAAGACATCGCAGTACGGGGCCATGGCCGAACTCTTGACGCGCGATGGGCAGCTCATAGCCGAACTGGGCCGCGAACGGCAGGTCAAGCTGCTGGTGTTCAGGGTTTATGACCGGCTGCTGAGACTCGGTGCGCAGCCCGAAGCTGGCGACATGGCCGAACTCAGGCAGTTGATGGAGCATCCCCTCATGGCTTCGGGCACAGGGCAGCGTTATCACATACGGTATCTGGTGTCTATGGCCAACATGGTCTGCGCCAATGCGATGGATGACCGGGACGCATTCCTGACCCACTGCACAGAGACGGTCAGGGTGTTCGAGGAGCATCCGGTTTTCGCAAGCGAACGGCCCAATCTGTTCGCCATGGCACTCATCAACCGTTGCAAGGCACTCCTGCAGGTCAACGAGCTCGGTGAGGTAAGTGAGATCCTGGGCCGGCTCCGCATATTCCCCGAGATGGCAGGGCTGAAGGGGCAGCGGCATGTCCTGGCCAACATCATCTATGAGACGACTCATATCGACCTGCTCTGTTGTCTCAGAAGGTTGGATCTGGCACGGGCCGACAGCCTGCTGCGCGAGGCAGAGCCGGAACTCGACAGGTGCCTGCCCACGGTGACCCTATCGCTCGCCATGAGCCTGAGATTCGATGCGGCCTACATGTATTTCCTCCTTGGCAAGTATGACAGGTGTCTTGTATGGCTCAACAGATTGCTGAACGCTGAGGGCTATCGCGTCCGTATGCAGCTCTATGCGGTGGCAAGGCTGTTCAGCATGGCCGTTCATGTCTGGTTGGGCAATGACTCGCTGGTGGATTACACCGCACGTTCCATAAAGGACGAACTCAAGAAGTGGGGCTTCGCAAAGGCCACGGCCACCAGTCTCGTCAGGTTCTTTCCCAGATACCTGAAGGCCAAGGATGTGAAAATTCAGCGCAAATTGATGGCCGATCTGGTCAATGACCTCCAACGCATCCGAGATGAAGGCATCGAGCACGATGTGTACGACATCTTCGATTTTGCGCTATGGGCACAGGCCATGCTGGAGGGCAGACCGATGGTCGATCTGCTCCGATTGCAGGGCGCGAAGGGCCGCTGAACGTCAGGTCACCTCAGCAGTGTCACCCCGCCACTGTACCAGTGCTCTTCCCCGCTCAATTCACTGATACCTATCCTGTAAACGTATATCCCTGCCTGAGCGGGTTTGCCCAGATATATCCCATCCCACGGTGTGTCAATATCAGCAGTGAAGAATATCTCCTGTCCCCAGCGGTTGAAGATGGTCATCTGATAGGTGCTCCAGTCCACGCCCTCACCGTAGGGCCGGAAGAAGTCGTTCTTCCTGTTGTTGTTCGGGGTGAAGGCATTGGGGATGTAGAAGGTGAAGTCGGCCTCGATGAGCACCCTGCCCATGGCCGTGTCGGTGCATCCGTGGATGGTGGTCACGGTGAGGATTATCTCGTAGCTGCCAGTGTCGCGGTAGGTGTGCAGGGGATGCTGATTCTGCCCGTACGACCCGTCACCGAAATCCCAGAACCATTCCCCGAACGTGCCCTGCGAGCCATCGGTGAACTGGATGTTGGCATCCAGCAGGGTGGTCTCGGTGGGCGAGGCCGCGAACCCTGCAATGGGGTTGGGATGCACGGTGATGAGGTTGCTGACGGCCGTGTCGCCCGCACAGCCGTTGGCCGTGGTCACCGCAAGCGAAATGCTATAAGTGCCCGGTCCGCTGAAGTCGTGCGTGGGATTGGCCGATGTGCCCGTGTTCGCGAAGCCTGAACCCGGGTCACCGAAGTTCCACGACCACTGCGCTGCCGGTGGCTGCGTAAGGTCGGTGAACTGCACCGACAGCGGGTCGCACGATTCCGTGCCATCTACCGTGAAATTGGGCACAGGCAGCGGCAGCACGGTCACAGTGCCGCTGGCGGTGGCCTGCGGAGTGGTGCATCCGTCCGTGACCACGAAATTGAACGTGGTGGTCTCACCGGGCTGCACCGTGAACGGCAGCGTGATGGGATTCATGCCCGGCATGGTGAAGAAGGAGTAATTGCCGTCACCGCCCGCTGCCGTCAGGTTGAAGGTGGCGAAGTCGTTCAGGCAGACGGCCGTGTCACCATCGGTCACAGGGCGGATGATGTCGAGCGCGAGCGGGTCGCGCACCACCACGGTCACGATCTTCGGGGCTGCGGGGCAGTTGTTCGCATCCTGTGCCACGAACGAGTATGTGGTGGTCACGGAGGGCGACACGGTAGGGTTCTGCTGTGTGGGCGTGAGCGAGGCATCGGTCGGGGCCGAGGTCCAGAAGAAGCCGCTGTACGGAGCTGTGCCCCCGTCAATATCGGCCTGCAGCGTGGCCGACCCGCCAATGCAGATGGTGTCCTGCGTGGTGCTCAAATCTGTGTTGACCTCCGTGGGCGCAGTGATGATGATGGTGGTGTTCTGCACACATCCATCGTTCTCGGTGATCTCCACCTCGTAAGTGCCCGCACACAGGCTGATGGCCGCAGCGGCAGTGCTCACATTCGATGTCCAGACATACGTGAAAGGCCCTGCACCGTTCGGGATGATGCCCGCAGTGCCATTGCAGCTGTTGGCGCAGGTCGCATCCTGGCTCAGCACATCGAAGGTGAATGCCGTGGGCATGGTGATGACGAATGTCGAGTCGAGGCTGCAGTTTGTGGCATCGGTCACGGTGACCGTCACAGGCCCGGCAGGAAGCCCTGTCTCCAGCGCAGCACTGCCACCTGATGACCATTCGTAGGTGTACGGCTCCACTCCGCCTTGAGGTGCCACGACCACCTCACCGTCACTCTCACCGCATGTCGCCCCGGTGATCACCGCAGGGATGCTCATCTGCCCGAAAGTGACCTCCACCTGATCGGAGGCCGAGCAGCCCGGACCGTTGGTCTCTGTCCAAGTGAAGGTGTAGGTGCCGACAGTGGGCACGGTCACCGTGGCGTTCGGTGTGTTGGCATCAGGGGCGAAAGTGGTGCCCGCAGGGCCGCCAGTCCACGTGCCCGTGCCGTGGGAGGGAGTGGGTGCGAGCGTGTATGAAAGTGTGCAGGTGGTGGTGTCGCTGCCCGCATTGGCAATGGGCAGTGCCTCGAACGGCCCGCCCTCCACCTCGTGGACGCACCCTGCGGCATCGCTCACCGTGAAGGAGTAGTTGTCGCCCTGCTGAAGGCCGGTGATGACAATGCTGCCATTGTTGTTGGCTGTTGTGTTGTCGAACACAGCATTCGCAGGTGCAAGGCCGGACGCGGTGAACACTGTGCCGTTGTTCGCGGGCCTGCCACCGCTCAGGGTCACGGTCACATTGTTGTCCGGGCAACTCTCTGTGACGGTCGATGTGATGGGCGTGAGATAGGTCACCACGGATACCGGCCCCAGCGACCAGCAGTTGGCGTTGACGATATAGTTCGGGGTGATAGGGTCGAAATGATAGACCGTAATCGGGGCGATATATACCTGCCCGTTGTCAAACAGATTGGGCGGGAGCTGGCCCACGATGGAGTTCTCATCGTTGATGTCACCGATGGTCTCCGAGACAGGAATGATGGCCGCCAGACAAGGGTCGTCACCGGGGAAAAGCCCTGCGGTCGGGGGACAGTTGTAAATCAGGTAAATGAGTGCCGGCTGATATTCGAAAGGCCCCAACGGCCCCTCGTCCTCAGGTAGTACGAAGTTGCCGTTGGTCGTTATGATGACCACATCGTCCTCGCAGAGCACCGGGGCGAGGGTGGGCATCCCATTCACCGTCACGGTGGTGGACCCTGCCTGTGCCGAGCAGCCGCAGTTCACCTCAAACTGCTGCGCACAGCCCTGGAAATCAGAGAAATAGTAGGTGATGGTGTAAGTGTCGGAGGTGGGGTCGAGACCGGTTACGGTGTAGGATGCAGGGCTGGTGAAGGGTGGCTGTATCTCCGTGGTCACCGTACCGATGCCGTCCTGCACACTGATGACCAGCGTCCCTGTGGACGGGGCACCTACAAACTCGATGCTACCGCTCACCTCGCCCGACCCCGTGGCACATCCCGCACTGAAGAACGTGATGGCAGGTGGCGACTGCACGCCCACCGTGGCAGTGCAGGTCGGGTCGGCAGTGAACACCGCCACGAAGTCACACACCTCGCCATTCTGGGGAAGTCCCGTGAAAGTGACCGTGTGGCTGCCTGTGAAGGGCGGGTTGATGACCTGCTGCTGCCCGAAGCAGTTGGTCACCGTGAGCGTGCCGGTGGCGGGGGGTGTGGCATAGGTCACTGAAATCTGAACGTCATAGATGCTATTGCCATTCGCATCCGCCCCGCAGCCGGTTATCTCACTTTGCAAGAGTGTTATCTCGCACTGGAAGCAATCTTCCACCGCTACATCAGCAGTCCACGTGTCCTGACACCCGTCAGGGTCGGTCACCACCAATGAGAACTGATAGTTGCCGACCGAGCTGTAGCTGTGGGCAACTGTGGCCCCTGTCGCTTCTTGTCCATCTCCAAAACTCCATTGAAAGGAGAGATTGACGCCAGTGCTTGCGGAGGCGTCAAATGCGTAGCTGTTCACGTCAAGGCACTGTTGAGCTGGCGATGACAGTGCGACCACTGCACTCACATTGTCAGAGGGCTGAAGGGTTATGGCGGTGTCACGGGTGCACCCATTCAGTGTGATGCTCACGGTGTACGTATCCGCACCGAGACCGGAGGCCACGGCATTGTCACCTGTCTGTGCATTGGCACTCCAAACGAATAATGGCGTACCTGCTCCCTGCACGGTCATGGCAATGCTTCCGTTGTTCTGTCCGCAGGTCGGTTGTGTCACAGCAGCAGTGAAAGTGAAAGGGGCGGTCTGCTCGCAGGCCGCATTGCATGTCCCGAAGCTGGGGGCATTGTTGGTGCTCCAAACGGCCGAACCGTCAGTGACCCGTTTGATGGTCTGTCCCTGTCCCGGCCGCTGTCCCGCGTAGGAGATTCCCGGAATGGCCGAGCCTCCGGCCAAGGTGCCGGGTGCTGTGCCACAGGCGTTGGTGGGCACGCAGTTGGGCTGATAGGAGAAATCGGCATTGGAGTTGAGCGTGTTGGCGGCATTGGCATTGCCTGTCCAGTACACACCGTCCACAGGAGAGCCGTTAGGGGCATACAGCCCTATCCATCCGTTGTTGTTCTCAAGATACCACCTTGTGGCCCCGACACAGTACCGCCCCGGATGGTCGGCTATGATGATGTCCGCTCCGGTCTGCCCACCTCCCACGGTCAGGAAGCCGAGCGATGGAATCACTGTGCCCGGTGGAAGGCAGAAAACGCCTGTGTTGGTATTGCCACTCCAGGTCCTGCTTGCCAAGTAGTAACAACTTATGTCAATATCATTGCAGGGGTCGGGGTTGTAGAGTTCCACCCACTCTGTTCCGCAGGCAGAATTGGAGTTGTTGACCATGGACTGAATGCACGCATCAGAATCTCCACCCCCGGGTCGTGGCATCACCTCGTTGATGACGACCTGGGCCCAGATAGCGTTGCTGCCAAAAACCAGAAGGAACGTAAGCAGGTTTTTCATTGTACTCACTCCACGTACACACTGAAGATCTGATGCACCCCGGTTGGCTCAGTGATCCAGTCGGGGGTGAGGAGGCGAATCTGAATCTGATCGCCCGCACTGACTGCCAGCGGGGTTCCAAGCACGAAATTGTCTATTCGGGACACACCGGACAGGTCGCCAGAACTGAGTCCGTAGGTTGCGGTCAGGACCGCCTCCGTGCCTTGGGTCCAGTTGCGGATAACTATGGTCGTGTTGTCGTTGGTCGGCCCGGCCAGCGTACCTGCCACAGCCGACATGACCTGTACACTGGTGATCTCGCCTGATGCAGGGGCCATTGCCCTGCGCGATGGTCGGTCATTGAAAAGGGTAAGTGCCTGTGAGTTCCAGAAGTACCCCACCACATAGGTGCTATTCTTTGAAAGATTGGTACTGCCGTATCCCAGCGTCAGAAGGCATCCTTTTCCTCCCCCAGACCCCGTTGGGCCTGTCGCCCCTTGCGGACCTGTCGGGCCTTGCAGCCCTGTGGGGCCGTCTGCGCCTGTCGGGCCTGTTGCGCCTTGCAGCCCTGTGGGGCCGT
>CAZCNS010000009.1:0-49514 GCA_964500205.1 uncultured Chryseobacterium sp. | reverse complement strand
CCTGTTGCGCCTTGCAGCCCTGTGGGGCCGTCCGCGCCTGTCGGGCCTGTTGCGCCTTGCAGCCCTGTGGGGCCGTCTGCGCCTGTCGGGCCTGTTGCGCCTTGCAGCCCTGTGGGGCCATCTGCTCCTGTCGGGCCTGTCGCACCTTGCAGCCCTGTGGGGCCGTCTGCTCCTGTCGGGCCTGTCGCGCCTTGCAGCCCTGTCGGGCCGTCTGCGCCCGTGGGGCCTGTGATGCCACTGACAATACCATCAAGGCACACCCAGTCTGCTGTTGTTCCGTTCCAGTAACAGAATGTGCTCAGGTCAGTGTCATAGACCAAAAGACCGTCAGCGGATGGCAGCGGGTTCATCAGTGTCCGCTGCAAGGTGTTGAGTCTTGGAACGAGAAGTCCCTTGTTCACTGACGACAGGTCGAGCAGCGCGTTAGGATGTGGAGTTGAAGTGCCAATGCCCACATTCTCGGTCTGAGCGGTCACCTCATGATGCGCTTGCAATATGAGACCGACCGCACACAACACAGATAGTGCCCAATGCGGATTAGTCTTCCTGATGAATCTTGCTCTTAAAAAAAATGTCATGTCTTCTGAGTGTAAAATCTATCCTGTAGCAGGAACTGACAGGGAAAACTACCTTCGGGTTGCCATATCAATCATCAATACACCACGCAACATCCTGTTTCTTCTGTAAGTAATTTGAGTGCAATCTATTTATTATCAATTATATAAGTTAATAATAATTCTTTTTCTGACATTCATTGATATGCGTAGATCATCCTAAATCAATTCCTTACCGAACTTGCCCCGCAACTGCAGACAGTGAAAACCCTCAATCACATCTCGAAGAAGAAGCCCTTCTTCCCGATCATTCCTTCGCTACGGAGATACCTTCGCAAAGAGGGACGGGAGAAGAAACTAGGTCTGCGGTATTCGGATCTGTTGGAGCACAGCATGGCCGTGCCACTGCTCGACAAGACGGGCAAGGACACGCTCTGGGAAACGGTGTTCTATTCGCCCGAACGAACCAAGGAACTGAAAAAGGCCCTGACTATGATCTACGTGCTGCTGCGCACCGAGGGCGACCTCAGCGCGGCCAAGCACCTCGATGTGGACCGCATTGACTATTGCGCTTTTGGAAACTCAAACCCATTTCGGGTGCGCATCATCAATCGTTACAACGACAACTACGATTACTTCTACATCAAGACGGCCGATGCCTCGCGTATCTACGGGTTGGAGATGGAGCATCTGCTCTCGCCCAACCGTATCAGCTACTTCGTGCAGAAGGACACATTGATCGAGGAGCACATTGCCGGTATTCCCGGTGATCTTTTCATTGACCAATGGATGAGATTGCCGGGTGTGAACAAGGTGCGATTGGCCAAGGAGTTCGTGAAGTTCAACGAGCGGTGCCACCTGCGGCTGCTGGGCGACATGCGCAGCTACAACTACGTGGTGGACATCACGCCCGACTTCGATGATGTTCAGTACCGCATACGCGCAATCGACTTCGACCAGCAGAGTTACGAGGGACGCATGAGGGTGTACATGCCGCAGTTTTTCAAGGAGAACCTACCGCTCGTCATGATGGGGATGGACCTTATCAACCAGAAGACGGTAGACCAGTATCGGAACGAGGAACGGTCACTCATTGCCCGAAGATTGATCCGAAGTCGCTACCGAGTGAAAGACCTGCTTGACTGCATGGAGGAGGACAGCATATCCACGCCAAAGAAGGTAATGCAACTGGCCGAAGACCTTGCCCAGCATCACAGCAATCCTGAATTCCTGAAGTGTCTTGGCATGGGGTCTATACTGAAACTGCACCTTAAGCAATCCCTCCAGAAGCATATACAGAAACTAAGGAATTTCTGAATCATCCACAAAAAAGAACCCGCCACCGGGAAATTCCGATGGCGGGCTTATGAGGTCTCAGGATCGGATCACAATCCCAATTTGGCTTTCACTTCTGCCATGAGGTTCTCACTATCCTTGGCAAAAAGAAGCACTCCACTGGAATTGTCAAACACGTAGGTATAACCTTTCTCAGTTGCAACCGCATCAATGGCCTTGCGGGCCTTTTCGATGATCGGTGCGAGCAACTCCTGCTCCTTCTTCTGAATCTCGCCCTGCGCTTGGCTCTGGAACTCTTGAATCCTCCGCTCGAGGTCTGTGATTTCCTTCACTTTGCTCTGCTTCACAAGGTTGGTCATATCCTTCTCCTTGGCCTGATAATCGGCTACTTTGGACTCATACTCCTTGGCCATGGACTCAAGTGCACCTTGAAATTCCTTGGCGAAAGCCTCCATCTGCTTCTCAGCCTCAGCCTTTTCGGGCATCATCTCAAGAAGCTCATCAGAGTCAACATGTCCGAATTTCTGTTGGGCTGAGGCACTGTACGCCATGAAGATGGCAACAACTACGAAAAATACTTTTCTCATCTTTTTTTGATTGGGTGCGCGAAAGTAAGGTCAATGAAGTTTCAACGGTACAAAAGACGCCATTCGTCCACTCTTCCGTTAACAGTATTTAAGGATTGAGGCTCGCGCGGTGGCTCACTCGCCTCCCGTGGCCTTGACCGAGTAGCCCAATTCCTTGAGCACATCCTCACTCATGTCATTCTTATCGCTGGCATAGAGCATTGTCAAGGCGCCTGCCTTATCGAATATTACGGCAAATCCGCGTGCATCAGCCAACTTCTTGACCGCACCGTATATTTTATCTTGGATAGGCTTGGTGAACTCCTGACGCTTCTTGGAGAGGTCGCCCTGCGGGCCGAAACGCTGCCGTTGCTTTTCCTTGGCGTCACGCTCCTTCTGGATGATCTGCTCCTCGCGCTTGCGCTTCATGTCATCTGTAAGCAGGATCTGCTCTGCCTGATAATCCTTGTACATGCGGTCTATCTCGCTGTACATGGCCTCTATCTCCTGCTGCCACTGCACGGACAGGTCGTCCAGCTGCTTTTGTTTCTGCTTGTATTCAGGAATGTTCTCAAGAATGAACTCAGTGTCCACATACGCAAAACGCTGGGCCATCACACCTGAGGCAATAGCGACCAAGGAAAGGGTTAAGAGCAGCTTTTTCATAGTTTTCGATTTAAATGTGTTACGTCAGAATTCCAACCCCCTGAACCAAAATGATGCCAAACAGAAGTGCAGATATCAGAACTGCTGACCGATGCTGAAGTGGAACTGGCTCGGTGCCATGTCTGGTCGGCCGGGCACATCATCGAATCGCCAGCCGTAGTCCAGACCGAGCAGACCGAACATCGGCAGGAATATCCTTACGCCCACACCGGCCGACTTCTTGACCTGGAAGGGGTTGAAGTCCTTAAAGCCCAGCCAAGAGTCGCCCGCTTCCAAGAAGCCAAGCACGTAGACCGTGGCCTGCGGGTTGGGCGATATGCGATAACGGAGTTCGAGCGCATATTTGTTGAAGATGGTGCCGCCCACCATGTTACCATTGATGGTCGGGGTGAGGGAGTTGTTGTCGTAACCACGCAACGCGATGATCTCGCGGCCATCGAGGCCGAATCCGCTGAGCCCATCACCCCCCACGAAAAAACGCTCGAATGGTGCCACACCGAGGCCGCTGTTGTACAGACCGAGGAAGCCGAACTGCGCCTTGGTCTCGATAACGAGGTTCTTGGCAAGACTCAGGTACCACTTGTAGTCGAACTTCCACTTGTGGTACTCGATCCACCTGTATCGCTCGGCCTGACTGGAGTTCTCCACATCGAGTCCTGTCATGAGCGAAAACGGTGGCGTGGCTTCGAGACCGACTGAGATGATCGAGCCATAGGTGGGGAAAATGGGGTCACCGATCGAGTTGCGGGACAGTGTGATCTGATAGCTGAACGTATTGGCCGAACCATCATTGAAACCCTGAACAAGGATGTAATTGTTGAGAGAGTAGTTCTTGTAATTGATGGACTGCTGAAGCATAAAGAAGTCATCGGGCCAAGTGAGGCGTGTACCAAGCCCGACAGAGACCCCGGAGATCCGGATGCCTTGACTACCTGTCTCGCCTGTGGTGATACCGTTGCTCTGCGCAGAATGATATGCCGAAATGCTCAGGGCACGGGGTTTGTTGCCTCCGAGCCAAGGCTCCATGAACGAGAAGTTGTAGCTCTGGAACCAAGGTCCGTTGGACTGGGCCCTGAGCGATAGCCGCTGACCATCACCGGCCGGAAGTGGTCTCCAGGCGCCCTTCTTGAACATGTTTCGTACTGAGAAATTGTTGAATGCAACTCCCACAGTTCCGATAATGGTGCCCATACCCCAACCTCCGGAGAGTTCAATCTGATCGGATGGTTTCTCTTCTACTGTGTATTCAATGTCAACTGTGCCGTCAACAGGATTGGGCTTTGGTTCCACACCCATGGCCTCTGGGTTGAAGTAGCCAAGCTGCGACAATTCGCGCTGCGTCCGGATGATATCCGACCGGCTGAAAAGCTGTCCGGGTTTGGTTCGTATCTCTCGCAGAATAACGTGGTCATTCGTCTTGGTATTGCCGCGCACAGTTACGCGGTTGATGGTGGCTTGTTTGCCTTCACGCATCCGCATCTCGAGGTCGATGCTGTCACCCTCTACAAGCACCTCTACGGGTTCTACGTTAAAGAAGAGATATCCATCATCGAGGTACAGTGAACTTACATCACGCTCATTGGGGTTCATGAACAGATTTGCCTCCAGTCGCGCCTGATCATACACATCGCCCTTCTTGATGCCAAGCACGCGGTCGAGGACTTCAGAGCTGTACTTCGTGTTTCCTACCCATGCGATGTTCCGGAAATAGTACTTCCGTCCCTCCTCCAAATTGAGTTCCACGTTCACAGACCCGTCCCGATTGGAATAAACCGTATCCGAGATGATCCGAGCATCCCTGTAGCCAAGCTGATTGTACTTAGCGAGGAGCATTTTCTTATCCTCAGCATAATCAGCCTCGAGGAACTTGCTTGCCTTCCAGACGCGCCACCATGTGCGCTGCTTCGTCTCCTTCATGGATCGCGACAGCTTGCCGTCTTTCACCTCCTGATTTCCATGGAAGATGATGCGGTTGATCTTCACCTTTCTTCCTTTGTTCACAAAGAATTCAAGGGTCACATTGTTGGGAAGGAGCGAATCGGGCGTCATTACAGAGTTGACCTCTGCATTGAGAAATCCCTTGTCGATGAAATGGTCTCGGATAATGTTCTCTGTGGATACCAGCAGGTTGTCAGTTACCACCTTTCCCTTGATGAGTTTGATCTTCTCCCGAATATCATTGGCATCTCCCTTCTTCACACCCTTAAGGGCGAAGCGATTGAGCCGTGGTCGCTCGGTGAGCCTGATCTCAAAGAAGATACGGTCTCCGTCAATACGGTCAAGATAGATACCTACATCACTGAAAAGTCCTTGGTCCCAGAGTTTCTTCACCGCATCGGTAATGCCTTCGCCAGGTACTTGGATCTTTTCACCGACAGATAGACCAGAGAGCAGTGTCAGCACCTTCTTATCAAGGTATTTGGTGCCGGTCACCGTTATTCCACCTATCTCGTACTGCTTGGGTGCGGCATAATCAAACTTCTCACCACCCACGCTGATCTGTGCAGAAACCCGCGAAGCGGACAGCACCGAAAGCATCACGCAGAAAAGTACGATTACCGAATCAGACCTTCTCACTTACCTGCTCACTGATTTTACCGAACCTGCGTTCGCGTCCTTGAAAGTCGATGATGGCCTGCTCGAGATCAGCACCTCTGAAATCGGGCCACAATTTCTCGGTGAAATGGAACTCTGCATAAGCCAACTGCCATAGCAGGAAGTTGGAGACGCGATGCTCACCACTGGTGCGTATAAGCAGCTCTACATCCGGCATACCATTCGTACACAATCTTGAGGAGAGAAGCGCCTCTGTCACATCCAAATCCGTGAGTTTCCCCTCCCGTGCCTCCTTTACGATTCCTTTCACAGCATTCACTATCTCCCATTTGGAGGAATAACTGAGTGCAAGCGTCAGGGTCATTCTTGTATTGCCCGCAGTGCGCTCCATAGCATCGAGAAGCTCGTTGTGGCAGTCTTTGGGAAGACTGGAAAGGTCACCTATCGCGTTGAGTCGGATGTTGTTTTCCATCAGCGTTGCGGTCTCCTTATGGATAGTGCGCACCAAGAGTTTCATGAGCGCGCCCACCTCGGTGATTGGTCGGCTCCAATTCTCGGTACTGAAGGCATAAAGCGTGAGATAAGGAACCCCTATCTCAGCTGCACGTTCAACTGTGTCGCGCACGGCCTTGACCCCATTGGTGTGGCCAAAAGTGCGCAGTCTGCCACGCTGCTTGGCCCACCTTCCATTGCCATCCATGATGATGGCCACGTGGGCTGGAAGGCGGTCAATATCTATGCGTTGGTCAAAGGCCATGAGAGGTCGGAGCGGACAGACCTTTATTGAAAAAGGGATGCAAAGGTAGGCCGAGCAGAGCGATCACTCGTAAGCAGGGCATTTCTCTGGCTTTGCCTTGATGTTCATCGACAGAGAGATGAAGACAAACGAATACCAGTCGTTGTTAGTAGAGTTTCCGCGCTGTCTTCCTGTGTACTCCACAAGTTGATCGGCAGTGAGCGGCACGTACTCACCGATGTCAGCGTTGAAAACCTGAGTGCGGTTCGATAGCACACGGGCAATATCACCTCGCTCCGCCTGCACTACGTTCACGTCCGCATAAGTGGTGCTCACATCGTCCAAATAATCGGTAAAGGTGTAGCGCATTCCCCATTCCAGCCCGAGGGAAAAAGTCTTGTTGAGATTTACCTTGAGACCGATGCCAAAAGGAATGGCAAAGCTGTACAGCGAGTATTTCTGACGATCGGGATAGGCCGTGGTACCCTGTCCCTCGGTGCCCAACGGCTGGAGCTCCCACATCTCTCCGTCCAAATCAGCACGCGGATTGAATTTGAACATGGAGACACCACCGAACAGGAATGGAGTGATCCAGTTTCGCATGCTTCCGGGCTCGTAGCGGAAAAAATTGAACTCCCCGGTCAAAGAGAAATCAAACAACCAGCTCTCAAAGTTGAGATTTCGCTCAAGTTGAGCAGGAACGTCCGAACTGGCGTCTCTACCTACAAGATAGCCTACATGCCCAGCCGCCCTCACTGAGAAACGGTCATTGAAGTTGTGACGGTAAAAAAGCCCCCCGGCAGGTCGGACATCACGGAAAGGCATGTCTGGATTGAGGTCTCCCATGTAGAAGGACACGCCTCCAAGCAATCCGATTTCCGAGTATTGGGCATTCGACACGCCCCCCGAACAGAAAATCAGGAGAAGAACCGAGACTAATAGACGCATGGGTGTGATTGAATGCTTAACAGATCAGAACTTGGGCAGGCCTCTCCTACTGGTCCTGATCGTTCGGTAATAGGTGATGGTCATGAACATATAGGAATCAAGGTCTGTAGGGTCTCCTCGCTGCTGGCCTGGACAGGCAGAGCAGGCTCGCTCCACATTTCCGGGAAGGTCTGGAGCTGGCGTTAAGGAAGGATCTGCCAGATACCGCGCAACGTCATCATAGCCCATTGCCTCGTTCACTATGTTCATGGCAGCCTGTCCACCAGTGAGAATGGACTCGGCATGCCGACTGTAAACGTACGAGGTGCTGACATCATCCATGTAATCCGTGAAGGTCTTGCGCAAGCCGTACTCAATACCGATGAAGCTTCGTTTATCTATGGCATATTTCATCCCAACTCCGAAGGGTATAACGAACTGCCACTGCGAATATTGCTCTCTGCCGGGAACAAAACCTTGCCCTTCTGTGCGCAACGACCGTAACCTATGCCACTTCCCCTCATATTGAGCATGAGGATCCATGAACATCAGCCCGACACCGGCAAAACCATAGACGTACACCTTGCTTCCCTTCTTCCCTCTGCCACGAACACGTCTTATCTTGTAGCGAGAACCTATGCTCTCTCTCATCCACGAGGCTTCGAAGGTGGTGGACCACTCGAACACGGGGGACCGGAAGTGCAGATTCCGGTTGTTACGCCATGGCTCCTCTGTGTATTGGTCGTTGCCATACACCTCACCGAAGGCAAGATGGGTTCGGGCTGCGAAGTACTCGGTAAGCTTGTAACGCAGCCCGACATTGACCACATAACGTGTCGATGCCGCGTCCATATCCCACCAGAAATCAGACCCTATCTGGTTCCGGCCACCGAGGTCTCCCAGAAACTGGGAAACACCAGCCGAGGTCATCCAAGAGTACCGTTCTCGCTTCCATCTCTGTGCCCAAAGCATAGAAGGCAGCAGAACGACCAGAAGTAGTAGTAGTATTTTCCTCATGGTCAGACTTTTATTCCAAACCGGATAAGCGGACAAATATAGCCACCTTGCTCACTCGACCATCTGTAATTTAGGACATCTGTAGAGGTCAGTTCCTGCTATCAATTCCCCACATAAGCTTGTTCCGAAGGGTTTGAAAGTAGTCCGAATCCTTAAACCGTACGAGTCCTACAGTAAAATCAGCCCGCTGTAAATCCAGCCGCATGCCTTGTTTGAGCTGGTGCGACACCGAGTCGAGCGAAACCAAGTGATCGGATGCCCGGCCCTCAACCTCCAGTGAGACCTTGTGCGAATCAGGCAAGACCAGCGGCCGCACATTGAGGTTGTGGGGGGCGATCGGTGAAATGACGATGCTCTGAGCAGCCGGGGAGACGATGGGGCCACCTGCACTCAACGAATATCCGGTGGAGCCTGTAGGGGTGGACACGATAAGCCCGTCTGCCCAGTAAGTATTCAAGAACACGTCATCGAGATAGGCGTGAATGACGATCATGCTTGTGCGGTTGCTCTTGTGGACCGTGAGCTCGTTGAGTGCAAAACGTCTTTCTCCGAACGGGTTGTTCTCGCAGTTCATTTCCAACAACGACCGCTGTTCCACCGTGAAGTCACCTTTCTGTAGTTGCTCTATGGCCACATCGAGCTCCTCTTGCGGGGTGCTGCTGAGGAATCCGAGCCTGCCATTATTGATCCCCAGCACGGGAACACCTGAAGCCCCCACCATGCGGGCAGATTCAAGTATGGTGCCATCGCCACCGATGCTGACCAACATGTCCACAGAGGCGATATCTGAGCCGTCTGAAGACAGCACGTTTCTTGAACCGAGTTTCCCCTTCCTATCCAAGGCGGTGGCAAGCTCATGGGACAGTTTCACACCTTCGAAGGCCGACTCCACGCGTTCGAGTATCCCGATGAGGCGGTCCATGTCCCGGACATATCGCAACCTCCCATGAACGGCTATTCGCATGACTCAGATATGTTTTTGGAAATGTAGGAAAAACCCGTGACGCCCCACCTTATTGACCGAGTATTCGAATCGCCACAGTATGTCATAGAACGTGGAGACATCAATACCTACTCCACCTCCGTAGAGCCATTGCTCTGCCAACGGGTTGAGTTCCCGAAGTTGATTGTCCATTACAAAACCCGCGTCAAAGTTGGCATTGGCGAAGATGGTGATGGGAATGAGACCGAGTTTGTCCGTCTTCAGGAACTTGAGATTGATGCGCTTGGGCTGCAACAGCATCCAGCGCAATGAGGTTTTCACCAAGGCAAAGTGTTGTCCATCGATGACATTGAGCTCATAGCCTCGGACATAGTCATTCAAATATCCCAACCCCCTTTGATAGATGTACGGTTGGGTGTTGAATGATGACACCTTGAGCTTTTGCCCATGGGCGAAATACCAGCGGGGGTGCAGTTTCCAATACTTGTTGAATTCCACCTCGGCACTGAACAGGTCCACTGAGCTGCCAAGCAGTCCGAAACCGTCCTTGCGGGCTTTGAGCGAGAGAATGTGCCCTTTGAGCGGGTAAATGGTGTAGTCCGTGTAATCATGCACGAGCATATACTGCAGGGAGAAATGGTTGGTGACATGCTCCCCATTTCCAAAGAAATTCGGGTTCAGGGCGGCTATGGTGTCGGCCACCCAACCGTTGGTGAAGGCCACCTCAACCTCGTGGGTGGTGTACAAGTTGGGTCTCCAGATGGGTGTCACGGCCCCGTAGGCCATCCTTCGCATCACGCGGTTGCCATCGCTGATGAACGCCCTCCGGTTGTCGATCGCTCCGAAATTCACCTCTCGGGCCTGTTCGTAACCGCCCTTGAACTCGATGCCGATCGTCTGTTTCTTGTTCAGATATGGGATTTCATACCGCAGCTGATAGCGGTTGTTGTAGCCGAAGCGCAGCTCCATGACCACCGTCTCATTTCTCCCTCTGAAATTGTTCCAGAAGATGAACGTGCCGAAGTCGATGCGCCCGAAGTCCTTGGTCTGCCACCACTCCCCGAAGTTGCGGTCGGCCAGCTCTATCAGTGGCACAGGCCAGACGTACCAGCGCTCCACCAGGCGCACCACCACCTCCAGGACATTACCATCGGTAACACAGGTATCTATCTCAATGAAGTTGAACAGCTTGATATTGCGCAGGTTGCTGCGGCAGCGGTGCAAGTGATAGGCGATGCTGTCGGCACGCACCGCGTCCCCCTCTTTGATGGTCATCTCACGGAAGAGGATCTTGTCCTTGGTGACCTTGTTGCCCTCGAATCCGACAGTGCCGATGACGAACTCAGACTGCCCGAACACCGACCCTGCCCACAGCAGCAGCACAGCGAGGGCAACTCTTTGCAGCAGATTCACTGTCAGATATTGATGAAGCGCATCAGCTCATCGTAGCGGTCGCGCAGGTCTTCGAGGTGGGTGCTTTCCTCAAAATAAGCTGTCACCTCGTAGCCGTAGCGTTCGAGGCTCTGCACCACTGGGCTGAGGTCTTCCCTGTTCAGTTTGAGCGTGATGTCGATCATCTGTGCCGTAGGCTGATGCGACACGTATGCGCTCAGAATGGATGTGCCGTTAGACTCGATGATGTGCGACACCTTGGCCAGCGAGTAGTCGCTCTCTTTCATGTGAAGGACAAGGATACCGCCCGGACGGTTGATCACCGCCAGCTCCTCGAACCGCACCACCAGATCGGCCAATGTGATGCATCCCAGATACTCCTCGTCAGCCCGACCGAGCACCGCAATGCAGGTGAGGTCGGTCGATGCCAATCTTCTTATCACATAATAAATGTGCTGATTCTCATAGACGAATGCCCGCTCCAGGTCGGCATCCAACTCCGCCACCGTGCTGCCGGGGGCGTTGCTGTCCATGATGTCAGACTCGCGCAGCAGGCCGAGATACTTCTTCCCATCGACCACAGGCAGGTGCGACACCTTGAACTCGTCCATCCAGAGAAGGGCACGGTCGGCATCATCTCCTGACCTGAGGGGTGGAACGATGGAGGATATGAGTTCGCGGGCGATCATGGTGTGCGGTGCAAATTAAACGCTTGCACAGGGCTTTTGTTATCCAAAGCCGTGCCACAGCACCACGGCCCATTATCAGGTTACCACTTGAGCACCCAGGCGAACACCAGCGGGGCCACGATGGTGGCATCGCTCTCGATGATGAATTTCGGGGTATTGATGTCCAATTTGCCCCAAGTGATCTTCTCGTTGGGCACCGCGCCAGAGTATGAACCGTAGCTGGTGGTGCTGTCGCTGATCTGGCAGAAGTAGCTCCAGAAGGGCACATCGTGCCACTCGAGGTCCTGGTACATCATCGGCACCACGCAGATGGGGAAATCGCCCGCTATGCCGCCCCCGATCTGGAAGAAGCCCACGCCCTTGCCGCTGCTGTTGTTGCGATACCAATCGCTGAGCCACACCATGTAGTCTATGCCGCTCTTCATCGTGGTGCTGGTCAGCTCGCCCTTGATGCAATAGCTGGCGAAGATGTTGCCCATGGTGCTGTCCTCCCATCCCGGGCAGACTATCGGCAGGTTGCGCTCAGCAGCGGCCAGCATCCAGCTGTTCTTCGGGTCTATCTCATAGTACTGCTCCAGCACGCCCGACAGCAGCATTTTGTACATGTACTCATGCGGGAAATACCGTTCGCCCTTATCGTTGGCGTCTTTCCAGAGCTTGAAGATGTGCTTCTGCAGCCTGCGGAAGGCCTCCTCCTCGGGAATGCAGGTGTCGGTGACGCGGTTATAGCCCTTCTCCAGCAGGTCCCACTCGTCCTGCGGGCTCAGGTCGCGATAGTTGGGCACGCGCTTGTAGTGCGTGTGGGCCACCAGGTTCATCAGGTCTTCCTCCAGGTTGGCCCCTGTGCAGGAGATGATATCGACCTTGCCTTGACGGATCATCTCGGCCAGCGAGCGGCCCAGTTCGGCAGTGCTCATGGCGCCCGCGAGGGTCACCATCATCTTGCCGCCCTCGGAGAGGTGCGTCTCATAGCCTTTGGCGGCATCCACCAGTGCCGCAGCGTTGAAATGCCTGTAATGTTCCTCTATGAATTGGGAGATGGGTCCGCGTGTCATGCCTTTTGGTGTTTGGGCCGCGAAGGTAGGAAAGGGAGTGGGCACGTATTGGGCAAGGATGATGGGGGTGGAAGGCATGTGGTGGGCAAAAGCCCATTGGGGGTATATTTGGCCGCAAGGATGTGGAAGACACAGGGTTGGCTCCAGATAGCAAATCCACTAAAGCAACTCGAGTTGTATTATCAAATCGTTGGGTGTCATTAAAAAATGAAAAATGAAATTACTGCTAGAAGAAGTGTTTGTTACTGAAGGCATTCCTCAGTACACCTTTGTTAAGCCTCCGAATTACAATGAAATTCTACTTGACATCCGGAGCAAGGGAAAGCCAGTGATAATTGAGGGCCAGTCGGGTACCGGCAAAACAACCACGGCCAAAAGAATAATCAACCAACTTTCAGGAAACATCGATATCAATTATCTCACAGCAAGACAAGCAACTGATGTTGAGAAAATCATTGCGATTTCCAGTGAGAGACCATCTGGCTATTATATAATTGATGATTTTCACCGATTGTCTTCCGATTTGCAAGAATCCCTTGCAAATATTGCTAAAACAGCTGCGGAAACGCAGGATGGTAGCTTGCCAAAACTTATCATAATCGGAATAAATCAGGTCGGGTCGTCTTTAATTAGTATGGTTCATGATATTGCAAAAAGATGCGGAATTCACAGAATTGAACCTGGAAACGAGTCAAAAATCATTGAATTGATTAATGTTGGAGCAGAAAAGTTGAATGTTCAAATAGAAAGACCTGTTAGAATATATGAAGAGAGTCAAGGAGATTATTGGTTGACACAAACTCTTTGTCAAACAATCTGCACCAAAAATGATGTGCTAGATTTCCAAGATGAAATTAAAATTCTCGAATTCAACTTAGATGATATTCGAAAAGCGATGGTCACAAAGCTAGCGCATTCCTTTAAGGAACCAGTGAAGGAGTTCTCACGAGGCAGAAGATTTCGACCAGGTAATGATTCATATTTCAAATTGTTGAAGCTTATATCCTCACAGCCGGGTTCTATAGTGGATTTAAATGAAATGGCTAATGCCTATCAAGAAATGAAGGCAAGCATCAACGGCATAAAGGAAAGACGATTAAACGTGTTAATTGATTCAAAACCAATATGCGGAAGATATTTTTACTACAATCAAGACAACAAGAATTTCGCCATTGAGGATCCAGCCCTATTTTACTTTATGCGTCATGTTGACTGGGAAGAAATTAGAAAAGAATGTGGGTTCAGGGATAATGTGGAAGAGAAAGAATTTGAGATTGCTATTTCGTTTGCTGGTGAGAATAGAAAACTTGCAAGATACCTAGCCGAGCAATTTGAGGCCATTGATGTACCGGCTTTTTACGATGAGTATTATGAAGCCAACTATTTAGGAAAAGCATGGAGCAAGGAGTTTGAACGAATTTTTTTGAGCGATTCCAGATTTGTAATCTGCCTTCTTGACAAATATCATAAGGATAAAATTTGGCCAACATTTGAAAGAGAGTGCTTTAAGAAGCGTGTCCCTAATGGTGAAGTTATACCTGTATTTTTAGATGAAACAGTGTTTGTGGGCATCCCGGATGATATTGTTGGAATCAGATATGATTGGAACGAATTAAATGAAGATTGGCAGAGTGAAGTTCAAGATAAAATAGTATTTAAAATTTGGGAGAAACTGGAATAGTTGCCACTCAACAAAGTTGGTATAGAGACCCCTTAGGGACGCGCACCAAATACCAAACGGGGTCCCCCCAACCAAGGCCCCCCGATTGCCACCGAGGTGGCCTTTTCTTTGGCTGCGGTTTTCGTGGCGGCAGCATCCGCAGGGCGGGCGCCACCATCCTTGTTCTTCCGCTCCGCCTGAGGCCATGGCACAGAAGACGGGGAACGTCCGTCCCTACGGGACTTGCAAGGTCTTTGGGCAACCGTTCGCTACCATAGGGCCGTTCCTACGGAACTGTTTCCTTAAGCCCGGAGGGGCGAACATATGGCGGCTGCCATAGGGCCGATCCTACGGAACTGCTTCCTTAAGCCCCGGAGAGGCGAACATATGGTGGCTACCAAAAGGCCGTTCCTACGGAACTGTTTTCTTAAGCCCCGGAGGAGCGAACATATGGTGGCTACCATAGGGCCGTTCCTACGGAACTTTTTCCTTAAGCCCCGGAGGGGCGAACATATGGTAGCAGCACAACGCGCGGGTGTTCATTGAAAGTCCCGTAGGGACGACCTTATCGGCACAGCCTTTGGGGCATCACTGGTGCTTCTCCAAGAGATGCCGAAGACGGGCATCTTCCAGCTCGGCCTCGGTAGCAGGCCCGGCAATGCCGCTCAGACCTTTCACAAAGGGGTCACGTCAATGGCACTGCCACGCGGCTTTGACATCGCCTTCAGATAATTCTCGATGATGCGGGAGAGACTGGTGCCCTGTTCGCGGGCGTATTCCTTGGCCTGCTCAATGACATCCTTGTCGATACGGAGTGTGATCTTGCCGTCCTTGACGTGCACTATGCTTACGGAAGTATGGCAGGGCCGCATTGTGGGGCGGAGACCACGATTTTCCATTTCCCCATTCGCCATTTCAACCAGCGCAGGGCCCGCCCACCGCGGGGCGGCCTGTGGTTTCCACAGACCTGATCAGAAAAATCGAAGTAGCTCTGTGCTTTCCACGGCCATAACTGGAAAAATAAAAGTGGCCGTGTGGTTTTCCCGGAAATGATCAGAAAAATCAAGGTCGGCCTGTGGTTTCCACAGATGTGATCGGAAAAATCAAAGTGGTTCTGTGGTTTCCACAGATGCAATCGGAAAAATCAAAGTGGCTCTGTGGTTTTCACAGATGCGATCGGAAAAATCAAAGTGGTTCTGTGGTTTCCACAGATGCGATCGGAAAAATCAAAGTGGCTCTGTGGTTTCCACAGATGCGATCGGAAAAATCAAGTTCAGTAATGACGGGCTGTTCCAGAGGGCGCACCGAAAATGGCCTTTCCACAGCGAGGGGCCTGCGATCGAAGGGTGTGCTTAGACTCAGACGCGCACAGCGACCGATAGAGGGGTTTTGGTATACCTGTTACAACAGATGCATCAGATACGCGGAGACGTACGGCAGGTCACAGGTTCTTGGCGAGGTCCTGCCTGACACGCTTCATGAACTTGGAGGCATACACGAAATCGCTCACCTCCTGGTTGTCGGTGGTTAGGATCTGGTCCTTGTCGCCACTCCACCAGAGTTCTCCCTTGTAGATGAACTGGATGTGGTCGCCTATCTCGATCACGGAGTTCATGTCGTGGGTAATGACGATGGTGGTGATGTCATACTCCTCGGTGATCTCCTTGATGAGCTGATCGATCACCAGCCCTGTCTTGGGGTCGAGGCCGCTGTTAGGCTCATCACAGAACAGGTATTTGGGGTTGTTGCTGATGGCGCGGGCAATGGCCACACGCTTCTTCATGCCACCGCTGAGCTCTGACGGGAAAAGCTTGTGGGCATGGTCGAGATTAACGCGGTCGAGGCAGAAATGTGCCCTTTTCAATCGCTCTTCTTTCGACATTGTGGTGAACATGCTGAGCGGGAACATCACATTCTCCTCCACCGTCATGCTGTCAAAAAGGGCACCGGCCTGAAAAAGCATCCCGATGTCCTGACGGATACGGGTCTTGTCCGCAAAACTGAGGGAGGCGAAGTCGGTGCCATCGTACTCGATGGTTCCACTGTCCACATCAAAAAGGCCGACCATGCACTTGGTAAGCACCGTCTTGCCCGAACCGCTCTGCCCAATGATGATGTTCACCTGCCCCTTGTGAAACTGTGCATCAATGTTGCGCAGCACATGGGCTTCACCGAAACTCTTATTGAGCCCCTTCACCTCTATCATTGCAGCAGCATTTGTGTGAGCAACAGATTGAAAATCAAGATGACCACAATGCTATAAACCACCGAGACTGTGCTCGCGCGGCCCACTTCCAACGCTCCGCCACTGACATGGTATCCGAAGTAGGCGGGCACACTTGTGATCACCACGGCAAAGACGACCGTCTTCACCAACGCGTAAGTGATGTAGTAAGGCTGAAACCAGTACTGGATGCCATATATGTAAGTGCTGCCCGCAACCTCGCCCGTGGTGACCCCGGCCACCCAGCCACCGAAGATGCCGAGCACCATGCTGATCATCACAATGAGTGGGTTGCTGACCATGGCAGCGATCACCTTGGGCCCTACCAGATATCCGGTGCTGTTCACGCCCATGATGTCGAGGGCATCTATCTGGTCGGTGACGCGCATGGTGCCGATCTCCCCAGCGATGCTCGAACCCACCTTTCCGGCAAGAATGATGCTGATGATGGTGGGGGCAAACTCCAGAATGATCGAGTCGCGCACACCGAGACCTACCGTGTAGAGCGGAATGAGCGGGCTCTCCAGATTGTATGCCAGTTGGAGCGTGAGCACCGCTCCCATGAAGAGGCTCACCAGCGCAACAAGCCCAACCGAGTTGTAGCCCACCGCCATGATCTCCTCAAAAATGCGGATGCGGTACATGCGCATTTTCTCCGGTCTGCGGAAAACCTTGCTCATCCAGAGCATGTAGCGACCAACGTGGGTGAGGAGCTTCAACATACCCGCCAAAAATAGACTTTACCTCCACACACTGCGCCAACTTCTGCCATGCCGTCCTGTTACCTTTGCGACCCATGAGCCGCAACCTCATTCTTCTCGTTCTGATGACCGCAATGCTCTCTGCGACATCATGCGCCACATCACGAAAAGGCGGTAAGAAGCACAAGCGACCCAGCAAGGGAAGCGGCAAAGGCTGCGACTGCCCCGGCTTCAGCCGACAGTCCGGGGATGGGGACTTTCATTGGTACGGAATCTCATCTGGCCAAGCATGAAGCGATGCATGATCGTGGTGGCAGGTGGTAGCGGTTCCCGGATGGGTGCCGACATCCCGAAGCAGTTCCTACAACTCAATGGCCGTCCGTTGCTGATGCATACCCTTGCCAATCTGCATGCGATAGATGCCGAGATGAGATTGGTGCTCGTGCTGCCAGAAGTTCATATTCCTTATTGGGAAAAATGCTGTGCCGACCAACGTTTCACGGTGCCGCATGATACGGTGTCCGGTGGCGCGACCCGCTTCCGATCGGTGCAGAACGGACTGTCGGCCGTCACCGACTGCGACCTCATAGGCGTGCATGACGGGGTGCGGCCATTCGTGAAGGACGAGGTGGTGAACAGTTGTTTTGAAGCCGCTGCGCGAAACGGTGCGGCAGTGCCCGTGACCCCCATCGTTCAGTCCCTTCGGATGATCGGGGAAAGAACAAGCAAGAGCGTTGACCGCACTGCCTACCGTGCGGTGCAGACCCCACAGTGCTTCCGTGCAGAGCTGCTGCGCGATGCATTTGCCAAAGCGGAACACGACCAGTTCACAGACGATGCGGCAGTGGTCGAGGCCATCGGCCACCTTATCTCATTGGTCGATGGCAATGTGGAGAACATCAAGGTGACCACGCCCATTGACCTGCAACTGGCCGGCCTGCTATCAAAGTGACATGGCAGCTCAGAAGGAATGAACACCTTTGTGTTGATAGAATAACCATTTGATTTTTAACACGTATAAGCCCCTCGTTAACATTGCCGCTTGAATGCGCGAACTCCTATCCGTCATACCGACTTCCCTGATCATGCGCCCGGCACCCCTATTATCGAGAGTGAGTCTTGCAGCCGTCTTCCTGACGCTTCTTTTCTCGGACCCCACGGTACTTTTCGGTGGGCCGGGACCCGAACGCAGCCCCGACCCTATTCCTACTCCAGACCGCATCATCCTTGCAATGGACAGCACCTTGGCCTACGCGCCTTCGCTGTTCAAGGCCGGGCTGGTATATGACCAGACCGAAAACAAAGTGGTGTGGGCAAAAGGGATGAACGAACGCATGCCCATCGCATCGCTAACAAAGATGATGGTGGCCCTCATTGTCCTGGAACAGTCGGAGGCAGGCAATATCAGCCTCACCGACACAGTGACCATCAGTAAGCAGGCCACACTTGTGGGAGGCTCAAGCATCTATTTCAAACCAGGCCAACAACTGCTGGTAGAGGAACTGCTGGGCGCTGCCATGATCCGCAGTGGCAATGATGCTGCATACGCCTTGGCTGAACACGTGGCAGGAAGCGAGAGTGCATTCGTGGAACTGATGAACCAGCGGGCCCACATCCTTCGCATGGACAGCACCGCCTTCTTCAATTCCACGGGGATGCCCATCAAGAAAGGCCCCGACAACACCTCTACCGCTGCCGACATGCTGCTGCTGGCCCGCGAGCTGGTCAAGCACGACTGCATGTTGGAATACACCTGCAAGGGCCAACACTGCATTCGCAACGCCAATGGACTCTACACCTACGACAACCGTAATCAGCTTGTCAAGCAATACGATGAGGTCGATGGGCTGAAGACAGGTTTCACAAATGCTGCGGGCTACTGCGTTGTGAATACCGCCAACCGATGCGGGCACCGTGTCATTACCATAGTGCTTGGAGCTACCAACAAACACCAACGCAATGACGTGGTCGTGAACCTCTTCAATAATTACTATCAGTCCATCGGCTTGGGCCGTCTTGGCGAGAAGTTTGATACAGAGACCGCTTTAGCAGATTAAACCCATCAATCAAATGAAAAACACATCACTTCTTCCCCGCTTGGTCACCATTCTGATGCTGGCGATAATTACTGCTCCGGCATTCGCTCAGAAAAACAAACTCCCTGAGTATCCCAACATGCCTGTAAGCGAAGGGCTCATCACCTACGATGGTGTGGGCAAGGTGGACGGGGCATCATCGGGCGAACTGTATGACCGCGCACTCGACTGGGTGAAAGCATACTACAAGAACCCCATGGAAAAACTTCGCAAGCAAGAACGCGAGAACGGAGAAATGGAGGTCTTCGCCCGTTTTCCCATCTATGCCTACGACAAGAAAGGGGTGAAGACCACCAGTCAAGCAGGATTGTTACAGTACACGCTCTCACTCCAGTTCAAAGACGGCCGCTACAAGTACACCATCACGAAATTCAACGTGAAGGCCACCAGCAATCAGCCCATTGACACATGGCTGACTGATAAGGACAACGACCCGAATGCTGACAACCACGTCTATCAGCTTATCGACATTGACAACGAGATCAATACCCTCATCAAGGACATGACCGCCAAGATCGCCACCAAGGCCGCTGGCGGTGGGGATGACTGGTAAGCGTCTATCACCTCACACAATGGAACACCTGATTCGTGAGGCCGCGGCCAAGCGGGTTATTTTCACTGTTCATTCCCTTGAGGAGATGAACAGTGAGGAGGAGATCATAACCGTTGCAGAGGTCATCGACACAGTGCGTCATGGTGAGATAATTGAAGAGTACCCTGAAGACCGAAGAGGGCACAGTTGCCTTGTTTTCCATCAAAAAGACCGACCTTTGCATGTGGTGTGTGCCCCGAAGGCCAACTATCTTGCCATCATTACCGCCTATCGACCAGTTCCTCTGAAATGGGAAAAAGACCTGAGAACGAGAAAGAGATCCTGAACTGCATCATGTGCAACGGCCGGCTCGAGCGTGCCTTGATTCCATACACGGTGAACCGCAGGGGCTATCACCTTTATGTGGAGAAAGTACCTGCTCACGTATGCACGCAGTGTGGCGAAAAGTATTTTGATGAAACGGAAGCTACCGCAATACAACAGGCACTCATTAGTTTTGAGAAATCACTGCTGCACGGGGTCGCGGCTTAATTTGTCTGAGCACGTATGGCCTCTATAACTTATGCCAGACGTTTGGGACATTCAGCGTTCATCAGCACAGAATTATCGGCATACATTCCCTGAAGAAGCAGTACTCCTGGATGTTTCCCGCGTTCCAGTGAGCCCAATTTTCTTTCCATGCCAAGGGCTATCGCCCCGTTTAGCGTGGCCATCCGAAGCAGGTCGTGGAAACCGATAGCCGGATGATGCTCCGCCAGCCGCTTCATTTCTGTGAGAATGGAAAGCCGGTGATTGGAGGCCAGACTGTCCGTTCCGATGCAGACCTGCGCCCTGTTGCGCAGCCAGTCATCAACCTTCGGAATTTTTCTTTCAATGTAAAGATTGGCCGAGGGACAGGTACACCAGAACAGGCCACTATGCTGTCCGTTGGCCCACTGCATCTCTTCCGCTGTGGTGAAAGTGTTGTGAACAAGGATGATTCCCGGACACCCGGCCAGCAGTGGAAGCACCGTGCGCAACGAACTTTTTCCAGAGGGGATGAAGTCGTCCATTGGAATGCCAAGCGACCGCAGTTTCTCCAGCAGCGGGCCTTTCCCTGAAAGGAACATCTCGTCCTCGCTCCCCGTCTCCTGACTGTGCATGGAAACCGTTTCCTTTTCGTTGGAAACAAGTCGGAAGAGCTGTTCCGATACCGAGTAGGGTGCGTGAGTGACGAGCGTGGCCGCAAGTCCCGCTTCCCTGAATTCATCCCGAAGCCATTTTCCCCGCTCGAAGACCAGCTCGGCCCTTTCGGGTGAAATGCCCAGCAGCTCGATGAAGGAGTGGTAACGGATGCGGCTGCCGCGCTTCACCTCTATGGTGTCGGTGGTATTGCTTATGTCGCCCACAGCCTGTATGCCCGCCTCCCACATTTCTCGGTCGGCACGAACCATGGCCTCTTCGATAGCATCGGGGTCGGCATCGCGCTGCGCGACCACCCCACCGATGAAACCATGAAGACCGGTGCCCTCGGGAAGTAGCCCCTTCATGTGCGAAAGCTCCAGATGGCAGTGTGCGTTCACAAAACCCGGGCAGATGATGCCACTGTGACGTTCGATCCCTGACGCATCTGGCAAATCGGGGCTGTCGGCAGGGAGCACATCGAGGATGCGGCCGTCACGATCCAAGGCGATCACTCCATCGCGCAGCGGGGCTGAGGAAACCGGACAGACCAGATCGGCTGATATGAACCGCGAACTGCTCACAGCACACCTTTAGTGGATGGCAGCACGAGGCGTTCGGGGTCGCGCCTCACCGCCATTTTGATGGCCTTGGCGAATGCCTTGAAAATCGCCTCGATCTTGTGGTGCTCGTTGGTGCCCTCGGCCTTGATGTTCAGATTGCACTGCGCCCCGTCCGTGAAGGATTTGAAGAAGTGCATGAACATCTCGGTGGGCATCTGGCCGATCATCTCGCGGTGGAATTCCGCCTCCCAAACCAGCCAGTTGCGCCCCCCAAAGTCGATGGCCACCTGTGCGAGACAGTCATCCATCGGCAGACAGAAGCCGTAGCGTTCGATGCCGAGCTTGTTGCCCAATGCCTTGCGAAACGCCTCGCCCAGCGCGATGGCCGTGTCCTCGATGGTGTGGTGCTCGTCCACGTGCAGGTCGCCTTTTACGGTGATGCTGAGGTCCATCAGCCCGTGGCGGCCGAGCTGGTCGAGCATGTGGTCGAAGAAAGCGATGCCCGTGCTGATGTCTGTTTTCCCCGTGCCGTCCAGGTTCAGGGTGATGTTGATGTCGGTCTCATGGGTCTTGCGCTGCACCGTGCCCTTCCGAAGCCCGAAGCGCAGGAACTCATAGATGGTTTTCCAGCTTGTTGTCTGAAGCACCTGCGTCTCCGTGTCGAATGCGGGTTTCTCTGCTTCAGCGATGAGGATGCCCTTTGCTCCGAGGTTCTTGGCGAGTTCCATGTCGGTGAGGCGGTCACCGATGACGAAGGAGTTGGCGAGATCGTATTCCCCGGAGAGATACTTGCCCATCATGCCTGTGCGCGGCTTGCGGTCAGGGCTGTTGTCCTCTGGGAAACTTCGGTCGATGTGTACCTCTGCGAAACGGATACCTTCACCCTCCAACGCTCGCATCATCTTCTCATGGGCGGGCCAGAAAGTGTTTTCAGGAAATGAGGCCGTGCCCAGCCCGTCCTGATTGGTCACCATCACCAGTTCAAAATCAAGATGCTCCGCGATGAGCGACAGGTAGCGGAACACCCCGGGGTAGAACTCCAGTTTCTCCAAGCTGTCAAGCTGCAGGTCCACGGGCGGCTCCATCACGAGTGTGCCGTCACGGTCTATGAAGAGGGCTTTTTTCATTTATGATTATCGAAACCGATGTGGTTTTTCTTGGGGCAAATGTGTTCACAGATTCTCCTCGGAGATGTCACGAAGCTTCTCGGGATTCTGACGTGTGTCGAAAATGGCCAGGATGTAAATCTCATCAGGTCGCAGTTCATATAGGATGCGGTAGTCTCTGACAATGACAGACCTCACGCCTTGAGTAGCGGTAATGTTCCCAGAGCGACTGAAATTACAGACCTGGCCAAGTCTGTCGTTTATCAATCCGTATAGTTTGATGCTGTATGCGGGCGACCTGTTGCGATTCTCCCAGTACCAGAGGATGTCGTGAAGCTCCCTATCAGCCCGTTCAGACCATGTTAGTTTCGCAGCCATCGCGCATTCTTCTCCCTTACCTGCTCATCGGACAGAACCCTGCCCTGCGCATACTGTTCCCGCGCCTCCAACACTGCGGCCTCTTCTTCATTATTAAGCTCGTAAACCTCCGAAACGGCTGAACTCCCGTATTCTGTCATCGGCTCACGCATCATATCCACAGTGTTTTCTAAGGACACGATTTCGTGTCCGTCAAGCAGCAGCGCAACTTGGCTGAGGAGCTGTTCGTCATCCGTTTTCAGGATCCTGTCAATGATCCAAAGTTTGAGTTCCTCGATGTTCATGGCCGATGAATTTCCACCAAAGATAAAGAGACCCGTATTTCAACTCAATCCACGCATGGTCTCCTGCAACACGCGGTTCTCCTCCGCAGTGCCCACCGTCACGCGCAGGCAGTTCTCGCAGAGTGGCTGCGAGCTGCGGTTGCGCACCACGATGCCCGCCTCCACGAGCTGGCGGTAGCGTAGGTCGGCATCGTCCACGCGGATGAGCAGGAAGTTGGCATCCGAAGGGAACACTTTTTCCACGAAAACGACCGAAGTGAGTCCGCTTGCGAGCTTTCCCCGCTCCGCGATGAGTTCTGTCACCTGCTGTTGCACCAGTGAAATGTCCGCCAGCCGACCGAGGGCGAACCGCTGCGTGAGGCCGTTGATGTTGTAGGGAGGTTTGATGCGGTTGAGGATGCCCACCACCTCCTCCGATGCGAAGGCCATCCCCAGCCTGATGCCCGCCATGCCATAAGCCTTGCTGAAGGTCTGCGTGACGATTAGCCTCGGGAACTCCGCCAGCCTCGGCAGGAGCGAACGCCCTGGGCAGAAGTCGATGTAAGCCTCGTCCACCACCACCAGCCCTGCGAAGCCTTTCAGCAGTTTTACCATCATTTCCTCGGAAAAAACATTGCCCGAAGGGTTGTTGGGCGAGCAGAGGAAGAGCACCTTGCTGTGGCCGTCAACCGCGCTGAGGATGGCATCGGCATCAGGTTGGAAATCTGGGGTGAGGAGTATCTCCCGGCATTCCACTCCGTTCAAGTCGGCCAGCACCTTGTACATGCCGTAAGTGGGCGGCAGGATGATAACGTTGTCCTGCCCCGGCTCGCAGTAGGCGCGGAAGATGAGGTCGAGCACCTCATCGCTGCCGTTGCCAAGGAAGATCTGGGCCGCGTCCACGCCCTTGATGGCTGCGATAAGCTGCTTGAGCTGCCGCTGCAACGGGTCGGGGTAACGGTTCACGCCCGATTCGTAGGGGCTTTCGTTGGCATCAAGGAAGACGGCCGACTCGCCCTGGAACTCATCGCGGGCGGAGGAGTAGGGCTTGAGACGGGCGATGGAGGGACGGACAAGTTGCACGGGTCTGCTGCGGTTCTGTTTTGAGAGGCCGAATATCCTTGAAATGCAGCAACCTGAAACGGTGCGGCAAAGCCGATGCGACTGAAAACCTACTTTTGCCCACCACACACAAAAAATCTTTCGATGGCAGCAAAGCAGAATACCGGCAAGGAAACCACTAAACTGAAAGGAAGCGAGGTACTCCTGAGCGGGTTCATTCCAGAAGTAAAGGAGATAGCACCCGATTTCACCTTCGTGATGCAGGACCTGAGCGAAAAATCCCTATACGATTTCGAGGGTCTGAACAAGATCATCCTCAGCGTTCCAAGCCTCGATACGGGCATCTGCGCACTGGAGACCAAGAAATTCAACGAGAAGGTGGGCGCACTTAACAATGTGGTCTGTCTGGTGGTCAGCAAGGATCTGCCCTTTGCCATGAAGCGTTTCTGCGGGACCGAGGGCGTTGAGAATGTGAAGCCCGCCTCTGATTTCCGCTATGGCGACTTCGGTAAGGAGTACAACACCGAGATGGTGAACAGCCCACTGAAAGGCTTGCTTGCCCGTGCGGTTTTCGTTTTGGACAAGGAGAACCGTATCCACTACGTGGAGCTGGTAGAGGACATCACCTACGAGCCCGACTACGACAAGGCGCTAGCTGCTTTGGCGAAGTTGGGATAAGGTGTAACTAATTACCTTTGGTCTGCATCTATGTTTTGACGGACTTCATTTACTCAACAGATGAGACCAATTCTTACCGCCCTTTCCCTTGTGCTTGCAATGCACTCGGGTGCAACTGCCCAAAGCAGTCTGACCATTCAGCAAATGGATGAGCAAAGCCTGAGTCAGGCCCTGTCCTCCATCATTTTTGGCGGCTGTGTTGAGATCAGCAATATCGCCTATCATGGTTCTCCCTTGGCCTTTGGTGTGATGACCGACCCGAATGGGACGTACGGCATAGGACAAGGGCTGGTGCTTTCAACAGGGGAAGCAGGCCAAATCGCCAACACCGCTTCCTTTTTTGCCAGCTCAAGTCTGGGGCAGCCGGGCCTTTCACTTCTTGCGGCTCAGGCCGGGGTCAATTCATTTGATGCGGCCGTGATCGAGTTCGATTTTACTCCTCTGGCGGATACGCTTTTCGCAGGCGACTTCATCTTCGGGTCAGAAGAGTACCCCAGTTTCGTTTGTACCAACTACAATGACATGTTCGGATTCTTCGTGTCGGGTGGGCCTGGTGCTGTGGAGCCGACCAATGTTGCTCTGATTCCGGGAACATCTACCATTGTGAGCATCAATACGGTGAATGACCAAAGCTGTGGCGACCCGACTTACTATTTGAGCAATGCAGACGGACAGGACATCGCTTTTGGGGGCATCACCCAACTCATCAATATGCAATACCCCGTTGTGCCGGGCGAGACTTATCACTTCATGATTGCCATCTCGGACGGTGGTGACGGCATTTACGACTCGGGGGTCATTGTCCGTTCGCAGAGTTTCTGCGGCAATACATGGTTCCAAGTGCCCGACTTCGATGTGAATGAGACCGAACCGCTCACCTACCAGTTCATGAACCACTCCACACAGGCCGAGAGCTACCTGTGGGATTTCGGGGACGGGCAGTTCAGTGTTGAGGAGAACCCGACACACACTTACATTGAGCCTGGCGATTATCAGGTCTCGCTCACCTGTACGAACATGTGCTTCGACACTACCAGAACTGTATTGCTGCAATCGCTTGTCACCGGCAGTTCTGACTTGGCAAGCGACCTGATATTTGACGTTCGTCACTTCTCTGATGGGCAGATTGCCATTGATTTCCAAGGCAACATACCGAAGGCCACAACCATCGAGGTGCTTGATGCGCTGGGCCGAAAAGTGCATGAGTTTTCTTTGGGAAAAGTGTCCCGCTGGAATGGGACGGTCGATGTTAGCGCGCTGCCGAAGGGTGCCTACATCGCGAGACTCACCTCGGGCAACCGACAGGCGGTGGTGCGCTTCCTTCGCTGACGGACCGTGCAGAGCGGCTACCTTCGTGCCCGCGAATCTTTACCTATCCGATGAGAGAGAAATACGAGGCCGTGATTGGTCTGGAGGTACACATGCAGCTGCTCACCGAGAGCAAGGCATATAGCAGCGACAGCACGGAGTACGGGGCCATGCCCAACACCAACGTGAGCGCGATAACCCTCGGCCATCCGGGCACACTGCCGCGCATGAACCGCAAGGTCATCGACCACGGGATCCTGCTCGGCCTCGCGTGTGGCTGTGACATCCGAAAAGAGAATCATTTCGCCCGGAAAAACTATTTCTACGCTGACCTGCCCAAGGGCTACCAGATCACGCAGGACACCACACCCATCTGTACCGGGGGACACATCAACATCAAGGCGGACGGAAGGGAGAAACGCATCGGCCTCATTCGCATCCACATGGAGGAGGACGCGGGCAAAAGCATGCACGACCAGGACCCGTTCGATACGCTCGTTGACCTTAACCGCGCTGGCGTGGCCCTGCTGGAGATGGTCTCCGAACCCGACATCCGCAGCTCGGACGAGGCTTATGCCTACCTGACCGAGGTGCGCAGGCTGGTGCGCTACCTCGACATCTGCGATGGCAACATGGAAGAGGGCAGCCTCCGCTGCGATGCCAATATTTCTGTGAGACTGAAAGCCGCAACGCAGTTCGGGCGAAGGGTGGAGGTCAAGAACATGAACTCCATCCGCAACGTGCAGCGGGCCATCGAATTTGAGATCGGCAGACAGATAGCCGAGATAGAAGCGGGGGGCGAGATCAGTCAGGACACACGCAGCTTCGATGCCGTGGCGGGCACCACCTTCGTGATGCGCAGCAAGGAGCAGGCCAACGACTACCGCTACTTCCCCGAGCCCGACCTGCCGCCCGTGATCATCGGTCAGGAATGGATAGACCGCGTGAAGGCCTGGATGCCTCCGCTACCCAACGAGCTTTTCGCGCGTTTTGTGAAGGAATACGGCCTCTCGGAGTACGATGCAGGTGTGATAACCGACATCAAACCGGTGGCACTGTGGTTCGACCGGCTCACTTCGCTAACCAAGAATTACAAGGCAGCGGCCAACTGGGTGACAGGCGAAATAAGGTCTTACCTCAACGAACGGGCCTTGGACATGGACCGTTTCCCTGTCTCACCGGAACGCATCGCGCAACTTATCGCGCTCATTGATGAAGGACAGGTGAGCCATTCGATGGCCGCGCAGAAGGTATTTCCTGTGCTGTGCGAGGGCAAGGACGAGTCTCCGCTGGACATCGCCACGCGCCTTGATCTCATGCAGAGCAACGATGCGGGCGAACTGGAGTCGTGGGTCGATGCGGCCATTGCCAAATACCCCGACAAGGTGGCGGAGTACAAGGCGGGCAAGAAGGGCCTGACGGGTCTTTTCATGGGCGAGGTGATGAAGCTCAGCAAAGGCAAGGCCGATCCGAAGGCGGCAAGCGCATTGGTGATTCAGCGACTGGAACAGGCCTAAGGCTTTCGAGAGGAAAACGGGGCCACAGGGCTGCCAGAGCATTCGGCAATGAATTGCCAGGCTACCCCTTGTCGCCAAGCAATGGCACGAACCTGAACGTTCCGTGCTCCTCGAACCTGAGCTTTCCATCAGCTAACTTGGTGACGGTCTTCATGACCTCCACCTCGCCCACCGTGAGCGGTACGACCATGATGCCGCCTTCGCATAGTTGCCCCATGAGCCCATCTGGCACGATGGGCGCACCTGCAGTGATGATGATCCGATCGTACGGTGCGAAAGATGGCACACCGAGATTTCCGTCCCCAAAGAAGGTCTTTACCGGATATCCAAGGCTCTTGAGCAGCGACCTTGTGCGGTCGTAAAGCTCCTTGATGCGCTCTACGCTGAACACCTTGATGCCCATCTCGTGCAGCACAGCGGCCTGATAGCCGGATCCAGTGCCGACCTCCAGCACCTTCATGCCCTTGGTGACGGCCAGCAGTTCAGATTGTCGCGCCACGGTGAAAGGCTGCGAGATGGTCTGCCCCGCACCGATGCTGAAAGGCCGATCCTCATAGGCATAAGCTTCAAAAGCACTGTTGAGGAAAAGATGCCGCGGAACATTGCCGATGGCGCGCAGCACAGCCTCATCAGCTATGCCTTTCTCTCGCAGCTCGGCTACAAGCCTGCGTCTGCTGCCCTGATGTCGGGGGGTATCTCCGTTGATTGCCATTATTCAGAATGCGGTGTGCAAAAAACGGCAACACATCCCACTTCCACCCCCTCCGTGCAGGATAATTTGGCGATGTGGGAAAACACCACACTACATGAACGATTTGAAGATCGGGGTGCTGGGCGCGGGGCATCTTGGAAAGATCCACATCAGACTGCTGAAAGAAACAGAGGGTTTTGAACTCATCGGCTTCTACGACCCCGACCAGGAGAAGACGACAGCGGCAGAACAGGAGCTCGGCATCCATGGTTTCTCATCCATTGAGGCACTCATAGCGGCCAGTGATGCGGTGGACGTGGTGACCCCCACCCTCTCGCACTACGAATGTGCGGCACAGGCATTGCGCAGCTCCAAACATGTGTTCATCGAGAAACCGGTCACCAATACCGTGGAAGAAGCCGAGGCGCTCATCCGGCTGGCCGAGGAAGCCGAGGTGAAGGTACAGGTGGGACATGTGGAGCGGTTCAACCCGGCATTCATCTCAGCACGTCCTTTCTGCACACAACCGATGTTCATCGAATGCCATAGGCTGGCACAATTCAATCCTCGCGGCACCGATGTGCCGGTGGTGATGGACCTCATGATCCATGACCTCGACATTATACTGAACATAGTAAACGCTCCGGTCAAGCGCATCAGCGCAAGCGGGGTGGCCGTAGTAAGCGACACGCCCGACATTGCCAACGCCCGTATCGAGTTCGCCAATGGTTGCGTGGCCAACGTAACGGCCAGCCGCATCTCATTGAAGAACATGCGTAAGACACGCATCTTTCAGCGCGATGCCTATATCGCCATCGACTTTCTGAAAAAGAAGGCGGAGATTGTGCGGTTGGATGATGGCAACGAGGCGGTCTCACCCACAGACATGTTCATCGAGCTTGCCAACGAACGCAAGCGCAGAATCCATTTCGAGGTGCCACAAGTGCCCGAGACCAATGCCATTCAGGAGGAACTGCGGGCGTTCCGCGACAGCATCGTCAACAACTCAACCACTGCAGTGACCCTTCAAGATGGCCTTGCCGCGCTGCGTGTGGCCCACCAGATCGTAGAGCGGTTGCAGCTCAACGCGGATGTGATGGCCGGAAACGTCTGAGCGGGCTATCTTCGCCCTCCATCATCTCAGTGAAAAACCTCCTTTCCCAGCATATCAGATCACTGGCCGTCATGGCTGCCGCCAGTACTGCAGTCCTGTTCAGCGGCTGCGAGCTCATCAACCCCGATGAGCAGGTGCCGGCTTTCCTGCGCATCGAAGAATATAGCATTACCACCAGCACTCCCCAAGGGCAAGCGGTTCACAATCTGACCGATGCGTGGGTATTTAACAACGAGCAGCTTGTGGGTGTTTACGAGATCCCTGCTACCATACCACTGCTGTCCGAAGGGCCGACCCCGCTGCGTATCAGGGCTGGGATGCGGGTGAGCGGTCAGGTGGGACAGCGGTCTGCGCATCCGTTCATCCAAGATCTGAACGTCACTTTGCCGTTCAGCCCGGACAGCACCACAGTGCTCAACCCGACACTGACCTATCGCAGTGATGCCACCTTCAAGTGGGTTGAGGATTTTGAGGACTCGGGCATAAGCGTAGCTCCTTTGTCCGTCAATCAGGGGGTCATCTCGCGCGTGGAGGGGCCGGAGGCGTTCAGCGGTCAGTCATTACGCATATCGCTACCAGGTGAAATGCTCATTGCCGAATGCGCCACAGCCCTTGCCTACACGCTTCCAAAGGCCGGTGCGCCTGTCATTCTTGAAGTGTCATATCGCAACAACACACAGTTCACCATCGGACTGATAAGCGGCAGCCCCGGGGGTGTGGTGCAGACAACGGTAATGGTGCTCAACCCGTCCCCGGATGAGTGGAAGCATGTTTATGTGAACCTTACACCGACCGTCTCTTCTGGCTTCCTTGCCAATGCCTTTGCGCATCAGGTGTTCTTCGGCTTCATTCACGATACAGCCGAGGCAGACGAGTCCTACATCCTGTTGGACAACATCAAACTGATCCATTGATGGGGCGCAAGTTGCAGACCATCAGGCACATTGTTGCCGACTGGCTGGCGGCCGCCCTGTCATGGGGCCTTTTTTTTGCCTACCGGAAAATCGCCATCGAGTCGAAGAAATTCGGAGAACCACAGGCGGTTGAGATAACCGATACGCTGGTTGTCGGTCTCATTGTGATCCCACTCCTTTGGCTGGGTCTTTATGCGCTTTGGGGAGCTTATCGTGATGTTTACAGAAAATCCCGGCTCAAAGAGATGGGACATACGCTGATCACCACGCTGCTCGGGGTCACAGTGCTGTTCTTCGCCCTTATTCTCGATGACGAGATCCTGAACCACACTACCTATTACGAATCGCTGGCAGTGCTGTTCGGCCTACACTTCGGTATCACCTTCCTGTTCCGGTTCATTCTCTACACCATTACAGCAAGGCGGGTTCAAAATGGAATGATAAGCTTTCCCAGCCTGATGGTGGGAAGTGACGCCAAGGCGGTGGAGCTTGTCGAGGAGCTGGAATCGCAGGCATTGAAGTATGGCAACCGTTTCGTGGGATTCGTTTCCGTGAAAAAGAGGGAATCCTATCCGCTGCTTGATAAAATGCCCTGTCTTGGCAACCTTGATGCACTGAGGGACACCATCAGGGCACACGGGGTCGAGGAGGTCATCATTGCCCTCGAATCAAGCGAGCACCGCGATCTGGAACGCATTCTCTCAAAACTGGACGATGCCGATGTCATCGTCAAGGTCATCCCCGACATGTACGACATCATCTCCGGGTCGGTACGTATGGACGCCATCTATGGCACACCACTCATCCAGATAGAGCGAGACCTCATGCCGCAATGGCAGAAGGCAGTGAAGCGCGGGGGCGATATCGTGCTATCCCTCTTGGCGCTCATCGTGTTATCACCCGTCTATCTGCTCACTATCCTTGCCGTAAAGCTGGACAGCCCGGGGCCGGCCTTCTATTTTCAGGAGCGCATCGGCAAGGGAGGCCGTCCTTTCAACATCATCAAGTTCCGGTCCATGCATGTGAACGCAGAGCAGGCCGGCCCGGCTCTAAGCAGCGATTATGACCCGCGCATCACCCGCATGGGAAGATTCATGCGCAAAGTGCGACTCGATGAGACTCCACAGTTCTTCAATGTGCTGATAGGCGAGATGTCCCTCGTAGGACCTCGGCCGGAGCGGCAGCACTTCATCGACCAGATCGTGAAGAAAGCCCCGCACTACACCCATCTGCACAAGGTGCGGCCGGGCATCACAAGCTGGGGCATGGTGAAGTATGGCTACGCGGAGAATGTGGACCAGATGATTCGCAGGATGAAATACGACCTGCTCTACATCGAGAACATGAGCCTTCTTGTCGATCTGAAGATCCTCATCTACACCGTGCTGACAGTTATCCAGGGGCGGGGGAAGTAACCTATTTCAGTTGATTTGGAATTGCCCGAGCCGCTACTCTCCCCTGCATTCTACCTCCGAACAGATGTGGTGCAGCAGGCCCGCGAGCTGCTGGGCAAGGTGCTGGTGACAAGCATCGGAGGAGTCATCACCTCTGGCATCATCACCGAGACTGAGGCCTACGCTGGCATAACGGACCGCGCCAGTCACGCTTTCGGGGGAAGACGCACCTCGCGCACGGAGACCATGTACATGATCGGAGGGCACAGCTATGTTTACCTCTGCTACGGCATCCACTCGTTGTTCAATGTGGTCACTGGGCCAGCGGACGTGCCACATGCTGTGCTCATTCGCGCCATCCGACCGCTGGACGGGACAGAGGTCATTCTCGACAGGCGCAACGCCAAGAGACTGCGACCCGAACTTTGCAACGGCCCAGGAAAGGTGTGCTCGGCACTGGGACTTCACTTTCGCGACCACGATGCCCTGCATCTCAATGGTGATGTGGTATGGATAGAGGACAGGAACATCGAGGTGAGTGATGATGACGTCACTGCCGGACCACGCATAGGGGTGGACTATGCGGGCGAAGACGCCAAGCTTCCTTATCGCTTCGTGTGGACTGCACCCTGACAGCCTCAGCCGTGGCTCAGGCTGTATATCACCAGTCCATTCAACAGCTTGGGCACCACATAGGTACTTTTGGGCGGCATGGTTTTACCCTCATCTGAAATGGCATAGAACTGCTCTCCGGTGACGGGATAGAGCGAGAATGCCACATCGTACTTCCCGCTGTTGACAGCTTTTTCCAGTGCCAGGGTACCCTTGGTGCCCGGCATGAAACCGATGCGGGCATCGTTGCGCAGGTCATGCACACCGAGCAACGGGCTGAGAATGCGGTCAGAGAGGATGCTCACATCCAGTGAGGCCACCACATCACCTTCTCTGCTACCACGGAACCTGAGCCTGTACCAAGAACCTGCGAGATACATGCCCATATCGCCCAGCTCTTGAGGGCTGATGGCATGACTGCCTCCTGACATCACCTCAAAATCACGGTTGAGCGCCTCAAGTAGTGAGTTCACCCCATGCTCGCCCAACCCCTTGACCACCCGGTTGAACTCGAAGATCTTCAATTGGTCGTCCGGGAAAAAGATGCCGAGAAACCAGTTGTGCGGTGCGTGCGGGTCATGGTTGCCACCCAGCTGCTGCCATCGCTCGTGGGCCAGAAGGACACTCGATGCCGTGCGATGATGCCCGTCAGCGATATAAATGCGCGGCAATTGCGCAAACCGCTCGCAGAACTGACCGACCATGTCTGATTCATTTACCCGCCAAAGCTGATGATGCTGACCATCGTCTGTGGCGAACTCCAGCGTTGGAGCCCCCTGTTTCACGGTCTCTGTCAGAAGCTCAATGCTGCCATTGCGCGGATAGGTGAAACACACAGGCTCGGCATTGATGTCGCACACACTTAGATAATCCTTCAGCAGCCTCTCACGACTGGCAATGGTCTGCTCATGGATGCGGATGGCACCGCTGTCATAATCCTCTACCGATGCACAACCCAGAATTCCGGTGTAGCTCATATTGCCGCTGTGCTGCGTGTAAACATAGAGCCCAGGCTCGGCATCGAGGGTCAGCACCTCAGCGTGCAAGTGGTCGAGGAAACGTTGTTTGCTCTTCGCAAAAAGTGCAGGGGCATTGGGTGGACTCTTTTGCCGCTGCCCGTGCTCAGGTTTGATGATGTGCAGGAAAGATTGAGGGTTGGAGTCCAAAATGGCTCTCACCTCCTTGGCGGGATAGCTGTCGTACGGACGGCTTACTGCCAACGAAACATTGTGCGGATGCGGGCGCACTCCCTTGAACGGGCGGATCCTGGCCATGCGATGTTATGAGGCGTTGACCTCCGACCCGAGTACCTCCAGCACCCGTTCGGCCAACTCTATGCCGATGCGCTCCTGCGCCTCCATGGTCGAAGCACCTGTATGCGGGGTCACCGAGATACGCGGGTGGCATAGCAGTCGGGGGTCAGGGGCCGGTTCGTTACAGAAGACATCAAGGCCGGCACCCGCCAGCTTCCCGCTTTCCAAGGCTTCGAGCAGGGCATCCTCATCCACCACTCCGCCACGCGAGGCATTGATGACGATGGCCCCGTCCTTCATCAATGCGAACTCCTGCCTACCAATGATGGCGCCATCCGTCCCGGGAACATGAAGGGTGATGATGTCACTTTGCTTGAGCAGTTCACTCAACGGAACGATGGGCACATTCACCGTCACCTCACCGAAACCATGAATATGAAGCGTCACCGGACAATCACGGGGCGTGGTATCGTGTCCCACTACTTTCATCCCAAGACCGAGGGCCAGCTTGGCGGTGGCCTGCCCGATGCGTCCGAAACCGATGACACCGAGGGTACGTCCCTCCAGCTCACGGCCCTTGGCAAAGGATTTTTTCAATAATGAGAACTCACTGCATCCGCGACCCGGCATCTCGCGATTGCTCGCGGGCAGGAAACGCATCAGGCCAAGCGCATGGGCCATCACCAGCTCGGCCACAGACCGCGATGAGGACGCTGGCGTGTTGACCACTGCCACACCCAATCGCTTGGCCTCAACGAGGTCGATATTGTCCAACCCCACGCCAGCTCGGCCCACCACTTTCAGTGTGCCTACGCCAAGTTCCTTGGCCGTCACCTTGGTGGCGCTTCGTACCAGGATTGCTGCCACATCATTCTCCGCGACAAAATCCGCAAGGTCATCCTGTGCCACCTTGTTGGTGGTCACAGTGTGGCCCGCCCTCTCAAGCATGGCCTTACCGGCCTCGTCTATTCCATCATTGGCAAGAATGTGCATGGTCCTGTTCTTTATCTTACTCTTAAAAAATCAGGCAGTGTGCTCCAGTTCCTTCATCACCGCCACGAGTGCCTGCACACTCTCGATGGGCAAGGCGTTGTACATGCTGGCGCGGAATCCGCCAACATCGCGATGGCCTTTCAGACCACTGATGTTGGCAGCCTTGAGCATGGCATTGAATCGCTCAGTGTGCGCCTCGTCCTTCAAAAGGAAAGTCGCATTCATACGGCTGCGGTCTTCCACTGCGGCCGTGCCTACGAACAAACTGTTGCGGTCAAGCTCAGCGTAGAACAGGTCTGCCTTGGCCTTGTTGTTCTGCTCGGCCCAAGCCACCCCGCCTCTGTCCTTGAGCCATTGCAGCGTGAGCATGGAGACATAGATCGGGAATACGGGAGGCGTGTTGAACATGCTCTCGCCCTTGATGTGTACCTGATAATCGAGCATTGAGGGCAGGTTGCGGCCCGTCTTTCCGAGCAGTTCCTCCTTTACGATGACCAGGGTCACACCTGCTGGTCCCATGTTCTTCTGTGCCCCGGCATAGATCAGTGCATGGTCGGCCACTTTGAATTTTCTACTGAAAATGTCCGAGGACATATCTGCCAGCAGCGGCACAGACGACTTCGGGGTCTCGAAGAACTCTGTACCGTAGATGGTATTGTTCGTTGTGTAATGAAGAAAGTCAATGTTGGTTGGAACAGCATAACCCTTCGGGATGTGGTTGTAGTTCTCCGACTTGGAGGATGCCACCTCAATCACCTCGCCCAGCTTCTTGGCCTCCTTGATGGCTTTTGCGCTCCACACTCCTGTGTCGATGTAGCCCGCCTTTCCTCCCTCACTGAGGAAATTAAGCGCACTCATGTAAAACTGCATGCTGGCCCCTCCCTGAAGGAAAAGTACCGCGTAGCCATCAGGCACTTCGAGGAGTTCGCGAACGAGGGCTGTGGCATTATCGACCATCGCCACCACCTCCTTACTGCGATGAGAGACCTCAAGCAAAGAAAGTCCGACATTCTCAAAACCGAGAACAGCCTTACTGGCCTGCTCAAAAACCTCTGGAGGCAGGATGCTGGGGCCTGCGCTGAAATTGTGGATCTTCTGCATGGATGCGGATAAGTTGTGATGTGCCGCGAAGGTGGCGATTTTAGTGTAAAGCGCAGGTTATGGTTGTCAAGCGCATTGGTCTCAGAGGCTATTCGCCCGCCTGATGCTCGTGCGGCTTGCCGCCACCGATCTGCGTAACTCCGCCCGACACGATGAACTTCATCACCTCAGTGGCTGGCAGGTCTACGAACTCCACGTCATCGCGGTGAACGACCATCTGGTTGCCCACGATACCGTAGGAGAGCGGCAGATAGACCGACCGCATCTCCTGCCCAAAACCGAACCCTGTCATGTCCTCACGCGTCAGGAAACCGAAGCGGTACTGCAACGGGTCGCGTAGCACGCAAACCCGCACAGGTCGGCCCAGCTTATCCTCCTTGTCCGAGAACAGGGCGATTATGTCCTTTACCGAGAAATAAATCACCTTGACCAACGGGGTGCGGCCCATCAGTTTGTCAAGCCATCCCTCGGCAGAGAAACTGATGAGATGCGACACGATGAAACCAAGCATTGCCAATGCCGCAAAAACAAGTAGCAACCCAAGCCCGGGAATCCTGAAAGGCAACACATCATCAGTGAGCGGGGAGATGATGTCATTCAGGAAATTGAACACCCAGACGATGACCGCTACGGTGATCCCCACGGGTGCGAGGAACAGCAAGCCGCGAAAGAAATAGCCGAAGATGTCTGTAATGAAGGCCCTCATTTCAGCGACCGAAGTTCGTCTTTCAAGCGCTTCGGCAGACCATCGGCCACAAGTCCGTAAGAATCAGTGACCCACTGGAAGGCCAGGTCATCAGAAAACGACCCATCGAACACGAGGGTGTTCCAATGCCGCTTGTCCATGTGGTAGCCGGGCAGCACACCAGTGTTTCGCTCCCGCAGCTCCAACGCATGTTCAGGGTCGCACTTCACATTGCACCGCAGCGGCACCTCGTCCATCGCAATGATGCAGAACACCTTGCCCATCACCTTGTAAACGAGGTTGTCCGGCCCGAATGGCAGCGTCTCCTCCACGCCTTTGAGCGAGAGACAGAAATTGCGGAGGTCGTCAATGTGCATTCTTGTTCAGTTGGTTCTCCCCGGATACACCTTCAGCCCCGCCTCAATGATGCTGACCGCCTTGCGAAGTTCGCTCACATTGAGCACGTAGGCCAGGCGCACCTCGTCCTGTCCTGCACCGGGCGTGCTGTAAAATCCTGTGCCCGGTGCCATCATCACCGTGGCATTGTCAAGCGAGAACTCCTCCAGCATCCATTGGCAGAAGCGGTCGGAACTGTCGATCGGCAGCCGTGCCATGGCGTAGAACGCGCCCGCAGGTCGGCTGCACATAACACCGGGGATGGCATTCAAACCATCGGTGAGCACATTTCTGCGCTCCACATACTCGCTCACCACGTCATCGAAATACGATTGCGGGGTGCGGAGCGCGGCCTCGCCAGCGATCTGACCGAGCGTAGGCGGGCTGAGGCGGGCCTGCGCGAATTTCATCGAGTTGGCCATGAAAGCCCTGTTGCGAGTGACCAATGCACCGATCCGTGCACCGCACATGCTGTATCGCTTGCTCACAGAATCGACCATGATGACGTTCTGCTCAGCGCCTTTGAGGTTCATGCATGAAAAGGGTGTGGCCCCATCGTAGCAGAACTCTCGATAGACCTCATCGGCAAAGAGGTAAAGATCGTGGCGGATGCACAGTTCGGCCAGCCGCTCCAGCTCCTCTCGGCTGTAGAGCGTGCCGGTCGGGTTGCCGGGGTTGCAGATCAGAATGGCCTTGGTCTTGGGGCCTATGCGCGTCTCGAACTCCTCTACCTTGGGTAGTGCGAAGCCGTTGTCAATGCTCGCAGAAATGGGTTTGACCGTAATTCCGCCCATTGTGGCAAAGCCGTTATAGTTGGCATAGAAAGGCTCTGGGATGATGACCTCATCGCCCGGGTCCATGGCGGTCATGAATCCGAAGGTCAGCGCCTCGGAGCCGCCCGTTGTCACCATGATGTCGGCCGTCTCGACAGGGATCCCGGCAGCGGTGTAATACTCGGCCAGTCCTCTGCGGTAGCTCGCGAATCCATCGGAGTCACTGTACTCAATCACGGTGCGCTCCATGCCCCTGATAGCATCCAAGGCCACTTGCGGACTCTCGATGTCGGGCTGGCCGATATTCAAGTGATAAACATGCCGTCCAGCTGCCTTGGCTGCTGTTGAGAAAGGAACAAGCTTACGGATGGGGCTGGCGGGCATCAGTGCACCCTTGGTCGAAAGTTTTGGCATGACGTTAATATCAGCGGGCGAAGATATGCGGTGATCCATCCCAAAGAAAAAGCCCTCCCGACAGCGTCAAGAGGGCTTTACCTAATACTTGGAATGAATTACTCCACCGGAGTGGCTCCTTGAATGGTCTTGGCAGCCGGCATGGCATCTTCTTCTGAGGCCACTGCATTCACCGTGCCCTTGATCTTCAACAAAGCTGTGGCATTGTCAACGGCATTGGAAGTGATGGTCACAGTCTTGGCAATAGGACCAACGCGCTTGGTGTCATACTTCACTTTGATGGAGGCAGATGCACCCGGAGCAATCGGCTCTTTCGGCCACTCTGGCACTGTGCAGCCGCATGAACCCTTGGCATTGGAGATGATAAGCGGCTCAGTACCTGTGTTCGTAAAGCGGAACTCGGTAGCACCATTCGCCCCTTGGTCGATTGTTCCGTAGTCGTGCTCGAGCTTATCGAACTGGATCTGGGCACCGGCCACTTGGGCTTCGGCAACAGCGAATGACCCTACGGCCATCGCGAGCATCAACATTACTTTTTTCATGATCAAGTAGGTTTATTGGTTTGACTGCCGCCAAAATTACCTGAACTGCACAGGGTATTATGTTAATGCATTGTTAACGCTTGAATGACCATTTCCGACCTGCCGCTCCTCACTCTTATCATCGTTGCACATTCATCCCCTGCGAATTCAGAACTTGGCCCCCATCATGAGATTCACAGAAGTCATCGGAAATACTTGGAGATCGAAGTTCTTCAGGTTCTCGTTGGCCGGAGGCATCTGGACTGTGATCAACATCGGGATGATGTGGTTGCTGATCGATAAACTGCACCTACCGGGCTGGCTGGGTTCCTCGATAGGTGTGGCCATTCTCTATGTCGGCCGCTACTACACCTACCTGCTGCTCAAGGCCATGCAGCCGAAGTTCTGGCGCTATGTCTCGGCCAGTGGCGTGTTCTCCCTTTTCATCATCGGGGCCATGACAGTGACAGTTGACTTTCTGAACATCCAGGCCCTGTATGCCTCTGTGGTGGTCACGGGGCTGAGCTTCATCATGAAGTACCTCTTCTTCAAACGGATCAAACTGATAGACGTTTGATGAAGGAACGATTCCACCACATTTGGACAGACCATCGAGTGTTTGTGGCATTCATGGCCCTGTATCTCTGTCTGGGCATGTTGTTGGTCTGGGACTACGGCATCACATGGGATGAACGGTATCAGCGCGACTACGGGGAGTATGTGCATCACTATGTTCACTACAGCGACACGTTTCTGCATGAGTACAAGAGCCGCTACCACGGCCCTGCATTTCAGTACGTCCTCTATCAGGCACAGCATTGGCTGAACCCCCCCGACCCGGGTAACGTCTATCGGCTTCGGCACGTGTTGACCTTCCTGTTCTCGTTCATTGGGGCGGGGTTCTTCTACCTGCTTGTGCTGCGGCTTTTCCGTTCGCGGGAATGGGCCATGCTCGGAGTGCTGCTGCTGGTGATGCACCCACGCATCTTCGCCCACGGGTTTTACAACTCGAAGGATGCGGCATTCATGTACATGTTCATCATCGCCATGTGGACGATGATGCGGATGCTGGCTCGCCCAGAATGGTTCAACATCACGCTCCATGCGCTTGCTTGTGCATGGCTAATCGACATGCGGATACTTGGAGCGTATGTGCCCATATTCACCGGAGCACTCATTCTTCCGCAACTTCTTGTCTCAGTGCGAGAGACCATAGCGCTGGCCCCTCGCCTGCTGTGGTATGCCGCACTGACCTTCGCGGGTATGGTCGCATTTTGGCCAACGCTGTGGCACGCGCCCATCGAGGAGCTTTTCAATGCGTTGGAGACCATGAGTGCCTACCCATGGGATGATCAGGTGCTGTTCAGAGGAGATTTTCTCACACCTGACCAATTGCCTTGGTACTACCTGCCGTGGTGGATGGCGATCAGCACTCCCCTGCCCCACCTTGCCCTTATCGCATCTGGCGTTGTGACTTGGTTTTTTACCCAGAAAAGATTGCACTGGCCACAGTGGACGGCTGTCACGCTGTGGGTCACGGTGCCCGTGGCATCGGTCATCTGGAAAGGAGCCGTGGTGTACGATGGCTGGCGGCACCTCTACTTTGTATGGCCCGGCTTGGTCATCGTGGGTCTGGCAGGCACATGGGGGCTATTCAATAAGACGGGAACCATTATTCCAAGGGCCGCGCTGTGGGTCACTCTGACAGCGGCCCTGATTCCGACCGCCACCTGGATCTGCATGAACCACCCGCATCAGGCGGTATATTTCAACTCGCTGGTGAGAAAAGACGCTTATCTCAGCTATGAGATGGACTACTGGGGCGGATCCTACCTCCAGGCACTTAAGTGGTTGACCGCCAACTTTCCCGAAGGCGAGCTGAAGGTGATCCATGCCCACACGCCCGGTTATCTCAATCAGGACATGCTGCCCATGCACGAGCGCGATCGAATTGTGAACGTTTCGCACGAGGAGGCCGACTTCCTGCTGTCCATCCATCGCTACCCCCGTGAGTTCGAGCCTTTTGTGCGCGGTGAAGGAATGTACGCCCGGCCGCTGCATGTCATCCGCGTGGACGGCAACCCCATTGTGGGCGTTTACGACCTCCGACACTGACAAGAGATGCGCATCAACCGGATCTGGGAATCACTGACCAGCAGCGGAACCGTCAACGGTCAAACGCTGGCCGTGACTGCTGTGAGCGGTGGCTGCATAAACAGTGCCTATCGCGTAGACACGGACCAAGGAAGTTTTTTCCTCAAAGTGAATCATGCGTCTCGATATCCCGGCATGTTCCGGACCGAACAAATGGGATTGGAACTACTTCGGTCTCCAGATGCATTGCGTGTGCCCAGACCACTTGCCGTTGGCGAGGCTGACGGACAGCAGTATCTCCTTTGCGAATGGGTGAGCCAAGCAGCTCCTGCAGTAGGCCATGATGAACTCTTGGGCCGTGGACTGGCAGAAATGCATCAGGTGTCAGATACTTCGTTCGGCCTCGACCACGACAACTGGATAGGTTCACTTCCACAGACCAACACACGCAGCGGCTCTTGGTCAGCCTTCTTTTCAGAGCAGCGGATCATGCCTCAACTCCGGCTGGCCGAGCAACAAGGACTTCTAACCCCGAAGCTCCGGGAATCGCTTGACAAGCTCATGGCACGACTTCCCACATTGTTCCCGGACGAGCCGCCTTCCCTGATCCATGGCGACCTCTGGGCAGGAAACGTAATGGCCGATGAGTCTGGACGGCCGGTAATCTTCGACCCTGCCGCATATTTCGGACATCGGGAAATGGACATCGGCATGATGCACCTCTTCGGAGGGTTCGGACGCAGGGTCTTCGACTCTTACAACGAGGCGTATCCACTCGCCCCGGATTGGCAGTCTCGCATTGCGTTGTGTCAGATATATCCGTTGCTGGTTCATGTGAATCTGTTCGGGGCCGTTTACATCCCGCAGGCGGAGACGGCCATCCGCCCGTTCATCTGAGCTCGCGTGTCGGCACCGATTTTCTCAGAAAAAAAGGGCGTGGCCCACACGGCCACACCCCTTCCTGCTTACTGACGATCGGTGCTCACCTGTTCACCACAAATCTCCGTGTGATGTTGAATGTTCCATTGTTATCGCGCACATTGAGGAGGAAATAACCACGGCCGAGACCATCCACAGCGAAGCGGTAGGTGTTGAGACCCGACATCATCGCCACATCCTCTGATGCCATCACCCTTCCAGTGAGATCGACAATTGAGATGACGACCCGATGCGCCCTGTCCATATTGAAGTTGACCTGAGCAGTCTCGTTGACAGGGTTCGGATACACATCACCGATATGTGCGTCCATGTCGATGTGCGTGACACCCGTGCTTATCAGACTCTCTGAAACAATGATGATGAGGTCCTCAACAGACGGATTCTCTGCACTGATGTTCACCACAGCAGGAATGGTGGTGTAGCCGGCCATCTCGGAATACACCTGATAGCTTCCGTAGGCGAGATTGTCGAAGGAAAAATCTCCATTGACATCGGTGTACGTGTAAGCGACGGCACCTCCCGAAAGGTCGAACAGCATCACGGTCACACCCTCCAGACCATTTCCGTCAACTTTGTTGGCTCCGTCATTCACGTTTCCACCAATGAATCCAGAGCCGCCAGGATTGTTGCCCGCGATAAGTGTGATATCGTACTGGACGCCTGGGTTCACCTGCCCGACCGTCACATCCTGTGCATACTCCCAGAGGAGCGAATTGCCATAGTAGGTAGGCAAATAGCCCGCATAGTACATGGTATTGGGACCTGCTGCTGCCTTGATGAGGTAGTCACCACAGGCCACAGGGTAGAAGTAGTAATAGCCCATAGAGTCAGTCACCGTGGCCTGCATGGCAGCAAGCATTCCTGTATTTTCATCATAAGTGATCAGATACACGATGCCACCCTCCAAGGGCTGGTTCTGAGTACCTGCGAAGACCTGTCCGCTCAGATAGCCCTGGCAGTTGTTCTGCCCGAAGGTGATTGTCTGACAAGTGGTGCAGGTGTCGATGTCAGACCCGTAAGCCGTTAGGCAGACGCTCACTGTGCCCGTGGTCAGGGAGTATGCATGCGAAACGTAGGGGCCACTGCCCATAGTGCCGTCACCGAAGTCCCAAACGAACTGGTTCGCACTGTTGCCAGCGTTGGCAGCGAACTGAAATGAGTTGGAATTAGGTGTCGGGCCATTGAATGTAAAGCCAGCATCGCAGCTATCGACCGAGGAGCTGCCCAACTCAATCGTACTGCAATACTCATCGTAGCACATATTGCCAACACTGTCGATGACCGTCAGGCAGACCGTATAAAGACCAGACTGTGCGTAAACATGAGTTGGATTCTGTTCGAAGGAATAATTACTATCACCGAAATTCCAGTACCAGCTTTCAAAGGTGCCAATCGACACGTCAGTGAAATCCACCTGCCAACCGGTCTGCAAGGGAGTCACCGAATCGATAAAGGAGGCCTGGCATCCCGGCTCATTGCCGCCTGTGGCAGTAACCGAGGTGCAAAAGGTATCGCTGCACCCCAGACCACCATCCACAGATACACAGACCACGTAGTTGCCATTGGTCGGGAAGTTGAACATGGGGTTCATTTCGGAGGAAGTCAGAGTGATGTTTCCCCCGGAGACCGTCCATAAGTGCGATGCCGAGTTGTTCACCTGACCAGCGAATGTGAACTGTATGTCCGTGCCGGCTACAACCGTACCGTTCGGAGTACTTGGATAGACGAAGTGGGCATAGCACACATCTCCCACATACAGCGTGTCCCATGCTGAGAATGAGCAACCGTTGGCATCCGAGATGGTCAGCCCCACGCCATAAGCCCCTTCCTGGGTGAACACATGGCTGGGGATAGAATCACCACTTTCCGTTCCGTCAATCCACCATTGGTACTGAAAAGGTTGAGTGCCGCAAGCGAGGTCCCCATAGAACAAGTATGTGCTGCTGTCCGGAGTAATCGTGGACACGATATTCAATTCGCAATCGCACCCCCCGCCCGTATTTGCGCCACATGAGGTCTGGAAGTCCACGGTCACAGCATTGACCGAGCCCTGGCCGTTCTGCACATCCTCCGAGAGCATCATATTGTTGCAAGTGTCGTAGGTGCTCACCTCGAAGGTCTGGTTCGGCCCGGTGAGGGAGCCGTTCGTGACCGTGATGTTGAACCAACCGTTTGGGTTAGTAGAGCCGCAAATGGAATCTAAGATGAGCGGATCGTTGCCATTGTAAGTGACACAGACCCATTGACCATCCACGGCCATTCCGTTGGCATCTGTCACGTATCCCGTGACCTGCAGGTCGTTAGCGTCCTGAGCGAACACTGTCATTGTGGTCAGCAATAGCAGACCGAGAGAGTTGATGAGCTTTTTCATGGCTTTTGGCTTTAAGTTCGGCACAAAGGTGAAAGTGGACTCGAGGACAGGAAAACCATTTTCACTGATTTCTTACGCACTCTTATTTGTGCATTCACAATAAATACCTTAAATTTATTGTCCATAAGCATTTTATATCTTACACAGAATCACAGAGGTGTAAAACATCATGTCACGTTGTGCTGTTACCTTTACCGAACCAAAACCCGAACATCATGCTCAGCAAATCAATAGAGAAATGCCTCAACCGCCAGATTGAACTGGAGTTCGAGTCATCACAGTATTACCTCTCCATGGCTTCATGGGCCCAGCGTCACGGATACACCGGCATCACCTCGTTTCTTTATCTGCAATCTGATGAGGAACGCTCGCACATGCTCAAGCTGTTCCATTTCGTGAATGACCGCGGAGGTCATGCCGTGGTTCCCGCGCTTTCTGCGCCCATCAAGGATTTCGAATCGGTGAAAGACCTCTTCCAGAAAGTACTTGACCACGAGCAGCTTGTATCGCGCGAGATCAATGAATTGGTGGACGCCTGTCTCAAAGAGAAGGACTACGCTACGCACAACTTCCTGCAATGGTATGTTGCAGAGCAGATCGAAGAGGAGAAGTCAGCACAGACCCTGCTCGATAAGCTCTCGATGATCGGCAACGACAAGGGAGGACTCTACCTCTTCGACCGTGATCTGGAGAAGATGAAAGGTGGTGCCGATGGTGGTGCACCGGCCGGAGCTGCTGCCTGAATCGTAACGGACGAAGCAGGAGCGGTCAAAGCTGCACCGCCATGAACAGCATGTCGTCCATCTGCCGATGTTCTCCCATGAATTGGGTCAACTCCTGCTCAAGATTGTAAGCCCAAGATGTGACCGGCCCTGAACCAGGGTCGGTCACTACTCGCTTAATGGGAGCGTAGCCGAACTTCGACTTACCGTGCTTATCAAACTGGTCGGTGATGCCATCTGTAAACATCGCCAGCACATCGCCATCAGTATAATTGAACCGCTGGGTCGTGTAAGGACAACGCTTTTTGTAATGCACTCCGCCAATACTCCAAACATCGGCCTTGAGTATGTTGAGTGAATCGCCACTGACGTGGTATAGCGGATTGCATGCCCCGGAGTACTGCACTTCCTTACTGCTCTCATCCACAATGCAAAGGGCGATATCCATACCGTCATGCATGGTGGTGTCTTCCTGCTGGTTGAGCAGATTCACCACCGACATGTGCAGGTTGCAGAGAATTTCACCTGCATCCTGAACCCCTTGATCCTTGACGATACGATTGAGCAGAAAATACCCGATCAGGGACATGAACGCACCAGGCACACCATGCCCCGTGCAGTCCACAGCAGCGAAATAATGCCTCCCTCCGTGGTTCAGATACCACGGAAAATCACCACTTACCACATCGCGCGGCTTGAAAAGCATGGAGCAATTGTTGAATCCCTGTTTCAACTGCCTCATGTCACTGACAATAGCATCTTGGATCCGCTGGGCGTAGTTGATGCTCTGAGAGATGCGCTCCAGACTCACTTCCAACTCAGAATGGAGTGTTTTAAGTTCCCCATTCTGGGCACTGAGCTGCACGGTGCGCTCACGCACCTGGTCTTCAAGACCCTCATTGATCAGCACCACCTCATGCTGCTTTCTACCTGCAACATACGCGAACAGACCCAGAAAGAGCGGTGCGGTATCAATCACCCAATGCAACGGCTGGTTACGTTGAGCATCCAGCAGACTCTGCCAACTCAACGGAATCCCCTGCACCACCACATCGAACACCGTAGATATTATAGGGAAACACAATCCGAAAAGCGCACCGAAAAAGGCATAACTAATTCGATGGTCACCGAACAAAGGCCGTTTGCTACCGTCTGTCATCGAGCAATATCAGAACGGTTTCATATCGAAATCCAGATCAAGCATGCTCTCAAGCTCTTCTCCTTTGGCCGCAATCATCTCGTCCGAGCGGTTGTAGTGCCACAGCACCTTTACCGCTTTGCCATCCTCCACTAGCGATTCAAATTCCATCAGGATATTGAAGATATAGCGCGTTGCTGCGGAGTTGAAATAGTCAATCTTCAAATCAATCAGTGTCTCATCAGCCGGAGATTCTAAGTACTGTTCCACCCATTGCTGCAAGGGCGTGAAAAATGAATGGGCATCCTCTGGCAGAGCCCTGCCAGATATACTCAGAACCCCGGTGGAAGAATCGAAGTCCACGACCGGTGTGTCCTCCGTGGCCTCCAGCTTCAAATGGTCGAGCATGATCAGAATTTTACGTTGAAAGTGAAGAAGTATTTACCGCCTGCAAGTTCATCAAAAGAATACTCCAATACTGAACGGCTCTTCCGGGCAATCTCGATAAGTCCGAGACCCGCCCCTCCCTTGTCACTGAAACTACCCTCGCGCAACGTACGTTTATACAGCTGCTTCAAGCCATCAGCATCCATTGCATTCAGCTCATCGATGCGCAGGGAAAGTTCAGTTTTGGCATCCTCACCAACCACATTGCCTACAGATATGGCATAACCTTCAGTGTCAGTACTTATCGCAAAGATGCCATCCTTTTGGAGTACATCAATCGAATGCCTGCTCACATTCTGCAGAAGCTCCACCAGAATAAGGAAGAACGCCTTGTTGCCCATATCCTCATTGGCCTTGATGCGCTCTTCGATGATCTGAATGATGGGCATGATCGAATCTTTTCCGAAATCGCCTTTGTAGAGCATGAGGACCTGAGAATCCTTCACGGCCTTGTCAAACTCCTTAGTGAATCGCAAAGACTCCGAGCCACTGCCATCTGCTGAGTCTTGACCAGCCAATTTAATGGACAAGTAGAAATTGGACACCTTATCATCCAATGTCTCGAAATCAAAACCGAGCGGACTTCCTGTGCGTCTCGCGATCTCAATAAGTCCGAGTCCAGCACCTCCCTTAGAACTAATCTCTGTGTTATTAAGCACTTCAAGGTACAAGGCCTTCAGCTTGTCCTTCTCGAGAGTATTGACAAGTGTCAGCTTCTCTTTCAACCGATCAATCTCTGCAACATCTATAAGGTTTATCGAACTCACATAGTTCGACCCATCCACAAGCCGAGTTGCAAAGAGGGCGGACGGAGCCTCCTTGTCCTCACGCTCAGGTTTGCCATGTCTCACCAGATTCTGAAAACACTCCAACAAAATGAAAGAGACACGCTTACGCATCTTAGCAAGCTCCTCCATATTGTTGACATTGTAATCAGTGATACGGATGATGCCATCAGTGATCTCATCCGTTACCTCACCATTGAAAATAAGACTGAGGCGGTCACGCTCCAGCTCTTTGTAAAAGTCGAAAAGCGGTTTCAAGAGTCTGATTTAAATTTGATGAATGCAACGATACGCCAAAATCGGCTGTCAGGTTCCGCTGCATGGCAAAAAGGTTAAGATTCGTAATCCGATCTCTAATTACACGTCAGTATCGTAACGATTGACCAGAAAATCAATCCAAAAAGGCCCATCTGATGCCAAATTTCCATGCCATGTCATTGGCTGGATGATAAGGCACATGATAGTATCGGTAGCCCATGAGGCCAGCATTCCAGTGCTCCATTTTGAAGAATGCCTGAAACGTTTTGATGCGGATATTCAGGAATACGTCCATGAACGGGTAATTACCAACCTGACGCTCATTCTGAAGGTGGAACATGGACAACGCAGGGTTGTAAGCATTAGCCAGATATGCCGAGCTGTAGCTGACCTCATATCCGAGTTGCAGACGTAGCCGTTTCTTGAAGATATCAGCTTGATAATAGACCATCCCGCGTCCAAGAGCCACAGGCACGCGGATATCGTCTCCACTCAAGATGAACTGCACGGCTGCATCCACGTCAAAATGAAACCACCGCAGCGTCAATTGCTGCCGTGCACGTGCCACCACCAACTGATTTACAGAGCTACTTTGAAAGGGAAGTCTGTCCGTACCAAAGACTACCATGTTCTGAAGAAGATGATACCGGACATTCACCGATGTCCTCAATTTCCGTTGAGAGAAACGAAATCCCACAGCAAGATGATTTGTCTTTCCAAAATCATTTTGAATCATGAAGTGATTACTGACGTAACGTTCAGTAATGAAATCCGGCCGGAACACATGATAAACCGCATCCGCTGACATGCTAGTTCCTCCCATGGTCAGTCCGACACCTCCTTCAATACGATTGTCAAGCACATTTCGACCAATGAGCATGAACCTGTCCTTGGCCCACCACTTATACTTCCCAAAAAGGTCACCGTCCAATCCCACATCCAGAAATACATTATGAATAGCATTAAGACTCGTGGAGTCAAAATTCACTTGATGATAGCTGTGCCCAATGCCTGCGTACACATTCTCAAGAACACCACTTGTTTGCCTCTTGGATGAATCATTGGCCAGCAATCTCAACCTAACAATATTGGTGACACCAAGCACCATCGTAGAGTCCCTTGTGCTAGCACTATCCCTAAAGATGCTTTCATAGAATCCATCCACAACCGGCACATCACTGTACATATGTGCATGACGGGCCACTACCATCGAATGCTCCACAACCGGAACAAACCGCTTGCCGTAATACGTACTATCCCCAAGCCACATTCTCGGCAATGCAAAACGGTGCTCCAGACCAACGTCAAAACCCACTCGCTCATTCTCCGCAGCACTAAGCTTAGTAGGAATGAATGCCCTACCAGACGTGACATTATCCTCAAAAACAGCCTCGTTAAGCAACCCTCCGTTCTCTTGATTCTCCAGATCCTGCCATCCAAAAACAAACTGAGCACGATACCTGAGACCTCGACTATGGAAAGCAGCATTAAGGGAGAAGTCAGTGACGCGATTACGCTGATTGGCATAGAAGCCCTCGGAGTTGACTCTTCCGAAATGAAAGCCAGCGTTCAGCATAGTACCAAATGCCCTTGCAAAATCCGCTTGGAGTTGATTTTCACGATTCTGACCATTCACATACCTGACATTCGTAAATGCCTTATCAGTAAGAAGGAATTGCCTGTCCTCAGTCCTTTTGAAGAACATCGATCGGGAGTCAGTGAAGGAAAAACCAAATGGTCTGTCAAAACCAAAGAGCAGGACATGATCCGATGACCCGATATTACCAAGGTCATTTCTTACCGACACCAGATCTAAATGCGAATGATAACGATGGATGCCATCAAGATTGTTGACCAATCGTTCACTCTTGCCAGGTGAGTCAAAATCACCGAATCGCACTCGGTAAGCACGCAAAGTGTCGTTCTTTGGGATGGTGTCCACTCCTCCGATCACCTGTGCATGCAGGTCAACACAGCCACAAAGCAGCAGCAGGGATACGAACTGCACAAGGACAAACCTCATCAAAAACAAGTAAGCATCGCCTTTAACCAGACACAAAGGAACGAAGCAGGTTTAAAGCGTAGAACTCACTCAACGATAACAAAAAAGCCTCGACTGCTTTCGCAATCGAGGCTACAATGTATTAAGGCAACGACATACTCTCCCACGTGTTACCGTAGTACCATCTGCGCTGGTGGGCTTAACTTCTCTGTTCGGAATGGGAAGAGGTG
>CAZCNS010000008.1:159411-184630 GCA_964500205.1 uncultured Chryseobacterium sp. | reverse complement strand
GGTGGGCGATGTCTCCCAGCTCGGTATGGCGGTGGGCGGAGTTCCCGTTGCGGAGCTGGTGGATGAAAATGGTGAACCAATGGGTGCGGGTGTGGCAGTGGCAAAGACCACAGAGTCCGCTATCGTTGCCGCAGCGGTTGTAGAGGAGTTGCAACAGCCGGATACGGCACAGTCTGCTGAGAAACCAACAGCAAAGCAACCGACCGGACCATCGGAGGAACGCAGGAGACCGACCTCCGAAAGTTTGAGCGAAGCAGATTTTGAGGACTCTGAACCCAAATTATCTTCAGGGGATTTCCACTGGGCCGACCTCGATAAGAACGGCTACATTTCTGCAGAAGAGGTGCTGCATTGCATTGATAGACTTTTTGATGGAGATGCTGAATTCACGGTGGAGGATATCCAGAATCTCATCGACTTTTATTTCGATCAGGATTAGGCGGGAGTGTCTGATTTTGCATTTCTGTAACCTTCTGTTGTAACGAGGTCAGATTGTCTATTTTAGCCGCCTAAGCCACAGCAGCGAAGGCCCATGGTAAGAAGGTTACTTTCAGCGCTCTACTTGACTTTCGCGTTCGCCTCCGCATCAGCGCAGAGCGACTACTCGCAGTTCATCGACAACCGTGGAGATGATGCGGTGTTCGCCCCCAAGATCGGCCTTGGCACTGGGTTTTTTACTTATCTCGGTGATGTCCGCGACAACAACCTGTTCCATCCTTTCACCAGCAGTTGGGGTTATGAGTTCTTCGCATCTGCCAATTTCTCGAAACATTTTGACCTCGAATTGAATGTTGTTTATGGCGACATCACGGTCAACGAACGTAGCCGCGATCCGCTGCGGAACCGCAATTTCCGCTCCGAGCTGTTCGTTGGAGGGGTTGGGGTGAGCTACAATTTCAATCATTTCTACAAGAAGAAGCCCGGTGTTGTGCAGCCGTTCGTTGCTGTAGGCGTGTCATTTGTGCACTTCGACAGCAAGACAGACCTGAGAGATGCCAATGGCAATCTATATCATTTTTGGACGGACGGTTCGATCATGGATCGACCAGAGAATAGTGAGACCGCACACCTGGCAGTGGAGCTTCAGCGCGATTATCATTATGAGACCGACCTGCGCGAGATGAACAATGATGGTCTCGGGAAGTACGACCTGTTCACATTCGCTATACCGTTCCGTGCAGGTCTCGATTTCAAGATGGGACGTAGGGTGAGTGCCCGTCTAAGCACTGCTTTCCATTACACGCTGACAGACCTTATCGATGATTTCACGCATCGTGGGGATGGCGACCGTCAGGGCAACGGTGCCAATGACATGTTCCTCTACACCTCTTTACAGGTGAATTATGCCATCGGTGTGAAGGTCAAGAAAGCTGAGAAGCGTAATTGGCCTGATTTCGATGAGTTCGATTTCATGGCCCTTTATCTTGCTGATGAGGACGGTGATGGAGTTCCCAACTTCCAAGATAGCTGCCATCAGACCTTGGATGGTGTGGAGGTTGATGAGAGGGGCTGCCCTGTGGATACCGACCGTGACCTGATCGCGGACTACCGCGACAAGGAGGAGTTCACTGGCATGGACAAGATCGCCAATCTTGATGGCATCGGCCTTACAGATGAAATGATGTGGGAGCGTTATCTCGATTCTGTAGGCACCACTCGCGCCATGATTCCGGTGATTTTCCCGAGTGGCGTGATGACCCTACCGACCCCAACAGAGGGAGGCAGCAAGACGGTGGTTGTCGCTACGGGGCCATCTCCAAAGACCAAAGTGACCGAGGAAGCCAAACCTGCGGAAGTACCCGTTTCGTCAGTTAGTGAGCAGGCAGTTGCGGTGAAGGTGGAACACTCACAGAGCAAGACACCTCAGAGACCCGAGTCAATATCCGCGGAGGACGCGCCAAAGGTTGAACGCGAGGATGCTGGAGAACAAGACGTGGTATCAGTCTCCGGAGAGATAACAGCGCAACAGCGTGAGGAGCTGACAAGGGTGCTGATATCCCTTGCGAAGGATGCTGGTACACCCTCCGAGTCCAGCGCTTTCATGGACCGCGTGATGCAGGAGGTATTCAGTGGTTCACCCGAACGCGCAGCCAATGTGGATGAGGTGTACGATGTGGCCTATCGTATCTACGGTGAGATGGTTGATAACGGTGAAGTGGGCAAAACGACCACGGTAAACATCACCAAGGACAAACCGAAGCAGACACTCATTCCTGAAAAGTTCCTGTTGGTCGATTTCAATGGTGATGGTCTCATCTCCTCTGACGAAGTACTCCGTGCCATTGAAGAGTTGATGGATGGCAATTCGGTGTACACCGCTCAGGATATTCTTGAACTTGTTGAACTGTACCGCGATAAGATGGAGGGTGCACGGGTGGTTGACTTCGGTGGAACTTTGGCCGTCTATGTGGATGGAAAACTGAACATCCTCCCCAACCGTAAGGAGGATGGCCTGACGCCTCAGCAGCGCTTCCTTGCCCGCAAGTACCAAGACGTTGACTACAATGGTGATGGTCGCCTGACGGCTGATGAGATCAATCGTATCATTCAGGAATTTCAAGAGGGACGCTCCCGTTATTCCGAGAATGACATAAATGAACTGATAGACCTTTTCTTTGAGGACTGAAATAACCCCCGGTAAAATGTTGAATAGAGAAATGAGAAAGCTGAATCTTCTTGCACTGATGCTCAGTGTATCTACGGTCGCCTTTTCACAGGTATCATCAGAGACACAGTCGCCTACAACGCCAGTAGCCCCAGTGACGGAGGAGGCTGTCGGTGCTCCGATTGCAGCAGACACTTCTGCCGTGAAGGAGAAGAAACCGAAGAAAGAGCGGGTACCGCGTGAGAAAGAGCCTTACCGCTTCATGCTTAACGTTCATGGTGGTGTGGGCATCAATCGCTTCTTCGGTGATGTGGTTGACCGAGACAATGTGGCCATTCACACGCTCGGAAACCGTCCGATGTTCAACTTGGGTATTGGGGCCAATGTGACCAACTATTTGGAGTTGAATGTGGATGCCGTCTATGGCTGGCTCAATGGCAACGAGAACAACTTTGCGCCCAACCGTAATTTCCAGTCGGAGGTGTTCGGGGTTGGGGCCAACTTGGTTTACAACTTCCACAATGTGCTGCGGAGCCATGTTGGCATCACGCCATACGTCTCTGTGGGAGCCAGCTACACAGACTACCGGGTTTACAGCGACCTTTCCATGGTCGATCTCGATGGCAATGTGCAGACCTATAACTACTGGGACGATGGCCTCATCCGTAATGTGAGCCAAGCTAACCCGGAGAGTCAGGACATCCGCATCATAGACCGTGATTATGACTACGAGACGCGCCTGAGCCAGTCTCCGGTAACAGCGGTGGCCTTCCCGGTAGGTTTCGGTTTCGACTTCAATGCCTCTCGTAAAGTGGCGGTTCGTCTCGGTGCTACCTACTGGTTCACCACGACCGACCTGATCGACAATGCTTCCGGTGGAGACCGCGGCTTGCTGTCCAATGATGGTTTTCTCACCACACAGCTCTCTTTCATCTACCGTTTCGACCCCTTCAAGAAGAAGGCTCCCAAGATCATGGTGGAGGACGATTACTTCTTTGATTTCTCTGAACTTGAGACCATTGACAGTGATGGTGATGGTGTGCCCGACTTCCTCGACAAGTGCTCCGGAACGCCAAAGGGCATCCCGGTTGACGAGGGCGGTTGTCCGTTCGACCGTGACAAGGATGGTATTGCTGACTTCCGCGACAAGCAGCTGAACACCCCGGCCGGTGCCATTGTCGATGCTGATGGTGTGGCCCTCAGCTATCAGGATATTTACAAACAGTACGGAGAAGACACCATGTCGCTCAAGCGTAGCGAAGTGACTCCAGAGTATCTGTACTCTCAGAAGGACAAGGCTCCGACCTACACGGTACACCTCGGTACGTTCGTCAATCAGGATGTCCCGACTCAGCTCAAGAAGAAGTTGAGTGAAATGCCGGGTCTGGTGGAACGCAAGATCAATGACTCCACCTCGGTATTCACGCTCGGTGTGTTCCGTGACTTCAACGAGGCCGAGAAAGCGCAGAACGAGCTGCGTGCCAGTGGTGTGGCCCAAGCCTTCAGCGTGTCGGACAAGGCAGTGAAGAATGTGGCTGGTGACCTTAGTCGCATGGAGCGAGGTGAAACTTTCTATGAGCGGCCCGTTTACGCGGATGTGGAGAATGTTGACGTTCTGTCCTTCGGTGTCGAGCTGCGGGAGTACCGTCTTCGGATTGAGCTGGACAAACTCTCGAAGCTCATCGCTCAATATGGTGTAGAGATGCAGGTGACCACAGGTGGTGTGAAGATCTACACCATCGGAGCGTTCAAGACCTTTGAGGAGGCTGCGGCACTGCAGCTTGAGGTGAACACCCTCGGTGTGAGGGAGTCTGAGGTCACCGCAAGGTTCAACAACACCCCCATCGAAATCGAAGAGGCCAAGCAGATGCAGGCCGAGCGCGAGACTGGTGAATAGTGATGATTCAGTTTGAATGAAAGATGGAAGACCCGGATGCGATAAGTGTCCGGGTCTTTTTTTATTGAAGCCCCTCTTTGTACCGGGCTATTGCGCGCTCCCTTGCCCACTTGTGTTCCACGATCGGCCGTGGGTAGGTCAGTTCCTGAAATTCGGGCACCCATTTGCGGATGTATCGCAGCTCAGGGTCGAATTTCAATGTCTGCGCTTCGGGGTTGAACACACGGAAGTAAGGCGCGGCATCACAGCCGGTACCTGCCGCCCACTGCCAGCCCCCGTTGTTGGCACTCAGGTCAAAATCGAGTAGTTTTCTTGCGAAATAGGCTTCACCCCAACGCCAGTCGAGCAGCAGATGCTTGGTCAGGAAACTCGCCACTACCATGCGCACACGGTTGTGCATGAATCCAGTTGCATTGAGTTCCCGCATGCCCGCGTCCACGATGGGATAGCCCGTACGGCCCTCGCACCATGCCTTGAAATGCTCCTCGTTAGATTCCCACTGCACCTTTTCATACTGCGGTTTGAAGGCGGATGTGGCGGCATGTGGGAAGTGCCACAGAATCATCATATAGAAATCGCGCCATATCAGCTCGTTGAGGAAAGTCTCGTTGAGCGGGGCGGCCTTGCGTGCCAGTTCGCGGATGCTCACCGTGCCGAAGCGCAGGTGAACACTAAGCCGAGATGTACCGCGCAGAGACGGGATATCACGGGTAGCGTGGTACTTGCTGATGAGCTCGTCTGCTACCGAGGTCGGTGGTATGACGAGGTCGCTTTCCTGAAAACCGAGGTCGCGGAGGGAAGGCATGCTCGCTGGCCCACTTTTACTGAATGCCTCCCTGTGTTCCATGGTAGGGTAGGGGCGGAGGTCTGTATCCTTGAGCGCGGCCTTCCATTTGCGGCTGTAAGGCGTAAAGACCGTGTAAGGTTTCCCGTCATCCTTGAGCACCTCGTCCTTCTCCAGGATATATTGGTCTTTGAAAGTGTGAAACGCAATGCCGCGTGTTTCGAGCATTTTTCCCACGGCCTCATCGCGTTTGCGGGCGTAGGGTTCATAGTCGTGATTGGTGAAGACCGCCTTTGCGCCCAGTTCCTCCGTCAGTTGGCCGATGACCTCCAACGGTGTTCCCTGCCGCACGATGAGCGTGGAGCCGAGCCTTTCCAGTTCGCCCTTCAGTCCCGCCAGCGCGCGGTGAATGAAATCCACCCTGCGGTCGTCCTTGTCCTGCAAATGGTCGAGGATGTTGCGGTCGAAGATGAAGACAGGTTGCACTGCCATGCCCGATCGCAGGGCATGATAGAGTCCGGCATTGTCATCGAGGCGCAGGTCGCGCCTGAACCAGAAGATCGCGGTGGGTAAGCTCATGCTGCGAAGTAGGCCAGGAAATCAGGCAGTGCGCAATGTACTCAGTCCGCCATCCAAGCCAAATGTCTGGCCCGAGATGAACCTGCCCTGACCGCTCACGAGCAGTTGCACCATCGCGGCCACATCATCGGGGTTGCCGATGTTCTTCAGTGGATGACGGGACGCTGCGGCCTCGCGCTTGGCATCAGAGTTCAGCAGTCTGTCTGCAAGCGGGGTATCTGTGAGGCCCAACGCGATGCAGTTGAACCGCACCGTTGGCGCGTACTCCGCAGCCAGACTGCGGGTCAACGCCTCTACCGCCCCTTTTGAAGCCGCCACCGAGGCGTGGAATCCCATGCCCTGCGCCACTGCCACGGTGCTGAAAGTCACCACCGATGCGCTACCGGCCTTCAGTCGCGACTCCAACACGCGAACCGCCCGAACCAGACCGAGCAGGTTGATCTCCAGGTCCTGTCGGAAGTCATCGTCTGTGAACCGTTTGAATGGCTTCAGTTGAATGGTGCCGGGGCAATAGACCAGGGCGTGAATCTCTTCCGGTAGGGCCGAGAGGTCGGGCACCTCCGTGGTCACGTCCCAGTGCAGGTGACCTTCCGTGTGTTCGCTGTGGGTGGTGGTGATGACATTCCAACCTGCATCGCGCAGCAGCTTCGCGGTAGAGGCTCCGACACCCGTCCTGCCTCCGATGATGATAGCGTTTCTCATGTGTCCCGAACACCGTCAGCGGGTGAATGTTCATGCCATAAAGACCTGACAGGTTTCAAAAACCCGTTAACCCGAGTTCGGGATAACCAAACTGTGAAACGGCCGTCCCTGAGGGACTTTCAAAGCAATCGTGAACATTTGTCTACCATACGGCCGCCCCGATGGGGCTTTATCTTGAATCTTTCGCTTTGAAAAGTTCCGTAGGAACGTCCGTATGGTACAAAACGCCACACATGAGGTCTTACAAGTCCCGAAGGGATGGCCTTTTAGAAAATTCTTATCCGGAACTCAGGTTGTTAAGTCGGGTCTGTCAAGGCATCCGGATCAACGAGTCGAGGGTCGAGGTGATCAGGTCCTTGGCTGTCCAAGGCACGAAATGGTCGCCTCGGTCGATGGTGATGACCTTCAGCATCGTGTCGGGGAACAGCTCCTTGGAGTACTCCACATTATCATACGGAATGATGAAATCCCATTTCGCATGAAGATGTACGATGGGCGTAGGGGGCATGGCCTCGAGGCGTGGTCGCAGCCTCCGCAGCTCTGCCGGGTGGGCCAAGTGCTCATCTGCAGCGGTCAGCAGTCGGCAGGGAATGGCCCAGCGAGTGATAGGCCACTGCGTCACCACCACCGACCGGAATTCCGGCTCGCGGTCAGGGTCTATCGCGTGCGAGAGCAGGAACACGGCCTTGATGCCCTCCGGACGCTCCGCCACATGGCTCAGCGCGATGGCCCCACCGTACGAGTGTGCCACCACGATGGCCCACGGATAGCTGTAATGGCTCAGAATGCGGCCTATCACGCGGCCCTGCACCTCAATGTCAGGCTCTGATTCGCACAGGTCGAACGGGGCGTAACCCAAGCGGTCGAATGCCAGCATCCTCGTGCTGCGGTTCAGCAGCGTGTCGCTCATGAAATGCAGGAAATGCGAGATCTGCCCTGCCCCGCCATGCACGAATATCACCACGGGAGCCGTGTCATTGGCCGATGGATTCACATCCACCCAATGAACAGCCCTACCATTCAACGTGTCGTACAGTATGGCCGCATCCTGTCCTTGGCGAGCGAAGTAGCGCAACAGGTCAGCATCATGGGTGGGGATGATGCGTCCACAGGCGCAGAGCCATGCCGACAGCACAATGAGCAGAGCAAGCCTCACTTCCCGTCCTCCAATTTTATCCAGAAGAGCGAGGTGTAGCCGCGGATATCATCGCCCGTGCTGCTGTACACCGGTATGCGCGGAGCCAAGGCCAGCACCCTGCGCTCTATCACCGCGCCATCAGGGCTGTAGCGCCATTGCTCACGGAACTTCACCGAGTGGAACTCCCGGCCCAGGTCGCGGGTGATGGCCTCTGCCACCGTCTGGTTGGTATTCGGGTCTTCGTAATACACCGTATCCGTGTAGAAGAGCTTCGCGCGGAGCTGCGCCACATCCATCGGTTCCTCGGTGATGGGGTCCAGTGCTTGCAATTTGCCCGCCAGTGCATCGTTGAGCAGGCTTACCATGATGGCCGACACATCCGAGAAATCCTCGTCCGTGAGGTCGGGATGGAACATGCCCGGGGCATCTATCGCATACTCGAACTCCTTGGTGAAGCCCGAAAGGTCAACTTCGGTGGTTGTGTTGGCAGGCGCGTTGCTGTCATCGCCATTGCCACAGGCAGCGAAGAGCACGGTCAGGGACAGGAAGATGTATTTCGTCATGGTTGGGGTATGGGTTAATGGTGTTGGTGAAAGTAAGTAAACGCTTCCAAATCCGCTCTCTGTCGGATGGCTGAACCAATAGGGATTGTAGAAATATTGAACGGTTGCCGCTAAAGATAATGCGTTAGAAACTGCCGTCCTGTCGCCATGCACGAACAGCGCAGAACGAAACTGAGACCGACTGACGTACTGTAGCACGCATTAGGTTTAGTGGGTGTTGGAGTTAGTTATTTCTTTTTGATTCAAGCTTTTTGAACTTTCCTTTGATAATCTCCATTTCTTGTAAAACGATGTCCGCTTGGCTATCTATTGTTTCTATCCACGACAGCGAGTCGGAAGTTGAAATAATTTCCAAATTAGACAAATCCCCGTTCTTGAAAACGCCTTTTACCAAAGAGTCTTCTGATGAGTCAAAGTACATTCCAATACCTGTCATAGTTCCGTTTTTCCAATTTCCGAGGTAATAATCACCTTTCCAGATGTTATTACCCCATTGTCGAAAGCCAATTCCGTCCATTAACCCATTAGTGTAAAAGCCTTTAGTGACTGTCCCGTCTTTGGTTGTGTATATACAGAACCCATTCATCTCGTGATTTTTAAACGTCCCAATGCAATGGTCGCCTTCCCATTCTCCATCTGACCAATAGGCTTCTCCAATGCCTGACCATTTTCTATTCTTCCATTGTCCGAGATACCAATTACCTGATGAAAGAAAAGTTCTACCTATTCCATTCACCTCGCCACCCTCAAATTCGCCAAAGTAGTAGCTGTTTTCGGAAACGTATAAAGTGTCTACACCGTCTTTCGAACCAAGAACTTTTCCTTCGTTTTCTATGCTTGTGTTCAAGCAGGCAGAAAGAAACAGTAGCACAAACAATAGTGTTGTCAGTCTCATTTTCATAATTAACTCCAACGGTGCTGCTAAAAATAATGCTGAGAAACAACTTAGATTTCGAGATATGGGAACACAACAGAATGAACCAAAGACAGATAGACGTAATGTCGCAAGCGTTATTATTAGCAGTTGTCGGGGCACGTTTTTCATTTCTTTTCTTTCACGTTTCGGTTGCTGTCGAACTGTCGGAAGGCATTACAATATGGGGGGTTTTCAATGCTTCTATTTCCTTCGTCAAACTGTCCACAGTTGATTGAAGATTAGATTTTTCAAATTGAATTTTAGCTTTTTCGATTTCAAGTCTTTCAATGGTTTTCTGGTCTAAATATGATAGCACGGTAATGGCGAATGTTCCTAACATAATTATGGTCGCCATGATCTTATTTAGTGTGCTGAATTTCCTTTTAGCTATGCTTGATTTAAACCATGATGATAATCCAGACCACAAAAAACGCAAGTGATGGAAGTCGTACCATTTATACTTGTACGGTTCAAACCACGAGTTTCCGTATCCAATTGGTGGTGGTGTCTTGTCAAGTTTCACTATGAAGTCCTTGGCGAAATACTTCTCCGTCCGATGAACCTGACCGTCCTTCGTCCATTGACAACGGTAAACTTTGTAAAGCTTCTGCGGTCGTTTCATTCAAATGTGCCCCAACTATTGGCTAACGATACCATCACCCTTAACTCCCTTTGCTGAAGAGGCTACTAATGTATTGTTTTTTAGTTCTCTGCCATAGGAAATTGCCGCCAACGGGCCGGTGGTCTTTTGCAGATCTCAAGGGGCTTACGAATGCGCAACGCTGGGTTGGCTTTTTGATTGCGTATCCCTGCAGGTGCTTGTTTGCGGAGTTTGGCCTTACAATCATGCTCAAAGCGCGGTGGCAACCGTTTCTGATGAATAGTGGCGCGCATCCGCTCTTCAGTGGTGCGTTTCCGTCCATTGGTAAGGGAGCCGCGCCAAACCGTTAGGTAGCTCCGCAGTCCTTTCACGCGCTTACGATGCCATGTGGCGGAGTTCCGTCCAGAAGTTGGTTATTTCCGCTCGGCAGTAGCGCGTTTCCGCCCTCCAGTAGTGCTCTTCCGCCCTCCAGTAGCCCTCTTCCGTTTTTGGAAACGCAGTGCTGGCGTGGGTTTCAGCGCATTTGGTGCGTTTCGGTGGTTTTGGCCTGCGGAGGGGTTTGGAGGCAGGAAGAAGCCCTGCGGTTGATAGCTGTCTGGCCTTCTTGATTCATCGGTGAAGGACGGGATGTAGGCCTCGGATCCAAGGTGGTTGGGTCCTGCCGCGCTACCTTCGCCCCATGCCGCGCATTGCCTTGCTTTCTGATACCCACGGCCATTTGGATGATGCCCTCCTGACCTACCTGCAAGGCTGCGATGAGATATGGCACGCAGGCGATATTGGCGACCTCTCGGTAACGGACCGCCTGTCGGCCATCGCACCTGTGCGGGCGGTGCATGGCAACATTGACGGGGCGCAGGTGCGCACGGTGTGGAAGGAGGACGCGGTATTCACCATCGCGGGCCTCAAGGTGGTGATGACCCACATCGGGGGCTACCCGGGCCGTTATGTGGCACGGGTGCGGCAACTGTTGCTGCGCGAGCGCCCGGGGCTCTACATCTGCGGCCATTCGCACATCCTCAAGGTGATGCGCGACCCTGCGCTGTCATTGCTGCACATGAATCCGGGGGCAGCGGGCATCCACGGTTTTCACAAGATGCGCACGCTGCTGCGCTTCACGGTGGAGGATGGGCGCATATTGGCACCGGAGGCAGTGGAGCTTGGATTGCGGGGTGCCCTGCCGTCCGATGGTCAGCCTTTGTGACAGCGTGCGCTCAGGGTGAGGTCGAACTCCGCAACGGGCTGGTCTCCGCTCACGCTCGGCACGGTGGCCACCACGCGCACCTGCAGTTCCTTGCGCTCTCCGTCCTGCACGGTGGCCTCGAACATCTGGCGGATGGCCTGCCCATCGGCACAGGTGAAATGCACATCGCCTTCGGGCCGCTTGAGGAATCGCGCCTGCATGTCCTTGAATACGATGTTGACGGGCTTGCCGGTCTCCTTCAACAGCATGAAGGCCGTCCATGCGCCAGTTACATCGGCACCGATGGCCAGCGCACCGAAGTACATGCTGCCGAGGTGGTTCTTGGTCCTGCGGTTCAGCGGTATGCGGATGACGGTGCGGTCGGCATCGGCCTCGACCACCCGCGCACCTACATAATAGATGAGCGGAATCTGCTTCATGCCGATGGTGCGGAGGAAGAAGTTGGCCTGGCGTAGGGTCTCTTTGACGGAGGTGATGGTCATGTGCGCTTTTTTTTGAGGGATGCAAAGGAAATGCGCAGGTCGGGAAAGGGGGCGATAAATCCGGTAAATGTTACTTTCACAGCATGAAAATCAGCCCCTTCCCCTTGATGCTGCTCCTGTGCTGGAGTGTGCAGCTCTCTGCGCAAGTGAGCATTCCGCCCCATCGGCAGACCGCCTGGCACCTTGCAGGCGCTCCGGCATCGCTGAATGCACCAACCAATGAGGTGCTGCTCACAGATTTCGGCAATGTGCTGGAGGACGGGGCCACAGCCGATGCGGCCCTGACGGCTGCCATCGCATCGTTCGGAGGCGGGGCGGGCACGGTGGTGTTCCCAGAGGGGCATGTGGTGTTCCAATCGACCGTGACGCTACCCGACAGCATTTTTTTGCGAGGGGCAGAGGGTGGTTCCATGCTGCGCTTCGAGCTTCCTGCACAGGCCGACCTCATCCGTGTAACTGGCACCATGAGCCCCACCCCGATGCCCTTGGCGCAGGCTGCCGCACGGGGCGAGACATCCATTGTGCTTGAGGATGCATCGGGCATCGCGGCCGGAGATGTGGTGCGCCTGCGGATGGATGATGAGGACCTTGTTTTCTCCAGCTGGGCGCACGGCACAGTGGGGCAGGTGGTGGAGGTGATGGCAGTGGAGGGCAATGTGCTGACCCTTTCCGACCCGCTGAACACGTGGTATCCGATGGAGCGCAGTCCGCGCATCCACCGCATGGAGCCGTTGCGTGCCGTGGGGTTGGAGTGCCTGCGCATCTGGAACATGGCCGATGGGCATGTGCAGGGTGCGAACGTGCTTTTCCACAATGCCTTCAACTGCGTGGTGCGCAACGTGAAGTCGAAGCGGGCGGACTTTGCCCATGTGAACATCCGGTCCTCGGCCCACGTGACGGTGGAGGGCTGCCAGATGTGGAACGCGGTAGGTCATGGCAACGGTGGACAGGGTTATGGAGTGATGGTGCAGGAGGGCGCGAGTTTCTGCCGCGTGGAGAACTCGGTGTTCGAACTCCTTCGCCACTCCATGATCGCGCAGAGCGGTGCCAATGGCAATGTGTTCGCCTACAACTACAGCTTCGACCCTTACTGGACGGACGTTTCGCTGCCTGCCAACTCGGCAGGCGACCTTGTGATGCATGGCAACTATCCTTACATGAATCTAGCGGAGGGCAACACGGTGCAGCACATGGTGGTCGATGCATCCCATGGCAACAATGGGCCGATGAACACTTTCTTCCGCAACAGGGCGCAGCTTTACGGCTTCTTCTCTGATGCCAGCACCCAGACCGACTCGATGAACGTCATCGGTAACGAGATGACGAATTCGGCCATGTTCATGGGAAATTTCATGCTCAATGGAAACGGCCACCTAAGCCACGGCAACAACCGAACTGGTACGGTGATTCCCGCAGGCACAGAGGATATCGGCATTGAGTCTTTGCTCTATGCGGACGGAAGCTTTCCGGCATACATGAACGATGTTCTGCCCATGGTCGGATTGCCGTTGGCGTTGAACGCCAACATGACACCCGCACAGGTGCGCTTTTTGGCTGGGATGCCCATTGTCTGCGGTGAGGAAATAGTAACGGTGATCGAGGACGCACTGCCCTCAGAGGCTGATTTCCCGAGGATGATGGCGGATGTGCTGCATGTGCCGGACGGCTGGCTACCTGCCACGGTCACGGTCATCGGCATGGACGGCAGGGTGCATGTGCGGATGCGCACGGACGCAGTGCGGCAGCGGTTGGATCTCCCGACAGGGGGCATCTATGCCGTGACGGTGACGGATGGCACAGGTAGGGCGCATGTACTGAGAGCCGTGTGGTGAGACGTTTGCAGACGGGCTACCTTTGCAGACCAAGCAAGAACAATGTCTTTACATCTCACAAAAGGCGAGGAGCATCTTCAAGCAGGCCGCGTGGATGAGGCGGTACGCAGTTTTGAGTTGGCAGTGGAATCCGGTCCGGACAATCATCGGGCTGTGTATCTCCTTGCGTTGGCGCAGCTCAAACAAGGCCATGAGACCACCGCGCTCTTGGGTTTCAAGCAGGCACTGACCATGAGCCCTGATAATGTGAACTACCTCTCAGACCTCGCGGTGGTGAAGTTGAGGCTGGGCGATAAGGCCGGTGCGCTCAACGACCTTGATAGATGCGTGCAGCTCGACCCGACCTACAGTTTCCGCTACTCCATGCGTGCATTTGCACGCAATGCTGCCGGAGACGTGGTGGGTGCGATGGAAGACTACCGTAAGGCAGTGGAACTGGACCCCGAGGACCCTGTGGCTTACAACAATCTTGGGCTGGCCGAGGAGTCTCTGGGTTATGCCGACAAGGCCAAGGAACGTTTTGCCAAGGCCGACAGTCTCAGCGGCATAAGCTCCCCAGCCGACCACACCATCCGGATCAACAAGAGCACGGGAGGCACTGCGCCTGCCATTGCGTCTGCCGATGAGGTGAAGGACGCCCCTGGGCTGAAAGACTATATCGACACCATTGGTAGGATATTCACCGACAGCGATCAGCGGAGGGAGTTCCTTGATTTTACCAGAAATCTGTTCACCCGCAAGTGAATTTCCTCCATCGCTTCAAGTACTTCGCCTTCGGGCTCCTGCTCGGTTCACTCATAGTTTACGGGCTTCTGTTCAGAAATCGGGACAGTCTACCGGCATGGACGCCTAACGACCGCGTAATTCAGGAGCTGCGGTTGGCCGATACCATCCTCGTTGACCCCTCAGTGGAGCTTCCGTTTCCCGATTCCTTGTTGCTTCAGCGCGTGGCAGGGAGCTCGGTGCGTTTCGGTGAGAGCGATGTCAGATCGGGACCATGCCGTGTCTATCAGCTTGAATCAAAAGAGGATAGAATGCGCTTCAGCATCTGCAAGGATGAAGTGACGCTGGTCGGGTATGCTTCTAAATAAGCGGTTATTTTTGCCACCATTCGATTCAAAAGGAACGTCATGGCCAATGTGGACGTATTGATGCCCAAGATGGGCGAGAGTGTGGCAGAGGCCACGGTCATCAAGTGGCTCAAGCAGCCAGGAGATGCCATCGAGGCCGATGAGCCCATCATGGAGATAGCCACCGATAAAGTGGACTCCGAGATTCCTTCGCCCGTTGACGGAGTGTTGGCAGAGCAGTGCTGCGGAGAAGGCGATGTGGTTCAAGTGGGAGCAAGGGTGGCCGTTATTGCCACTGAGTCAGGGACGCAGTCATCCTCGCCAGCGTCACCTTCAGCACCTGCTGTCGAGTCAGCTGCAACCGCACCTGTGGCAGCCTCCACGGCTCAAGTGGTGGTGGGCGACATCCCCAAGCATTCCGAATCCGGCAGGTTCTATTCACCATTGGTGCGCAACATCGCCAAGGAGGAGGGAGTGTCCATTGCAGAGCTGGAGGCCATTGTCGGGACAGGCAAGGATGGTCGTGTGACCAAGGCTGACATGGCCGTATTCCTTGAGAACAGAGGAACAGCTCCCGCTGCGGCAGCACCTGTGGCAGCGGCTCCTCAGTCTGCTCCCAAGCCAGCTGCCGCCCCGGCAGCCAAGGTGGTCCATCAGGCGGCACCCGTCAACCTGATGCTCGGAGATGAGATTGTGGAGATGGACAGGATGCGCAAGATGATCGCGGATCACATGGTGATGTCCAAATCCGTGTCTGCGCACGTCACCAGTTTTGTGGAGGCCGATGTGACCAACATGGTACTGTGGCGCGAGCGGGTGAAGAAGGATTTCGAGAAGCGAGAAGGCGAGAGGCTCACTTTCACCCCCATTTTCATCGAGTGTCTGGTGCGGGCCATCAAGGATTTTCCCGGGGTCAATATCAGCGTGGACGGTCACAACATCATCAAGCGGAAGAACATCAACATCGGCATGGCTGCAGCGATGCCTAACGGCAACCTGATCGTGCCTGTGATCAAGAACGCTGATCAGAAGAACTTGGTAGGACTCGCGGCAGAGGTGAACGACCTCGCCAACCGCGCCCGTGAGAACAAACTCAAGCCCGATGAGATATCGGGGGGCACCTACACGCTCACCAACGTGGGCAATTTCGGCAATGTGATGGGCACACCCGTCATCAACCAGCCGCAGGTCGCCATCATGGCGGCAGGTGCCATCCGAAAGAAACCCGCTGTGATCGAGACCCCGCAAGGCGATGCGATCGCCATCAGGCACATGATGTTCCTCTCACACAGCTATGATCATCGCGTGGTGGACGGTTCGCTCGGTGGCAGTTTTGTCCGCAGATTTGCAGACTATCTCGAAAACTGGGACATCAACCGAACCATTTGACAACCGATGCGTAAAAGCGCAGTCCTGTTTCATTTGTATACCTTCGGGGCTGAATCATGGTCTCTCTGCAACTCCCTTTCATGGCCCCTTCACTGAAAAGGTTCTTGACGGTACTTGTGCTGAACTGCCTGTTGACGGGTGCTGTTATGGCGCAGAACCGTGAGGCCGAGTTCAAGGAGGTATATCCCAATGCCTCCAAGCTTTTTGACAATGAGGAGTACACCGAGGCGCTGAATTTTCTGCTGGGCTTGCACAAATTGAGTCCGCGCAATGCCAACATCAACTATCTGATAGGTAGATGCTATCTCAACATACCCGGCTACAAGGAGAAGGCAGTTCCGTACTTGGAGGTGGCTGCAGCATCCACTACGGAGAAGTACAAAGACCAGTACAAGGAGACCAATGCTCCGCTCGATGCTTTCTTTTACCTTGGCAGGGCCTATCACCTCAACCTCGATTTCGACAAGGCAATCACCGCCTACAGGCAGTATCTGAGCAAGGGCAACGTGTGGGACGAGGAGGAGAAGATAGCTGTGAAACGCCTCGTGCAGAACTGTCAGAATGCGAAGCTCATCATCGAGTCGCCCATGAGCGTTGAGCTGGTGCCCATCGGCAAGAACATCAATTCCCAGTTCGATGAGTATGCTGCGGTGGTCGATTCTGCTGAGACCACGCTGATATTCACAAGCCGCAGACCCTTGACATCCGATGCACGGGTGGACCTGGACGGCAAGTACTTCGAGAACATCTTCATCTCACGCAAGGACAGCGCGGGTGATTGGGGTGTCCCGAAGAGCATCGGCCCACAGATCAATGTTGACGGTCAGCACGATGCCAGCATCAGCCTCTCGGCAGATGGCAATGAGTTGTATATCTACCGTGATGACATCGGCATCGGCAATATCTACGTGAGCAAGAGACAGGGTGATGCTTGGGGAGAACCTGTTCGGCTCAATGACAACATCAATTCTGCGTTTCGCGAGAGCCATGCAAGTGTGTCGTCCGATGGTCAGACGCTCTATTTTACCAGTGACCGCAGCGGTTTTGGCGGGATGGACATCTTCGTGAGTCGCAGGCTGCCCAGTGGCGAATGGGGTGTGGCTGAGAACATCGGCAGGCGCATCAACACCCCATACGATGAGGAGGCACCTTTCATCCATCCCGATGGCAGGACACTGTTCTTCAGTTCCAGAGGACACAACTCGATGGGGGGATATGACATCTTTTTCTCGGTGATGCAGGATGATGGGAAGTGGTCATCGCCCTTCAACCTCGGATTCCCCATCAACACCCCTGACGATGATTATTTCTTCGTGATGTCAGCGGACGGCAAACGCGCTTACTACGCATCCGCCACCGTTGATGGAATGGGAGGTAAGGACATTTACATGGCACTGCTCGACACGGACAGGGAAGAGCCTGTTACCGTGTACAAGGGAGCAATCGTGGAGGATGAGTCGGGTGCCATGCCCATGGATGTGACCATCACTGTCAGCAACCTCAATGACGGTGAGTTGGTGGGTATCTACCGCCCACGACCCGATAACGGCCGATTCGTGTTCGTGCTACAGCCGGGACAGAGCTATCAGGTCACCTACGAGTCGAGCGGCTATGAGGTCAACACAGAAGTTCTGCATGTTCCGAAGCAGACCTCGTATCGTGAGATCAACCGGGCCATGTCACTCAACCCATCGCCCCTGCGTCCTGAATAATGATGTCGCTTTCAGATGGTATGATGCTGTTTTTGTGCTGATAGCGATCTAACCCCGTGTTTTCTCAGAATTCGTATCATTGTGCCGCGCAATCCTTCTCCATTCTTCTTTTGAATGACGTGGATTGCACCTCCTGTTGCTGACATACTGCATCACATCCTTGCAGGAGACCACCTGCTTCATATCCTTTCTTTACACATACCGTTTTCTTGATGTTTGAAAAGGCAGACCTTTCCAACATGCTCGTGTCCGAGCTGCGGAATATCGCTGAAAAGCTGAGTATACCGAGCATTGCCGGCCTCAGAAAGAATGACCTCATTGCTGCCATCGTGTCGGCCAATGGTAAAGCGCCTGCTGCTACCGGCAGTATCGCCAAGCCAACGGCTGTAGGAGATGAGGCTAAAGCAAAGCGTTCGAGGGTGCGCAAAGACGTTGCTCCCGAGGCTGTGGAGAACGAGGCCGCCCCAGTGGTTGCCCCACCCGCTCGGGCACGAGTGGAACCGCAGACCAAGTTGCCGCTTGATGACCCAGAGCCGAGCGAGCAGACGCCCGCGAACCGTGAGCGGCCCATCCGCGCCCGCAGGACTCCTGCCGATGCCATTGCTGCCCGCGAGTCGCGCGATAACCAACCCGCTGCGAATGTGCGCCAGCAGGGTGGCGGCAGGGATGACCGCCAGCGCCTGCAAGGAGACCGCCCGCAAGGAGGAGAACGCCCTCAGCAAGAGCGTTCTCAACAAGATGGTCAGCAGCAGCGCAACGACCGAAACAACCGGGGCCGCGATAACGGTGGCCGCAATGATGGCCAGCCAAGAGACAACCAGCAGCGAGATAATCAACAACGCGATAACCAGCAGCGGAACCAGCAACAGCAACAGCGCCAAGAACCCGCTTACAGTTACGATGTGGAGATCAAGAGCGATGGTGTGCTGGAACTGATGCCAGACGGATATGGCTTCCTGCGCTCATCCGACTACAATTACCTCTCTTCCCCTGACGATGTTTACGTTTCGCAGGCGCAGGTGAAGACCTACGGATTGAAGGTGGGTGATAGCGTGAGCGGCATTGTGCGGCCTCCGCGTGAGGGCGAGAAGTACTTCCCCTTGCTCCGCATCGAGCGCATCAATGGCCGTGACCCCGGTTTTGTTCGCGACCGGGTGGCGTTTGAGCACCTCACCCCGCTTTTTGCCGATGAGAAGTTCAACTTGGCGCCCAATGGCAAGGCATCGGTGTCGGCAAGGATCATGGACCTGTTCTGCCCCATAGGCAAGGGACAGCGCGGCCTGATCGTGGCACAGCCTAAGACGGGTAAGACCGTTCTGCTTCAGGATGTGGCCAATGCCATCGCGGCCAACCACCCGGAGGTCTATATGATCATCCTGCTCATTGACGAGCGCCCAGAGGAGGTGACAGACATGTCGCGGAATGTGAACGCGGAGGTGATATCCTCGACCTTTGATGAGCCAGCCGACCGCCACGTGAAGGTGGCCAACATGGTGCTGGAGAAGGCCAAACGACTTGTGGAGTGCGGCCATGATGTGGTGATCCTGCTCGACTCCATCACCCGTCTGGCGCGGGCTTACAACACGGTTCAGCCCGCATCTGGCAAGGTACTCAGTGGTGGTGTGGATGCCAATGCCCTCCAGAAGCCCAAGCGTTTCTTTGGAGCCGCACGGAACATTGAACACGGTGGTTCGCTCACCATCCTTGCCACCGCGCTTATAGACACCGGGTCGAAGATGGACGAGGTGATATTTGAGGAGTTCAAGGGTACGGGCAACATGGAGTTGCAGCTCGACCGTAAGATTGCAAATAAGCGCATCTTCCCTGCCATCGACATCGTGTCGTCAAGCACCCGTAGGGACGACCTGCTGGTCAGCAAGGAGATGCTCCAGCGGATATGGATCCTGCGCAACCACCTTGCAGACATGAATCCCGTGGAGGCGATGGAGTTCCTGCGCAGTAGGCTTGTGAGCACCAATAGCAACGAGGAGTTCCTGATCTCGATGAATGGGTGACGAGGTTGTTCTTTCAACAAAAAAAGCCCTGCGGAGATTTCCGTGGGGCTTTTTTGTCTGGGATGGCGGGCTGACCTTACGCGATCTCAGACCGATGCGTTGGTGACGCGTCCGTTGTCGAATACAGGGATGATGTCCGTCACATCGCGCTGGAGGCAGTATTTCACGTCTCGTTCCAAGTCAAGGTGCGCTAGCCGTTTGCGGTGCGAGCAGTTGGAAAGGAAGCGTAGCAGGTCGCGTCTTGCTGTTCGATAGACCAGACTGCTGGCATTGGCGCTGTCGCAATCAGAAGTGAAATGGCCGCTGATTAGCAGCAGGTCGGTCAGTGCCCCGGCAAAGAGGCTATCCTCCATGTTGAAGCGGTCCTTCCAGCCAGCGCAGAGGATGATGACATCCCGCTGTTGCGTAGCCGCAAACCGCGCTAACGCACCGAGGTTGAGGAAGGCACCGATGGCGATGAGTGTGTCGGGCTGCTTTGCCGCGATGTTGATCGCCCGCGTGCCGTTGGTGGTGGTGAGAGCGATCTCGCGGTCACGGATGCCCTCGTGCATGTAAGAGAAAGGGCTGTTTCCGAAAGTGAATCCCTCAACGACCTGACCGTTGCGCTCGCCTCCTGCAAGGAAGCCTCTGTCGCGATAATCGCGTGCCTCCTTGATCGTGGAGACTGGAATGATGGACTTGGCCCCGTGGTGCAGCGCGGTGACCATGGCACTGGTGGCGCGGAAGATGTCCACCACCACCACGAGTGTTCCCTCCCGTGCGAATTGGGGGTAAAGCGGGGGGGCGAAGCAGACCTCTACCTGATTCAAAGTCTGATGGTTTTCCAAGCCCTGACAGGGTTCAAAACCCTGTCAGGGCTGCGAGGTGAGAAGTCAGTTGTGTATGATGACCTTGCCCTTGTTGGCGGCCTGTTCATAGATGTTGCGTTCGAGTTTGCGCATCATCTCCAGTTTTCTGCGGTTGAGGATGATGGAGGCGATGTTCTCGGAGACGTATTCCACGGGGGCAGTGGTTCCTTTCTGTCGCAGTTCCTTGATGTCCAGCATGTAGCGGGCCGTAGAATCGTTCACATCAAATGAATTGCGATAGCGTGCCTGTGCAGCTGTGATGCCTGCATCCTTTGGCAGTTGGGCGATCACATTCTCCAGCGGCACCCAGTCGTTGTCATTGAGGTGCATGGTGATGGCGTGTTGCAGGCAGTAAGTCTCCAGCACCGAGCGCAGTTCGGGGTCATCGTCCTTGCGCATCCACTTGCGGATGTTGTCGGCCTCGGGGTCTTTGAGGGGCAGCACGATCAGCATGGCGCGCACTATGTCCTCCTGCAATTCAAGATCGCGGCTGTTGGACTCATGGTAGCTGGCGATCTCCTCCTCCGACACCACGGTGTCCATCTGCTGCCGCACCCATTCAGCCTGATAGAGATAGACCAGCAGCGACCTGCGGTATTCTTCCAGTTTGCGACTCACGTCCTTCTGCTCACTGCTGAGGTTCAGCTCTGCGCGCTCGAGCATGAGCTGCCGAGTGGCCCACTGGCGGATGTGATTGTCTGCGAAAAGGGTGCTGTCCTCCGCGCTGAGGCCAGATGGCATAGCCTGTTGCAGATCATCACGGTAAAGTTTCTGCCCTGCCGCTTCGGCCACTACACTGCGTTCCACCTCTTGCTGGAAGAGGTTGCAGCCCATCAGCAGGATGGGCAGCAGCGTTACGATGGCCCGTGGAAGGGTCATACCATTGAAATCATTAAATACCGCAGCAACACCTCTTTGCAGGATGAGTATTGAACCACATAGGGACATAGAACACATAGATGAAAAGTCCTTAAATAAGCAGCAAAGCTGCCGCACATAGCCCTATGAGAAACCCCGCACCTGCGGGGTCTATTCCCGCTTCATGCCACCTATGTGAACTATGTCCCTATGTGGTTGAAAAAACAATTGGATACACCTTCATTTTGGTGCAAAAGAATAATACGCGGCATTCTGAGCATCAAAGGATATTACTTAATGCTGTTCAGCAGGTCGGGGTTGGCCTTAACCGTATACTTGGCACGCAGGCTCTTGATCCATTCCTGCTCCAGATGCTGCTGATACTCCGCTGTAACGAGTCCACGCGCCTCCTTGAGGGTCTTGGGTGCAGGGGCGAGCACATCGTTCACCACCACGATCACCTGATTGCCACCGTTTGCGATGGGGCCGTGTATCCCTTTCTCCCAAGGTACGTTCTTGAGCACCTCCTCATCGCCCTCTTGGTACTTGCCTGACTCCACGCGGAGGTTCAGGCCAGAGTTGGCGTTGTATTTCTTGGTGATGGCCTCGCGGTCGATACCTTTCTTGAGGTTCTTTTTCAGCTCAGCGAGAAGTGGCTGGAGAATGGAGTCCTTCTGCACGTGGTAGAGGTCGGCACTGAGCCTGCGTTCCCACATGAAGTTGCTTTTGTTCTGCTCATGGAAAGCCTGAAGACCCGATGTGTCCTTCACCGCCTTTGACCATACCTTCTGGTCTGTGAGGTCGAAAAGTAGGATGCCATCACGGTACTCGCGCAGAAGTGCCTTGTATTCGGGGTACTTCTCCTCGAGGCGGTCCTCCTCGTATGCAAGTACCGATTCCTCTATGAACTGATTGTAGTAACCGTTGAGCAGCACGCGCAGATCCTCGGGCTTCCTGCGGGTCTGCTGGCGGCCGATGAACTTGGCGAGGTCATACTGTGTGAAGGGCTTTTTGCCGATGTTGATGACAGGCTTGCCCAAGTAGCGTGCGGTATCCGCATTCCATTTTCCCTCGATAAGCCGCTCGTCCAGGTACTTGGAAAGCTCGTCTACCGCAGCAGGAAACTCACGGAACCCGGCCTCGTTTTTCACCCGGTCGATGACCACGGTGCGGGTCAGCTGGCTGCGACTGTCCTTGCCCACCTTGGCGGTCAGTTCGTCTTTCACATTCTCGAATGCAGGTACGGGGATTCTTTCCAGCAGTTTGATGATGTGCCAGCCGTACTCGGTCTCCACAGGCTCTGATATGTCACCTACATTCTTGAGGGCGAAAGCGGCCTTCTCGAAGGCTGCGACCATGCGGCCCGTGCCGAACTGCGGCAGCTCACCGCCCTTGGTGGCAGAACCCTTGTCCTCGCTGTATTTTGACGCCAGCTCTTCGAAGGTGTTCTTACCGCTGTCCAGCAGTCCTTTCACCTCCAACGCCTTGGCGCGCGCTTTTTCCACATCCTCTTTCGATGCCTCCTTGCCCGTCTTGATCATGATGTGGGCTGCGCGGATATCGCCCTTGGCATCGCGCTTCTCGTGTACCTTCATTATGTGATATCCGAAACGGGTGCGCACCGGCATGCTGATCTCTCCCACAGGTGTGTTGTAGGCGCCCGACTCGAAGGGATATACCATGCGAAGTGCGGAGAACCAGCCGAGGTTGCCTCCATTGTCCGCTGCAGATGGGTCTTCGGAGTACTTGCGGGCCAGAGCCGAAAAGTCTCCTTTCAGCGCTTGGTTACGGATGTCAATGATGCGGTTATAGACTGCCAAGGTGTCTTTGGGCAGCGCATCGGGGCCGACCTTGAGCAGAATGTGGCTGGCGTTCACGTCCTTGGTCATGCGCTCGTACGCTTCTTTCACCAATGCCTCCGAAACGTTCTTGTCCGTCAGGTAAGGCTTGGCGAGCTGCTTCTGGTAGCCTTTGAACTCCTCTTTGAACTTCTTAAGTGTGTCGAGACCCATCTCTTCGGCCTCGCGCACCTTGAGCCGGAAGTTGATGTAGAGGTCGAGGTACTCTTTCGCATCCTCTGGGGTGATCTGATTTTCACGGTTGTTCTTGCGATACACCGCCTCGAACTCCGACATGCGGATGTCCTGTCCGTCAACTGTCAGCAGCACGGGGTCGTTGCCCTGCGCCATTGCCTTCTGGCCTGAGAGAACCAAAGCGCAGACGGCCATTCGGAGAAGAAACTGTTTGCTCATGTTCTATTGTGGTTGTTGAAGTTGTTGTTGCGACTTGAAAGAAAATTCGGCCCGCGAAGATATTCGCAGGAAGGAAAATGGCTTATCGGTCGATTATGGACTGTAGTTAGGGGCTTCGCTGGTGATGGTGATGCCGTGCGGATGGCTCTCGCGCACACCGGCCGGGGACATACGGATGAACTTGGCTGTTTGCAGCTCGTTCACGGTCGCTGCACCGCAGTAACCCATGCCGGCCCGCAATCCGCCAACGATCTGGTAGATCACCTCGTGCAGCGTGCCCTTGTAAGGCACACGCCCTGCGATGCCTTCGGGTACGAGTTTCTTAACATCGTCCTCGGCATCTTGGAAATAGCGGTCTTTCGAGCCTTTCTGCATGGCCTCCAGCGAACCCATGCCACGATAGGTCTTGAATTTTCTTCCCTCCAGGATCACCGTTTGCCCGGGTGACTCCTCTGTGCCAGCGAACATGCTGCCGGCCATGATGGTGTCCGCGCCTGCCGCGATGGCTTTCACGATGTCGCCTGTGAAACGGAGACCTCCGTCACCGATGACGGGTACGCCAGACCCCTTGATGGCCTTCGCCACCTCCATGATGGCCGTGAGTTGCGGCACGCCCACCCCCGCAATGACCCGCGTGGTGCAGATGCTGCCCGGCCCGATGCCCACCTTCACTGCATCGGCACCGTTCTCCACCAGCATTCTGGCTGCATCGCCCGTGGCGATGTTGCCTACTACTACTTGCAGATTGGGGAATTTGTCTTTGACAGAGCGGAGTGCGGTGATCACACCCTTGCTGTGACCATGGGCGGTGTCGATGACCACGGCATCCACGCCAACAGCCTCCAGCGCACTCACACGGTCGAGCATGTCACCGGTGATGCCCACCGCAGCTGCCACGCGCAGGCGGCCGAAGCGGTCCTTGCAGGCATTGGGACGGAGGCGGGTCTTGATGAGGTCCTTGTAGGTGATGAGTCCTATGAGGCGGAAATCGGCATCCACCACGGGTAACTTCTCGATCTTATGCTGCTGAAGGGTGTCTTCGGTCTTGGCGAGGTCGGTCACGTCTGTGGCGGTGATGAGGTTCTCGGAGGTCATGACCTGCGAGATGGGGCGGGTCATGTCCTTCTCGAAGCGCAGGTCGCGGTTGGTGACGATGCCTACCAGCTTGCGGCCCTCGTCCACGACCGGAATGCCACCGATCTTGTACTCGGCCATCATCTTGAGGGCATCGCTCACCAGCATGTCTGCGGTAACGGTGACGGGGTCGATGATCATGCCGCTCTCGGCCCTTTTGACCCTACGCACCTCTTGCGCCTGCGCTTCTATGGTCATATTCTTATGAATGACCCCGATGCCTCCCTCTTGCGCCATCGCTATGGCCATGGCCGACTCGGTCACGGTATCCATTGCGGCAGAAACAATAGGCACCTTCAGTTCTATCTCCCTGCTGAAACGGGTGCTGATGTTCACATCCTTGGGCATGATCTCCGAGTAGGCCGGAACGAGCAGCACATCATCGAAGGTCAGGCCCTCACCGTGGAATTTCTCTGGGTCAAGTGTCATTGAATCCGGTTTGTACTCCCTGAAAAAATTCGTGCAAAGATAGGTTTACGAAATGAGGGAAGTGTGGGCGGAAAAGGTGGCAGGGGGATGGGGGTCCCGCTTGGGCGGGATTTCGCTTCGCTCAACGAAGGGACGCGGGGCGAGGGGGCGTCAGAAAGGTTTTTCGTGCCTCCGGGCGATGGCGAGGGGGTGTCAGAAAGGTTTTTCGT